>NZ_JBIAYD010000003.1:0-156724 GCF_042897315.1 Streptomyces sp. NPDC001068 | reverse complement strand
TGGGGGGGGGGGGGGGGGGGGGGGCGGGGGGGGGGGGCCAGGCCCCCGCGGGGGGGGGCTTGCGGCGCTGTCCCCCGCCCCCGTCCGGGGCGCGGGGAACTGCGCGAACGACCCCCACGCACCCGCGGCCGTGAACGCGCCCCTCGCCACCCCTAAGGGAGCGTCAGTACCGCCACCGCCCCGCCGTCGACCGCGTTGCCGAACGTCAGCCGCGCGCCGAGCACCTCCGCCTGGCCCACCGCGATCGTCAGGCCCAGCCCGTGCCCCTTCGACCCGCCCTCCGTCCGGAACCGCTGGGGCCCGTGTGCCACCAGGTACCCGGGAAAGCCGCCCCCGTGGTCCCGGACGGTGACCTCCCTGCCCTCCACCGTCAGCACCACCGGCGCCCGGCCGTGCCGGTGCGCGTTGGCGACCAGGTTCCCCAGGACCCGCTCCAGCCGCCGCCGGTCCGTCTCCACCCACGCGTCCCGTACGACCTTCACCTCGGTCTCCGTCCCGGACGCCCGCACCACCCGCTCGGCCAGCGCGCCCAGCGCCTCCGCGTCGGTCTCCAGCCGCTCCCGGCCGGTGTCCAGGCGGGAGATCTCCAGCAGGTCCTCGGTGAGTGTGCGCAGCGCGGCGACCCGGTCCCGCACCAGTTCCGTCGGCCGCCCCTCGGGCAGCAGTTCCGCGGCCGCGTGCAGCCCGGTCAGCGGCGTCCGCAGCTCGTGCGCCACGTCGGCGGTGAACCGCCGCTCGCTCAGCAGCTTGCCCTGCAGCGACGCGGCCATGCCGTCCAGCGCCGCGGCGACCGCGGCCACCTCGTCCTGCGGCCGGGTCGGGTCCTTCGTCCGCGGGTCGTGCACCCGTGCGTCCAGGTCCCCGGCGCTGATCCGCCGGGCCACCCGCGCGGTGCCGTGCAGCCGCCGGGTCACCCTGGTCACCGCGAACGCGCCGACCAGCAGTGTCACCCCGATGGCCAGGGCCGACGACCAGAGGATCGAGCGGTCCAGGCCGGCGATCGTACGGGCCTGCTGGGAGTAGTCCACGGCCACCGCGAGCGCCCGGCCGTGGTCGGCCGGGCCCGCCGCCCACATCGTGGGGCGGCCGTCGTCCCTGGCGACCGTCGTGCCGCGCTGCCCGGCCACCGCCAGCCTCCGCAGCCCCGGTGGCAGCCCCGGCGGGTCGATCGCGGAGCCCGGCACCAGCGCGTCCCCGGCCGCGTACGCGGTCGTCGCGTCCGCCAGCCGGGACAGCGCCTGGTCACGGGCCTGCGCGACCGTCTGGTCGGTGACCGACACGTGCACGAGGACGCCGAGCAGCGCGGCCAGCGAACAGCACATCACCGTGATGAACGCGGCCGACTTCGCGGCCAGCGTCCCGGCCAGGCGCGGAAGCCTCATCGGGTGCTCGCCGAGGGGGAGGGGGAAGGGGCGGAGTCGGAGAGGACCGGGTCGGGGAGGGCGGAGGCGGGGAGGGCGGGCGACGGGAGGCCCGGGGAGGACGGGGCGGCGGGCGCCTGCGTGCGGCTGTGCCGGGCCTCGCCGGTGCGCAGGAACTCGTCCCGGGAGAACACCATCGCCTTCCGCTCCGGATCCCACGCCCACGTCGTCCGGTACTCGTACCCGCTGATCCCGGCCGGCGACCGCACGACGACCGCCCGCCCGGCCAGCTCGACGCCGATGATCGCGTCGTCGTCCTCCAGCACCTGCACCAGCCGGTGGCCGACCACGGTGTACACGCGCAGCGCGGTCTGGTTGGTCGGGTACAGCCGGAAGCCGAGCGTCAGCTCGTCCCGCCCGTCCCCGGTCAGATCCCGGTAGTACGGCTTGAGCAGCGGACACCGCGCCCCGCCGCCCCCGGCCGCGCACTCCCGTACCCGGTTCGCCGTCTCGTGGTAGGCGCCCTTGGACCCGTAGTCCGCGGCCTGCGACGCGATCTCCGCCCATACGACGGCCACCGGATCGACCTCGCGGATGTCGTCGCCGGGAACGGTGAGTCCCTTGACGGCCGACGCGCTGCCCTCGTCGTAGGGCCAGGCCGGACTGGACGCCGGCCGCAGGTCGGGCCAGAGCTTCGCGGGACTGACCGCGGTCGGGGTGGCACCGGCCGCCCGGAGCCCGCCGGAGTCACCGCAGCCGGCCACCGCCGTCGCCAGCAGGGCGACGGCGGTGACGGCGAGGGCGGTACGGCGGGTTCGGCGGGGACGACGGGTCGGCACACTGCTCCTGGGACGGTCGGGGTTCGTGGGTCTCGGGCCCGTACACCTTATTCGTAGATTCGTACGGAAGTCCTTTTTGTGCCCGAAGGCGGCCCGTGCACGGGAGAGGCTACTCGGCGAGTTCCTCGAGCAGCCGGGCGGTGGACAGCCCGGCGCGCAGGTACGCGACGAACAACTCGTTGTGCAGGGCCCAGGGCGAGCGCCTGGACCGCACCAGCCGGATCGCCTCCTCGGCCGTACGCCCCCGGTGCACCAGCGCCTGCGCGACCACCAGACCCGACCGGTTGTAGCCGCTGTAGCAGCGGACCAGCACCGACCGCCCGGTGTCCACGGCCTCACTGGCCGTGCGGGCGAGCCGCATCACGCCCGCCAGCTGCGTACCGTCCAGCGGGCCGTCCGGGATCGGCCACACCTGGTGCTCGACCCCGGTGTCCGGGCCGTGCCCGGGCAGCCGCAGCAGACTCTGCACCAGATCGAACTCGTCCCGTACGACAGCGGACTCCAGCTGTCCGGCCTGCCCTCGGAACTCGTGGCCGCCCATCCACAGCCCGGGCACCACCTCGCTCCACGGGCTGTCCGCGGCCGGAACCTCGTACTTCTCTCCACGGATCCGCACCGGCGCCTCCCCGTCGCGCGCCAACCCCTGTCAAAGGTAGCCGGGTTCTTGCCCGCGGAGCACCCCGCCTGTTCCCATGGTCGAGGGGTGATGTCGCAATGAGCGGACTGCGCGTCGTGCCGGCCTGGCGCCACGGCCAGGAACGGCTGTACGTCTGCCGGCCGGACGGACGGAACATCGCCTGGTACGACCGTGAGGCGGGCCGGGTCAACCTGCTCAGCGAGGAGCGCCGGGACGACGTGCTCGAAACCCTGCGGCCCTTCCTGACCGGCCCGGTCACCATCGGCCCGCCCCCCGTGCCCACGCCCGCCGAACTGGCGAGGCTGAGCCTGCACCCCGACGACGACCTCGCCCCCAACCGCCCCGGCGAGGCACTGCTGGTAGCTCTCGACCGCGACCCCGGTCCGGCCCATCGCCTGCGCCCGGACCCGCGCCGCCGCGCCCTGGCCGCCGAACAGACGGTCGGCGACGCCCTGGACCACCTGGACGGCGCGGGCTGGCACGCCCTGCACTCCGTCCCGCTGCCCGGCGGCGACCGCATCCACCACCTGCTGATCGGTCCCGGCGGCCTCTTCTGCGTGTACGCGCTCCACGCCCGCAAGCAGAAGGTCCGGGTCGCCGATCCCATGGTCACCCTGGGCCGCCGCGACCCCCGGCCGCTTCTGCGCCACCTGCGCGCGGCCGCCGACCGGGCCTCGTACGCCCTGACGGCCGAGGTCCACCCGGTCCTGGCGCTCACCGAGCCGGCGGACGTCGTCCTGACGGCCCCGCCGCGCGAACTGCGCGTCCTGCGCGACCGGGACCTGCGGGGCCTGTCCCGCCTGGGCGGAGTACTCAAACCGGCCGACGTCGAGGCCCTGCACGCGATGGCACGCGACCGGAGGACGTGGGGGCGGCTGTAGCGCGAGCGGGAGCGCGTGTGAGCGTGAGCGTGCTGGGGGGGCGCCGTGCGGTTCGCGGTGGTGCGGTGGCGTTCACGGCAGTGGGGCCGCCCGCTCCGGGGCCAGCAGCGGTGCCAGCAGGTCCCCGTACCGTTCGATCCGGCCCGCGACGTCCGCGGCCCGGAACTCCAGCTCCGCCGCCCTCCGGCACCGCGCGACCTCCTCCCAGGTCACCGGCGCCGAGACCATCGGCTCGCGCCGCGCCCGTACGGTGTACGGCGTCGCCGTGGTCTTGCGCCCCGCGTTCTGGCTCCAGTCCACGAACACCTTCCCCGGCCGCAGACTCCGCGTCATCCGGTGCACCACCAGCCGCGGCATCGCCCGCTCCGCCGCCACGGCCAGCCCCTTGGCGTACTCGCTCACCCGCTCGCTGGACGCGCCCCGCACCCCGGCCAGCAGATGCAGCCCCTTGGACCCGGCCGTCTTCGGGTACGCCTCGATCCCGTCCGCCGCCAGCCGCTCCCGCAGCCACAGCGCGACCTCGCAGCACTCCACCACCGTCGCCGGATCCCCCGGGTCCAGGTCCAGGACGATCCGGTCGGCCTCGTCCGGCGTCCCCGCCAGCCACTGATGCGTGTGGAACTCCGTCACCAGGTTCGCCGCCCACATGAGGCTCGGCAGATCCTGCACCAGGACCATCCGCGCCGACCCCTCCGAGCGGCTCACCTCGGCGGTGGTGACCCACTCGGGCGTACCCGGAGGAACGTTCTTGGTGAAGAACACCTGGCCGTCGGGTCCGTCCGGATAGCGCAGGAAGGAGACCGGCCGGTCGCGCAGATGCGGCAGCAGGACGCCGGCGGTCGTCGCGTAGTAGTGCAGCAGCTCGCCCTTGGTGAACCCGGTCGCGGGATACAGCACCTTCTCCAGATTGCTGAGCGCGACCCTCCGCCCGCCCACCTCTGTGATCGGCGTCATACGATGACAATCTCATACATATCCGCGCGGACATGGCCTGGATGTCGGACGGAAGGACTCCGCAGGTGCGATCCATTTGGAACGGCGCGATCTCCTTCGGGCTCGTCAGCATCCCCATCAAGCTGGTGAACGCCACGGAGAGCCACTCGATCTCCTTCCGCCAGGTCCACGCCGAGGACAACGGACGGATCCGCTACCGCAAGTTCTGCGAGCTGGAGGACCGCGAGGTCTCCCAGTCGGAGATCGGCAAGGGGTACGAGGACGCCGACGGCACGATCGTCCCGATCACCGACGACGACCTGTCCCACCTGCCCATCCCCACCGCCCGCACCATCGAGATCGTGGCCTTCGTGCCGGCCGACCGGATCGACCCGCTCCAGATGGACGCGGCCTACTACCTGGCGGCGAGCGGCGCCCCCGCGGCGAAGCCCTACACCCTCCTGCGCGAGGCCCTGAAACGCAGCCACAAGGTGGCCATCGCGAAGTACGCGCTGCGCGGCCGGGAACGCCTCGGCATGCTCCGGGTGGTCGGCGACGCCATCGCCATGCACGGACTGCTCTGGCCGGACGAGGTCCGGGCGCCGGAAGGCGTCGCCCCCGACGTCGACGTCACCGTCCGTGACAAGGAGCTCGATCTCGCGGACGCCCTGATGGACACCCTCGGCGAGGTCGACCTCGCGGACCTGCACGACGAGTACCGGGCGGCCCTGGAGGAGGTCATCGCGGCCAAGGCGGCCGGCGAGGCCCCGCCGGAGACCCCGGAACCGGCGAAGGGCGGCAAGGTCCTGGACCTGATGGCGGCCCTGGAGAACAGCGTGCGGGCGGCGAAGGAGTCGAGGGGCGAGGACGCCGAGGTCACACCGATGCCGCGGCGGGCCGCCGCGAAGAAGCCGACGCCCGCGGCGAAGAAGCCGGCCGCGAAGAAGGCGGCCGCCGCGAAGAAGACCACCGCCAAGTCGACGACCTCGAAGCGGGCGGCGGCGAAGAAGACGGCCACGGCGTCGGCGAAGAAGACCTCACCCCGCAAGCGCACGGCCTGACACACGCGCGGCGCCTGACATACGCACGGGGCGCCCATACGCGCGGCGCCCATACGTACGGCGCCTGACACACGCACGGGGCGCCCATACGCGCGGCGCCTGGCATGCCCACGGGATGACCGTCCTGGGCCGCCCCGGTCCAGGCGCTATCTCTCCGGGGCCTTCCTGGCCGCCCACAGGCCGCGTACGTGTCCGATGTGGCGGGTCATGACCTCGTGGACCGCCCGCTCGTCGCGGGCGGTCAGCGCGTCGAGCAGTTCCAGGTGCTCCTCGGCGGAGGCCAGCAGGCGGCCGGCCTCCAGCAGGGCCGTGAGGCCGTAGAGACGGGAGCGGCCCCGCAGGTCCCCGACCACCTCGACGAGGTGGGCGTTGCCCGCGAGGGCGAGCAGGCCCAGGTGGAACCGGGTGTCGGCGTCGACGTAGCCGACCAGGTCTCCGGCGACGGCGGCCCGGACGATCTCCCGGGCGGCCGGGCGCAGCGCCTCCAGGGAGACCGGGTCCGCGGTCCTGGCCAGTTCCGTCACGGTCGGGATCTCTACGAGGGCGCGGACGTGGGTGTACTCGTCGAGCTGCTTCTCGGAGACGTCGGTGACCCGGAACCCCTTGTTCGGGACGGTGTCGACCAGGCCCTCCTTGACCAGGTCGAGCATGGCCTCGCGCACCGGGGTCGCCGAGACTCCGAAGCGGGCGGCGAGCGTCGGCGCGGAGTACACCTCGCCGGGGCGCAGCTCACCGGCGATCAGCGCGGCCCGCAGCGCGTCGGCGACCCGTTCCCGGTAGCTGCTCCTTCTGCCGCCGAGGGTCGGCAGGGCCGGGACGCCGGGGGGCGAGCTGTGCTGGGCGGCGGGCATGCGGGGTGTCTCCTCGCGCCTGAAGGTGCAATGTCACGCGTGACCGAGGGTGCAATGTCACGCAGCATCAGTATCCCTTGCCTCTAGAGGACGAAGCCGGTCGGGAACGGGTCGGTCGGGTCGAGCAGGTACTGGGCGGTGCCGGTGACCCACGCGCGGCCTGTGAAGCTGGGCAGCACGGCCGGCCGGCCCGCGACCTCCGTGGTGCCGAGGAGCCGGCCGGTGAACCGGGTCCCGATGAAGGACTCGTTCACGAACTCGGTGTGGAGGGGGAGTTCACCGCGCGCGTGCAGCTGTGCCATGCGTGCGCTGGTACCCGTGCCGCAGGGGGAGCGGTCGAACCAGCCGGGGTGGATCGCCATCGCGTGCCGGGAGTGCCGGGCGGTGGCGCCGGGCGCGACGAGGTGGACGTGGTGGCAGCCGCGGATGGAGGGGTCCTCCGGGTGGACGGGCTCCGCCTCGGCGTTGACCGCCTCCATGAGGGAGAGACCGGCCTTCAGGATCTCCTCCTTGCGGGACCGGTCGAAGGGCAGGCCGAACTCGTCCAGTGGCAGGATGGCGTAGAAGTTGCCGCCGTAGGCCATGTCGTAGGTCACCGTGCGCCCGTCGGCGAGGGTGATCTCGCGGCCGAGGCCCGCGGAGAAGGACGGCACGTTGGCGAGGGTGACGTGCCGGGCCGCGCCGTTCTCCACCGCGACCTCGGCGACGACGAGACCGGCCGGGGTGTCGAGCCGGATCGTGGTGACGGGTTCGACGACCTCGACCATGCCGGTCTCCACCAGCACGGTGGCCACCCCGATGGTGCCGTGCCCGCACATCGGCAGATAGCCGGAGACCTCGATGTAGACGACCCCCCAGTCGCAGTCGGGCCGGGTCGGCGGCTGCAGGACCGCTCCGCTCATCGCCGAGTGCCCGCGCGGCTCGTTCATCAGCAACTGCTTGACGTCGTCGCGGTGTTCACGGAAGTACAGTCGCCGCTCGTTCATGGTGGCGCCCGGGAGGGTGCCGATCCCGCCGGTGATCACGCGGGTGGGCATGCCCTCGGTGTGCGAGTCGACGGCGTGCAGGACGAGTTTGCTGCGCATGACGCTCCTGGTGGGTCGGCCGGGCGGGGTCGGTCAGGCGAGTCCGGCGGCGACGGCCCGCTCGGTGGCGGCGCGGACGGCGGCCTCCTGTCCGGGCAGCAGCGGCACCCGCGGCGGGCGGACGGGACCGCCGTACCGCCCGACGACGTCCATGGACACCTTGATGGCCTGCACGAACTCGACCCTGGAGTCCCAGCGGAGCAGCGGATGCAGCTGCCCGTACAGCTTCCTGGCGGTCGAGAGATCCCCGCCGACGGCCGCCCGGTACAGCTCGACGCTCGCGCGGGGCAGCGCGTTCGGGTATCCGGCGACCCAGCCCCTGGCCCCGGCGATCGCCAGTTCCAGCAGGACGTCGTCGGCGCCGATCAACAGGTCGAGCTCCGGTGCGAGTTCGGCGATCCGGTAGGCGCGGCGGACGTCGCCCGAGAACTCCTTGACGGCGTGGATGCACCCCTCGCCGTGCAGTCGGGCGAGCAACTCCGGTACCAGGTCGACCTTGGTGTCGACGGGGTTGTTGTACGCGACCACCGGGACGCCCGCCCCGGCCACCTCGGCGTAGTGGGCCAGCACCGAGCGTTCGTCGGCACGGTAGGCGTTGGGCGGCAGCAGCATCACGGCCGCGCAGCCGGCGTCGCGGGCCTGTTCGGCCCAGCGGCGGGCCTCCGCCGAGCCGTAGGCGGCGACTCCGGGCATCACCCGCTCCCCGCCGACGGCGGCCACGGCCGTCTCCACGACCCGGGCGCGCTCCTCGTCGGTGAGCGTCTGGTACTCGCCGAGCGAGCCGTTCGGTACGACACCGTCGCAGCCGTTGGCCACCAGCCAGGCGCAGTGCTCGGCGTAGCGGTCGTAGTCCACCGACAGGCCGTCGTCGAGGGGCAGGGCGGTGGCGACGAGGACGCCGTGCCAGGGCCGGTCGCCCGGTTCCTTCTCGGTTGCGGTCATCTTGGGTCCCATCTGGTCGCTCTCTTCCGGGGGATGCGGCATTCAGTCGTCCTCGGGTTCCCGTTCTCCGGCGGCGGCCAGCACCCCGAGGGGCACCGGCCGGGCGAACGGCATGCGTGTGGCGTCGAGTTCGCATCCGGCGAGCCCCGCGACCGCGGGCCCGCACACGCGCCCCTGGCACCAGCCCATGCCGGCCCGTGTCAGCAGCTTCACGGTCCGCGCGTCACCCGCGCCGAGTTCCGCGACGGCCTCCCGGATCGCGCCCCCGGTCACCTCCTCGCACCGGCAGACCACGGTGTCGTCGGTGACCTGCTCGGCCCAGCGGGCGGGCGGCACGCAGACGGTGTCGAGCACCGCGAAGAACTCCCGCGATCGCGTACGGCTCCTCGCGGCGGCGGCCCAGGCGCGCGGGTCGGGTTCGGCGCCGCGCAGCCGGGCCGCGGCGGACCGGCCCGCGACCCGGCCCTCGGCGAGGGAGAGCGCGGCGCCGCCGATACCGGTGGTCTCGCCCGCGGCCCAGACGCCGGGCACGTCGGTGCGCTGCTCGTCGTCCACGTGGACCGCCGGCCCGTCGAGGCGGCAGCCCAGCGTCCCGGCGAGGTCGGTGTGCGGGAGCATGCCGTGGCCGACGGCGAGGGTGTCGCAGGCGATACGGCGCTCGGTGCCGGGCCTGACCCGCCCGGTGCGGTCGAGGGCGGCCACGGTGACGGCCTCCAGCCGTCCGGTGCCGTGCGCCTCGACGACGGTGTGACCGACGAGCGTGCGCACCCGGTGCCGCAGCAACCCGGCGGCGTACCGGGCACCCTCGAAGACCTTGCCCGGCTCGGCAGCCAGCGCCCGGGCCCCGCGTACGAACGCCTTCGGGTCGCGCCGTACGAACGCCCGCGGATCGGCGGCCTCGACGAGTGCGGCCACCTCGACTCCGGCCGCGGCGAGGCCGGTCGCGACGGGGAGCAGCAGGGGACCGGTGCCGGCGACGACGGCGGTGCGTCCGGGGACCACGAGGGAACCCTTGAGCATGGCCTGCGCGCCGCCCGCGGTGACGACTCCGGGGAGGGTCCAGCCGGGGAAGGGCAGCACCTTCTCGTAGCCGCCGGTGGCGAGGAGCACCGCGTCGGCGGGGACGGCCACCGGCTCCCGCTGCGCGGGGCCGAGCAGCGCGTGCACGGCAAACCCGCCGTCCAGCCGCTCCACGAACCAGACATGATGATCCGTCAGATGGCGCACCGTGCCGGCCCGTACCTGGGCCTCCAGGCCGTCCCGCAGCCGTTCCCACGTCCGCCACCGGTGGTGCAGGGCCTGCGGCCGCCGGGCGCGCAGCTCCGCGGCGGGCCGGCGGTAGAACTGCCCGCCCGCCCGCGTCCCCGAGTCGACGAGCGTGACGTGGACCCCGTCCGAGGCGGCGGCGACGGCGGCGGCCAGTCCGGCCGGCCCCGCACCGATCACGGCGAGACGCGGGCGGTCAGTCGCCGCCATGGCCCGTCCCCTCCTGCGTACGGATCGAGTCGCCGGGCCGCAGGGGCACCAGGCAGGCACGTTGGTTCGGCCGGTCGTTGACGGTCACCAGGCAGTCGAAGCAGACGCCGATGCCGCAGAAGACACCCCGCGGGCGGCCCCCGACCCGGGTGGTGCGCCAGGAGGTGACGCCGGCCGCCCAGAGCGCGGCGGCGACGGTCTGACCGGGCCGGGCGGAGATCTCGCGCCCGTCGAGGTCGACCGTGAACGCCGGATCCGGTTGGGCGTCGGCGAGTTCCAGGGGCGATCGCACGCGGTCTCCTCTAGTCGACGGAAGGGTGGTCCGTGGGAAAGCGGTCGGGCCGGAAGGGCGCGAGGTCCGGGTCCGCCCCCCGGCCATGGCGCCCGTCCAGGCCCGCGGCCTCGCCCCTGCCCTCGTCCGCGCCTTCGGCCGCGACCTCATCCCCGTCTTCGGCCGCGGCCTCACCCTGGGTCTTCGCGCCGAGCGCCCGGGCGATCAAGTGGCCGGTGCCGGTGGCGAGTCCGATGCCGGCGCCCTCGTGGCCGCAGGCGTGGAGGAGGCCGGGGACGCGGGGATCGGCCCCGATGACGGGGAGATGGTCGGGCATGTACGGGCGGAACCCGAGGTACGCGCGGGTGGCGCGGACCTCCGCGAGGAACGGGAACAGCCGGGTCGCCCCCGCCGCCAGCGCCCGCGCGACCGGCAACGAGAAGGCCCGGTCGAGTCCGACCCGTTCCCGGCTCGCGCCGATCAGCACCGGCCCGGCG
Source organism: Streptomyces sp. NPDC001068 (assembly GCF_042897315.1). Taxonomy (NCBI): domain Bacteria; kingdom Bacillati; phylum Actinomycetota; class Actinomycetes; order Kitasatosporales; family Streptomycetaceae; genus Streptomyces; species Streptomyces sp. NPDC001068. Next base: position 145,890 of record NZ_JBIAYD010000003.1, on the reverse strand, counting down.
GCCGTCCCCTCCACGACCGGCGAGGTCTGCAACGCGGCCGCGTCGCTGGCCACGTCGGCCACGTAGTCGGCGGCGTACACCTTGTGGCGGATCAGACGCGGGAGGGGTTCGGTGACGAGGACGAAGCCGCGGCGGGGGAGGACCGGGAGGCGGACGCCCGCCAGAGCGGCGATGCCGGCGCCCCAGACGCCGGCCGCGTTGACCACCGCGGGCGCGTCGACGTCGCCCCGGTCGGTGCGGACCCCGCGCACCGCGCCGCCGGGGGTGCGCGGTATGCCGGTCACGGTACGGCCGGTGAACAGCCGGGCGCCGGAGGCGCGGAGCAGGTGGGCGGCGGCCAGGGCGGGCATCACCTGGGCGTCCTGCGGGTAGTGCACGGCGCCGGGCAGGCCGGGCGCGAGCCGGGGCTCCAGGTCGTACAACTCCCTTTCCCCGACCGGTGTGGCGTGGACTCCCGCGGCGCGCTGCCCGTCGGCGAACCGCCCCAGTGCGGCGAGTCCGTCCGGGGAGTCGGCGACGACCACACCGCCCTTGGCCTCGTACTCGACGGCCGCCCCGAACTCCTCGGCGAGGTCCGCCCAGAGCCGGCCCGACAGCAGGGCCAGGTCCAGTTCCGGCCCGGGTTCCTTGTCGGAGACCAGGAGATTGCCCTCGCCCGCTCCGGTCGTCCCGCCGGCCACCGGCCCACGGTCCACGACGATCACGTCCAGCCCGGCCCGGGCCGCGTACAGAGCGCAGGCGGCCCCGACCATCCCGGCGCCGACGACCACGACATCGCAGGTCAGTGACTTGGCCACCTCAGTACTATGTCACATACCGCAGGAGGGGGGAATGCCACGGAACGCCACCGCACCCGCGGGGCGACCGCCGTCACGGGCGTTCGACGCGCTGATACACCGTCACCCTGCGGCCGCGGACCTGCGCGTCCGCCACCGGCGTGAAGTACTTCCTGAGCACGGAGACCTTCGTCCGGTCCCGCCGCGCCGACACCGGCGTCGCGACCCGCGCCATGTCCGTCACCAGCAGGATCCGCCGCTGGGCCAGCATCACCGTCCGGATCCGGGCGCAGCCGGCCTCCACGCCCTTCAGCGTCCCGGACTCCTGCGGGCTCTCGGCCAGGGCTATGTCCCGCAGACCCGTGAAGGCACGCGGGGTGACCAGCTCGGTGTCGCGCCGCGCCGCCGGTACGAAGACGACCGCGTCCCCGGGCGCCTTGAGCCGCTGTACGTCCGTCGCCACGGCGAAGACGTCGTCCACCCGGCTGGCCGGGGAGCGCTTCGCCAGCGACTGGGGGAGCAGCGCGGCCATCGCCACCGCGACCGCCACGGGCAGGATCCACGGCGCCGTCCGGGGGAAGCGCGGTGCGGCCGCCCGTACCGCGGTGCCCAGCGCCGTCCCGATCAGCAGCGCCAGACCCAGCAGGCTGAACAGCACGTACCGGTCCAGGAACAGCGGCTGGACCAGGGAGAGGCCGATCAGCATGAGCTGCGGCACCGCGAGCAGCGGCAGCCCCACGGCCGTCGCCGACAGCCGGCCCGCCCGCGGCCGGTCCAGCAGTGCCCCGAGGCCGCCGACGGCGAGAAGGACGGCCGGGCCGATCAGCATGTGCCAGGTCAGCGGTGGTATCCAGGAGATCTGCTCGGACTGGCTCCGGGTGAACAGGACCAGGGGCAGCACGCCCGCCACGGCCGCCGCGGCGGCCGCCGTCCACCGGGTCCACACCCCGCGCGGGGCCCGTGTCCAGAGCAGGGTCGCCGCGTGCGCGGGCAGGATCATCAGCGCCAGCCAGTTCAGCAGCCCGCACAGCAGGACGGCGCCTGCGTAGGCCGCCCAGCGCGTCACCGGCCCCCGGTCCATGACCACGGTCACCAGCAGCAGCGTCGAGATCGCGGCCCCGGCCGTGACCAGTGCGTAGGGGCGCCCCTCCTGGAGATAGAACTGCACCGCCGGAAGCAGGCCGAGCGACAGCCCCGCGCCCAGGGCCGCCCAGGTCCCGGCCAGTCGCCGCCCGGTGACGCTCACGCAGGCCGCGGCCACCGCCATGGCGAACACGGAGGGCAGACGCAGTGTCGTCGTACTCGCCCCGAAGACCTCGAAGAGGCCGTGCATCAGCAGGTAGTAGAGGCCGTGCACGGCGTCGACGTGCGCCAGCATGTGCCAGATCTCGGCGGTGGGCCGCTCGGCCACCTGCCAGGTCGCGGCCTCGTCACGCCACAGGCTGTGCTGCCGGGACAGCCCCCACACTCCGAGGGCCACGGTCCAGAGCAGGCAGAGCAGGGGAACCGGCCAGACGGGCGGCGGGCGCCGGCCGGCGGTGAGGTGGGGAGTCATGAAGGTGGTCGGGCCCCCGGGTAGCGGTGCGAACTGAGGTCAGCGGTTCGTCGACATGACTCAGAACCCACCGGACCGGCCACCGGCGCGCGCCGGGAATCCCGGAAAAAAGCGCCTGCTACAGACCGGCCGGCAAGGCAGGGGACATTGTCTGCGCCTCCCCGTAATCCGATGACAGTACATGCGCAAGAAAAGGACCGCCAAGCCCGGAACCGAATGGCTGAAAACCGGTGCATGGATTTGGCGATATCTCGCGCAACCAGGGAGCGGCTTTTCCCGTCTGCTCGCGCGCATTACCTGCATTTCTCCGGCCGGCGCGTGCCACCGCGGTGAAGTGGCCGGAAATCGGCCGACGCGACTGATGCACGCCACGCCTGATTTATCGCTGTGATCTGGGTAACGCGAATATCCGGTTGCTCGCGGTCCCATTTTTCGTTCAAGATCTGTCCCTGTTCCGACCAGAACATGAAGACGAGGAGTCAGTCTTGAGCATGCGCAACGGGGTGAAGGCTGCGCTGGCGGCCACCGCCATCATCGTGGCCGCGGCCACGCCGGCCCTGGCCACCACCGTCGACGTCGGCGGAGGCACGTGGAGCTACGACCACGGCGCCAACACGGCGTGGTCGAACTACAAGCACCCGAACAACCAGCACGCCTCTTCGGTGAAGACGGGCGGCTCGGTATTCGGCAGCGGGTGCACCGCGAAGGGCAAGTGGTCCCTCGCCTCGGCGGGGCTGAACGGCTCGGTGTCGTACTACTACAACCCGAACTGCTGAGGCTCCCGGTCGAAACCCGACGAGTCTAGGCATCCGCGGGTGGCGCCGCCCGCGCTTGCCTGACAGAGCTACGCCGGCTGTGGAGGCGAGCAATCCTCGCCTCCACGGCCTTTCTGCTCGGACCTGAATTATCGGTTCCGAATTCTCGGCCCCGAGTGCCCGGACGGGTGCTCGCCGGCACCTTCGACCTAGGTATCCCATGCTGCATCGAGGCATACGATTCGTCCACGCCGCCGTCCTGGCCTTCTCCGCCGTCCTTGCCTTTCTGTTCCTGCGCGGTCTGGACGAGACCGGGGTCCTCGGAAACACGGCCCTGATCGACGTGGCGGACTCGGACAACTCCACCACCGGCGCTCAGGTCGTCCGGGCCGTGGCGTCCTTCTCGGCCGAGCACGGAGTCGGGGTGGCCCGTGAAGTGGCCGACCTGAGGAACCCCGACGGGATACGGCACCTCTACCTGGCCCCGGGCGGCCCCCGCTCCGTGACCGCGGACTGGCTGGAGCACGGCTACCCGGCGTTCAGCAGGAACCTCGAGACGCGTGTGCATCCGATCTCCGAGATCGGACAGCAGGATCCCCGCGGCTCCTACTACGTGTTGGGATCAGCCGCGGACGCCGACGCTTTGAAGGCGGAGTTCGAGGACCTCGGCATGACCGTGGCCGTCACCCACCCCCTGTCGTACACCGAACTGGCCGACCGGTACTCGGGCGATCCCCTGTACCGGGCCCTGTGCGTGGTCGCCCTCGCGGCCCTGACGACGACCGGCGCGAGCGTGCTGCTCAACGCGAAGTCGTACGGAATCCTGCGCATGCAGGGCATGTCCTTCGCCGGCATCCTGCTCCGCGACCTACGGCAGTTGGCGGCGTTCTGGCTGGTCGCGGCCGCCACCGTGACCGCCGGGACGCTCACCTTCCTCGGCTTCTACAACGGCCTGGCCCGGCTGGGGCTGTACGCCTCGCTCGCCGCGGGCATCGCGGCCCTGCTCGTCGCCGTGGCACTGGCCACCCACGCGGCCGCGCTGGCCCTGACCCACAAGGTCGACGTACTGCGCGCCCTCAAGGGCGAACTGCCCTCACGGGCGGCGTCGTTCAGCGTCTACCTCGTACGTGTCCCGGCGCTGCTGCTCGCACTCGCCATCGCCACGAACGTCACGCTCGCGAGCCGCGACGTCCTGACCCGCCAGGAGAACCGGGATGTCTACCGGGGCGTGGGCGACGCGGTCTCGATCCGCCTCAACGGCGCCTTCGCCATGCACATGGACCAGTTGAACGACCATGTCGGTCCATGGCTGCGCCAGGCCGACCGGCGGGGTGAGGTCATCGTCGCCGGACGCAGGGACCTCCAGGTCTCCGCGCCCGACGCGCGACTGCCCGCCGGCGAGATCCTCGTCGTCAACGACACGTACCTCCGTGAGCAGCCGCTCCTCGACCCGCGGGGACGCAGATACGCCTCCGAGGCCCACGACGGCGAGGCGCCGGACTCCCGCCCGGTACGGGTCATCGTCCCGGACTCCCTCACCTCGCACAGGGCCGCCATCACCAAGGCCGCCTCCGAGATCATCGACCCGGGTCGCAGCCGGCACATCCCCCTCGAAACGCTCGGCAGCAGAAGCGGACAACGTCTCTTCGCCTACAGCACCGGCACGTACGTCTACAGCTCCGCGCACAGCCCGGACGAGGACAGATCGCTGGTACGCGACCCGGTCGTCGTCGCCGTCCCCAACGGCTCGCGCTTCCTCACCGACGACGCCTACACCTCGTTCGCCACCCAGGCGGGAGTGGTCTTCCCCGACCCCGACGACGTACTGAAGGCAATCAGGACGAATCAAGTCCGCGACTACGTCAACTCGGTGAGTCCCGTCGGCCAGAAAACCGCCCTGGACCTGCGGAGTTCGGTCACCAAACTCCGGCTCCAGGTCTTCGATCTCGCGGTCGCCGTGACAGTGCTCCTCATCGCCGGAGTCGGCGTCTGCCTCATCTACGCGCGGAAGAACGCGCAGAGCATCTTCGTACGGCACATCGGCGGCTGGAGATACGTCGCGAACCATCGCTTCATCCTCGCCGTGGAGGTGGCCATCGCCCTTGTCTTCGCCACCCGGGTCCCCTTCCAGGCCTGGCAGCAGAACCGGGAACTGAAGAGGTTCGCCGCGGCCGGTGCGCCCGCGCCCTTCGAACCGATGCACATCGGCTCCCTGGACCTCACCGTCATCACCGGCCTGGTCGTCTTCGAACTGGGAGCCGTGCTGCTCGCTCTCGCGTTCTTCCACCGCCGCATCGTGAAGGAAGGGGCGACGGAGTCGTGAACCCCACCCGTGCCGAGAACCGTCCGTCCAACGGGAGTCAGTTGTGATCGATATCGAGAGTCTCGCGATGGTCTTCGGCACCCGGACCCTGTGGCGTGACGTCGACCTCACCGTCCGCCGCGGCGAGATGCTGGCCCTCGTGGGCCCGAGCGGTTCGGGCAAGTCAACCCTGCTGAACTGCCTCGGACTGCTCGACAGGCCGAGCGCCGGCACGATCCGGTACGAGGGAAGGGACATCACCCGGTTCGGCAGGGGCGACGCCCGCCGGTATCGCCGGGACACCCTCGGCTACCTGTTTCAGCACTACGCGCTGATAGAGAACGCCACGGTCGCCGAGAACCTGGACGTGGTGGCCAGGCCCCGGCGTTCCACGCCGGGCGAGGGCGAGGGCAGCCGCTGGTGGAGGGGCAAGGACAGGAGCGGCGCGGCCGTCGCGGAGGCCCTGGACCGCGTCGGCCTCGCGGGCCGGGAGAAGGAGGCGATCCACCACCTCAGCGGCGGCGAACAGCAACGCGTCGCGCTGGCCCGGCTCATGGTGCAGCGGCCGGCCCTGGTACTCGCGGACGAGCCGACCGGCGCGCTCGACGAAGACAACACCACGGTCGTCATGGACATCCTGCGCGAGATGAGCGGGGCCGGCTGCGCGGTGGTCATCGCCACGCACGACGCGAGCGTCCGCGACCGCTGCGACGCCGTGTACGCCGTCCACGAGTCGACCGTCGTACGGTCGCCGGCGACGGCGACGGCGACGGCGACGGCGCCGGCGACGGAGGGGGCGGGGGCGACGGGGTGACCGTGGGCGCCCGGCGAGAACGGCGGCCGGCCCCACGGCCGGTCGACCACCGATGCGGGTCAGTCAGCGTATTGCGAGTCGCGGACCTTAACAGGGGCTCTCTGACTGCGGTGACGGGATCGTCGCTGTAGGGAAAAAGTCAACGACGGCGACGGCCGCTCCGGTCTGAGGTACTCCCTGGAGCTCTATGAAGGGGCTGACACCCTACTTCGCGAGACCCGAGTGTGATCGCTGAGCCGCGCGCGAGGCTCCGTGGCGGTCTGCACGGGGGCCTCGTCATTTCGCGGGCTCACCTGTGGCGATGCTCCAAGATCCCATCCACGTCTCGTCCACGGACCCAGGCATACGCCCGCCTCGGGCCGCACACGCCTGCACATGCAAGAAGACCCCGGCCTCAGCGTTTCCGCTGGCGACGGGGTCTTTGGGCACCTCATAAGGGGTGCCCCCGGCAGGATTCGAACCTGCGCACACGGCTCCGGAGGCCATCAGGAACCGTTGCCGTCGCGGGGCGTTGAGCTGCGGGGGAGGGGCGGGCGCGATCTCTTCCGATCAAGATCATTACGCCCCTATTACGTGGGCGGCCTGTCGGGCGGTCGGTCCGGCCCGTATGGTCGAAGCATGATCTCGGGCAGCAGCGGGGCACCTGACAGCGGCGGCACGGAGTTCACGGCGGAGGGCTTGGAACCCGTACTCCAAGAGGCCTGCGCGACGGCTGGACTCGACTTCCGCGGCGCCGAGTTGCTGCGACTCGGTTCGAACGCGGTCTACACCCTCACCTCGTTACCCGTGATAGTCCGCGTCGCGCGTGACCGATCCGTCCTCGCGGACATGGACCGAGCTGTGAGCGTCGCCCGGTGGCTGGAGACGCAGGACTTCCCGGCGATGCGTGCGCCGGCGTCGGTCACGCAACCGCTGGTCATCGGCGGTCTGGTGGTGACCTTCTGGGAGAGTGTCCAAGACCGAGTGGAGTACGCGACGGTCGCTGAACTGGCTGATCTCCTGAGGCGCCTCCACTGGCTTGAGGAGCCCGAATCCCTCCGCCTCCCGTACTTCGACCCGCTGGCAAAGCTGGCGGCCTCGTTGGAAGGCCTCGACGGCATCGCGGCCGAGGACCGGACGTTCCTGGACGAACGAGCGGCCCGCCTGGCCAAGGAGTACGACCGACTGGACTTCGTCCTCCCCTTCGGCATGATCCACGGTGACGCGAGCATCGGGAACATCCTTCGCCATCGGGATGGGCACGCGGTGCTCATCGACCTGGACGGTTTCGCTCTTGCCCCGCGCGAATGGGACCTGATCCAGACGGCGGCGTTCTACGACCGGTACGGCTGGCACTCGGAGGCGGAGTACGCGGAGTTCGTCCACCGGTACGGGTTCGACGTGATGAACTGGCCTGGATACGAGACCCTCGCGGACCTGCGCGAATTGATGATGGTCGCGTGGCTCGGCCACCAGGTCACGACCAGCGACTCAGCTGCCGCGGAATTCGCGCGGCGGGTACGGTCCATTCGTACCGGAGACGGGCGAGATGAATGGGGCCCGTTCTAGTCGACGGCCAGAATCTCGCCGAGCGCTCCTCTCGCGGTCTCAACGAGCAGATCCATCACGTCCTTGTACTCCTGATCGCCTTCCCTGAATTCCGCCCGTAGGTCGGCCTCGCGTTGCTGGCTCAGATTGTTAGTGAGTGTGCCCTCGACGAGAGTGGCAACACGTTCGTACTCAAGCTCCATGATGGCCAGGCAGCGAACAGCAACAGCAGAGACCGGTTCGGGACCCTCCAACTGGACTGTGTGGCTTGCTTGACTGGCCACGCTACGTGCTTGTCGTGCTGCGGTTCTCCTCTCCTGGGCGTCAGGCGAGGGGGAGGATGTCGATTGCAGCACGTTGAAATATTGCCAATTTGCCTCACGTGCTTGGGTCATGGCAGTCAATAGCGACTGGTACGCGGCCAATCTTTGCTCGCGGAGCCATTTCTTGTGTTCCGCATGAAGCTCGCGTATGTGAGTGCGCTCCTGAACGGACTCCTGGTGCACCTGCTGTCTCTCAAGAGCTTTGTCTTTGCGCTTATCGGAGCGAGCACTGATGGTGCCGGTCAGGCCGACACCCAGCAGAGCCGAAGCAGCCGAGATGATGGGAGTCAGCAGGTCACCCATGAATGGATCCTCTCTCCTAGCTGGGGCGATCCGGGTGAAAGTCAGACTGCCGTGCTTGGGGCTGCGGCTACCCACAGCCTGTGCTCCCTGACCTGCTCGGTAAACGTCTGCACGTCCGCGCTGTTGCCGCTCGCGGTGAGGTTCTGCCGGAACTCGGCGAGATAGCTGACACACCGCGCCGATTTGAGCTGCTCGCCGAGGTCCAGCGCGTCGAGTGCCACGCGGCAAGCCTCCTCGACGTCACCGGCGCGTAGGTGGGCGTCGGCGAGGACCATCGTTGCGAAGAAGTCGCTTCGTACGTGGCTGCCGCTCATGGCGTTCTCGGCATGAGCGACGGCTTGCCGGGCGCTGTTGACGTCACGGAAGCAGTGGGCGGCCTCTGCAGCAAGCTCGGCCTCGTCGAAATAGCTGATCCACTCGGGCTCGTCGTCGCTGTTCCGGCTCTCCAGCGCCTTCGTAGCCGCGTTCAAGGCGGCTTCACAAGCCCGAACGTCCCCGGTCCGGGCAAGGGCGCGTGCCTCCATGGCGTGGAACTGGGCGCGAAGCGTGGGCGTGGCCACGGGGGAGATACCCATGAGAGCAGCACGGGCGAGCGTCGCGCCCTGCGTGTATCGGCCGAGGAACGTAGCCTGATGGCTCATGGCGGACAGAATGCTCCCGGCGAGCCGGCGGTCATTGGCGTCCTGGGCCAACCGGAGGGCTTGGAGGAAGTACCTCTGTGCCAGGCCGTGCCGACAGGCGTCGTAGGACATCCAACCGGCTAGGAGCGTCGCCTCCGCGACGGTGGAGAAGAGGGCCCGGCCAACGTGCTCGTTGTACTGCCCGCGGAGGAGTGGTGTTACTTCGGTGCTGAGGTATTGCACAGCTGCATGCCGCGCGTGGTCGCCGCCGAACCGGTCGTCTAACTGGGCGAACATGTCCGCGGTTGTCTTGATGGCAGCCACATCTCCGAGACCGACGCGCATGCCGTCCCGACGCTGCTGAGGAACGGCCGGCTCGGGCGCGACCAACCACCGAAGCGAGGCCTCGTTCCACGCGGGCTCGGACGGCTCGGCCTGTAGCAGAGGCTCGTACCGGTTGAGATCGGCTCGCCACAACTGACCGACGGTCTCGATCGCGCCTTCGGGGCTCCCCGGATAGCTGGCGTCCAAGAGGCCTGCGTCCCGCTCGCCCTCGTGGTTCAGCCCCAGCTCGGCGGCGCTGAGGTCGTAGACCTCGCACAGCAGCGGACCGTAGAAATCGTCCGGCACGCTGTGCCCGTTCTCCCAGCTGGCGATTCGGCGCTTCACGCTGGCGTCGGAGGTGAGCTGATGGCCACGACGCATGGCAGCCTGGCGTAACTCTCTGACCAACCGTGGCTGGCTCCAGCCTCGGGTCACGCGGGCTTGCCGTAAGCGAACGCTGGCTGACTCCAGCGAAGACGTGACCATTCCTTCCCCACCTGTGAACGGGCGCGACTTCCGGGGCGCACGGTTCTCTGACCTTACGACCGAATGTACGCGGTGTTCATCACCCTGCGCTGCAAGTAACCGGATTGCGACAGCCGTTGGGTGCATGACGGGAGATGACGCGTCGACGCGTGACACGTCATCCCCCGTCACCTCTCGTCATCTGCCCTGGCCGGAGCGTTGACCCCGACTCTGGACACAAGGCGGCGTCGCAGCCGCAACTGTCTCCGGTTCTGGCCGAGGTGAGATGACGTGCAGAGGATGACGAGGAGGGGCGTCGAATGGCTCTCCGCTGCCGCCGATGATCCGGCGGACTGCCGGGCCACCTGGGCGGACGATCCTCGGTCGCCCTACATGGTCCCGGCCGGCCGCCTCTTCGACATGGTGACCGTCGGGCAGCGGGTCGGCATGGAGACGTTCGATCAACTGCTCCGGCGCGGCCTTCCGTTCGGCCCGACGGTGCTCGATCACGGGAGCCAACGGGTGGGTTTCTTCCTCGGCTCGAAGAGCCGGGAGGACTTCGCTCATTACCTCGAACGCGAAGAGGGGACTCCACCCGCGTACCGCTACCTCAGCGGCGGATCGGTGGTTGTCGTACCCGGCCCCATGCCCATGCCCGGCGACCGTTATGAATGGCTCCGCGCCCCGATCCGCCGACCGATGGCCAACCCGCTTCGCCCGGTCGCATTGGCCACAATGCTCGTAGCCTCCGCGGAACTGCTTGCTCGGGTGGACCGCTACGGCGAGCGCTACCCGTCCGCTGCTGCCTTGACTTGGAGTGCAATCGAGGGGAGCGCGGCGGATGCCGGATGACACCGCGGACCGGCGCGACGCTGCCGCCTGGTCGCCTCTGGAAAGCGACGGCTGGTACGCCGCTCGCAACGCCACGACCGCTCTACGAGACGCCTTGATCCGCGCAGGAATGGAGATGGACTTCCCCTACCTGCGTGCCGACTTGAATGCCTTCGGGCACGGCCTGGTCGAACTCGGCCGGGTATCGCCGGCCACCGCGGAGCGACTGGCCGAGTTGCTGCGGCTGGCCCTGGCAACGGGCGGCGCGCGATGTGAGAAGAGCGGCGCCCGAGCCACCGAACTGCGCGCAGGAAGGGACTGAGCCATGACCGACCGACGGGGAGTCGTCGCCAAGCGCGCCGAAGACCTGGTGCCCGGAGTTCCGTACGTCCGTGGTTGGGTTCGGGCTCGACGCGGCGCAGGGGCATTGGCCACACAACTGTCAGGTCTGGGCCTGGAGACGGACTTTCCCGGCCTTGCGGCAGACGTGAATGTCGCTGGTGACGGCCTGGTGCGCCTTGGCACCATCCAGCCGGAGACGGCCGCGATGCTGGCCGAACTGATCCTCTCCGGCCTCGGGGCAAAGTCAGAGGCAAGTTCCGACGTATTGCCGACGCCGAGGCGCACGATGGGCCGGGGTGCGTCAGTGGTCTGATCTCGTTGACCGATGAAACTTCGGTTGGCCGCAGTGCTGGCAGGCTCCTGCGACCGGCCAGCCCGGCCCCGCACTTCGCCATCTCTCCCGGCGGCCGATGCGCGGGGCCTTCTGTCGTACGTCAGCTCTCTCGTCTGCCGCTCGGCCGGGACCGGCGCCCCAGCGCCGCAGCCCGGACGAAGCGGCAGACCAGCGTGTTCGATTGTTGGGCAGCGAGCGGTGTGCCTGGTCGCACGCGAGAACATCAGCTTGGGAAGCTGCGAGCCTTTGGGGCTGATAGAGGCTCTGACCTCGGGAAATGGACGACAGGGATCCTTGGCAGGCGGTGCCCCATTCCCCGTGATTCCCCGCTGCTCGGGATGGATGGTCGCTACCTCTGGAGCAAGGGCGGTGTCAGTGCTCCGCCTTACCGTGTGACCATGCGGTGGACCGGGGATCTACTCAGATCAACCACCGGTGACCTATCCTGCCAGCCTCTGTACTCAGGCGGGGGGCTGCCAGTGGTGGAGCTGGTTGGCGCGGGCGGTATTGGGAAACCGCGCACAAGCCACATCGAAGCTGTTGATCCGTTCACGGTGACGGACATGATGGAGCAGCTTCAGCAGGGATACATGGCGAGCGTCGCTGCGACGGCAGGTTGCACGATGGAGCTGATCAGCAAGGACAAGTGGGGTGTTGACGCTCAGCTGATCCGTCCGCCACAGACGGCCCTTGAGCAAGAGACGATGGTCTTCGCGCAGCTCAAGTGCACTACGCAGACCGTGCCAGACCTCACCAAAGACTTCTTTAGCTATCAGTTCAGCAAGCGTCAGTACTTCGATCACATGGCGAAGGTCAGAAGTTACCCGAAAGCCATCCTGATCGTTATGACGACGCCTCCGAGACAGGCCGAATGGACACAGGTCACGCATGAAGGCCTGTGGACTAGGCGTTGCTGTTACTGGGCATACTTAGAAGGCGCAGAGGCGGACTCCAAGGTAAAAAAGCCGACCGTCAGAATTCCGACTAAGAATATTATGGACGCCAGTGCATTGGCGATGATCCTGGATAAGATCGATAGGGGGGAGTCGCTAAATGGCTAAAAGGTCCACTGTGACGATCCCTTCGAAAGTCGATCCGGGGAAGCTGACGGTCCTACTAGAGGAAGCTGGGTGGCGACCCGCAGGCGGTAGGCGTGGCATCTATATGCGATACCTTCCGCCGGGATCCGAAGAGGCTCGGTTCTCCAGCCTTCTGATCCCCCTCGACGTTCATGCGCCTGAATTCAGCGATGTTATGAAGTCTGCACTCATGCAGATTGCAGAAGATCGCGAGTCGTGGACCAGGATTATCTATCCGCGCCTCGCTGTTGACGCGTCTGATGAATTTAGGTTCAGGAGGGAATCTGCGGCGCCCAGTGGATTCATTGACTGGCGAAGCGGAGAACGGTTGATCGAGTCCGCCCGTCGCACACTGCTAGCTGGGGCAAAGTTTTTCCTGGGGCCTGGCCGGCACTTCGTCAATCGGCACGGTCGCTTCGCAGGTCGCTATCTGGATGAAGTCCTGATGGGGCAGACAGCTCCGGGTAGCTACATCGTCACCGCTTACGCTCCGCCGCATGCTGGGATCTCGCTGTCAGCCTCCGGCGGAGAGGCATCGTCTCTCCCTGATGTCGGTGTCGCACATGCTCGGGAGGTATCACAAGCAGTCGTCCGAGCTGTGGAGGCGACTGCGGAGGCAGTTGAGCACTACCGCACGAGCGGATCACTGTCTGGCTTCGAAGCTGGAGTGCCACGGGGCATCTCTTATGAGATGACCCAGGCTCTCCTGGGTATCGCCGCTAATTCAGATGGCGCCGATATCGCCGTCGAATGGGATTCAAGTAACCCTGGGTCGGCTCCCGAATCAGTGCGCTTTGAGTTCAAAGGCTCAGACGCGGAACCTCTAGGTAAAGCGGCGGTGCGGCTGGCAGAGGATAAGTCATCTCGCATGGTGACTATTATTGGCCGAGTGCATCTACTCGCCAAAAAGGACGTGGGGAGTCCGGGTGTCTTCGGGGTTGAAGCACTCACTTCAGGACCGGTAAGGAAAGTACGTGTTCGATTGGCTGACGAGGAAGACTATCACGAGGCCATCAGGGCACATGAAGAAGACTTGGCATTGCAGGTTTCCGGAAAGCTAGAGAAAGAGGGGAATCTGAGCTGGCTCTACAATGCGACGGTTATTCGAACAATGGGGCATGTGGACGAATATCGGCGCCCCCAATCTGTGAGGAATGTTTCAGCTGGTCAGATAAACCTGTTCGATGATGAAGCGAGCCAAGCACCTCAAATAACTCGCCAATCTTCCGGTCCTCCGCAAGGCAATGTGGTAGACGGGTAGCTGCAACTGAGGCCGACGGAATCTTAATGAGCGAGTAAGGAGCCGTTCTCTTGCCCTGGGTGTTGCCTGAGATCTTGGTGACCTGCGTTCTCGCTACTCAGGGGCGGTGGGCTCGTGCACCTGGTGGTCGTCGTTGGTCGTCATTGGCCGCTGTCGAGCGATCTCGCACGGCCCAGCTACGGCCCAGCCATGGATCACATGAACGGCGTCAGCCGACGGACGCGGCCCGCCATTGTGCAGTGATGCATCCCTCTTCCATGTCCCACCGCTCTTTGGCCACACCGTGGTTGAGGAGCCCTTGTACCTTGGTGAGATCGGCGGTGGGCGGGACGTCCAGGGCAACCATGCCGAACCTCTCTATGCCTTCGCCGCAGACCCCGAGAGCGTGAAATGCGTTGATCACGCTCTGCCGTGCAGCTCCTGAACCGCCGTCACGGAACACGATGAGGCGGATGGTGCAGTTCTCCGAACGCCGGACCACCTCGCCGGCCCACCGCACGCCCTCCTCGTCCGGTTCGGTGGCCACGATGTCCCCACAGGCGATACCCCGGACGAACCAGGGGATGTTGTCGAGCCGCACGGTGCCGTCACCCTGATCGACCGCCCACAGGCTCTCCACCGACGCCGGCGGCCAGTCGTTCTCGACCTCCATCCGGAAGTGCACCTTCACGTACGGGCCTTCGGGGTTCGTCATGGTGTTCAGGATGCACAGTCCTTCCGCGCACGCCGCAGGTGGGTGCACGGTTACGTCCACTTGGAGTCGGACACTGGTTCGTCTGTGCCCCAGCCGACGACAGTCAGCCACGATGGCGGGTGCGCCGACTGACCAGGCGCACGTGTGCCCTGCTGTAGCCCCCACCAGCCTCAGCCACGTTGCCTATGGCGTCGACCAGCAAGCCACTACGACCGGCCCGCGACGACGATTCTGGAGCTCCCAGCTTGGGAAGCTGCGGGCATATGCGGCGGGTAGCGCTGCTGAGCAGGGCGTTCACCTGGCACCGGGCCTCGTCACCCTCGGTCGCTTTCACCGTGGTTCCCCGGTGTTCCCCGCTCGATCTGGTGCGCTTGTGGTGCGTCGGCCGTGTCCTGGCCTGGTGTCGTTGGCTCGTCTGCTCCACCGTGCAGATCGGCGCGGAGACGCTCCTTGGCCGCTTCAAGGCGTGGGCCGTAGTCGGGCATGAAGATCTCGCTCAGCGTCTTGTCCAGCGTTCCGGAAATCGCGTAGATCGGCGACCACACGGCTAGGTCGTGCACGATCCCTTCAAGGTCGTCGGACCGGAACATGACTTGATAGAGCCAGTCCGACAGCACGAACGCTTGATCGCGCGAGAGCTTGATGGTGATCGCTTCCTCGTCCACACCCTCAACTTAGCTTCCCCGGCTGGCGGTGGCCTGGACCCGAGCTTCCGCGCTGATCAACACGATTTCCAACTGCGTTGGTGGGGTCTTGGCCAAGGTTCGGGGGCGTTCACCTGCGTTCACGGGCGGATGGTCGCCGATGCTGGAAGGGTTGCTGGTCTCGCCTGAACGCCCATGAACGGGGCTGAATGAGACGGAAAGTGCTACGGGCCGCGGGTAGTCCGTCTCAGCGTGGGCTGTCGACTCGCTGCCCGGTCCTGCCCCATGGTTCCCCGCTTCCTCAGGGTCTGCTTGACTTCAGATCTGGGCGGAGGGGGAGCGGGCATGCCGCTGGAATTCGGGCTGTGGCGGGTGGACGACAAGCCAGTGCGGGTCACTACGCGGCCGATGCCGCTGGAGTCGCGGTTGGAGGAGCTCATCGAGGCCGATCCGGGAATCGTGGGGCAGCCGTTGCTGCTGATCGGTCGGCAGGTGTCCACGCAGTACGGCAAGGTCGTCGACCTGCTTGCCATGGATGCCGAAGGGGGCCTGCATGTTCTTGAGCTCAAGCGCGACCGTACCCCCCGTGAGGTCGTGGCACAGGTTCTGGACTACGGCTCCTGGGTCCTGGAGCTCACCAACGAGCAGATACGCGACATCTATGCCTCGTACGCTCGCGGCAGAGGCCTGGCAGAGGAGCTGGACGAGGCGTTCGCGCTGCGGTTCGGCGGCAGTCCGCCGGAGGCTCTCAACTCCACTCACTCCCTGACCATCGTCGCGAGCGAGATCGATGCGGCGACCGAGCGGATCGTCACCTACCTGGCATCCGGGTTCCAGGTGCCGGTGAACGTGCTCTTCTTCCGTTACTTCGAGGACGAGGGACGCTCGTACCTGGCACGCACCTGGCTGATCGATGAGGCCGAGGCAGTGGTGCCGTCGGCGGGAGCGAAAGGACGCGCGAAACAGGAGCCGTGGAACGGGACGGACTGGTATGTGTCGTTCGGTGATGAGTCAGGCAGCCGGAGTTGGGACGACGCACTTGGCTACGGATTCGTGTCGGCCGGCGGCGGGGAGTGGTTCTCCCGGACGATCCGATCCCTGCCGCTCGGAGCGCGCGTGTTCACCCACATCCCCAAGGTGGGATACGTAGGCGTCGGCACCGTGGCCGGCGAGCCGCAGCCGTTTGAGGATGCCGCCCTCACCATTGACGGTGAGAGCCGACGGATGGCTGATCTGTCCCTGGGGGGCACCTACCGACGGGCTGAGGAGAGCGCAGAGGGGGATGGGGAGGATCGTCGTGAGTGGATCGTCCCGGTCACTTGGGAACATGCCGTGCCCCGCGAGGAAGCGTTGTGGCGCCCGGGCTTCTTCGCCAACCAGAACTCTGCCTGCAAGCTCCGCGCCCGCTTCACGATCGATGAGGTCTCCCGTCACTTCGGCATCATTGACGGCTCCACCGATGCCTGAGAAGGGTTGGTAGCGGCGTGTCAGGGCCTGCGAAGCGTGTCCGAGGTCTCGGCTCACTCCCACCCCCTGGTGTCCGCCATTCCCTGTTCTGCCCCGCGCGATCTGGCACGGGCATCTCCGGCTGGAAGCAACGCACGCAAAAGCTCCTCCAAACCTCAAGTTCAGCGACCAGCTGATCGATACGCTATGGCGATCTCGGGCGCCAGGCTTTAGGTCATCGTCCTTGACTGTCCGAAGGGGGAAATGGTGATTGATCACAAAGACTTTATGCATGGTGCGGCATTGGTCGCGATCGCCGACTCGGAGATGTTCACAGCACTGAATCGAGCGAGTGTAAAATACGGCCACTATGTGGTGAACCATGACCGCCACTTGTTCATAAAGTACAACGACGGAAAAGGGCCGGGAGACTACTTCTTTACGTTCTCTGGGGAAGACAAGGAGAGAATTACCTCCGAAGCGGCATCCCTCGTTTTCGCTGTTCTTGTGTGCGGCAACGAGGTGGTCACGGGCATCACTCGTGAGGAACTGTCGCAACTCATCACTCTGACCATTAGCGCCGCTTCTACCGTCAAGGTCTCGGCTCAGCAGGGCAGGCAACTCAGGATCTCGGGGCCCAGCGGGCAGCTTCCGTTGATTTCTCGCCGCTCGTTCCCAACACGGATCCTCGAATAGTGGGCACGACTCCGGAGGGCCCTTGGAAAGTGGGTAACGCTGCAGGTCACGGCCCTGCACGCGGTAGATTAGGCGGGGTCAGTCCACGGATAGTCCATGGCTGGCTGCGCACCCCTTTCGATCCCGGCTTGGGCAATGCTGGGCAGAGCCGTCTCAACCTGGCGCGTATGTGCACCATGATTCGCTCGCGACTGCTGTTGTCCGCTGCTAAGGTCCGCGCGTACGGCCTCGGTTTCGGGGTGGCCGGGTCCCCGGGTGCCTTCTCAGTCGGCGGGGATGCGCTCCTCCGGGGCGGTGGCGCGGACTAGGTCGCCCGCGAACTCTTGGAAGAGTTTGAGCTCGCATGTGCGCGTTTGGCCATGTCCGACGCTCATTTGGCGAACCTGGCCCAGAACTCGGTTCAAAGGTCGGAAGCGCTCCGTGCCGATGTACGCCGGAGCCTTCGCCAGATGGAAAGCTGGCTCGGAGACCTGTAGCGACACCCGTGCCGGCCACGCAAGCGCAGGTCACCGGCTTGCGGAGGCTGCTGACAAGGAACGCGTGCTGTCGTATCGTTGCCGACATCAGTGCGCTCACCACGGGCATCCCTCTCTGCGCGCCCCACGCTGCAGCCACCTGGCCAACCCGCCGCCACCGCGCGGCGCGACAGTCGGGCCGGGAACAGGCCGCGGCGAGGGCACGTCCCCCCCACGCCACGCAATATCTAGATGCGGACAGCGCTGTGGGCAGAGGCAGGCAGATGAAGCGAGCGTACGACCGGTGGCACGAAGTCCTCTCTGACGAGTTCTTCGGTGCTGACCATGCCCTGCAGAGCACTGTGCTGTATGTCGACGACGAGGTTGAACGGGAACTCGCTCAGCGGTTCGGCATCGAGGAGTCGCTCAGCAGCGCCGTCGCGGACGAGCTCTACTGGTCGGGGTCGGACAAGGCCCTGCTCTGGCGCGTGATGAGCCAGTGCCGGGTATGGGCGGCGAAAGGAAGCACCGGCGCGCCGCCGAGCCTTCCGGTCCTGGCGGCGTCGGTCCTCGCGGCCACCCGGATGGCGACCTCGGACGGTATGCGCCGAACGAATTTCCGCGGACGTTGGTACCAGATGTTCGGCGTCCCGCAGGAGGGACCTGAAGCGAACCGCCTTGACAAGGCCCTGGACGACGTAGCGGCCATGTGGGAGGAACTGGACTCCTGGCTCGAAGATACCGGCGGCCTGTACGGGACGAGCACAGTGAGCACGGACGAGTTTTACTGGCGCGTGGGATACCCGGTCTCACAGGCGCTCGTCCGCAGGTCGGACCGCCAAGCACTCACACGCTTCTTCGCCACGACCCGGCTGCGGCCCCACAACTCGACCGAGGTGCCAGGCCGAGAGCTCCTGCGGCGGCTCAACGCGTGGAGTGCGGGGCGTGGCCGGGGCCTGTCTCCCCGGCTTATGGAGGAGCTGAAGTTCGCATCTGCGCCCAGTAGCGGCGAGGGCGGCGATCCACTCATCGTCGCCCTTCTGGAGCGGCTGGCCGCCACCTGGGACGGAACCCTCCACGAGCCGGAGCGTCAGCAGCGGCGCCGGGCGCTGGGCTTGCGCATCGCGGTGACGGACAAGGGCCGCCGTCTGGAGTGGCTTGCGGACGCTGCCGAAGGTGTAGAGGAGACGACTGTCCGGATTCACGACGGCCGGTCCTTCACCCTCCGCACCGACTACGGGGGGGTCTACTCAGGGCTTGAGACCTTGGTGCCTTCAGAGCCCCAGCTCCGCCTCGGTGTCCATCTCGACGGCGACGACCTCGTCATCGAATGGGTGCCTCAGGAGGTCGTACTGCTCCGCATGCACGCGGATCTCGGCGAGTGGGTGAGCACAGAGTATTTCGAACCCGGTGAGCCGCACTGGATACTGGCGTCCTCGTCGTCGGCGGCCCAGGTGCGCGCCATGCTCAGCGGGCTCCGGTCCAAGACGGTGCGGGAGGTTGCCGCCCCTGTCCCCGGGTGGCGGCTTTTCAAGGGCGTGCGAGCTGTCGATACCTCCGCGTTCAAGCAGGCGCTGGACTCCAGCGCTGAGCACAGCCACGTCCTGCACCCCCAGATCAGGCAGCACACGAAGCTGATCGGCGGACTCCGCATCGCCCGCGAGTACCGCACCGGATCCGGCCTCGCGGGCCATTACCTCAGGGGCGGGGAACCCGACCTCTTCCTGCCGGCCTCCGACACTCCCGACCGTACCGTCGAGGTATCCCTCGACGGCCGGACTGAGAACCTGCGCGCTGACCCCCGGGTGCCCTTCCCCCTCAACTGCCTCGCCTTCGAGGAAGGTCAGCACGAGGTGGGCACATCTTCGAGCCGCCAGATCTTCACCGTCTACGACGGGTTCCACGAAGCACTTCCTGAGGGCACCGGTTCGCTCGGATACCGGTGCGCAGGCACTTCCGCACACCGCGTCAGCGAGTGCGATGACGAGGACAGCGGAGCCTTCATCCGGGGCGCGGATGCCACGTCTGCTCCCGCCCCGGCCCGAACAGTCGTCGTCAAGCTCGAGGTTGTGGAGTCCTACTTCCTCGACCAGTACGGAACGGTGACGCCGGTACGAAGGCAGGAAGCACCGTCGTGGGTCAGCAAGCGCATCTCCCAGGCGTCCGAAACCCCCGCGATGGAAGCAGAGATCCCAAATGGCGCTGTGTGGTTCGTCTACCGCACTCCACAGCGATGGTGGGTGCGGCCAGCTGATCCCGGTGCTCCGGCTCCTGCCCCGGTACCGACCTGGGAGGACTACCGCTGGGCATACGTCGTACTCAGCGCCGCCGATGCGTGCCGGGCGGCAGGCTGGGCCGAGTACGTGGTTGCTGCCGCAGAAATCAGCAACACGCGCGATCGGGGTGGGAAGTGAGCACGGAAATCGGCGCGGGAGACCTGTTGCTGCGTTGGTTCAGCGAAGAGGGGGCGGGGAGTCTCACCGAAGCAAAGCAGAGTCTGTGGTGGCTCGGCGCCAAGGAGTCCGACGAGATCGAGTCCGGCGCACCAGGCCGTTGGCTCCGCGATGCCGTGTCTCTGGCATACCTCGACGTCGACTGGAGCGGGCGCCGCTGGTCCGCTGCGCCACCGGTGCTCACCCCGCTGCCTAAGGCACAGGGTCTTGCCGCCATCACGGGCAGCCGCACGGCCTCCTTCGACCGGCGACTCGACGAGCTGCAGGACGAGGGGCTCGTCCAGCTGTACCGGGCCTCGTCGGACCGGCCGCCTCGGGACATCCAACTTCCCTCTTCGTACTTCGTCCGATTCGGGGACGAGAGCGAACTCCGCGATCTGGCGGAGGACCTCGGAGCTGTCTTCGCTCCCACTTTTGCCTACCGGGGTGCGGCCCTGCTGCCGGGCTCGGGCCTGGCGGACCGCACCTCGGCGCCGGAGCACGGAGCACCGCTGGAGCGCTACGACTTGGAGCAGCGGCGGTACATGCCGACCGTCCGTCCGCAGGGTGACGGCCTGTACCGGCTAAAGCGCAGGGACAGCAAACGGGTCTGCCAGGTTCTCCGCGACGGGGCCTGGTTCGAGACCACCCACGAGTACGGCATCTACACGGTGCTATCCGAGCAGAACAGCGCCGCCGACGTACTGCGGTGGCGCCCCGAGGCCGACTGCGGTCGCGACGGCATGGGGACGCTCTTCGTGGACTGGGGCTATCCGCTGCCGGACCTGCAGCGGAGGGTTGCTGCCATGTGCTCCGGCCTCGCACCCCGCATTCAGGAGTCAGCCCAGAATCTTGCGTACGACAACGTCCCGGGGGACGTGGCCTTGAAGATCGCCGCATCGCTCGGGCAGACGCTCGGAGACCTTCATGCCTGACAACGCGACGACAGAACCCGCGGCAGATCACGGACTGGACATCGTCGGCTCCTTTGATCACCTTAAGAATGCGCTCTTCCGCTACTACGACACCCCTTTCGGGCTGGCAGACGATGAACTGGAGGAGGAACGGCGCCGGTTGTTCGACCGTGATGGGGGCGCCTGGCGCCGCCCGCTGATCGAGGTCCGTCCGCAGTACGTCTCTGCCGGAGTGAGTATCGCCGCGTCGGTCCGCGAGGCCGCCGCCCACCCCCAACTCGCCGAGCTCGTCGAGCTGGGCCTCCTCAAGGGCGTTCGCTCCCTCCACGAGCACCAGCACCAGGCGCTCGCCGCCGCGGTCAGGGACCGGCGCGACGTTGTCATCACTGCCGGTACCGGATCAGGTAAGACGGAGGCGTTCCTGCTCCCCATCCTTGCCGACCTGGTGCGGGAGTCCGAGTCGTGGAGCGCGACGTCAGCCCCGGCCAACCGCTGGTGGACCTCGCCCGACGGTGCTTTCCAGCCGCAGAGGGCTGGCGAGCGCGGCCGCCACGCTGCCGTTCGCGCACTCGTGCTGTACCCGATGAACGCGCTCGTCGACGACCAGATGATGCGTCTGCGCAAGGCTCTGGACAGCGACGGCGTGCGCGCGTGGTTTGAGGCCAAGCGCCCTGGACACCGCTTCTACTTCGGCCGCTACACAGGCGCGACACCTGTCCCGGGGGACATCGGTTCTGCTGCCGGCGTCAGGAACCTCCGCAAGGAATTTGCCGCCACCGAGGCTCGCTCCCGCCAGGCCCAGAGCGGCGACGGCGACGGCAAGTACTTCATCCCCCGGCTCGACGGTGCGGAGATGCGCTCCCGCTGGGACATGATCCAGGCCCCCCCGGACATCATGATCACCAACTACAGCATGCTGAACGTCATGCTGATGCGGTCCCGGGAAGCGTCCGTCTTCGAGAAGACGCGCCAGTGGCTGCACCAGGTCCCCGACGCCCGTTTCACACTGGTGGTCGACGAGCTCCACACGTATCGCGGCACAGCTGGTACGGAGATCGCGTATCTGCTGAGAAACCTCCGCCACCGCTTGGGCCTCACCGACCGTCCTGACAAGTTCCGGGTCATCGCAGCATCTGCCTCCCTCGAAGCACCCCGGGACCTCGACTTCCTCCAGGAGTTCTTCGGGATCGAACGCGACCGGTTCGAAGTGCTCGGCGGCCGTCTGGACCTGCCTGCGACCACGGACTCCGACGTGTCGGATCATGCTGCCGAGTTCGCGCGTCTCGGCTCTGAGCCCGGAGCGGCCGAGGCTGACGACCTCCTGGCCCGTACCGGTGCCGGCGACGCCCTCACCAACGCACTTCGGGACGGCGACCGGCTGACCGCCGACTTCGACGACGCAGTGGCAGCCAGGATGTTCCCGGCGGTGGCGAAGGAGCAGCAAGCAGACGCTCTGGCAGGCGTTTTGGCCGCGCTCCGCCGAAGCGGGCTGCCCAAGCTGCCGACTCTGCGGGGCCACCTCTTTTTCAGAAACATCCCCGGAGTCTGGGCATGCTCAGATCCTGAGTGCCCGCAGGTCCCCGGACGAGAACCCGCTGACGGAGAGCCCGCCCACGGAGAGGACAGCGCCCGGACCGTCGGAAAGCTGTTCTCGCGGCCGACCTCGCGATGCGACTGCGGAGCGCGGGTCCTCGAACTGCTCTACTGCCAGAACTGCGGCGATGTGCTGCTGGGCGGGTACGCCCCGGAATCTGCCTTCAAACAGCGCAGGGGGAAGGGATTCGAAGCCGGTCTCCTCGCCGACCTGCCTGACCTCGACTCGCTACCCGACGGGGGCTCCCTCGGCCCCAGCGCGGCTAACTACGTCGTCTACTGGCCGCGGAAGAAGCACCCTGCCGCGGACAAGCTGGACTGGGAGACGAGTTCCGACAAGGGGGCGATGAGCGCCGGATTCGAGTTCAAGCGGAGTGCGTACGACCCCCGCACCGGCATGCTGCGCAACCACAGGAACCACACCGGTTGGTCCTTCCACACCAGCGTTCCAGAGCCGAAACGCGGACGCCCCCGCCTCCGGCTCGAAGACCTTCCGGCCGCTCCGTCCCAGTGCCCTGGCTGCGGCGACAACTGGGAGGTCCGGCGTATCGGGCACGACAACCTCAGCTTGAGCGACCCCCGTCGCCTCCGGACTCCCGTCCGGTCGATGCGCACCGGTTTCGAGAAGATCAACCAGGTACTTACCACCGCCGTCCTCGCCCAATTGCCCACGCGTCAGGCCGTCGTCTTCTCCGACAGCCGCCAGGACGCCGCGAAGCTCGCGGCCGGCCTCGGCTTGCGCCATTACCAGGACCTCCTGCGTCTGCTTCTTGCGGAGGAAGTCGCAGACCAAGGAGATCCCGCAACCGACCTGGCAGCGATCCAGGGCTTCTACCAGAGTCCCTCGCGGACCAAGGAGGACCTAGCGGCAGCTCAGGCCGCCCGTAAGCGGATCCGGCCCAGGGACCCCGCCGCATACGACCAATGGGAGAAGCTCCAGAAGCCGCCCTCTGCCGGGAGTCTCGACGACCTCGCCGATGATCCAGAGCCGGACACGGAGGAGGAGCTCTACGCGCGTCTGAGCAGGGTTCCGAGTCTGGACAGCCACGCCGCCACCGTTGCCGAGAGGCTGGTCCACCTCGGAGTGAACCCCGGAGGGCCGAACGCCTCGCTGCAGACGGCTCGCTATGAGAAGGGCACTGAGACACGGCGGTGGTCGTCGCTGTACCGATGGCCCGACGATCCCGAAGGGAAGGTCCGCGACGAGTCCGGCACGGTTCTCAGCGCGCGGCAGCGTGATCTCCGCGAGGAGATACGGGAGTCCCTCAGCCGGGAGCTCCTCATGGGACTGTTCGGCAGTGCGGGCAGGGACTTCGAATCACTCGGTCTCGGCTGGCTCTCGCTGGCGTCAGACAGGTCGGTCCTCACCAGCGACCGGGCTTCAGAGATCGCACTCGTACGGGGAAGCCTGCGTGTCCTCGGCCACCTGCGCCGGTTCGCAGGCCTCCGTACCGCCGCGGACACTCCGCCTCGTCGCCTCCGCGACTACTGGCAGAGGATTGCAGCGGTCACAGGCCAGGACGAGGAGGATGTCCAGCACCGAGCCGAGCGAGCATGGGGCAAGGCCGTGATCGGGTACGTGATCCAGCCGGAGGAAGTGTCCCTCCGCCACGGTGAAGGCCTCACGTGGGAGTGCGGCGTATGCCATCGCCGGCACTTGCACCCTGGGACAGGCATCTGTACGAAGTGCGGAGGACCGCTGCCTCCCGAGGCGGAGGACTTCGACGCGCCGGAGGACGACTACTACGCGTGGATGGCGAAGAACGGAATCGGGAAGTTCCGCCTGAACACTGCGGAGCTCACCGGCCAGACCGACCGGATCGAGGCCCAAGGGCGCCAAGCCCGCTTCCAGAGCGTGTTCCTCAACGATGCGGAACACCCGCGGCCCGACACCCTCGACGTGCTCTCGGTGACCACGACGATGGAAGCCGGCGTGGACATCGGACCGCTCTCCGTCGTGCTGATGGCCAACATGCCGCCGACCCGCTTCAACTACCAGCAGCGGGTCGGCCGGGCAGGCCGCCGCGGGGCGCCCGTAGCCCTTGCGCTTACGGTCTGCCGCGGGCGCAGTCACGACGAGCACTACTTCCAGGACCCCAAGCGCATCGTTGACGCTCCGACCCCGCCTCCGTACCTCTCTACGGATATGAAGGACATCTACCAGCGGGTCCTCGCCTCTGAGGTGCTCCGCCGGGCGTTCGAATCCGCACAGACGAACTCCGCGGGCGACGCTGAGCTCGACCCGACGCGCAACGTCCACGGCCAGTTCGGACTCGTCCGCGACTGGCATGCTGTCCGCCCCGCGGTCGAAGCGTGGATCGCATCCGAGGCCGCTCAGATCAGCGCGGTGGCCGAGGCGCTCGTGAGCCACACGAAAAGCACCGGGTCTCTTGACGCGGCACTTCGATGGGCGACGGAGCGCCTTGTTGCCGAAGTCACCGCTGTCGCTGAATCATCCCGCGGGCACCACGATCTCAGCCAGCGCTTGGCTGAGTCCGGCCTCCTTCCGATGTTCGGCTTCCCGACGTCGGTCCGCTACCTCTACACGAGGCGGCCGCGGGAGTCCTACCCGTGGCCCCCGCCAGGTGTCGTCGACCGCTCGCTCGACATCGCGATTTCGCAGTTCGCCCCCGGCGCGGAGACCGTGAAGGACGGGAAGGTCCATACATCGGTCGGTGTGGTCGGATACGTGCCTGGAGGCAGGACCCCGAAGGCTGTGGGTGATCCCCTCGGCGAAGCGCAGCACATCGGTATGTGCCGTGCGTGCGGGCACCTCGACGAGGACGCGAAGGCTGTTTCCGAGCCGGGCGGAGACGAAGAGCGGACTGCGGAGTGTCCTGCCTGCGGAGCATCCGACGGCTCGTACCGGGAGATCGGCCTCCATCAGCCGGCGGGCTTTTTGACCGGAGGGAAGGCGCGCGACTTCGACGGCAACTTCGCCTGGAGGGCCAGATCACTCTCCCCGCGTACGGCAGCGGACCTGGAGTCCGGTGCTCCCCGGCGGATTACCCAAGCCGGGATGGTGGTGCATGCCGGAAAGGGCCGCCGCTACGCGGTCAACGACAACGGCGGTCGGCTCTTCCACTTCTCCCCGGCCAAGGCGACCTCCGACTGGTCCGGTGCCTTGGTAGAGGCAGAAGCTGCCGTCTATGCGCCCTGGCTGGCCGGAACCGTTGAAGACGCCAGCAGCACCCCTGGCACAGCGATCGGCGCGGTCCAGCACACCGATCTCTTCCTCCTCGGCCCGGCCTCGGGCGAGAGTCTGGAACACGGCCTCCGCCTCAACCTCGCCTCGGTCGCCCAGGCGACCGGATTCCCGGATGACCGCTCCGGACGCCGTGCCGGCTGGTACTCCCTGGCGGCACTCCTCCGTGTAGCAGCCGGCGATATCCTCCAGGTCCAGCCGAACGAAATCGCCTCCGGTATCCACGGTGCTGGATCCGCCGGCTCCCGGGCGCGGACGTTCGCCTTCCTTTCCGACACCCTCGATAACGGCGCGGGCTACTGCACCCACCTGGCCGAGCCTGAGGTCTTCAACGACCTCGTGGCGGCCGCCAACCGCATGGTCGAGAAGTTCCGTGACGGCAGCCACGGCCGCGACTGCCGGGGCTCCTGCTACGAGTGCCTGCGCGACTACACCAACATGGCCTACCACTCGCTCCTGGACTGGCGGCTCGCCGACGACCTCCTCGCCATCCTCTCCGGGGAGGCCACAGGTACCCGCATCGAGCCGCGCCAACCCAGTCGGCTGCTGCAGAACTGGGCGGCCGACTTCCCGGAGGGCGATGCCGAGTTCGTACCGGACCTCGGTGGGGCAGGCCCGGCCGTCCTGTTTGAGCAGCGCATGTGGGTAGCCGCCAAGAGTCCCTTCGAGGCAGCTGACGACCAACTTGAATCCCCCCGGATCTCTGCGGTCAGGCGAGCCGCGGCCGCAGACAGCCGAGGCGTCCCCGAGGTCGTCTTCGCCGACGACTTCCTCCTCGATAAGGCGCCTGCGAGGATTGTCTCCATGGTGACCGACTTCGAGGGCAACGACGAATAGCGGTACAGGATCAGAATTACGACTGTCTTCAATCCCTCCCTCAGATCTTGATCACTAACCATCCACAACGCTGAACCGAGTGATCGCCAGGTGGGGTGAACTTCCATTTTGCGTGGGAGAAGACGACAAAGACCCCCCAGGTCACAGACCTGGGGGTTTCGTGTGGAGCGGGTGACGAGAATCGAACTCGGGCTCTCAGCTTGGGAAGCTGCGATCATTTGGGGTCGGTTCGGGCGCTGACCTGCTCTAATGGCCGACCTGCGGCCTGGTCGACGTCGCTTGCTTTCACCGTGATTCCCCGCTGTTCCCCGCTCGATCTGGTGCGCTTCTGGTGCGCCCCTAGCGCGTAGCGCAACGGGCCCGGATGATCGCCTGGACTGACTTACAAATCCACCCGTGTTTCGCTGTCGCCGTGCCTGAGAAGGACGTGCGCCGGCCTGAACGGCAGACTGCGCAAAGTGGGCTCCATGATCTTGAAGAGCGCACTGGCGTCCGGTCCGTGGGCATACACCACGGCCTCGCCCCCCTCCGAACTCGTTGCCATCGACCTCACCGACACGAGCGTCTTCGGTCGCTGTCGCCATTGCCTGCCGAGCTTCGCAGACGAGCTAACGTTGGTCGGCCTCGCCGACAGAAGCCACCGTGGGCAAGTCGGAAGTGGGCGATGACAGCTGCTCTGCATCCCCGTCACCTGGGGCCGTGGGCGTCTCCATGCAGGACACGCTCTCATCAGAGGGCGGCATCGTCACGGCTCAGTGCCTGCTGAATCTCGGCACGACCAACACGCTTTCCAACTGTGGTGGTGGGGTGGCGGACGTCGTTCGAGGACGTTCACCTGGGTTCATAGGTCACCGTCTGCCGAAGCCGAGACGTTTCCGGGGCTCGCCTGAACGGCCGTGTACGGGGCCGAATGAGACGGAAACTGAGACGGGCCGGCTAGCAGCTGGGCTCCGGACCTTCCTCAGCCTGTTCGGCCGCGCCCATCACGTGCCCCATGACGACCCGCGTGTACTCCCACAGGGCCGCCAGCAAGTCCGTTACGCCGTGAGGCCGACCATCAGGAGTGACGGCCTGAACCTGAGCCGTGATGTTGTATCGTCCCTCGACTGACTTGATGCGACCCTTGGTCCGATATCGGAGTAGCACAGCGCCATCTTCAAACGGACCAACTACCACCTCCACGTCAGGTGGCACGCTAGCGGCTGCACCGTCCTCGGTTTCGAACTCGACCGCTGGTGTGTGCCGGATGCTCTGTGGTGCCAGATCGGGCTTGACCTGAAGGTGGTGCTTGGTGGTGTTGTCTAGGTCGCGCAGGACCAGCAGAAGGTCTTGATCAAGGCTGCCGCCGTGCTTGGGACGCCGGAACGGCTGAACCTGCTCCAGAGCCTGACTGCACCAGTCGGGCAAGCAAGACAGCGCCTTCTGGCGGCTCTTCCACTCTTTGAGGGTGCCGCAGATGGGGAACATGAGTCCCTTGAGCTGCTTTTCGTCCGTCACACCAGACTGCCGCGCGATGGCCACGATCAGGTTGTCGAGGGCCGCCCGCAGGTGATTGACGGCCTCACCGAATCGGAAGCCCCAATCGGCAAGTGGTGGAGATTGAGATACCTGGAGCCGCAGCTCCCAGCTGAGTCGATCTTCCGCGATGCTGACCCGGACGCCATAAGGGGTGCTAACGCCCCACGCCTGCATGTCGGCCGACAGTGCCGCTCCAAGCTGATGGGCGCGCGCCAGGCGGCCAACTTGATCGCTAAAGTCCATTTTATTACCTAACTCCCGCTACCTGGCGCTACCTTACTGTCACCCCTCGGACTGCACCTAGCAGTTTTGCGGGCAGCGAGCCCTACAGACCTCTGGGTCTGACCTAGCGTCCCGCCGCCCACTGGTCGAGGAGTCCAGCAGTCGTAGAACCGCACTGCCGGACAAACTCAATAAAGTCACCGGTGTCGTAGCCCGAGAAGTAATCTGGGATCAATCCGAAGAATGCCTGAGAAAGGTCGACTCTCGCTACATCGATCTGCCGTGGCAAGTTATAGTGCATCAGCATATTGCGAAACGGCCTTGCGCTCGGGTTCATAAGCTCCTTTGCGCAGTCAGAGCTAAGGATGCTGGTGGCGCTTTCTGTGGATCTTGCCGTCAGGGCATAGGACGGATCGTTGAGCAGGATTCGCACGCTATGCAGAACCTGATAGAGGGAGAGGTATGCGAGCTTAAGTGTCGTGTACTCGACGTGCTCTCGCCGCACACCATCCGCAAGGACGAGATCGGCAAAGTTCAGCATTGCTCGAAATGTCGTGAGCATGGCATTGATCTCGGGTGTCTCTGCTCCATTGAAGACCCGGCGATAGTACTTACTGGCCCGAACATCCTCGTCATTCAGGCTTGACGCGCTCAGGGAAGACACGAAGGTCTCCGCGCCTTCATCCGCGAGGTTGGCTCCGAGAGCGCCAAAGAGGGCCCCGTACTCCTCGTATACCGATCGGATGTACGGCCCAGCTTCCTGCGCGAGGAGCCTGGTCGGCTCGAACCCCAGATGGTACGTCGCTGAATGCGTGGTCGTGATCAGTCTTCCTCCGTAGCTGTAGAGGCCGAGATCAGTCTCAAGGAAGCGGGCCAGCGGAAGCCAGGTGTTCCCCAGGAATCTGGCAGAATGCGCAGGGAAGACCTCGTCTCGAAAATATGAGATCTGGCCCTCGATTCCGCGCTTAGTGTCCTCGAAGAGCTTCAGCGAGTGACGAGCGCGCGCGCTGATGGTAAGTGTATCCTGTTCAAACGCTGCCATGATTGAGGGGTCGATCTTCTTGAGCTTTAGCAGCGACTCGTGCATGACAAGAGAGAAATATGGTGCCATGCAGAAGGCCAAGACGGCACCCAGAAATTCATTCTTGCTGGAATTTGTGTCCCGTATGTAGCGACCGAAATAGTTGGCATCGCTTACGATTCCAGACAAGATCGCAGAGGTGTGGGTATCCGTCTCCATGAAGCATGACTATGGCAGGCAATCATGGCGATGTCGAAAAAGTAAACCCTGGTAGCAACGGGCGCAGCCAAGGCGGCGGAGTCTCAATGGGCGACTCAAGAGCTGTCTTCTTGCCCTGGGTGTTGCCAGGGATCTTGGCGACCTGCTGCTTCCCAGCTCAGGGGCGGTGGGCCCGTGCGCCTGGTCGTCGACGTTGGTCGTCGTTGGCCGCTGTCGATCAACCTCGGACGGCCCAGGGACGGCCCAGCTTCGGCACGCTCGGCTGACGGCCGGCACCTTGGACACACCCCGTCTGAACCTCAGCCGACGACAGTCAGCCACGACGGCGGGTGCACCGACCGACCACGCACGCGTATGCCTCGCTGCACCCCCACCGGCCTCAGCCACGCTGCCGGTGCCGTCGACCGGAGCAAGCTGTGACGGCTGGCCCGTGACGACAGGGCCCTCGGCGTGTTGCGGCCAAGGGGCTCGCATACCTTCACGTCATGGACTTCAACATCACCGCGGGGGAGGAAGTCGTCGTGTTCCACGTGGCGAGCCTCGTCCAGGACGGCCTCTCCCCCACGAATGACGACTTGGCGGAGGAGCTGGGTGACGAGGTGTGCCCAGTGCTGCAATCGCTCCTGGGCAAGGGTTGGCTTGTGGTTGACGAGGATCGCGAGCTGGCCTTGTCCACGATCGCGCGGCATGTCGTGTCCAGCCGCAGGGATGCTGAGGGGCCGCATGCGTAGCAAGGGAGCTTGTTCAGGGTGAGCTTGCGATCGACCTGGTTCGCCTGCTGCTCTGCCAGCGAGGTTGCCACGACCTGTCATGACCAACGGGCCGCACAACGGCATCGGCATGGTGATGCTGCCCGGAGTGTGAGCAGTGATTCTCCGTCACTGGGCAGGTCGTCGACTGTTCCAGCTGAGAACCGCGTCGGGGTGGCAAGGTCTGAACCCACGACCCCTTCGCCCCGTAGCAACCTGTACGGGCCTGCTGCCTTGGGCTGGTCTGGTTCTCACCTGCGCCGATTGTCCGCGGGCGTCCGCCGGCGTTGTCACGCAGTTGGACACTCACCCCGCGCCTCCAACTCACTTCTTGCGGCGCTTGCTCGTCCTCTTCTTCAGCTCGGCTTGACCGCGCTTCGTCCAGTCACCTTGGTGAAGGTGGCAGCGCGATGTGCCCTTCACTGTCTTGTTCTGGCAACGACGGCCGGCCGCCGTTGGCCAACCGCACTTCCCTTGCTTCCACTCGCCCACTGTCAACCCCCGGTAGTCCAGCTCCCCCTGCCGACATTCAGCGTGCGCGGCGCTGCAGACGTAGGGGAGGGCGCATGGCAGGCGGTATCCGGGCCCACGCGCACGCGGTCAGTACACCCGGCGCATCTCCTCGATGCGCATGCTTTCCAACTGTGTTGGAGGAGCTGGGGGCTGTACAGGGGCGTTCATCGGCGGCTGGGCTTCCGGTGGCCCTCGGGCTCTGGTCCTGTCTGAACGACCGTGATCGGTGCTGAACGAGACGGAAACCGAGACGGCCGAACACGGTTTTAGGCCGCCTCCCAGCTGAAGCGGCCCTCCAGGCGGTCGGGGCTGAGGGAGGCGAATCCGCTGCCGTACGCGAAGTTCAGGAAGTACGGTCCGTCGTCCGCCATTCCGCCGAGGCAGAAGAAGAAGCGCCACGGTGCCTCACCCCGGCCCGGTCCGGATAGGTGGGCTTGCCTCCCAGGTAGTCGCGGACATCGACCCTGCCGTCCTCTTCCAGGTTGCGCTCCACCGTCTCCGGGACGGCCGTGGTCCGGATCCGGAACTGGACGGATACCTGTTCCTCGTCGGGACCGAACCGCCAAAGAGTACGCCCTTTCGTCCCGACCGGCCCGATAGTGGCGAACTCGGGGACCCGGCCCCGGGTTGGACGAGCAGGACGGCCTCGCCGTCCTCCGGGTCCGTCCCGCCGGTCTCGTAGGACAGGAAGAGATACGCCATGCGCCGCTCCTCGCCCGGTTCCCCGGGGATGGGGAACCGTCCGATGAAGTCCAGTGGCTCCGCGGTGCTGGGGTGCACCGGCCAGCAGGGCTCATCCGGCCATACGGGCCCACCGCCCAGTTTGGCGACGGGCTCGGTGATGGGCTCCTCGGCAGGGTGGAACGTCATCTCCAACCGGGGGGGAGGTACCCGGCATCGTACGGGCCTTCGGCCTCCTCGACCGGGCGTGGCAGCAGCATGCCGGGACTGTAGTCGTCGGCTCCGACCAACCGGGTCGGCAGCCGAGTCCCGCAGTCGATGGCATCTCAGCTTGGGAAGCTCGGGTCATCAAAGGTCCGGTGTCCCGGTCCACCGGCGGCGGAGCGGTGCTTACTCTCGATTGATCGCTGCCTCAGCACCTGTTGTTCCCCGCACGACCTGGCACACATCTGGCGCGGAACCACAACTGCCTACACGAAAATCGCCATGGGTAGGATTTGAATAGCAGGGAAACCAACAATCGGGCTGCCTACGTGCTGATTTAGTCCGGGAATCCCTTCCGCCAAGATTGCGGCAATATTCGAATCGTCGCCCTCTGTGGCGCCAATGACTGTGCGACGAGAAAGATTGATTGATTCTCCGGAGTGAAGGATTCTAGTCACTTTGCCGAGGACGATAAAGTCGCCAGATTTTAGGCGTTCACCTACCGCCGGGTTGTAGTAATCCGACGAAACGGTTAGGACTGTCCTCAAGCCGGATCCGGCTTCGAGGACTACATCATGGATTGGCGAACTCTCTAGCTCGTCTTTCATTTTGAGGAAAAGTGTAAATTCCAGCGTGTTTCGAATTTCATTGAACTGCCGAACGCTTACTGCCAGGTCGCTGACCCCTTCTTCAGTTGAAGCCTCCTCGCGGTTCTGCGGGTTTCCGGACCTCTTTCCTTTGGAAGCCTTGGAGCTTCGTTCTCCTTCCTTACCTGAAAGTTCTTCCATGTATTCGAAAAACCGACTGAAAACTGCAAGAGTCTCCTCAAGTGGATTCCCGGTGTAGCGCCCTGACACCTCGACGAAGTCTCCGGATTTCACACCGGCCAAATCATCTGTGTCGCTGATATGCTTGATCTTTGCGTCGGAAGCCAAGTGCTCATAGAGGGCATTGAATAGACTCGCCGCCGTGTGATGCCTTGCCACTTTAATTTCAGCTGACTCGCCCGTATGGCCACCGAGTTCGGCATTAACAGAGGCCTCAAGGCCGAGCAGGGCGCCTAGGGATGGAAGTTTCAATTTTCCACCGCCAGCGGCCTTCCGGTCTTTTGCCTGCTCTGTCTGCATCGTCTCTTCAGTTGATACGTAAACACCTCCCTCTAGATAAGCGAGGAAGCTGACCATCATTTGCACGTCAAGGTAAAGCGGGTGCGAAAGTCGGTAGTCCACCATGTTGAAACCCCTCGTAGCATATTCATGGAGCCTTGGCCTGCTGGCCAATCAGGCTATCCGGATCTGCCTTCAGTAAGATGGTCGGGAGTTTCGCGAGAGAGATTCCAAGGCTGACCGCCAGCACTCGCTATTGCCAGTGTCAGACGTTGGCGTCAGCCCCGAGCAACGACCCAGCTAAATACGAGATCTCCGGGCTTCGGCGGTACTTCCGAAGTCTTGAGTGACCTGCTGCTGTTGGGCTCACTGGCTTCCTGAGGTCGCAGCTTCGACAATTCGCGTTAGGCGAGTGCGCTCCAAATTCGATAGATCGCCAAATTTCCGCGCCGAAGTACCACCCATTTTAATCTTGATGTCGTTAGCTAGTTCATGGTCTTCGATAAGGAGATCGATCAGTTCATGAATGCCGACCGACGCGAGAGTCCGCATCGAAGATTTAGAAATCATGGCTTGGGGCAGTGACAGCCTTCCATGCTGCAAGCGATCGAGAAGTCCATTGCGGGAGGAGTTTCTCCGCTGCTCGAGTTCACGAGGGTTGGGCTTTCGGGCTTTTTTCGAATCTGCAAACGATACGCCGGATAGAGTGTTTCGTGGAGCGCTGGATATAGTGTGATGTATGGCCAGTATCTCTTCCTGTCGAGTTTTGGTACACGGAATGGTCACAGCAACGCCGAGTCGCCGAAACGCTTGAACTGCCGCTTGATGTCCGTGCTGGGCCCGCACGAGAGCAAATCCATGCGTCCGTGAAAGTACTTCGCGACGAGAATCGTCTGCAAGTAGATCGGGGATCCGGAGGTGGCCAGAGGCGACGCTGGCTAGGAGCTTCCTCCGATCCGCCACCTCTCGCTCACTGCCAGCATTTCGCGCAACCGTAAAACCGTGGGAGAGTCTGACTTCAAATGCTTCTTCTATTATTTCGACGAATCGTTCAGATCGGTGAATTTTGCCAGAAATGATTTTCTGTACGGCTGGACTGGCGCCGGAGTTGGCATTCAGGCTTCTCCTGTGTCGATTCAGCGCCTGAATGTTGATCGCGTGCATGTTGATCAACTTCGCCAGTGCGACGCTCATGGCAGAGCGCCGAAAGAATTCCTGATCGGCACGTTCTTTGCGCTTCTGCTCTGCGTCGCGCCTTTTATTCCGTCGGCAGCCCTCGCATGTGTCGCCTGCAGTGCTTATGCGAACGAGCGTTGAACCGCAATCAGGGCAAGCGATGCCTGACGCCATGACAGTTGTCTTCATGCCGCGTTGATGCTCTCCTGAGAGTCGCCCACCTGTTAGGCGTAGAGAGCGCACCTTGTCATGAGGCACTGGCATGATCAACCACCCTGAGTAGGGAACAACTCTAGCTAGGCTAAGGCATTTTGCCCTGTTTGAGAGATGGTGAAGTCGAAACTTCTTAGATGCTTCGCTGCCTGTGAGGTGGTGTTCATGTGGTACGACGACGATGGAGGTTGAGGAGTGAGTCTTACCTCAACCCACTCGCCTCAGCTCCCATCCCGTACGCCGTCGACCCACACGCCGTGGAGCGGGCGTGGTTCAGGGCGTCAAGGTGGAGCGCGCCACTGTACGAACGACGTTGACGCCCTGGGCCGCGTCTGCTCGGCTCTGTCTGGGTCGATGGCGTACGGGACGGGAGCACTCCACGCACACCACTACGGAGCCGAGGCCGGGAACGGCGCCCCTCTCTCCCCCGGTGCTGGCCGATCCCCGCGGGAGGCATCGCCTTGGCCGTGGGCCGCGCTCTACGGCGATCACCTCCTGTCCTTCGGTCCTTCCCATGCGTGGGTGCGCGTCGGCGCAGCGCGGGCGGAGCGAGCCGGAGGCAGGAGCGGCGCTCGCGGCGGAGCCGGGAGCGCGCCCGGCGGAGAGGAGCGCAGCCGGCTTGATGACGTAGAGAAAGTCTGAGCCAACTCGGGCTCGGCTACAGCCTGAACGAGAGCTCCAGCTCGTCGCCCGGTAGATGGAACTCCTCCAGGGTGAGGGGCTTGTCCGACTCGGTCAGTGTCACGCGGATAATGTGGAGCAGCGGGACACCGTCCGTCAGGCGTAGCGCCTGGGCCTGGTCTGGCAACGGCATGCGGGTGCGGACGTACTCCGTGAAGTGGAGTTCGTGGCCCAGATCGGCGAGCGCCGTGTAGAGCTCCGGCGCCGGCGGTGGGGCCTCCTCCTCGTACTTGGTGTCGATCAGTACCGAGAACGGGATGTACGTGCGGTGCAGTTGACGGAGGCGGCCGTTGTCCGCGGTCTGTAGAGCGTCGTACGTGTACATCGGCTCGCCCGGCGGGATGCGGAGCAGGTCCGCGAGCGCGAGTGGGGCGTCGGTGCGGGTGGCTACCGGCGCCTCGGCATCTGCCCAACGGATGCCGTCCGCCTCGATGTAACGGCCCTCTGGACTCCGGCGTACGCCGCGCGGGCGCGTGTGGCTCGGGCGGTTGTGTGGGGAGCGGGCGAAAGTGCCTCGGCCCATGATCGCCTCGACCAGACCTGAGGCCCGAAGCTCGCTGAGCCCCTGACGGACTGTGGGGCGCGTCACGCTGAACTGCTTCGCCAACGACTCCTCGGAGGGGAGCGGTTGGCCGACGGGGAAGGTGCCGTCCAAGATGCCTTCGCGCAGGTAGTCGGCGATCTGCCGGTACTTCGGCTGCGTGTTCTTCGGCGGCATGCGGGCCCTCCGTGGCCGTGGCCTCTTCGGCTGTCCGGGAACGCGGACAGCTTGTCTGCGTTCCCGGACAGCATCGCTCATCGCCAAGGCGGTTGACAACCCGTACTACGGGTGGTCAGTCTTGTATCCGCAACCCGTACTACGGGTTGTCTAGCAGCCCGGAGGACTCGCCTTCGGGTGACCTGAGATGAGGAGAACCGAACAGTGGCAAGCCTTCCGATCGACACCGCGAAGTTCACGGGGATCATCTGCGCCGTTCCCCCGGCTCCGCGAGTCGCCAACCGAGAGACCGGTCAGCTCCGCGTGGACCGCGAGACCGGCAAGACCATGTACCAGGTCGGCCTCTGCCTGATGGCGGGCGCGTCGGCCGACGTCGTGAACGTGAGCGTGGCCGGTGAGCCGGCCGGTGTGCAGCTCGGCATGCCCGTGGCCGTGCGGGACCTGGTCGCGACGCCCTGGGAGAACGAAGGTCGGCACGGGATCGCGTTCCGAGCGGCGGAGATCCGGCCCCTGAACGCCCCCGCCGTCTCGGCGGGTAAGGGGGCCGGACAGTGAGTGAACTGGCCTCCGCCGCTTCGGTCGGCGCGCACTGGCCGAGTTGGGTCCTGGTGGTGGCCGCAGTGCTGGTGTCGGGTCTGCTTCTCGCAGGCCCGGCCCTGCGCCGCCGCTATCCCGTTGCCTGGTGGCTGTTATGCGGGTTCCCGTTCGTGGCCTTCCGGGTCGTGCAGACATGGCGGTCCCTGATGGCCGGGTGCGGGCTCGCCGTGAGCCGTCGGCCGGCGCTGACCGTGGTGTCCGGACTCGTCGGCAAAGGGGCGCCTCCGCCGCAGCCGCGAGTTCCGCGGCGGGGACTCATACGCCCGACCTCCGGCGGCTTCGTACTGCTGGTGCGATTACTGCCGGGCCAGGTGCCCGAGCATTTCGTCAAGGCGGCTCCCGCCATGGCGGAGAACTGGCAGGTGCACGCGGTCCGCGTGACCTCTTGGAAGCCAGGGGTCGTACGGATCGTCGCCTCGGCGGCCGACCCGTTGGCCGATCCGCGGATACCGAAGCAACGCGGGCCCGGCCATCTGCTCCGGGTGACTGTGGGCGCCCTGGAGACCGGCGCCGAGTGGATCGTCGACCTGCGGCGCATCCCGCACTGGCTGATCGTCGGGGCCACTCGCTCCGGCAAGTCCACTCTGATCAACGCACTCGTGGCAGGGCTCGCTCCGCAGTCCGTCGCCCTCGTCGGGATCGACTGCAAGGGCGGCATGGAACTGTCCCTCTACGAGCCACGGTTGTCCGCGCTCGCGACGAATCGGGAGCAGGCCGTGCGGCTGCTGGTCGCTCTCGTCGACCTGACGCTCGACCGTATGACCCTCTGCCGGGCGGCTCGCGTCCGGAACATCTGGGGCCTGGCGGACAAGGAACGGCCGGTCCCCATCGTCGTGATCGTCGACGAGATCGCGGAACTCTTCCTCGTCGCAAGCCGGAGCGAGAAGGACGAAGCGCATGCGGCCGGTACCGCGCTGATCCGGCTCGCCCAACTCGGCGCGGCACTCGGAGTGTTCCTCGTCGTGGCCGGCCAGCGCGTCGGGTCCGATCTCGGGCCCGGTGTGACCGCTCTGCGGGCGCAGTTGGGCGGACGCGTGTGTCATCGGGTCGCCGATCCCGGCACGGCAGAGATGGCGCTCGGTGATCTCAACCCCGACGCCCTGAAAGCGGCGCAGGCCATCGCTCCGGAGCAGGCCGGTACGGCCGTGCTCGCGTCCGGCGACGGCTGGGAACGCGCCCGGTCCTACCTGATCACGGAAGCGGAGGCGGAAGCCGTCGCCGCCGAGTACGCGCACCTGACTCCCGTCCTGTCCGAGCTGCACGTCGAAGCGCTGTGAGAGGGGCCTGCCGTGCTGGTGTCCATGTCGGCCGTGCTGCTGCTCGGCCTGGTGATCTGGTTCCTCCTGCGCATCCGCTACCTGCGCTGGGCCGACACGCTGCTCTGCGGCGCCTTCGGCTTCCTGCTCGCCCGGACCGTGGCCGCGCCCGTGGTTCAGGGCCTCCTCAACGGCGTGAACGGCTTCCTCGGTCAGTTCCGATTCTGACCCGCCCAACCACTCACCCGATAAGGGGATTTGCTGTGTCCGACTACGTCATCCGCTCCGGTGACCGTGCCGCCTTCCTGGCCGGTCTGCGGGAGCTGGTCGACTTCCTGACCGCCAATCCGACCGTTGTCGTGCCGCGTCACGCGTCCGTCGCCGTCCTGGTCGACGCCTCCGACTCCATTGCTCGCCGCGACGGCGTGGAGTTCGTCGCCGCCCCGCTCGGGGTGCCGGCGGCAGACATCGGAGAGGGCTACTTCAACGCGTGGCTCGACTTCGGGCCGATCTCGTACGGCGTGATCGCGGTCCCTCCCCAGGAACGGCAGTGATCGCCCGTACGACGGGCTCCCGACGGGGCGCGAAGTCGCCAAACCCGACCCCGTCAGGAACCCACTCCATCCGCCACGTGAGCAGTGAAAGGAGTACTCACACTTTGTCCACCGCGCATCCTTCGCGCAAATCCCTGCCGCTTGAGTGCGATCTCAGGCAGCGTGACGCACAGGTCGCCACCTGCGCCGGACGGGAACAGATCGTCCTCGTCCAACTCGATGGCACTGAGCAGTGGCTGTGTCCCGCGCATGCCGCCGCCGTGTGGCTCACGGACCCGACCCTCCGCTTCAGCGCCAAGACTCGGCCGGAGGGAATCTCGGCCGTGATGGGGCAGGCGTTCGGGG
Source organism: Streptomyces sp. NPDC001068 (assembly GCF_042897315.1). Lineage (NCBI taxonomy): Bacteria > Bacillati > Actinomycetota > Actinomycetes > Kitasatosporales > Streptomycetaceae > Streptomyces > Streptomyces sp. NPDC001068. The sequence continues at coordinate 107,590 of NZ_JBIAYD010000003.1, read as the reverse complement.
ACGGGGGCGGTCGCCGATGACCACTGTCCTTCCACTGAGCGTTGCCGCGCTCGTCGCCAGGTCGTCGGAGCCGGAGTTCGCAGCCTGGCGGCGGAACATCGTCCGCCTCGGCGGCTGCACCAACCCGATTCACCTGGTCGGTGCGGCAACTGTCTACGACACGACGAGCGGGGCCGCCCTGCTCTCCTACGGCTCGGATGCCTACGGCGGCCGCCTGCTCGTCGCGTGCGGCAACCGGCGGGCGGCGGTCTGCCCGGCCTGCTCGGCGCTGTATCGGGCGGACACATACCAACTCGTCCGGGCCGGTCTCGTCGGAGGAAAGAGCGTCCCGGAGGCGGTGAGCAACTACCCGCGCGTGTTTGCCACGCTCACTGCCCCCGGGTTCGGGCCAGTGCACACCCGCCGTGAGCGGGATGGACGTGCGGCGGCTTGTCGACCTCGGCGGGCCGGGGAGCTCTGCCCACACGGGACGTCGGCTAGATGCCGCGAACGGCACTCGGCGGATGACCTTCGGCTCGGCGAGCCGCTCTGCGCGCGGTGCTACGACTACGCGGGTGCCGTCCTCTGGCACGCGTTCGCCGGTCGGCTCTGGCACCGGTTCGGGCTGGAGTTACGGCGTGAGGTCGCCCGGCGAGTCGGGCTCTCCCGGACCGACTTCGGGGAAGTCGCGCGGCTGTCGTACGCGAAAGTCGCCGAGTACCAGCGGCGTGGCCTCGTCCACTTTCACGCCGTGATCCGGCTCGATGGGCCGGACGGACCTGACTCGGAACCGCCCGACTGGGCGACCGTTCCGCTCCTGGTCGACTCCGTGCGGGGTGCGATCGGGCGCGTGCAGCTGATCGCTCCTGGCACTGGGGTCATCGGGCTGCGAGCGCTGCGCTTCGGGGCTCAGGTCGACGTGCGACCGGTCGTGTCGTACCGGGGCGATGCGGGGGAGCGGCCTGCTTCTCCTGGCGCCGTGGCGGGCTACATCGCCAAGTACGCCACCAAGGGAGCGGAGTCCGCCGGCGCCGTGGACGGCCGTATCCACAGTGCTCGGGACATGGTCCTCCTGCCGGTTCGCGCGCATGTGCTCCGCATGATCGCGACGAGTTGGTGGCTGGGCGGGCTACCGGAGTTCGAAGCGCTCGGGCTGCGCCGCTGGGCGCACATGCTCGGCTACGGCGGTCACTTCTCCACAAAGTCCCGGCGCTACTCGACCACGTTGACCGCGCTGCGACAGGCGCGCACCGACCATCGGGCGGAGCAGCAGCGGGCCGCCTTGGGCCTGGTCGACGTGCCCGCGGTCACGGTTGGCCGGTGGCGCTATGCCGGGCGTGGCTACTCGCCGGATGCCGCGCTCCTGGCGGCTTCGGTGCGGGAGGGCGGTGCTTCCCATGGCTCGTGACAACGGTCGGAGGGCTGCCGAGCTGCTCACCGTTCGGCAGGTCCTCGACGAGCTAGGTGGCATCTCGCGGCGCACCTTCTACCGCTGGCGGGAGCTGCGCCTCGCACCCGCGTGCATACGGCTGCCGAACGGGGAGCTCCGGGTTCGGCGGGACGTGCTCAACGACTGGTTGGAGGAGCGAGCGGAGGGGGCTGCGTCGTGAAGTCTTACAAGGCCTCCGTCTGGAAGATCTCCGTCAACAAGACCACCAAGAAACCGACCTACCTCGTGCGGTGGGTCGTCGACGGCCAGCCGTTCAGCGAGTCGTACAAGACGAAGACGTTGGCCGACCGCTTCCGCGCGAAGCTGGTGGGCGCGCTCGACAAGGGCGAGCCGTTCGATACGGTCACCGGTCTGCCTGATTCGCTGCGTGGTGGCAAGGCTGCCCTGTCGTTCCTCGACCTGGCGGTGAAGTATGTGGACGCCCGTTGGGCGGAGGCGTCTGCCAAGCAGAGGGACAGCGTGACGGATGCACTGGCGACGGTTGTTCCCGTCCTCGTGAAGCCGGGACGGGGGCGGCCTACTCCTGAGGTGCTGCGGCGGGCGTTGCGCTCGTACGTGCTGCCCGTGCCTCGTAGGGAGCGGGAGCGGCCGGAAGGGATCGTCGCCGCGGTGCGGTGGATCGAGAAGGCATCGCTTCCGGTGGGTGAACTGCAAGAGATCGCTCGGGTTCATGAGTTGATCGACGTGCTGGGGCGGAAGCTGGACGGCAAGCCTGCGGCGACCCAGACGTACCGGAGGCGGCGTGCGGTGGTCTTCAACGTGCTGGAGTACGCCGTCGAACTCGAATACCTGCCGTCCAACCCGCTGAGCCACGTCCGGCGTAAGCGGGGGAAACGGGCCGTGCAGGAAGTCGACCGCCGTGTGGTGGTCAACCCTCGGCAGGCTCGGGAGCTGCTGACCGCGCTCACGTACGTGGGTGGCTATGACCGGGCGAGTGGTCGACGGCTGCGGGCGTTCTTCGGGTGCCTGTACTACGCGGCCATGCGGCCGGGGGAGGCGCTGGGCCTTCGCCGTTCCGACTGCAAGCTTCCGGCGACCGGCTGGGGCCGCATCGAACTGGCGGAGACTCGCCCGACGGCGGGGAAGGCGTGGACGGACTCCGGGGAGGCGCATGATCGGCGCGGGCTCAAGCAACGGGCCCACGGAGAGGTGCGCATCGTGCCGATTCCGCCTCCGCTGGTGCGCCTGCTCCGGGATCACCTGAAGGAGTTCGGTACGGCGAAGGACGGCCGGCTGTTCTCCAGCGAGCGGGGAAACGTGGTCGCCGCCTCGTCGTACTCCCGCGCCTGGAAGCAGGCTCGGGAACTGGCGCTCGTCCCCGACCAGGTCTCTTCAGTTCTGGCCTTCAGGCCCTACGACCTTCGGCACGCGGGTGTGTCCCAGTGGCTCAACTCTGGCGTTCCGGCGCCGGAGGTCGCCGCCCGTGCCGGCCACTCGGTCGACGTTCTCCTGAAGATCTACGCCAAGTGCATCGACGGCCAGGAGAAGGAGATGAACGACCGGATCATGCAGGGCCTGGGGGAGCGGGACGACTTCCCGGACTGACACAACAACATGACCCCCGAATCGGAGCCCCGGACTGCCTATGGTCCGGGGCTCCGGTCTGTCCACGCGTGGGTGGACGATCGCCTGAGTTGGTCGGCTGGCTAGGCTCCCGGTCATGGCGAACGATCTTGGCTTCACGTGTTCATGCTGCGGGGAGTTCCACGCGGAGCTTCCGATGGGCTACTCGACCATGGCACCTGACGTCTGGCACCCAGGCTTCGCGGACGATTCCGACAGCATGCTCTCCTCCGACCAGTGCATCATCAAAGGTCAGCACTACTTCATCAGGGGCCTGATCGAGATACCGGTGATCGGCAGGGAAGAGCTCTTCTCCTGGGGCGTCTGGGTTTCCCTGAGCCGAGACAGCTTCGCCCGAGCCCTGGACGTGTGGAACACCCCCGGCCGCGAAGCCGAGAAGCCGTACTTCGGTTGGCTGACCACCGAACTGAGTTTGTACTCGCCCAGCACGCTCAACCTGAAGACCCACGCTCACACCCGTCCGGTCGGTCAACGTCCCTTCATCGAGCTGGAACCCACCGACCATCCTCTCGCCGTCGAGCAGCGCACTGGTATCACGCAGGACCGAGTACGCGAGATCGCGGAGGCTGTCCTTCACCGCGGCGACAACGTTTGATCCGAGTTGCGTGACCGGTGCACCCTCGGCCCACAGGACTACCCTCAGGGGGTGCGCGGAACGCCCGCTGACCTGCCGCGAAGCTCTCCAAGATCAACACGCTATTACAACGTGATCACTGGCAAACGGCTGCTTCCGGCGGCATCCGCCTGCACCAACAACAAGACCCCGCACTCAGCGAACTCGCTGATGGCGGGGTCTTTAGGCACCTCATACAAGGTGCCCCCGGCAGGATTCGAACCTGCGCACACGGCTCCGGAGGCCGTTGCTCTATCCCCTGAGCTACGGGGGCGTCTGGCGTTGAGCTGTTGCTCGCGGCGACGGGTAGAACACTACCAGCTCGGTCGGGGTGATCAGGAACGGGTTTGCCGGGGGTCGGTCCCCCGCGCGAGGTGGAAGTCGGGAAAACGCGGACGCGGTGGCCGGTCCGGACCTACTCTCGAGTTGTGTCAGGGGCGTCGGGCCGGGTGCTTGTTGTGGACGACAACAAGGTCATCCGCCAGCTGATCAGGGTCAATCTCGAACTGGAGGGTCTCGAGGTCGTGACCGCGGCCGATGGTGCCGAGTGTCTGGAAGTCGTCCACCAGGTGCGGCCCGACGTGATCACCCTCGACGTCGTCATGCCCCGCCTCGACGGTCTGCGGACCGCCGCCCTGCTGCGTGCCGACCCCCGCACCCAGCACCTTCCCCTCGCCATCGTCAGCGCCTGTACCCAGAACGAGGTCGAGACCGGGCTCGACGTCGGCGTGGACGCCTTCCTTGCCAAGCCCTTCGAGCCTTCGGAACTTGTGAGGCTCGTACGGGAGTTGGTGGAGCTGCGGCAACGAACCGGGGGGTCGCGGGAGCGGGAGCGTGAGCGCGGAAACGGTGGGGGTGATGACGGTGACGACATCGACCTCGACCCCGACGGACACTTCTCCGAGGGGGGACCTGTACACCCACCCCATCAAACCGTGGGACCACATTGACGCCGCCTCATCGAGTCGGTGGGGTGTAGTGATGCCGGTCCATCAAGCCGGGTGGATGGACTGATGGCGGTGCATCGAGTCGGCCGGCTGCTGTGATGCCGCCCCGGTGAACCGTGGGACCCGGTGTCCCTGCCTCTGGCAGCCGTAGGGCGTCCAGGTTCGTAGGTTCGTAGGGTCCCGGTGTGGTCGTCGTCCGCATGGCGGACTTCCTCCCAAAGCGGGTCGCCTGCCCCGCCCCCTCCTCCCCTACGCTTGTCCCGTGACCCCCGTCGAGCTCTCCCGTACCGTGCTGCGCGCGGTGCGGCGTGCTGTCGACGAGGGGGAGCTGAGCGTGACCGTGCCGACGCGGGTCGTCGTCACGCCGCCGGGACCCGGTGGCTGTGGGGACTACGCCACCAACATCGCGCTGCAGCTCGCCCGCCCCGCGGGACAGCCCTCGATGCGCGTCGCCGAGATCCTCGCGCCCCGGCTCGCCGATTGCGCCGGTGTCGCCGAGGTCGTCGTCACCGGGCCGGGGTTCCTCAACATCAGCCTCGGCCCCGCCGCGTCCCCGACGGCCACCCTGGTCGAGGAGATCCGCACCCTCGGCTCCGGCTACGGCCACGGCGACGCCCTCGCCGGGCAGGTTGTCGCCCTCCGGGTGCCGTACGACGTCCGGGCCGAGGTCGTCGCCGACGCCGTCGTACGGATCGTCGCGACCCAGGGCGGCCGCGGTGAGGTCGGGCACGGCGAGCCCGTCAGCCTCCGGCCCGTCCCGGCCCCCGAGGACCCGGCTCCGCTCGGGCCCGACGCCGCCCAGTGGGCCCTGCTGCATCCCGCCGCCCACGACCGGCCCCGGATCACCGCCGACCACCTGGTGCAGCGCGAGAGCAATCCGCTCTTCCGGGTGCGTTACGCCCACGCCCGGACGCGCGCCGTGGCCCGAGGTGCCGGGCGGCTCGGCTTCGGCGCCCGGCCCGGCGAGGTGACCGGCCCCGCCGACGGCCCCGGCACCCCCGGTGCCCTGGTCACCGCCCTCGCCGACTACCCGCGCATCCTCACCGCCGCGGCCACCCACCGCGCTCCCGACCGGCTCGCCCGGCATCTCGTCACCGTCGCCGATGCCGCCCTGCCGTTCCTGCCGACCGTGCTGCCCCGCGGCGACGAGAAACCCTCGGTCGCCCACCGTGCCCGGCTCGCCCTCGCCGAAGCCGCCGGGACGGTGCTGGCCGGCGGCCTGTCCCTGCTCGGCATCGACGCACCCGATCACCTCTGAGAGAGCCCAAAGAGCAATGAGCCGTTCCGCGCACCCCGCCGGGCCCCGCCACGCCGACGTCCTGCCCGAAGGCCACTACGCCGCTCCGCCCGCCGATCTGAACTCCCTCGACCCCAAGGTGTGGGCCCAGACCGTCACCCGGGACCCCGACGGCGTCGTCACCGTCGGCGGTGTCGACGTGAAGACCCTCGCCGAGGAGATCGGCACGCCCGCCTACGTCCTCGACGAGGACGACTTCCGTGCCCGGGCGCGCGCCTGGCGCACCGCCTTCGGCCCGGACGCCGACGTCTTCTACGCCGGCAAGGCCTTCCTGTCCCGGGCCGTCGTGCGCTGGCTGCACGAGGAAGGGCTCAACCTCGACGTGTGCTCCGGCGGTGAGCTGGCGACCGCCCTCTCCGCCAGGATGCCCGCCGACCGGATCGCCTTCCACGGCAACAACAAGTCGACGCAGGAGATCGAGCGGGCGGTCGAGGCCGGCGTCGGCCGGATCGTGCTCGACTCGTTCCAGGAGATCGTGCGGGTCGCCCACATCGCCCGGTCCCACGGCAAGCGGCAGCGCGTGCAGATCCGTGTCACCGTCGGCGTCGAGGCGCACACCCACGAGTTCATCGCCACCGCGCACGAGGACCAGAAGTTCGGGATTCCGCTGGCCGGCGGGCAGGCGGCGGAAGCGGTGCGGCGGGCGTTGCAGCTCGACGGGCTCGAGGTCATCGGCATCCACTCGCACATCGGATCGCAGATCTTCGACATGTCGGGCTTCGAGGTCGCCGCGCACCGGGTCGTGGGGCTGCTGAAGGACATCCGCGACGAGCACGGTGTCGAACTGCCCGAGATCGACCTCGGCGGCGGGCTCGGTATCGCCTACACCAGCGACGACGACCCCCGCGAACCGCACGAGATCGCCAAGGCGCTGACCGAGATCGTCTCCCGCGAGTGCGAGGCCGCCCGGCTGCGGACTCCGCGCATCTCCGTCGAGCCGGGGCGGGCCATCGTCGGGCCCACCGCCTTCACCCTCTACGAGGTCGGCACCATCAAGCCCCTCGACGGGCTGCGTACGTACGTCTCCGTCGACGGCGGCATGTCCGACAACATCCGGACCGCGTTGTACGACGCCGAGTACAGCGTCGCCCTGGTCTCGCGGACGAGCGACGCGGAGCCCATGCTCGCCCGGGTCGTCGGCAAGCACTGCGAGAGCGGGGACATCGTGGTCAAGGACGCGTTCCTGCCGGGGGACCTGGCACCCGGTGACCTGATCGCCGTACCGGCGACCGGGGCCTACTGCCGGTCCATGGCGAGCAACTACAACCACGTGCTCCGGCCGCCGGTCGTCGCGGTGCGCGACGGCGAGTCCCGGGTCATCGTCCGCCGCGAGACGGAGGAGGACCTCCTGCGCCTCGACGTCGGCTGACGCGGCTGACCACATCCATCCGGTGTCGTCGTCGAGCACCGTCCGGTGGGCTCGACTCGTGTCCGTGGCCGCGGGAGTGGCGCGGGAGTGCCGAGTGGGGGCAGGAGGTGCAAGGCGGAGTGCGGGGTGTCGGGCGGCGTGCGGCGGGGCGTTCGCTCCGGCGGCACACGGTCGCATCTGCCGAACGGGTTCCGTCGCGGGCACGGATCCGGCCCCCCGCCGGACTTCGCATCCGTCCTGCCCGTCTGGTTCGTCGGGCCCGAACGGCCGAACGGCCGAACGGCCTCAACGGCCCGAAAGCGCCCGAACGGGCGGCGCCCGCGCGCGTCCGCGGAAGCCGGCGGAAGATCTCCTGTCCGCCATCGCCACACAATGAAATAGATGTCTCACGATCCGGACGAAGGGTAGAAACTCCCGTCCGGTGAGTGAGACTGGTCCAACCGTAGCCGGTATGAGGAAACGAGGTCGGATGATGCGTACGCGTCCGCTGAAGGTGGCGCTGCTGGGCTGTGGGGTCGTCGGCTCAGAGGTGGCCCGCATCATGACGACGCACGCCGACGACCTCGCGCAGCGCATCGGTGCCCCGGTCGAGCTGGCCGGCGTGGCCGTACGGCGGCCCTCCAAGGTGCGTGAGGGCATCGACCCGAACCTGGTGACCACGGACGCGACCGCCCTGGTCAAACGGGGGGACATCGACGTCGTCGTCGAGGTCATCGGCGGTATCGAGCCGGCCCGCGCCCTCATCACCACCGCCTTCGAGCACGGCGCCTCCGTGGTCTCCGCCAACAAGGCGCTGCTCGCCCAGGACGGCGCCGCCCTGCACGCGGTCGCCGAGCAGCACGGCCGGGACCTCTACTACGAGGCCGCCGTCGCCGGTGCCATCCCGCTGATCCGGCCGCTGCGCGAGTCCCTCGCCGGTGACAAGGTCAACCGGGTGCTCGGGATCGTCAACGGCACCACCAACTTCATCCTCGACAAGATGGACTCGACGGGGGCCGGCTACCAGGAGGCACTCGACGAGGCCACCGCCCTCGGGTACGCGGAGGCCGACCCCACCGCCGACGTGGAGGGTTTCGACGCCGCCGCCAAGGCCGCCATCCTCGCCGGGATCGCCTTCCACTCGCGGGTGCGCCTGGACGACGTCTACCGCGAGGGCATGACCGAGGTCACCGCCTCCGACTTCGCCTCCGCCAAGAACATGGGCTGCACCATCAAGCTGCTCGCCATCTGCGAGCGGGCGCAGGACGGCGGTTCCGTCACGGCCCGCGTGCACCCCGCCATGATTCCGCTGACCCATCCGCTCGCCTCCGTGCGCGGCGCCTACAACGCCGTGTTCGTGGAGTCGGACGCGGCCGGTCAGCTGATGTTCTACGGTCCCGGCGCCGGTGGCGCCCCGACCGCCTCCGCGGTCCTCGGCGATCTGGTCGCCGTCTGCCGCAACCGGCTCAGCGGGGCAACGGGGCCCGGCGAGTCGGCGTACGCCGCCCTGCCCGTGTCGCCGATGGGCGATGTCGTCACGCGCTACCACATCAGCCTCGACGTCGCCGACAAACCGGGTGTTCTCGCCCAGGTCGCCACCGTGTTCGCCGAGCACGGGGTTTCCATCGATACGGTGCGGCAGACGGGCAAGGACGGCGAGGCCTCCCTCGTCGTCGTCACCCATCGGGCCTCCGACGCCTTCCTGTCCGGGACCGTCGAGGCGCTGCGCAAGCTCGACACCGTGCGGGGTGTCGCCAGCATCATGCGGGTTGAAGGAGAGTAACCAGCAATGACCCACCAGTGGCGCGGAATCATCGAGGAGTACCGGGACCGGCTGCCCGTCTCCGACACCACCCCGGTCGTGACGCTCCGCGAGGGCGGCACGCCCCTCGTGCCCGCGCAGGTGCTCTCCGAGCGCACGGGCTGCGAGGTCCACCTGAAGGTGGAGGGCGCGAACCCGACCGGGTCCTTCAAGGACCGCGGTATGACCATGGCGATCAGCAAGGCCAAGGAGGAGGGCGCGCAGGCGGTCATCTGCGCCTCCACCGGCAACACCTCCGCCTCCGCCGCGGCCTACGCGGTGCGGGCCGGCATGGTCTCGGCCGTGCTCGTGCCGCAGGGCAAGATCGCGCTCGGCAAGATGGGCCAGGCCCTCGTGCACGGCGCGAAGATCCTCCAGGTCGACGGCAACTTCGACGACTGCCTCACGCTCGCCCGCAAGCTGAGCGAGAACTACCCGGTGGCGCTGGTCAATTCGGTGAACCCGGTGCGCATCGAGGGTCAGAAGACGGCCGCCTTCGAGATCGTGGACATGCTCGGCGACGCGCCCGACATCCATGTCCTGCCGGTCGGCAACGCGGGCAACATCACCGCGTACTGGAAGGGGTACAAGGAGTACGCCGGTGACGGTGTCTCCGCCAAGACCCCTCGCATGTGGGGCTTCCAGGCCTCGGGCAGCGCGCCGATCGTGCGCGGCGAGATCGTCAAGGACCCCTCGACCATCGCCACCGCGATCCGGATCGGCAACCCCGCCTCCTGGCAGTTCGCGCTCGCGGCGCGGGACGAGTCCGGGGGGTTCATCGACGAGGTGACGGACCGTGAGATCCTGCGCGCCTACCGGCTGTTGGCCGCTCAGGAGGGCGTCTTCGTGGAGCCCGCCTCCGCCGCCTCGGTCGCCGGTCTGCTCAAGGCCGCCGAGCAGGGCAAGGTCGACCCGGGCCAGCGCATCGTCTGCACGGTCACCGGCAACGGTCTGAAGGATCCCGACTGGGCCGTCGCCGGCGCCCCGCAGCCGGTCACCGTACCCGTCGACGCGGCCGCCGCGGCCGAGCGGCTCGGGCTCGCCTAGAGATCCGCCGGGGCCTGTCCGACGACCGCGTGGAGCGGTGCCCGGGCGGGCCCCGGCGGGCTCTGACCGCACGCGGCCGGCGTCCGACCGACGGCCGCCGGGCAACCGGTGAACGGATTCCGGCGTCCTGGGCGGAGGGATCCCGAGTCCGAACGGCGGGATTTCCCGCGGAGGGGGGGCACGAGGGGCTTACGACACGCATCGTGCGCCTCCTGTGCGCCCTATGTCGCCACAGAACCTTCCTTCGATAGGCTGTACCGAAACCGCCCGCCGCATATGCCCGCGCATATGGTGCGGTGCCGTGCCGCCTCCGCGGCCCGAGGTTCCCTCAGGTACCCATCGAGTGTCATTCGACCATCACGCAGCTCAAGGAGAGTCATCGAGCGATGGCCGGTCCAGCGTTCCGCGCCGCCGCCGTCCGGGTGCGCACCCCTGCCACCAGCGCCAACCTCGGTCCGGGCTTCGACGCCCTGGGTCTCGCGCTGGGGCTCTACGACGACGTCGTCGTCCGGGTGGCCGACTCCGGGCTGCACATCGACATCGCGGGTGAGGGCAGCGACTCGCTGCCGCGTGACGAGAGCCATCTGCTCGTACGCTCCCTGCGCACCGCCTTCGACCTGCTGGGCGGACAGCCCCGCGGCCTGGAGATCGTGTGCGCCAACCGCATTCCGCACGGCCGCGGCCTGGGCTCGTCCTCGGCCGCCATCTGCGCGGGCATCGTCGCCGCGCGGGCGGTGACCATAGGCGGCGAGGCCCGGCTCGACGACGTCGCGCTCCTCGAACTGGCCACCGAGATCGAGGGCCACCCCGACAACGTCGCGGCCTGTCTGCTGGGCGGTTTCACGCTCTCCTGGATGGAGTCCGGCGCCGCCCGGGCGATCAGGATGGAGCCGGCCGATTCCATCGTTCCGGTGGTTTTCGTGCCCGGGAAGCCGGTTCTCACGGAGACCGCGCGCGGCCTGCTCCCGCGCACCGTGCCGCACGTCGACGCCGCCGCCAACGCGGGCCGTGCCGCGCTGCTCGTCGAGGCCCTGACCAGGCGCCCCGAGCTGCTGCTGCCCGCCACCGAGGACCGTCTGCACCAGGAGTACCGGGCCCCGGCGATGCCGGAGAGCGCGGCGCTGGTGGAGCGGCTGCGCGCCGACGGAATCCCGGCCGTGATCTCCGGCGCCGGACCGACCGTCATGGCGCTGGCCGACGGCGCGAGCGCCGAGAAGGTGGCGGCGCTGGCCGGCTCGGACTGGGCGGCCAACCGGCTGAACCTCGACGTACAGGGGGCGAGCGTGCTGCCGCTCGCGCCCTCCAGTGACATCTGACCGCGCACGGTTGCCGGATTTGGAGAGGGGGAATGTTTGTTGGATCCGGTAGTGTTAACCTCAAGTCTGCACCCGACCCCACCATGGCGAGGTGCTTCGTGTCCCCGTCCGGGACAGACATTCTTCCGGGAGTCTCCCAAGCCACTCAGCGTTCCGTATGTCGTACCTGGGCAGTACGCCGTACGCGAGCGATGAGCGGGCCGCTGGGCACGCTCCGGAATTGGTGCTACCACGCCTCGTGACACCGGGTGCCACGGCTGAGGAAGCGCCGTCACCAGAAATTCTCTCCGCCGCTTTGGCGGACCACCGCCCCGGCACGGTCCACACAGCAAGGACCGCAGCCGGACAGCACAACCGGTCGCCGAGCCAGACAGGCCGACGTCCGCTCCAGGGAAGGACCCTTCGTGAGCGACACCACCGATCTGATGGGCGCACGTGTCGAGGAGACCGCTGCCGCGCCCGCCACGGACGCCTCCGCGCCTGCCACCGGTGCCGGCTCCCGGCGGCGCCGTGGTACCGGCCTCGAGGGCATGGTGCTGGCCGAGCTTCAGCAGGTCGCATCCGGCCTCGGCATCAGGGGCACGGCGCGGATGCGCAAGAGCCAGCTGATCGAGGTCATCAAGGAGGCGCAGGCCGGTGGGGGCGACGCCCCCAAGGCCACCGAGAGCGCCGCCGAGACCAAGCCCAAGCGCCGGGCCGCCTCCAAGGCCCGCGCGGGCGACGAGGTCGCCGGCAAGAAGGCGGAGCAGGCCGCCGAGGCCCCCGCCGAGCAGGCCGTGGCCCAGCAGCAGATCGAGATTCCCGGCCAGCCCGCCGGCCGCACCGGTGACGCCGAGCGCGGCGGGGACGACGCGCCGGCCGAGCGCCGCCGTCGCCGGGCCACCGCCGAGGCCGGCAGCCCCACCGCGACCGGTGCCGACACCGTCGTCGCCGAGGCGAAGAGCGAGCCGAAGGGCGAGACGCCCGCCGGGCAGGCGCAGCCGCAGGGTGACGCCGACGGCGAGGGCCGCGGCCGTCGTGACCGCCGTGACCGGGGTCGCGACCGCGACCGGCGCGGCAAGGGCGACGAGCAGCAGGGTGGCCGCCAGGACCGCCAGGACCGGGACCGTCAGGACCGGGGCCAGGACCGGCAGCAGCCGCAGCAGCAGGGCGGTGGCCGTCAGGACCGCAACGCCGGCCCGCAGGACGACGACGACTTCGACGGCGGACGCCGTGGCCGGCGCGGCCGTTACCGCGACCGCCGTGGCCGTCGCGGCCGTGACGAGATGGGTGGCGCCGAGCCGCAGGTGGCCGACGACGACGTCCTGATCCCGGTCGCGGGCATCCTGGACATCCTCGACAACTACGCGTTCATCCGGACCTCCGGCTACCTGCCGGGCCCCAACGACGTGTACGTCTCCCTCGCCCAGGTCCGCAAGAACGGCCTGCGCAAGGGCGACCACGTCACCGGCGCGGTCCGGCAGCCGAAGGAGGGCGAGCGCCGCGAGAAGTTCAACGCGCTGGTCCGCCTCGACTCCGTCAACGGCATGGCGCCCGAACACGGCCGCGGCCGCCCGGAGTTCAACAAGCTGACGCCGCTGTACCCGCAGGACAGGCTCCGTCTGGAGACCGACCCGGGCGTGCTGACCACCCGGATCATCGACCTCGTGTCGCCGATCGGCAAGGGCCAGCGCGGTCTGATCGTGGCCCCGCCGAAGACCGGCAAGACCATGATCATGCAGGCGATCGCCAACGCGATCACGCACAACAACCCCGAGTGCCACCTGATGGTCGTCCTGGTCGACGAGCGTCCGGAAGAGGTCACCGACATGCAGCGGTCGGTCAAGGGCGAGGTCATCTCCTCGACCTTCGACCGTCCGGCCGAGGACCACACCACGGTCGCCGAGCTGGCCATCGAGCGCGCCAAGCGCCTGGTGGAGCTGGGTCACGACGTCGTCGTGCTGCTCGACTCGATCACGCGTCTGGGCCGTGCCTACAACCTGGCCGCGCCGGCCTCCGGCCGCATCCTGTCCGGTGGTGTCGACTCGACCGCCCTCTACCCGCCGAAGCGCTTCTTCGGTGCGGCCCGCAACATCGAGGACGGCGGATCCCTCACCATCCTCGCCACCGCCCTGGTGGACACCGGGTCCCGCATGGACGAGGTGATCTTCGAGGAGTTCAAGGGCACCGGCAACATGGAGCTCAAGCTCGACCGGAAGCTCGCCGACAAGCGCATCTTCCCGGCGGTGGACGTGGACGCGTCCGGTACCCGTAAGGAAGAGATCCTGCTCGGCAACGAGGAGCTGGCGGTCGTCTGGAAGCTGCGCCGGGTGCTGCACGCGCTCGACCAGCAGCAGGCGATCGAGCTGCTGCTCGACAAGATGAAGCAGACGAAGTCGAACGTCGAGTTCCTGATGCAGATTCAGAAGACGACGCCGACGCCCGGCAACGGCGACTGACACTCCGCGCGGATCTTCATAACCGGAAGCCGTCCCCCCTGGTGGGGGACGGCTTCTTGGGTCTTCCCGGCAGGTGTACGATCGCGCTCTTCGGTCGGTTGACCGAATCTCGAAAACCTGATCCCGAGGGGGGACTTAGGTGGGTACACCCACGTCCGGGACCGGCCGTCACAGACGCCGGATACGCATCGTTCTGCCCGTCGCCGCGGCCGGTGTGGCCGTGGCCACCGCCGCCGCGCTGCTGTCGGGTTCCGCCAGCGCCGCCACCCAGCCCGCGCCCACGGTCAAGCCGGCCGTCAGCGTCCCGTCGCAGGCCGTCCTGAACAAGCGGATCGCCCGTGCGATCACCGCCGACGCCGGTACGACGGTCACGAAGAAGCCGTCCGCGAGCGGCTCGGCCGTCTCCCCGAAGATCATCGGCGGCGGTACGACCGGCATCTCCACGGCGCCCTGGATGGCGCAGCTCTGGTACTACGACGACAAGGGCACCGCCGACACCAGCGACGACGAGGGCTTCTTCTGCGGAGGCTCGGTCATCTCGCCCACGAAGATCCTCACCGCGGCGCACTGCGTCAAGGGCTTCAAGTGGAGCACCACCGACTCCGCCGTCGTCACCGGCACCGCCTCGCTGCCCACCAGCAACGCCGACGGCTCCGCCAACCTGCACGGCGGCACCGCCACCGGCGTCCTGCGCCAGTGGAACCACCCGTCGTACACCGTGTCGCACAACGGCGCGCCCAACAACGACATCGCCGTGCTCACCCTGGCCGCCCCGGTCAAGGCGACGCCGATCCGGATGACGACGAACACCGACACGACCTCCTACAAGGCGAACACCAGCGCCAAGGTCTACGGCTGGGGCCGCACCAGCTCCACCACGCAGGACATCTCCGAGACGCTGAAGACGGCCACGCTGCCGATCAACTCGGACACCACCTGCACCGCCGCCTACGGCACCACGGACTTCGTCAAGGGCCACATGGTCTGCGCCGGCAAGCCCGCCACGGGCTCCGACACGGGCACCACCACCACCTGCAACGGCGACTCCGGCGGTCCGCTGGTCGTCGGCGGCCGGATCGTCGGCGTGGTCTCCTGGGGCGTCGAGGACTGTGTCGCCGCGGGCGCCTACCCCGTCTTCACGAAGGTCAGCACCTACGTCGGTGCCGCCTACGCGCAGACCGCCGACACCAACCTGAGCTACACCGACGGCAAGGCCGACCTGTTCGCCCGCAGGTCGTCGACGCGCGTCGGCTACGAGCTGGACTCCAAGGGCACCTCGCTGGCCGCCCGCCAGTCCTGGGGCGACTGGACCGGCGTCAACTTCATCCTGCAGGCCGACCTCAACCGGGACGGCTTCCAGGACATGGTCTACCGGGTGGCCTCCACCGGTGACGTCTACTGGGACCACTTCGCGCTGAACAGCGCGCAGACCAGCGGCTCGTGGAGCACGAAGAAGCTCTTCACCAACTGGAAGACCCGCAAGGCCACCGTCATCCCCGGTGACCTCACCGGCGACTACCTGCCCGACGTGCTGTCCGAGGACTCCTCCGGCGTCCTGTGGCTGTACCCGGGCAAGGGCAACGGCACCTTCGGCTCCCGCGTCAAGGTCGGCTCCGGCTGGAGCCAGTACAACCAGCTGCGCGGCGTCGGCGACTTCAACGGCGACGGCAAGGCCGACCTGCTGGCCCGCAAGAGCAGCGGCGGCGACCTGTACCTCTACAAGGGCACCGGCAAGTCCGGCACCGGCCTGTTCTCGGCCCGGGTGAAGGTCCGTTCCGGCTGGACCGGCTACAACACCCTCGCCGCGGTCGGTGACATGACCGGCGACGGCAAGGCCGACCTGCTGGCCCGTACGACCGGCGGGACGCTGTACCTGTACCCGGGCACCGGCAAGGCGACCAGTGAGATCTTCGGCACTCGCAAGTCGCTCGGCACCGGTTTCCAGCAGTACGACATCCTCGGCTGAAACAGCTGGTGAGCGGGGTTCGTCCCCACTCGCCCGATCACACAGTGTGCCCACCGCTCCACGCGGTGGGCACACTGCGTCGTGCAACCCTTTCCCGAGTTTCGCCGTCTGACCCGGCGGAGCGACGATGGTTCGGTAAGTGCCGATGTTCCCGGTACGCCGGGCCTGACCCTCACCGCAGGGGGTACGCGAAAAGTCTTAGGAGAGCAGAGGAGCGCATGTCCGCCGAGAGCACGCCCGAGCCCGGTATACCCGAGGCCGGTCCGAAGGTCCCCGGCCGCGAGGGAGGGGGACGCCGTCGCAGGCCCCCGGGGCGGGGCCGCAAGGCGCTGCTCGTCACGGCCTGGACGGCGGCCGGCGTCCTCGTGCTCGGCGGCACCGGCCTCGGCTACCTGTACTTCAAGCTCAACGGCAACATCAAGAGCGTCGACATCAACCAGGCGCTGGGTGGGGACCGTCCCACCAAGGTCGACAACGGCTCCGAGAACATCCTGGTCCTCGGCTCGGACTCCCGCTCCGGCGGCAACAGGAAGCTCGGCGGCGGCACCGACGACGGCAGCGCCCGCTCCGACACGGCGATGATCGTGCACGTGTACAAGGGCCACAAGAAGGCCGCCGTGGTCTCCATTCCGCGGGACACCCTGATCGACCGGCCGTCCTGCACGGACGCGGACGGCGGCAGGCACGCCGCGGCCACCGGCGTCATGTTCAACTCCGCGTACTCCACGGGCGGCGCGACCTGCGCGGTCAGGACCGTCGAGTCCCTCACGGGGGTCCGCATGGACCACTACCTGGAGGTCGACTTCTCCGGCTTCGAGAAGCTCGTCGACGAACTGGGCGGGGTCACGGTCACCACCACCAAGGACATCGACGACCCGCAGAGCCACCTCGACCTCAAGGCCGGCAGGCACTCCCTGGACGGTGAGCAGGCGCTCGGCCTGGTCCGCACCCGGCACGGCGTCGGCGACGGCTCCGACCTCGGCCGCATCCAGCTCCAGCAGGCGTTCGTGAAGGCCCTCATCGACCAGGTCGGGCACGTGGGTGTCCTCAGCAGCCCCAGGAAGCTGTTCGACCTGGCCGACACCGCGACCAGGACCGTCACCACCGACTCCGACCTGGGCTCGGTCAACTCCCTGGTCGACTTCGCGAACGGTCTGAAGTCCATCGGCTCCGGGAACACGCGCATGGTGACGATGCCGGTCGAGTACGACCCGTCGAACCCGAACCGGGTGATCGTGGCCGAGTCCAAGGCCAAGCAGGTCTGGACGGCCCTGAAGAAGGACCGCCCGATCCCGGCGAGCGCGACGAAGGGCACGGCGACGGGGGAGGCGAAGGGGGTCGTGACGTCGTCGTGAGGATGCGGCGCCGGCGTGGCCGAGCGACCCACGACGGCCCGCACTCGCGTACGAGGAGCGACCGCGTCCCCCGTGGGGCGCACCCCGCCCCCTCCTCGGAATAAAGATCCAAGCCCCCCGGTTTGGGAAGACGCGGTCAGTCCTGGCAAACTGATACGTCGGCCCCGGTTCACGCTCCGCAGCCCGCGGCGGCGACCCGGTGCCCTCCCGAAATCTAGGAGACACCTTGAAGCGCGACATCCACCCCGAGTACGTCGAGACGCAGGTCAGCTGCACCTGTGGCGCGTCGTTCACCACCCGTAGCACCATCCAGTCCGGCACCATCCGGGCTGAGGTCTGCTCCGAGTGCCACCCGTTCTACACGGGCAAGCAGAAGATCCTCGACACCGGTGGCCGTGTGGCCCGCTTCGAGGCCCGCTTCGGCAAGGCTGCCGCCGGCTCCAAGAAGTAGCGAGCCCCATTTCGCCGGTCCACGGCCGTGTCCCTCCCGGGGCACGCCCGGGACCGGCGTTTTTGGTCGCCCGCCTTCCCTTCCGCCCGCAGTATCAGGAGCCCAAAAATGTTCGAGGCCGTCGAGGAACTCGTCGTCGAGCACGCCGACCTGGAGAAGAAGCTCGCCGACCCGTCGGTCCACGCCGACCAGGCCAACGCGCGCAAGCTGAACAAGCGCTACGCCGAACTCACCCCGATCGTCGGCACCTACCGCTCCTGGAAGCAGACCGGCGACGACATCGAGACCGCGCGTGAACTGGCCGCCGACGACCCCGACTTCGCCGCCGAGGTCAAGGAGCTGGACAAGCAGCGCGACGAGCTGACCGAGAAGCTGCGGCTGCTGCTGGTCCCCCGCGACCCGTCCGACGACAAGGACGTGATCCTGGAGATCAAGGCGGGGGCGGGCGGCGACGAGTCCGCGCTGTTCGCCGGCGACCTGCTGCGGATGTACCTGCGGTACGCGGAGCGCGTCGGCTGGAAGACCGAGATCATCGACTCCACCGAGTCCGAGCTGGGCGGCTACAAGGACGTCCAGGTCGCGGTGAAGACCAAGGGCGGCAACGGCGCGACCGAGCCCGGCCAGGGCGTCTGGGCGCGGCTGAAGTACGAGGGCGGCGTGCACCGCGTGCAGCGCGTGCCGGCCACCGAGTCGCAGGGCCGTATCCACACCTCGGCGGCCGGCGTGCTGGTCACCCCCGAGGCCGAGGAGGTCGACGTCGAGATCAATCCGAACGACCTCCGGATCGACGTCTACCGGTCCTCCGGACCCGGCGGGCAGTCCGTCAACACCACCGACTCCGCGGTGCGCATCACGCACCTGCCCACCGGAGTCGTCGCCTCCTGCCAGAACGAGAAGAGCCAGCTGCAGAACAAGGAGCAGGCCTTGCGTATCCTGCGCTCCAGGCTGCTCGCCGCGGCGCAGGAGGAGGCGGAGCGGGAGGCCGCCGACGCCCGCCGCAGCCAGGTCCGCACGGTCGACCGCTCCGAGAAGATCCGTACGTACAACTTCCCGGAGAATCGCCTCTCGGACCACCGGGTCGGTTTCAAGGCGTACAACTTGGACCAGGTCCTGGACGGCGACCTCGACGCGGTGATCCAGGCCTGCGTCGACGCGGACTCGGCCGCCAAGCTGGCAGCCGCGTAAGAGGTACGAGCAACTACACGGAGGACCAGCGTGCAGCAAGATTTTGGGGGGCGACCCCCAAGCCCCCGCAGCGTGCTGCTCGCGGAGGTGGCCCAGGCCACCCAGCGGCTGGCCGACGCCGGCGTGCCCTCGCCGCGCAACGACGCGGAGGAGCTCGCCGCGTTCGTGCACGGCGTGAAGCGGGGCGCGCTGCACTCCGTCAAGGACGCCGACTTCGACGCCCGCTACTGGGAGGTCATCGCCCGGCGCGAGCAGCGCGAGCCGCTCCAGCACATCACCGGGCGGGCCTACTTCCGCTACCTCGAACTCCAGGTGGGGCCGGGCGTCTTCGTGCCCCGCCCGGAGACCGAGTCGGTGGTCGGCTGGGCCATAGACGCCGTGCGGGCGATGGACGTCGTCGAGCCGTGCATCGTCGACCTGTGCACCGGATCCGGCGCCATCGCGCTCGCCCTCGCCCAGGAGGTCCCGCGCTCGCGCGTGCACGCCGTGGAGCTGTCCGAGGAGGCGCTCCAGTGGACCCGCAAGAACGTGGCGGGCTCCAGGGTCGACCTGCGCCAGGGAGACGCCCTGGAGGCCTTCCACGACCTCGACGGGCAGGTCGACCTGGTCATCTCCAACCCGCCGTACATCCCGCTCACCGAGTGGGAGTACGTCGCCCCGGAGGCCCGCGACTACGACCCGGAGCTGGCCCTGTTCTCCGGCGAGGACGGCCTCGACCTGATCCGGGGCATCGAACGCACCGCGCACCGGCTGCTGCGCCCCGGCGGCGTCGTCGTCATCGAGCACGCCGACACCCAGGGCGGCCAGGTGCCGTGGATCTTCACCGAGGAGCGGGGCTGGGCCGACGCGGCCGACCACCCGGACCTCAACAACCGCCCCCGCTTCGCGACCGCCCGCAAGGCGCTGCCGTGAGCATCCCCCAGACTCTCTCCCGGAAGCCCCAGAAGCCCCGGGAGTCCCGGAAGTACGTGTACTTCGTGTACGAGGAGGCCCGCTAGACATGGCACGGCGATACGACACCAATGACGCGACCGACCGTGTGACGGGTCTGCGCGAGGCCGCGTCCGCCGTCCGCCGGGGCGAACTGGTGGTGCTGCCCACGGACACGGTCTACGGCATCGGCGCCGACGCGTTCACCGCGGAGGCGGTCTCCGACCTGCTCGACGCCAAGGGCCGGGGCCGCAACATGCCCACCCCGGTGCTGATCGGCTCCCCGAACACCCTGCACGGGCTGGTCACCGACTTCTCCGAGCTGGCCTGGGAGCTGGTCGACGCGTTCTGGCCGGGCGCCCTCACCCTGGTCGCCAGGCACCAGCCGTCCCTGCAGTGGGACCTCGGCGACACCCGGGGCACGGTCGCCGTGCGCATGCCGCTGCACCCGGTCGCCATCGAGCTGCTGACCGAGGTCGGTCCGATGGCCGTGTCCTCCGCCAACCTCACCGGCCACCCGTCCCCGGAGACCTGTGACGCCGCGCAGGAGATGCTCGGCGACTCCGTCTCCGTGTACCTCGACGGCGGCCCCACCCCGGGCAACGTGCCCTCGTCGATCGTCGACGTCAGCCGTGAGGTGCCGCTGCTGCTGCGTGCGGGCGCCATCTCGGCGGAGGAGCTGCGCAAGGTCGTACCCGACCTCGAGGTGGCGAATTGACAGCCCCTGACGCGGGGCGTGGCATAGGCAACGGGGAACGCGCGGCGGAGATCACGACCACGTTCGTGGGGCTTCCGCGGGACAGCTTCCGCATCCTCCACGTCAGCACCGGCAACGTGTGCCGCTCGCCGATCACCGAGCGGCTGACCCGCCATCTCGTGACGGACCGGCTCGGCACCTTTCTCGGCGGCGGGCTGATCGTGGAGAGCGCGGGCACCTGGGGCCACGAGGGCGCGCCCATGGAGGCCAACGCGGAGGCGGTCCTGGCCGACTTCGGCGCGGACGCGACCGGGTTCACCGGCCGTGAGCTGCTCGACGAGCACGTCATCCGAGCCGACCTGGTGCTGACCGCCACCCGCGACCACCGCGCCCAGGTCATCTCCATGGGCCATTCGGCGGGCCTGCGCACCTTCACCCTGAAGGAGTTCACCCGCCTGGTCCGCGCGATCGACCCGGCGACCCTGCCCCCGCTGCACGAGGGCGTGGTCGTCCGCGCCCGCGCGCTGGTGCGTGCGGCGGCGGCGCTGCGCGGCTGGCTGCTGGCCCCCACCGCGGAGGCGGACGAGGTCCACGACCCGTACGGGGCCCCGCTGCCGTTCTTCCGCTCCATCGGCGACGAGATACACGAGGCGCTGGACCCGGTGGTCACGGCGCTGACCGGCGTCCCCGCGCGGATGTAGCCCGACGCGCCGAACCCACCGAGCACCCCGCCCGCCCCGGGCCTACATTGGACCTACGTCACCGTCGACCGCCCGGAGCCCGCCATGCCGGTCAGCCCTACCCTCCTCGAGGCCGATCCGCTGCGGCGGCAGGATCCGGAGCTGGCGGAGATCCTGCTGGGGGAGCTGGCCCGGCAGTCGACCTCGCTGCAGCTGATCGCCGCCGAGAACTTCTCCTCCCCGGCCGTGCTGGCCGCCCTCGGCTCGCCGCTCGCCAACAAGTACGCCGAGGGCTATCCGGGCGCCCGGCACCACGGCGGCTGCGAGATCGTGGACGTCGCCGAACGGCTCGCCGTCGACCGCGCCAAGGCCCTGTTCGGGGCCGCGCACGCCAACGTGCAGTCCCACTCCGGTTCGTCCGCCGTACTGGCCGCCTACGCCGCCCTGCTGTGCCCGGGTGACACCGTGCTCGCCCTCGGCCTGCCCTACGGCGGTCACCTCACGCACGGCTCGCCGGCCAACTTCTCCGGCCGCTGGTTCGACTTCGTCGGGTACGGGGTCGACCCGGAGAGCGGGCTCATCGACCACGACCAGATGCGGGCGCTGGCCCGGGCCCGCCGGCCCAAGGCGATCGTGTGCGGGTCGATCGCCTACCCCCGCCACCTCGACTACGCCTTCTTCCGAGAGGTCGCCGACGAGGTCGGGGCCTATCTGATCGCGGACGCCGCCCATCCCATCGGGCTGGTCGCCGGGGGAGCGGCGCCCAATCCGGTGCCGTACGCGGACGTGGTGTGCGCGACGACACACAAGGTGCTGCGCGGTCCGCGCGGCGGGATGCTGCTGTGCGGTTCGCCGGAGCTGGCCGAGCGCCTGGACCGTGCCGTGTTCCCCTTCACACAGGGCGGCGCGCAGATGCACACCATCGCGGCCAAGGCGGTCGCGTTCGGGGAGGCGGCGACGCCGGCGTTCGCCGCGTACGCCCATCAGGTGGTCGCCAACGGGCGGGCGCTCGCGGCCGGCCTCGCCGACCAGGGCCTGGTGGTGACCACCGGCGGCACGGACACCCATCTCATCACCGCCGACCCGGCCCCGCTGGGCCTCGACGGGCGTACCGCCAGGGGCCGCCTGGCCGCCGCCGGGATCGTGCTGGACAGCTGTGTCCTGCCGCACGGCGACGCCCGCGGTCTGCGGCTGGGCACGGCGGCGGTGACCACGCAGGGCATGGGAGCGGCGGAGATGTCCCGCATCGCGGCCTTGCTGGCGGAGGTGCTGCGGGGCGCGACGGACCCGGGGAGGGCGCGTGACGAGGTGCGCGAGCTCACCGGTAGATTTCCGCCGTATCCCGGTGGTGACGGGGTAGGCGCAGGGTCGTAGAGGCAGCTGTACGTCCGCCTTACATGCATACGTGCAACCATCGTCGCTACCCGGAAGTCCCCATACATATGCGACCGTCGCTAGGGTGTGGGCTGTGATGGCCAGCGAGACCTGTGGGGAAGCCTGTGCGTGAATACCTGCTGACGCTCTGCATCACGGCCGCGGTGACGTATCTGCTGACAGGGCCGGTGCGGAAGTTCGCGATCGTGGCCGGGGCCATGCCGGAGATCCGGGCCCGTGACGTGCACCGGGAGCCCACTCCGCGGCTCGGCGGGATCGCCATGTTCTTCGGGCTGTGCGCGGGTCTGCTGGTCGCCGACCACCTGACCAACCTGAACGAGGTCTTCGAGAAGTCGAACGAGCCGCGGGCGCTGCTCTCCGGCGCGGCCCTGATCTGGCTGATCGGTGTGCTCGACGACAAGTTCGAGATCGACGCCCTGATCAAGCTGGGCGGCCAGATGATCGCCGCGGGCGTGATGGTCATGCAGGGCCTGACCATCCTGTGGCTGCCCATCCCGGGTGTGGGCACGGTCGCCCTGACCCCGTGGCAGGGCACCCTGCTGACGGTGGCGCTGGTGGTCATCACCATCAACGCGGTGAACTTCGTCGACGGCCTGGACGGCCTGGCCTCCGGCATGGTGTGCATCGCGGCCGCGGCGTTCTTCATGTACGCGTACCGGATCTGGTACTCGTACGGCATCGAGGCCGCCGCCCCGGCCACGCTGTTCTCGGCGATCCTGATGGGCATGTGCCTGGGCTTCCTGCCGCACAACCTGCATCCGGCGCGGATCTTCATGGGCGACTCCGGCTCGATGCTGATCGGCCTGGTGCTGGCCGCCGGTGCGATCTCGATCACGGGCCAGCTCGACCCGGACGTGATGAACCTGTTCGCCGGGTCCGAGCGCAACGCCGTCCACCAGATGGTTCCGGTGTACATCCCGCTGCTGCTGCCGCTGACCATCATCGCGGTGCCGGCCGCCGACCTGGTGCTGGCGATCGTGCGGCGCACCTGGCGCGGCCAGTCGCCCTTCGCGGCCGACCGCGGGCACCTGCACCACCGGCTGCTGGAGATCGGCCACTCGCACAGCAGGGCCGTGCTGATCATGTACTTCTGGTCGGCGCTGATCGGTTTCGGGGCGCTGGCGTACTCGGTGAACTCCGCGTCCATGTGGATCGTGCTCGGGGTGGTCTTCCTCAGCGCGATCGGCCTGGGGCTGCTCCTGCTGCCTCGGTTCACCCCGCGGGTGCCGGTGTGGGCCCAGCGGTTCGTGCCGCCGCGCTACCGCCGCGGCGGGGCTGCGGAGCCGTCCGCGGAGGCCGCCGAGCCGGCTGCGGAGGCCGAGCGGGAGGGCGCCCCGGTGGTGCTGGAGAAGGCCGGCGAGGCGTGCGGGGAACACCGCGATCCGGTGCCGGCGGGCGCCGCCAGGGTCAACGGCGCGACCGCCGTCGGTGCCCGGTCGCGGAGGCTGGACCGGCACCCGTCCGAAACCTCGCGTTGACCCCGCGCAGACCTCCCGCAGACCCTCGCAAGGTAAGAATCTGACTAGAGCATTGCCAAGTCGTGGGGGAGCAAAGACCCCCAATACCAGACACAACGGCTCGGTTTTTGCTCAGACGGGCATGTTCACCCTCATGTGTGACACCGAGCACACCTACCAGGTAAAGACCTCATCAAATAGTTTGTGATACGGTTCACGAGAACCCCGGACAGAGCCGAAGGACCCGAGTGCGATGGTCCATTGGCGTGAGGACTTCGACCCTCCGGCCGGGACTACGCTCGTCCATGACGACACCTGCCCCCCTGTGAAAGCGGAGTTGCCGCCATGCCGTCCAATGACGCCCGGAACCTGGCCCAGGCCGCCGTACCCACGGCCGCCGTCGGCGTGCTCGCTGCCGTCGTCAGCGCGATCGTCGCGGGCGGCAAGGGAGCGATCGGGGCGGTCGTCGCGACGGTGGTGGTCGTCCTCTTCATGGGGATCGGCCTCTACGTTCTGCAGCGCACCGCCAAATCGCTTCCCCATCTCTTCCAGGCCATGGGGCTCATGCTCTACACGGCGCAGTTGCTGTTGCTGTTCGTCTTCGTCGCTGCCTTCAAGGACACGACACTGTTCAACCCCCGGGCCTTCGCCGGCACGCTCGTGGTCGGCACGGTCACGTGGATCGTTGCTCAGGCGCGCGCCCAGATGAAGGCCAAGATCCTCTACGTCGAGCCCGACAAGACCGGGCAGCCGTCGTGAGAGGTAGGCCCGGGATAAAGCCGCACGAGAGATGCTGCTATCGTCCGGTGCCAACTGCGGCATCGCGGGCGCGGGCATCTGAGCTGACGCCTGCTCAATCGCGAGGCGAGATGCCCCTCAGCCGCCCCCACATCCGTAACACCAGTCCCGTGCCGAACCGCGGCCTTGCG
This sequence comes from Streptomyces sp. NPDC001068, assembly GCF_042897315.1. NCBI lineage: Bacteria > Bacillati > Actinomycetota > Actinomycetes > Kitasatosporales > Streptomycetaceae > Streptomyces > Streptomyces sp. NPDC001068. Next base: position 82,725 of record NZ_JBIAYD010000003.1, on the reverse strand, counting down.
CCGCGCCGACACAACGAGGTTGCCGTACCTATGCGCCACGCTGAAGGAGCCCGCGGTGAGTGCTGACCCGACGCAGGTGCTCGCCTTCGAGACCGACTGCCACATCTTCGACGGCTGTGGCTTCCCGGCTCCCGGCTTGCACTCGTTCCTGTTCAAGCCCCTCTGGGGTGATGCCGACAGCAACCTGTACTTCAACAAGACGATGCTGCTGGCGCTGCTCGGCACGGTCATCATCGTCGGGTTCTTCTGGGCCGCGTTCCGCAAGCCGAAGGTCGTCCCCGGCAAGCTGCAGATGGTCGCCGAGTCCGGTTACGACTTCATCCGGCGGGGTGTCGTCTACGAGACCATCGGCAAGAAGGAGGGCGAGAAGTACGTTCCGCTGATCGTCTCGCTGTTCTTCTTCGTCTGGATGATGAACCTCTGGTCGATCATCCCGGTCGCGCAGTTCCCGGTGACGGCGATCATTTCGTACCCGGTCGGCCTCGCGCTGATCGTCTACGTCCTGTGGGTCTCGCTGACCTTCAAGCGGCACGGCTTCGTGGGCGCCCTCAAGAACTTCACCGGCTACGACAAGTCGCTCGGCGCGGTCCTGCCCCTCGCGATGGTCATCGAGTTCTTCTCGAACCTGCTGGTGCGGCCCTTCACTCACGCGGTCCGTCTGTTCGCCAACATGTTCGCGGGCCACACGCTGCTCCTGCTCTTCACGATCGCCAGCTGGTACCTGCTGAACGGCATCGGCATCGCCTACGCCGGCGTCAGCTTCATCATGACCCTCGTGATGACGGCCTTCGAGCTCTTCATCCAGGCCCTTCAGGCGTACGTCTTCGTTCTTCTGACGTGCACCTTCATCCAGGGCGCCCTCGCCGAGCACCACTGAGCGCCTCGCACTCACCCCTGTGATCGTCCGGTGGCCAACCCCCACCGGTCCGTAAAGAAAAGGAAGAACTGGCATGTCCCAGACCCTTGCTGCCGCTGTTTCCGGCTCCCTCGGCTCCATCGGTTACGGCCTCGCCGCGATCGGCCCGGGCGTCGGCGTCGGCATCATCTTCGGTAACGGCACCCAGGCCCTCGCCCGCCAGCCCGAGGCGGCCGGCCTGATCCGCGCCAACCAGATTCTCGGCTTCGCCTTCTGTGAGGCGCTCGCCCTGATCGGTCTGGTCATGCCGTTCGTCTACGGCAAGTGATCTGCCGAAACACCACTGACTAGACGAAAGGCACTGATATGAGCCCCCTGGTTCAGCTGGCGGCTGAGGAGGCCGAAAACCCCCTCATCCCGCCGATCCCAGAGCTCGTCATCGGCCTCATCGCCTTCGTCATCGTCTTCGGCTTCCTCGCCAAGAAGCTCCTTCCGAACATCAACAAGGTTCTGGAGCAGCGCCGCGAGGCGATCGAGGGCGGTATCGAGAAGGCCGAGGCCGCGCAGACCGAGGCCCAGAGCGTCCTTGAGCAGTACAAGGCGCAGCTGGCCGAGGCCCGGCACGAGGCCGCGCGCCTGCGCCAGGAGGCTCAGGAGCAGGGCGCCACGCTCATCGCCGAGATGCGCGCCGAGGGTCAGCGGCAGCGTGAGGAGATCGTCGCCGCCGGTCACGCCCAGATCGACGCCGACCGCAAGTCCGCCGCGCAGTCGCTGCGCCAGGACGTGGGCCAGCTGGCCACCGACCTGGCGGGCAAGCTCGTCGGCGAGTCCCTTGAGGACCACGCCCGGCAGAGCCGCGTGATCGACCGCTTCCTCGACGAGCTTGAGGAGAAGGCCGAGGCGGCCCGATGAACGGAGCGAGCCGCGAGGCACTGGCAGCCGCACGGGAGCGTCTCGACGCGCTGACGGACTCGCCGTCCGTGAACGCGACGCGGCTCGCGGACGAGCTGGCGGCCGTCACCACGCTGCTCGACCGCGAGGGTGGCCTGCGTCGGGTCCTGACCGACCCGGCGCAGTCCGGCGAGGCCAAGGCCGAGCTGCTCCGGCGCCTGATCGGCGGCCAGGTCGGCGCGAACACGGCCGACGTGGTCACCGGCATGGTCCGGTCCCGCTGGTCGCAGCCCCGCGACCTGGTGGACGCGCTGGAGGAGCTGGCGTCCGTCGCCGACCTGACGGCCGCGGAGAAGTCGGGCACGCTGGACGACGTGGAGGACGAGCTGTTCCGGTTCGGCCGGATCGTCTCCTCCAGCACCGAGCTGCGCGCCGCGCTCACCGACCGCAAGGCCGGCACCGCGGCCAAGACCGAGCTGGTCCACCGGCTCCTCGGCGGCCGCGCCAAGCCGGTCACCGAGCGTCTGGTCACGCGCCTTGTGACCGTGCCGCGGGGACGTAGCCTGGAAGCGGGCCTGGAGGGCCTCTCCAAGCTGGCCGCGGAGCGCCGCAGCCGCGTCGTCGCCGTCGTCACCTCGGCGGTGCCGCTGAGCGAACCGCAGAAGCGACGCCTGGGCGCCGCCCTCGCGAAGCTCTACGGCCGCACGATGCACCTCAACCTCGACGTCGACCCCGCGGTCGTCGGCGGGATCCGGGTGCAGGTCGGTGACGAGGTCATCAACGGTTCCATCGCGGACCGGCTGGAGGACGCGGCACGCCGCATGGCGGGCTAGCACCTCGGTAGTCGAGAACAAGCAGTACGTACTTACGACGGCCCGGGTTGGGCCGTACATGAAGAATCCCTGGGGGTCGCCCCCAGACCCCCCAAGTGAAACTTCGGGCCCAACAAGGAGAGCAGGGAACCCAGATGGCGGAGCTCACGATCCGGCCGGAGGAGATCCGGGACGCGCTGGAGAACTTCGTCCAGTCGTACAAGCCGGACGCGGCCTCGCGCGAGGAGGTCGGTACGGTCACCCTTGCCGGCGACGGCATCGCGAAGGTCGAGGGCCTGCCCTCGGCCATGGCCAACGAACTGCTGAAGTTCGAGGACGGCACCCTCGGCCTCGCGCTCAACCTGGAAGAGCGCGAGATCGGCGCCATCGTCCTCGGTGAGTTCAGCGGCATCGAGGAGGGTCAGCCGGTGCACCGCACGGGCGAGGTCCTCTCCGTCGCGGTGGGCGAGGGCTACCTCGGCCGCGTCGTCGACCCGCTCGGCAACCCGATCGACGGCCTCGGCGAGATCGAGACGTCCGGCCGCCGCGCCCTGGAGCTGCAGGCTCCCGGCGTCATGGCCCGTAAGTCGGTGCACGAGCCGATGGAGACCGGCTACAAGGCCGTCGACGCGATGACCCCGGTCGGCCGCGGCCAGCGTCAGCTGATCATCGGTGACCGCCAGACCGGCAAGACCGCCCTGGCCGTCGACACGATCATCAACCAGCGCGACAACTGGCGCTCGGGCGACCCGAAGAAGCAGGTCCGCTGCGTCTACGTCGCCATCGGCCAGAAGGGCTCGACCATCGCCTCCGTGCGTGGCGCCCTGGAAGAGGCCGGCGCGCTGGAGTACACGACCATCGTCGCCGCCCCGGCGTCCGACCCGGCCGGCTTCAAGTACCTGGCGCCGTACACCGGTTCGGCCATCGGCCAGCACTGGATGTACGACGGCAAGCACGTCCTCATCATCTTCGACGACCTCTCGAAGCAGGCCGACGCCTACCGCGCCGTGTCCCTGCTGCTGCGCCGCCCGCCGGGCCGTGAGGCCTACCCGGGTGACGTCTTCTACCTGCACTCCCGCCTGCTGGAGCGCTGCGCCAAGCTCTCCGACGAGATGGGCGCGGGTTCGATGACCGGTCTGCCGATCGTCGAGACCAAGGCCAACGACGTCTCGGCGTTCATCCCGACCAACGTCATCTCCATCACCGACGGCCAGTGCTTCCTGGAGTCGGACCTGTTCAATGCCGGTCAGCGCCCCGCGCTGAACGTCGGTATCTCCGTCTCCCGAGTCGGTGGTTCCGCGCAGCACAAGGCGATGAAGCAGGTCTCCGGCCGTCTGCGTCTGGACCTGGCCCAGTACCGCGAGCTGGAGGCGTTCGCCGCCTTCGGTTCCGACCTGGACGCCGCGTCGAAGTCGCAGCTGGAGCGTGGTTCCCGACTGGTCGAGCTGCTGAAGCAGGCGCAGTACCAGCCGATGCCGACCGAGGACCAGGTCGTCTCCGTGTGGGCCGGTACCACCGGCAAGATGGACGACGTCCCGGTCTCCGACATCCGCCGCTTCGAGAAGGAGCTCCTGGAGCACCTGCACCGCAAGGAGCAGGGCCTCATGACCTCCATCAAGGAGGGCGGCAAGATGTCGGACGACACCCTCACCGCTGTTGCCGACGCGATCGCCGAGTTCAAGAAGCAGTTCGAGACCTCGGACGGCAAGCTTCTCGGCGAGGACGCCCCGGCCACCGCCAAGTGACGTAAGGAAGGGACCTGACTCATGGGAGCCCAGCTCCGGGTCTACAAGCGTCGCATCCGATCCGTCACCGCGACCAAGAAGATCACCAAGGCGATGGAGATGATCGCCGCCTCGCGTGTGGTCAAGGCGCAGCGCAAGGTGCGGGCCTCCGCGCCGTACGCGACCGAGCTCACCCGCGCGGTCACGGCGGTCGGTACGGGTTCGAACACCAAGCACCCGCTGACCACCGAGGCGGAGAACCCGACCCGTGCCGCGGTTCTGCTCCTCACGAGCGACCGCGGCCTGGCCGGCGCCTTCAACTCCAACGCCATCAAGGCCGCCGAGCAGCTGACCGAGCGTCTGCGGGCCGAGGGCAAGGAGGTCGACACGTACATCGTCGGCCGCCGCGGTCTGGCCCACTACACCTTCCGTGAGCGCAAGGTCGCGGAGTCGTGGTCGGGCTTCACCGACGAGCCCTCGTACGCGGACGCCAAGAAGGTCGCGGCGCCGCTGATCGAGGCCATCGAGACCGAGACGGCGGACGGCGGGGTGGACGAACTCCACATCGTCTTCACCGAGTTCGTGTCGATGATGACGCAGACGGCGCTCGACGACCGACTGCTGCCGCTCAGCCTCGAAGAGGTCGCGGAGGAGGGCGCCGCCAAGGGCGACGAGATCCTTCCGCTGTACGACTTCGAGCCCTCGGCGGAGGACGTCCTCGACGCCCTGCTGCCGCGCTACGTGGAGAGCCGCATCTACAACGCGCTTCTCCAGTCGGCGGCTTCGAAGCACGCCGCCACGCGGCGCGCGATGAAGTCGGCCACCGACAACGCGGGCGAGCTGATCAACACGCTCTCCCGTCTTGCCAACGCGGCCCGCCAGGCCGAAATCACCCAGGAAATCAGCGAGATCGTCGGTGGCGCCAGCGCCCTGGCCGACGCGACCGCGGGGAGTGACCGCTAATGACCACCACTGTTGAGACCGCGACGGCCACGGGCCGCGTCGCCCGGGTCATCGGCCCGGTCGTCGACGTGGAGTTCCCCGTCGACGCGATGCCGGACATCTACAACGCCCTGCACGTCGAGGTGTCCGACCCGGCCAACGCCGGCGAGAAGAAGACGCTGACCCTGGAGGTCGCCCAGCACCTGGGTGACGGCCTGGTCCGCACCATCTCCATGCAGCCCACCGACGGTCTGGTCCGCCAGGCCCCGGTGACCGACACCGGCGACGGCATCACCGTCCCGGTCGGCGACTTCACCAAGGGCAAGGTGTTCAACACCCTCGGTGAGGTGCTGAACGTCGACGAGCAGTACGACGGCGAGCGCTGGTCCATCCACCGCAAGGCCCCGAACTTCGACGAGCTCGAGTCGAAGACCGAGATGTTCGAGACCGGCGTCAAGGTCATCGACCTGCTGACCCCGTACGTCAAGGGCGGCAAGATCGGTCTGTTCGGTGGTGCCGGCGTCGGCAAGACGGTGCTCATCCAGGAGATGATCTACCGCGTCGCCAACAACCACGACGGTGTCTCCGTGTTCGCCGGTGTCGGCGAGCGCACGCGTGAGGGCAACGACCTCATCGAGGAGATGGCGGACTCGGGCGTCATCGACAAGACGGCCCTCGTCTTCGGCCAGATGGACGAGCCCCCGGGCACCCGTCTGCGCGTGGCCCTCGCGGGTCTGACCATGGCGGAGTACTTCCGCGATGTGCAGAAGCAGGACGTGCTGTTCTTCATCGACAACATCTTCCGCTTCACGCAGGCGGGTTCCGAGGTGTCGACCCTGCTCGGCCGGATGCCCTCCGCGGTGGGTTACCAGCCGAACCTGGCCGACGAGATGGGTCTCCTCCAGGAGCGCATCACCTCGACCCGTGGTCACTCGATCACCTCGATGCAGGCGATCTACGTCCCCGCGGACGACCTGACCGACCCGGCCCCGGCCACCACCTTCGCCCACCTCGACGCGACGACGGTTCTCTCCCGTCCGATCTCCGAGAAGGGCATCTACCCGGCCGTGGACCCGCTGGACTCCACGTCCCGGATCCTGGACCCGCGTTACATCGCGGCGGACCACTACAACACCGCCATGCGGGTGAAGACGGTCCTCCAGAAGTACAAGGACCTCCAGGACATCATCGCGATCCTCGGTATCGACGAGCTCGGCGAGGAGGACAAGCTCGTCGTCCACCGTGCCCGTCGCGTGGAGCGCTTCCTGTCCCAGAACACCCACGTCGCCAAGCAGTTCACCGGCGTCGACGGGTCGGACGTCCCGCTGGACGAGTCGATCGCCGCGTTCAACGCGATCATCGACGGCGAGTACGACCACTTCCCGGAGCAGGCGTTCTTCCTCTGCGGTGGCATCGAGGACCTCAAGGCCAACGCCAAGGAGCTGGGCGTCTCCTGAACTCGCCTGAGTTCGTGTGAGGGGGCGGGCGCGTCCCGCCCCCTCACTCACGCCCATTAGACTTGTATCCAACACCCGGTGATTCCACCGGGTGGTGACCCGAGGAGCCACCTTTGGCTGCTGAGCTGCATGTCGAGCTGGTCGCCGCCGACCGTCAGGTCTGGTCCGGCGAGGCCACCCTGGTCGTCGCGCGCACCACGTCCGGCGACATCGGCGTCATGCCCGGTCACCAGCCGCTGCTGGGTGTGCTGGAGTCGGGCCCGGTGACCATCCGTACGAGTGAAGGTGGGACTGTCGTCGCCGCGGTGCACGGCGGTTTCATCTCCTTCGCGGACAACAAGCTGTCGCTGCTGGCCGAGATCGCCGAGCTGTCGGACGAGATCGACGTCCAGCGCGCGGAGCGGGAGCTGGAGCGCGCGAAGGCGGAGGGCGACGCCACTGCCGAGCGACGCGCCGACGTACGTCTGCGGGCGGCGACGTCTCGCTGACACACTGCGCGTATGCGTTGAACTGACTCAGCCGCGGGGGGGGGCGGGGGGAGGCGGTTTAACCCCCCGGGGTGGGATAAATGGGTGGTTTTTGGGTGGGGTAGAAACGAGAACATGTGGGGGGGTGCGGGGGTGCGCCCGGGGTGGGCGCCCCCCCGCCCAACCCCCGGGGGGCGGGTTTCTACTCCCCCCCCCCCGGGGGGGCCCGGCCCCCCCCCGCCCCCCCCCGCGGCTGAGGTAGATCTGGGTCTTTTTACGTTCCATTACCTAGGAGACGAGGAGGTCGGTGCCGATGGTCCTCGCTCTGACTGTGTGCGGAATCGTGGTCGCGCTCGTGGTGGTGGGACTCTTCCTGTTCGGGCTGCGGCGCCGGCTGATCCAGCGTTCGGGCGGCACCTTCGACTGTTCGCTGCGCTGGGACGTACCCGAGAGGGCGGACGCCAGCGGCAAGGGCTGGAGCTACGGTGTCGCCCGCTACAACGGCGACAGCGTCGAGTGGTACCGGGTCTTCTCCTACGCCTACCGGCCCCGCCGGGTCCTGGAACGCGACCGGATCGAGGTGGCCGGCCGCCGCCTGCCGGAGGGCGAGGAGGAGCTGGCCCTGCTCTCCGACGCCGTGATCCTCACCTGTGTGCACCGGGGCACCCGCCTGGAACTGGCCATGAGCGAAGACGCGCTGACCGGATTCCTCGCGTGGCTGGAAGCGGCCCCGCCCGGACAGCGGGTGAACGTGGCGTAACCGGCTTCGCCCTCACCCGGACGGGGTCCGGGTGAGGGCGAAGTCTCCTGAGGCCCGCTCTACAGGTTCGAGTTGATGGCGCTCACCAGTTCACCGTTGCTGGTGTCACCGCTGAACTCCCAGAAGAACGCGCCGCCGAGTCCCTGGGACTTGGCCCAGCTCATCTTCCCGGCGATCGTGGCGGGAGTGTCGTAGGACCACCAGTTGTTGCCGCAGTAGGCGTACGCCGTGCCCGCGACCGTGCCGGTGGCCGGGCAGGACGTCTTGAGGACCTTGTAGTCCTCGATGCCCTGCTCGTAGGTGCCCGGCGCCGGTCCGGTCGCCGAGCCGCCCGGGGCCGCCTGGGTGACGCCGGTCCAGCCGCGGCCGTAGAAGCCGATGCCGATCAGCAGCTTGCTCGCCGGGACGCCCTTCGACTTGAACTTGGCGATCGCGTCCGCCGTGGTGAAGCCGGGGGTCGGGATGCCGGTGTACGTCGTGAGCGGGGAGTGCGGCGCGGTCGGGCCGTTCGCGTTGAAGGCACCGAAGAAGTCGTACGACATCACGTTGTACCAGTCGACGTACTGGGCCGCTCCCGCGTAGTCGGCCGCGTCGATCTTGCCGCCGGAGGTGCCGTCGGCCGTGGTGGCGGCGGTGACCAGGTTGTTGGAGCCGAACTTGGCGCGCAGCGCGGCCATCAGGTTCTTGTAGGCCGCGGCCCCGCTGGTGTCACAGCTCAGCCCGCAGGCGTTCGGGTACTCCCAGTCGATGTCGATGCCGTCGAAGACATCGGCCCAGCGCGGGTCCTCGACCAGGTCGTAGCAGGAGTTGGCGAACGCGGTCGGGTTGGCCGCGGCCTGGGCGAAGCCGCCGGACCAGGTCCAGCCGCCGAAGGACCACAGGATCTTGATGTTCGGGTACTTGGCCTTCAGCTCGCGCAGCTGGTTGAAGTTGCCGCGCAGCGGCTGGTCCCAGGTGTCCGCGACGCCGCTGACCGACTGGTCGGCGGTGAACGCCTTGTCGTAGTCGGCGTAGGAGTCGCCGATCGCGCACTGGCCGTTCGTCACGTTGCCGAAGGCGTAGTTGATGTGCGTGATCTTGGCGGCGGAACCGGACGTCACCAGGTTCTTGACGTTGTAGTTCCGGCCGTAGATGCCCCACTCGGTGAAGTAGCCGAGCTTGACCTTGTCGCCGGTGGGCGGGGGAGTGGTGGTGCCGCCGGTGGTGTGCACGGCGACCGAGCCGCTGGCCGGGCCGGTCTGGTTCGCGGTGTCCCGGGCCTGGACGGTGTAGGAGTAGTCCGTGCCGGCGGTGAGACCCGTGTCGGTGTACGACGTGGTGGTCACCGTGGAGACGACCCTGCCGTCGCGCAGCACGTCGTAGTTCTTGACGCCCTTGTCGTCGGTGGCGGCGGACCAGCTCAGCTTCACCGAGGTGTCGGTGATCGAGGAGGCGGTCGGGGTGCCGGGCGCGGAGGGCGCCGCGTCACCGGGGACGGTGGTGCCGCCGTCGCAGCTCGCGCCGTTGAGCAGGCAGTTGCTCGGTGATCCGGAGCCCGCGCCGTTGAAGCCGAAGGAGACCGAGGCGCCGGGGGCGATGGAACCGTTGTAGGACTTGTTCTTGGCGGTCCAGTGGGTGCCCGAGGACGTCACGTCCGCGTCCCACGCGGAGGTGACCGAGGTCCCGGAGGGGTAGTCCCACTCGACGGTCCAGGAACTGATCGACGTGGTGCCGGTGTTCTTGACGGTCCACTGGCCGCCGAAGCCGGTACCCCAGTCCTGGGTCTTGGTGTAGGTCGCGGTGGCGGACGTCGCGGCCTGCGCGGGGCCCGCGAGGCCGACCAGACCGGCCAGCGGGAGCAACAGGGTCGCGAACCCGGCCGCGGCTCTGTGTCTGAAGCGCATCCTGCGCCTCCTATGGGGAGTTGGGGGGCACGACTGAGCCTTCGCACCCACGGTGCCGCGAGAATAGAAAGGTCTGGACCACCGGTCAATAGGTCTGGACCACTCTCCCTGAAGTGGGCGTGAAGTGTTCGCAGGTCACCCAACTCCCGGCCGGTCGACACCATTTGCCACCGCGGGCTGCTCGGGCCGGGTCACCCGCCCGCCCGCCCGGCCGGAGCGGAACCGTACGCTTGCCCGGCGACGCACGAGGAGGCGGCATGAGCGAGGCGGACCGGCCGGGAGCCGTGCTGGTGGTGGACGACGACGCGGCCATCCGGCGGTCACTGGAGCGCGGCCTGCGGCTGAGCGGTTTCGCGGTGCGCACGGCGGAGAGCGGACCGGGGGCCCTGGCCGCGGTGCGGGACGCCCCGCCGGACGTGCTCGTCCTCGACGTCTCGATGCCCGGTATGAGCGGCATCCAGGTCTGCGAACGCCTGCGCGCCGACGGCCTGGACCTCCCCGTCCTCATGCTCTCGGCGCTGGACGAGACCACCGACCGGATAGCCGGACTCCAGGCCGGCGGCGACGACTACCTGGTCAAGCCGTTCGCCCTCCAGGAACTGGTGCTGCGACTGCGCGCGCTGCTGCGCCGCCGGCCGCCCACCGGCCGGGAGGTGCTGCGGGCCGCCGGGCTCGTGATCGACCCGGCGGCCCGCACCGCCGCGCGCGACGGGCGCCCCCTGGACCTGACCCGGCGCGAGTTCGAACTCCTCGAGGTCCTGGTCCGCAACGCCGGGCTGGTCCTGACCCGCGACCAGCTCCTGGACCGCGTGTGGGGTTACGACTTCGAGGTGCGCACCGACACCGTCGACACGTTCGTCAGCTACCTGCGCCGCAAACTGGAGGCGGACGGCCTGCCCCGGCTCGTGCACACCGTACGCGGCGTCGGTTTCGTGCTGCGGGAGGAGGCATGAGGCTCTCCACCCGGATCGGACTCGCCGTCGGGGCGACCGTGCCGCTGCTGGTGCTGGCCTCCGGCTGGCTGCTGCTCCGGCTGGTCGACCACGACCTGCACCGTGCCGAGGACGAGCACCTCCGCTCCCGGGCCACCGCCATGGCCCCGGACGCCCGTGCCCTGCTGCGGGCCAGCGCCGGCGGCCGGCCCAGGGCGGCCGACACCCGGGAACGGCAGCTGTTCAGCTCGGCACTGGACGTCGGCGTGCGTGTCGTCGGACCGGACGGCGCCTTCAGCGGCGGCCCCCAGCCGGGCCCCTCCGTCCGGCTGCTCGAGCGCGCCGCCCTCGCCCCGATCACCGTCCGGGACGGCGCCACCAGCTGGCGCGCCCTGGCCCGGCCGATCACCACCGTCCGCGGCTCGGGCACCCTGTGGGTCTTCGCGCCCAACGCCGCCGACCAGGCCCAACTCCGCCTCGTACGGCGCCGCGTGCTCGCCACCACCCTGCTCGCCGCCCCCCTCTCCGGCCTGCTCGCCTGGGGCATCGCCACCGGTGCCACCGGCCCGCTGCGCCGCCTCGGCCGCCGCACCGCCGGTATCGACCCGCGCGCCAGCGCCACCCGGCTGCGCCACGACCCGACCGGCGTCACCGAGGTCGACGACCTGGCCGCCACCCTCCAGAAGGCCCTCGCCCGCTACGACGAACAGGCCGCCCGCACCGCCGAGGCCCTGGACACCGCCCGCTCCTTCTCCTCCGCCGCGGCCCACGAACTGCGCACCCCGCTGATGAGCATGGGCACCAACCTGGACATCCTCGCGGCGCACCCCGGCCTCGCCGAACCGGACCGTACCGAGGTCGTCACCGACCTGCGCCACGGGCACGCCCGGCTGCTCGGCCTGCTGGTGATGCTGCGCGAGCTGGGGCGCGGCGACCTGGTGGAGGCGGAGGCGCTCGGGGCCGTGGAGCTCACCGAGGTCGCGGAGGCGGCGGTGGCCGAGGCCCGGCGGCACATGCCGGCCGCCCTGATCACCGTCGACGCGGCGCCCGGGCTCACGGTCCACGGCTGGGAGCCGGGGCTGCGCCTGCTCCTCGACAACCTGCTCGCCAACGCGCTGGCCCACGGCCAGGACCCGGACGGCCGGGCGCGTGTGACGGTCGGACTGCGGGGCACGGACGCACAGGTCGTGATCACCGTCGACGACCGCGGACCCGGGGTGCCGCCCGCGGAGCGGGACCGGGTCTTCGAACGGTTCCGGCGCGGAGCGGGCAGCACGGGCTCGGGGCTCGGCCTGACCCTGGTGGCGCAGCAGACGGCGCTGCACCGGGGCGAGGTGACGGTCTCCGACGGTCCGGACGGCACCGGCGCGCGCTTCCGGGTACGGCTGCCCCGGACCGGCGGCGAACTGCCCGCCCGTCGCGACTGGCTGATCCACACAGCCGGGGCAAACCGGTCACAGAGTTTCCCCAAGGACGCCCCCTAGCGTCCGGCACGTCGGGCGGACCACAGGACCGCCGCCCGGGGAACGGAGGCAGAGATGTACGTACGACGGAGGCGGCGCACCCTCCTCGTGGGGCTGGCCACGGCGGCACTGCTGGCGACCGGTGCGGGCGCGGCCACGGCCGACGGCACGCCGGCCCCGGCGGCGACCCCGACAGGCGACGGCGCACAGGCGCTGTGCAAACGGGCGCCGAAGATCGACCGGCGCATCGACCGGGCGCTGGAGCGGCTGAACGCCGGGGCGGACCGGCGGGGTTCGATCGCCCGCCTGCAGCAGCGGGTGGACAACGCGAAGGCGGCGGGCCACACCGAGGTGGCCACCTTCCTCCAGGACCGGCTGACCTTCCGCAAGTCGCTCGTGCCCACCCTCCGCAAGCGGCAGGGCGACCTGGCCGACGTCCGGACCTGGTGCCGCGACAACAAGGACGGGGCGAGCTGATGCGCCCGCGGATCGCGGCCGCCGCGGTCGCTCTCCTGGCGGGGCTCTGCGTGGGCTGCGGCCACGGCGGCGGCACCGCGCGGCAGGCTCCGGCGACCCCCTCCGGCTACTCCGAGATGCAGCAGAAGGTGGCCGCGGCCGAGTCCGCGGTCGCACAGGCCGACAAGGACGCGTCCCAGGACGACACCGGCCGCTGACCCCGCAGCGGGGGGCGCGGAAGCCTCAGCGCTCCCCGCCGGGGACCCACAGGACGTCCCCGACGTCCTTGTTGGCCGTGCGGGCGAGGATGAACAGCAGGTCCGAGAGCCGGTTCAGGTAGGTCGCGGTCAGCGGGTTCATCACCGTGCCGTGCGCCTCCAGCGCGGCCCAGGTCGACCGCTCGGCCCGCCGTACCACCGTGCAGGCCTGGTGGAGCAGGGCCGCGCCGGGGGTGCCGCCGGGCAGGATGAACGAACGGAGCTTCTCCAGCCGCTCGTTGAAGCGGTCGCAGTCCGCCTCCAGCTTGTCGACGTAGAACTGCTCGACCCGCAGCGGCGGGAACTCCGGGTTCTCGGCCACCGGCGTGCACAGGTCCGCGCCGACGTCGAAGAGGTCGTTCTGCACCCGGGTGAGCACCCGGACGATCTCCTCGTCCAGACCGCCCAGCGCGATCGCCGTGCCGATCGCCGCGTTCGCCTCGTTGGCGTCCGCGTACGCCGAGATCCGCAGATCGGTCTTGGCGACCCGGCTCATGTCCCCGAGGGCGGTGCTGCCCTGGTCGCCGGTCCTGGTGTAGATGCGCGTCAGATTGACCATGGGACCAGCGTAGTTACGGCACGGCCGCGCGGAACGCGCGTGTGTCCGCCGTCACGGCGGGTGTCGCGAGGCCCGCGACCGGGGTGCCCCGCGACGCGGGCGGGAAGATGCGCGGCCGGGCGGCGGGTGGCCGGGAACGGACCCCACCGTGGGGCACGGCTGACCGGACGTGACGGTTGTCTCACACCCTGAGACCGTGACACGCATTACTTACCGGGTTTCCCGGCCCCTCGCGAGCGCTAGGGTCCCGCCCAAGAGGCATACCTCAACAGCGTGTAAGGGGAGCGGAGTGGCACGGAAACTTGCCGTCATCGGTGCCGGCCTGATGGGTTCCGGCATCGCCCAGGTCGCCGCACAGGCCGGCTGGGACGTCGTCCTGCGGGACGTCACGGACGAGGCGCTGGACCGTGCCGTCGGAGGCATCAAGGCCTCCTACGACAAGTTCGTGAGCAAGGGGAAGCTGGAGGCGCACGACGCCGACGGCGCCCTGGCCCGGATCGTCACGACCACCGACCTGGACGCGGTCGCCGACGCCGACATCGTGGTCGAGGCCGTCTTCGAGAAGCTGGAGGTCAAGCACGAGATCTTCCGCGCGCTCGACAAGATCGTGCGCCCGGACGCCGTGCTCGCCTCCAACACCTCCGCCATCCCGATCACCAAGATCGCGGCGGCCACCGAGCACCCCGAGCGGGTCGTCGGCGTCCACTTCTTCTCGCCCGTGCCGATGATGCAGCTCGTCGAGCTGGTCCGGGGCTACAAGACCAGCGACGAAACCCTCGCCACCGCCCGGGAGTTCGCCGAGTCCACCGGCAAGACCTGCATCGTCGTCAACCGTGACGTCGCCGGTTTCGTGACGACCCGGCTGATCTCGGCGCTCGTCGTCGAGGCCACCAAGCTGTACGAGTCGGGTGTCGCCACCGCCGAGGACATCGACCTGGCCTGCAAGCTGGGCTTCGGCCACGCCATGGGCCCGCTGGCCACGGCGGACCTCACCGGCGTCGACATCCTGCTGCACGCCACCGGCAACATCTACACCGAGTCGCAGGACGAGAAGTTCGCCCCGCCGGAGCTGATGCGCCGGATGGTTGACGCCGGTGACATCGGGCGCAAGAGCGGGCAGGGCTTCTACTCGTACTGAGGCACCGGCACGGTATCCGCACGACATCCGCACGTAGAGCTTCTGAACCGGCTCCGAAAACGCACAGTTCCCGCGAGTTTCACTCTCAAGGGTGAATTCGGTATCGGTTCGCTTACAGATGGCAACCTCTGACGGTCGAACGCAGTCAGAGGTTGCATCACCGGACATCACTTTCACGGAGTAGGAACGCACTCTCGGGGAGCGCATATGTACATCAGGGGCGACCACGCCGAGCTGGTCGTCGGGGGCCGCCTCGACGTTCGCAGCGCGGCGGACGCCCGCACGGTCCTGCACTCGGCCGTCGACGACGGAGCCGGCGACCTGGTGCTGGACCTGTCCGAGCTGGACTCCTGGGACGCCACCGGACTCGGCGTGATCATGGGGGCCCACCGGCGGGCCGGCCGCTGCGGCCGCCGCCTGGTGCTGCGCGGCGTACCGCCGCAGATGCAGCGCCTGCTGGTGGCCACCAGGCTGCACCGGATCCTGGCGATCGAAGGGGGCATCGGGGTGGAGTCGCTGCCCCGCGTGTGACACGGGAGCGCGGAGCGAGGTGTCGCACCGGCACCGGACGCGCGGCGATCCGGGTGCGCGGAGGCGAACGCGTGGCAGACGGCACGCGGCCGACGGCGGCGGTGACCGGGACGGACCGCGCACAAGCGCATGTCAGGCGCAATCCTCACGAGACTGTGATGTCTTGGACCGCGCGGTACCCCGGACTGTCGTAGATACTGTGCGAAGGTTTAAGGTTCGGTCGCCCGCTGCCTTTCACCCTTCGAGCGCGGGCCCGGACCAGAAGCGAATGCGCAGTGTGCAACAGGCCGGGAGGGGCCCGAATTCACGGCACACCACGCTTTTGGGGGGCTAGGAACCTATGGACCCGATCAATCCGGGACCCGAGGCGTACGGCCAGGACGACGGGGACACCTCCCGGTCGAGCCTGTTCGAGACCGGGGGAGGCGCCACGCCGCGCCAGCGCCCGCCGAGGGAATCCCTCACCAACGACTTCGGCCAGAGCACACCGACGGCCGTCCGCACGGCACGGCTGGTCTCCGGCGACTTCCTGCTGACCGTGAACCCGGTCGACGGCAGCGAGATCGAACCCTGCCCGCCGACCGAACGCCCCGCCGCGCCGGAGAAGCGGACCGCCGCCGAACGCGCCGAGTACGAGCGCGCCGTCCGGCCGCCGGTACCGCCCGGCCCCGCCCGGACCGAGCTGCCGCTCCTGGAGCGCCAGGACGACCGCGAACGTCTGGTACGACTCCTCGCGCGCGGCCGCTCCGCACGCCTCACCGGCCCCGCGGGCTCCGGCCGCACCGCCCTCCTCGACCTGGTCGCCGACGACTGCTCGGACCTCGCGCCCGACGGCGTGGTCCGGCTCAGCGGCTTCCACCGCACGCCCGAGGACCTGCTCCACGACCTGTTCGGCGCCGTCTACCGGGCGCCCGCGCAGCGGCCCGGGCACGACGAGCTGCTCCGCCTGGTGAGCGAGATCGGAGCGGTCGTCGTCCTCGACGACATCGAGTTCGGCGGCGCCGGGCTCGACGAACTGCTCGACGCCACCCCGGAGTGCGCCTTCCTGTTCGGCGCCACCCCGGACGTGCCCGCCCCCACCGCCGACTCCGGCGTCGAGGAGGTCCTCCTCAGCGGCCTGGAGCGGGCCGGGGGAGTGGACATCCTGGAACGCGCGGTCGGCCGGGTGCTCACCGAGGAGGAGGCCAACTGGGCCGGCGACCTCTGGTTCGAGTCCGAGGGCCTGCCGCTGCGGTTCGTCCAGGCGGGTGCGCTGCTGCGCCAGCGCGACCAGCTGAAGGCCACCACGGGCGCCGTCGACGAGCTCGGTGTCTTCGCCTCCGACCTGTCGGAGCTGCCGGCCGACGCGACCTTCGACACCGAGGCGGCCGAAGAGGTCCCGCTGCCGTCCCTCGGCGAGGCCGCCGCGCCCGCCCCGCTGCTCGCCGCGCGCCTCAGTGCCTCCGCCCGCGCCACCCTGCGGTTCGCGGTCGCCCTCGGCGGCGAGGTCCCGCACCAGGCCCACCTGCCCGCCCTGGTCGGCGACACCCACGCGGACGCCGCCCTCGGCGAGCTGGCGGGCTGCGGACTGG
Source organism: Streptomyces sp. NPDC001068 (assembly GCF_042897315.1). Lineage (NCBI taxonomy): Bacteria > Bacillati > Actinomycetota > Actinomycetes > Kitasatosporales > Streptomycetaceae > Streptomyces > Streptomyces sp. NPDC001068. Next base: position 66,026 of record NZ_JBIAYD010000003.1, on the reverse strand, counting down.
TCTCCCCGGTGGGCTCCCGCTACCGGCTCGCCGCGGGCGTCCTGCAGCAGCTGGAGGCCGCCGGCTACGCCGACGACATCGAGCCCCAGGCCCTCACCGCCGCTCAGCACTACTCCTGGTGGGCCGGTCACCCCTCGGTCACCCCGGACCGGGTCTGTGCGGAGGCCGACGCGGTCCTCGCCGCCCTCGCGGTCGTCGTCCCGGCCACCGTGCCCCCGGCCGAGGACGAGGAGTCCCTGCCGGTACGCCTGGCCCGCACGGCCGCGCCCGCGTTCGCCGCCGGACTGCACTGGAGTGCCTGGGAACGGACGCTGCGGGCCGGCGCGGAGGCCGCCCGGCTGTCCGGCGAGGTAGGTGAACAAGCCTATTTCCATCACGAATTGGGGATCCTCGCGCTCTGCGAGGGCCGGCTGGACGGTTCCCAGGCCGAGTTGGAGGCCTCCATCGGGCTGCGCGGCGCGCTCTCCGACAAGCGGGGCACGACGGCCGGCCGCCGTGCGCTGGCGCTGGTCGCCGACCGCTCGGGCAAGGTCATTCCCAGCCTCGCCGCGATGGCGGCCGACGAGATCCCCGACGCACGCCACGAGGAGTCGATATCCCCGGCGGGCGGTGTCACCACGCCGTTCCCCGCTGTCCACTCCTCCCTCTCGGACACGGTGGTCACACGCCGCGTCCCGGAGCACACGCCGGTGGCCCGGAGCGGTGGCGGTCTCGTGCACATGGCCCGCCGCAACCTGGTCGCGGTGAGCGCGGGCGTCCTCCTCACCGCGGTCCTCGGCACGGTGGTGGGGCTCGGCATGACCTCCCACGACAACGCCGACAACCCGGCCGACAACGTGAGCGTCAACCCCTCGGTGAGCGAGGGCACGGGTGACGGCGGTCTGGGCGCCGATCCCAAGCAGTCCCAGGGGTCGGGCGACACGGGCATGACGAAGACCAAGCCCACGGATCCGGGCCCGGACGGCACGCTCGGCACGTCCGACGACCCGACGCCGCCGGCCGACACGGTCTCGCCGTCGGAGTCCCCGACGCCGACGAAGGGGAGTTCCGGCAACGGCCCCAGTCACTCGGCACCCACGTCGCCCAAGCCGAGCCATTCGCCGTCGCATTCGCCGTCGGCGTCCCCGACGAAATCGTCCCCGACGCCGACGCCGTCGGATCCGACGCCCTCGGACTCCTCCTCCCCGAGCGAAAGCACCCCCGCCACGACCGACTCCGCCAGCGGTCCGACCTCCGACACCCCGACCGTCGTCACGTCGAGCGCGTCGGAGGGGGTCACCCCCGGCACCTCCACCGGCACGGTCATCTGAGGCACGGCTGAGGGCCGGTCTCCGCACGGAGACCGGCCCTCAGCCGTGCCCGGCGGTACCGCCGTCAGAACAGCCGGAGTTTGTCGTCCGACACGCCTCGCATGGCGTCGTAGTCCAGGACCGTGCAGCCGATGCCGCGGTCGGTGGCGAGGACGCGGGCCTGGGGCTTGATCTCCTGGGCCGCGAAGACGCCTCGCACGGGGGCGAGATGGGGGTCGCGGTTGAGCAGCTCCAGGTAGCGGGTGAGCTGTTCCACACCGTCGATCTCGCCACGGCGCTTGATCTCGACGGCGACGGTCCGGCCGTCGGCGTCCCGGCACAGGATGTCCACCGGCCCGATCGCCGTCATGTACTCGCGGCGGATCAGGGTGTAGCCCTCGCCGAGCGTCTCGATACGGTCGGCCAGCAGTTCCTGCAGGTGAGCCTCGACGCCGTCCTTGATCAGGCCCGGGTCCACGCCCAACTCGTGCGAGGAGTCGTGCAGGACCTCCTCCATCGTGATGATGAGCTTCTCGCCGGCCTTGTTGACGACCGTCCAGACACCTTCCTCCTCGCCCGTCCCCTCCTTGAGGGTGCACGGCGGCGACATCCAGTTCAGGGGCTTGTAGGCGCGGTCGTCCGCGTGGATCGAGACGCTGCCGTCCGCCTTGACCAGGATCAGACGGGGGGCCGAGGGAAGGTGGGCGGTGAGCCGGCCGGCGTAGTCGACGGAGCACCGGGCGATGACGAGACGCATGGTCGGCAACGCTACTCGACGCGCCGCCCTCCACGCGATTCGTCCTTCTTTCCCCGCCACCGGGACCGCTCCTGATGAGCCTCCTGCACACCTCTGTTCAACCCTGGCCGATTGTGTGCCTAAAGGGACCGTCGCATATACGCAATCTGCTGGTGGCGTCACCGTCCGTTGCCTACGGTAGTGAACGGGAGGTCGCTGTGTGTGTACTCAGCGTGTTCGGTATCGCGAACTCCCCCTACCTGTCCGGCAACCCCTGCTGTTCGGGGGTGCGAGAGGAGAACCCATGTCGCTCGACGTCTCACCGGCCCTACTCGAACAGGCCGAGCGAGGCGAGGTCGACGAAGCAGATTTCGTCGACTGCGTCCGGACCTCCCTGCCCTACGCATGGGAGATGATCAGCTCCCTGGTGGCCCAGCTGAAGGTGGACGGCGGAGAGTTCGCCGACAACCAGACGCCCCCGCCGGACGAGCAGGCACGCGGTCAGCTGCTGCGTGCGCTCGCGAGTGACGCCATACGCGGCGCCCTGCAGCGGCATTTCGGTGTGCGGCTGGCCTTCCAGAACTGCCACCGGGTAGCGGTGTTCCCGCTGGATTCCTCGGTGGACGCGACCCTGGCCCGCTTCACGTCGGCGCGCAACCAGCTGCTGAACCAGTCCCCGGAGCTCCGGGACTGCTGACGCGGATCTCCGATACCGCTGACGCAGTGAGTTGCTTGCTTGCCGCTCCACACGCGGGAGGTGCGATCAGTCACTGGAGCGGCAAGCTCTCCGCGCAGCCGTGCGGTCACCGGAGGTGGGGCAGTACCTCGGCACCCAGCCGTCGTACGTTCTCCTCCGTGGCCGCAAGGTCCCCCGAGCCCTCGGTCAGCAGGGCGAACCGGGAGATGCCGGTCCGCTCGGAGGTCGCCGCGAGCCGGTCCGCGCACAGCCTCGGGGTTCCCACCGGGTGCAGTCCGCAGAGCAGTTCGGTGTAGGCGAGCGGATCGCGCATGGTCCGGAACCGGCCGTCCACGGTCATGTGGGCCTCCAGGCCCTGCTTGAGCCACCCCGGCATCGCCTTCGTCAGCGTCTCCACGGCGTCGGTGCGCCGGTCGGCGATCTGGCAGACACCGGCCGAGACGTGGGCCGCGCCGAGGATCTCCTCGGACGGGCGCCCGGCCGCTCGCGCGTGCTGCCGCCACAGGGCGACCATCTCGGCCTTCTCCTCGTCCCCGACGTGCATGCCGAGCAGCATCGGCAGCCCTCGCTCGGCGGCCAGCCGGACGCTCGCCGCGGACGTGCAGGCGACCACCACCTCCGGCCCGGGCGCCTCCGTCAGCGCCTCCGACGGTCGCGGCACGACCGGGACCTCCCGGAACGAGAAGCGCGGTCCGGAGGCCGACACCGCCGGTTCGCGCAGCCAGCGCATCAGCAGTTCGAGTGATTCCGGGAAGCCCTGTTCATATGCTTCGAGGCCGGCGCCGAACACCTCCAGATCCACCCAGGGGCCGCCGCGGCCCACGCCCAGCGTGAAACGGCCGCCGCTCGTCACGTGCAGCAGCGCGGCCTGTTCGCCGAGTGCCACCGGGTGGACCGTCGGCAGTACGCTCACCGCCGTACCGACCCGGAGACGGCTGGTGCGGCCCAGCAGTAAGGCCGCCAGCGTGACCGCGGACGGACAGGTGCCGTACGGGACGAAGTGGTGTTCGGCCAGCCAGACCGCGTCCAGGCCGGCCTCCTCGGCCACTTCCGCCGTGCGTACCGCCCGGTGCAAGGGCTCCCCCTGGCCCTGGCCCGGGAACTGGGCCGCCAGCACAAAACTTCCTACGCGCATCGCAATTCCTGCTTTCCTGGCTCCTACCCGGAGCTCCCCCAACGGGCATAACCGTCCGACACGTGCCGAGGACACGGCCTGGCGAAGAGATTTGCGGATTGTCTGGAGAACGGGTCGCCCTGGAGGGGGACTTGTGTGGGTTGGTGCCCTACGCGTACCCCTGCGCGCGCGTCGTAGGCTGGACACAGCCCGTGCTTCCTGTATAGCCCCGAGAGGTGTCCCGTGTCCCCGCGTCGCAACCGAGCCAAGGGCCCGAATGGGGCCGCCTCCTCCGGCCGGAGCCCCGAGGACGACCCGGCCGACCGCTACGGCGGCTGGCAGTCCGGCGAGAGCTGGCAGGGCGAGGAGTGGAGCGTGCGGCACGTGGCGGGGGCCAGCGCGCTCGGCAAGACGTACCGCTGCCCGGGCTGTGACCAGGTGATCCCCTCCGGCGTCCCGCACGTCGTGGCGTGGCCGGAGCACTCGGGCGTCGACGAGCGCCGGCACTGGCACAAGGCCTGCTGGAACGCGAAGGACCGCCGCACCACACGGGTGCAGCGGTCCCGGAACGCGCCGAAGTTCTAGAGAGCTCAGACGTCCCGCTTCTCCAGCAGGGCGTAGGCGCCGCCGAACGCGACGGCCGTCACGATCAGGATGATCCACAGCGGGTCCCAGCCCGAAGGGCCGGAGTCGCTGAGGGAGTTGGAGTAGAAGACGCTCAGCTGGTTCGGGATCGAGTACTCGAACAGGGCTGTGCGCACCTTCTCCAGCGACTGCGAGAACATGAACAGCGCGATCACCAGCGGGGCGAGCACCGCGCCGATCATGATGGTGATGGCGCCCGCCGAGTGCCGGATGATCGAACCGATGATCAGGGAGAGCAGGCCGAGCAGCGCGATGTAGAGGCTGACGCCGACGGTGCCCTTCAGCCATTCCCCGCCGGTCGGCCTGCGCGCGACGTCGCTGAGCAGCGACACCTGCGTCATGGCGACGAACGCGCTGGCCGCGAGGGTGATCACGAACGCGACGGCGAAGAAGACGACCGCCTTCGCCACGAGCACGCGCGCGCGGGACGGGCAGGCCACCATCGTGGTGCGGATCATGCCGGTGCCGTACTCGGAGGCGGTGGTCAGCACGCCCAGCGTGATGATGCACATGCTGCCGAGCAGCAGCCCGAAGAAGCCGAGCGACAGCGCGCTCTCGCCGGACAGGTCGTCGGTCGAGGCGGAGTCGCTGACCACCACGCCGGCCAGCAGGCCGATGCCGACGACGAGGAGCGCGAAGACGCCGAGCGTCCAGATCGTCGACCGCACCGAGCGGATCTTCGTCCACTCGGAGGCGATGGCGTGCCCGAGGTGGGTGCGCACCACCGGGATCGGCGAGGTGTAACCGGGGTACGGAGCGCCGGGCGCCGCCTGCGGGACGGGCGCGGCCGGGGCGGCCTGCGGCATCGGAGGCTGGTGGGTGCTCATCGGGCGTCCTCGGGCTTGGTCAGGTCGGCGGGAGCGGCGGGGGCGGCGGGTTCGGATGCTGCGGGGGCGGCCGCGGCCGGGGCCGGCTGCGAGGGCGCCGGCCGCGCGGGTGCCGGGGCCGGGGCGGCGTAGGGGTTGGCAACGGCCTGCGGCGCCCCGTAGGGGGCCTGCGGGGCGCCGTACGCGCCCGCGGGCACTCCCTGTGCGCCGTAGGGGGCCGCGAACGGCTGGCCGCCCTGCTGGGGCGGCGGCGGGGCGTACCAGCCCGGCTGGCCCTGCCCGGGCACCGGCATCGGCGGCTGCGCACCCGGCGGCAGCGGCTGCTGCAGGCCGGCCTTCTGGTCGACGGTGGAGCGGTAGTCCACGGCGCCCTGCGTCATCCGCATGTACGCCTCCTCCAGCGAGGCCTGGTGCGGCGAGAGCTCCCACAGCCGTACGTCCGCCTCGTGCGCGAGGTCGCTGATCCGGGGCAGCCGCAGACCGGTCACCCGCAGCGCCCCGTCCTGCTCCGGCATGACGTGGCCGCCGGCCTCGGTCAGCGCCGAGCTGAGCTTCTCGCGCAGCTGCGGTTCGGTGTCCGGGGTGCGCACCCGCGCGAAGTCGGCGGAGTTGGCCGAGATGAAGTCCGTCACGCTCATGTCGGCGAGCAGCTGGCCGCGCCCGATGACGATGAGGTGGTCGGCGGTCAGCGCCATCTCGCTCATCAGGTGCGAGGAGACGAAGACCGTGCGGCCCTCGGCGGCGAGCGACTTCATCAGGTTGCGCACCCAGAGGATGCCCTCCGGGTCGAGGCCGTTGACCGGCTCGTCGAAGAGGAGCACCTGGGGGTCGCCGAGCAGCGCGGCGGCGATGCCGAGGCGCTGGCCCATACCGAGTGAGAAGCCCTTGGAGCGCCTGCCGGCCACGTCCTGGAGGCCGACCACCCCGAGTACCTCGTCGACCCGGCGGGCCGGGATGGCGGACAGCTGGGCCAGCGAGAGCAGGTGGTTGCGGGCGGACCGGCCGCCGTGCACCGCCTTGGCGTCGAGCAGCGCGCCGACGTGCCGGGCGGCGTTGGGCAGCCGGCGGTAGGGGTAGCCGCCGATCGTCACCGAGCCGGCGGTCGGGTTGTCCAGACCCAGGATCATCCGCATGGTCGTCGACTTGCCCGAGCCGTTCGGCCCCAGGAAGCCGGTCACGGCGCCGGGCCGTACCTGGAAGGAAAGGTTGTAGACGGCGGTCTTGTCGCCGTAGCGCTTGGTCAGGCCGACAGCCTCGATCATGCTCCGCACCCATCGAAAGGATCAGGACAGCAGGGCTGACGCCCCCGTAAGGGTTAGGAGCTTATCGGGACGCTGACGGTTCCCATCAAGAGCTGGCAAAGCCGGTCCGTATCGGTCCGGTCACTGGGCATCGCGTCTCTTCAGCAGGGCGTACCCGCCGGCGAGTACGGCGACCACCCACAGCCCCATGATCCCCAGGCCGCCCCAGGGTCCGTACGGGACGTCGTCGCCGGCCCTCGGCACCACCTGCATGATGTGGCCGCCCGCCTGGTCCGGCAGGAACCGGCCGATCTTCTTGGTCGCGTCGACGTTGCCGAGGATGTTGGAGATCAGGAAGAAGAACGGCATCAGGATGCCGAGGGACAGCATCGGCGAGCGCAGCATCGTGGCCACACCCATGGAGAACATCGCGATGAGCGTCATGTAGAGCCCGCCGCCGACGACCGCGCGCAGCACCCCGGTGTCGCCGAGGTGGGCCCGGTGGGAGCCGAGCATGGCCTGCCCGAGGAAGAACGAGGCGAAGCTGGTCACCATGCCGACGGCCAGCGCCAGGCCGGTCGCCACCGCGATCTTGCTGAAGAGGAAGGTGGCGCGCTGCGGCACGGCCGACAGCGAGGTGCGGATCATGCCGGTGCTGTATTCGTTGGACACCACCAGTACCCCGAACACGATCATCGCGAGCTGTCCGAGGGTCAGCCCGGCGAAGCTGATGTTCGTCGGGTCGAAGGAGACCCGCTCGCGCGCGGGCATGTCGGAGAACTGGCTGTTCGCCAGCGCGGACAGCAGCATCCCGAGCGCCACGCTGACGACCACGGCCAGCGACAGCGTCCACACGGTCGAGGAGACCGACCGGATCTTGGTCCACTCGGACCGCACCACCTGGGCGACGACCGCCATCACGCCCCCCTCTCCCAGCCGGAACCCCAGGCCTGCGGCACCGGGGCGGAGTCGGCGTGTGCGTGGTACTCCACGGACTGGGCCGTCAACTGCATGAACGCCTCCTCCAGCGAGGCCTGCTGGATGCTCAGCTCGTGCAGCACGATCCCGTGCCGCGCGGCCAGCTCCCCGATCGGTTCCGCTTTCGCGCCCTCCACCTCCAGCGCCCCGGTGCCCGTCTCCACGACGGTGATCCCGGCCCCGTGCAGCACGTCGAGCAGCCGCTCGTGCTGGGGGGAGCGGATCCGGACGTAGGACCGCGAGTTCGTGCGGATGAAGTCCGCCATGGAGGTGTCGGCGAGCAGCCGTCCCTGGCCGATGACCACGAGGTGGTCGGCGGTCAGCGCCATCTCGCTCATGAGGTGGGAGGAGACGAACACGGTCCGCCCCTGGGCGGCGAGCGTCTTCATCAGGTTCCGGATCCAGTGGATCCCCTCCGGGTCGAGCCCGTTCACCGGCTCGTCGAACATCAGGATCCGCGGATCGCCGAGCAGCGCCCCGGCGATGCCGAGCCGCTGTCCCATGCCCAGCGAGAACCCCTTGGCCTTCTTCCGGGCCACCGCCGTGAGCCCGACGGTGTCGAGGACCTCGGCGACCCTGGCCGCCGGGATGCCGTTGCTCTGCGCGAGGCACAGCAGGTGGTTGAAGGCGCTGCGCCCGCCGTGCACGGCCTTGGCGTCGAGCAGCGCGCCCATGTACGTCAGCGGGTCCCTGAGCTGGTCGTACCGCCTGCCGTCGATCCGCACGTGGCCGGCCGTGGGGTGGTCGAGCCCGAGGATCATCCGCATGGTGGTGGACTTCCCGGCGCCGTTGGGCCCGAGGAATCCGGTCACGATGCCGGGACGCACGGCGAAGGTGAGGTCGTCGACGGCGGTCTTGTCGCCGTAGCGCTTGGTCAGGCCCTCCAGCTCGATCATGCGGCCACGCTAAGACCGGTGTACGGGGGCTGCCACTGGAGCGCCGCGACCGGGTGCGGGTGGGCCGTGGTTGCTCGCGCAGTTCCCCGCGCCCCTTTCAGGGGCGTCGGTGCCAGCGCCCTGAAAGGGGCGCGGGGAACTGCGCGACAAGCCCCCACGGCGCCGCACCCGGACGACAAAGGCCCGCGCCCCCCGAGGGGAATGCGGGCCTCCGACGCTGTCAGGTGTTACCGGGACTGCTGGGCCGGAACCCCGCGGGAGACCGGCTCGTCCTCCACCGGGCTGCTCGCGGCGGCGACCGCCGCGCCCGTCAGCGTGGCCAGCATCTCGCGGACGTTGGTCAGCTGGGCGTTGATGCTGTCGCGGCGGTTGGTCAGCGCGGCCAGCTCACGCTCGGATTCCGAGCGGATCCGGTCGGCCTTTGCGTTCGCGTCCGCGACGATGTCCTCGGCCTGACGCTGAGCCGTCTCGACGGTCTGACGCGCGCGACGCTCCGCGTCCGTGCGCAGCTTCTCCGCCTCCAGGCGCAGCTGCTCCGCGCGGTGCTCGATCTCCGCGAGGCGCTTCTCGGCCTTCTGCTGGCGCGAGGCCAGGTCACGCTCGGACTGCTCACGCCGCTTCGCGAGGTTCGTCTCGAAGTCGGCGGCGGCCTGCGCGGCCTTCGCGCGGGTCTCCTCGAAGAGCGCGTCCGCCTCCTCGCGCTTGGACTGCGCGTCCTTCTGGGCCTCGGAGCGCAGCTGCGACGCGTCGCTCTTGGCCTTCTCGACGATCCGGACGCCCTCGTCCTCGGCCTTGGACTTGCGCTCCGCGGCGAACGACTCCGCGTCGTTGCGCACCTGCTGGGCCGCCGACTCGGCGAGCTCGCGGTGCTGCTCGGCGGCCCGGCGGGCCTCCTCGCGCAGGTCCTTGGCCTCCTCCTCGGCGAGGCGAAGGATCTTCTCGACACGCGCGCCGAGGCCGGCGTACGACGGCTCGGCGTCGGTCACCTGGGCTTGGGCGTTCTGCGTCTCGAGGTGGAGCTCCTCGATGCGCTTTTCCAGAGCGGTGATGCGGGCGAGAGCGCTGTCACGGTCGGAGACGAGCTTGGAGATCCGTTCGTCCACCTGAGCGCGGTCGTACCCACGCCGCACAAGCTCGAAGCCGTAGGGGGAAGTGTCGCTCATGGGGTTCCTGTCGAGTGAGACCGGTGAGGTGATAGGTGGAATCCTAGGGGCCGAAGCGGTGTGTCATCGAGCGGATACGTGTTTGATCTGGAGAATGACACCCCTTTTGGGTGGCCGGCTGTGAGATCGCTTGCCAAAGCCTCTGTCAGAGGCTCGGTCAAAAGCCCCAGAACACTACAGAAACGGACGTCACTCCTAGCCCTCAGGTGACTTGCCACCCGATCGGGGGGCTCCCACCGTACTGCCCGCCTTGACTCCGCCGTCCTTGCCGGCCCCGGGGGTCTCGAAGGATTCCAACGCCTCCAGGACGTCCTGGACACGGGAGATCTCGCCGTTGATGTTCTCGCGGCGGCGCTCCAGGATCTCCAGCTCGCGCTTGCCGGCGTCGACCGTGGCGCGGGCCTCGCGGACCGCCTCGGCCTTGAGCTCCTCGGCCTCCCGGACCAGCGTGGCCTTCTTCTGCTCGGCCTCCTTGAGCAGCCCCTCCGCCTTCTTGACCGCGGCGATCCGGACCTTGCCCGCCTCGGAGTTGGCCTCCGACACCAGGTCCTTGGCCTTGGCCTGGGCCTTGGCGAGCTGCTCCTCGGCCGCCTTGATGAGTGCGTCACAGCGGTCGCCGGTGGACTTCATGGTCTCGGCGGCCTCGCGCCGGGCCCGCTCGTGCAGGCCCTCGATCTCGCTGGTGATGCGGTCGCGCAGCTCCTCCGCCCGCTCCCTTATGGCGGTGGCGTCCCGGCGGGCGCCGACGAGCAGCTCGTCGGCGTCCGTGCGCGCCTTCTCCACCAGGGAGTTCCCCTCGACCGTGGCCTCCGCCACCAGCCGGTCGGCCTCCTTGCGGGAGGCGCCGACCATGCTGTCGGCCTGCGCCTCGGCGTCGGCGGTGGTCTGGTGGGCCTGCTGCTGCGCCTCGGTGAGCAGCTTGTCGGCCTCGGCGGTCGTCTCGTTGATGAGGGTGTCGACCTGCTCGGCCACGTCCTGACGCCGCTTGTTGGCGTCCTTGCGGGCCTCGTCGAGCGTCCGCTCGGCCTCCTCGCGGGAGGAGTTGAGCAGCCGCTCGACCGCCGCCTCCGCGTCCGCCTTGAGCCGTTCCGCGTCGTTGCGGGTCCGCTCGGCGTGCAGCTGGGCGGAGCCGACCGTCTCGGCGGCCTCGGCCCGCAGCCGCTCCGCGTCGCCCGAGGCGTCAGCGATCAGCTTCTCCGCCTTGGCGATGGCGTCCGCGCGGACCCGGTCGGCCTCGGTGATGGTCTCGCTCTGCAGCCGCTCGGCCTCGTTGCGGGCCTCGGTGATGAGGGTGTCGGCCTGGGTCGCCGCGTCCGAACGCAGACGGTTGGCGTCCTCCCGGGCCTCGGCGCGGGTACGCGTGGCGTCCTGCTCGGCCTGGGCGGTGACGTCGGAGGCCTCCGTACGCACCCGCTGGACGTGCGCGGCCGCCTCCGAACGCAGCCGCTCCGACTCCGCCACGGCGTCGGACACGGTCCGCTCGGCCAGCGCCTCCGCAGCCTCGGACGCCTCGGCGGCCTCGCGGCGGACGCGGGTCGCGTCCTCGCTGGCGCGCTCCCGTTCGGCGTAGGCGTCCGCGCGGACGCGGTCCGACTCCTCCTCGGCCTCCCGGCGCGTGCGGTCCGCCGCGTGCTCGGCGGCCGACCGCAGCCCGACGATCTCCTCCTGGGCCTGCTCGTGCAGACCGGAGACCGACTCCCGCACCTGCTGGGCGTGGAGCTCGGCGGCCGACACCATCTCGGTGGCCCGCCGGTCCGCCTCCTCGACCAGCCGCACGGCCTCGGCCTGCGCCTCCTCGACGCGGTTGCGCGCCTGGGCCAGCAGGTCCTCGCTCTGCTCGCGGGCCCGCTCACGCTCCTGGTCCGCCTCCTGGCGGGCGGAACCGAGCAGCTCCTCGGCCTCCCGGCGGCGCCGGGTGGCCTCCTCCTGGGCGGCGGCCAGCGTCTCGGACGCCTCGGTGGACAGCCGCTCGGCGGCCGCCTGCGCCTCGGCGCGGACCCGGTCGGCGGTGTCCTGGGCCTCCTGCTTGAGCCGCTCCGCCTCGGCCGCGGCCTCCGACCGCAGCCGTACGGCGACGGACTCGCCCTCCGCGCGGGACGCGGACGCGTCGGCCGCGGCCTCGTCGCGCAGCCGCTGGGCCTCGGTCTCGGCCTGCTGCTGGAGCGTGCGGATGCGTTCGGCGGCCTCGGAGCGCAGCCGGTCGGTCTCCTCGCCGGCCTCCCGGCGGATCCGGCCGGCCTCCTCGCGTGCCTCGGTGAGGGCCTGCTCCGCGTTCGCGAACCGCTCCTCGGCCTCGGTGTGCTGCCGGGTCAGTTCCTCGGCGGCCTCCGCGCGCCGGGCCTCGACGCCCCGCTCGGTCTCCTCGCGCAGCTCGCGCGCGGCCCGCTCGGCGTCCTCCTTGAGCGTCTCGGACTGCTCGAGCACCTCGGCGCGGTGCCGGTCGGCCTCCTGGCGGGTGCGCTCCAGGGTCTCCTCGGCCTGCCGGCGCAGCGTGGTGGCGCGCTCGATGGCCTCGGTGCGGACCTTCTCGCTGTCCGTGGTGGCGGTCTGCCGCAGCTCGTCCGCGTCGGCCTTGGCCTTGGCGAGCAGTTCCTCGGCGGACCTGGCCCCCTCCTCGATCTGCTGCACGGCCTCGCGCCGGGCCTCGGCGCGGATCGACTCGCCCTCGGCGACCGCGTCGGAGCGCAGCTGCTCGGCCTCGCCGCGCAGCCGGCGCGCCTCCTCCTGCAGCTCGACCGTCTTGGCGCGGTACTCCTTGGTGTCGTCCTTCGCCGTGCCCTTGAGCTGCTCGGCGATGTCGTGCGCCTCGGCGCGCAGCCGGTCCGCCTCGGTCTCCGCCTCGGTGCGGATCCGCTCGGCCTCCTCGGCGGCTGCCTTGGTGGTGTTCTTGGCCTCCTCGGCCGCCCGGTTCAGGACGTCCTCGGCGGTCTTGGCGGCCTTGGAGAGCTGGGAGGCGCTCTCCTCGGCGGTCAGGGTGCGGGCCTTCTCGGAGGCCTCCGCGATGATCTTCTCGGCCTCGGCCCTGGCGTCCGCGACGACCTGCTCGGCGCTCGCCTTGGTCGCCTCGGCCTCCTTGGTCGCCTCGCTGACCAGCCGGGCGACCTGCTCCTTGGCCGTCTGGGTGCGCTGCTGGTTGGTGGCCTCGGCGCTGGAGAGGGCCTTGGTGGCGTTCGTCTCGGCCTCGGTGACGAGCTTGTCGGCCTCGGACTGCGCCTTGCGCAGCGCCTCCTCGGCCTCGGCCATCCGCTGCTCGGCGGCCCGGCTCAGCTCACCGGCCTGCCGGCGGGCGGTGTCCGACTCCGTCGCGGTGGAGCTGCGCAGCTGTTCCGCGTGGTCGGTGGCCTCCTGGGCCTGCGTGGACGCGGCGTTCAGCAGCCGCTCGGCGTCGCGGCGGGCGCGCAGCAGCAGCTGCTCGGCCTCCGCGCGGGCCGTCTCGGCGTCGCTGGTCACCCGCTGGCGGGCCTCGGTGGCGATCCGCTCGGCCTCGGCGCGGGCGGTGGCCATGGCCTGTTCGGCCTCGGCCCGCGACTCGTCGAGCAGGCGCCTGGCCTGGGACTCGGTCCGGGCCCGCAGCTGCTCGGCCCACGCCACGTTCTCGTTGACGTGGGACTCGACGGTCTGCCGGCGTTCGGCCAGCTCCTGGTCCAGCTGCTGGCGGCGGGTCACCGCCTCCTGGTGCAGCTCGGTCTGGAGCCGCGCGGCCTGCTCGGCGTGCTCCTGGAGGATGCGCTGGGTCTGCGCCCGGGCCTCCGCGGCCACCCGCTCCGCCTCCTGGCGGATCTGGTCGGCCTGGACCTGGGCGTTCCTCAGCAGCTGCTCGGCGTGATAGCCGATGTCACCGCCGTCGAACGCGGGCCGGGACATGATGGTGCGGCGCGCCTCGTGCAACTTGGCGCGCAGCACCTCGACCTGGTAGCCGAGGTCCTCGGCATGCTGGATCGCCTTTTCCCGCTCGGTCTTCAGCCGTTTCATCTCGGCTTCGAAACGAGTGAGGTGGTCGACGTCAGCCGCCGGCTCTCGCTCCTGGCTCTCGTAGCCCCGCACTGCGCGGTCCCATCCGTCCCCTGGTCGCAACCTTCTCCGAACGAGCTCCGTTCTTCCGCCGAACGGGGCCCCCGGGGAATGGTGTCAGATCAACGGCGGAGCACGGGCTGCTGCCCCGACGCTCGTCCCCCGAAACCCGGACCCCGGCATGCGGCCGCCCCGGCCCTGCGAACGTACGAAGGGACGACCGCCCCCAACCCTACCGGCCCATATGTACGAGGGTCAGTGCTCAGGTGACTCAACAGCCGCCGAAGTGACCAGTTCTGTCAGTACTCCGTGGCAATCCTTCGGATGCAGGAAGGTGATCCGCGACCCCATGGAGCCGGTCCGTGGCTCCTCGTACAGAACGCGTACGCCCTTGGAACGGATGTCCGCGGCGTCACCGTCGACATCGGCCGTACCGAAGGCGATGTGGTGCACCCCCTCGCCGTTCTTCGCGAGCCACTTGCCGACCGCCGAGTCCTCCCGGGTCGGTTCCAGAAGCTGCAGGTAGGAGGCGCCTCCGTCGGACGTCTCGTTGATCTTGAGCATGGCCTCCCGGACGCCCTGCTCCTCGTTGACCTCGGTGTGGAACACCTCGAAGCCGTACGTCGCCCGGTAGAACTCGACGGTCGTGTCGAGGTCGTGGCAGGCGATCCCGATGTGGTCGATTCGCGTCAGCATGGATTCAGTGCAGCGCCACCGCGATGGTTACGCAACGTGCCAGCGATCACACTGACGGCCCGATGACGGCACGGAGTGCCACGCAATACATTCGAAGTAAACCCTCGTTCACTCCTCGGCAGTGCAGCCGGTAAGGGGATTCGCAGCTCATGACTTCTGGAACCGCTCGAACCACCTCAGTGATCGTCGCGGGTGCGCGTACGCCCATGGGACGACTGCTGGGCTCGCTGAAGTCCTTCTCCGGGGCCGACCTGGGCGGCTTCGCGATCAAGGCCGCCCTCGACCGCGCGGGGATCGGCGGCGACCAGGTGCAGTACGTGATCATGGGGCAGGTGCTCCAGGCCGGCGCGGGCCAGATCCCGGCCCGCCAGGCCGCCGTGAAGGCCGGCATCCCGATGAGCGTCCCGGCGCTCACCATCAACAAGGTCTGCCTCTCCGGCCTCGACGCCATCGCCCTCGCCGACCAGCTGATCCGCGCCGGCGAGTTCGACATCGTGGTCGCGGGCGGCCAGGAGTCCATGACCAACGCCCCGCACCTGCTCCCCAAGTCCCGCGAGGGCTTCAAGTACGGGTCCATCGAGATGCTCGACGCGATGGCGTACGACGGCCTGACCGACGCCTGGGAGAACATCCCGATGGGCGAGTCGACCGAGAAGCACAACACCCGCCTCGGCCTCGGCCGCGAGGAGCAGGACGCGGTCGCCGCCCTGTCCCACCAGCGGGCCGCCGCCGCGCAGAAGAACGGCGTCTTCGAGGCCGAGATCACCCCGGTCGAGATCCCGCAGCGCAAGGGCGAGCCGGTCGTCTTCAGCAAGGACGAGGGCATCCGCGGCGACACCACGGCCGAGTCCCTCGGCCGCCTCCGCCCGGCCTTCACCCGCGACGGCACGATCACGGCCGGCTCCTCCTCGCAGATCTCCGACGGCGCGGCCGCCGTGGTCGTCATGAGCAAGGCCAAGGCCGAGGAGCTGGGCCTGGAGTGGCTCGCGGAGATCGGCGCCCACGGCAACGTGGCGGGCCCCGACAACTCCCTGCAGTCACAGCCGTCCAACGCCATCCGGCACGCCCTGAAGAAGGAGGGCCTGGAGGTCGGCGACCTCGACCTGATCGAGATCAACGAGGCCTTCGCGGCGGTCGCCGTCCAGTCAATGAAGGACCTCGGGGTGTCCACCGAAACGGTGAACGTCAACGGTGGTGCCATCGCGCTGGGCCACCCCATCGGCATGTCCGGCGCCCGCCTCGTCCTGCACCTCGCCCTTGAGCTCAAGCGGCGCGGAGGCGGGGTCGGCGCGGCCGCGCTGTGCGGCGGCGGCGGCCAGGGCGACGCGCTCGTCGTGCGGGTGCCGAAGGCCTGAACACGATTCCCTGAGTGAGCGGAAGCGAACGGAAGCGAACGGAGCTGTGATGCAGGACGTCTCCTCACTGGTGGCCCAGGCCAGGGAAGGCCGACCGCGTGCGGTGGCCCGGCTGATCTCCCTGGTGGAGGGGGCGTCCCCACAGCTCAGGGAGGTCATGGCGGCCCTCGCGCCGCTGACGGGCAACGCGTACGTCGTCGGTCTGACCGGCTCTCCCGGGGTCGGCAAGTCGACCTCCACCTCCGCCCTGGTGACCGCCTACCGCAAACAGGGCAAACGCGTCGGGGTGCTGGCCGTCGACCCGTCCTCGCCGTTCTCCGGAGGCGCCCTGCTCGGCGACCGCGTCCGGATGTCCGACCACGCCTCGGACCCCGGCGTCTACATCCGCTCCATGGCCACCCGGGGCCACCTCGGCGGCCTCGCCTGGGCCGCCCCGCAGGCGATCCGCGTGCTGGACGCGGCGGGCTGCGACGTCGTCATCGTCGAGACGGTCGGCGTCGGCCAGTCGGAGGTGGAGATCGCCTCCCAGGCGGACACGTCCGTCGTCCTGCTGGCCCCGGGGATGGGCGACGGCATCCAGGCGGCCAAGGCCGGGATCCTGGAGATCGGCGACGTGTACGTGGTCAACAAGGCCGACCGGGACGGGGCCGACGCCACCGCCCGCGAGCTGAACCACATGCTCGGGCTCGGCGAGTCCCGGGGCCCCGGCGACTGGCGCCCCCCGATCGTCAAGACCGTCGCCGCGCGCGCCGAGGGCGTCGACGAGCTGGTCGAGGCCCTGGAGAAGCACCGGGCCTGGATGGAGGAGCGGGGCGTCCTGGCCGAGCGCCGGCTGGCCCGCGCCGCCCGTGAGGTCGAGACCATCGCGGTGACGGCGCTGCGCGCGCGCATCGGCGACCTCCACGGCGACCGCCAGATCGACGCGCTCGCGGAACGCATAGTCACCGGCGAACTGGACCCGTACCGCGCGGCGGACGAACTGGTGGCGGGGCTGACGGAGGGCTGACGCGGGCCGGGCGGACCTCGTGGGGCGTGGGGCGTCGGGAGCGGGGCGCTGCGCGCGGGCTGTCGTGGTTCGGCCGCGGGCCGGCGGGGGCCGGTCGCGGAGTTCCTCCCCCAGCCTTCGGCCGGGGGTACCCCCAGCGCCCCCTACGGGGCGCTTTGACCACCGCTTCTTCCCGAGCCGCGGGCGGTCGGCGTCCCCCGCCCACGGTCAGCGAACGGCGCACGGGGGCCGACGAACGCCGTCCGCGCTGCTAACTTGACCGTCATGTTCCTCTCCCTGGCGTAGGAGCGCACCAGGCGCCGCCACCGGCACGTCACCGTCGTGTGCCGGGGCGAACTCAGGTGTCCCCTCTTCCGCCCTCCCGCAGAGGAACCCACGCATGTCCGCGCTGACTTCACCGCGCCCTTCACCCGCCCCGCGGCCCTCCTACGCCGCTGTCCTGCGCGTCCCGCACGCGCGCCGCACCTTCGGCGCCGCACTCGCGGCCCGCCTCGCCTACGGCACCGTCTCGCTGTCCGTCCTGCTCTCCGTGAACCGCGCGACCGGCTCCTACGCCGTGACGGGCCTGGTGATGGCCCTCTTCGGCGGCTCCGCGGTCGTCCTGATGCCGGTCCGGGCGGCCCTCGTGGACCGGTACGGCCCCCGGCGGGCCCTGCCCCCGATGGCCGTCGCCTACAGCGGCCTGCTCTGCCTGCTCGCGGCCCTGACCTGGCGCCCGGGTGCCCAGCCGGCGGTCCTCGCCGCCACCGCCACCCTCGCCGGCTGTCTCGCGCCACCGCTCGGTCCCACCATGCGGGCGGTGTGGGGCCGCCTGGCCGACGATCCGGCGCTGCTCCAGAGGGCGTACAGCCTGGACGGGGTCGCCGAGGAGCTGCTGTTCGTGTGCGGCCCGGCGCTGGTCGGGCTGCTGCTGCGGTTCGGCCCCCCGCCGGCCGGCCTGCTGCTGAGCGCGGTGCTCATGCCGGCCGGTACCTGCGCGTTCGTGATGTCACCGGCGGTGCGGGGCGTGAGCTCCCCGAAGCGTGCGGCGGGCGGGTCCGCCGGACGCTTCCCGGCGGTGTCCGTGGTCGCGGCCGCCGGGCTGGGGCTGGCCCTGAGCGGTGCCGAGCTGCTGGTGACGGGCTTCGCCGCACAGTGGCCGAACGCCACGCGGGCCGTCCCCTGGATCCTGGCCGCGCTCTCGGTGGGCAGCGCGGTGGGTGGCCTGCTGAACGGGATGGTGGACTGGCGTCCCCCGGCCGCCGAGCGGCTGGCGTGGCTGACGGTGGCCCTGGGCGCGGCGCTGGCCGCCGCCGGGCTGGCTTCCGGCGTCTGGACCCTGGCTCTGGCCATGGTGGCCACCGGCCTGTTCGTGGCACCGGCCCTGACGACGGCCTACCTGCTGGCCGACGAGGCGGCCGGCGAGTCCGGCCGGACCCGGGCCGGGGCCTGGGTGAACGCGGCCGTGAACGCGGGAAGTTCGGGCGGCGCGGTGGTCGCGGGGCTGGCGCTCGGTCGCCTGCCGGTGGGACTCTGCTTCGCTCTGACCGGAGCCGTGGCCCTGGCCGCCGCCGTGGCGGTGGGTGCGGTCAACCGGCTCCGGGCCTGAAAAGGGGGCGGCGGACGAGACCTGAACCCTCGTCCGCCGCCGTCAGGTGCCGCTCGCCGCTACGGGCGGCCGCGTTGGCCGCGCAGGTGTTCGGCGATCGGCTTGAGGCCCTTGTCGAGCTCTATCAGCGCCTCCGGCGACAGCAGGTCGATGAAGTGCCGTCGCACGGAGGCGACATGATGTGGCGCCACCTTCTTCATCATCTCCATGCCGTGCTCGGTGAGCACGGCGAACAGCCCGCGGCGGTCGGACTCGCAGTTCTCGCGGCGTACCAGGTTCGCGTTCTCCATACGGGTGATCTGGTGCGAGAGCCGGCTCTTGGACTGGAGCGTCGCCGCCGCGAGGTCGCTCATCCGCAGCCGGTAGTCCTCGGACTCGGACAGATTCACCAGGATCTCGTAGTCGTTCATTGTCAGGCCGAACGGCTGCAGATCCTTTTCGAGCTGGTACGTCAACAGCCTGTTGACCTCCAGGTGGGTGCGCCAGGCGCACTGCTCCGCATCGGTCAGCCAGCGCGTGGCCGTCTCGGTCTCCATGTATGAAGTCTACCTAAAATGTTGAAAGGCGAACTAGTGAGGGTGGTGTGACTGCGCGCACGCGTTCGATGTCACACTCCGCAGACTACCGCTCACAGCCCGAAGCGACGCTGCAGGTCCCCCAGCTGTCCGGGAAGGCGCGGTGCGCCCGGCTGCTGTGAACGACCTGTGAAAGGCCCGCTCGCGCCGGGTACTCCGGGCTCCTGTGGAACCGCTCCCGTCGCCTGTTCCGCCATCAGGGTCTCGGTGGACTGGAGCAGTACCGTGCCGGCCCCCACGAACTCGAACTGGTGCTCCTCCCCGGAGGCCCCGCCGAGGCCCGTCATCGCACGTAGACCGCCCATCACCCCGGTCATGTACCCATGGTCGTAGTGGTGGCACGGGGAGGGGCAGTCGGCCCATCCCACGAGTGCCTGCGGGTCCACCCGGATCGGGGGTTCCATGAACACCACCGGACCGTTGGACGCGGCCACAAACTTTCCGGTTCCGATAAGGGTCAGAAAACCCGGCACGATCGACTGCTTGAGCGCGAGACTTGGCTGAAAAGCGAGCAGGTTGCCAGAGCGAATGGTCAGGTTGCCCTCGTCCAGATCGTACGAATTCACGTCGAAGGCCCGGTCGGCGAGGAGCATCTTGCCCGAGCCCTCCGCCACCACCCAGTCGCTCGCGTGCAGAGGCGAATGGAACGAAGTGCGCACCAGACGGTCCAGACGGCCGTGTCCGACGCCGTTGAAGTCGATCGAGCCGTAGTAGGCGATCATCTTCCCCTTCTGCAGGAACCACTGCCCGCTCTTGAGCTCCACGCAGAAGGTGTACTTGTTCACGTTGTCGTCGACGGGGAGGGTCATGGGGTCGTGGACCACCGGCCCGGCCGCACCGTACGCGCTCACAGCTTCTCCTCCGACGCCTGGACGTACACCGTGCCGTTCCCGCTGAGCTCCAGCTGGAACGCCTCGCCGGAGCCGCGGCCCACCATCTCCCGCCAGCCGAGCGCGGCCGACAGCTTGTTGCGGATGTCGCCGTGGTGGGCGACGTAGGCCTGCGGGTCGACATGGACCGGGCGCCGCGGGGTGACCGGGATCTCGAAGACCCCGCCGTGCGCCATCACGGCGACCGAGCCCCGGCCCGCGAGGGTGGTCGTGAACAGGCCCTGGCCGGTGACCTGACCGCGCACCATGCCCATCACGCCGCCCTGGGAGCCCATGAACATCGTGCCCTGCTGGAGAGTCCCCTCGAAGGCGAGCAGCCGGTCCGCCTCCACGTACAGGGTGTCGCCGGTGAGGGTGATGACCTGGACGTGGTGGCCGCCGTGCCCGAAGAAGACCGTGCCGTCTCCCTCGACGGTCATCAGCGGGGTGGCCTCGCCGGAGACCCGGCGGCCGATCATGGACATCAGGCCGCCCTGGCCGCCCTGGATGTTGGGGGTGAAGGACACCTCGCCCTTGTAGGCGAGCATCGCGCCGCGCTGGCTGTACAGCCGCTGCCCGGGCACGACGGTCGCCTCGACCATCTTGGAGTTCACCTCGCGCAGGGCCATCTCACACATCCCCCGCGATCGTGTTCCGCTCGCTCGGCTGCACGTACACCAGGCCGTCCCCCTCGAACCGGATCTGGAAGGCCTCGCCGCCGCCCTCGCCGAGGAACGTGCGGAACGTCACACCCGACTGGAAGGACTGGCGGAGGTTGCCCTGGTGGGCGATGTAGGCGCCCGGGTCCACCGTCAGCGGGTACCGCGCGCTCACCCGGAGCACCACCGCCGGGCCGTCCGACATGATCGCCGCCTGGCCGTGGCCCTCGACGGTGGTCGTGAAGAGCCCGTTGCCCTGGGAGGCGCCGCGCAGGCCGGTGAAGGTCGTGCCGGTGCGCAGTCCGGCGTCGGTCGCGAGCAGGTTGCTCGACTCGACGTACAGCTTGTCGCCCTGGAGGCCGACCAGGTTGATCTCGGACGCCCGGTCCGCGAACCAGCACGTCCCGTGCCCCTTCACCTCCATCACCGTCATCTGCTCGCCGGTGAGGCGCCGGGTCACCATCCCCCGCAGCCCCTCACCGCCGCCGCTCAGTTTCCTGAACGCCATCTGTCCGTCGTACGCGACCATCGAGCCGTTCTTCGCCTTCACGGCGTCCCCGGTCATCTCGACGGCGAGCACCTTGCTGCCCTGGAGTCGGAACATCGCCACGCTGCGAAGGTAGCCGCAGGCACGCGGCGGCGACAGGTCCCCGGGGTGGACTTCGTCCCGGATCCTCCCCCTAGGGGCCCGCCCGCGCCCGCCCGGTCGCCGGGCCCGGCTCCCACCCCCGCGGAGGGGCCGCGAGGGCCCTTTGCCACAATGGGCGGAAGTTTGTGCTCGCGTTCACAAAGAGTGGACGCCACTCCCACCGAAGGTGACTCGTGGACCTCAAGACAGCCACCGCCATCCGCCGCCTGCGCCTGGTCTCCGCCCCGGAGGCCGTCTCCTTCCTGCTCCTCCTCGTCTGCTCGGTGCTGAAGCGGACCACGGACTTCAACGCGGTGCCCGTGATGGGCTCGGTCCACGGCGTCCTGTTCATCCTGTACGTGATCTTCTTGGCCGATGCCTGGAACCGCGCCAAGTGGTCGGCGGGCACCGGGCTCCTCTACTTCGTCCTCTCGGTCCTGCCGACCGGCGGCTTCTTCGCGGAGCGCAAGCTGAAGCGCGCCGCCGAGAACGAGGTCATCGCGGCCCGCGCCCGCAAGGAAGGAACCGTGAACGCATGATCGTCGCCTTTTCCGTGACGCCGCTGGGTGTCGGCGAGGAGGTCGGGGAGTACGTCGCCGACGCCGTCCGGGTGGTCCGCGAGTCCGGGCTGCCCAACCGCACCGACGCCATGTTCACCTCGGTCGAGGGCGAGTGGGACGAGGTCATGGACGTCGTCAGGCGCGCCGTCGCGGCCGTAGAGGAGCGCGCCCCGCGCGTCTCCCTCGTCCTGAAGGCGGACATCCGCCCCGGTGTCACCGACGGCCTCACCAGCAAGGTGGAGACGGTCGAGCGCCACCTCGCGCAGTGACCGGCGGCCGCTGAGTCAGCCGTCCGGGGCCCCCGAAGCCAGCGCGATGCCCAGCGGGGTGCGCTCGTAGATCACCTGGTGGCCGTAGCGGCGGGAGGTCAGCAGTCCCGCGCCGCGCAGGGCCGCCAGGTGTGCCGAGACCGAGGACGGGGCCAGCCGCAGCCGGTGGGCGAGCGCGCTGGTGGTCGCGGGCTCGGCGAGGGCGGCCAGGACCGTGGCGCGGCCCCGGCCGAGCAGTCGTACCAGGGCGTCGGGCGTGGCCTCGGCCGGGTCGGTCCACAGGCCGCCGACGCCCCGGGCGGGGTAGACCAGCGTGGGCAGGGCCGGCGGCTCGAAGGTGCTGATCACGTCCGGCCAGGTGAACACGCTCGGCATCAGCACCAGGCCCTGCCCGCCGAGGCGCCGCTCGTAGGCACCGGGCGAGGCCACGGTCAGCGTCCCGGACCGCCACCCGCACAGACGGTGGATCTCCGGCAGCAGCCCGCCGAGCCCGACCTCCGCCAGCCGCCGCGAATGGAAGGCGATGTCGGCCTCCAGCAGAGCGCGCAGCCGCGGCCAGTCCGGCGCCACCAGAACCCGCCAGGCCTCCTCCAGCGCCGCAGTCAGCTCCCGGACCATGCGCTGCGGGTCGGCCAGCCAGGCCCGGCCGGTCTCCGAGGCCAGCGCGCCCGGCGTGTCCGCGAGCGAACGCGCGGTGTCCGCCCGGGCGGTCTCCGGGTCCACCGCCCGCAGTGCCGCCAGTTCCTCCTCGACGGAGGCGGCCGGTCCGGCGGGCGGTGGCACCAGCCAGTCGGGGGAGTGACCGCGCCGGGGCATGAGCAGCCACAGCGGCCTCAGGTCGACATCCGCGGCCACCGCCCTGATCCGCCGCAGCCAGGGCGCGTGATAGCCCTGCCGGTCCGGCCGCCGCAGTGTGCGCACCGCCTCCTGCGTCTCCCACAGCGGGGAGACGGCGAACCGGCACCGGAGGTAGTCGTCCTCGTCGAAGTGGAGATGGGAGGGCATGGCGGGTCCCGGGGAGGCAGGAAGATTCGGCTGGTGCCGAAACTCTAAGCGCGAGGCCGTGGTGCGGGCACGCTGCCGTCCATGTCCGCGCCTGCCCTGGAGAGAACCGCCGGCTACGGCCGGGTCCTCGCCGTACCCGAGTTCCGTGCCGTCTTCGCCGCCCATGTGCTGTCCATGCTCGGCGTGATCGTCAGTGAGATCGCACTGTCCGTGCTGGTCTACGACCTGACGGGATCGCCCCTGCTCAGCGCCCTGACCTTCGCGCTGGGCTTTCTGCCCTACCTGGTCGGCGGCACCCTGCTGGCCCCGGTCGCCGACCGGTTCCCGGCGCGCCGGGTGCTGGTGGTGTGCGACCTGGTGTGCGCCGGGTGCGTGGCCGTGATGGCGCTCCCCGGAACCGGCATCGGGGTACTGCTCACGCTGCGCTGCGCGCTCGCCGTCGTCTCGCCGGTGTTCGCCGGCACCCGGATGGCCACCCTCTCCGACGTCCTCGGCGGCGGCGACCTGTTCGTACTCGGCCGTTCCCTGCTGCGGATCGTCGCGCAGAGCGCCCTGCTGGTCGGCTACGGCCTCGGCGGGCTGCTCCTCGCCGTCCTCGCGCCCCGGCACGCCCTGCTGATCACCGTCACCACCTTCCTCGCCTCGGCCGCGCTGCTGCGCCTGGGCACCCGGCGCCGTCCCGCCCGCGCCCGCGTCCGGGAGGGCGGCGGCACCCGCCGGCTGCTCGCCGACCGCCGGGTCCGTGTCCTGCTCCTCCTCTTCTGGGTCCCGGCTATGTTCGCCGTCGTCCCCGAGGCGCTCGCGGCCCCCTACGCCGACGTGCTCGGCACCGGCTCCCCGGGGCTCGGCCTGCTGATGTGCGCGCTGCCGGTCGGCACGGTCGCGGGGGAGCTGTACGCCGGCGCCCGGCTCGGCCCGGTCGCGCGGGAGCGGATCGCGCTCCCGCTGGTCTGCCTCACCCTGCTGCCCTACCTGGGCTACGCCCTGCACCCGTCCCTCGTCCTCTCGCTGCTGCTTCTGCTGGTGGCCGGGGCCGGGTCGGCGTACACGCTGGGTCTGGACCAGTGGTTCGTGCGGGCCGTGCCCGAGGAACTGCGCGGCCGGGCCATGACCGTCCTGAGCGCCGGGCTGATGACCCTGCAGGGCGTCGGCATGGCGCTGGCGGGGGTGGCGGCGGAGGCCGTGGGGGTGCGGGCGACGGTGGCGGGCGCCGGGCTGGCGGGGGCGGTGTGCTGCTGCGGCCTCGCGGTGGCCGCCCGGCGGCCCTCGCGGCCGGCGCCGTGACGGCCGCCTCCGCGGGCCCCGCCGGACCGGCCGGCGGGGGCGTCGGCGAGGACGTGATCGGCGGGGTGACCGAAAGCCGAGACGCGGCTGACCGTCATATGACCGGCCGGTAGGGTCGGTGGCGTGCCGAAGCCTCTCAGTCTCCCCTTCGACCCCATCGCCCGTGCCGACGACCTCTGGAAGCAGCGCTGGGGAAACGTGCCGTCGATGGCCGCGATCACGTCGATCATGCGGGCCCAGCAGATCCTGCTGGCCGAGGTCGACGCGGTGGTCAAGCCGTACGAGCTGACGTTCGCGCGGTACGAGGCGCTGGTGCTGCTCACCTTCTCCAAGGCCGGCGAGCTGCCGATGTCGAAGATCGGTGAGCGTCTGATGGTGCACCCGACCTCCGTGACGAACACCGTCGACCGGCTGGTGCGGTCCGGCCTGGTCGCCAAGCGGCCCAACCCCAACGACGGGCGCGGCACACTCGCCACGATCACCGAGAAGGGCCGCGAGGTGGTCGAGGCGGCGACCCGGGACCTGATGGCGATGGACTTCGGGCTGGGTGCCTACGACGCCGAGGAGTGCGCGGAGATCTTCGCCATGCTGCGTCCGCTGCGGGTCTCGGCACACGACTTCGACGAGGAGTGAACCCGCCTCCCCGGGGGAGTGACCCGGGGCAAGATCTCCCGGATCGGGTGGTTACGCTCGTGCCCATGAAAAAGAGCGTGCTGACCCGCTACCGCGTCCTGGCCTACGTCACCGGTGTCCTGCTGGTGCTGCTGTGCCTGAGCATGATCGCCAAGTACGGGCTGGACATCGACGGTGCGGCCGACGTCACGCGGGTCGTCGCCATCGCGCACGGCTGGCTCTACGTCGTCTACCTGGTCTTCGCCTTCGACCTGGGCTCCAAGGCGAAGTGGCCGGTCGGCAAGCAGCTGTGGGTGCTGCTCGCGGGCACCGTCCCGACCGCCGCGTTCTTCGTGGAGCGCAAGGTCACCCGCGAGCTCGACGCGAAGGTCACCGAGGGCACCCCGGTCGTCGCCAAGGCCTGATCGCGGCGCCGTCCACCGCCGTACGGACCACCGTGCGGCGGTTCACCATCGACATTTACTAGGACGTCCTAGTAAATTCGACGGTATGGACGCAGACGCCATCACGGAGGGCCGCCTACGCTGGCAGGCCCGCTACGACGCGGCCCGCAAGCGGGACGCGGACTTCACGACGCTCTCCGGTGACCCGGTGGAGCCGGCGTACGGGCCCCGGCCGGGTGACACGTACGAGGGATTCGAGCGGATCGGCTGGCCGGGGGAGTACCCCTTCACGCGCGGGCTGTATCCGACCGGATACCGGGGCCGGACCTGGACCATCCGCCAGTTCGCCGGGTTCGGCAACGCCGAGCAGACCAACGAGCGCTACAAGATGATCCTCGCCAACGGCGGCGGGGGTCTGTCGGTGGCCTTCGACATGCCGACCCTCATGGGCCGCGACTCCGACGACCCGCGCTCGCTCGGCGAGGTCGGGCACTGCGGGGTGGCCATCGACTCCGCCGCCGACATGGAGGTCCTGTTCCGGGACATCCCGCTGGGCGACGTCACGACCTCGATGACGATCAGCGGTCCGGCGGTCCCGGTCTTCTGCATGTACCTCGTCGCCGCCGAACGCCAGGGCGTCGACCCGTCGGTCCTCAACGGCACGCTCCAGACCGACATCTTCAAGGAGTACATCGCCCAGAAGGAGTGGCTGTTCCAGCCCGAACCCCATCTGCGCCTCATCGGCGACCTGATGGAGTACTGCGCGGCCGGCATCCCCGCCTACAAGCCGCTGTCGGTCTCCGGGTACCACATCCGCGAGGCCGGCGCGACGGCCGCGCAGGAGCTGGCGTACACGCTCGCGGACGGCTTCGGATATGTCGAACTGGGCCTCAGCCGCGGCCTGGACGTCGACGTGTTCGCGCCGGGCCTCTCCTTCTTCTTCGACGCGCACGTCGACTTCTTCGAGGAGATCGCCAAGTTCCGTGCCGCCCGCCGGATCTGGGCGCGCTGGATGCGGGACGTCTACGGGTCCCGGTCGGAGAAGTCGCAGTGGCTGCGCTTCCACACCCAGACCGCGGGCGTCTCGCTGACCGCCCAGCAGCCGTACAACAACGTGGTGCGCACCGCGGTGGAGGCGCTCGCGGCCGTGCTCGGCGGCACCAACTCGCTGCACACCAACGCCCTCGACGAGACCCTCGCGCTGCCCAGCGAGCAGGCCGCGGAGATCGCGCTGCGCACCCAGCAGGTGCTCATGGAGGAGACCGGCGTCGCCAACGTGGCGGACCCGCTGGGCGGTTCCTGGTACGTCGAGCAGCTGACCGACCGGATCGAGGCCGACGCCGAGAAGATCTTCGAGCAGATCAAGGAGCGCGGGCTGCGCGCCCATCCCGACGGACGGCACCCGATCGGGCCGGTCACCTCGGGCATCCTGCGCGGGATCGAGGACGGCTGGTTCACCGGCGAGATCGCCGAGTCCGCCTTCCAGTACCAGCGTTCGCTGGAGAAGGGCGACAAGCGGGTCGTCGGCGTCAACGTGCACACCGGTTCCGTCACCGGGGACCTGGAGATCCTGCGGGTCTCCCACGAGGTGGAGCGGGAACAGGTGCGGGTGCTCGGCACCAGGCGCGCGGCACGGGACGAGGGTGCGGTGCGCACGTCCCTGGACGCGATGCTCGCCGCCGCCCGCTCCGGCGCCAACATGATCGGACCGATGCTCGAAGCGGTCCGCGCCGAGGCGACCCTGGGCGAGATCTGCGGGGTGCTGCGGGACGAGTGGGGGGTGTACACGGAGCCGGCGGGGTTCTAGACGACCGGCCCCGGACGGCCGCGCCCGGGAGCGGGTGCGGGTGTCCGAGGGGATGCCGGTGCCCGAGGGGATGCCGGTGCCCGAGGGGATGACCGTGACGGGCTACGCCGTCACGGTCACCGGTCTGCCCGGATCCGTACGTGATCAGGGCCGGGCCCGTCGGCGGGACACCGTGGTGGGCCTGGCCGACGGCACCGTCGTGTCCTGCCGGAGGCTCTGGACACGTGGTCCTCCGGAGGGGCAGGCGTCCAGAGCCTCCGGAGGCGCCGCACACCGCCCGCGTGGGTGGGCGCGAGCCGTTCAGGGCCTGGCGTCGTCCGCCGCGCCCGCGAGGCCCAGCAGCAGGATCCTGGTCAGGCCGTGCACCCATTCCCCGTCCGCCGGTTTGCCGCTCACCAGGGCGCGGTGCACCACCGAGCCGGCCACCAGGTCGAAGATGAGGTCGGCCGTGCGGTCCGCCTCGCACGGGTCGGGCTGCTCGGGGAGTTCGCCGCGCCGCTGGGCGCGCTCCCGGCCCTCCAGGACCAGCCGCTTCTGCCGGTCGACGATGGACGCGCGGATCCGTTCCCGCAACGCGTCGTCCCGGGTCGACTCGGCCACCGCGCCCATCAGCCCGCTCTTCGTCTCCGGGCGGTCCAGGATCGCCGCGAACTGCAGCACCACGCCCTCGATGTCGTCGGCCAGGCTGCCCCGGTCGGGGAGTTCGAGTTCGTCGAACAGTTCCGCCACCGCGTCGACGACGAGTTCGTTCTTGCCGGCCCAACGGCGGTAGAGGGTGGTCTTCGCAACCCCGGCCCGCGTCGCCACGTCTCCCAACGTGAGCTTGGACCAGCCCAGTTCCACCAGCGCCTGACGGGTCGCCGCGAGGATCGCGGTGTCCGCGGCGGCGCTGCGCGGGCGGCCGGTCCGGCCGGCGGGGGTGCGGCTCTGCATCCCACGACCATAACCGGCCGTTCACGTGACGCCGTGAGGGAGATCACCGGGAAGTGGTGGTGCGGGTGTCCGCGGAGGGATTACGCTACGGGTCGTAGCGAAAGCTCGTGGGTGACCGCACGGGCGACGACCACGGCGCCGGGTGGGGACCCGGCGCCCGCTTCACACGTTTGTTCGGCCTGGCTTTCACAACGCTTTTCACACACGCGCGGGAACGGGGGAGGATAGGCGCATGCAGCCACGGAACATGTCCATGAGCGGCGTCGTCGACCTCGCCGCTGTGAAGGCGGCCCAGGAGGCCAAGGCCAAGGCCGAGCAGACGCGCGCCGAAGCGGCCCGGCAGGGCGGAACCGGCGCCGTCGCCCCTGCCGACCTGGTCATCGACGTCGACGAAGCCGGCTTCGAGCGCGATGTCCTGCAGCGCTCGGCCGAAGTCCCCGTCGTCCTCGACTTCTGGGCCGAGTGGTGTCAGCCCTGCAAGCAGCTGAGCCCGGTCCTCGAGCGGCTCGCCGTCGAGTACGACGGCCGCTTCCTGCTGGCCAAGATCGACGTCGACGCCAACCAGATGCTGATGCAGCAGTTCGGGATCCAGGGGATCCCGGCGGTGTTCGCGGTGGTCGCCGGGCAGGCGCTGCCGCTCTTCCAGGGCGCTGTCCCCGAGGAGCAGATCCGCGGCACCCTCGACCAGCTGATCCAGGTCGCAGAGGAGCGCTTCGGGCTCACCGGCCTGGCCGTAGACGCGGACGCCGAGCCGGGTGCCGCAGCGGCGGCCGGGCCCGCCGTCGCCGCGGGTCCCCACGACGCGCTCCTCGAAGCCGCCGTCCAGGCGCTGGACGCGGGCGACCTGGGCGGTGCGGTCCAGGCCTACCAGAACGTGCTGAGCGACGATCCGGCCAACAGCGAGGCCAAGCTGGGTCTCGCGCAGGCCGAGCTGCTCCAGCGGGTGCAGGGGATGGACCCGCAGGCGGTGCGCAAGGAGGCCGCCGAGAAGCCGGCCGACGCCGGGGCGCAGATCGCCGCGGCCGACCTGGACCTCGTGGGCGGCCACGTCCAGGACGCCTTCGGGCGGTTGATCGAGACCGTGCGGCGCACGGCGGGGGACGACCGGGACGCCGTACGACGGCGGCTCCTGGAGCTCTTCGAGGTCGTCGGCACCGATGATCCCCGGGTAGTGGACGCCCGCCGCGCGCTGGCGCGGGCCCTGTTCTGAAACGCGGTCTGAACACCGTTCTGACCAGTCGCTAAACGTCACGTCCTGTGATGCCGGAGTGAAAGATTCGCCGACGCGGGCTCACAGCGGTCGCTCTTTACCAAATCTTGGTAATCGCGGCCGCTGTTACTCGCAGTAAATCAGGGCCGTTGATCTGTCTGGTTCCGTCCAGCAATCAACTGCTTTGTTCTGCCCTTCAAAGCCACCCAGTGTCGCTCTCCGAGACCAGCGGGTCGTCCATCGGTTATCCGCCCGTTACTACCCAGTAACGAAGCCCCTTGTGCGGGCGGCGAGAATGCACCACGATCGGCGACGCTCGGTCCATTGCCGTACCCCGACAGCCGGTCGGGTTCGCGGGCTCATCTGGGTCCCCACCGAGCAGAGTCGGCGGCAGTGACGCCGGCTCTTGGGCAGGGGGGTCTTCGCCGCGAGGCGAAGCCTGTCCAGCAAGGTTGTGCGTGATGCGTGTCAGGCGCGACCAGTGGTTGTCGCTCGGGGGTGATCGTCGGCGATCGAGGTGCGGTTCGCGCCTGTGAACGCGGGCGCTCCCCTTCCGAGGACGTAGCACTTCTCCCATCCCTGCCCGGCCGAGCCGCCGTTGGGGGCGATTCCGGGCCAGGAGATGTACGTCCGAGAAGGAGGAAATATGGAGTCCCAGGTGCGTGGCGGGACCAGATGGAAGCGGTTCGCTGTGGTCATGGTGCCCAGCGTCGCCGCCACGGCGTGTATAGGTGTCGCCCTCGCGCAGGGTGCTCTCGCCGCGTCGTTCAGCGTGTCGGGCCAGCAGTTCAAGGTCACGGCCGACCAGCTCGAGGGTGACGGCTTCGTCCAGTACGGCGCCGTCGACTCGGGTGTCACCCTCGCCGGTGACAAGACGATCCACCCGGTTGCGGTCTCCGCGTTCAACAGCGCGACGATCAGCAACCTGTGCCAGTCCGTGGTCACGCCGAACGTCCCGATCTTCGGGAACGTCAGCCTGATCCTGCACGCGGGCACCGACGCCAAGAAGCCGGTCGAGGCCAGCAAGCTCTACATCGACCTCGACGACCTGAGCGCCGACGCGACGTTCACCAACATCAACATCGGTGTCGCGGCCGGCAGCTCGACCAAGGGTCCCGGCATCAAGTCGGACGAGGTCACCAACAAGCAGACGAACCCGGCCGGGTTCGCGCAGGAGGCCGACCACGCCTCCCTGTCCGGCGTGAAGCAGACGGCGTGGGCCACCACCGCCGGAACCTTCAAGCTGAGCGGTCTGCACATGTCGATCTCGACGAAGGGTGCGGAGTGCTACTAAGCACTCCGTGACGGGCGGGGGCGCCGACGGCACCCCCGCCCTCCACCTTCTTCCCGCGGTCTTCACGCGCGGTGCACATCACGGCACCGCCCAACCACAGCATCAACACCACAGCAACGCCGCACCAGGGAGCTGTTTTCCATGAGCGCCGAGACTCCTGCCGCACCCGGCCAGTTCGACCGCCGGAGGCTGCAGTTCCGCTCCTGGCGGGGCACGCGGCCGTTCTGGGCCGGTCTGTACATCCTGCTCGCCGGTTTCCCGATCATGTACTTCCCGTACGCGCACCTCCAGATCGGCAACCTCACGGTGGCGATGGCGACCACCGCGGGCGCCGGGTCCCTGATCATCGGCGTGCTGCTCGTCGTCCTCGGCATCAGCATCTGGTTCCAGAAGCACATCCGCACGTTCGCGGGTGTCGCCGCGATCCTGCTGGCGCTGGTGTCCCTCCCCGTGTCCAACTTCGGCGGCTTCATCATGGGCTTCCTGTTCGCCCTGGTCGGCGGAGCGATGGCCGTGGCCTGGTCGCCGGGCGTCGCGCCGCAGTCGGAGGTCGCCTGGGCGCCGGGTACGCCGCAGCCGGAGGGCGATGTTCCGCCGGCCGGGGACCACACCCCCGGCGAGGACCCCCTCCGCAAGGGCCCGGACGGCGTGGGCGAGGCGAATGACCTGTCAGGAACGAGCCCGCTGGACGGGGCGAACGGGAGGCACAGTGCCGGCTGACGAGGTGACCCACGGGACCGACGTGGACGCGTCCCGTGTGAGAACCGGGCCGCGCCACGCGGCACCCAAGAAGCCGCTGTTCACCAGGTTCCACATGCCGGCCGGCAAGGCGATAGCCTCCGTGGCGATGCCTACGGCCGTGATCATGGGCATGGGGTTCACGTCCACGCTCGCGATCGCCGACACGAACAACACGGCGTCCACGTCGAACAGCCAGAAGGCCGACGAGTACAAGGACTGCGTCACCGCCCTGGACTCGGCCTCGCCCTCCCCGAGCGCGAGCGACGACTCCGGGGACGAGGACTCGGCCACGCCGTCCCCCACGGCGACGTCCGGCTCCGAGGACTCCAAGTCGTCGGAGACCGGCAAGGGCTCGGACAAGGGCACGGGCGACTCCTCGTCGTCGGATTCAGGTTCCGACGACACGAAGACCCCGACCCCGACCCCGTCCAAGTCGTCCTCGTCCTCGGACGGTTCGGGCTCCTCGTCGGGTTCGTCCGGTTCCGACGGCACGGCCACCCCCTCGCCGTCTGCCTCCACGGGCAGCGGTGGCGGCCTGCTGGGCTCCATCGGGGACGCCATCACCGGCATCCTCGACGGCGGCAGCGCGAAGAGCTCGTCCGCGGACCCCGCCGCGAGCCCGACGCCGTCGGCCTCCGCGTCGTCGTCCTCCACGGACAAGTCGTCGTCCACGGACAAGGGCGACAGTGTCACCGGCACGGTCAAGGACACGGTCACCAAGGCCGCCAAGACGGTCACGGACACCGTGAAGGACACCACCGACACGGCGACCAAGACCGTCGGCGAGGTCACCGGTGACGCCACGAAGGCGGCCGGCGACGCCACCGCCGGCGCCACGCCGAGCCCGTCCGCGAGCACCGGTGTGTCGGCCGACGACTGCAAGGCCGCCACCGACGACGTGGGCGGTGTCGACAACAAGGTCGCGGTGGCGGACGACCCCTGGTACCTGAGTGCCAGCTCGCTGCTGCTGAAGAGTGCCGACTACCAGGGCGTCGTGGAGGTGAAGACGGCGAGCGGCAAGACCAAGAAGGTGCTCAAGTACGTCATCTCCGGCGGCACCGACATCGGTGACCTGCACCAGACGGTCAAGGACACGACCATCGGCAAGACGTACCACGTGCAGGCCGCGGCCGGTTCGAAGTCCACCATCACCGGCGGCGACACCACGATGTACACGGAGTCGATCTCGGGCAACCTGTTCGGCCTGATCCCGATCACGTTCACCCCGGACAGCCCGCCGCCGCTGAACATCCCGCTGATCTACTTCACCAACGTGAAGGTCGTCCAGGCGGCTCAGTTCGGCGGCACCCTGCACGTCCCCGGCATGCACGTCTACACCACCGACGGCACCGGCTGAGCACCACCCACAGACCCGTTCGGGAGCCGCAGGAAGACTGTGCCCCGCCGAGTACCCACTCGGCGGGGCACAGTCCTGTTCGCCGCCTGGCCGGGGAGGATCCGAATCAAATGAAGAAACAAAGAGTCAATATTTCTTTCGCAAAACGACATTGCCTGACAGGATGATCACCGTCCCTCGGGGGTGGGGACGGCGTGTCGACCGCACGCCCAGAGGGGGATCTGAGCTCGTTTCGGCCTTTGCTTCGTCCTGCCCGCTTCCCGCGTGGACCGACTGACGGACTGACCATCCAGAGGAAGGCATGGGCGTGCTGACAGCACGAAGAGGCAGATACAGACACACCGGGGGGACTCCGCTCCAGCGGGGCATCGTCGGAACGGCACTCGCCACCGCTGTCGCGGTGCTGGGCGGACTTGTGTACGCGGTCCCCGCCGCCGCGGACGAGCCGGGCGACAACCCGGCCAACCCCTACCAGCGCACCCTGCGCATCAGCCTGGGTGCCCAGGCCCGCGCGGACCGCTGTCAGGCAGGGCAGGCTGTGCACTTCGGCGGCCCCGACCTCAAGGCGGCCGCGGCGGCGAAACTCACCGGCACGGACGCCGATCTGCGTGCGTTTGTGACACCGGACGCGTTGGGCGGTGAGCGGGCCCAGGCCCGTGCGCGGGACAGGGACGCGGGCATCGCGGCCGCGACCGCGTTTCGGGACCGCCAGACGAAACTGGACGACACCAACAAGCCGTACCGCGCGGTGAACTCCTCGAACGGCCGGGACTTCTGGGCCCCCGAGTTCGGTGCGGACATCGTCGCCTTCACCCTCGGCGCGCAGCAGAAGCTGTACGACAAGGCGGCCGACGACCCGACCCCGAGCCCCGGCAAGGCCGCGCTCGACCAGGCCAAGAAAGTCCTCGACGCCTTCGACACGGGAGGTGACGCCTGGGCCGCCGCCTACAAGGAGGTCGCCGGCAGGGAGTTGCTCGACACGAGTAACCTGGGCCACTCCTCGGCCAACGACGTAGCCGCCTTCCTGCGTTACGGCGGCTTCGCCACCAAAGCCCCCGAGCCGGACTCGCTGGAGTTCCGTACCGAGGTCGAGGCACTCAAGCAGGCCTGGGCGGCCTGTGACAGCGACAACCCCATCGACCACTACCGGGTGTTGACCGGCGTCGTCACCGAGGCCTACACGGAGTGGGAGTCGGAGTACGCCGGTCAGGCCGACCAGCGCAAGCAGATCGTCGCCGCCGAGGCCGCCGCGGCCAAGGAGACGCGGGCCGCCACGGAGGCGATGACCGAGGCGGTCCGGCAGGCATGGCTGGCGGACCAGATCCTGTACTGGCAGAAGTACTGGGCCGCTCACAAGGACTCCATCAACTACCCCAAGGCCGCCGACTTCACGAAGGCGACGGCCGACCTGAGCGCTGCGAGGACCGCGGCGGCCAAGCAGGTGACCGTGGCGGACGCGGCGGTCGGACGGGCCAGGACGGCTGCCGACACCGTGACCGCCCAGCAGCAGAAGGCCTGGCAGATCGCCGACGCGGCGCACCGGCCCCGGGGCCGGGGCCTGCTCTACGCCCAGCAGTCGGTGCAGGTCACCAAGGCCTCCTACGCCGCCGCCCAAGCTGCCGCGAAGGCCACGCTGACCGCGTCGAACGCGGCGAAGGCCACGGTGGCCGACTCCCAGACGCTGTTGGCACTGGCCAAGACCCAGACGCATGCGCTGAACACCGAGTTCCGCAAGACGGCGGCGCTGGAGGCCAAGGCCCAGGCGAAGGCCGCCGCTGATTCCGCCGCCAAGCTGGCGACCGCGGCGGCAGCCGACGCCACCACCGCGAAGAACGCCCGCGCGACGGCGGAGAAGGCGGAACAGACCGCCCGGGACCAGGCGGCCGAGGCGAAGCGGCAGCGTGGCGTCGCGGAGGCCGAGAAGGCCACCGCCGAGCGGGAGCGCGACACAGCGGCGAGCGAGCGGGCGAAGGCCGGCGCGGCCGAAGAACGGGCGCGGGGCGAGCAGGACAACGCCCGCCGAGCCCGTACGGACGCCGAGTCGGCGGGTGCCACCGCGGCGGAGAAGCTGGCGGCGGCCGAGGACGCCGAACTGCACGCCTACCAGGCCCGTAACACCGCGGTCAGGGCCGAGCACGAGAAGGACGCCACCGCCTCCCGGGCGGCGGCGCTGGAGTCGGCGGCCGCAGCGGCCGACGGCACCTCGGCCGCGACCGAGACGCGGCAGGCGGCCACGGACGCACGTACCGCGGCCAACGCGGCGGCGGGCGCGGCGACCCGGGCCCGGGACGCCGCGAACGACGCGACCACGGCCGCGGTGAACGCGCGAGCGGCGGCGACCCGCGCGGAGGGCGCGGCCAAGCGTTCCCGGTCCGCCGCCGACTCCGCACAGTCGGCATACGCGAAGACGCAGGCCGCGGCGGCCACCGCGCATGCCGCGGCTGCCGAGGCGATCGACGCAGCGGCATCGGCGGAGGAGAAGGCCAAGAAGGCGGACGCCGAGGCGAAGAAGGCCCAGGCCGCGGCGTCAGCCTCGCGCAAGGAGGCCACCGCGGCGGTGGCCGAGGCCGCGAAGACGGCCGCGGGGGCGGCGAAGACCGCCGGATACGCCACCGCCACGGCGCAGTACGCGCAGGCCGCCCGGGACGCCGCGACCGCGACGACCAAGGCGGCCGACGAAGCGATCAGCCTGGGCACTCCCTATCAGGAGAGCGACGCCTCGGCGGCGTACGCGGTGCTGATCGGGCAGACCGCGAAGACGCTCGCTGAGCAGCAGGCGACCGCGGCGAAGGCCAAGTCGGACGAGGCGAAGAAGGCGGCGGCACAGGCCAAGGCGCTCGCCGACAAGGCCGCAGGCGATGCGAAGACCGCCCTCCAGGCGGCCGCCGACGCCGCGGACTACGCCGTGCAGGCGGTGAACTCCGCAGCGGCGGCCAACGCGTCGGCGACCGCTGCGGCAGCCGACGCGGTAGCGGCGAAGAAGGCGGACGTCAACGCGCAGAAGTACGACGAGCAGGCAGGCACCGACGCCTTCTACGCCAACTTCGCCGCGAACGAGGCCGAATCGGCCGCCGCCCAGGCCGACCGCGACGCCACGGACGCCGAGAAGGACGCCACCAGCGCCCGTTCCGCCGCCGACAGCGCCGAACAGGACGCGTCGGCGGCCGACCGGACGGCCACGAAGGCAGAGAGCGACGCCACCGCCGCGGAGGGCGCGGCGGACAAGGCCAACACCTACGCGGACCAGGCGGACAAGGCGGCCACGCAGGCGGAGGCAGAGGAACGGGAGCGGGTCAGGCAGGAGCGGGCGGAGGTCGTCGACTCCGGAGGTTCGACCGCCGGGTACGTCCTGGCCGACGACGAGGAGGCCGCCCTGCTGGCGGAGTGCGGCCAGACTTGTGTCGACCAGTACCGCGAGGCCATGGCGGCGGCGAACCAGGACGTCCTCGACTGGGTGAAGGCGAACGGCGGCGCGATCCTGCTCGATCTGCTCGGGGTCACGGACGCCAAGAAGTGCTTCTCCGACCCGGATGTGGAGAGCTGCCTCTGGACGCTCGTCAACGCCATCAGCGTGGTCGCCCTGATCGGCAAGGCACCCGCCGTGGCCACGGCCATCGTCCGGATCAGCACCGGGATCGCGAAGTTCTTCGAGGGAGCGACCAAGGCACGCAAGACGATGAAGGCCTTGAAGGTCATCATCGACGCGCGGCTGGCCAAGGGCGTGTCGTTCTGCGTGAAGCACAGCTTCGTGGCCGGGACCATGGTCAAGATGGCCGACGGCGACGTACGGGCCATCGAGAAGGTCACCGCGGGGGACCGCGTCCTCAACGCGCGGCCGGGTGGCACGACCGTGGAACGGCACGACGTCGTGCTGGCGCACCGCACCACCACCGACACCCGGTTCACCGACCTGACCCTCGCCACCCCGAGTGGCAGGCGCACCGTCACGGGCACGTCCGACCACCCGTTCTACGACCTCACCACGAGATCGTGGACGGACGCCGGGCGACTCACGGCGGGTCACCGGCTGCAGACCATGGAGCATGGCACCGTAACGGTCGTCGGCGTAGCCTCGTACACGAAACCGCAGGTCACCTATGACCTCACGGTGGAGGGCGTCCACTCCTACTTCGTGATGGCCGGGGACAGCCCGGTCCTGGTCCACAACATCAGCTGCCGCACGATCACCGAAGGAGCCCTCAAGCACATTCGCGACCAGCACCTGTGGGGCGGTAAGTACCACGAGGCGGGTGCCATGCAGAACGTGTTCGCCCAGGGGATCGACGGCAACAAGCTCAAGCAACTCGTCCAGCGGGCCGCGCAGTACGGACACGAGGTCCCCCGGCCCAAGAACGACCCCCGTGGAGGGAACTTCATCGACTACGCGTTCGATGACATCACCACCGGCGCGAACGGTCAGAACGGTATCCGCCTCTTCGTCGACGAGTTCGGCAATCTCAAGAGCGCACAGCCCCAGAACGTCTGGTAGGAGCAGAGTGAAAAGATGATCACTTTTTCCTTCACGCCCCGCGCCGAGGACGCCTTCTGGTCCCCGGAGCGGCGTCCGGAGAACCCGAATCGGCCCGAGCACCCGGAGCTGACCGGCGCGGACTTCTCCCTGAGCTTCTTCCTGGCGGATGTGACGCTCGTCGTCCACGGGGTGGATCTGAGCCTGCGCACGCCCGGACTGCCCGTTGTCGACTTCGCCCTCATGCTGGAGTACGCGCGAAGGGAGTTGGAGACCCGGAGTGACGTCGCGGTGGAGACGAGCGTGACCGGTCATGTGTTCTCCCTCAGCCGCGGAGCGGAGGCCGTCACCCTCACGACGAACTACGCGCCGGTGGTGGCGGAGCTGACCTGGGCCGAACTGGTGGGGCTCACCGACCGGGCGAAGGCCGAGGCGTACCGGCTGATCACCACCGCGCATCCGGGGCTGTGTGCCAACGCGTGGCTGCGGGAGACGGTCGGAGCAGCGCCGGCGGTGTGATCCGACGGCGACGGACCGAGGGCGCCCCCTGTCGCGGGGGGCGCCCTCGGTGTCGTGCAAGAACCGCTACAGGTACCTCAGTTGGCGGGGGAGCCGCCGACGTGGTGGACGCGGAGCATGTTCGTGGTGCCCGGGACGCCGGGGGGCGAGCCGGCCGTGATGATGACCGTGTCGCCCGCGTCGAAGCGGTTGATCTTGGCGAGCTCCTGGTCGACCATGTCGACCATCTCGTCCGTGGTGTTCACGAACGGCACCACGTGCGACTCCACGCCCCAGCTGAGCGTGAGCTGGTTGCGGGTGTTCTCGTCGGTGGTGAAGGCGATGATCGGCTGCTGCGCGCGGTAGCGGGACAGGCGCCGGGCGGTGTCGCCGGACTGGGTGAAGGCGACCAGGCCGCGGCCGCCGAGGAAGTCGGCGATCTCGCAGGCCGCGCGGGCCACCGAACCACCCTGCGTGCGCGGCTTCTTGCCGGGGACGAGCGGCTGCAGGCCCTTGCTCAGCAGTTCCTGCTCGGCCGCGACGACGATCTTCGACATCGTCTTGACCGTCTCGACCGGGTAGGCGCCGACGGAGGACTCCGCCGACAGCATGACCGCGTCCGCGCCGTCCAGGATCGCGTTGGCCACGTCGGAGGCCTCGGCGCGGGTCGGACGGGAGTTGGTGATCATCGACTCCATCATCTGGGTCGCCACGATCACCGGCTTGGCGTTGCGCCGGCACAGCTCGATCAGGCGCTTCTGCACCATGGGGACCTTCTCGAGCGGGTACTCGACGGCGAGGTCGCCGCGGGCCACCATGACGGCGTCGAACGCCATCACGACGCCCTCCATGTTCTCCACCGCCTGCGGCTTCTCCACCTTGGCGATGACGGGGACCCGGCGGCCCTCCTCGTCCATCACCTTGTGGACGTCGTCGACGTCCTTGGCGTCCCGCACGAAGGACAGCGCGACCATGTCGCAGCCCATGCGCAGCGCGAACCGGAGGTCCTCGACGTCCTTCTCGGACAGCGCGGGCACGTTGACGGCCGCGCCGGGCAGGTTGATGCCCTTGTGGTCGGAGACGACACCGCCCTCGATGACGATCGTCTTCACCCGGGCGCCCTCGACGTCCAGGACCTTCAGCTCGACGTTGCCGTCGTTGATGAGGATCTGGTCGCCGCGCGAGACGTCGCCCGGCAGGCCCTTGTAGGTCGTGCCGCAGATGGTCCTGTCGCCCGGGACGTCCTCGGTGGTGATGACGAACTCGTCACCGCGCTCCAGCTCCACCGGGCCCTCCGCGAAGGTCTCCAGGCGGATCTTCGGGCCCTGCAGGTCGGCGAGGACGCCGATGGCCCGGCCGGTCTCCTTGGAGGCGGCCCGGACGCGGTCGTAGCGTCCCTGGTGCTCGGCGTGCGAGCCGTGGCTGAAATTGAAGCGGGCCACGTTCATGCCGGCTTCGATCATGGCGACGAGCTTCTCGTGGGTGTCGACCGCGGGGCCGAGAGTGCAGACGATTTTCGAACGGCGCATGGGGCGATCCTATCGGTTTGTTTCGCTGCGGAATATTCCGTCTGGCGGAAGATACAAATGGGCGCCGATATGCTCAGCTGTCATTCGTGCCGGAGCCGACCAGTGCGTAGGTCTGGGTGGCGATCTCCAGTTCCTCGTCCGTCGGCACCACGGCGACGGCGACCCGCGCACCGGCCGGCGATATCAGCCGCGGCCCGTCCGCCCGTACGGCGTTCAACTCCGGATCCACGGCCAGTCCCAGCCCTTCCAGCCCGGCAACGGCAGCCTCCCGCACGGGCGCCGCGTTCTCGCCGACCCCCGCCGTGAACGCCACGGCGTCCACCCGGCCGAGTACCGCGTAGTACGCGCCGATGTACTTCTTCAGACGGTGAATGTAGATGTCGAAGGCGAGTTCGGCCTGTCCGTCGCCCTCGTCGATCCGGCGCCGGATCTCCCGCATGTCGTTGTCACCGCACAGTCCGAACAGACCGCTCCCCTTGTTGAGAAGAGTGTCGATCTCATCCATGGACATTCCGCCAACACGTGCCAAATGGAAAATGACGGCGGGATCCAGATCGCCGGAACGCGTACCCATCACCAGCCCCTCCAAAGGCGTCAGCCCCATGGAGGTGTCCACGCACCGGCCGCCCTCGACCGCCGAGGCGGACGCCCCGTTGCCGAGGTGCAGCACGATGACGTTCACCTCTTCGGGCGTCCTCCCCAGCAGCCGCGCGGTCTCCCGGGAGACGTAGGCGTGCGAGGTGCCGTGGAAGCCGTAGCGGCGGATGCGGTGCCGGTCGGCGATCCTCGGGTCGATCGCGTAGCGGGCCGCCGACTCCGGCATGGTCGTGTGGAACGCCGTGTCGAAGACGGCGACCTGCGGCAGGTCCGGGCGCAGCGCCCGCGCGGTAAGGATGCCGGTCAGGTTGGCCGGGTTGTGCAGCGGCGCCACCGGGATCAGCCGCTCGATCTCCGCGAGCACCTCGTCGTCGACGACGGTCGGCTCGGTGAAGAACATCCCGCCGTGCACCACCCGGTGCCCGATCGCCGCCAGCTCGGGAGAGTCCAGCCCGAGCCCGTCCCTGGACAGCTCCTGCGACACCGCCTTCAGGGCCGCGTCGTGGTCGGTGATCGGCGCGCTGTGCTCGCGGGTGTCCCCGCCGGCGAGACAGGTGTGCCGCAGCCGCGAGGTCTGCTCACCGATCCGCTCGACCAGGCCGACCGCCAGCCGGCCGCCGTCCCGCATGTCCAGCAGCTGGTACTTCAGGGACGAGGAACCGGAGTTGAGGACGAGGACACGGGTGGGGCTCACTGGGCGGACGCCTTCGGGTGGGAGGAGTGGGCGGAGTCGAGGTTCTGGGCCTGGATCGCCGTGATGGCGACGGTCGTCACGATGTCCTGGACGAGCGCGCCCCTGGACAGGTCGTTGACCGGCTTGCGCAGCCCCTGCAGCACCGGCCCGACGGCGATCGCGCCGGCCGACCGCTGCACGGCCTTGTAGGTGTTGTTGCCGGTGTTCAGGTCCGGGAAGATCAGCACGGTGGCCTGACCCGCGACCTCGGAACCCGGCAGCTTGGTCGCCGCCACGCTCGGCTCCACGGCCGCGTCGTACTGGATGGGTCCCTCGATCTTCAGGTCCGGCCGGCGCGAGCGCGCCAGCTCCGTCGCCTCCCGCACCTTGTCCACGTCCGCCCCCGAACCCGAGGTGCCCGTGGAGTACGACAGCATCGCGATCCGCGGCTCCACCCCGAACTGGGCGGCAGTGGCCGCCGACTGGATGGCGATGTCGGCGAGCTGCTCGGCGTTCGGGTCCGGGTTGACCGCGCAGTCGCCGTAGCAGAGCACCTTGTCCGCGAGGCACATGAAGAACACCGACGAGACGATCGACGAGTCCGGCTTGGTCCTGATGATCTCGAAGGCGGGCCGGATGGTCGCCGCCGTGGAGTGCACGGACCCGGAGACCATGCCGTCCGCCAGCCCCTCCTGGACCATCAGCGTGCCGAAGTAGTTGACGTCGGTGACCACGTCGTACGCCAGCTCCACCGTCACGCCCCGGTGGGCCCGCAGCTGGGCGTACCGCTCGGCGAAGGTGTCGCGCAGCTCGGAGACGGCCGGGTCGATCAGCTGGGCGTCGGCGAGGTCGATACCGAGGTCGGCGGCCTTCTTGCGGATCTGGTCGACCGGCCCGAGCAGGGTCAGGTCGCAGACACCGCGGCGCAGCAGCACCTCGGCCGCGTGCAGGACGCGCGGCTCGGTGCCCTCCGGCAGGACCACCCGCCGCCTGTCGGAACGGGCCTGTTCGAGCAGCTTGTGCTCGAACATCATCGGGGTGACCCGGCCGGTGCTCGGCGCCGAGACCCGCTTGCTGAGACCGGCGGTGTCGACATGGCGCTCGAACAGGCCCAGCGCGGTCTCCGCCTTGCGCGGGGTGGCCGCGTTCAGCTTGCCCTCCAGGGAGAACAGCCGGGCCGCGGTCGGGAAGCTGTTGCCCGGCACCGAGAGGACCGGCGTGCCCGGGGCGAGCCGGGCGGCGAGGGTCAGGATCTCGTCGCTGGGCCGCTCGTTCAGGGTGAGCAGCACACCGGCTATCGGCGGGGTGCCGGCGCTGTGCGCGGCGAGCGCGCCGACGACCAGGTCCGCCCGGTCGCCGGGTGTCACCACCAGGCAGCCCGGGGTCAG
Source organism: Streptomyces sp. NPDC001068 (assembly GCF_042897315.1). Classification (NCBI taxonomy): domain Bacteria; kingdom Bacillati; phylum Actinomycetota; class Actinomycetes; order Kitasatosporales; family Streptomycetaceae; genus Streptomyces; species Streptomyces sp. NPDC001068. The sequence goes on along the minus strand of NZ_JBIAYD010000003.1, from coordinate 24,424 downwards.
CGCGGGCAGGAAGTTCGGCAGCATCGCGCCGCCGAAGACGAAGTCCAGCGTGTCCCGGGCCAGCCCCGAGTCGTCGCCGAGCAGCACCTTCGCACCGAGCGCGTGGGCGATCTGGGCGACCGTCGGCGCGGACAGCGCGGGCTCGTCCGGCAGCACGTACACCGGCACCGGCAGCCGCCCCTCGATCCGCCGCGCGATCTCGTCCCGGTCCTCGCGGGCGACCCGGTTGGCGACCATGGCGAGCACGTCGCAGCCGAGACCGTCGTACGCCCGGAAGGCGTTCCGGGTCTCGGCGAGCACCGACTCGGCGTTCTGCTCGCGGCCGCCGACCACCGGGATCACCGAGGCGCCGAACTCGTTGGCGAGCCGGGCGTTGAGGGACAGCTCGTCCGGGAACTGGGTGTCGGCGAAGTCGGTGCCGAGGACGAGGACGACGTCGTAGTCCCTGGCGACCAGGTGGAAGCGGTCGACCAGGGTGGAGACCAGTTCGTCGGCGCCCCGGTCGGCCTGGAGGGCGGACGCCTCGTGGTAGTCCATGCCGTAGACGGTCGCCGGGTCCTGGGAGAGGCGGTACCGCGCGCGCAGCAGCTCGAAAAGGCGGTCGGGGCCGTCGTGGACGAGCGGACGGAACACGCCCACCCGGTCGACCTGCCGGGTCAGGAGCTCCATCATGCCCAGCTCCACGACCTGACGGCCGTCGCCGCGGTCGATCCCGGTCACGTACACGCTCCGCGTCACGTGTGCACTCCGTCTCTGTGTGGTTCCTGTGCGGCCGCATAAAAATCGCCCACCGGGGTGAGCGGAACGGTCTTGACAATACCCCCGACGCCGGATAAGGCGCCCGTCAGGATCTCACCGCCCCGCAGGGCATGAAACAATCGGATCGGCTCACCGGCAACGACAGCGAGCAGGAGACACACCACCATGCGCATCGGAGTTCTCACCGCAGGCGGCGACTGCCCCGGACTGAACGCCGTCATCCGATCGGTGGTACACCGTGCAGTCGCCCAGTACGACGACGAGGTCATCGGTTTCGAGGACGGTTTCCGGGGTCTGCTCGAGGGCCACTACCGCACCCTCGACCTGGAAGCCGTCAACGGCATCCTGTCCCTCGGCGGCACGATCCTCGGCTCGTCGCGGCTGGAGCGGGACCGCCTGCGCGAGGCCTGCGACCGGGCCACCGACATGGTCGAGGAGTTCGGCATCGACGCGCTGATCCCGATCGGCGGCGAGGGCACGCTGACGGCGGCACGCATGCTGTCCGACGCCGGCCTGCCGGTCGTGGGCGTCCCCAAGACCATCGACAACGACATCTCCTCCACCGACCGCACCTTCGGCTTCGACACCGCGGTGGGCGTCGCCACGGAGGCCATGGACCGGCTGAAGACCACCGCCGAGTCCCACCAGCGGGTCATGGTCGTCGAGGTGATGGGCCGGCACGCCGGCTGGATCGCCCTGGAGTCCGGCATGGCCGCCGGCGCGCACGGCATCTGCCTGCCCGAGCGCCCCTTCGACCCCGCCGACCTGGTCAAGATGGTCGAGGAGCGGTTCGCCCGCGGCAAGAAGTTCGCCGTGGTCTGCGTCGCCGAGGGCGCGCACCCCGCCGAGGGCTCGATGGACTACGGCAAGGGCGCGATCGACCAGTACGGCCACGAGCGCTTCCAGGGCATCGGCACGGCACTCGCGTACGAGCTGGAGCGGCGGCTCGGCAAGGAGGCCAAGCCGGTCATCCTCGGGCACGTCCAGCGCGGCGGCACGCCGACCGCCTACGACCGGGTCCTCGCCACGCGGTTCGGCTGGCACGCCGTCGAGGCGGCGCACCAGGGAGAGTTCGGGAAGATGACGGCGCTGCGCGGGACGGACATCGTGATGGTGCCGCTCGCGGAGGCGGTCACCGAGCTGAAGCGGGTACCCAAGGACCGGATGGACGAGGCCGAGTCGGTCTTCTAGGACCGGCGTCCCGGTTCCGGCTGCGGGCGCGTGGGGGCTGGTCGCGCGGTTCCTCCCCCGGCCTTCGGCCGGGGCCCCCGGCCGTCGCCCGGGGGTACTCCCAGCGCCCCTGTCAGGGGCGCGTCTCCTCGACCCGGTTCCAGAAGTGACCGACCGCCTGTGCCAGGAACTCCTGGCCGCCGGCCTCCGCATCGGTCGCGGCGGTCGTGTCGCCCCAGGCCAGGGTCGCCGTCATCCGGCCCTGGTAGGCCTCGTGCAGGGCACGCAGGGCGTTCTCGATCACGCGGCGGTCCAGCGGGACCAGTTTGCCGACCGGCCGGACGTACGCCTGCCAGCGGGTGGTGACGGCGCGGCGCAGCAGCTCCGCCAGCTTCTCCTCCCTGCCGGTGACGGTGATGTACTCCGGCAGGGAGAGCTGGAACAGGTCGGCCAGGACGGCGGACTGTCGTTCCGTGCCCTGCCAGTTCCCGTTCTCCTCCATGGCCAGGTAGGCGAGGAGTTCGAGACCCACGGCCGGCGCCACGTCCTCCGGAGCCAGCCCGCGCGCGATCCGGTGGTCGCGCAACGTCCGGGGCCGGCCGATCAGCTCGCCGGGGGCGCACCACAACACCCCCGAGAGCGCGGTGAGTTCGGGACTGCTGGGGATCGCCGCGCCACGTTCCCAGGCGAGCACGAGATCGGGGCTGGCGTACGGCATGCCGTACGAGACCCGCAGATGGTGGGCCACGTGCTCGGGGCCCATCCCGAGAGCGGCACGGAGTCTGCGGGCGGCGGGGGCGTTGAAGGGGGGACCTGGCTGGTTCGGCAGAGCTGGGGGTCGGCGCACAGCGCACAAGGTAGGGGCGCGCGGGGAGGCTGACTACGGTCCGTTCGGCCAGGAACACGGATTGTGGGAACGTACGGATGCGACCGTACGGCAGACCTGTTCATCCCTTGACGGCGCCACCCAGCGCGAACCCACCGCCCAGCCGCCGCGCCACCAGGACGTACAGCAGGATCACCGGCGTCGAGTAGATGACGGAGAACGCGGCGAGCTGGCCGTAGGCGACCATGCCGCGGTTGCCGAAGAAGTCGTTGATGCTGACCGAGGCGGGCATCTGGTCGGGCGAGAGCAGCAGCATGAAGGGGACGAAGAAGTTGCCCCACATCATCACGAAGGCGAAGACGGTGACGACGGCGACCCCCGGCCCCATCAGCGGCAGCACGATCCGCACCAGCGACTGGGCGGAGTTGGCTCCGTCCGTCCAGGCGGCCTCCTCCAGCTCCTTCGGCACACCGTCCATGAAGTTCTTCATCAGCCAGATGGCGAAGGGGAGTTGGGAGGCGGCGAAGAACAGGATGGTGCCCTGCAGGGTGTCGATGAGGTTGATCCGCACGAACAGGGCGTACACCGGCACCATGATCGCGGTGATCGGCAGGCTGGTCGCGAACAGGATGGACAGCAGGAACGGCCGGTTGAGCCGGGAGCGGTAGCGGGAGAGCGGGTAGGCGGCGAGGGCGGCGCAGACGACGGTGAGCGCGGTGGCCCCGCCGCACAGGATCAGGCTGTTGAGGAGCGGGGTGTAGGTGATGTCCGGGGTGAGGATCGCGTCGAAGTTGGCGAAGGTGAACCCGTCCGGGATCCGCACCCGCAGATCGGCGTGCGGGTCGACGGCGGAGAGCAGCACCCAGGCGAGCGGCAGCACGAAGGCGGCGGCCACGACCAGGAGTCCGAGGTCGGCGGCGAGTCGGCGCGAGCGCCGGCGGTTGCGGGGCATCTGGCTTGTTCACACCTCCGTACGCAGCAGCCGCATGTACACGACCGAGAAGAGCGAACCGACCAGGAGAAGGAGCAGGGCGACCGCGGTCCCGTACCCGATCATGCTGTTCTGGAAGGCCTGCTCGTACATGAACAGGGGAAGCGTCTGGCTCCGGTCGCCGGGCCCGCCCCGGGTCATCACCCAGATCAGCCCGAAGACGGAGAGCGTCTGGAGGGTGTTGAGCATCAGGTTCGTCCCGATGGACCGCCGGATCATCGGCAGCGTGATGTGCCACATCCGCCGCCAGCCCCCGGCGCCGTCGACCTCCGCGGACTCCTCGATCTCGTTCGGTATCTCGTCGAGGGCGGCGGAGTAGACGAGCATCGAGAAGGCGGTGCCCCGCCACACGTTGGCGAACGACACGGCCAGGATCGGCAGCGTGAACAGCCAGTTCTGGGACGGGAGATGGAGAAACTCCAGGATGGCGTTGAGCGTCCCCTCCCGCCGGAAGAACGCGTAGAGCAGGAACCCGGCGACGACCTCCGGCAGCACCCACGCCGTGATCACGATCCCGCCGGTGAGCGTCCGCACCGGTTTCGACGCCCGCCGCATCAGCGCCGCGAGCGCCAGCCCCAGCGTGTTCTGTCCGACGAGCGCGGACACCACGGTGAAGACGAGGGTCAGCCAGACGGCGTTCAGGAAGGCGTCGTCGTGGAACGCCGTACGGAAGTTGGCGAAACCGACGAACGAGGAGTGGGCCTGGCCGGTGAGCTGGAGGTCGGTGAAGGCGATCCAGGCGCAGTAGACGATCGGCCCGCCGAGGAAGAGCAGCAGCAGGGCCAGGGCAGGGGTGAGGGGGAGGGCGCGCAGGAGCCGCCGGGCGGCGGCGGGGTGCCGCCCGGCGTGACGCACGACGTGACTCACTGGGTGACCACTTGGTCGCCGGTCACGTCCTTGAGGGTCGTGTCGTACTGGCCCGCCGCCTTGTCCACGGACGCGTCACCGGTCGTCACGCTCTCCATGGCCTCCTGGATGGCGGTGGAGACCTTCGGGTAGGCCGGGTAGGCGGGCCGGTAGTGGGTGCTGGAGACGAGATCCGTGAAGAACTTGATGCCCGGCTGGGCGGACGTGTACGACGGGTCGTCCGCGACGTCCTTGCGCACCGCGATCCCGGAGTTGGCGATGTACCACTTCTGGGCGTTCGCCTTGGTCTGCATGGTCTTCACGAAGTCGAAGGCGAGGTCCGGGTTGCCGGCCTTGGCCGGGATCGCCCAGGTCCAGCCGCCGGACATGCTCACCTTGCCGGGGGCCTGCCCGTGCTGGGTCGGCATGTACGCGAGTCCCAGCTGCTTCGACCAGTCGGGCCACTCGTGCCCGCTGCCCTGGTTCCAGTCCTGCGGCAGCCACGACCCGTCGAGGTCGATGCCGAGCTTGCCCTGGGGCAGCAGCTCACCGCGCACGGCCGTGCCGAAGTTGGGGTCGAGGGCGTCGGAGACGTCCGGCCCGAGCTTCTCCTTGTACACGGTCTCGACGAACGACAGCGCGTCCTTGAACCCCTGGCTCCCGGCGATCCACTTCTTGCTGCCGCTGTCGTACAGCGGGTCGCTGGTCCCGTCGTTGGTCCCGTACAGCAGCATCTCCAGGCCCTGCATGGTGGCGGCCTCGCCCGCGGGCTTCCCGGTGTAGACGTTGAGGGGCGTGACGCCGGGAGCCTTCTTCTTGATGGTCCGGGCGGCGGCGAGCACGTCGTCCCAGTTCGTCGGCTGCCAGTCCTCGGGCAGCCCGGCCTTCCTGAACACGCGTTTGTCGAACCAGAGTCCACGGGTGTCGGTGCCGTCCGGGACGCCGTACGTCTTCCCGTCCTCGCCCCGGGCGGCCGACTTCGCCGTGTCGATGAACTGCCCCCAGTCCTTCCACTTGGCGAGATAGGGGTCGAGCGGCTTCAAGTACCCGCTGGTGATGTCCGAGTTGATGAGGAAGGTGTCCTCGTAGACCAGGTCGGGAGCGGTCCGGGGCGACCGGAGCATCTGCTGGAGCTTCGTGTAGTACTCGGAGTCGGGAGCCTTGATCGGAACCAGCTCGACCTTCTTGCCCGGGTACTCCTTCTCGAACTGCTTCTTGATGTCCGCGAGGTAGGTGTCCATCACCTTCACGGAGTTGTCCGTGGACTGCTTGAAGGAGATCTTCACGGTGTCGGGACTGCTGCCCGACCCGCTGCCGCACGCGGTCAGCGAAGCGGCGGCGGTGACGAGGGAGAGGGCAAGGATGCTGACGGCGGTGGGGCGCACGGGCACGACCTCCTCGGCGGCCACTGCGCTGTGGCCTGGGGGTTCGTCTCTTGCCGAGTGAAGGTAAGTGGAGTGGTCTAGTCAGGTCAATGAGTCTGCGGGGGTTTGCTGACCGCGGGAGGGGGCCAGGATGCATCCATGTGTTCCGCGGACCGTAGGGGCGGGTTGGACGACGACGTGCGCGCGCGGCTGCCACCCTGGCCCGCGGCCCGGGGTGCTGACCGGATCAGCCGGGCGGCGGGCGCCACTGTCCGGTCCGCTTGCCGACGACAGGTCCGTGGAAGATGCCACCCCTGAAGTCGATGTGGTCGCCCCCGTACCGTCCCTGGGGATCATCCCCGGCGCCGGAGGACTCCCGGGGCCGGTGCTTGCGCAGGACCTCGACCGCCACGGACGCGGCCCGTTCGGCGGCGAGGATCTGCGAGCCCGATGCGTCGGCCGCGTGCTTGCCGGCGTCGGCCAGGTCGCTGATGCCCCGGATCACCAGGATGTCCAACTGGCCGTTCAGGTGGGCCGCGTGGGCGGCCCCGGAGCCCTCCGTCTCGATCGCGCAGGCGTCGTCGTAGTGGTGGCGGATGTGGGCGGCGAACGCCGATCTGTCGTCCGCCAGGACGACGTCGCCGACGGCGATCGGCTTGCTGTGTCCGCGAACGTCCGGCATGTCCCGCAGCGCCGAGCGTGCCGCCTGGACGAGCCGGTGCGAGCCGTGCCAGACCTCGGGGCGGGCCCGGAAGCCCTCCGGTGTCTGCTTGCCGCCGTGGACGGCGTACACCTTCGTGCCGACCACCACGTCACCGATCCCGATGTCGTCCTTGAGCCCGCCCGCGACACCGACGAACAGCACCGCCTCGGGGCCGAGCCAGTCGACGATCTGTGTGGTGAGCGAGGCGGCGGTCAGGGCGCCCACGCCCAGTTCCGCGAGCGCGACGGTCCAGGCGGTGTCCGCGAGCCGGCCGAGTTCGACGCGGGTGCCGTTGGGGTGCACGATCTCCTCGGCGCCGACGAGGCGGGCGCGCACGGCGTCGTACTCCAGCGGCAGGGCGGTGAGCACGACGGCTGCGGCGGTGGGCCGGGGTCGGTTCGCGGGCATCTGTCCACGGTAGCGGCAAGTCGCCCACGGGGGCGGGGGTATGGTCGTGCGGCGTCGGGCCGTCGGGGTGGGGGAGAGGCGCATGCCGGAGCAGGGTGTGAGTGTCGGGCAGCTGCTGCTCGCCGAGTACCAGACGATCAAGGACGAGCAGAAGGCGCGGATCGGGTTCCGTGACAATCTGCTGTACGTGACGCTCGGCGTGGTGGCCGCCGTCATCGCCGCGGCGGCGCAGGCCAAGCAGCCGTCGATGCTGCTGGCGCTGCCGCCGGTGTGCGTGGTCCTCGGGTGGACGTACCTGGTCAACGACGAGAAGATCTCGGCGATCGGGCACTACGTGCGGGAGGAGTTGGGGCCGCGGCTGGCCCGACTGGCCTCCGCCGAGGCGGATTTCGCCACCTTCGGCTGGGAGGCGTACCACCGGACCGACGTCCGGCGCCGGACCCGCAAGACGATCCAGGCCGTGATCGACCTGACGGCGTTCTGCGCGGTGCCGCTGGCCGCCCTGGTGGTGTTCTGGGCCGGCGGGGACGGCGGCGGACTGCTGACCGTGCTGTCGGCGGTGGAGGCACTCGCGGTGGCGGGGCTGGGGGCGCAGGTGCTGCTGTACATGAGGCCGGCCCGGCCGGCACGGTCCGGTGCGTGAGGCCGGCGTGGTCGGCGCGGTCCGGTGCGTGGGCCCGGCGTGGCCGGCGCGGTCCGGTGGGTGAGGTCGGCGTGGTCGGCGCGGTCCGGTGCGTGAGGCTGGTGTGACGGCTCGGTCCGGTGCGTGAGATCGGCCCGGCCGGCGCGGTTCCGTACCTGAGGACGCGCCGCCGCCCGGGCTACCGCCCCCGCCCCCACCGATAGACCAACTCCGGCCTCCCCACCTGTCCGTAGAGGGGGCTTCGTCCCGCCGTCCCCGCCTCCACCAGGTGTTCCAGGTAGCGGCGGGCCGTGATCCGGGAGATCCCCACGTGCTCCGCCAGTGCCGCCGCGGTCAGGCCCTCCTTCGACTCGCGCAGCGCGACCGTCACCCGCTCCAGCGTCGGGGCGCTGAGCCCCTTGGGAAGCGCCCCGGGTGACGACGGGGCCCGCAACGCGCCCAGCGCGCGGTCCACCTCGTCCTGGCCGCTCGCCTCGCCGACCGCCGCACGGAACTCCGCGTACCTCGTCAGGCGGTCCCGCAGCGTCGCGAAGGTGAAGGGCTTCAGGACGTACTGGACGACGCCCAGCGAAACGCCCTCCCGCACCACCGCCAGGTCTCGTGCCGACGTCACCGCTATGACGTCCGCCTGGTGGCCGGCCGCCCGCAGGGAGCGCGCGAACTGCAGGCCGTGCACGTCCGGCAGGTGCAGGTCCAGCAGGAGCAGGTCCACCGGGGTGCGGTCGAGGATCCGGCGGGCCTCCGCCCCCGTGTGCGCCTTGCCCACCGACACGAACCCCGGCACCCGGCCCACGTACATGACGTGCGCGTCCGCGGCCACCGGGTCGTCCTCGACGACCAGGACTCTGATCGGCTCCCCGGTCATCGCGCCCCGCCCCGGGTCAGCGACGCCCGCAGCGGCAGCCGCACCTCGAACACCGCACCGCCCTCCGGCGCCTCCGCCACGGTCAGCGTCCCTTCCAGCCGGGTCACCGCCTGCCGGACCAGCGCCAGTCCCAGCCCGCGTCCGCCCGGGCCCGCCGGCTTCGTCGAGAAGCCGCGCTGGAAGACCAGCTCGGCGTGGGCGGGGTCGACGCCCGCGCCCGTGTCCGCCACCCTCATCACCAGTTCGGCATCCTCCGCGAAGGCGGTCACTGTCACGCGGGCCCCGGCCGTTGCCTGGGCCGCGTCCACCGCGTTGTCGATCAGGTTGCCGAGGACGGTGACCAGATCGCGCGCCGACAGGCTCTCCGGTAGCAAACCGTCATCCAGCCGGCTCTCGTCCGAGACCACCAGTTCCACGCCCCGCTCGTTCGCCTGGGCCGTCTTGCCCAGCAGGAGCGCTGCCAGGACGGGTTCGCTGACCGCCGCCACCACCTGGTCGGTCAGCGCCTGCGCCAGCTCCAGTTCCGCGGTCGCGAAGTCGACGGCCTCCGAGGCCCGGCCCAGCTCGATGAGCGAGACGACCGTGTGCAGGCGGTTCGCGGCCTCGTGCGCCTGCGAGCGCAGCGCCTGCGTGAAGCCGCGTTCCGAGTCCAGCTCGCCCGTCAGGGCCTGGAGTTCGGTGACGTCCCGGAGGGTGACCACGGTGCCGCGGCGCTCGCCGCCGGACACCGGCGAGGTGTTCAGCACCAGTACCCGGTCCGCCGTCAGATGCACCTCGTCCACCCGGGGCTCCGAGGCCAGCAGGGCGCCGGTCAGCGGGGTCGGCAGGCCCAGTTCCGCCACCGAGCGGCCGACCACGTCCTGCTCCGGTCCGACCCCCAGCAACTCCCGGCCGCCGTCGTTGATCAGGGCCACCCGGAACTGGCCGTCCAGCATCAGCAGGCCCTCGCGGACCGCGTGCAGGGCCGCCTGGTGGTAGTCGTGCATCCGGCTGAGCTCGGACGCGTTCATGCCGTGCGTGTGCCGCCGCAGCCGCGCGTTGACCACGTACGTGCCGATCGCGCCCAGCGCCAGCGCGCCCGTCGCCGCCCCGAGCAGCGTCGCCACCTGCTCCTGGACCCGCCGGCTGATCGCCTCCACCCTGATGCCGGCGCTCACCAGGCCGATCACCCGGCCGTTGTCCAGGACCGGGGTCACCGTGCGCACCGACGCGCCGAGGGTGCCCTTGTAGGTCTCGCTGTAGGTGTGGCCGTGCTGGGCCGCCTCGATGTGGCCCAGGTAGTGGCGGCCGATCTGGTTCTGGTCGGGGTGGGTCCAGCGGATGCCGTCCGGCGTCATGATCGTGACGAAGTCGACCTCGGTGTCCCGCATCACCTGGAGGGCGTAGGGCTGCAGTTCCTTCGAGGGGTCCGGTGTGTGGATCGCGGTACGGACCGAGGGGGCGTCGGCGACCGAGCGGGCCACCGCCGCGGCCTGCCGGGTCGCGGCCGCCTGCGCCTGGTGGCGGTCGCTGACGTAGGTGAACAGCGCGTACCCGGCGACCAGTACCGCTATCAGCACGGCCTGCATGGCGAACAGCTGCCCGGCCAGGCTGCGAGGGCGGGGAGCGGTCGGGAAGCGCATGTCAGCAGTGTGCCTCTCCGGTTGACGATGAACTAAATGAACGGAAGGGTGACCGGGCTCACAGGGCGGGAGATAGTCACGGCAACCCCCATATCCCCCGGACGTGAGCCGCACGCCGGTGATGCCGACGAAGACGTCAAGGAGGGCAGCCGTGGCCGCCGCAAGCACTCCCAGTACGGCACCTGCCGCACCCGCCGTGAAGCGGGACCGTACCCATTACCTGTACATAGCCGTGATCGTCGCGGTGGCCCTGGGCATCGCCGTGGGGCTCATCTGGCCCGACGCGGGCGTCGAGCTCAAGCCTCTGGGTACCGGGTTCGTCAACCTGATCAAGATGATGATCTCGCCGATCATCTTCTGCACGATCGTGCTCGGGATCGGGTCCGTGCGCAAGGCCGCCAAGGTCGGCGCCGTCGGCGGTATCGCGCTCGGCTACTTCCTGGTGATGTCGCTGGTCGCGCTGACCATCGGCCTGGTCGTCGGCAACATCCTGCACCCCGGTGACGGGCTGCACATCACCAACGCCCTCAAGGCCACCGGGCACGCCCAGGTGGACTCCGAGGCGCTCGGCGGCGTCGACTTCGTGCTGTCGATCATCCCGACCACGTTCGTCTCCGCCTTCACCGAGGGCCAGGTGCTGCAGACGCTGCTGATCGCGCTGCTCGCCGGGTTCGCGCTGCAGGCCATGGGATCGGCCGGGCAGCCGGTGCTGCGGGGCGTCGAGCACATCCAGCGGCTCGTCTTCCGCATCCTGGGCATGATCATGTGGGCCGCCCCGATCGGCGCGTTCGGCGCGATCGCCGCCGTCGTCGGCTCCGCCGGGCTGGACGCGCTGAAGAGCCTCGCGGTCCTGATGCTCGGGTTCTACGTCACCTGCGTGCTGTTCGTCTTCGTGGTGCTGGGCGCGATGCTCCGGGTCATCGCCGGGCTGAACATCTTCTCGCTGTTCAAGTACCTCGCCCGTGAGTTCCTGCTGATCCTGTCCACCTCCTCCTCCGAGTCCGCGCTGCCGCGGCTCATCGCGAAGATGGAGCACCTGGGCGTGAGCAAGCCGGTCGTCGGCATCACCGTTCCGACGGGGTACTCGTTCAACCTCGACGGCACCATGATCTACATGACCATGGCGTCGCTCTACATCGCCGACGCGCTCGGCACGCCGATGTCGGTCGGCGAGCAGATCCCGCTGCTGCTCTTCCTGCTGCTGGCCTCCAAGGGCGCGGCGGGCGTCAGCGGCGCCGGTCTGGCCACGCTGGCCGGTGGTCTGCAGTCGCACAAGCCCGCGCTGGTGGACGGCGTCGGTCTGATCGTCGGCATCGACCGGTTCATGAGCGAGGCCCGCGCGCTGACGAACTTCGCGGGCAACGCGGTGGCCACGGTGCTGATCGGCACGTGGACCAAGGAGATCGACAAGGGCCGGGTGGAGCTGGTGCTCGCGGGCGAGCTGCCGTTCGACGAGAAGACGCTGCTGGACGACGGGGAGCCGGCCGCGCCCGAGCTGCCCGAGCAGCGGGAGGAGCTGGCGAAGGCGTAGTACGCCGTCGTCGGCCGCGAGTGAGGGGACCGGTCGCGCGGTTCCCGTGCCCCTTCGGGGGCGCTCCAGAACCGTCGGACGTCCGGCCCTGCCTGAACCGGGGCCGGGCGTCCGGCCGAAGCCTCCGGGCGGCTGGCAGCTTCCCCCGCCCCCGCCCAGCCGCCCGGAGCCGTGTTCCGGCTAGCCGCTCAACCCGGCCACCAGTTCCGTGGCCCTGGAGGCGGGTACGCCCGCCGCCGTCAGTGCGCTGACGGCGGCGGAGCGGCCCGCCTCCTTCGCGTCGAGGAGGCCGTCGTTGACCGCCTCCATCACCGCGAACAGCAGCTGCTCGTGCACGTAGGCCAGGGCCGGCGCCGGCAGCGGTGAGCTGAAGTCGCCGTCGTCGAGGCCGCGTTGCAGAATCCGCACCTTCTGTTCGCGCAGCGGTGTGAGGCGGTCGCGGATGCCCTGCACGGTGACCGTGCGCTGGGCGAGGCCGATGAGCAGCCGGTAGCGGTCGGCGATCTCCCAGACGGCGAGCACCGAGCGGGCCACCGCCTCCGCCGGGTCCGCCGTCTCCCGGCGGGCCCCTTCGTCGGCGGCGGTGAGCGCCTGCACCGCGCCGTCGACCAGCGTGCCGATCAGCGCCTCCCGGCTCGGGAAGTGGCCGTACACGGTCCGTCGTACGACTCCTGCCGCGCGCGCGATCTGGTCCATCGAGGCGTCGGGGTCGCGCAGCAGCTCGGCGAGGGCGACGTCGAGGATGCGGCGCCGGTTCAGGTCGGCGCGGGAGGGGTTACCCGTGGTCATGGCAGCCATTCTGCCTGCCTCGTGGCGGGGGCCGCCGTCTCTCCGCAAGTGCTTCACCTCCTCCGTTTGCACAGTGCTGTGCAGATCCCTTACATTGCGCATGGTTGTGCAATTGCACGCCACTGTGCAAGTCCGTCGTGGAGATCCGGCGGCATCCGGACGCGTGAGGAAGGCGATCCCTGTCATGCGACTCGTCATGAACGAACCGGTGGAGACGGCCGGACGGCCCTATCCGCGCCGCTGGTGGGCGTTGCTGGTGCTCTGCCTGAGCCTGCTGATCATCGTGATGGCCAACACGGCTCTCACCGTGGCCGCGCCCGACATGACCGCCGACCTCGGACTCGGCAGCTCCGACCTGCAGTGGGTCATCGACGGCTACACCGTCCCGTACGCCGCCCTGATGCTGCTGCTCGGCGCGATCGGCGACAAGTACAGCCGCCGTGGCGCGCTCGTCCTCGGCCTGGCCGTGTTCGGGGGCGGAGCCGTCCTCGGATACCTCGCCGACAGCGCCGCCACCGTGATCGCGGCCCGTGCCGTGATGGGCACCGGCGCCGCGCTGATCATGCCGGCGACCCTGTCGCTGCTGGCCGCGACCTTCCCGCGGGCCGAGCGGGCCAAGGCGATCACGCTCTGGACCGCCACCGCCGGGCTGGCCATAGCCGCCGGACCGGTGGTCGCCGGCGCACTGCTGCGCGACCACGGCTGGTCGTCGACCTTCCTCATCAACGTGCCGATCGCGGCCGTCGCGGCGGTCGGCGCGCTGGTCCTCGTGCCGCCCAGCAAGGCCGGCCACCACGACCGCGTCGACCACGTCGGCGGACTGCTCTCCGTGCTCTGGACCGGTTCGCTGGTCTACATGATCATCGAGGGGCCGCACTTCGGCTGGGGCGTCAGGGCCGTCACGGCCGCCGCGGTTGCGGGAGCCGGTCTCGTCGCCTTCGTCCTGTGGGAGCTGCGCCACCCGCACCCGGTCCTGGACGTCCGACGCTTCGCCGACCGCCGCTTCGCCGGTTCCAACCTCGCCGTCGCCCTGTTCTTCCTGGCCGTCTTCGGCGCCTTCTACTACCTCACCCAGCACCTCCAGTTCGTCCTCGGCTACGACGCCCTGGGCACCGGGGTGCGGATGCTCCCGCTGGCCGGCGCGGTCTTCGCCGGCTCGGCCCTGACCGGCTGGCTCACCCCGCGCGTCGGCATGCGGTGGACGGTCACCGCGGGCATGGCCGGCGGCACCACCGCGCTCGCCCTGCTCACCCGGGTCGACGCCGCCTCCGGGTACGGGGACTTCGTGGCGCCCCTGATCATCCTCGGCCTGGCCATCGGCCTGGCGCTCTCGCCCTGCACGGACGCCATCATGGGGGCCTTCCCGGAGGCCGAACTGGGCGTCGGCGGCGCCGTCAACGACACCTCGCTGGAACTGGGCGGCTCCCTCGGCATCGCCATCCTCGGCTCGCTGCTGTCCACCTCCTACGGCGACCACCTCGCCGACGCCACCCGGGGCGGCGGCCTCCCCGCGAGCGCGCTGGCCACCGCCCGGGACTCGGTCGGCGCCGGGTACGCGGTCGCCGAGGGCATCGGCGGGAAGGCCAGGCAGGCCGCCGCCCGGGCCGCACAGGCCACCGATCCCCAGCAGGCCGCCCAGCTCAAGGCACAGGCCGGACAGCTGGCCGAGGGCGCCCGGCGGATGACGGACGCCGTCGGCTCCTCCTTCGCTTCCGCGGTGGCCCACACCAGCCTGGTCGGCGCGGTCGTACTGGGCATCGGGACGGCGCTGGTGGCGGTGCTGCTGCCGGGACACCGCAAGGCCACGGAGGAAGCCCCGGCCGAGGAGCGGGAACTGGTGGAAAACGGTGCGCACTGACCCCTGACCGGCACTGGTCAGCCGCATCCACTAACGTGCCGCTCCGGGCCAACCGGAACGGCACGTTGGCATTCACGGCATGGAGGCACGGGGGATGAAGATCGACTGGGACCGTCGGCACTGCGCGCGCAAGGGGCATGTGACCTATGCCCCCGACGACCCGCGGCTGCGGGTGCGGCTGCACGCCCAGACCGCGGTCGGGGAGGCCTGGCGCTGCCTGCGCTGCGGGGACTTCGCGCTCGGCGAACCGCACGGCTCGGGTCCGGCGGCCGACGCCCCGCTGGTGCCGCGCGGCAAGGTGCTGCGGGACCTGTTCATCCTGCGCTTCCTCGCGATCGAGCGGGCCGTGCGCGGGGTGTTCATCGTGCTCGTCGCGGTCGCGGTGTGGAAGTTCAGCAACAGCCAGGACGCGGTGCGCCGGCTCTTCAACGAGTACCTGGACACCTTCCGCCCGGTCTTCAAGCACTTCCACTACGACCTCGACCACTCACCGGTCGTCGGCTCCATACAGAAGGCCTTCGGCTACAAGCACTCCACCCTGGTGCTGGTGGCCGGGCTGCTGCTGGCGTACGCGCTGATCGAACTCGTCGAGGCGGTCGGGCTCTGGTACGCCAAGAGGTGGGCGGAGTACCTGACGGTGGTCGCCACGGCCGCCTTCCTGCCGCTGGAGATCTGGGAACTCACCGAGAAGGTCAGCTACCTGAAGATCGCCACCCTGGTCCTCAACATCATCGCGGTGCTCTACATCGCCCTGGCCAAGAGGCTGTTCGGGCTGCGCGGCGGGCGCCGGGCCTTCGACGAGGAGCGGCACAGCGCCTCCCTGATGGAGGTCGAGGAATCCGCCGGGGTGCAGCCGAGCTTGCCTTGACGTCGGCGTCAACTCCTACCGTCGTACTCATGCGAATCGGCGAGCTGGCCGCACGGGCCGGTACCACCACACGCACCCTGCGGTACTACGAGGCGCGCGGGCTGCTGCCCGCGCGCCGCTCCGGCAACGGCCACCGGACCTACGACGAGCACGACCTGAAGCTGCTCAGGCAGATCCGGACGCTCCAGGAATTCGGCTTCGAGCTGGAGGAGACCCGGCCGTTCGTGGAGTGCCTGCGCGCCGGGCACGCGGAGGGCGACACCTGTCCCGCGTCGCTCGCGGTCTACCGGCGCAAGCTGACGGAGCTGGACTCGCTCATCGGCGAGCTGCGGGCGGTGCGGGCGGAGGTCGGGGCCCAGCTGGAGCGGGCCGAGCGGGCGCGGGACGCGCTGGCCGCCGATTCGGAGGTTCCGGGTGGTCCGGAACCGGTGTGCGAGCTGGGAGGGGACGGCGGATGACCAGGGCAGCGGGTGTGGCCGAGGTGACGGACGCGGACTTCGCGGCGGAGGTGATCGGGGCGGACCGGCCGGTGCTGGTGGAGTTCACCGCAGACTGGTGCCCGCCGTGCCGGCAGATGGCGCCGGTGCTCGCCGCCCTCGCGGCACAGGAGGGCGAGCGGCTGAAGGTGGTCCAGCTGGACGTGGACCACAACCCGGAGACGACGAACGCCTACAGGGTGCTGTCGATGCCGACGTTCATGGTCTTCCGGGACGGTGAGCCGGTGCGGTCGATGGTGGGGGCCCGGCCCGGGCGGCGGCTCCTGGAGGAGCTCTCCGACGTGCTCTGAACCCGCCCCCGTACACAGGAAATCCCCCGGCAATTGCGCCCGGGGGATTTTTTTGCGTATATTCAAGAGTTCGTGACTTCAGGCCGATGATGAATTCGAACAAGTCACGAAGAAGTTCAGTGGGCACAGTATATCCGGGCTGGAGCGGAATTGTCAAACACCGAATTTCCGGACGATGAATTGCGGCACGAGCAGGAATTCGTCGACGGACTGTACGCACGGGTGGACGCCCTCCGCGGCGACACCGAGGACTCGGTCGCGGACGCCCTCTCCCTCGGCGACAAGCCGATGCAGGCCCGGCTGGAACGCGACATCCTGGTCGCCGAGCGATCCGGGCTGCTGACCGCGCTGAACGCCGTGGACGGCTCGCTCTGCTTCGGCCGGATCGACCTGACCTCCGGCACGAAGCACCACATCGGCCGGATCGGACTGCGCCTGGACGACGCCGAGCGCACCCCGGTCCTCATCGACTGGCGCGCCGCGGTCGCCCGGCCCTTCTACCTGGCCACCGGCCACACCCCGATGGGCCTGCGCCGCCGTCGGCACATCGCCACCGACGGCCGCCGGGTAGCCGCCCTGCACGACGAGATCCTGGACCTCGGCGACCGGGAGCGCACCGGCCACGAGGACCCCTCCGGCGACGCGGTGCTGCTCGCGGCCCTCGACTCGGCCCGCACCGGCCGGATGAACGACATCGTGCAGACCATCCAGGCCGAGCAGGACGAGATCATCCGGGCGCCGCACCGCGGGATCCTGGTCGTCGAGGGCGGGCCGGGGACCGGCAAGACCGCCGTCGCGCTGCACCGGGCCGCCTATCTCCTCTACGAACACCGGGAACTGCTCGCCAAGCGGGCCGTGCTCATCGTCGGACCCAACCCGGCCTTCCTCGGCTACATCGGCGAGGTGCTGCCCTCGCTCGGCGAGACCGGCGTGCTGCTCGCCACGGTCGGCGAGCTGTACCCCGGGGTGAAGGCCACCGCGGCCGACACCCCCGAGGCGGCCGCCGTCAAGGGCCGCGCCGACATGGCCGACGTGCTCGCCGCCGTCGTCCGCGACCGCCAGGCGCTGCCCGACCCGGTCATCACCGTCGAGCACGACCGCGAGGTGCTGATGCTCGACGACGGCCTGGTCAACGTGGCCCGCGAGCGCACCCGGGCCGCCGGACTCCCGCACAACGTGGCCCGCGAGTACTTCGAGGGGCACATCCTCAACACCCTCACCGAGCTGTACGCCGAGCGGGTCGGCACCGACCCCTTTGACGGCAGCAGCCTGCTGGACGCCTCCGACATCACCCAGATCCGCGACGAACTCGCCGAGAACCCCGAGGTCTGGGACGCCGTCGACCGGCTGTGGCCGCGGCTCACCCCGCAACGCCTGGTCGCCGACTTCCTCGCCGGACCCGAGGGCCACCTCGGCGAGCAGGACGCGGCCGCGGTCCGCCGCCCGGTCACCCGCGCCTGGACCGTCTCCGACGTCCCCCTGCTCGACGAGGCCGCCGAGCTGCTGGGCGTCGACGAGCGGTTCGCCCGGGCCCGCGCCGAGCGCGAGCGGGAGACCCAGATCGCCTACGCGCAGGGCGTCCTGGACGTCTCCTACGCCTCCCGCACCTACGAGTTCGACGACAAGGAGGACAGCGACCCCGAGGCCTCGGAGGTCCTGTCCGCGCACCACATCATCGACGCCGAACGCTTCGCCGAGCGCCACGAGGAGGAGGACTTCCGCAGCGCCGCCGAGCGCGCGGCGGCCGACCGCACCTGGGCGTTCGGGCACATCATCGTCGACGAGGCGCAGGAGCTCTCCCCGATGGCCTGGCGGCTGCTGATGCGGCGCAGCCCGACCCGTTCGATGACCCTGGTCGGCGACCCGGCCCAGACCGCGGAGGCGGCGGGCGTGGGCTCCTGGTCGGAGATCCTCGAACCGTACGTCGGGGACCGCTGGGACCACACCCGTCTCGGCGTCAACTACCGCACCCCGGCCGAGATCATGGACCTCGCCGCCGCGGTGGTCCGCGCCGCGGACCCGGACTTCGAGCCCCCGAGCTCGGTCCGGTCCACCGGAGCGATCCCGTGGATCCGGCAGGCCCACGACGACCTGCCCGGCGCCGTGGAGAAGGCGGTCGCCGAACTCACCCCCGCCGAGGGGCGCCTGGCCGTCATCGCCCCGCGCGACCTGCACCGCGCCCTCGCCGCCCGCCTGGACGGCGTCACGGCCGGCGCCGAACCCGACCTGACCCGGGCGGTCGTCCTGCTGGACCCGCGCCAGGCCAAGGGGCTGGAGTTCGACTCGGTCCTGGTGGTCGAACCGGGCCGCTACGGCACCAGCGACCTGTACGTGGCGCTGACCCGGGCCACCCAGCGCCTTGGCGTCCTGCACACCGGCCCGCTGCCGGAGGGGCTCAGGCAGGCCGCAGCCACACCGTAGCCAGCGGTGGCAGGGTCAGGCGGATGCTCGTGGCGCGGCCGTGGGACGGGTGGTGTTCCGGTTTCACCGGATCGGGGTTGGTGATCCCGCTGCCGCCGTACCGGGCCGCGTCCGAGTTGAGGGCCTCGTGCCAGGCCGGGATCTCGTCCGGGACGCCGAGCCGGTAGTCGGCGCGGACCACCGGGGCGAGGTTGGAGACCGCGAGCAGCGGTGCGCCTTCGGCGTCGTACCTGAGGAAGGCGAAGACGTTGTCCTCGGCCGCGTCCCCCGCGATCCACTGGAAGCCGGCGATGGAGGTGTCCCGCTGCCACAGGGCCGGGGTGGCGCGGTAGACGCTGTTCAGGTCGCGGACCAGGTCGCGCACGCCCCGGTGGTCGGCCTCGGCGCCGTAGCCCGGGTCCAGCAGCCACCAGTCGGGGCCGTGCGCCTCGGACCACTCCGCGCCCTGGGCGAACTCCTGCCCCATGAAGAGCAGTTGCTTGCCGGGGTGGGCCCACATGAAGCCCAGGTAGGCGCGGAGGTTGGCGCGTTGCTGCCACCAGTCGCCGGGCATCTTGGAGACCAGCGAGCGTTTGCCGTGCACGACCTCGTCGTGGGAGATGGGCAGCACGTAGTTCTCGCTGTACGCGTACACCATCGAGAAGGTCATCTCATGGTGGTGGTAGCTGCGGTGCACCGGCTCGTGGGCCATGTACTCCAGCGAGTCGTGCATCCAGCCCATGTTCCACTTCAGTCCGAACCCGAGCCCCCCGGTGTCGGTGGGGCGGGTCACGCCGTCCCAGGCCGTCGACTCCTCGGCGATCGTCACCACCCCGGGCACCCGCCGGTAGACCGTCGCGTTCATCTCCTGGAGGAAGGCCACCGCGTCCAGGTTCTCCCGGCCGCCGTGCTCGTTCGGCGTCCACTGGCCCGGCTCGCGGGAGTAGTCGAGGTAGAGCATCGAGGCGACCGCGTCCACCCGCAGCCCGTCGATGTGGAACTCCTCGCACCAGTAGAGCGCGTTGGCCACCAGGAAGTTCCGCACCTCACGGCGCCCGAAGTCGAACTCCAGGGTGCCCCAGTCCGGATGGGCCGCCCGCAGCGGGTCCGAGTGCTCGTACAGCGGCCGCCCGTCGAACTCGGCCAGCGCCCATTCGTCCCGCGGGAAGTGCGCCGGCACCCAGTCCATCAGGACCCCGATGCCCGCCCGGTGCAGCGCGTCGACCAGGAACTTGAAGTCGTCGGGGGTGCCGAGGCGGGCCGTCGGCGCGTAGAACCCGGTGACCTGGTAGCCCCAGGAACCCCCGAAGGGATGCTCCGCGACCGGCATCAGCTCGACGTGCGTGAATCCCAGGTCGCCGACGTAGCGCGGGAGTTGCTCGGCCAGCTCGCGGTAGGTCAGGCCGGGGCGCCAGGACGGCAGGTGCACCTCGTAGACCGAGAACGGGGCCTCGTGCACCGGGGTGTCGGCCCGGTGGGCCATCCACTCCCCGTCGGTCCACTCGTGACGGGACGCGTGGACGATGGACGACGTGCTGGGCGGCACCTCGGTGCGCCGGGCCAGCGGGTCGGCCCGCAGGGTGCGGGAGCCGTCCGGGCGGGTGATCTCGAACTTGTACAGCTCGCCCGCGCCGATGCCCGGCACGAACAGCTCCCAGATGCCGGACGAGCCGAGCGAGCGCATCGGGTACCCGCTGCCGTCCCAGAAGTTGAAGCCGCCGGCCAGCCGGACACCCTGCGCGTTCGGTGCCCACACCGAGAAACGCGTGCCGGGCACGCCCTGGTGGGTCATGGGGTGCGCGCCGAGCACCTCCCACAGCCGCTCGTGCCGCCCCTCGCCCAGCAGGTGCAGGTCCAGATCGCCCAGGGTGGGCAGGAAGCGGTACGCGTCCTCGGACTCCTGGACCGTCCCCTCGTACTCCACCAGCAGCCGGTAGACCGGCACGTCGGACAGGGGCAGCAGGGCGGAGAAGAAGCCGTCGCCGTCGTCGTGCAGCTCGGCCCGCAGATCCCGGCCGGCGACCACCGTCACCGCGCGGGCGTACGGACGGAACGCGCGCACGGCTATCCCGCCGTCCGGCAGCGGATGCGCGCCCAGGACCGCGTGCGGGTCGTGGTGCGTGCCGAGCAGCAGCCGGTCGCGGTCGTCGGCGGCTGCGGATACGGACTTCTTGGAGGTCACGGACGCGTCTCCCGGGAAGGTGTCAGGTCGGGTCGGAGGTGGCGAGGCGGCGGACGGCCGACAGGGGCACGGCAAGCCAGTCGGGCCGGTGCCGGGCCTCGTAGACGACCTCGTAGACGGCCTTGTCGGTCTCGTAGGCCCGCAGCAGCACCGGGTCGGTGCGGGGGTCGGTGCCGGTGATCTCGGCGTATCCGGAGCAGTAGGCCGCCCGGCACATGCGGGCCCAGGACCGGGCCGCCGGAGCCACCGAGTGGGCCGCGTAGTCGAAGGAGCGCAGCATGCCGGCGATGTCGCGCACCGGGGGCTGCGGCATCCGCCGCTCGGCCAGCGGACGGGCCGGCTCGCCCTCGAAGTCGATCAGGGACCACTCCCCGGACGGCGAGCGCAGGCACTGCCCCAGGTGCAGATCGCCGTGCACCCGCTGGGCGGTCCAGGTACGGCCCTCCGCGGCCAGGGCGGTCAGCGCCTCGTAGGCCGAACGCAGCCCGTCCTCGTAGGGTCGCAGCGCCGGTACCGCCTGGGCGGCCGCCGTCAGCCGCTCGGTCATGGCCGCGGCCGTCGACTCCAGCCGGCCGTGTCCGAGGGTGACGGTGGGCAGCGCCCGGGCCAGCGCCGTGTGCACCTCCGCGGTGGCCCGCCCCAGCGCCCGCGCGTCCGCCGCGAAGTCCTCGCCCTTGGCCAGCTCCCGCAGGGCCAGCTCCCAGCCGTCGGTGGCGCCGCGTACGAAGGGCTGCAGGACGGCCAGGACGTACGACGCGTCGGGTTGGCCGGGGAGCTCCGCCCGCAGCCACCCCGTGGGGGCGGGCACCCGGGCGCAGCCCTCGCGGGCCAGCGCCAGGGGTATCTCCAGGTCGGGGTTGACGCCGGGTACGACGCGCCGCAGGAGCTTGAGAATGAACGTATCTCCATAGACGACCGAGGAGTTGGACTGCTCGGCGGTCAGGAGCCGGGCCACCAGCCCGTCGCGTATCTCCGCGCCGGGGGCGCGTTCGAAGGACAGCCCGCCGATACGGGCCCGGGTGCGCAGGGCCTCCAGGAGCAGCTCGGCGGGCCGGGGGTCGTACAGGGCGTCGTACACCGTGCGTCCGGCCAGTGGGCCCTCGGTGAGGTGGCCGATCAGCGCGGGTGCCAGCCGGGGCGGCAGAGCCTCGCGGGTGCCGACGAGGAGCTGGTAGCAGTCGCCGGCCTCGGCGGGGGCGGGCGGCTGTTCGGCGCGGACCAGCAGATGGTGCAGGCCCAGTCTGCTGTCCGACGGCAGGAGTTCGGTCTCGGCCACGGTGGCGAAGCCGGTGACCGGGCTGCCCTTGCCCGCGAACCAGCGCTGCCGGGGGAGCCATTCGCGCAGGAGGGGATCGAGCGAGGCGAGGAGAGGGGGCGTGGAGGGGGTGACCGTTTCCGCCATGGCGGTACGTCCTTTCCCCGGTCGTCGGGGGCGTGAGTGATGCGTGCCCCGGGCGGGCCGGGGGAAACCGCCGCCCGGGGGTGGACCGTGCCTGGTTCCGGTTACCCGTCCGCGCGCAGTCGGAACCAGTAGAAGCCGTGTCCGGCCAGGGTCAGCAGATACGGCAGCTCGCCGACGGCCGGGAACCGCACCCCGCCGAACAGCTCCACCGGATGGCGGCCGTTGAAGCGCCGCAGATCGAGTTCGGTGGGCTGCGCGAACCGGGAGAAGTTGTGCACACAGAGGACGAGATCGTCCTCGTACTCCCGCAGGAACGCGATCACCGCCGCGTTCGAGGACTGCAGCTCGGTATAGGACCCCAGTCCGAAGGCAGGATTCTGCTTGCGGATCTCGATCATCCGGCGCGTCCAGTGCAGCAGCGAGGACGGCGACGACATCGAGGCCTCGACGTTGGTGACCTGGTAGCCGTGGACCGGGTCCATGATCGTCGGCAGGAAGAGCCGGCCCGGGTCGCAGGACGAGAATCCGGCGTTGCGGTCCGGCGTCCACTGCATCGGCGTGCGGACGGCGTCGCGGTCGCCGAGCCAGATGTTGTCGCCCATGCCGATCTCGTCGCCGTAGTAGAGGATCGGCGAGCCGGGCAGGGACAGCAGCAGGGCGGTGAACAGCTCGATCTGGTTGCGGTCGTTGTCCAGGAGGGTGGCGAGCCGGCGGCGGATGCCGATGTTGGCGCGCATCCGCGGGTCTTTCGCGTACTCGGCCCACATGTAGTCGCGTTCCTCGTCGGTGACCATCTCCAGGGTCAGCTCGTCGTGGTTGCGCAGGAAGATGCCCCACTGGCAGCCGGACGGGATGGCCGGGGTCTTGGCGAGGATCTCCGAGACCGGGTAGCGGGACTCCCGCCTGACCGCCATGAAGATGCGCGGCATGACCGGGAAGTGGAACGCCATGTGGCACTCGTCGCCGCCGCTGCGGTAGTCGCCGAAGTAGTCGACGACGTCCTCCGGCCACTGGTTCGCCTCGGCCAGCAGCACGGTGTCCGGATACTGCGTGTCGATCTCCTTGCGCACCCGCTTCAGGAACTCGTGGGTGGCGGGCAGGTTCTCGCAGTTGGTGCCCTCGCGCTGGTAGAGGTAGGGCACCGCGTCCAGCCGGAAGCCGTCGATGCCCAGGTCCAGCCAGAACTTCAGCGCGGAGAGGATCTCCTCCTGGACGGCCGGGTTCTCGTAGTTGAGGTCCGGCTGGTGGGAGAAGAAGCGGTGCCAGAAGTACTGCTTGCGGACCGGGTCGTAGGTCCAGTTGGACGCCTCGGTGTCGACGAAGATGATCCGCGCGTCCTGGTACTGCTTGTCGTCGTCGGCCCAGACGTAGTAGTCGCCGTAGGGTCCGTCGGGGTCCTTGCGGGACTCCTGGAACCACGGGTGCTGGTCGCTGGTGTGGTTCATGACGAAGTCGATGATCACGCGCATGCCGCGCTGGTGGGCGGCGTCGACGAAGTCCACGAAGTCGGCGAGGTCGCCGAACTCGGGGAGTACGGCGGTGTAGTCCGAGACGTCGTAACCGCCGTCCCGCAGCGGTGACTTGAAGAACGGCGGCAGCCAGAGGCAGTCGACACCGAGCCACTGCAGGTAGTCGAGTTTCGCGGTCAGACCCTTGAGGTCGCCGATGCCGTCGCCGTTGCTGTCCTGGAAGGAACGCACCAGGACCTCGTAGAAGACGGCGCGTTTGAACCAGTCCGGGTCCCGGTCCTTCGCGGGAGTGTCCTCGAAGGTGTCCGGGACGGGTTCGTTGACGATCATATTGTGGGTGACCCTCCGATCTGCGGGGACGGTCGCAGAACCGTGAAGATATGCGCGGGTCGTCGACCCGGTTCCAGGCGCACGTAGTTGGCCCTGCCCCAGTTGAAGGTTTCACCGGTGAGCTCGTCGCGCACCGGCACCGACTCGTGCCAGTTCAGGCCGAGTTGCGGCATGTCCAACGAGACCGTGGCCTCCTGGGTGTGGTGGGGGTCGAGATTTACGACCACCAGAACCGTGTTCGAACCGCTGCGCTTGCTGTAGACGATCACCGATTCCCGGTCGGCGTGGTGGAAGTGGAGATCACGCAGCTGTCGCAGGGCCGGACTGTCGCGTCGGACGGTGTTGAGCCGGGTGATGAGGGGGGCGATGCCCTCGGTGCCGGCGCGTGTCCAGTCGCGGGGTTTGAGCTGGTACTTCTCGGAGTCGAGGTATTCCTCGCCGCCGTCCTTGAGGGGGGTGTTCTCGCAGAGTTCGTAGCCGCTGTAGATGCCCCAGGTGGGGGAGAGGGTGGCGGCCAGGACCGCGCGGACCTCGAAGGCGGGACGGTGGCCGTGCTGGAGGTAGGCGTGCAGGATGTCGGGGGTGTTGGCGAAGAGGTTCGGGCGCATCCA
>NZ_JBIAYD010000002.1:0-988329 GCF_042897315.1 Streptomyces sp. NPDC001068 | reverse complement strand
CTGGGACACCACCTGACGTCATGGCTGCTCGCCCGAGGAGAACAGGTCGTCGACGTCCAGCCCAGTGCCACCGCTCGTGTCCGCCAGCTCTCCCGCGGTGCAGGCCGCAAGAACGACCGCATCGATGCCGCGGCGGCGGCATGCGTCGCCGCTGTCCAGGGCGACGCGCGACCGGTGCAGCCCGAGAACTCAACGGACGCACTGGCTCTGCTGGACGAACGACGCAGCAACCTCGCCCAGGCCAGAGTCCGCGCGGTCAACCAACTCCACGCGCTGCTGCGAGCCCTCCTGCCCGGAGGGGCACCACGCGATCTGTCCGCGGCCAAAGCCGAGCAGCTGCTGGAGACGGTCGTCCCCGCCGGACCTGCCGAAACCACCCGCCACGCCCTCGCCGCCGACCTGATCACCGAGGTCCGTGCATGGGACGTGAAGCTGAAGAACAACGCCAAATCCATGGCCGCACTGGTCACAGAATCCGGAAGCCGGCTGACCGACACTCCCGGCATCGCAGCCATAACCGCCGCCCGCCTCCTGGGCCGGACCGGAAATCCCACCCGCTTCCCAACTGCCAGCGCCTTCGCCCAGTACGCCGGCACCGCTCCCATCGAGATAGCCAGCGCCGGACGCGCACACCACCGCCTGTCCAGGCGCGGCGACCGCCAACTCAACGCGGCACTCCACACCGTGGCCATCACGCAGATCCGCATGCCCGGCACCCGGGGCCACGCCTACTTCAAGGCCAAAATCGCAGAAGGCAAGACACCCAGGGAAGCACAGCGCTGTCTGAAACGCCGCCTGGCTGATCACGTCTGGCGCACGATGGTCGGCGACGAACGCCGCCGCACCCGAACGACGGGCCCAGGAGGACAACCGGGGGCGACTACAGCATCCAGCGCGGTCGGCCCAACCCCGACGGCCGACTCTTCGGACAAGTCACTTCCCGGACCCGCCGAAACCGACCCTACGCCACTACACCAGACACCTTGACAAACACAGAGGCACCCAAGGGCACCGATCTGGCCGCCCACACCGCCCAGGACCTCGCGGTCGTCGCCGCCGAACTGAACAGCCGGCCACGCAAAACGCTCGACTGGGAAACCCCAGCCGAGCGTCTCGCTAGGCTCCTGGCCACAGCCAGTTGACCACCGTGTTGCAACGACCCCTGGAATTCGCCCCGGCCGGGGGCATCCTTGTCGTGCGCGGCGCTCGCGGCTACTCGCCGTCCTGCTCCACCGGAACCTTCTGCGTCCTCGGGGCCGCGACCCCGTTGAGGACGGGCGAAGTCCCGTTGTGCTCCTGACCGTTCTGGTGCATCGAGGCCAGCAGCTGACGGGCCAGCCCCAGTCCGGTACCGCCCATCGTGAGTGCCTTGGCGAACATCTCCCCCATGCCCTCGGCGCCGTTGAGCAGCACCATGTTGTCGACGTTGCCGAATGCCGACGCGCCTGCCTTGACGATCTCCGGCCAGTTCTCGGCCAGTTGCTGGGCGACGACCGCCTCCTGGTTCTCGGCCAGGGCGGCGGCACGGGCCTTGATGGCCTCCGCCTCGGCGAGTCCCTTGGCCTTGGCCGCCTCGGCTTCCGC
The DNA here is from genome assembly GCF_042897315.1 of Streptomyces sp. NPDC001068. Lineage (NCBI taxonomy): Bacteria > Bacillati > Actinomycetota > Actinomycetes > Kitasatosporales > Streptomycetaceae > Streptomyces > Streptomyces sp. NPDC001068. The sequence continues at coordinate 986,745 of NZ_JBIAYD010000002.1, read as the reverse complement.
CAGACCCCTGGCCTGCGCGGCGGCGGCCTCGGCCTCACCGGTGGCGCGGGTCGCGGCGGCGCTCGCCGTGCCCCGGGCCTTGGTGGCCTCGGCCTCCGCGCTCGCGGCCGTCTTGACCCGGGTCGCCTCGGCCGCCGCCGCCAGCTCGGTCTCCTTCGCCTTGGCCTGGGCGGCCGAGATCCGCGCGTCGCGCTCGGCCTCGGCCAGCGTGCGCTTCTCGTACGCCCGGGCGTCGGCCGGCTTGCGGACGTCCGCCTGGAGCTGCTGCTCGCGCCGGTGCGCCTCCAGTTCGGCGACCCGCGTCTCCTGGACGACGACCTCCTGCCGGGCGGCCGCGTCGGCGAGCGGACCGGCCTGGCGGGACTGGGCCGCCGCCTTGTCGCGCTCGGCCTGGTAGCCGGCCTGGAGGATCTCGCTGTCCCGGGTGGCCTCCGCCATCCGGGCGAACGACGCCTGCTCCGCCTCGGTGGCCAGCCGGTTCGCCTCCGCCTGTGCGATCCGCGCGTCCCGCTGGACGGCGGCCGCGTGCGGCATCGCCAGGTTCTTGATGTACCCGGTCGGATCCTCGATCTCGTGGATCTGCAGGGAGTCGACGATGAGCCCCAGCTTCTCCATCTCCGTGCCACAGGCGGCCCGGGTCTGTCCGGTCAGCTTGTCACGGTCGCGGATCATGTCCTCGACCGTCAACCCGCCCACGATGGACCGCAGATGACCGGCGAACACGTTGTGCACCCGCTCGGACATCAGCTTCTGCTGGTCCAGGAACCGCCGGCCCGCGTTGGCGATCGACACGAAGTCGTCGCCCACCTTGAAGATGACCACGCCCCGGACCTTCAGCGGAATGCCCTGCTGGGTCACGCAGTCCACCGACAACTCGGTCTCGTTCAGGTCCAGCGAGAGCTTCCGCACCGCCTGCACGCCCGGCAGCACCAGCGTGCCGCGCCCCGTGACGATCCGGAATCCCATGCCCGCTTCGAGACCCTCGGTCCGATGGTTCGAACCGGAGATGATGAGCGCCTCGTTCGGTTCGGCGACCCGCCACATCATCTTGAACACACCGATCAACACGAGCACGGCGAGGACCGCCGCACCCGCAACGACGCCGACAACCATCGGCATACGCCCCCTTTGGATGGTGCCCTCACGGCACCGAACGAAGGGAGTGTGCGCCTGCGCGAGCGCACGGTGAAGACGCTGACGAATCCTTGTTGCAATCTTGACGCATACGCCCTCACCTGGGGCTACGCGCGCTCAACTGTCGTACGCGGGAGTGACGTAGACCGTCCGCGGCGGCAGGTGCTCGACCACCATCACCACCGTGCCCGGCTCGATCCGGACACTCCCGTCGGCGGAGTAGGCGAGGAAGTGTTCGGCGCCCCCGCGCACCCGGACGATCACCTCGCCGACGAGTCCGGGTCCCACCGTTCCGGTGACCCGCCCCATGAGCCCGACCAACGACGCATCGTCCATGGTCAGAGGGTACGGGCAGGCCAGGTCGGGGGAAAGCCGCGAGCAGCCGCAGGCGCAGCCGGAGCCGTAGGGGCAGCCACAGCCGTTGCCGTTGCCGTTGCCGTTGCCGATGCCGGAGTCGTCAGGCGGCCGGCGCGTCCGTGACCGCGGTCCGGGCCGGCGGCCACCGTTCGTGCCAGCGCAGTTCCGCCTCCAACTGGGCCGCGACCGACACGAGCAGCGGCTCGCTGCCGGCCGGCCCGAGCAACTGCGCTCCCACCGGGAGCCCGTCCGCCACGAATCCGGCGGGCACGTTGACGCCCGGCCACCCCAGCACGTTCCACGGCCACGCGTAGGGGCAGGCGGCGATCATCGCCCGGTCGGTGGCGAACGGGCCGAGGTCCAGCATCGAGCCGACCAGGGGCGGGGGAGCGGCGGTGGTCGGCGCCAGGACCGCGTCGTACGAGGCGAAGAAGCCGCCGATCCGGTGGCGCAGGGTGGTCTCCGCGCGCCGGGCGGCCCGCAGCGGGGCCCCGTGCAGGAGCCGGCCCAGCCGGGCCGCCTCCAGGGTGCGCGGGTCGAGCAGCGCGGGCGACGGCACCTCGCGGACCCGCTCGGCGATCCCGGCCGTCGCGCGCGGCACGAAGGTGAGTCCGATCCGGCCGTAGGGCGGATCGGCCTCCTCGACGGTGTGGCCCGACGCGGCCAGCCGCTCGGCGACTTCGAGGACCCTGGCGCGTACGTCCGGTCGCAGGCGGGCGGGCAGGGCGGTGAACGGCGGCCTCAGGGACAGCGCGATGCGCAGCCGGCCGGGGTCGCGGCCGACCGCGTCCAGTACGGTCAACTCCGCGGGCCGGTGCGGGTCCTGGGGGTGGTTGCCGCTCGCCGCGTCCAGCAGCAGGGCGGCGTCGGCGACCGAGCGGGCCAGGGTGCCGTTGACGGTAATGCCCTGGAACGACTCGCCGCGCGGCCAGGTCGAGATGCGGCCGCGCTGGGGCTTGATGCCGACGAGGTTCGTCCAGGAGGCCGGTATGCGCACGGATCCGGCGCCGTCCGAGCCGAGCGCGGCGGGGACCAGCCCCGCCGCGACGGCGGCCGCGGACCCGCCAGAGGACCCGCCCGGGGTGTGCCGTGGCTGCCAGGGGTTCCGGGTGGCGCCGAAGGCCGGTCCCTCGGTGAACGGCCACTGTCCCAGCTCGCAGGTGTTGGTCTTGCCGACGATCACCGCGCCGGCCGCGCGCAGCCGTCGTACCGCCTCACCGTCCTCGGCCGCCGGCGGGAAGTCGCCCCGGCAGCCGAAGGCGGTCGGCTCGCCGGCCACGTCCGTGTCGTCCTTGACGGCGACCGGCACCCCGAGCAGCGGCCGGCGCACTCCGCGGGCCAACTCCCGGTCGGCGGCCTCGGCTTCGGCGAGCGCGGCGGAGGCGCGGACGATCCGGAAGGCGTTGAGGGAGTCCTGGGTGGCGTCGATCCGCGCGAGACACTCCTCGACGAGCTGACGGGAGGTCACCTCACCGGCGGCCAGGGCGCGTACGGACTCGGCGAGGCCCGCTGAACGGTCGGACGGCATGGGAACCCACCTCCGGGAGCGAGATACTTACCGGAGGGTAACGTCGAGTGGGGTCGCGCGGGACGGGTTTCGCACAGCCGGCGCCGGCCGTCCGCGCGGACGGAACGGGCCGTGCCGTCGGGACAGTTCGCTCGTGCCGGTCGCTTCCCGGGACCGGGCCGTGCTGGTGACGGGCGGCCGTCAGGAGCCGGCGCAGGTCTCGCGCAGGTAGCCGTCGTGGCCGGCCGGGGTGACGTCGAGGTCCCGGCGGACGATGCTGATCCGGTCGCCCCAGCCCGCACAGGCCCGCTCCAGGCCCTTCCCGGTGTACTCGACGACGATGACGTGGTCGCCGAACGCGTCGACGTAGGCCCCGCATTCGTCGTACTGCCCGCATTCCTCCACCACCGCGAAGTCGAGCCCCACCCGCTCGCGGTCCCCGGCCAGTTCGAGGGTGTTCTTCTGGGCGACGGCGAGGTGCCGGGCATGCGCGTGGCGGACCAGCAGGGTCTGGAACGCCTCGGCGTCGGCCGCGGTCAGCAGTCCGCGCGGGGCACGGGTGTAGCTGTCGTAGTTGTCCGGCTCGACGGCGTCGAAACCCTTGTCGGCGCAGGCGTCGATCCAGTCGTCCACCTTCTCGGCGATCCGCGCCCGCTTGCCCGGGGTGCCGATGTCGAGCATGGCCTCGCCCCAGTCCTCGTCCATGACCACCTTCCCGGAGCGGTCCCGCAGCAGGAGGTCGGCGTCCCAGTCGCCCCGCGCGTCCGGCTGGGCCTGGAACGCGTTGACGTAGCAGATGTTGTACAGCCCGGGCGCGGGCGACGCCGTGTGGTCGCGGGAGACCACGGAGACGCCCTTCGGCGGGGTGTAGGCGCCGCCGAGCTGGTAGTCGACACCCGCGTGGACGGGCGGCGCCGACACCTTCGCCGCCGGGGTCCTCGGGGCCGTACCCGGGCCGGTGGCGGTGCCGGAGCAGCCGGCGGCGAGGGCGGCCGCGGTGAGGAGCACGGTGGCACGGCGGGAACCGGCCGGGGACCTGCGCATGACGGTCTGCCTCTGGAGGAGAGAGCACGCCCCGCCTCGGACGCTCCTGGTCCTGGCGACTGGGGCCGGACTGACGGCCCGGAGGCTCGTGTCACCGGCTGGGAATGCCACGGTCGCGCGGACCGCGGCGATGGATGCGGACGGCCCGCCGCCGAGACCATATCAAAGGCCTCCGGGATCGATCGGTGCAGTCCAGGGCCGGATCGGCCGGCTCCGGCGGCGACGCGCGGTGCGTCAGGTGCGGTCGCCGCCGGTGTCGGGTGGTGCCCCGGGCAGGGTGATCCGGAAGGCGGCGCCGCCCGCCGGGGACTCGGTGACGGTGAGGTCCCCGCCGTGGTTGCGCGCGACGTCGCGAGCGATGGCCAGCCCGAGTCCCGCGCCGCCGTCGTCGCGACTGCGTGCCTCGTCGAGACGGACGAACCGCTCGAAGATCCGTCGGCGGTCGGCGGGCGCGACGCCGTGCCCGTCGTCGGCGACGGTGAGCACGGCGTCGTCGCCCGCGCGGACCAGGGTCACGGTGATCGCCGTGGCGGTGTGCCGCTGGGCGTTGTCCAGGAGATTGCCGAGAACGCGGGCCAGTTGGCCGCGGCTGCCCAGGACCCGCGGTACGTCCGCGTCGGCGCGCACCTCGGCGGCCACCCGGTCCGAGGCGGCACGCCGGGCGACCTCCTCCCGTACCAGCGCGGCCAGGTCGAGACGGGCGTGGCCGGGCTGCTCGCCCGCGTCGAGCCGGGCGAGCAGCAGCAGGTCGGCGGCCAACTGCTGGAGGCGTACCACGTCGTGGTGGAGGTCCACGGTGTCCAGGAGCCCGGGGTGCTGGTCGGCGACCTCTATCTGGGTGCGCAACGAGGCGATGGGGCTGCGGAGTTCGTGGGAGGCGTCGGCGACGAACCGGTGCTGGCGTTCCACGGACCTCTCCAGCGCGGCCAGTGTGTGGTTGGTGGTGCGGGCGAGGCGGGCCACCTCGTCCCCGGAGCGGGGCACCGGGACCCGCCGGGTCAGGTCCCCGCTGCCGGTGATGGCGGCCATCTCGGCGCGGATGTCCTCGACCGGGCGCAGGGCGCGCCGGGTGACCAGCCAGGTCACGCCGCCCACGACGAGGAGCAGGAACGGCAGGGCGGCGAGCATGGCGCGGGAGACCTGGCCGAGGGTGGCCTGTTCGTCCGCGAGCGAGGTGCCGGCGTAGACGGTGTAGGTGCGGCCGTCGTACGTCGTGCCCTGGACGGCGGCGAAGCCGTAGTCGTGGCTCCGCCCGCCGAGGGCGACGGCCAGCGTCTCGCGTTCGACACCGGTGCCCACCTTGCCGCGGGCCGGGGGGCCGGACGTGGTGGCTACGCCGTCGTCGTCCCCGGCGTGCGTGGTCTCCCCGCCGCCGTGGCCGCCGCCCCGGCCGCTCCCGCCACCCCGGCCGCTCCTGCGGCCACCGCCGTGGTCGTCGGTGCTGTCGTCGTCGCCGCCGGTCGGGGCGGCGGAGGTGGCCGGGGTGGCCGGGGGAGCGGTGGTGGTGGCGCCGTCGCCAGGTGTGCCGGTCGCGGCGGGGGCGGCGGGGGCCGGTGCGAAGTCGGTGAGCGCGCCGCGTCCGCGCAGCGCGTCGCCGGCCGCGAGCACCCGGCCGCCGGAGTCGACGACCTGGACCAGGCGGTCCGGGTCGCCCGGCAGGTCCAGGGCGGTGAAGTCCCCGGTGAGCGCCGCCTGGGCGCCGGCCACCGTACGGGCGGCGACCTCGGACTCCAGGGCCGCCCGGTCCGTCAGGTTGTGGCGCAGTACGGCGATCACGGCGACCCCGGCGACGACCAGGGCGACGGAGACGACCAGGGTCGCGGCGAGCGCGGCCCGGGCACGGACGGAGGCGAGCGGCCTAGGCAACGGGACCGCCGTCGGTCTCCAGCCGGTACCCGGCGCCCCGGACGGTCGTGATGGTGCGCCGGCCGAAGGGGGCGTCGAGCTTGCGGCGCAGGGCGCTCACGTGGACCTCGACGACGTTGGGATCTCCGTCGTAGGCGAAGTCCCACACGTGGGCGAGGATGTCGGCCTTCGACACCACCTGCCCGGCGCGTACGGCGAGATGCTCCAGGACCGCGAACTCCCGTGCGGTGAGGGCTATGCCGGTTCCGGCCCGTTCGACGCGGCGGGCGCCCTGGTCGACGGCGAGGTCGCCGAAGCGCAGCACGGGGGCGGTGCCCGGCCGGTTGCTGCGACGCAGCAGGGCGCGGATGCGGGCCTGGAGGACGACGTAGGAGAACGGCTTGGTCAGGTAGTCGTCCGCGCCGGTGTCGAGGCCTTCCGCCTCGTCGTACTCGCCGTCCTTCGCGGTGAGCACCAGGATCGGGGTGTCGTCCCCGTCCGCCCTCAACCGGGCGCAGATCCGGTAGCCGTTGAGGCCGGGGAGCATGATGTCCAGCACGATCAGGTCGTAGTCCCGCTCCTGGGCCAGACGCAGACCGTCGATCCCGTCGTGGGCCACGTCCACGACGAAGCCCTCGGCGGACAGTCCGCGGGCCAGGGCGACGGCGAGGCGTCGTTCGTCCTCCACGATCAGCAGGCGCATGCCCACAGGGTCGCAGACCGTTCCTGAAGCGGTCTTCAGGAACCTTCAGCGTGGCTTCAGGGTCGTTCCCGCAGGGTGGTCGACGTCGGGCCGGCGGCTTTCCTCCGGGGGAGGCGGCCGGCCGCAACCGAGTGAGAGGACCAAACGTCATGAACGCTTCCCAGAGGTTCCCGGCCGGACGCCGGCGCACGATGGCCGCCGTGCTGGCGGTGACCGCGGTGCTCGTCGGCGCGGGCACCGTCACCGCGGCTGCCGTCGCCGACGACGGCGTCCCCCGCCACCACGGCCACTCCACCACGGGCACGGACGACGACCGGGGTCACGGCGGTACGGGCGACGACCGGGGTCACGGCGGTACGGGCGACGACCGCGGCCGTCTCGCCACGCGTGACGACCGAGGTCGTCACGGTGGCCGCGACGCCTCGACGGGCCGGGGCGTGGACGACGCCCGTTCCCGGCACGCCGCGCCCGAGGACCACCCCGGCCGCCACACGTCCGAGGACGCCCGGTCCGGCCAGGGCGCGCGCCGCACACCGTCGGGCCACGACGCGCGCGGCGACCGGTCGCGGGGCCGCACCGACGACGACCCGCAGGCCCACCGGCGGCACGAGGGATCGGACGACGGGCCGGGGCACGGGCACGGTCACGGCCGGCACCGTGGATCGGACGACGTGTAGAGAGGGGAGATCACCGACGGGCGGCCCGGTCCCCGACGCATCCGGTCCGGGCGCCCGCCTCCGCCGGTTTCACCGCCGTGTGCCGCACCCCGGACAGAACGCGGCGCCGTCCGGGACGACCGCCGAGCAGGAGGCGCACCGGGTGGTCTGCGCCAGGTGGTGGCCGCAGCCGGGACAGTAGGCCGAGCCGTGGGTCTCGGTACGGCACTGGGGGCAGACCAGTTGCCGGGGCGTGCTCGGGTCGTACCCCTGCCCGGCCTGGCGGCCCGCCGCGTACGCCCGCTGCGAGGCCATGTCGTTCTGACCGCGCTGCTGCGCCGCCATGGCCTCCGCCGCGGTGTCCGGCGCGCAGTTGAAGCACAGGCCCTGGGCGCCGTTCCAGCAGCGCCCGCAGACGTAGTTCGTGCACCGGGCGCAGCGGTTGAAGTGGCCCTGCGCGTTGTCGATCGCCCGCTCGAAGGCCCGGTCGCGGGCCTGTCCGTAGCCGGCCCCCGCGAGGCCGTCGGCGGCCGAGGTGACCCCCCGCCCGGCGTTGCCGAGCATGCTCCAGGCCAGGTCGGTTCCCTTCCTGAGCCAACTGGCGGCCCGCTCACCGGTGTACGGCTCGAACGGTGAGCGCCAGGTGTCGTAGCAGCGGGAGCAGGAGAACTCGAACTGGAACCCGGCTCCCGTGCCGTTGCGTTCGCAGAGGTCGCGGTAGTTGTTGCTGAAGTAGATCTCGCTGCTCACGTGGTCCCCCCACAGGTCGGGCCGTCGGCACCATGCCCTACGACGCAGGCGGAAGGGTACTGGTTCTGGCCGGTGGCGTGGAGATCAGGCCACGGCGGTGACTTCCGGCCAGAAGGCTTCGCCGCCACTCCTCGCCCCCGGGTCCGGCCCCTCGTGATCCGGACCGCCCCGCGTCACTGCGATCTACAGTGCTGTAGAAGTTTCCCCGGCCGGCGGTGGCGCGACAACCCCCTCCGTCGCGCCGGCGGTACGGCAGCCGGCCCGGTTCTCTCACGTCGTGGCACCGCATCGGCCCCGGCGGCTGTTACCCACTTTCGGGTGACGGCCCGCCGGTCGGGGGTGGCGGACGGGGGCGCCACGCGCCGCGGAGCCCGCCGCGCGCAAGGGGTCGGGCGATGACAGGACGTCAACTTCGTGCATACAGGGCATACATGGAGGTTGCAGCCGAGAGTCATAGGAATATGACGGAACTGTCATGACCTTCGCGTACTCCTCACATCTCCTCCGCATGGCGGGCAGGGTGTGGGTGTGCGGCCGACCGGCCGCCGAAACGCCCGACACACCCCGGGTGACCTGCGGCTTCAGTGCCGCCGGCCCGGAGTGTCCGGCTCTGAGAAGGGGGACCTCATGTCCGTACCCGCGATCGCCCGCCGTCTGACCGCCGCCGCCGCCGTGGCCACGGCGGTCGTGGGCGGGCTGGCGCTGCCCGCCGCGGCCGCCGGCCAGCACCCGTCCCGCCCGCACAACGACGTGGTCATCAGCGGCGTCCAGTACGACTCCCCGGGACGTGACGACAACTCCAACCGCTCCCTGAACAAGGAGTACGTCGACATCACCAACACCACCCGCCGCACCGTCAACCTGGACCACTGGACGCTGACGGGCAGGGACGGCCACCGCTACACCTTCCGTCACTTCCGCCTGGAGGGACGGACCACGGTCCGCGTCCACACCGGCCAGGGCCGCGACAGCGCCAGGGACGTCTACCAGGACCGCCGCAACTACGCCTGGGACAACCACCGGGACACCGCGACGCTGCGCAACGACCACGCGCGCGTGGTGGACGAGGTGTCCTGGGGCCAGCACCGCGGCGGTCACCACAACGGCGGCATCGGCCGCCGCTGACCGTCGGGCGGTGCCGGTGACCCGTGCCCGAGCCGGGTCCCGGCACCGCCGGCTCCCTCCCACCGCCTCCCGGCCGGTCCCGGCCCGTCGGCGGCCTGCGCCCCGGCCGCGGCGCGCGAAGGCCGTTGTCAGTGCCCGCGACTACGGTTCGAGCAGTGGGATCCCCGGGACGGACGGCGGATCCGTATGGGGAGGGGTCTGGTCTGCCATGTCCACCGGTTCTGCCGCGGTGTCGACGACGTACCTGGAGCTGTCGCAGGAAGACGGCGCCGCGCACAAGTTCTACGAGGTGTCCGTCGCCGACCTGGTCGTGACCGTGCGGTACGGCCGGATCGGCGCGGAGGGGCAGACGCAGACGACGACGTTCGCGACGGCGGAGAAGGCCCGGGCCGCCGCCGCGAAGAAGGTCGGCGAGAAGGTCCGCAAGGGGTACGCCCCGGCCGTGCAAGGGGCTCGCGCCCCGCGTTCGGTGACCCGGCGTCAGGTCGCCTCGGCTCCCTCCACCGCACGCTCCGCCGCGCCGGTGCTGTGGCGGTTCCGCACCGGCTCCGCCGCGTTCGGCATCCACGTCGACGACGACCGCTGCTGGGTCGGCAACCAGGCGGGCGACGTCTACAACCTGGACCACGAGGGCGGCGTGCTGGCCCGCTTCAGCCTCCCGGACGGCGTGAAGTGCCTGGTCGCCGACGACTTCTGGATATACGCGGGCTGTGACGACGGCAAGGTGTACGACCTGTCGTCGAAGCTGCCGTTCGTGGCCTACGACATCGCCGCGGACGTCGACATCTTCTGGCTGGACATCCACGAGGGCGTGCTGGACGTCTCCGACCGCGACGGCCGGCTCACCGTCATCGACCACGAGGACGAACACCAGTGGGCCCGCCGCAGCCAGGGCGAGCAGGCCTGGATGGTCCGCGCCGACGAACGGGCCGTCTACCACGGCCACAGCCGCGGTGTCACCGCCTACGCCCCGGACGGCGGCCGGGAGTTGTGGCACACGCCCACCAGGGGCGGGGTGCTGTTCGGCTGGCAGGAAGGCGGTGTGGTGTACGCGGGCACCGCCCACAAGGCGGTCCAGCGGCTGTCGAAGGCGACCGGCGCGGTCGAGGCGACCTACACCTGCGACAGCGCCGTCTACTCGTGCGCGACCTCGCCGGGCGGCCGGTTCGTTTTCGCCGGTGACGCGTCCTCGTCCGTGTACTGCTTCGACCAGGACGGCACCCGGCTGTGGAAGCTCGGCACCGGCGACGGTTCGGCGCTGTCGATGCAGTACCACGACGAGCGGCTCTACCTGGTGACCACCGACGGATCACTGGTCTGCGTGGACGCGAGCGAGGCGGCCGTCACGGCGGCGCAGCGGGGCACGGTGCCGGTGGCGCGCGACGTCAAGCTTGCCGCGGCGATGCCCGCCTTCGCGCCGGCCACGACGGTCGGCGCGGTGGCCACCGTCGCGCAGGCGCCAACCGGGTCGATCGTCGTGGAGTGCGTCCAGCAGTCCGGCCGGGTCCGGGTGCACGTGGTGTCGGACGGTTACGACCAGTCGCTGAACGTCCAGTTCCCGCGCGCGATACGCGAACCAGGGGCCCGCTACGTCGTGGACTCCCTGCACACCGCGGCCGGCGGCTTCTACCGGGTGCGCGGCGACATCCGCCGGCTGCTCTGACCGGACACCGCAGGCGTGGGCCCGGCGGCGGGGTGCCGCCGGACCCACCAGGGGGAACGCGGGGTCAGCGCCGCCTCCGGTAGTTCCAGCCGGTGCCGATCCCGGCCACGTGCAGAGCCAGGGCGGTCAGTCCCAGCAGCATCACGTTCGTGGAGGTGAACGTGTCGTTGGTGCTGATGTCCGCCGCGTTGATCAGAAAGGCTATGAAGAACAACACTGCCGCGATGATGCCGGGCATGAACGGGCTCCTCTCGATGGGGTGACACCCGTATGCCCGCACATCGCCTTCACAAGCCCGTTGCCGGGCAACCACGGGGAACGGCGGCCCGGCGCGCCCTCAGAAGACCCGGATCGGGATCTCGGCGGGGTCGGTGAGCAGGTCGAAGATCTCGTCGTCCAGGCGGACCAGGGTGACGGAGGCGCCGGCCATGTCGAGCGAGGTGCAGTACTCGCCCACATAACTGCGTCCGACCTCGATGCCGCGCGCGGCCAGTTGCTTGTGGGCCAGGCCGTACACCAGGTACAGCTCGCCGACCGGCGTGCCGCCGAGGCCGTTGACCATCAGCGCGACGCGGTCGCCCGAGGAGAACGGCAGGTCGTCCACGACCGCGCCGACCAGTTCGCCCACCATCTCACCGGCCGAGCGCAGCTTCTCGCGCCTGCGGCCCGGTTCGCCGTGGATGCCCACACCCATCTCGACCGAGTCGTCCGGCAGTTCGAACAGCGGCGAACCCTTCGCCGGAGGCGTGCAGGCGGTGAGCGCCATGCCCATGGTGCGGGTGACCGAGTTGACCTTCTCCCCGATCCGGTACACCTCGTCGAGGTCCGCGCCCCGTTCGGCGGCCGCGCCGACGGCCTTCATCACGAAGAAGTTGCCGGCCACCCCGCGCCTGCCGACGGTGTACGTCGAGTCCTGCACGGCCACGTCGTCGTCGATGAAGAGGGTACGGACGGTCACCCCGTCGGCCTGGGACAGCTCCTCGGCCATCTCGAACGCCATGCGGTCGCCGGTGTAGTTGTTGACCAGCAGCAGGACACCCCTCGGGGAGGCGACCAGCTTGACCGTCTCGTAGACGTAGTCGGCGGGCGGGGCGGCGAACACGTCGCCCGGGCAGGCCGCGTCGAGCATCCCCGGGCCGACGCTCATCACGTGGGCGGGCTCGTGGCCGGATCCGGAGCCCTGCACGATGGAGACCTTGTTCGGCCGCGGGGCGTCGGCGCGCATGATCAGGTTGTACTCGGGCACGTACCTGAGCGTGCCGGGGTTGGCCAGGGCCAGTCCCTCCAGCATCTCGGCCACGTAGTCCTTGGGGTCGTTGACGAACTTCTTCATGCCGCAACTCCTCCTGAACCCCCGTTGGTCCTGCCGGTCGCGTCAGTCACGTGCGTCCCACCCGGCGGCGACGCGCTCCGCCATGACCGCGACCGCCACCGCGCCCGGGTCCGGCGAACCGATGCTGCGCTCACCGGTGTAGCTCTGGCGGCCGCGACGCGCCTGCATGGGTGCCGTCGCGTCGGCCGCGGCCCGCGCGGTGGCGGCGGCGAGGGCGGCCAGTCCGGCCGCGTCCTCGGCCGGTCCGTCCTCGGCCAGCCGCCGCTCCAGGGCATCGGTCATCGGGATCAGGGCGTCCAGCAGGGTCTTGTCGCCCACGTCGGACCTGCCGCGCGCCTTGATCCCCTCCGCGGCGGCCCGCAGCATGGCGACCGCGTCCCGCGCGTCCGGTTCCGGCCGGTCCTTCACGGTACCGGCGGCCCGCAGGAAGGCGGTTCCCCACAGCGGTCCCGACGTGCCTCCGACCCGCTTGGAGATCACCATGGCGACCTTCTTCAGCAACTCGGCGGGCGTGTCCGCCGCGAGGCCGTCCCAGTCGGCGAGGACGATCTCGAATCCCCGGGCGAGCGAGTACCCGAAGTCCCCGTCCCCGGCGACGGCGTCGAGGTCGCTGAAGGCCCGTTCGTTGTCCACCGCGGTCCGGGCGATCGTCCGTACGACGAAGGCGAGGTCGCCGCCGGAGTCCGATGCCGAGGGCGGTGATGGGGACGATGGCGCAGACATGTCTCTCCTGACTGCCGCGACGTCAGTGCGGTCGGGGTTCGGCGGACGGGGCGGGGGCCGTGCGGCCGCCTTCCGCGGTGGTCAGCAGCGCGGCGAGGTCCCCGAGCACGACGTACGGTCCCGGGCCGACACCGAGCGGATCGCTCAGCACCCGGGTGACGGTCTCCCGCGGCGGCGGATCGCCCAGCGAGGTGACCACCAGGGAGGCGCCGGTGAAGTCCTCCTGGCCCGTGTAGGCGCTGGTCGTGACCGCGCAGGCGAGTCCGGCGCCGAGCGCGGCCAGCAGGCCGTTGCGGCTGTCCTCGATCACGACGGCTTCCGCGGGATCCAGCCCGAGCCGGTCCAGGGCGAAGGCGTAGATGTCCGGGGCCGGTTTCTTGCGCCGGACCACGTCCCCGGCGAACACGCTGAAGCGGGCCGCCAGTTCCGGACCCATGGCGTGTTCGAGCACGCTGCGGACGGACGGCTCCGCGGAGGTGGAGGCGACCGCGAGCGGCCACCCGGCCTCGTGCGCCGCCGTGGCGATCCGCCGCACACCCGGCCGGGGCGGGATGTTTCCGCTGCCGATGACGGCCGTGTAGATCTCGGTCTTGCGCCGGTGCCAGGCCGCGACCCGCTCGTCGAGTGCGGCCGGGTCGGTGGGCAGGCCCGCGGCGGCGACGAACTCCGGGGTCAGCAGCGTGCGCATCCGCTCCTTGCCGCCGCCGATCCGCACCTTCCGCGCGTACTCCTCGTCGCTCCACCGCACCGGCAGACCGAACTCCTCGAACGTCCTGTTGAACGCGGGCAGGTGACCGTCGCGTTCGGTGTCGGCGAGAACGCCGTCGCAGTCGAAGACGAGTGCCGGCACGGCTACCTCGCCCGCCCGGCGCTGCCGAAGAGCCTCATCAGCGAGCCGGCCAGCTCGATGACGTCCTGGCGGACGTCCCGGAAGAGGGACGGCGGATCCCACTTCCCCCGTTCCTCCGTCGTCCGCAGGAAGGCCAGGTTCGACTTCATGTACGTCTCCTTGAGGGCCGTGGAGATGTTGACCTTCGCGCACCCCCGGGAGATCAGGTCACGGAACTGCTCGTCGGACAGACCACTGCCGCCGTGCAGCGCGATGGGCACGGGATGGGCCGCCACTATGTCGGAGACGCGCTGTGCGTCGAGCACCGGTGCCTGCCGGTACGACCCGTGGGCGTTCCCGATGGCCGGCGCGAAGACGTCGACCTGTGTGGTCCGCAGGAACTCCAGTGCCACCGCCAGGTCCTGCCGTTCGGCGGCGGTGTCGCTGCCGATCCCGTCCTCCACCCCGGTGATCGACTCGATCTCGCCCTCGACCGCGGCGCCGAACGTACGTGCCTCCGCGACGACCTCGACGGTCTGCCGCATGTTCTCCTCGACCGGCAGCCTGGACGCGTCGAACAGCACCGAGTTCCATCCCCGCCACAGGCACTCGGTGATGACCTCGCGCTCCGGGCAGTGGTCCAGGTGCAGGGTGACGGGGACCTCGATGCCGGCGGTCATCGAGGTCCACATCGCGTAGAGCACCTCGCTGCCCACGGACCTGACCGTCTTCACGGAGGTCTGCACGATGAGCGGCGAGGCGTTCTCCACCGCCGCGGCGAGCACCGCCTCCATGGTGAGGTCGTTGAACACGTTGATGGCCGGTACGGCGTAACGCTCCTCGAAAGGCCTGGCGAGGATCTCGGTCAGCGGTGTAACGCCCACGGCACCTCCACCTCCGCACCCACCCCCGCCTCTCCATTCCACGCCCGGCCCCCACCCGGCGCCACTCGTGTGCGGCCGGTGCCCGTGCGTACCGAGTGCGGTCGTACGGTCACCGCGGGGTGTGTCCGGGAATGGGAGACATGTCGTCGCGTGTTGGCGGTTCAGGACGACGAGTACCGGAGCACGACGTGAGCGCTGCGATGATCACGACTTCCTTGGCCGAGGCACTGCGGGGCCGGCGCAGGTCGGCGTCGGGACGTCTCTGGCTGGTCGTTCCGCTGCTGCTGGTCGTGGCGATCCCGGTCGCCGACCGGTTCCTGCCGCCGGACATCCACCTCGCCCATCTGCTCGTGGTCGCCGTGGCGATCACCGCGGTCGGCCGCGGGCCCCGCGCCACCGCGCTGATCGGGGCGGTGGCGGTCCTGGCGCTGGTCTGCGCCGGTCTGGAGCGACGGACCCTGGTCACGGAGAGCGTCCTGGTGGAACTCGCCGCGCTCCTCGCCGTCTCCGTCTTCTTCGTCCTCTTCACCCGGCTGCGGGACCGTCGCGAGCGCGAGCTCGTGCGGGCGCGCTCCGTGTCCGACGCGGCACAGGGCGTCGTCCTGCGGCCGCTGCCGGAGCGGGCCGGGCCCGTCACGCTGGCCGCGCGGTACCGCAGCGCCGAAGCGGACGCGACCATCGGCGGCGACCTGTACGCCGCGGCCCGCGTCCCCGGCTGCACCCGGCTGCTCATCGGGGACGTGCGCGGCAAGGGGCTGCCGTCCATCAGCGACACGGCGATCGTGCTGGGCGCCTTCCGGGCCGCCGCGCACCGCCGGATCCCGCTGCCCGAACTGGTCGCCTACATCGAGGACGCGGTCCGGTGGGGACTCGCGGAGTTCTCGGAGCCGAACGAGGACGCCGCAGAGCGCTTCGTCACCGCCGCCGTCATGGACATCCCGGACGACGAGCCGGTGGTGCACCTGATCAGCTGCGGGCATCCGCCGCCACTCCTGCTGGGCGGGTGCGGCGAGAAGGCGCTGACGCTGATGGTCCCCGAGCCGTCGCCGCCGCTCGGCCTCGGCGTCCGGCCGGTCGACGCGAAGG
This sequence comes from Streptomyces sp. NPDC001068, assembly GCF_042897315.1. Classification (NCBI taxonomy): domain Bacteria; kingdom Bacillati; phylum Actinomycetota; class Actinomycetes; order Kitasatosporales; family Streptomycetaceae; genus Streptomyces; species Streptomyces sp. NPDC001068. The sequence goes on along the minus strand of NZ_JBIAYD010000002.1, from coordinate 971,106 downwards.
GCGTGGACGGGGGAGCCGCCTGCTACGTGCCGGCGACCTTCCCGTTCGAGCACGGTGCCCGGCTGGTGCTGTACACCGACGGCATCAGTGAGGCGCGCAACGCCGACGGCGAGTTCTATCCGCTCGCCGAGCGGGTCTCGGCCTGGGCGGACAGCACCCCCGGTGTGCTCGTCGAGCGGATCGCGGCGGAGGTGCGCGCGCACACGGGCGGCCGCCGCGACGACGACATGGCCATGATCGTCGTACAGCGCGACTGACCGTTCCGCGCGGTCGGGCGGAGGCGCGGCGGTCCGTCCTCCGGTTCGGTCCGTGCTCCGGGGCGGACCGTGCCGCCGGTGCCGGGCCCGTGCCGCGGAGAACGCGCCGGGTCCGTCGCGACCGGAACGCGTTGTCGGGGTGGTCGAAACTCTGTCTCGCAACCGCCAGTTCAAGCCGATGTTCTGATGCGGTCATGACATTGCGGTGCGCCGGATGCGAATCTGCTCTGCGGAAGTTCACCGTCCACTCACAGGCACCCCACGCGATGCCCACATCTCCTGTCCGCATGTCATGGGCATGACCTAATCGACGGCACCCCGTCACCCCGTGCCCCTTCGGCTCCTCTCCCGCACCCGCGCCGCCGGACGGCTCGACCCAGCCGACCCGCTCTCCCGGACTCCACGAGTCCGACCACCCCACAGAAGGAGAACGCAATGTTCCGGCAGGACCGTCACCACCGCCGCGTCAGAGGCGGCGCCACCCTGGCGCTGGCCGCCGCCACCACCCTGCTCGCGGCCGGCCTCCAGCAGGGCACCGCCCTCGCCTCGGCCGGCGAGCACGCCCCCGCCAGGATCCTGGCCACCCCCCGAGCCGGCGCCGCCCCCGCACCGCTGTCGCCCGCCAGGCGCACCGCGCTGATCAGGAGCGCCACCACCGCGGCCCCCGACACCGCGAAGACCCTCGGCCTCGGGGCCGGCGAGAAGCTCGTCGTCAAGGACGTCACCCAGGACGCCGACGGCACGACACACACCCGCTACGAACGCACCTACGAGGGCCTGCCCGTCCTCGGCGGTGACCTGGTCGTCCACCGGAGCGGCAGCCGCCTCACCGTGTCACGGGCCACGAAGGCGTCCCTCGCGCTCCCCTCCACGAGGGCGAGGATCTCCTCGGCCACCGCGAAGGCGCAGGCGCTCACCACCGCGGCGAAGGCCGGCGCCGAGCACCCCTCGGCCGGCAGCGGCCCCCGTCTCGTCGTCTGGGCCGCCTCGGGCCGCCCCGCCCTGGCCTGGGAGTCCGTCATCGGCGGGTTCCAGGACGACGGCACGCCCAACGAACTCCACGTGATCACCGACGCCGCCTCCGGAAAGCAGCTCTTCCACTACCAGGGGGTCGAGACCGGCGTCGGCACCGGCCAGTTCGACGGGACCGTGCAGCTCGGCACCACGCTCTCCGGCTCGACCTACCAGCTCGTCGACGGCGACCGAGCCGGCCACCGCACCTACGACCTGAACCAGGGCACCTCGGGCACCGGCACCCTGTTCACCGACGACAACGATGTCTGGGGCGACGGCACCGTCGCCAACCGGCAGACCGCGGGCGTCGACGTCGCCTACGGCGCGGCGGCCACCTGGGACTTCTACAAGGACGTGTTCGGCCGCAACGGCATCCGCAACGACGGCGTCGCCGCCTACAGCCGGGCCCACTACGGCAACAACTACGTCAACGCCTTCTGGCAGGACGCCTGCTTCTGCATGACGTACGGCGACGGCTCCGGGAACACCCACCCGCTCACCGCGCTCGACGTGGCCGCCCACGAGATGAGCCACGGCGTCACCGCCGCCACCGCGGGCCTCACCTACTCCGGTGAGTCCGGCGGCCTGAACGAGGCCACCTCCGACATCTTCGCCGCCGCCGTCGAGTTCTACGAGAACCTGCCCGCCGACGTCCCGGACTACCTGGTCGGTGAGAAGATCGACATCAACGGCGACGGCACCCCGCTTCGCTACATGGACAAGCCCTCCAAGGACGGCGCGTCCGCCGACAACTGGAGCCCGTCGCTCGGCGGACTCGACGTCCACTACTCCTCGGGTCCCGCCAACCACTTCTTCTACCTGCTCTCCGAGGGCAGCGGAGCCAAGACCGTCAACGGCGTCGCCTACGACAGCCCCACCTACGACGGCCAGCCGGTCGCCGGCATCGGCATCGACAACGCCCGGCAGGTCTGGTACCGGGCCCTCTCCACCTACATGACGTCGAGCACGAACTACGCGGGCGCCCGGACCGCCACCCTCCAGGCCGCGGCCGACCTCTTCGGCGCCTACAGCCCCTCCTACCTCGCCGTCGCCAACGCGTGGGCGGCGATCAACGTCGGCAACCGGGTGGCGGTCGGCGTCAACGTGGCCCCGGTCGCGGACCAGCTCAGCGGTGTCGGGCAGGCGGTGTCCCTCCAGACGGACGCCTACACCACCAACTCCGGCGCGGCCCTGACCTACACGGCGACCGGCCTGCCGGACGGGCTGACGATGAGCGACACGGGCCTCATATCCGGTACCCCGACCACGCTCGGGACCAGCGACGTCACCCTCACGGTCACCGACGACACGGGAGCCTCCGCGACCCGGCACTTCTCCTGGCGGGTGGCCTACGTCTACGCCAACGCCACCCGCGTCGACATCCCCGACAACGGCCCCGCGGTGGAGTCCCCGGTCACCGTCACCGGCCGCACCGGGAACGCCTCCGCCACCACCCAGGTCTACGTCAAGATCGTCCACACCTACCGGGGTGACCTGACCGTCGACCTCGTCGGACCCGACGGGACCGCCTACTCCCTGCTGAACCGCAGCGGCGGCTCGGCCGACAACGTCGACCAGACGTTCACCGTCGACGCCTCCGCGCAACCCCTGAGCGGTACCTGGAAGCTCCGGGTGCAGGACCGCGCCGCGATCGACGTCGGCTACGTCGAGCAGTGGCGCCTGATCCCCTGAGCGCCGCGGTTCCGTAGCCCCACCCCGCGCGACCGCCGTCCCGGGACGCCCACCGCGTTCCGGGACGGCGGTCACGTTCCGGGACGGCGGTCGCGGTCACCCGTTCGCGTCGGCGGTGCCGCGGCCACGGTGCCCGCCGACGGCTTTCCAGGACCTGTTCCGTTTGAAGGGCAGCTCGAAGACCAGGGAGAACAGCCAGGCCCCGAGCACCGAGACCGGCAGTGCCACGGCGAGCGTGAAGCAGAACGTGGGCAGGCCGGGGGACGTGAAGTGCGGGGCGACGCGGCGGATCACGGTCAGGACCACCGGCAGATGGATCAGGTACAGGCTGTAGGAGAAGTCGCCGAGCCTGCGGACCGGCCGGGTGGTCAGGACCCGCACGAGCAGAGCGGGCCTGCCGGTGGCCACCGAGGCCAGCAGCAGAGCCATGGCGGGCGCCACCGCGAGGTCGATCCAGAAGTAGTGGTCCACCGTCCACACCGAGCCCTTGACCACGCCGACGGCGAGGACGGGCAGCGCGGCCAGGACGGCGAACCACCCCCAGGGCAGCCGCCGGACCCGCTCCCGCGCGGCGACGACCCCCGCGCCGATCACACCCGCGACGAACACGGGCGCCAGGTGGGGCGCGAGCCAGTTGTCGCCCTCGACGGGATTCGCGCCGGGTGCCGTCAGACCGAGAACGACGACCGGCAGCAGCGCGCAGGCGGCCAGGACCACCGCGTTGCACCGCCGCCGGACGAGGAGGAGCAGGGGGAAGAGCAGATACAGCTCGGCCTCCACCCCGATCGACCAGAACGCGCCGTTCGGCGTGGGCGCCGTGATCATGTCCTGGGCGACGAGTCCGAACACCAGGACGCTCCTGCCGGTGGGCGGTCCGAAGTGCGAGGCCGGCACCACGAACAGGGAGACGAGCAGGCTCATCGCCAGCGCCGCCCAGTACGGCGGCAGGATCCGCCAGGCGCGCCGGCGCAGGAACCGGGCGACGCCCCCCGACCGCCAGCCGTGCCGCGCGGGGGAGAGGGCCAGGGAGAAGCCGGAGAGCACCAGGAAGAAGACGACGGCGAGGCGCCCGAACATGAGCCCTCTCAGCCACGGCGGTGCCGAACTGTCCGGGTAGCCGGGGAAGGTGTACAGCCAGCAGTGGAACAGCACCACGTACAGGGCGGCCAGGCCGCGCAGGCCGTCCAGGCCCACCACCTGTGCGGGGGCGCCGTCCGCGGGTGCCGTCCCCGCGCGCCGCGCCGTGGCCGGGGCGGCCGGTTCGGCAGTGCCGGCCGGACGGCTCAGGTCCGTGGAAATCGTTCGACCCCTTCTCCTGACGGCGCGTCGGCGCCGAGCGGTGTCCCGGCGGCGCGCCGGGCGGCACAGGGCCGCCACAGGAACTTGGTACGTGCCGGCGGGCCCCGCGGTTCAGCGCGGGGCTCGCCGGTTCCGGCCGCCGGCCGCGGCCGTGGGCGTCAGCCCGTCGCGGCGGCCTTCCGCCCGGACGGGGCGACGGCGTACCACTGCGCGTCCTTGCCCTGGCCGTTGGCCTGCCGGGCGGCGGTGTCGCCGCTGTACCGGTAGAGCGGCCACCCGGCGAGGGTGAGCTGCTTCCGGCCGTCCCGGTGCACCGTGCCGAGCAGACTCCGCCCGACACCCGAGGTCCGGACGGAGTCCCCGACGACGACCGGCAGCCAGGTCTTCGTGCAGGCCCCGGAGCAGGTCCACTTGGAGGGGTCCGGCTCGTCCTTGTCGTAGCGGTAGAGGGTCATCCCCCTGTCGTCGGCGACCACGGTGCCGACGCCGTCTATGGCCTCCGCCGTCACGCCGGTGGTGAGTGCCGAGGAGCCGGTGACGGACCCGCCGCCGTCGCCCGCCGCCGAGGCGGCCGGTGCGGAGGCCGGTGCGGGGGACGTGACGGAGGCCGTGGCCGGGGCCACCGGCGCGGCGTCGCCGGAGCCGGTGCCGTCCGAGGAGCCGCAGGCCCCCAGCAGGAGCGGGGAGGCAAGCCCCACGGCAAGTCCCAGGACGATGCGTCGCAGGATCAAGGAGGTGCCCTTCGGGAGTCGCGGTCACTTGCTCCCCCGGATACGTCGCCAGGCTCCCGCTCGCTCAGCAGCGGCCGGGAGATGACGCACTCTTGACCATCTCGGGTCCCGCCGGGCGCACCGGTGTTCCCCGCCCGCGTGCCCGCGTGCCCGCCCGGCGGACCGGCGGTCGCGATCTTGGTGGTTCGCCCACCGTTCACAACCGCCTCACCTGGCCGAAGGCGGCCGTTCGGACCAGATAGGAAGGGTCCTGGCGGCCTGTCACAACGGAACCCCAGGACGGATCTCGTGACCGAATCACGCGTTCGCCGGTGGCGTCGCAGCCTCCGTGTTCTGCTCGTCGCCGTCGCCGCCCCGACGCTCGCCGTCGGCGCCCTGACCGCGTCCCCCGCCCACGCGGCCGCGGCCGACGACATACGGATCAACGAGGTGGTGACCACCGGGAGCGTCAACGACTCGGTGGAGCTGTACAACAAGGGCACCGCCGCGGTGAACCTGTCCGGCTGGATCCTCAAGGACGACGACAACAGCTCCAAGTACGCGATAGCCGCCGGGACCACGCTCGCCCCCGGCGGCTTCGTGGCCTTCGACGTGCACAACGCCTTCGGCCTCGGCTCCGACGACGAGGCACGCCTCTACCTCGCCGACGGCACCACCCTGGTGGACAGCTTCAGCTGGAGCCAGCACTCCGCCCCGTCGTGGTCGCGCTGCCCGGACGGCACCGGTGCCTTCGGCTCGGCGGCCCTGACGCTCGGCGCCGCCAACGCCTGCGGCTCCGGCGGCGTTTCGCCGACGGCCTGGCCGGGCGGCGGCTCGGTGGCGACCGCCGACGCCAAGGACGCCTTCGGCTCCGACGTCAGCGGCCTCTACCAGGAGGGGAGCGTGATGTGGGCGGCGCAGAACAGCGGCAAGCTGTGGCGGCTGGTCCCGAACGGCTCCACCGCCTGGAAGGCCGACACCACCGGCGGCTGGTCCTCCGGCAAGTCCCTGCGGTTTCCCGGCGGTTCCGGCACGCCCGACGACGAGGGCGTCACGCTGACCGGTTCCGGGTCGAGCGGGGGCGTCTTCGTGGCGAGTGAGCGCAACGGGGACTCCTCCGGCACCAGCCGGCTGTCCGTCCTCAAGTACGACGTCAGCGGCACCGCCACCACCCTCACCGCCGCCACCGAGTGGAACCTGACCTCCGACCTGCCGTCGGTGGGCTCCAACCTCGGCCTGGAGGGCATCACCTGGATTCCGGACGCCACCCTGACCGCCGCCGGGTTCAAGGACGCCTCCACCGGCGCGGCCTACAACCCGGCCGCCTACGGGTCCCACACGGGCGGCGTGTTCTTCGTCGGCGTCGAGGGCACCGGCATGATCTACGGCTACGTCCTCAAGGACGGCGGCACCTTCACCCGCGTCGCCTCCCTCAGCAGCGGCATGGCCGGCGTGATGGAACTCCAGTGGGAGCCGCAGACCTCCCGCCTCTGGGCGGTGTGCGACGACACCTGCGGCGGCCAGCACCGGACCATGAAGATCAACGCGTCCGGGGTGTTCGCCACCACGGCGGTCTACAACCGGCCCTCCGGCATGGACAACCTCAACAACGAGGGCTTCGCCCTCTCCGGCTCCGACGCGTGCAGCGGCGGCACCAAGCCCGTGTACTGGTCCGACGACAGCAACGACAGCGGCCACGCCCTGCGCGGGGGCACCGTCACCTGCTGACCCCGCCGGCGCGCCGGTACCCGCTGTATCGTACGCGCGGCACCTCGAACATCACCCCAACGCAGCGTCAACTCCCTTACCGGCACGTCGACTTCACCGGCGTGCCGGTTCCTTTCGCCGCCTCTCGGAGGAACCGTGGCAACCAGCCGCCCCCACCGTCCCCGTGTGCAGCCGACCCGACGCAGATCCCTCGCCCTGACGGCCGCCCTGGCCGCCGTCTGCTGCGCGGGCCTCACCCACCCCGCCCAGGCCCGCGCCGACTCCACCGCCGACCGTGCCGCCCTCGCCCAGTGGTGGGCCCCCGTCAACTTCCAGGACGTCGACTCCACCGGCGAGACCGCGCTCGGCGGAAAGTCCGACTACATCACGTCCTACGACTACGACGGCGACCTCGACGGCCGCGACAACTGGGAGAACACCAGCCAGAACGCGCTCGCGGCGCACGTGTACTACTCGGTCGTCCAGACCCCGTCCTTCTCCTACCTGCTGTACACCTACTTCCACCCGCGCGACTGGTCGGACGGTGTGCTGGACAACTACCAGGAGGACCTCACCGAGCACGAGAACGACTCCGAGGGCGTCCTCGTCGTCGTCGCCAACGACGGCTCCGAGCACGGCCGGTTGAAGGCCGCCGTCACCGTCGCGCACAGCAACTTCTACTCCTGGGTGCCCGCCGGCAGCGACTTCACCAGCGGGCAGGAGAGCGTCGACGGCACGCTGAAGCTCCAGGGCGATCCGCACGACGACGGCCACGGGAGGCCGTTCACCACCCAGCAGCCCAACACCCATGCCGCGTGGGCCGAGGGCTACCTCTCCAAGGAACGCGACCAGTACGCGAACGGCGACGGCGTCGTCTACTACCCCGGAACCACCGCCGAGGTGCCCTCCGGGTCCAACGACCGCGACGTGCAGTACACGCTGACCGACGTCTTCGCCCCGAACGGCATGTGGGCCGAACGCACCCTCACCACGCTGTTCGCCACGCCGGACAACTTCGCCGGCGACAACAGCTCCAACCCCTACGGCGCCAAGTGCGGTGCCGGCGGAGTCCTCGGCCCGGCCAACGGCACCTGCGACACCAACGCCGCCAACCCGCCCTGGGCCTGGGACGACGGAGACGACCTGCCCGGCCGCGGCTACCTCGCCACCAATCCCGCCGAACTCGTCTGGGACTACTTCGACTGGACCGGCAAGCCCGCCTCTCCCGACCTCGCCTACACCTGGAACCAGTACAACGGCATCACTTCGTGACACCCCGTGGCGGCCCCACCACCGCGCCGTGACCTTCGCGGCGCACCGGTGGGGCTCGCCGCGCGCGATCGGCCCGGAGCTGGTGTGCTGGGGGAGGGGGTTCGACCGTTCCCGTCGCACCGTTCCGGGAGAGGCGCATGAGTACCTACCGAGTCGCGCAGGTGACCGCCGCGGGCGGACCGTTCGAGGTCGTCGAGCGGGAGGTCCCGCGGCCGGGACCCCGGCACGTACGGATCGCCGTGGAAGCCTGCGGGGTCTGCCACAGCGACAGTTTCTTCGTGAACGCGGGACTGCCGGGCATCACCTTCCCCGTGGTGCCCGGACACGAGATCGCCGGCCGGATCGCGGAGATCGGCGAGGGCATCGAGGACTTCGGCTGGCAGGTCGGCGACCGGGTGGGTGTCGGCTGGTTCGGCGGCAGCTGCGGCCACTGCAAGCCCTGCCGGCAGGGCGACTTCATCGTCTGCGAGAACATGCAGGTGCCCGGCTGGACCTACGACGGCGGCTTCGCCGAGCAGGTGATCGTCCCCGTCGACGCCCTGGCCCGGATCCCGGACGGGCTGGCCGCGGCGGACGCCGCGCCCCTGGGCTGCGCGGGCGTCACCACCTTCAACGGGCTGCGCCGCAGCCCGGCCGAGCCCGGTGACCTGGTCGCCGTCGTCGGCCTCGGCGGACTCGGCCACCTCGGCGTGAAGTACGCGGTGGCCATGGGTTTCGAGACGGTGGCCATCGCCCGCGGCGCCGAGAAGGCCGACTTCGCCAAACAGCTCGGCGCCCACCACTACGTCGACTCCACCGCCGCCACCCCGGTCGCGGAGGCCCTGCAGTCGCTCGGCGGTGCCAAGGTCGTACTCGCCACCGCGGGCAACTCCCAGGCGATCGCGGCGGCCGTGGACGGTCTGGCGCCCCGCGGCGAGCTGGTGGTGATCGGCATCGACCCCGAGCCCCTCGGGATCAGCCCGCTCCAGCTGCTCATGGCCGCCCGGGATGTCCGCGGTCATCCGTCCGGCACCGCGCAGGAGGTGCAGGACACCATGGAGTTCAGCGCCCTGCACGGGATCCGCCCCACGATCGAGACCGTACCGCTGGAGGAGGCGGGCGCCGCTTACCAGAAGATGATGGACGGGGCCGCCCGCTTCCGCATGGTGCTCACCTACACCTGAGCCGCCCGGAGCCCCGAGCCGCCCGGAGCCCCCTCCGAGGCGGCCGGGGGTGCGGCGGCCGGGGGTGCGCCCGGAGCCGTCCGGTCACCACGCCGACGCGACCCGGGTCGAGACGGCCGCGAGCGCCGCCGCGAGCCCCGAGGTCGGTCACGGCCGGACGGCACGGGCCGCGAGCAGCGCGATGTCGTCCTCGGAGCCGGTGGCGAGGTGGTCGAGGACGGTGTCGACGATCTTGTCCAGCGGGTCGGCGGGGGACAGCGGCAGCCCCGTCAGGCGGGCCAGACCCCGGTCGATGTCCTCGCCGCGCCGCTCCACCAGCCCGTCGGTGTACAGGAGCAGCACGCCCCCGCGCTCCGGGGTGACACGCTGCTCATAGCGGCCGAGCCCGCTGCCCAGCGGCGGGCCCACCGGTACCGGCACCAGCCGGTTCGTGCCGTCGGGGGCCAGCCAGACCGGCGGCAGATGCCCGGCGCTCGCGTAGGTGAGACTGGCGACGTCCGCGTCCCCGACCGCGAGGAAGCAGGTGGCCACCCGCTCGAACCCGGAGTCGGCGACCATCCGGTCCGCGTGCTCCAGGATCCGGCGCGGCGAGAGCCCCGCCAGGGCCAGCGCGCGCAGCGTGGAACGGTAGTGGCTCATGGCCACCGCCGCGTCCACGCCGTGGCCCATCACGTCCCCGATGACCAGCATCGTACGGCCGTCGGGCAGGGCCAGGACGTCGTACCAGTCGCCGCCGATCAGCGAGCCGTCGTCGGCCGGCCGGTAGCGCGTGGTGGTCTCCACACCGGCGTGCTGGTGGAACTGGCCCGGCTCGGCCAGCAGGGCCCGCTGCAGTTCCAGGGCCATGGTGTGCTCGCGTTCGAAGCGGAACGCGCGGTCCAGGGCGCGGGCGGCGCGGGCGGCGAGTTCACGGGCGACCGTCGCGTCCTCGTTCGAGTACGGCTCGGAGTCCGCGACCCGGGCCAGCTGCAGACTGCCGAGGTACCGGCCGTCCGAGACCAGCGGCGCCAGGAGCACCGAGTGGACACCGGCGGTCAGACACGCGCGCGCCGGGGGCCAGCTCGGGATCAGCGCCCGCCACTGCGCCGGGGTGATCGCGTTGCGCCGCAGGACCCGGCCCGACGCCAGGTTCCGCCGCGCCCCGATGCCCCGCGGCCAGCCCATCAGTTCGCCCCGCGCCTCCATGGCCGCGAGCCCGGTGACCAGACCCTGCCGGGTCGCGTAGGCGGCGAGCCGGGCCGGCGCCCGCCGCCCCGACGCCGTGTCCGCCGGGACCAGCTCCACCCCGGCCGCGTCCGCGAGCTCCGGCACGACGAACTGCGCCAGCTCCCGGCAGGTCCCGGCGACATCGGTACCGGTGCCGATCCGGGAGGCGGCCGCGTCCAGCAGCGCGAGGCGCCGATGGGCACGCTCCAGCTCGTAGAGGTACTGCTGCGGCTCGCTGATCTCCAGGCCCACCCCGGCGACCCCCACCACCTTGCCGGTGCTGTCCACCAGCCGGTGGTACACGCAGCGCCACTCCCGTACCTGGTACGGGGAGTCCACCCAGGTCCGTCCGGTGACGATGGTCTCGCGCGGCCGTCCGTCGTGCAGGACGTCCCGCAGCACCGCCTCCGACCGCTGGATGTGCGGCAGCACCTCCTGCAGGGTGTGCCCGACATAAGCTGCGGCCGGCAGCCCGGTCATCCGGGCCAGGTGCGGGTTGACGTACAGATAGCGCAGACCGGTGTCGAGGACGGCGAAACCGACGGCCGCGTCCTCGACCATCCCGCGCAGCAGGTCGATGTAGCCGATGTCCGCGGGCGGCGCGCCCGGGGAGGCCGGTCGTCGAGGCGAGGTGTCCCTGTCCACCCGGTCCTCCTCGCCTGCCCCCACCCACGGCCGCCCTCATCCTCCATCAGGTCCCGGTACCGCGCATCCCGGGACATTCCGCACCCGTCGGCTCACACCGCCGGGCGCCGCTCTGTGCGGTCGCCTTAACCCCCGTCGATCAGGAGCGGTGACGCCGGCGTAATCACCGGTACGTACGGTCGGGGCCCGAGAACAGAGGCCGACCAGCAGGAACAGGGGGTGACCGTGGCCGCGCCGGACCCGCGCAGCACCGACACCGGCACGGTGCGGACGGTCTGCTCCTACTGCGGGGTCGGCTGCGGCCTGGTCCTGCGCACCGGAGACGGTCCGGACGGCCGCCGCACCGTCCTCGCGGCCTCGGGCGACAAGGAGCACCCGGCGAACTCGGGGCGGCTGTGCACCAAGGGCGCCACCACCGCCGACCTGCTCGCCGCGCCCGGCCGGCTGACCACCGCCCTGCTGCGGCCCGCGCGCGGCGAGGAGGCCGTGCCCACGGCCGTGGACACGGCGGTCGCCGAGACCGCGCGCCGGCTGCGCGCCATCGTCGACGAGCACGGCCCGGACGCGGTCGCCCTCTACGTCTCCGGCCAGCTGAGCCTGGAGGCCCAGTACCTGGCGAACAAGCTCACCAAGGGCTATCTGCGCACCAACAACATCGAGTCCAACTCCCGGCTGTGCATGGCGAGCGCCGCCACCGGCTACAAGCTCTCCCTCGGCGCCGACGGCCCGCCCGGCTCCTACGACGACCTCGACCGGGCCGACGTCTTCCTGGTCATCGGCGCCAACATGGCCGACTGCCACCCCGTCCTCTTCCTGCGCCTGATGGACCGGGTCAAGGCGGGCGCGAAGCTGATCGTCGTCGACCCCCGCCGCACCGCCACCGCCGCGAAGGCCGACCTCTTCCTCCAGGTCCGGCCCGGCACCGACCTCGCCCTGCTCAACGGCCTGCTCCACCTGCTGTACGAGAACGGGCACACCGACCCCGCGTTCATCGCCGCCCACACCGAGGGCTGGGAGGCGATGCCGGACCTCCTCGCCGGCTACCCGCCCGCCGCCGTCGCCGCGGTCACCGGCGTTCCCGAGTCCGACCTGCGTGCCGCCGCCCGGCTGATCGGCGAGGCGGGGGAGTGGACCAGCTGCTGGACCATGGGGCTCAACCAGTCCACCCACGGCACCTGGAACACCAACGCGCTGATCAACCTGCACCTCGCCACCGGCAGGATCTGCCGCCCGGGCAGCGGTCCCTTCTCCCTCACCGGCCAGCCCAACGCGATGGGCGGGCGCGAGATGGGGTACATGGGCCCCGGCCTGCCCGGCCAGCGGTCGGTCCTCGTGGACGCCGACCGGGCGTTCGCCGAGGAGGTGTGGGGACTGGCGCCCGGCACCATCCGCGCCGACGGCGTCGGCAGGGGCACCGTCGAGATGTTCCGGAAGACGGCGGCCGGCTCGATCAGGGCCTGCTGGATCATCTGCACCAACCCGGTCGCCTCCGTCGGCAACCGCCGGACCGTCATCGAGGCCCTGGAGGCCGCCGAGTTCGTCGTCGCCCAGGACGTCTTCACCGACACCGAGACCAACGCCTACGCCGACGTCGTCCTGCCCGCCGCCCTGTGGACCGAGTCCGAGGGCGTCCTCGTCAACAGCGAGCGCGGGCTCACCCTCGCCCGGCCCGCCGCCGACCCGCCCGGCGAGGCCACCGCCGACTGGCGGCTGATCGCCGCGGTCGCCCGCGCGATGGGCTTCGAGGACGGCTTCTGCTACGACAGCGCGGAGGAGGTCTTCGAGGAGATCAAACGCTTCCACAACCCGCGGACCGGTTACGACCTGCGGGGCGTCACCTACGACCGGCTGCGCGCCACCCCCGTCCAGTGGCCCGCCGCCGTCGACGGACCCGACCGCAACCCCGTCCGGTACGTCGACGCCGACGGCACCCTCGCCTTCCCCACCGCCTCCGGCCGTGCCGTCTTCCTCCCCCGCCCGCACCTGGACCCCGCCGAGACGCCCGACGACGACTACCCGTTCGTCCTCAACACCGGCCGCCTGCAGCACCAGTGGCACACCCTCACCAAGACCGCCAGGGTCGCCAGGCTCAACCGGCTGAACCCGGGTCCGTTCGTCGAGGTCCACCCCGAGGACGCGGCCGCGCTCGGCCTCACCGACGGCGACTCCGTCGAGGTCGCCTCCCGGCGCGGCCGGGCCGTACTGCCCGCCGTGGTCACCGACCGGGTGCTGCCCGGCGCCTGCTTCGCGCCCTTCCACTGGAACGACCTGTTCGGCGAGTACCTCAGCGTCAACGCGGTGACCTGCGACGCCGTCGACCCGCTCTCCTTCCAGCCCGAGCTGAAGGTGTGCGCGGTGTCGCTGACCCGGGTGTCCACGCCGGTGAGCGTGCGGGTACCGGGCGTCGGGGAGACCCCGGCCGCCCTGCGGTCGGCACCGCCCCCGGGGTCGGTGCCGACCGCACCGGCCGCACGGGCGGTGGGACCGGCCGTGGCACCATCCGTACCGGCCGTACCGGCGGTGGGACCGTTCGCACCGGCCGTGGGACCGGCCGAGGAGGCCCTCCAGGCCCTCCAGGCGCTCGCCGGGCCCGGCGTCTCGGTGTTCGGTCTCGACGGTGTCCCGCCGCCGGTCCTCACCGAGCCCGAGCGGCAGTACCTGATCGGATTCCTCGCCGGCATCCCGGCCGGCGCGCCCGGCGTCCCCGTCCTGCCCCCCGGCGCGCCGTTCAGCGCCGAACACGCCCGGTGGGTCGACGGCACCCTGGCCGGCATGTACTCCCGGGCACCGGCGTCCGAGGCCACGGCGGCACCGGACACCCGCCAGGTGGTGATCCTCTGGGCCTCGCAGACCGGCAACGCCGAGGACCTCGCCGCCGCCACCGCCGAGCGCCTCACAGCGGGCGGTCACCCGGCCTCTCTGGTGGCCATGGACCAGGCCGACCCGGCCGCCCTGCCCGCCGGCGCCGACCTGCTGCTGATCACCAGCACCTTCGGTGACGGCGACGCCCCCGACAACGGCGCCGGCTTCTGGGACGGCCTCGCCGGCCTCGACGCCGGACGCCTGGCCGGGCGCCGGTACGCCGTGCTGGCCCTCGGCGACTCCAGCTACGACGACTTCTGCGGGCACGGACGGCGCCTGGACCGTCGTATGGACGAACTCGGCGCGGTCCGGCTCGCCCCGCGCGCCGACTGCGAACCCGACTACGGGACGCGGGCGGAGTCCTGGCTGACCCAGGTGCTCACCGCCCTCGAGAACGACCCCTGCGGCCCGGCCTCCGCCGCCCCGGCCTCCCCCTCCGCTGCCGCCTCCGCCGGGGGGCCGGCCCCCGTCTCCGCTCCCGCCCCCGCAGCCGTCTCCGCTCCCGCGGGCGCCCGGTCGGAGCGCGCCGCCGTCACCACCGCCCGGCTCGTCGGCAACCGGCTGCTCAGCCTGCCCGGCGCCGGCAAGGAGGTGCGCCGTTTCACCTTCGACACCCGCGACGGCGGAACCCCGCTGGTCTACGAGGCGGGCGACGCGCTCGCCGTCCGCCCCCTCAACTCCCCCGGCCTCGTGGCGGAGTGGCTGGCCGTGACCGGCCTCGACGGCGCGGATGACGTGACGGTGGACGGGGTCGGTGACGTACCGCTCGCCGAGGCACTCGCGCGGCACCTGGACATCACCCGCGTCACTCCGGACCTGCTCCGCTTCGCCGCCGAACGCACCCGTGACCCGCGCGAGCTGCGCAGGCTGCTGCGGCCCGACAACCGGGACGGGCTGGCCAGTTGGTCCTGGGGGCGGCAGGCCGTCGACGTCGTCGCCGAGTTCGGGATCCGGGCCGAGGCGGGGGAGTGGCCCGGTGTGCTCGGCAGACTGCAACCGCGCCTGTACTCGATATCGTCGAGCCCGCTCACCGATCCCCACCTGGTCTCCACCACCGTCTCCGTGGTCCGCTACGAGAACCTGCGCGGCCTGCCGAGGCAGGGCGTCTGCTCCCCGTTCCTCGCCGACGCCGAGCCCGGCACCCCCGTCCCGGTGCACGTCCGGCGCTCCCCGCACTTCCGGCCGCCGGCCGACCCGGCGACGCCCATGGTGATGGTGGGTCCAGGCACCGGCGTGGCGCCGTTCGTCGGATTCCTCCAGGAGCGCCGCGCCCGCGGGCACCGGGCCCCCAACTGGCTGTTCTTCGGCGAACAGCACCGGGCCACCGACTTCTACTACGAGCGGGAACTCACCGCCCTGCTCGCCGAGGGCACCCTGAGCCGCCTCGACACCGCCTTCTCCCGCGACCAGCGGGCCAAGGTCTACGTCCAGGACCGGATGCGCGAACACGGACCGCTGCTGTGGTCCTGGCTCCAGGACGGCGCCCGCTTCTACGTGTGCGGCGACGCCTCCCGGATGGCCAAGGACGTGGACCGCGCACTGAAGGACATCGCCGCCGCGCACGGCGGACTGACCGCCGACGAGGCGGCCGCGTACGTCAAACAGCTGGCCGCGGAACGGCGTTACGTCCGGGACGTGTACTGAGACCCGGTCTCGGGCCGGCAGGCAACCGAACTGCCCTACCGCTCCTCATAGTTGTCGGAACACCGGACCGGCCGTGGGGTCACGTGACCGGTCGTCAGGACCCGGACCCGGACCCGGACCCGGCACGGAACCGACCGACAGGAGCCCCGCTTGGACCCCGACGAGCCCGTGCGAGCCGCCACCGGACCCTCCCGCCGGAGATTCATGGTCTACACGGTGGCCGCGGGAACCCTCACGGTCGCCGCCCCGCTCGGCTGCGACACCCCACGGGCCGACGGTGCCACCGCGGCCTCCGACGTCGTGGTGACCGGCACCGACGACGAGATGCTCGTCCTGGAGGTCACCGCCGCCAACGAGGTCGTCGTACGGCTGCCCCGGGTCGAGGTCGGACAGGGCATCACCACCGCCGTCGCGATGATGATCGCGGAGGAGCTGGACGCCCGCCTCATCGATGTGCGGATCCCGCTGGCGGACGCTCGTGGCAGGGGCAACCAGTACACCGGCGGCTCCAGTTCGGTCAGCTCGCTGTACGGTCCGGCCCGGCGGCTGGCCGCCACCGCGCGCGCCCGGCTGGTGACCGCGGCCGCCCGGCGCTGGCGGCTGCCCGCGCGCATCCTGCGCACCTGGAACACCCAGGTCGTCGCCCCGGACGGCCGGACGGCCACGTTCGGCTCGCTCACCGCGAGCGCCGCCCGGATCCGCGTCCCGGACGTGTCGGCCAAGCCCAAGCCGGCCTCCCGGCACCGGGTGATCGGGAGACCGACGACCAGGATCGACGCCAGGGACATCGTCACCGGCGCCGCCCGGTACGCGGGCGACCTGGCGGTGCCCGGGGCGAAGCCGACGGTGGTGGCCCGGCCGCCGACCCTGCGCGGCAAGCCGCTCTCCGTCGACGAGGCGGCGGCCCGCGCGATGCCCGGCGTCCACGCGGTGGTACGGATCCCCGGCGGGGTCGCCGTGGTGGCGGACACCTTCCACCACGCCTTCCAGGCCCGGGACGCGCTGCGTGTCACCTGGGCCCCCGGCCCGCTCGCGCCCCTGTCGGACCACGAGATCCGCGCCCGGCTGCGGGCCGAGGTGCCCCGCCCCGGCACCGTGCCGCGCGGATCGACCCGGATCGAGGGCGAATTCGCGTTCGCCTTCGTCAGCCATGCCCCCATGGAGGTGCTCACCGCGGTCGCCGACGTCCGCTCCGACCGCGCCGAGCTGTGGTTCTCCTCGCAGACACCGACCGACGCCCGCGAGACCATCGCCGACCTGCTGGGCCTGGCGGCCCCGGCGGTGCGGGTCCATGTGGTGCGCGGCGGGGGCTCGTTCGGGCGCCGCCTCAACTTCGACGCGGCCGTCGAGGCGGCGCTCGTATCCAAGGCGGCCCGCAGACCCGTGAAACTGATGTGGAGCCGTACCGACGACATCCGGCACGGCAGGATGCGCCCCGCCAGCCACCACCGGATCCGGGCCGCTGTCGCCGGCGGCCGGGTGGTGTCCTTCCAGCATCTGACGGCCTCGGTGGGGGAGACCTACGACGAGACCGGCCCGGCCGCGCAGAGCGCCCGGACACGGCCGCTGCCCAGCGACAGCGGCCTGTACAACTTCGGTCGCGTGAGCGGTGATTCGGGCGGCATCGAACTTCCGATGCCGCTGGGCGCCTGGCGTTCGGTGGACTCCGGAACGATGCGGACGGCGGAGGAGATCGTCGTCGACGACATCGCCCGCGCGCTGGGCCGGGACCCGGTCGCGTTCCGCCGCGACACCCTGCGGAGCAAGGAGGTGCGGGCCGTCCTCGCCAAGGCCGCGGCCGCCGGCCACTGGGGCCGAGCGATGCGCGCGGGCACCGCCCAGGGGGTCGCCGTCCACGAGGAGTACGGGTCCGCCGTCGCCTGCCTGGCCGAGATCGACGCCACCGACCGGAAGAACCCCCGGGTCACCAAGGTGGTGATGGCCGCCGACGTCGGTACCGCCGTCAACCCGCGCGGTCTGGAGGCACAGCTCATGGGCACCGCCGTCGACGGCATCTCCACGGTGCTGCGAGCCGGGCTGCACATCGACCGGGGCGCCGTCCGCGAGGGCAGCTTCGCCGACTTCCGCTACGCCCGCCAACGGCACGCCCCCCTCGTGTTCGAGGCGCACATCCTCGCCACGGGCGGGGACCCGGGCGGCGCGGGTGAACTCGGCGTGCCGGCGGCGGCGGGCGCGGTCGCCAACGCCCACGCCCGCGCGACCGGCACCAGACCCCGCACCTTCCCCCTCGACTTCTGACCCACCGGACTCCGACTCCCGGAAGGCACCGATGCGTTCGCACTCCTTCGTCCTCAACGGCGAGACGGTCACCGTCGAGGCACCCGCCGACATGCCCCTGCTCTGGGTGCTGCGCGACCTGCTCGGCGTCACCGGCCCCAAGTACGGGTGCGGGGTGGGCGTCTGCCGCGCCTGCACCAGCCACCTCGACGGCGCGGAGATCCAGCCCTGCGTGGTCCCGGTCGCCGACTGCGCCGGCCGGGAGGTCACCACCATCGAGGGCCTCGCCGACGGCGACACCCTGCACCCCGTACAACAGGCCTGGCTGGACTGCGACGTGGCCCAGTGCGGCTTCTGCCAGCCCGGCCAGATCATGGCGGCCGCCGCCCTGCTGAAACGCACCCCGGACCCGACGGACGCCGACATCGACGGCATCGAGAACGTGTGCCGCTGCGGCACCTACTCCCGGATCAGGGAGGCGATCAGGAAGGCGTCGGCGAACGGGGGCTGAGCACACACCCCGCGCCGGGAGACGGTGGCCGTCGAGCCGGACGGGCACCGGAGGCCCTGCCGTCGGCCACACCGACGGTCGCCCGGGCAACGACCGAAGAGACCCCACACGTAGACGATCGGCCGACGCCCCGCGTGCCGCGCCCGCACCACGATGGAACGACCCATCCGACGCGCGGGAGGCAGCTCATGAGGACAGCACGGGGGAACGCGGTCGTGGCCCTGGCCGTCACGGCCCTGCTGGCGGCGACGGCCGGTGCTCCGGCCCCGCACCGCCCACCCGTCACCCGGCTCTACGTGGCCCCCTGGGGTGACGACCGGGGGCCCGGCACCCTTGCCAGGCCCTTCGCCACACCGGCCCGGGCCCAGCGGGCGGTGCGGGCCCTGGTCCCGCACATGGCCTCGGACCTCACGGTCAGCCTGCGCGGCGGCACCTACCGGCTGACCGGGCCGCTGCGCCTGACCCCGGCCGACTCGGGCCGGCACGGCCACCGGGTGGTCTACCAGGCGTACGGCTACGGCACCGCGCTCCAGGAGCCGGTCACGCTCAGCGGCGGGCGCCCGGTCACCGGCTGGCGCCCCGCCCGCGGGCGGCCCGGGGTCTCGCAGGCCGACGTCGGATCCCTGGAGACCCGTCAGCTGTACGTCGACGGCCGTCGCGCGCCGCGCGCGGCCCGGGGCGGCCCGCTGCCCGGAAGGCTGCGGATCACGGCCACCGGATACACCACGACCAGCCGGATTCCGCTCGCCTGGCACCGTCCCGCGGACCTCGAGGTCGTCCACCGCGACGCCTACGTGGAGGGCCGTTGCGGGGTGGCCGGGATCTCCCGGGGAGCCGCCGGCCGCACCACGATCACCATGGACCAGCCGTGCTGGCGGCTCGCCCGGGCCCTGTACGGGGCGGAGGCGCTGACCCGGACCCACGACGTGGAGAACGCCCCGGACTTCCTGGGCCGGCCCGGCAGCTGGTACCTGGACCGCTCGCGTCCCGCGCACCACACCCTCCTGTACCGCCCCCGGGCGGGGGAGTCCCTGTCCCGGACCGAGGTCACGGCCCCCGTCCTGCAGACCCTGCTCAGCGGCACAGGCGACTCCGCCGCCCACCCCGTGCACGACATCGCCCTGCGCGGGCTGACCTTCGCGCACGCCACCTGGCTGGCCCCGGACGAGCCGGCCGGATTCGCCGCCGCCTGGAGCATGTACATGCGTCCGGGCAGGGGCGGCGACATCACCGCGCTGACCGTGCCGGGCAACGTCACCTTCCGGCACGCCGAGCACATCACGCTCGCCGGCGACCGCTTCACCCATCTGGGCGCCCAGGGAGTGGACTTCGCCGCCGACAGCTCGCACAACACCGTCACCGGCAGCGTCTTCACGGACATCTCGGACGGCGGTGTCGCCCTCGGTGTCCTGCCCCCGGCGACCCGGGGCAGGAACACGGGCAACCGCGTCACGGACAACTGGATCCACCACGTCGGCGTCGAGTACCGGGCGGCCTCCGGCGTCTGGAACAGCGCCACCCAGGACACCCTCATCGCCCACAACCAGGTCGACCACGTCCCCTACACGGGCATCCTCTCCGGCCCCAGCGAGGACCTGCGGGGCCTGACGCGCCGCAACCGCGTCCTCGGCAACCGGGTCTTCGCCACGAACCGCCTGCTGGCCGACGGCGGCGGCATCTACCTGCGCGGCGATCAGGGCCCGTCCTACGCCGACGGCGCCCTCGTGGCCCGCAACGCCGTCACCGACAGCGCCGCCGGTGTCTGGAACGTCGGCATCTACACCGACGACTCCAGCAACCGCGTCACCGTCCGCGACAACGTCGTGCACGACTACGTCGCCTCCATCGGCGGCTGCAGCGAGAACTGGGGGAACCGCCCGGTCCGCAACATCCGCTACATCGACAACCACTGGGACGACAAGGTCCCCGCCTGGCTGCCCCGCCGCCCCTACCCCGGCGCCTGGCCCCCGGCCCCCGACTGCGGCGACCCCCAGCACCTCCACTTCACCGACAACACCCTCCTCACCCCGTCCCACCCCTGCGCATCCGACCCCACCTGCGCCACCATCACCACCACCGCGGGCCCACGCCCGCCGTACCGGGCACTGCTGGGGCTGCGCTGGCGCGGTATTTCACCCGCGAACGGTCAAGAACGCCCAGGTTCGGTCACATTCGGATCGACGAAACCGCCGAGGTCGGTGGGTACTACAGTTGGTCCGTTTGCTGGTGGGGATCCTGGGGGGATTCGTGCAAGAGATGATGAAGGGGTCCAACGTCACGTTGTCGGCCCTGAGTGAGAACGTCGGTTCGGTGGTCGTCAGCCTGGGATGGGTGAGTCCGACCGGTGAGGGCGACGCGGACGTGTCCGTCGTGCTGCTCGGCTCCGGCGGCAAGGTGCGCGACGACTCCGACTTCTACTTCTACAACAACCCGGTGGCCGCCGACGGCAGTGTGCAACTGCTGGGCAAGGCACCCACGGAGGCCGGGGACGAGGACCGGATCGGCTTCGACCTGACCGCCGTGCCCGAGGACGTCGACCGGATGGTCGTGGCGGCCAGCCGCTACCGGGACGCGCGGTTCGGGGAACTGGAGAATCTCACGGTCACGCTGGCCGACGCGGTGGGTGACCCGGTGCTGCGGTTCACCATCGAGGACGCGGACACGGTGAGCGCCGTCATCTTCGGCGAGCTGTACCGGAGGTCGGGGGAGTGGAAGTTCCGCGCGGTCGGTCAGGGGTACGCCGACGGACTGGCCGGTCTCGCGACCGACTTCGGAGTCGACATCGACGACGACGCCGTGCCCCAGGAGGCGCTCGGCGGCCCGGAGGAGGAACCCGCCGGACCGGATGCCCCCGAACCGGCCGACGGTGACGCGGCCGTGCCGAACCCGGACGGCGTGCCGGCGCCGCGTCCGACGGCGGACGGCGCCCCGACACGGCGGCCCGCCGCCCGGCCCCGGACCGCGAAGAAGAAGATCACCCTGCCGAAGGCGGCCGGGAAGTCCCTCGCGGAGAACGACTCCTGGCGGGAGGCCCGGCTCTTCCCCGTCACGGCCCTCAAGAGCGACCGGGACCGCGAGACCCGCGCCACCTCCGTCCTCCTTTCCGTGATGGCGCAGGTTCCCGAGTTCGGCAGGCGGCTGACGGCGGGCTTCGGCGCCCCGGCCGGCCGCATGGAGACGTACGCCGAGGTGTCCCTGCCGCACGGCGACACCCCTCGGCGTCCCGACGGGGTCGTCCGCGTCGAACGGGCCGGCAAACTGTGGACGGCACTGGTCGAGACGAAGACCAACGGCAACGCCCTGAAGGCCGACCAGGTGCAGGCCTACATGGACATCGCGGCCCGTCGCGGCTACGAGGCCGTGATCACGCTCTCGAACGACGTCGCCCTCGAAGGCAGCCCGCTCGTCGACGTCAAGGTCGACGGACGGCGCAAGCACAAGGTGGCGCTACGTCACCTGTCCTGGGCGGAAGTCACCCAGCAGGCCCAGATGCTGATCCGGCACGAGGGCGTCGGCAACAGGGCCCACGCCTGGCTTCTCGAGGAGTTGCTGCACTACCTCCAGCACGAGAACTCCGGGTGCCACGGCTTCCAGAACATGGGTCCCGCGTGGGTCCCGGTGCGCAACGGCATCGACGACGAGACGCTGTGCCAGGGCGACCCGCGCGCCCTCGACGTGGTCGAGAGCTGGGAGCGCCTCATCCGGCAGGTCTGTCTGGGGCTGGGCGGCGAACTGGGGCAGAAGGTACTCCCGGTCCGGGGCTCCAGGGGCGGCAGGGACCCCCGCGAACGCCGGAGCCTCCTCGCCGACCAGCTCTGCCTCCAGGGGCGGCTGCAGGCCGAGCTGCGTATCGAGGGGACGCCCGGGGTGCTCGCCGTCGTCGCCGATCTGCGCACCGGACGGCTCCGTACGTCCATGGACATCCCGGCACCCGATCAGGGCTACCCCCTGAGCTGGGCCAAGCGGCTGGTGCGGTCCCTGGCGGAGGCACCGGCCGATCTGCACATCGAGACCCTGGTGGAGGGCGACTCGGCCGGCCCGCGTGGCACTCTCGAACGGCTGCGGCCCGAACCGGCGGACCTGCTGCCGAAGGCGGGCGGCGGCGCCATCACCGGGTTCCGGGTGTCCCTGCTCAAGGGGATGGGCAGTGGCCGGGGCAACGCCGAGACCGGGTTCATCCGCAGTGTCGACGACGCGGTGCGGCGGTTCTACGGCAGCGTGGCCGTCAACCTCGACCGGCCGACGGCCCGGCGGGCACCGGCGCGACCCCCGGTACCGGTCGGATGAGGTCCGCGCAGCCCGCCGGCGGGTGTGGCGGCCGGTCCGGACGGGCCGCTCGCGCCGACCCGGACGGCGCGGCCCGATGAGCGAGGCCGTCGGAGCCGCGGAGACCCGCCGCGCCTGACGCGGGGCCGGGGCGCTGACATCCGGGCCTTGACTTCGAGAGTGCTCGAAGTTCTAGCGTCGTGCGGACAGGACACGATCAAGGTGGAACGGAGAACGGCCATGCGTGTGGGCGTGCACATCAACCGGTTCGACCATTCCGGCGGCAGCCGCGCGCTGGGCGCCGAACTCGCCGCGGCCGGCGCGGCGGCCGAGGCGGCCGGTGTCAGCTGGGTCTCGGTGATGGACCACTACTTCCAGATGGAGTTCAACGGCGGCGCCGAGGACGCCATGCTGGAGGCCTACACCACTCTCGGCTACCTCGCCGGCCGCACCTCCACCGTGCAGCTGGGCGCCCTGGTGACCGGGGTGACCTACCGCCACCCCGGACTCCTCGCCAAGATCGCCACCACCCTGGACGTGGTGTCGGGCGGCCGGGCCACCCTGGGCATCGGGGCCGCCTGGTACGACCGTGAGCATCACGGTCTCGGCGTGCCGTACCCGCCGCTGGCCGAGCGATTCGAGCGGCTGGAGGAGACCCTGAGGATCTGCCTGCAGATGTGGGACCCGGAGGACAACGGGCCCTTCGAGGGCGAGCACTACCGCCTCGCCGAGACGCTCTGCGTGCCGGCGCCGGTCAGCTCTCCGCGCCCGGAGATCATGATCGGCGGCGGGGGCGAGAAGAAGACCCTGCGCCTGGTCGCCCAGTACGCGGACGCCTGCAACCTGATCCCCTCCTCACCGGAGGAGCTGCGGCACAAGCTGGAGGTGCTGCGCGTCCACTGCGACGCCGTCGGACGCGACTACGACACCATCCGCAAGACCATCGCCTACACCGGCGACGCGGCCACCGAGGGTGACCTGGACGCCTTCACCCGGGACATCGAGGGGTACGCCGGGCTGGGGCTCGACACGGTCATCGTCGGCCCGCGCCTCGCAGAGACCTCGGGGTGGATGGAGAGCTTCGTGGCCCCGGCGGTCGAGCGGCTCGCGGCGATCGGCTGAGATGCGTGATCGGCTGAGACGCGTGGTCGGCGAACGGCTGGGACACGCGGTCTGCTGACATGCGTGGTCGGCCGGGGTGGCTGATCCGTCGAGGCGCGCGAGCCGGTACGCGAAGGGGCCGGGGCTCACCGAGCCCCGGCCCCTTCGTCGCGCGGTGCCTCAGGCGGCGACGCCCACGTTGCCGTGCAGACGCGCCACGACCTCGGTCAGCTGGGCGGCGACCTCGGCGTCGTCGACCGGGTGGGTCTCGGCGAAGCGGGTCACCGAGCCGGGGATCGACAGCTTGATGTCCTCGACCACCTTGCCGCCGGCGATGCCGACGGCCTTACGGGCCTCGTCCTGCGCCCACACGCCGCCGAACTGGCCGTAGGCGGTGCCGATCACGGCGACCGGCTTGCCGGCGAAGCCACCGGCGCCATAGGGGCGGGACAGCCAGTCGATGGCGTTCTTCAGGACGGCCGGGATGGTGCCGTTGTACTCGGGGGAGAAGAGCAGGAACGCGTCGGCGGCCTGGGCGGCGGCACGCAGCTTCGCGGCGGCGGCCGGGACACCGCCCTCGACGTCGATGTCCTCGTTGTAGAACGGGATGTCGGCCAGGCCCTCGAACACCTCGACCTCGGCACCCTCGGGGGCGAGCTTGACGGCCGCCTCGGCGAGCTGGCGGTTGTGCGAACCGGCGCGGAGGCTGCCGACGAGCGCAAGGATGCGGACAGACATGGGGGAACTCCAAAGTGGGGGCTGAAACACTGCTGCAACGAATCCGGACCGGGGTCCGGTTAATTTCTAACACCACAAACGGACCGCGGTCCAGTTCTGTTCCCCATGCTTTACGCTGTCTTCATGTCCAGCGTCCTGCCGCCCTTCCCCCAGCCCCAGGAGCCCGTCGACACACCCCAGTTGTTCGAGGTGGGGCTCGCCCCCGAAGAGCTGTGCCTGCGCGCCGACGCGGCCCGCAACCGCGCCCGGCTGCTGGAGGCCGCCGCCCGGCTGATCGCCGAGCACGGTGTGGCCGGTGTCACCATGGAGGCGGTGGCCACGGCGGCCGAGGTGGGCAAGGGCACGGTGTTCCGCCGCTTCGGCGACCGCACCGGGCTGCTGATGGCGCTGCTGGACCACTCCGCGCGCCAGCTCCAGGCGGACTTCCTGGGCGGGCCGCCGCCGCTGGGCCCGGGCGCCCCGCCCGTGGAGCGGCTGCGCGCCTTCGGCGTGGCGGTCCTGTACCGCACCTGCGAGCAGCTCGACCTCCAGCTCGCCGCCCAGCCCGAGCCCACCCGGCGCTACGCCCACCCCTCGATGGCGGCCCTGCGTACCCACGTCACCATGCTGCTGCGGCAGATCCAGCCGGAGGCGGACTGCGAACTGCTCGCCCACACGCTGCTGGGCTATCTGGACCCCGCCCTGGTCCACCACCTGACCAGGCAGCGCGGGATGCCCACCGAGCGGCTGGAGGCCGGCTGGATCGACCTGGTCGCCCGGGTCACTCGGACGGAGCGGCCCCGGTGACCTCCGGGCCGTGCGCGGTGAACATGTCGACCAGACCCTGCGGCGCGTCGGCCCCGAACAGCATGGCTCCGCTCGCCGCGGACTCCGCGGCCGACCGCTCGGCCCGCGCGAACATCCGCTCCTCGTAGGCGGCCAGCGCGGCCTCGGTGTCGCCGGGGTGCGCGACCAGCGCCAGGCCCAGCTCGGCGCCGTCGATCAGGGCCAGATTGGCGCCCTCGCCCGCGAACGGCGACATCAGGTGGACCGCGTCACCGAGCAGCGTCACACCGGGCACCCGCTCCCACCGGTGGCCGACCGGCAGGGCGTGGATCCGCCGGGGCACCAGGGCGCCCTCGGCCTCCGCGACCAGCGCCCGCAGGCTCTTGTCCCAGCCGTCGAACCGCCGCAGAACGGCCCGCTTGGCCGCCTCGGTGTCGGTGAAGTCGATCCCGTCCAGCCACTCCTCGGGAGCCCGGACCGCCGTGTACACGTGCAGGCCGCCGTCGCTCTCGCGGTGCGCGAGGAAGCCCTGGCCCGCGCCGAGCGCGAACAGCATGCCGCCGCCGACCACCTCGGCACTCACCGGATGCCGTACGTCGGCGTCCGGCAGGTCCGTCTCCACGAACGAGACGCCGGTGTAGGCGGGCGACGCGTCCGAGAGCAGCGCGCGCACCCGGGACCAGGCCCCGTCGGCGCCGACGAGCAGATCCGTCGTGAAGGAACCGCCGCCCGCGAGGGTCACCTCGTGCCGGCCGTCGCCGAGCGGCCGGGCGCCGGTGACCTTGGAGCCCCAGCGGATCACGCCCTCGGCCAGCGAGCCGACCAGCAGCCGGCGCAGATCGCCCCGGTCGATCTCGGGCCGGCCGCCGGTGCCGTCGTCGGGCGCCTCGAACCGGACCCGGCCGTCCCGGTCCAGTACCCGGGTCGCCTGGCCGCCGGTGTGCACGCGGGCCAGGAACCCCTCGTACAGCCCGGCCGCGCGCAGCGCCACCTGGCCCGAGTCGTCGTGGATGTCGAGCATGCCGCCCTGGGTGCGGGCGGCGTCCGAGGCGTCGAGTTCGAAGAGGGCCGCCTCGACGCCGTGCACCTGGAGCACCCGGGCGAGCACGAGCCCGCCCAGGCCGGCGCCGACGACCGCGACGGGGTGGTGCGGAGTGGAGGCGGCGGACGTGGTGGGAGCGGACGTGGTGGGAACGGTGGACATGGTGGCCCTCCTGAGGGGGTCGGGGACTTCAGTCGGGCAGGGCGGTGCGCTGGATGCCGTTGACGAGCGCCTGGAACGCCCAGGACACGCGGGCCTCGGGGGTGCCCGACAGGAGCTCTCCGGAGGCGGCGGCGATGTGCGGGTGGGTGCGGTCCGACGCCTCGCGCAGGGTTCGCGCGAGGGTGTCCCACTCCTCCTGGGACTCCCCGCCGGCGTGCTCGGCGGCGGTCGAGGTGGCGTGCTGGAGCAGCAGGTCCACGCCCCAGGCGGCCCGCTCGCGGGGCACCCCGCCCTCGTCGAGCAGGGCCAGCAGGGTCTCGATCAGGTTCAGGTAGTGGGGGCCGTGCGGCCGCGCGGTGAGCGCGGACCGGGCCAGGCTCGGATGCGCGAGGAGCATCTCGGTGTAGGCGACCAGCACCCGCTCCAGCCGCTCCCGCCAGCCGCCCTCGGCCGGGACCGGGCCCACGGTGCCGAGCAGCTCGTCCAGGACCGCCGCGTGCAGCTCGGCGGTGTTGCGGACGTAGACGTAGAGCGAGGCGGGGCCCGTGTCGAGCTCCTGCGCGAGGCGCCGCATGGTGACCTTCTGCAGACCCTCGGCGCGCAGGATGCCGACGGCGACGCCGACGATGCCCTCGCGGGTCAGGGCGGGCTTGGCGGGACGCTCGCGGCGGGAGCGGGGGGTGACCGGCATGCGACCACCGTAACGAACATGTTCGTCGCGAACAAGTTCTGAACGAACATGTTCGTCAAGTTGTTCGGGGGCGCCCTCGCGAGCTCCGCGGGCCTGGCGAGCTCCGTGGACCTCGCGGGATTTCCGCGTGCCGCCACGGCTCGTGCGCTGCCCCGACGCATACGGCTCCCCGGTGCGCGCGCCGCCGCCGAACCGGGGCGCGCGACGGGCCCAACTCGTCCAACAGTGAACGACGTTGACCCGCCGGACCGGCCTCCTCGGCGTTCTGCCAAGATGCCGTACGTCATGGTGCAGATACCGAATACGCCCTCGGCAGCGCTGCCGACCCCGCGCTCGGTCCCCACGAGCGCCGATGTGGCCCGACTGGCCGGCGTCTCCCGTGCGACCGTCTCCTACGTCCTGAACAACACCAGTGCCGTACGGATCAGCGAGCCCACCCGCCGCCGGGTCCACGAGGCCGCCAAGGAACTCGGGTACGTCCCGCACGCGGCCGCCCGCAGTCTGCGCGCCGGCCACAGCCGGATGGTCCTGATGGCCGCCCCGGCCATCCCGATGGGCCCGCTCTACGGCCAGTTCATCACCGACCTCCAGTGGGCGCTCAGCCGCCTCGACTACACGGTCGTCCAGTACGGCACGGCCGGCCTGCGGGCCGACGAAGCGGCCCGCGCCTGGGCCGAGTTGAGGCCGGTGGCCGTACTGGTACCCGGTGCCGGACTCGGTACCGAAGGTGTCGCCGTCCTCAAGCGGGCCGGTGCCCGGGCGGTGGTCACCCTCGGGCCCGAGCGGGTCGACGGCGCGCACGCCCTGCTGATGGACCACGACGCCGTCGGCCGCTGCGCCGGTGCCCACCTGTACGCCCGGGGCCGGCGCCGCATCGGGGTGGTCGTCCCGGAGGAGGCCGGCCTGGAGACCTACTCCCGGCCCCGGCTCGAGGGCGTCCGGCGGGCCCTGTACGGCACCGACGCCACGGTCACCGAGCTGCCGCTCGGGTACACGGAGGAATCGGCGGCCGAACTCGCCTCGCGCTGGCGGGAGTCGGGGATCGACTCGGTGTTCGCCTACAGCGACGAGTACGCGATGCTGTTAATGCGCGCCCTCCAGGACGAGGGCGTACGCATCCCCGAGGACACCGCCGTGGTCGGCGCCGACGACCTGCTGCTTGGCCGGCTGCTGCGGCCCCGGCTCACCACCATCCACATCGAACTGCCCTCCGGCCGCGAACTCGCCGAACTGGTCGACCGCGTGGTGCGTGACCCGGGCGGCGTACCGGAGACGCACGAGGTGCTCGGCGCCTCGGTGGTGCGGCGCGAGTCCAGCTGATGGCTCACGCTGGTCGGGGCGGTGCTTTTCCGGGCGCCTTGACTAGGATGTTGCGCGCTCAACAAAACGGCTCGCGGGCGCCGTGAGCCGCGCAACCCGGTGATCGATCGGAGAGCCGTCATGCCACTGCTCGACCCGAAGACCTGGCAGGCGAGCGTCCTGTCCGGCCTCCAGTACGCCGTCACCGAGCCCGCCACCGGCGACACACTGGGCACGGTCGTCCTGGCCGCCCCCGCGGACGTCGCCCCGGCCGCCGCGGCCGCCCGGGCGGCGCACCTCGAATGGGCTCGAGCACCGCACTTCGTGAGGGCCCAGGTCCTGCGCCGGGCAGGGGACCTGTTCACGGAGCACGCCGACGAACTGCGCGAGTGGATCGTCCGGGAGTCCGGCTCGGTCCCCGGCAAGGCGGACTTCGAACTGCGTGTCGCCGCCCAGGAGTGCTACGAGGCCGCGGCCCTCGCCTCCCGCCCGGTGGGCCAGGTGCTGACCAGCGAGGCTCCCCGGCTGTCGTACACCCGCCGGATCCCGGTCGGCGCGGTCGGCGTGATCGCGCCGTTCAACGCGCCGCTGATCCTGTCCGTCCGCTCGGTGGCGCCCGCCCTCGCGCTGGGCAACGGGGTGGTCCTGAAGCCGGATCCACGCACCGCCGTCTGCGGCGGGCTCTCCCTCGCCGCCGTGTTCGCCGAGGCCGGACTGCCGGAGGGACTGCTGCAGGTGCTGCCGGGCGGGGCCGACGTCGGTGCGGCGCTGGTCGACGACGCGCTGGTACCGGTGATCTCCTTCACCGGATCGACCGCGGCCGGCCGCGCGGTCGGCGAGGCGGCGGGCCGCCGGCTGAAGCGCGCCCACCTCGAACTGGGCGGCAACTCGGCCCTGGTCGTCCTTGGAGGACGCCGACCTCGACGCGGTGATCTCCACGGCCGCCTGGGGCTCCTTCTTCCACCAGGGCCAGATCTGCATGACCACCGGACGGCACCTGGTGCACCGTTCCCTGGTCGAGGAGTACGTCGAACGCCTCGCCGCCAAGGCCGACTCCCTCGCCGTCGGCGACCCGCACCGCGCTCCGGTCCACCTCGGCCCGGTCATCGACGGCGCTCAACTCGCCAAGATCCACGGCCTGGTGGAGGCGAGCACCGCCCGGGGCGCGAGACTCGCCGCCGGCGGCACCCACGAGGACCTCTTCTACCGGCCCACCGTCCTCGCCGGCGTCGACGACCGCACCCCCGCCTACGCCGAGGAGGTCTTCGGGCCGGTCGCGCCCGTCCGCGCCTTCGCCGACCTGGAGGAGGCCGCCGCGCTCGCGGCCGACAGCCCCTACGGTCTCTCCCTCGGCATCGTCACCCGCGACACCGCGCGCGGCCTGGAGCTGGCCGAGCGCATCCCCACCGGCATCGTGCACATCAACGACCAGACCGTGAACGACGAGGCCGTGGCGCCCTTCGGAGGCGTCGCCGCCTCCGGCACCGGGGCGCGCTTCGGCGGCGAGTCCAACCTGGAGGCGTTCACGGACGTGCGCTGGACGACCGTACGCGGGGACGTGGCGCCGTACCCCTTCTAGGGCCGGCCGCACCGACCGGATCGAGCCGAAAGGAATGGCCGCGGTCAGAGATCCTGACCGCGGCCACGTGGTGTTCGCGGGCGGTGGCCCGTCGCTCGGGGCAAGCCGTCACTCGCCCTGCGCGCCGCCCTGCTGCGCCGCGATGCTCTTGCGCACCTCGTCCATGTCCAGCTTGCGGGCCTGGCCGATGACGTCCGTCAGCGCGGCCTCCGGGAGGGCGCCGGGCTGGGCGAAGACGGCGACCTGGTCACGGACGATCATCAGGGTCGGGATCGACTGGATGTCGAAGGCCGCGGCCAGCTCCGGCTGCGCCTCGGTGTCGACCTTCGCGAAGACCAGATCGGGGTTGGCCTCCGCGGCCTTCTCGTAGACCGGCGCGAACATACGGCACGGGCCGCACCACGACGCCCAGAAGTCGATGAGAACGAACTCGTTCTCGCTGACCATCTGGTCGAAGTTCTCCTTGGTGAGTTCCACGGTGCTGCTCATGCGAGTTTCCCTCTTCCTGATGTGGGGGCGCCCCGCTCCGGGACGAACCGTCCGCACAACACGTCCGGCCGGGTGGGTATTCCGGCCACGTACCCGTGTGGCCCCGGCGCACACCACCCGGGAGACTGACCCCATGACGGAAACGGAATCCATCGCTTACGACGTTGTGGTGCTCGGGGCCGGGCCCGTGGGGGAGAACGTGGCCGACCGCACCCGTGCGGCCGGACTCTCCACCGCGATCGTGGAGAGCGAGCTCGTCGGCGGCGAATGCTCGTACTGGGCGTGCATGCCCAGCAAGGCCCTGCTGCGCCCGGTCATCGTCCAGGACGACGCGCGTCGGCTGCCCGGTCTGAGCCAGGCGGTCCAGGGGCCGCTCGACACCTCCGCGGTCCTCGCCCGCCGCAACTACTTCACCTCGGACTGGAAGGACGACGGCCAGGTCGGCTGGCTCGACGGCATCGGCGCCGACCTGTACCGCGGCCACGGCCGGCTCGCCGGACCCCGCACGGTCACCGTGACCGGCGCGGACGGCACGGTCACCACCCTGACCGCCCGGTACGCGGTCGCCGTCGCCACCGGTACCCGCGCCCAGCTGCCCGACCTGCCCGGACTCGCCGAGGTCAAGCCCTGGACCAGCCGTGAGGCCACCAGCGCCCAGGAAGCGCCCGGCCGGCTGATCGTCGTGGGCGGCGGTGTCGTCGCCACCGAGATGGCCACCGCCTGGCAGGCGCTCGGCTCGCGGGTCACCCTGCTCGTCCGCGGCAAGGGTCTGCTCAACCGGATGGAGCCGTTCGCCGGGGAACTCGTCGGCGAGGCCCTCAAGGAGGCCGGCGTCGACGTCCGCACCGGCACCTCGGTGGCGTCGGTGACCCGGGAGGACGGCACGGTCGTGGCCGTGACCGACGCCGGCGACCGCATCGAGGCCGACGAGATCCTCTACGCCACCGGGCGCATTCCGCACACCGACGACATCGGTCTGGAGACCGTCGGCCTGGAACCGGGCTCCTGGCTCACCGCCGACGACACCCTGCTGGTCGAGGGCACCGACTGGCTGTACTCCGTCGGAGACGTCAACCACCGGGCGCTCCTCACCCACCAGGGCAAGTACCAGGCCCGGATCGCGGGCGACACCATCGCCGCCCGGGCCGCGGGCACGCCCCTCCTCGACACCCCCTGGGGCGTCCACGCGGCCACGGCCGACCACCACGCCGTGCCGCAGGTCGTCTTCACCGACCCGGAGGCCGGGGCGGTGGGCCTCTCCCTCGCGGAGGCGGAGCAGGCCGGGTACCGGGTACGGGCCGTCGACGTCGAGTTCTCCTCCGTCGCCGGGGCGGGGCTGTACGCCGACGGCTACAAGGGCCGCGCGCGCATGGTCGTGGACCTGGACGCGGAGATCCTGCGCGGGGTCACCTTCGTGGGCCCGGGCGTGGGCGAACTGGTCCACTCGGCGACGATCGCCGTCGCCGGGCAGGTGCCGGTCAGCCGCCTGTGGCACGCGGTGCCGTCGTATCCGACGCTGAGCGAGGTGTGGCTGCGGCTCCTGGAGGCGTACCGGGGGTGAGACCGAGCGGGCGGGTGACTGCCGGTGGCCGGCCGGGCGACGGGCGCGCCGTGGCCCGTCGCGCGGTTCCCCGCGCCCCTCTTTCCGGCCGAGGCCGGTGGGCGGCGTCGCTCCGGCTCAGGGGAGGTCGAAGCCCAGTTCCGCTGCCGCCGCCGTGGGGGTAGGCGCGGACCAGCGTTCCGTCACCGCCTGCGTGGCGGACAGTGAGCGCGGCTCCGCGCGGTCCAGGTAGAGCAGGCCGTCGAGGTGGTCGGTCTCGTGCTGGACGATCCGGGCCGGCCACCCCGTGAACACCTCGTCGACGGCGCGGCCGTGCTCGTCCTGGCCGCGCAGTCGCACCTCGGCGTGCCGGGCCACCACCGCCTGATAGCCCGGCACGCTCAGGCAGCCCTCGAAGAAGGCGGCACGGGCGCCGCCGACGGGCTCGTAGACCGGGTTGACCAGGACGCGGAACGGCTGCGGGACCCGGCCGCGGGCGACGGCGACCTCCTCGGGCACCGGCGCCGGGTCCTCGATCACCGCGATCCGCAGCGCGATGCCGACCTGGGGCGCGGCCAGCCCCACGCCCGGCGCCGCGTGCATGGTGTCGCGCAGCGCCGCGATGAACCCGGCCAGCAGCCCGGGGCTCAACTGGCCGTCGTAGGGCTCGGTTCCGCGGCGCAGGACCGGGTCGCCGGCCGCGACGATGGGCAACGGTCCGCCGGCGGCGAGGAGTTCCTCGACCCGTACGGCAACGGGGACACGATCACTGGGAGATGCCATCGCGCCAGCATGCCACGACGGTGAAGGTGACGTGGACGAGCCGCATGCGGTGGCGGCGGTCGCGGTGGTGGGCTGGTTCGTGCCCCCGCCCGGGATCCCGCTCGCCGCGTTCGGCGTCGTGGACGTGGCGAGCGGGGAGGTCGCGTACCGCCGAGGGCGGCGGACGTACGGGGGCAGGGGCATCGTGAAGTAGCGTGGTGAGACACGCGACAGCGCGTGTCGTCGCACGCCGACGGGCGTGTCGCACATGCCGACGCCGGAGGGAGACGGGGCTATGGCGCGGGCCCGGCGCGGGCAGGGGGAGCTGGAGGGGCAGGTGCTCGGCGCGTTGCGCGAGGCCGGCGGTCCGGTCACCGCCGCCTGGGTGCAGGAGCGGCTCGGCGGCGACCTCGCCTACACCACCGTGGTGACCATCCTGACCCGGTTGCTCGCCAAGGACGTCGTCGCACGCGAACGCCAGGGCCGTTCCTTCCTGTGGACGCCGACCGCCGACGTGGCCCGGCTCGCCGCCCTGCGGATGCGCCGCCTCCTCGACGGCGAACGGGACCGCGAGGCCGTCCTGGCGAGCTTCGTCACCGTCCTGCCGCCCGGTGACGAACAGGTGCTCAGGGCGCTCCTGGAGAGTGCCGGACCGGGCCGGGTGAAGCGCCGGAACACCCCGCGCACCGAAGGCGGCGGTACGGAGGACTGATCACCCGCCGCCACCCCCTTCTGACGGCCCAGGTACCCCGCCCATCCTTCTGACGGCCCGGGCACGGAAAAGGGCCCCGGGGGAGACCCGGAGCCCTGACCGTTGCGTTCCCCCGCGGGGAGTCACTCCTCGGGGAAGTCGCCCGCCAGCGCCGAGGCGAGACGCAGATGCGGCTTCGCCTCCTCGTGCCTGGCCTGCCGCTGCAGTGTGCGGCCCAGCATCAGGCGGGCGTAGTGCTCCACCGGGTCGCGCTCGATGATCTCGCGCAACTCCGCTTCGGCGCGCCGCAGTTGGGCCGAGTGGTAGTAGGCCCTGGCCAGCAGCAGCCGGGGTCCGGTCTGCTCCGGCACCTCCTCGACCAGCCCGGCGAGCACCCGCGCGGCACCCGCGTAGTCCTTGGCGTCGAAGAACAGCCGGGCCCGTTCCCAGCGCTCGGTGAGAGTCCCCTGGTCGTAGTACGTGGTGTCCACTCGTGACCTCCTTCGAGGCCCCAACCCACCTGGTTGGTTGAATATTCCATCACTCCGGCCGATCGGCTCCGCGGCCCCGAAGTGGTGGTCCGGACCTTTCTTGTTCGACCCTACGAACTTTCTGCGTGATGGGTACACATCACGGGTGGGCTCTGATAGTAAACCTTCCTATCAGTGGATCCCAGTCCACCCCCACCACCTTCTGGAGCCCACGTGAGGCACCCGAACAACCCCACGACGACCCCCGCCCTGACCTCCCGGCGCACCCTGCTCGCCCTGCTGGGCGCATCCGCGGCCGGCGCGGTACTGCTGCGTCCCGGACACGCGTCCGCCGCCACCGACGCGGCGGCCGCGAGCTGCACCGGCCTCGACGACGCGGCGAAGAAGGAGATCGCCATGAAGCTGGTGTCGAGCGCGGAGAACTCCTCGCTCGACTGGAAGGCGCAGTACAAGTACATCGAGGACATCGGCGACGGCCGCGGCTACACCGCCGGGATCATCGGGTTCTGCTCGGGCACCGGCGACATGCTCGACCTGGTGCAGCTCTACACCGACCGCAAGCCCGGCAACGTCCTCGCCAAGTACCTTCCGGCGCTGCGCCGCGTCAACGGCACCGACTCGCACTCGGGCCTCGACCCGAACTTCGCCTCGGACTGGCGCAAGGCCGCGCAGGACACCGCCTTCCAGCAGGCGCAGAACGACGAGCGCGACCGGGTCTACTTCAACCCGGCCGTGTCGCAGGGCAAGACGGACGGGCTGGGCACGCTGGGGCAGTTCGCCTACTACGACGCCATCGTCATGCACGGCGACGGCGACGACCCCACCAGCTTCCGCAACATACGCAAGCGCGCCCTCGGCAAGGCCAAGCCGCCGGCCCAGGGCGGCAACGAGACGACCTACCTCAACGCCTTCCTCGACGCCCGGGTCTGGGCGATGAAGCAGGAGGAGGCGCACAGCGACACCACCCGGGTCGACACCGAGCAGCGGGTCTTCCTCAACAAGGGCAACCTGTGCCTGAACACCCCGCTCGACTGGAAGGTGTACGGGGACAGCTACCACATCGGCTGACCCGTTCCGGGGGGGGGCGGCGGGCTCTCGTACGGCGGTGTCACCGCCGTACGAGAGCCCGCCCGTGTCACGGCCCGTTGCCCGCCCGGCTCCCACGGGCGGGGGTGGGTGGGGAGGTCAGCCCGTGGTCAGATGGTCGGCCAGACCCCGTTTGACCCCGGCGACGAAGGCCGTGATCTCCTCCGGTGTGTAGATCAGCGCGGGGCCCGCCGGATCGGTCGACTGGCGCAGCGCGACCCGTCCGTCGGCGAGTTGCTTCGTCTGCACGCACTGCCCTCCGTTGGGACCGCTCCAGGGGGACTCCCAGCCCTGCTCGCCGAGGTCGGAGGCGGGCATGCCGTTGTACACGTCATGGGCACTGCCGTCGATCATGGTCATGCGTACTCCTTGCGCATGCGGTTCAGGAGCGCCCTGCTCTGCGCGTCGGAGGTCAGCAGGGACATGCGGTTGTGCGCCTCCAGATGGGCGACGACGTCGGAACGCTGGTCCAGGTACATCGCGCCGGAGAGGATCTCGCTGTAGACGACGTCGGGGAGCTCCGGCTCCTCGAAGCGGAAGTAGGTGAACGGCGCGCACGCGCCCACATGGGCGCCGGCGGTGAACGGCACGACGTCGACGCTGATGTGGTCCAGCTCCGAGACCTCCAGGAGTCGTTCGATCTGCGCCCGCATCACCTGGGGGCCGCCCACCACCCGGTGCAGGACGGCCTCCTCCATGACCACCCACAGGGTGGGCGCCTCGGCCCGCTCCAGCAGGGCCTGACGGCGCAGCCGCAGGTTCACACGCCGTTCCAGCTCCTCGTCGCCGTCGTTCGGGAAGCCGCCGCTGAGCACGGCCCGCGCGTACTCGCGGGTCTGCAGCAGCCCCGTGGCGTAGTGCGGCTCGTAGGTGCGCAGGGTCTTGGCCCCGGTCTCCAGGCTGACGTAGGCGCTGAACCAGTTGGGCAGCACGTCACGGTAGGTGTGCCACCAGCCGGGCTCGTTGGCCCGCTCGGCGAAGGCGACGAACTCCTCGGTCTCCTGCCGGTCGGCGCCGTACGTCTCCAGGAGCTTCTCCACGTACAGGGGCTTGAGCGCCACCTCCGCCTTCTCCAGGCGCCGGATGGTCAGGGGAGCGACCCGCAGTGCCCGCGCCGCCTCGTCCAGGGACACACCGGCATCCTGGCGCCGCTCCTGGAGCCTGCGGCCCAGGATCATGCGCAGCACGGTGGGCGCACTGGCGCTGCTCGCGTTCGACCGGCCTTCGCTCACGCCCTACCTCCTGAGGGAACGTCACCGGTACAAGTTTGACAGGCACTTGACGAAGCGACCACACCGACACCGGCAGTCTGAAATTATCAGGGAGTCGGTTGCAGGGTGAACCCGACTGCGCGCATAGTTACTTGAGTAAATCGCGGTTCCGCTCACGGGCAACCGACGCCTCCCGCGTGGACGTTGCTCAGCTCTGCCTGCTCCCCGCCGCAGCCGCCTGACGGAAGGCAACCACGTGCCCCCCCACGCGACCTCCCCGCTCGACCTGTTAGACGTCGTCGACCCCGACCAGGCGCACTGGATCGAGCTGCCCGCGCACCGTTCCAGTGTCAGAGTCGCCCGCCGCTCGGTGAGAGAGCGGCTGGGGGCGTGGGGGATGCCCGGTGAGCTGTGCGAGGACGCGGTGCTGCTCGTGTCCGAGCTGGTCACCAACGCCATCCGCCACACCTTCAGTGTCCGCATCCTGTGTGGCATGGGCATGATCACAGAGGGCTGCCTCCGGCTGGAGGTGCACGACCACGACTACTCGCGGCGGGGCCTGCTCCGGCGCGAGCCCGGCCCCGACGACGAGGGCGGCCGGGGACTGCTGCTCGTCGAGGAACTCGCGGACTCCTGGGGCGTCGACCGGTCCCGGCTCACCAGCGGCCACGCCGTGTGGGCCACACTGACGCCCTGACGCAGGCGCCGGGCACACCCAGGACCCAGGGGGACGGTCCGGGTGTGCCGGACGGGTGAGGGGGGACTCGCCCGTCACGGCTCCGCGCGACACCGCGGAGCCGGCGCCCGCCCCGGTGAGCACGCTCGCCCCGCTTGGGGGAGGGCGACCGTGCTCACCGGGGCACCTCCATGACCGTCCGAGTGACCGCGCGAGCCGGCCCCGGTGGCCCCGGCCGGGGTTGCCGCGCGGCCCCGGATCCCGCTCGTTCCGGAGCGGGATCCGGGCCGGCCGCCGGATCCCGGCGCGGACGGCGCGGGCCGGTTCCCCCTTTACTCCACCCGGAGGACGGCCGTGTCCGCCCCGGCGCACGGGGCGCGGCGCCGCGGGGGCCGGGTTTCGGCCGCGCCGAGTGCCGCGACCGGCCGGAACGGCGTCGCGACGGGGTGTATCGGACGGCCCCGCGCCCGCATGACCCGGCCCGGTACGGGGCATTCGGCAGTCATGAAAGACGCGCCTGTGGTGGTGCAGCCGCCGGGCACCGACGGTGGCAGGCGGGTGACCATTCGCGGAGAGTACGTCGGCACCGCGTATCACCTGCTCGACGTCGTCGAGTTCCTGCGTCGGGCCGGGCTGCCCGAGGCCAATACGACGGTCGACGACCCGGATCTGATCGAGTGGCGCGGCATGGACCCGAAGGCCTGGACGGCCGCCGGCTGATCCTGCCCCGCCCCGCCGCCGTGACGAGGCCCGTCCAGGGCCGCGCCCCGGCCCGCCGGCGTGCCCGCGCGACCACGCAGCCCTCCGTCGCAGCGGCCGGCCATCGCCACCGGGTTCCGTGAGCCTGGTCCGGGTGCCTGGTCCGGGTGCCGGGTGCCGGGTGCCGGGTGCCGGGTGCCGCGAGCCGTGAGCCTGTTCCGTGTGCCGGGCGTCAGGTGATGGGCGACAGGTGACGGGGGGACTGGTGATGGGGGACAGGTGACGGGGCGGAGTGATCGCCCGTGGTGGCGGTGCCCCGAGGTGGGCCGGCGATCAAGAGGCCCGCCTGCCGAGTCCCCGCCCCTCCGCCGTGCTGCGGCTCCCGTCCCGCGGGCCTGTGGTTGCTTCCGGTTGGGGGACCGCCATGTGGGTGAACCGGGCCCTGCCCGTCCCCGCCGGAATCCCAGGATCTGCGGGCTGACGCGTCGTTCCGGCCGGATCCGCGCCCCAAGGACACAAGTGGCAGACGTAGATCTCCCTGGACAAACTGAATCCGCCGGTTGGTGATCAGGAACATCCACGTCCTCCAGGAGATCGCATGGTGGAACAGTCCTCCGAGGTCGTTTCGGAGCCGGATGAATCCGTCGTCGCGCTGAGCGGCACCGGTCACCGGGACGAGGAGACCGAGCGGCGGCTCGCGCAGGCGCTGGCCGAACTGCTGGGCGCCGAGAGCGTTCCCGCAGACCGCCACTTCTTCACCGACCTGGGTGCCAACTCCCTGGTCATGGCCCAGTTCTGCGCACGAATACGCAAGGCCGAGGATCTGCCCTCCCCGTCCATGAAGGACATCTACCAGCACCCCACGATCCGCAGCCTCACCGCCGCGCTCGGGACCCCCGCCCCCGCCCCAGCCGCTCCGGCGACGGCTCCGCCCCCCACGGCACCCCCGCCGCCGGCTGCGGACCCGCGCGTGAAGCAGCTGACGCACCTGCTCTGCGGAACCGTCCAACTGCTGGTCTTCCTCGGCTATTCGATGGTCTCCGGCTACGCCACCGCGACGGGGTACGAGTGGATCGCCGCCGGTTCGGGTCCGGTCGACGTCTATCTGCGGTCGATGGCGTTCGGAAGCGCGGCCTTCGTGATGATGTGCGCCTTCCCGGTCGCCGCGAAATGGCTGCTCGTCGGCCGCTGGCGGCCCGGTGAGTTCCCCGTCTGGGGCCTGGAGTACCTGCGCTTCTGGCTCGTCAAGGTACTCATTCACGCCAATCCGATGGTCCTGCTCGCCGGAACCCCGCTGTTCGTCCTCTACCTCCGGGCCCTCGGCGCACGGATCGGCAAGGGGGTCACGATCCTCTCCCGCACGATCCCGGTCTGCACCGACCTCCTGACGATCGGCGCGGACACGGTGATCCGCAAGGACACCTACCTCCTCTGCTACCGGGCGCACGCCGGACACATCCAGACCGGCCGGATCACCCTCGGCGCGAACGTCTTCGTCGGCGAGAAGACCGTCCTGGACATCGACACCGCCATGGGTGACGGCGCCCAGCTGGGGCACTCCTCCGCCCTGTACCGCGGGCAGTCGGTCCCGGCCGGCGAACACTGGCACGGGTCCCCGGCGGAACCCACCCGGGTCGACTACGCCAGGGTCGCGCCGGCCCCCTGCGGCACCCTGCGCCGGGCCTGGTTCGGCCTGGGCACCCTGACGCAGATGTTCGTCCTCTACATCCCGCTGCTCGTCGGCGGTATGTACATGCTCTTCACCGGGGTACCGGCGATCGGCAGGCGACTCGACCCGCAGTCGGTCTCGCTGAGCCCCTCGGAGCTGGTCCCCGACGCCCTGGTCCTGTCCAGCGTCCTCTTCTTCGGGTTCGTGGTCCTCGGGCTGCTGACCCTGTGCACCGTCCCGCGGCTGGTGGCCAGGGTCCTCAAGCCCGACACGGTCTATCCGCTCTACGGATTCCACTACGTCCTGCAGCGGACCACGGCCCGCATGACGAACATCAAGTTCTTCACCTGGCTGTTCGGCGACAGCTCGTACATCGTCCCCTACCTGCGCGGCATCGGGTACAACCTGTCACGCGTCGAGCAGACCGGCTCCAACTTCGGCACCGAGCTGCAGCACGAGTCGCCTCTGCTGGTCACCGTCGGCAGCGGGACGATGGTCGCCGACGGCCTGTCCGTCCTGAACGCCGACTTCTCCAGCACCTCGTTCCGGCTGTCCAGGGTGACGATCGGACCGAACAACTTCCTGGGCAACAACATCGCCTACCCGGCCGGGGGCAGGACGGGCGCGAACTGCCTGCTGGCGACCAAGGTGATGGTCCCCCTGGACGGCGAGGTGCGCGAAGGCGTCGGCCTCCTCGGCTCACCGAGCTTCGAGATCCCCCGCACGGTGGACCGCGACACCCGCTTCGACCACCTGCGGACCGGCGACACCTTCCGCCGCCGGCTCGCCGCGAAGAACCGTCACAACTTCGTCACCCTGACGGGCATGCTTCTCGCGCGCTGGCTGCTCACCTTCGCCCTCACCCTGTTCGGACTCGCCTCCGTGGACATGTACGGCGTGGTCGGTCACGTGGTCATCGGCGGCTACCTCGCCTTCACGCTCCTCTTCTCCACCGCGTACTGGGTCCTGCTGGAGCGCTGCATCGGAAGGTTCCGGGCGCTGCGCCCGCGGCTCTGCTCCATCTACGACCCGTACTTCTGGTGGCACGAGCGGCTGTGGAAGGTCCCGGACCACTATCTGAACCTCTTCAACGGCACCCCGTTCAAGGCCCTGGTCTGGCGGCTGCTGGGCGTCCGCATCGGCAGCAGGGTGTTCGACGACGGCGTCTACATCACCGAGCGGACCCTGAGCGCCATCGGTGACGAGTGCACCCTCAACGCCGGCAGCAAGATCCAGTGCCATTCGCAGGAGGACGGCACCTTCAAGTCCGACGTCACCGCGCTCGGCGCCGACTGCACCCTCGGTGTCGGCTCCCACGTGCACTACGGCGTGACCATGGGCGACGGCTCGGTGCTCGCGCCCGACGCCTTCCTCATGAAGGGCGAGGAAGTCCCCCCGAACGCACAGTGGGGCGGCAATCCCGCCGTCGACATGCCGGAGAGCGGTAACCGGACCGGCGTCGCCCGCCGGACCACGTCCATAGCCAACGTCGCCTCGGCGAACGTGAGTTGAGGAAGGCCATTCGATGGGATCGCGCGTGGAATCCGACCGGGACTTCTGGAGCCGCACACTGACGGCAGGCGGTGTCAGCACCGTGCCGCGGTGGGCGCCGAACCCGGCGCAGGGGACGGCCGAGCACGAGATACCCGTGCCGGACGACACGGCCCTGGCGGTGCGTTCACTGGCCGGGCGACGGCGGCTGCCGGTAGGCGCGCCGATGCTGGCCGCGCACCTGAAGGTGCTGGCCGTGCTCTCCGGCGAACCCGAGGTGGTCACCGGGTACACGACCGGCGACGGCGAGCCGCTCCCCTGCCGGATGTCCGTTCCCGCCGGCTCCTGGACGGACCTGCTCACCGCCGCCCACGAGGCCGAGACGCAGGTGCTGGCCCACCGCGACTTCCCGGTGGCCGAACTGCGGCGCGAACTCGCGGTGACCGAGCCGTCGTACGAGGTCGTGTTCGGGCCGGCGACGGCCGCGCCGGCCCCTGACGAGGGTGTCCTGCACGTGCGCTGGTCCGAGCGGGACGGGCGGCTGGCGCTGCTCCTGCGCTACCGCACGGACGTCCTCGACGACCGGGCCGCCGCCCGCATCGGCGGCTACCACCTGACCGCGCTGCGGCTGATGACCGCGCAGCCCGACGCCGACCACGGCCGGGCGAGCCTGCTCTCCGCCGAGGAGCGACGCGAACAGCTCGAGGACCTCGCCGGGCCCGACCGTGCGCTGCCCGACCTGCGCGCCCACGAACTGTTCGAGCAGCACGCCCGGGCCCACCCGCAGACGGTGGCCGCCGTCCACGGCGAGGAGCAGTGGACGTACGGCGAACTCGACCGGCGGGCCAACCGGCTGGCGCGCGCACTGCTGGCCAGGGGGCTGGGCCGGGAGGACGTCGTCGCCGTCGTCACCGAGCGCAACCTCGACTGGCTGGCGGCCGTCCTCGCGGTGTTCAAGGCCGGCGGCACCTACCTCCCGATCGAACCGCACTTCCCGGCCGGCCGGATCGCGGCGACGCTGTCCCGGGCGCGGTGCCGGCTGGTGCTCACGGAGACCGGGAGCACCGACACCCTGGACGAGGCGCTGGCCGACCTGGACGGCCTCGAGAAGCTTCTGACGGAGACCGCGTACGCCGAGTCGCACGCCGACGACGCCCCCGGCGTCCGCGTCGACGCCGACCAGCTCGCCTACATCTACTTCACCTCCGGCTCCACCGGCGAGCCCAAGGGCGCGATGTGCGAGCACGCGGGCATGCTCAACCACCTCCACGCCAAGATCGACGACCTGTCGATCGGCGAGACGACCGTGGTGGCGCAGACCGCCCCGCAGTGCTTCGACATCTCCCTGTGGCAGCTCGTCGCCCCGCTGCTGGTCGGCGGCCGGACCCTGCTGGTGGAACAGGACGTGATCACCGACGTGGAGCGGTTCGTCGGCACCCTGGAACGCCACCGGGTGGGCGTGGCACAGCTCGTGCCGTCGTACCTGGAGGTCGTCGTCTCCTATCTGGAGCGGCACCCGCGGATGCTTCCCGACCTGCGCTGCGTGTCGGTGACCGGTGAGGCGCTCAAACGGGAGCTGGTCCAGCGCTGGTTCACGGTCAAGCCGGGCATCGAACTGCTCAACGCCTACGGGCTGACCGAGACGTCGGACGACACCAACCACGAGCTCCTCCGCGAGGTGCCGGAACGGGTCCTGCTGGGGCGGGCCGTCAACAACGTCCGCGTCCATGTCGTCGACGAGAAGCTGTCGTTGGTACCGCTGGGCGCCCCCGGACTGATCGCCTTCTCCGGTGTCTGCGTGGGCCGCGGGTACGTCAACGACCCCGAACGCACCCGGGAGTCGTACCGCACGGACCCCTACCGGCCCGGCGAGCGGCTCTACCTCGGCGGTGACTGGGGCCGCTGGCACCCCGGCGGCAAACTGGAGTTCCTCGGCCGCCGGGACAGCCAGGTCAAGATCCGGGGCTTCCGGATCGAGATCGGCGAGATCGAGAACTGCCTGCTGCGGGCCGACGGCGTGCGGGACGGAGCCGTGGTCGTCGCCGAACGCAGTGGCGGCGGCAAGCAGCTGATCGCCTTCTACGCCGGCGACGAGCAGGAACCCGAGACCCTCCGCGGGACGCTCGGCGCGGACCTGCCCGGCTACATGGTGCCGTCGGCCTTCCACTGGCGGGAGAGCCTGCCGCTGACCGCCAACGGGAAGATCGACCGCAAGGCCCTGACCGCCCTGGCCGAGCAGTCCGCGCCCGACACGGAGCCCGCGGACGACGACACCGCCCCGCTCAGCCCGACCGAACGGCGGCTGGCCGCCGCCTGGGCCGAACTCCTGGGCGTGCCCGAGCGGCGGATCGGCCGCACGGAGCACTTCTTCGACGCCGGCGGCACCTCCCTGACCGCGGTCAAGCTCAGCATCGCCCTGGACCGCGCGGTGACCCTCAAGGACATCACCCGGCACCCGGTCCTCGCGGACCTGGCCGCCCTCCTCGACGGCACGGCCCGCCAGCGCCCCGAACTGCTGCTGCCCCTGTCGGGCACCGGCCGGGCCTCGGAATGCACCCTGGTGTGCTTCCCGTACGCGGGCGGCAACGCCGTCAACTACCAGCCGATGGCGAGCGCCCTGGCGGGCAGCGGCCTGCCGGTCCTCGCGGTGGACCTGCCGGGCCACAACCTGGCCGCGCCGCCCGAGCCGTTCGAGACCATCGAGCAGGTGGCCGAGCGGACCGTCGCCGAGATCACGGCCCGCGGTCTCACCCGGGTCGTCCTGTGGGGCCACTCCTCGGGAACGGCCGCGGCCGTCGAGACCGCCCGCAGACTCCAGGACCGGGGCGTGCAGGTGGCCCGGATCTTCCTCGGCGCGCAACTCCTCGGCACCGCCGCCGAACGGTTCGCCGCGATCGTCGAACTGACCGGCAGGAGCGACGCCGAGATCGCCGAGCGGCTGACCGGCGAGGGCGGCTACGCCGAACTCGTCGAACTCAACGCGCCGCACGCCGAACACATCGCCGCCGCCTACCGGCACGACTGCGTCGCCGCGCACCGCTACTTCCACCAGGCACTGGAAGCCCCGCCGACGGTGAGACTGACCGCGCCGGTCTCGGTGGTGGTCGCCGCCGACGACCCGCACACCGCCGGCCACGCCCAGCGCCACCGCGACTGGCAGCTCCTGGCCGACCATGTCGAACTCCATGAACTCGCCGACGGGGGACACCACTTCCTTCGTACCCGTCCGGCCGAGACGGCGCAGGCCGTT
This sequence comes from Streptomyces sp. NPDC001068, assembly GCF_042897315.1. Classification (NCBI taxonomy): domain Bacteria; kingdom Bacillati; phylum Actinomycetota; class Actinomycetes; order Kitasatosporales; family Streptomycetaceae; genus Streptomyces; species Streptomyces sp. NPDC001068. The sequence goes on along the minus strand of NZ_JBIAYD010000002.1, from coordinate 927,188 downwards.
CTGAACAGCGTCCTTCCCCTCGCCTCCTCCTGACCTCCGTCACCCCCCAGGCGGTCGACCGAAAGGAAACCGAGATGCCGTTCTCATCCCTGGCATCACCCCTCGATGTGGAGCTGCGGCCGGACAAGCCGGCGCTGCTGTGCGTCGATCCCCCCGACGACGCCCCGAGTTGGACCGCCGAGCACCGCGAGGCGCTGCGCGCGCAGGTCGCCGAGCACGGGGCGCTGGTCGTCCGCGGCCTCGGACTGCGCGACCCCGCCCAGGTCGGTGCCGTCTTCGCCGGGATGGCCGGTGACCTCATGACGGAGCGGGAGGCCTTCGCCCCCCGCGAGGCCCACGGCCGGGGCGTCTACTCCTCCACGCCGTGGCCCGACCACCAGCCGATGTGCATGCACCACGAGCTGAGCTACCAGCACGAGGTGCCCGGCCTGATGCTGTTCGCCTGCCTCACCGCCCCCCAGCAGGGCGGCGCGACCGCGGTGGCCGACGCCGAGGAAGTCCTGCGGGCGCTGCCCACCGGGCTCACCGAACGGTTCGAGCGCGAGGGCTGGATCCTGACCCGCAGCTACAACGACGAGATCGGGGCGAGCCTCGCCGAGTCGTTCGGCACCGCCGACCGCGCCGGAATCGAGGAGTACTGCCGGGCGAACGGCATCACCTGCGCCTGGCAGCCCGACGGGACACTGCGCACCGAGCAGCGCCGCGCCGCCGTCGTCCGGCACCCGGTCACCGGCCGGCGCTGCTGGTTCAACCAGATCGCCTTCCTCAACGAGTGGACCCTGGACCCGGAGGTGCGCGAGTACCTGCTCGACGTCTACGGTCCGGACGGTCTGCCGTTCAACACCCGCCACGGCGACGGCTCCCCGATCGACGAGGAGGTCGTCCGCATCGTCAACAGCACCTACGAGGCGCACACCCGGCGCGAACCCTGGCAAGCCGGCGACCTGCTGCTGGTGGACAACATCCGCACCGCGCACAGCAGGGAGGCGTTCTCCGGAGAGCGCCAGGTGCTGGTCGGCCTGGGCGAGCCGCTGCGGCCCGCCGACGACTGCCCGGCCCTGGAGGCGAGCGAGCGATGACCGACACCCTGTCGACCACCACCCGGACCGCGGTGCCCGACGGTCCCGGCGTGCCGACCTTCGCGGTGATCACCGGCGAGCAGGTGCAGCAGGCACTCCGCGGGCACGAGAAGCAGCTCGTGGAGCTGGTGGAGACCGTCTACCGGCTGCACGACGCGGGCGACTCGGTCAACCCGCCGTCGTACTTCCTGCGCTTCGCCGACCGTCCCACCTCGCGGATCATCGCGCTGCCGGCCTCCCTGGGCGGATCGGTCAACGTCGACGGCCTGAAGTGGATCTCCAGCTTCCCGGAGAACGTGAGTGCCGGGCTGCCGCGGGCGTCCGCGGTACTCGTCCTCAACGACCACGACACCGGCTACCCGTTCGCCTGCCTGGAGAGCTCGATCATCAGCGCCACCAGGACGGCGGCCTCCGCCGCGCTGGCCGCCGACTGGCTGAGCCGCAACCGGACGCGCCCCACCCGGGTCGGGTTCTTCGGCACCGGCCTGATCGCCCGGTACATCCACACCTTCCTGGCCGGCAGCGGCTGGGACTTCGACGAGGTCGGCGTGCACGACCTGTCCGCGGACAGCGCCGCCGGCTTCTGCGGCTACCTCCGGGAGACCGGCAGCGCCACGCGCGTCACCGTCCACGACACCGCCGAGGACCTGATCCGCGCCAGCGACCTCGTGGTGTTCGCCACCATCGCCGGCCGGCCGCACGTCACCGACCAGGCCCTGTTCTCGCACAACCCGCTGGTCCTGCACGTCTCCCTGCGCGACCTCGCCCCGGAGATCCTGCTGGGCTCGGCCAACTTCGTCGACGACGTCGAGCACTGCCTCAAGGCCGACACGTCGCCCCATCTGGCCGAACAGCTCAGCGGCAACCGGGACTTCCTGAACGGAACCCTCGGCGACGTGATGGCCGGACGGGCCGCGCCGCCGGCCGACCGGACGGTGATCTTCTCACCGTTCGGGCTCGGCGTCCTCGACCTCGCCGTCGGCAAGCACGTCTACGACGAGGTGTCACGGTCGGGGGACCTGCGTCTCATCGATGACTTCTTCCACGAACTGCGTCGGTACGGCTGAGGCCGAGGTCCTCGGCCCGGCATCAGGAGGCCCGCCGTGCCCGTCATATCCGCTCCGCATGCCTTCAACGAGGGCGACCTCTTCGTCGATCTCGCGTCGATCTGCGGTCACCCGCTCTACCTGAAGTGCGAGGCCTTCAACTTCGCAGGCTCCATCAAGTTGAAGGCAGCCAACGAGATGGTGGAGAGCGCCGAGCGGGACGGAATCCTGACAGCGGATTCCGTCCTCGTGGAGTCCTCCTCCGGAAACCTCGGCGTCGCGCTCAGCATGATCGCCGCAAGCAAGGGTTACCGGTTTCTGTGTGTGACGGACTCCCGGTGCAACCTGTCGACCCGACTCCTCATGGAGGCACTCGGCAGTGAGGTGCACATCGTGGCAGACCAGGACGCCAACGGCGGTTTCCTGGGCAAGCGGATCGACTACGTCCGCTCGCTGTGCGCCTCCGACGACCGATACGTCTGGCTCAGCCAGTACACCAACGCCGGTAACTGGCTGGCCCACTACCGTACGACGGCTCCGGAGATCGCCCGCCGGTTCCCGGAGGTGGACGTGCTGTTCGTCGGGGCCGGTACCACCGGAACCCTGATGGGCTGCGCGCGCTACTTCCGCGAGTGGCCCCGCCCGGTGCGGATCGTCGCGGTGGACGCGGCCGGCTCGGTCGCGTTCGGCGGCGAACCGGGCCGCCGGATGATCCCCGGCCTCGGCATGAGCATGCGGCCACCGCTGCTCGACGAGTCCCTCGTCGACGAGGTGATCAAGGTCGAGGAACCGGACACCATCCGGATGTGCCACCGCATGGCCAGAAACGGCTTCCTGTTCGGCGGTTCCACCGGAACCGTGGTCAGCGGAGCGACGGACTGGCTGTCCCGGCACGACAGCCGAGGCCTCACCGCGGTGGCCGTCGCCCCCGACCTCGGGGAGCGCTACCTCGACACCATCTACCAGACCAACTGGCTCCACGACCTGTACGGCGACCAGGTGCTCGAAACCGACACCGGCACCGCCACCGACGTCGCCACCGTACAGACCGACACCCCGGCCAGGGAACCCAAGTCGGCGTCACGGGCCCCGGCCCGCCGCCGCACCACCTGACACCGGGCTCCCGGCGAAACGGTCCCTCGGACGCCACCGCACCGGCGGTGTCCGGGGGACCGCCGCGTCGCGGGGGCACCGGTCCGCGACGGCACGTCCGATCACACGGCGGTTCCGGACAGCGGGTCCGCTACCAGGTCCGCTACCAGGTCCGCTATCAGGTCGGCGAACTCGTCCGGCGTGGCGAGCCGGATGCCGAGCTGCTCGGCCTTGGCACGTTTCGAGCCCGCGTTCTCGCCCGCGACGACGAGCGCGGTCTTCTTCGAGACGCTGGAGGAGGAGCGGCCGCCGGCCCGTTCGATGAGCTCGTTCATCTCGTTGCGGGAGAGCTTCTCCAGGACCCCGGTCATCGTGCCGGTGACGACCACCGCCATCCCGGCCAGCGGACCCGGCTCCGCCGCGGCCGCCGACGCCCCGCCGTCGGGGCCCGGACCGTCGCCGGCCGGGGGCGGGGTGGCACCCGGCTCGGTCATGGTGACCCCGGCCGCGGCGAGTCTGTCGATGAGCGGGGCGAGTTCGACCAGCTCGGCCACGATCGACGGGGCCTTCTCCGCGCCGACGCCGTCCACTTCCTGCATCGCCTCGGCGTCGGCGGCCCGGATCGCGTCCATGGTGGCGAAGTGGCGGGCGATGCGCCGGGACATGGAGCGGCCGGTGCCGCGCACGCCGAGCGCGCACAGCACCCGCGAAAGCGGCCGCGACTTCGCCCCGGCGATCGCGGTGAGCAGGTTGTCGGTACTGGTCTCGCCCATCCGGTCCAGACCGAGCAACTGCTCCCGGGTGAGCGCGAACAGGTCGGCGAGATCGGCGACGAGACCCGCCTCGACGAGCTGGACGACACGGGTGTGGCCGAGGCCCTCGACGTCCAGCTGGTCGCGGCCGGCGGCGTAGGCGAGGGAGGCGACCAGGTGGCAGTCGCGGCCCTGGGCGCACCGCCAGCGTTCCTCGCTCCTGTCGATCTGCGATCCGCAGCGCGGGCAGACCTCGGGGAAGGCGACGGGCCGTTCCGCGCCGGTGCGCAGGTGGGCGACCGGGGCCTGGACGCGCGGGATGACGTCGCCCGCGCGGTGCACCGTCACCTGGTCGCCCAGCCGCAGGTCACGGCGGGTGATGTCGGCCGGGTTGTGCAGGGTGGCGTAGGTGATGGTGGAGCCGTCGATGACGACCGGTTCGAGGATGCCGCGCGGGGCGATGATCCCGGTGCGGCCGACGTTCCACTCCACCTCCAGCAGCCGGGTGATCTTCTCCACGGCGGGCAGCTTGTAGGCGATCGCCCATCTGGGGGCGCGCGAGCCGGACCCGGCGGCCTGCCGGTCGGCGGCGAGGTCTGCCTTGACGACGATGCCGTCGATCCCGAAGGGCAGTTCGGCGCGGACCGCGGCGATCTCCCGCACCCGGGCCAGGACCTCGTCGGCGGTCTCGACGACAGTGTCGGTGACGGCGGTACGCGCGCTGGTGTGGATGCCGTAGCCGGCGCTCAGGCCCATCAGGTCGCCGTACGCGGACCCGGCCAGCCGCTCGGCCAGCGCCGGGTCGGAGGCGGGCAGCGGCAGCAGTCCGTAGCCGAAGAACGTCATCGGCACCGTGTAGACGCGCTCCCTGGCCCGCAGGGTGCCGGCCGCGGCGTTGCGCGGGTTGGCGAACGGCTGCCCGCCGTGCCGGGTGCGCACCTCGTTGGCGTACTCGAACTGGGCGCTGGTCATGAGGACTTCGCCGCGCACCTCGACGGTGACCGGCTCGGCGAGCCGCTCGGGCAGCCCCTCGACGGTGCCGATCGCGTGCGAGACGTCCTCCCCGGCGGTGCCGTCCCCCCGGGTGACCAGCCGGGTGAGACGGCCGTTCGTGTACCGGGCGGCGATCGCGAGTCCGTCCAGCTTCGGGCCCACGTGGAACCGGGTCACCGGGTGCCCGATCCGCCGGGCCAGGGACTCGGTCCAGGCGGTGAACTCCTCGGCGGAGAACACGTTGTCCAGGCTCAGCATCGCCACCGTGTGCGGGACGTCGCCCTCCACCGCGCCCCCGGCCACCTTCCCGGTGGGGGAGTCCGGCAGCACCTGCCCGGGATGGTCCGCCTCGTACCCGGCGATCGAACGCACCAGCCGGTCGTAGGCGTCGTCGTCCAACGGCGAGGTGCCGCCCGTGTAGTACGCGGCCGCCGCCTCCACGGCGTCCTGCACCGCCCGTGCGTAGGCGGCGGCATCCGTGATCGCTGCTGCAGGTGTCGTCATGCCCCGCATCCTGCCGCCCACCACTGACAACGGCCTTCGGCCCGGGCCCGCCGCCGTGGCCGGACACCGCCCTCCCGGACTACGCGGGGAACTCCGTCAGGGCGCCGCCGAAGCGGTCGACGGCCTCGGCGTGGCCGAAGAGTCCGGCCAGCCCGCCGGTGTGCCAGAAGACGGTGGTGCGGCCGGGGACGACGCTGCCGTCCTCGACCGCGGCCACGAGTCCGGCCATGGCCCGTCCCGTGTAGACGGGATCGAGCGCGATGCCCTCGGTGCGGCCCGCGAGTTCCAGCGCCGCGGCGGTGGCCTCGGTGAGACGGCCGTACCCGGCACCGACCTGGTCCCCGCGGATGCGGAGCCGGTCCCGCACCTTTGACCCGGTCAGTTCGCCGGCCATCGCGGCGACCGCGGCCGCGGGCTCGTCCATCGCCCCGGTGTCGACACCCAGCACCCGGTCCGGGCCGAGCGCGGCGACCAGGCCCGCCATGGTGCCCCCCGAGCCCACCGCGACGACGGCCAGGTCCAGCGCGGGGACCTGGGACAGCAGCTCGCGGCCGGCCTGTTCGTACCCCCGCGCGCCCACGGCACTGGACCCGCCGAACGGGATCAGCTCCGGGCGCGCCCCCCTGCCGCGCAGCACCTCCACGACGTCCTCCGCCGCCGCGACGAGCCCGGCCGGGCCGACGTCGCCCGCCCAGTGGACCCGGGCCCCGAACAGGGCGTCCAGGACGAGGTTTCCCGACCGTGACCCGCCGGGCCCGCCCGGGAACACCAGCACCACGTCCAGGCCGAGCCGGGCTCCGGCCGCGGCGGTCAGCCGGGCGTGATTGGACTGCGGGGCCCCCACCGTCACCAGGGTGTCCGCCCCGGCGGCCAGGGCGGCCCCGACCGTGTACTCGAGCTTGCGGACCTTGTTGCCGCCCGCCCCCAGCCCGATCAGGTCGTCGCGCTTGATCCACAGATCGCTCTCCCGCAGTCCGAGCGCGGCGGCCAGCCGTGGAGCCCTCTCCAGGGGCGTCGGCCAACCTGCGAGGGACGTGAGCGGGGCGGAATTCACGCGGGCTCCTCCAACCGGGGACTTACGGCCGACCACACATCGACCGTCGTATTACACCCCCCTGCCTTGCTCTGGCACCTCGCGGCCCTCCGGCACGGTCTGAGAGGTCTGTGTGGCCCGCACAGGAACCGGCCACCACGAACCCCTGATCGTCACCCCGGACGGAACGCGGGAGGTCGCCGCGGCCCACGGGATCGCCCTGGGCATGGCACCCGGAGTGGGCGACCGGCCCGCCACCACGCCGGCACTGCCCGCGGACGGGGCGCTCATCGCCTACGCCCACGGACGGATTCGAGGGTTTCGTGGACGGACGTCCTACGGCCGGGACGCGCGCACGACCCGACCTTGGATCACGCTGCCGGTATCACCAACTGCTTCGACCGCTTCGGTCTGGTCGAAATTCCGCTCTACGACTTGTCGCCCATCGCGAAGCCGCAAGCGCGTCCAACCCTACGTCGCGCGCACCGATACGGACGGCACTTCGGGCGACATGCCTTCGAGGCCCGGCGGAAACCACCAACCTGCTGGACGGGAACGCCTGCCGAACCGAAGGGCCGACGGGTTCTCGGCGAAAGGCCTCCAACAGCCTCCGGAATGGCGATAATCGGGAGTGTCAGCAGTTCTGTGTACAAAAGGGGGAATGAACTGTGACGCGTGTTGTAGGCATCGACCTCGGGACCACGTACTGCGCCGTGGCGGTCGCCGACCGGTCGGGAAGGCCCTCCATCGTGCGCAACAGGGAGGGCGAGAACATCACGCCGTCCGTGGTGATGTTCCAGGGTGACGCTGTCGTCGTCGGTTCCCAGGCGAAGCGGTCCGCGGCCACGGCGCCGGATCACGTGGTGCAGTTCGTCAAGCGCTACATGGGAGAGGCCACACCGGTCTACCACTCGGAGTCCGGCACGTCGTACCGACCGGAAGAGATCTCCGCTCTGCTGCTCAAACGTCTCAAGGAGGACGCCGAGATGATGCTCGGCGAGCCCGTCGAGCAGGCGGTCATCACCGTGCCCGCGTACTTCGACGATGTCCGGCGCAAGGCTACCCAGGACGCCGGCCGGCTCGCCGGGCTCAAGGTCCTGCGAATCGTCAACGAGCCCACCGCCGCCGCACTCGCCTACGGACTCGATCAGTGCTCCGGGGACGACCGCCAGGACGACGCGGGTGCTGAGGAGATCGGTACCGTGCTCGTCTACGACCTGGGGGGCGGCACTTTCGACGTCACAGTCATGCGGGTGAAGAACGGCGACTACACGGTGATCGCCACCGACGGGGACCGCAACCTCGGCGGCTTCAACTGGGACGGCGAGCTGATGAACTACCTCAACGGCGCGTTCGTGGCCTCAGGCGGTACGGACCTCAACGAGGACAGCGCCCTGCAGGCCGAGTTGCGTGACAAGGCGGAAATCGCCAAGAGGACCCTCTCCAACACCGCCCAGGCCGTCGTGGTCCTCTCCGCCGGTGGCCGCCACGAGCAAATCCGGGTGACCCGGGAGAAGTTCGAGGAGATCACCGCCGAACTCCTGGACCGCACGCGCATCATCACCGAGGGGGTGCTGGAGGAGGCAGGGCTCGTCTGGGGCGACATCGACCGACTGCTTCTCGTGGGCGGTTCCACTCGGATGCCCATGGTGCAGGAACTGATCCGGCGGCTCTCCGGCAGGGAACCGGAGCGCAACATCGCCCAGGACGAAGTGGTCGCCCTCGGAGCCGCGCTCATCGGCCTCGACGCCGCGGTGCGTGCCGAGGAGGCGGAAGAGAAGCGGAAGTACGTCGGCAGCGGGGCAAGCGTCGAATCCGCCCCCGGCGACGGCCTGGCCCGCCTGACCAGGGGAAAGGTGAAGTCCATCAACGACGTCACGTCCCAGTCCCTCGGCATGGTCGTGACTCGTTCGGAGAATCATGAGCTCCAGTACAACTCCGTGATCATCGCGCACAACACGCCCGTGCCGGCCAAAGAGAGCGATACGTTTCACACCCTCACCGACAGGCAGCGCCACCTCAGGGTTCAAGTGACGGAGGGCGACGACGAGGATCTCGCCTACGTGAAGATGGCCGGCGAGGGCACCATCGACATCCCCCAGTACCCGAAGGGTGCGCCTTTCGAGGTGTTCTACTCCTACGACATCGACGGCGTGATCCACGTCGAGGTGAAGGATGGCACGACGGGCACGTGGCTGGGCGAGTTCGAGCTCGAACGCCCCGACAACCTCAGCCAGGCACAGTTGGACCAGCTCGGTGACCGCGTCGCGCGAATCTCGACCCTCTAGGCCCGAACCTTCAGGTGGAGCCGGCAGCGATGACGACCGAAGACGTCCCGGATTACTACACGGAGTTCGGCATCGACCGGTCCGCGACTGCGGACGAGGTCTCCGAAGGGCTCGACCGGGCCGTCCGTACCTGGTCGAGCCGGGCGAGCCGAGCCCCCGACGCCAAGAAGCGGCGTGAGGCAGAGGACAAGGTGGAGCTGATCTCGCAGGCGCGCAGGGACTTGCTCGATCGCACCCGACGCAACGCCTACAACCTTCGGCTGGATCAGGCGCGTCGACGCCCGCGCGCGCCGGAACCAGCCTCGGAGCCCCCACCACAGCCCACTCTGGGAGGCCGGGACTGGATGGGGCACGCCCGCACCCTGATCACCCAGGGCAACAATGAAGGCGCACTGTACGAGCTACGTCAGGCGGTGCACCACGACGACGCCAATGGTGACGCCTGGCGGCTGCTGGGGACCGTGCACGCGAACCAGGGCCACTTGCAGGACGCGTTGCAGGAGTTACATCGCGCCCTCGCCCTGCACCCCGGCGATGCACTCACCCACACCTTGATCGCCAAGGTCCACGAGCGACGCGGCGACCCCGTCAGCGCCGCCAACTGGTATGTGGCGGCCTCGCGACTCGCCCCAGGAAACACCGACTCGCGAGTCGCTGCAGCCAACAGTTTCTTCCAAGCCGGACGTTTCGACGAGGCGTTGAGCTGTTACGAGGAGGTGCTGATACAAAAGCCTGATACTCCGGTGGTCCGGGACCAGATAGGTCGGATCTGGTCGCTGCGCGCCGAGGGCGCCATGGTCTGGCACCCGACAAGGCAGCGCTACGTCATCCCTTCACCGGCCAGCGCCGCGATGGTCACGCACTGCGTGGAGCAGGCGCTGGCCGTGGGCATCTCGGACGCCGGCCTCGTCGACTGCCTGAACCGCTACCGGACCGACGCCGGCAGGGCACTGGCCAGGACCTGGCGCTGGTACAGGAGCATGGCCGCGGTCATGGCCGTCAGCCTCGTGCTCATGGTCACCGGGGGGCCGGTGGAGCTGAGACTGCTGGCTGTAGCCGGTTTCTACTTCGTGCCGGTCGCGATAGGAGTCAAGCCGCGCTGGCGGCACGCCTACAACGACCTGCCTCCCTACCTGAGGTCACAGACCAGGAGACTTTCATGACCACTTCACCGCCCCTGCCGCAACCGGAGGAGCCGGCCGTCCCTCGGCTCACGGAACCGGCCGGGCAGCCGAGCGACCCGTTCGCCGTCGTCGCGGATGCCGTCGACGGCATGCGCCACGAACTGGCCGCGCTCGGCGACCAGTTCCGCCGACGGCTGCTCAACGACCGGGAGGTCCGCCGTAGTGTCGACGGGCTTCTGACCGAGCTCGACCATGCGCGCAGGGCCGCTGAGGGGCGCATCGTGCAGCCCCTGCTCTACGACGTCGTGCTGATCGTCGACCGGCTAGAGCGGCAGGCCGCGCAGGACGACGCACTCACCGGCTCCGTCGTCACGGAGCTGTCGGCCCTCCTGGAGAAGTACGGCATGAGGCGGATTCCCGTCACCCGCGGCCCCTTCAATCCGGAAGCCCAGGAAGCCGTCGGGGCGGCCACCGCACTTTCCCCCGACCAGAGCGGCGAGGTCGCGGAAGTGGTGCGGCACGGATACCGCATGGACGAGCGCATCGTGCGGCCGCAGCAGGTGCGCGTCTACACCTAGCCGTGCGACCCGGACGTCACGGCGCCCCTGGACGGCGCGAGGTCAGGAGGTTGCAGGCCGACGGGCTCGTACGGACATCCATGGTGAACGGTCGTCGAGGGGGCGGGAGTTTGCGCGGTGACGGCTGAGGAATTCGCGGTTCTCAAGGCGAGGGCGCTGCTTCGCGTTCCCACATGGTCTCAACAAGACTACGCGGACGCGCTCGCGGCGCACGACGAGTTGGAGGAGCCTGGCGAGGAGGCGTCCACACGCGAGGCGTGCGACCTGCGCAAGCGATTCCGTTCCCTGCCCGAGTCGATGGCCGGTGCCGACGTCGTCGGCGGCGCGAGGAGGGCGATGTTCACAGCCGGACACCTGGACCGGCCGTCGGGGCCTGCGCGTCGGATGTACAGCTTGACGTACCTTGCCCTGGTCCGCCTCGGCCAGGCTCTGGCAGGCAACCGGCAGTGCCTCGACGCGGCGATCTCCTTGTGGCGTACATGTCGCGAGGTGTGGGAAGCGGCAGGGGAGGCCGAGCGCGCGGCGTTCGGCAGTGAGATCTGCCTGGTCGACTGTTCCCTGGCGGGGGCACTGGGATCTCGCTACAACCTGAACCGTGAGTTTCTGGTGCACCCTGATCCTCCGATGCGCCCGGACGAGGTCAGGGCCGACCTGGAGGAGGCTTTCAGGGTCCTTGACCGGTGTGCCGCGCGCTCGCCGTTCCGCCAGGGCGGCTCGGAGCCGCAACTCCAGCAGCTTCGGGCCGTCAGGGCCTATCTGGTGTCCTTGCAGAACGCCGACGTCCCGGTGGACCGTCCGGGTCCCGAAATTCGGGGCGCTGCGGCCGACTTGGAGTCGATCCCCTACGCCCCACCGGGCGGCGCGACGGGAGCCCGCTCGACCTGGCTCGGCACCCGCATCTTCCTCGCCCAGGCCCTCAGCGGACCTGGAGCATCGATCAGTGATCTGCGCCGTGCCGAGGAGGTGCTACTGGAGCTTCTCGGTGCTCCGGATCTCACCGAGGAGTCGGTGATCGCGGCCGCGTTCTTGAGCCTGGCCACGACACGGATGCTCCTCGCCGACCGCATCAAGGATGAACGGTACAGACCACTCGCACGGCACGCATTCGAGCAGTCCTATCTGACAGGCGCGCGCAGCAATCTGCGCACTGCCTGGGACGCGGCGACCCAGCAGGGCGGATGGGCGCTTCGCGACGGCCACCGTCTGGAGGCCGCCCGGGCCTACGCCGCCGCGTTCCGTGTGCTCCCTGCGCTGACCCATACGCAGATAAGCCGTGCGGACAAGGAGTCGGCTCTCGCGATGGCTGCCGACGCGCTTCCGCTGTGCGCGAGGGAGTTGGCGAACTCGTCCGCCGTCGAGGACAGGATCGAGGCCGTACTCGCCCTGGAGGGAGCACGCGGTGTCCTGCTGGCCGAGGGACTCGGTCGGCGCACGGGTGCCGCCGCAGACCGGGTGACACCGCTGTCCACCACGGCCGGCGGCGACAGCCGGACAGCACAGGCCGTCGAGAACCTCACTCGTGAACTGGACAATCTGCAGCGGCAGGAACTCGCCCATCCAGCTGGTACACCGTGGAAGGGGGCGGCCCGCATGGCCTCGTGCCGACGGCAACTGGCGCTGGTGCACGCCCGGAGCCGGAGCGGCTCCGACTGGGTGGTCGCTCCCGACTGGCAGGAGATCGTCACGCTCGCCGGGGACGCGCCCCTGGTCTATTTCACCGTGGCCAGGGATGGGGGTGCGGCCCTCGTCGTGACCGGGGAAGAATGCCGAGAAGCCGGTCCGACATCGGTGAACCTGCCGACGCTCACAGTGAGCGTCGTACGTGAACTCCTCAGCAGACTACGGGAAGCGGAAGTCCTCCGGGACCGGCAGCGATCCCCGAAGTACGGTATGACGCGTGGTCAGTTGGCCAGGAACGTGGTCAACGCCCTGTGGGATCGGGCGATGCGGTCCGTGGCCGACGTGCTTGGGAACCGCGAACGGGCGGTCCTTCTGCCAGGTGGGCTGTTGGGCATGCTGCCCCTCCACGCGGCTGGTGAGTGTGCCTCACAACAGGTCGGCACATGGCGGTTCCTCCTGGAACGGACCGCTCTCTCGTATGCCCCGCACGCTGCGGCCCTGCGCAGCGCCGCGCGCAGCCGACAGACGGTCACCCGGCTGGCCCTCATCCACCCCGCGCCAGCTCTGGCAGGTGAGACTACCGGCTCCGACCTCGACGCATCGGTGGAGCTGGACGGCGTGAAATCCGTTCGTCACGCTGGTGTCACCGTGACGGAGGTCGAACCCGGGCAGGTCTCCAAAGCAAGCCTGCTCAAGGCGTTGAGGACCACCGACGTCCTGCACTTCACCGGCCACGGTGTCATGGACAGCGGCAGCCCCCTCGGCAGCGGTCTGCACCTGGGCGGGAACTCCCGGCTGGAGGTACGCGACGTTCTGGCGGCACGTGGGGTTCGTGCCGCGTTCGCGGTACTTTCGGCCTGCGGCACCGCCGTGACCGGCGACGCTCTGCCCGACGAGGTGGTAGGCCTGCCCGCCGCACTCGTCCAAGCGGGGCTGAGGGGGATTGTCGCCACACAGTGGATGTGCTTCGACGACTTCACCGCGCCGCTCATGAAGGAGTTCTACCGAAGTTGGCTCAGCGGCTCCCATCCCGCGGTGGCGCTCGCACGGGCACAGGCGGCCGTGCTGCGCCAGGGGCTGCTGGTCAATCCGTTTGCCTGGGCAACCTTCGCTTACACCGGTGCCTGACCTGTGCCGGTGGTACCGTCCAGATCCTCACCAAGATCCGGATCCGTCGTGACGTCGTCCTCCGCGGACGGTACCGGTGCCGGAGGTGTCGCCGTCGCGTCTGGCGGAGGTGGACGCATCTGGTCGGGTGTGAGCATGGCGTGTCCGTGCGAGCGGCCGGAGCCGCCCCCCAGCGTCTCGGTCGGATCGAACTCTTCGTCGGGTGAGTGCACCTGTTCCGGGCCGGCGGACGTGTTGCCGGGCTGTTCGGGTAGCTCGGACTCGTTCATGATCATCCCCACATCACCTCGATGTAAGTGATCTCCTCCCAGGAGATCAGAAGGCCGATGTTGCGCAGTACCGGTCGTCCGTCGGCACCGCTGCGGAAGGTCCCGTCCGGTAGGGCCAAGGCTGTGTCGCAGAGGTACAGGTCGTGCGGTTGCGGGTACGCCGAGGCTCGGGAGTCGAGTCGCCCGTGCGCGTCGCGGGCGAAGACTCCGAGAATCCAGCCGTTGGTCCCGCCACCGGTGTCCCGCAACCGGATCCGGAGCCACAGCGCGGATTCATGGCCGAACAGGGCATCCCAGGCCAGCGGTTCGGGGGTGTGCCCGTTGACGACGCGCGCCCAGCGGCGTCCTCTGCGAAATGCCCTGCCTACGGCGAACCCCGCCAGCAACGGCACGACGGCGTACGGGAGGGGCAACCACCACCAGGCCCACGGCACCGGCGGTCTGGTCAGACGCCCCGACTGCCACACATGGAGATACGCCCACGCCGTCAGTGGGGCGAAGGCCAGGTGGAACAGAGCGGCGGTCGCCGCCACCCGCAGGGCACGATCGGCCAGCCCTGCTCGGACGACGGCCGTCTCGCGTTCCACCGCGAAGAGATAGAGCGCTCCCGGAAGAACCGCGATCGCCGTCACGGCGGCAGCCTCGAACGTGTCCACTAGCACCTCCGGAGGACGAAGGCGTCGCTCCGCCCGCTCGCCGACGATAGTGCCCTGTCCGTAAACCCCTAAGCTTCCTTCGAAGGCGTTCCGTCCGGCTGCGTAGGGAACTTACGCATATCCGCTTTCTTGTGCCGGTAATATCCAAGGATCTCGGGCTACGTGAGACCAGCGATTACGGTCTGCTATGGATGGCTCAGATGCACGCTGTCGCGAAAATCGAGCCCGCCACCTCGCCGATCCGCTGGAATTGGTGCGCTTAGTCGGCGGACCACATCGGCGTATTCGGATCTGGGCCTCGAATGTACGTTCCTAGCTCGTTCACATGTGTGCCCCTGGGCTGCGAGTCGAGACGCCGCGACACCGGATCTTACGGAAGCCCGGCCGGTGACGCGGGCAATGGGCAGTGTCGGATTGTTAGCGTGGACGCCGACGATGGCCGCCCGTTTGACTACGATCACACTTTGCCGGAATCTGAAGGCCGTCGTTGTTCCGGGGAGCCGTTGAAATCGACGCCCGTGCACCGCGAGAGCGCGCCGATGCTCTCCGGATCGAGCCCGGGCGCGTTCGAGCTTCCAGGTGGTAACCGACGGTCCGCCGTGTTGATTACCGGCGCCGCAATGTGTTCTAGAGACATTCCCAGCAGTACAGCGACTGATCATTCGGTCCAGGCGTAGCACCAGGAACAGAACCAGCGTTCCTTCACCGTCCTCTCCCACGGCATCTGCCGTTGAGTAACCGGCATGCTTCGCATCTCATGGCCGCAGACATCACACGTCACACCGCATTGTCCCTGACCAATGGCAGCCTCCCGCGTCTGCGGTCGTCCGCGGTGCCGACGGCGCACCCGTCCGACAAGATCCGGAAGAGGCGCTTAGCCCAGACGCCCCAAGACGACCCGCCGGCCCCTCGCCGCGGTAGCTGCTGTCGGCGGGCTACAGAACAAGAAACCTCTCGACCTCACGTTCCAGAGCGGGTGGCACGTCGGTCAACTCCGAGACGATCAGGCGGACATCCCGCTGGAGCCCGGGGAACCGGCTCCACACCTCCGGACTTCTGGTGAGCACGGCGGCCAGCAGGTCGCCCTCGTACATGTCGCCTTCCGCCAGCGGGTCGGTCCGCAGGGTCTCCACCGCCTGGGGCAGCAGATGGGCGAGGCCGACGTCCTGCCGGATCAACAGCCGCAGGTCCTCGACCGTCAGGCCGCCGATCGGCTTGCGTCGGAGCCGGCGCACGGTCGCCGTCAGCCGGGTCTCACCGCCCGACGGGACCGGCCGGCCGTCGCGATCGAGTTCATCGAGGCAGAGGTCACGGTTGACGAGTCGAGTCACCGGCCGATCGTCCCATGTCAGATATCGAACGTGGCCCGAGTGAAGCTGACCGCGGCAGCAGGTGCCGAGCGGACCGGGCGGGGTGCCTTCCACCGCGCCCGGTGACGTACGTGCCGCGTCGGAATCCGGGCTCAGCGCACCCGTCCCCGCGGCTTCAGCGGAGTCGGCGGCAGTTCGGGGGCGGGGATGGGCGCCCCGTCGTAACCCTTCACTTCCCCGAATCGCGAGCCGCTCATCCAGTCCTCACGGGCCTGCTGGATGTCGTCCTGGGTGCGCCCGACGAAGTTCCACCACATGATGAGCTCCTCCTCGAACGGCTCGCCGCCCAGGAGCATGACCGCCGCGTCCGACTCGGCACGCAGAGGCAGTTCGGTGCGGCCGCAGCCCAGGTAGAGCATCGAGCCCGGGAGCACGGGCACGCCGTCGACGCTCACCTCGCCGGACATCCCGAGCACGCCGTACTCGAAGTCGGGCTCCAGCGGCAGGCGCAGGTCGGCGCCGGCGGTGAGGGCCAGGTCCGCGCCGGCGATGGGGGTGAACGTCGTGCCGGGGGACGTCGTGCCGTCGAGGGAGCCGAGGACGACCGTGGCGGTCAGACCGGGCGCGGTGACCGTCGGCAGGTCGGGATGGTGTTCGAACTTCGGGTCCGTGTGCCGGTGGGAGTCCGGCAGGGCCACCCACAACTGGGCGCCGTGCAGGTACCGCGCGTGGGACCTCGGGCTCTCCTCCGAGTGGCTGATCGCCCGGCCCGACGTCATCAGTCCGAGCTCGCGCGGGCGGATCGTCTGCAGGCTGCCGGTCGAGTCGCGGTGCAGCACCTCGCCCTGGTGCAGCCAGCTGACCGTCTGCAGCCCGATGTGCGGGTGCGGCGGTACCTGCATCCCGGGCTCGTCGGCGATGTCGTCGGGGCCGTAGTGGTCGACGAACGCCCAGGCGCCGATCATGCGGCGGCCGAGGTTCGGCAGCAGTCGGCGCACCTCGGTCGACTCGCCGAGTTGCACGTGGCGTGGGCTCAGCAGCTCGCGGACGGGTTCGGCGACGACGAACCCACGGCCACCGCACACGCTCGGGACGGGCGCACGGTCAAGGTTGCTCATACCGCCCAACCTAGCGGCCGGAGGTCCCGGTTGCCGAGCGGGTACGCGGTCCAGCGGAACCAGTCCCTCATGTTGTCGAGTCCGCGACCGCCGGCGCGGAACCGCGGGTACCGAACCGGACCCTGCTTGCTTGCGTAAATCAAGTGACTTACATTCGGGAGGGTCGTGCAGAGTCGGACGGCCCTACGGAGGCTCGACCATGTCCCACGTACAGCCCCGGCCGGCAGCGGCGGGGGAGTCCGCGGCGCCGCGGAACAACGCGGTCGTCGCGGTGCTGGCCTTCGGCGGGATCGTGGTCTCGCTGATGCAGACCCTCGTGATCCCCATCGTGCCCGAACTGCCGAGACTGCTCGACGCCTCCGCGTCCGACGCGACCTGGGCCGTCACGGCGACCCTGCTCGCCGCCGCCGTCGCCACCCCCGTCATGGGGCGGCTCGGCGACATGTACGGCAAGCGGCTGATCCTGCTGACCAGCCTCGTCATGCTGATCGCCGGCTCGGTCACCGCCGGGCTCAGCGACACCCTCGTGCCGATGATCGTCGGCCGCGCGCTGCAGGGCCTGGCCTCGGGGGTGATCCCGCTCGGCATCAGCATCATGCGCGACGAACTCCCCGCCGAACGGCTCGGCTCCGCCACCGCCCTGATGAGCGCCTCACTCGGTGTCGGCGGCGCCCTCGGCCTGCCCGCCGCCGCCCTGATCGCGGACCACTTCGACTGGCACGTGCTGTTCTGGACCTCGGCCGCGCTCGGCGTCGTCGCCGCCGTGCTGGTGCTGCTGGTGGTGCCCGAGTCGAAGGTGCGTGCCGGCGGCCGGTTCGACCTGCCCGGCGCCCTCGGGATGGCCGCCGGGCTGGTCTGTCTCCTGCTCGGCGTCTCCAAGGGCGCCGACTGGGGATGGGCCAGCGGAACCACGCTCGGTCTGTTCGGTGCCGCCGTGGTGGTCCTGCTCGCCTGGGGACTGTACGAACTGCGCACCCGGCAGCCGCTGGTGGACCTGCGCACCACCGCCCGCCGGCAGGTCCTGGTCACGAACCTCGCCTCGATCGCCTTCGGGTTCTCCATGTTCGCGATGTCCCTGGTGCTTCCACAGCTCCTGCAGTTGCCCCAGGCGACCGGCTACGGGCTGGGCAGGTCGCTCCTCGACGCGGGCCTGGTGATGGCCCCGACCGGCCTGGTGATGATGGCGACGGCGCCCGTGTCGGCGCTCGTCTCACGGAAGTTCGGCCCGAAGACCACCCTGATGTGCGGCGCGGTGATCGTGGCCGCCGGGTACGGACTCAACATCGTGCTGATGGACGCCGTCTGGCAGCTGGTCCTGGTCTCCTGCGTCGTCGGCGCCGGTATCGGCTTCGCCTACGGCGCGATGCCCGCGCTCATCATGGGTGCCGTCGACCCGCACGAGACCGCGGCGGCGAACAGCCTCAACACCCTGATGCGGTCCATCGGCACGTCGACCGCGAGCGCGGTCGCCGGAGTGATCCTGGCCCATCTGACGAACGTCTTCGGCGGGGTCGCCGTGCCCTCCGAGAACGGCTTCAAGGTGGTCATGGCCACCGGCTGCGGCGCCGCGGTCCTCGCACTGCTGGTGGCCGCGTTCATCCCGGGCCGGAAGCCCGCCGCGGCGGGTGGTGCGGCCCCCGCCGTGCCGGGGACCGCGGCGAAGGGGATGGCGAAGGGGGCCGTGCCGGGGACGGCGACCGGCTCGCCGGCGGACGCCGGCCCGGCCCCGGTGACGGTCGACCTGACCGACGACGGTGTCCCGGTGCGCGGGCGGATCCGCGGTGCCGACGGGACCGGAGTGGGCCACGCGGCCGTCACCCTGATCTCGCTCGGCGGCCGTCAGCTCGGCCGCGCGGTCGCGGACGCCGAGGGCCGCTACGCCCTGGCGGCGCCCGGCGAGGGGACGTTCGTCCTCATAGCCTCCGCCGACGGCTGCCGGCCGCAGGCCACCACCCTGGTGGTGGGCACGGCACCGGTCGCCTACGACGTGCTGCTCGGCGGCACCAGCGGCCTGGCCGGAGCGGTACGGGCCGCGGACGGCGGGGCACCGGTCGCCGGGGCGGTGGTGGTCCTCACCGACGTGCGCGGCGACGTGCTCGCCACCCGGCGGAGCGACGGGCTGGGAGAGTTCGCGGTGCCCGACCTGGTGCCGGGCACCGTGACCCTGGCGGTCAGCTCGCCCAAGCACCGGCCGCTCGCCCTGCCCGTCGAGATCGCCGGGACCGGGATCACCCGCGTCGAGGTCGAGCTGCGGGCGGGCGCGCACGTGCGCGGCACGGTACGGGGCGGGGGCGGCCCGCTGGGCGACGCCCGGGTCACCCTGGTGGACGTCGCCGGCAACGTCGTCGCCACGACCACGACCGGGGACGACGGCGCGTACGCGTTCTCCGACCTGGACACCGGCCCCTACACCGTCATCGCGACCGGCTACCCGCCGCACGCGGCCGGGGTGCTGGTCTCGGGCGCCGACGTCCACGACCACGACATCGAACTCGCCCACCCGGGCGCGTAGTCCGGGGTCCGGCCCGCACCGGGAGCCCCGGTGCGGCGTTCAGACCGGCAGCAACCGTCCGACCAGCGAACTCAGTTGGCCTGCCGTGCGGCACTCGTGCATCTCGACCAGTTCGGCGTAGTCGGGTGCCGCCGAGTCCCCGGTGCCCCACAGGGAGCGCGCCTCGGGGTTCAGCCAGTAGACACGGCGGGCCTGTTCGCTGATCCGGCGGACGGCCGCGAGGTTCGGGTCGAGGTTGTTGGTGCGGGCGTCGCCGAGCACGAACACCGTGCTGCGCGGTCCCACGGCGGCGCCGTACCGCTCCGCGAACTCGCCCAGCGACACCCCGTAGTCACTGCTGCCGTGCCAGCCCGTGAGGGTCGCCTCGGCGCGGATCCGGGCACCGAGGCCCTCCGGATCGGCCCGGCCGTGTTCGAGCAGGCCGGTCACCTCGTCGATGCGGTTGACGAAGGCGAACACCCGGACCTTGCTGAACTGGTCGTGGAGCGCCTGCACCAGCAGCATCGTGAAGTCCGAGAACCCCGACACCGACCCCGAGACGTCGCACAGCAGGACCAGCTCGGGGCGGGCCGGACGGCGCCGGCGCAGCACCGGCCGCATCGGCACCCCGCCGGTGGAGAGCGAACCGCGCAGGGTGCGGCGCAGATCGATGGTGCCCCGCGCGGCCCGGCGGCGGCGCGCGGCCAGCCGGGTCGCCAGCTTCCGGGCCAACGGCTGGACGGTCCTGCGCAGTTCGGCGAGCTGGTCGCGGCCGGCGAACAGGAAGTCCACCCGGTCGGAGGTCGGCGGCACCGCGCGCCGGGCGAGCTCGTCCCGCCCGCGCCGCTCGGCCACCCGGCGCCGGGCCTCCGCCGCGACCATGCCCCTGAACGCCTCGATCCGCCGCCGGATCTCGTCGTCCAGCAGCCGGTCCGCGAACCCCGTGTCCCCACCCCGTGCCCGGACGTCGGCCCGCACCTTCGCCAGCAGGGTCTGCGGCCGCAGCCGGTCCAGTGTCTGGTACGACGACCAGCCGTCCGAGCCAGGCGAACTCCCGTATCCGCCCAGGCCGTCCACCGCCTGTGCCGCCAACTGGCGCAGCAGCGCGGTGTCGTCGTCGGCGAGCGCGGCCGCGAGCCGCTCCCGCAGTTCCTCCCGGCCCGCGGACTCGGTCCCCGGCCCGCCCGCACCGCGCGGGAAGTAGAGGTCGAAGACCTGGTCGAACACGGTCCGCTGGCCCGCACCGTGCAGGAGGGTCGCGGCCAGCCCCTCGCGCAGCAGCTCCCGGTCCGCAAGACCCAGCGCCGCCACCGCCCGGCCCGCGTCCACGGTCTCCCCGGTGCCGACCCGCATCCCGTGCGCACGCAGCGCGCCCACCAGCCCGGTGAGCCGGGCGGCGAGGTCGGCCGGCGCGCCGGCCGCCGTGCTCACAGCGCGTCCAGGTCCAGCTTGGCGGCCGCCTTCTGGATGTCGTCCTGGTGCTTGAGGATCACACCCAGGGAATCCTTTACGACCCGCTCGTCCAGCGCGTCGGCGCCCAGCGCCAGCAGGGTGCGCGCCCAGTCGATGGTCTCGGCCACCGACGGCACCTTGCGCAGGTCCATCGCGCGCAGCGCGCCGACCACCCGGACCACGGACTCGGTGAGCGCCTCGGTGAGCCCCGGCACCTTCAGTCGTACGATCCGGCGCTCCAGCTCCTCGTCCGGGAACCCGATGTGCAGGAACAGGCAGCGGCGGCGCAGCGCCTCGGAGAGTTCACGGCTCGCGTTCGAGGTGAGCACGACGAAGGGGCGGCGGGTCGCGGTGACCGTGCCCAGCTCGGGGACGGTCACCTGGAAGTCGCTGAGCACCTCCAGGAGCAGGCCCTCCACCTCGACGTCGGCCTTGTCGGTCTCGTCGATCAGCAGCACCTTCGGGTCGTCGCCCCGGATAGCGGTGAGCAGCGGCCGGGGGAGCAGGAACTCCTCGCTGAAGATGTCGGTGCGGGCCTCGTCCCAGGTCTCGTCCCGGCCGGCGCTGATCCGCAGCAGCTGCTTGGCGTGGTTCCACTCGTACAGCGCGCGGGACTCGTCCACGCCCTCGTAGCACTGCAGGCGTACCAGCCGGGCGCCGGCCACCTCGGCGACGGCCTTGGCCAGCTCGGTCTTGCCGACGCCCGCGGGGCCCTCGACCAGGAGGGGCTTGCCGAGCCGGTCGGCCAGGAAGACGGTGGTGGCGACGGCGGGGGAGGCGAGGTAGCCGGTCTCCGCGAGGCGGGCGGAGACGTCGTCGACGGAAGTGAACAACGGGGCCTCCGGCTGTTCAGAGTCACGGACAGTGACACGTGGACACGGACACGTGGACACATGGACACGTGGATTCGGCGATATGGCGGTATCCCGACATACGGACAGAGGGAGCGTGCGTGGGCAGCGGCCCCCGGTTCCTATCTAAGCGCTTGTTCACCTCTCCTGCCACCCTGTATACCGATCGGTTTCTCGGCGGGCCGTCGCGCGGTAACCTCGGGACCATGGCCACCACCGACAAGGCGTCCCCCCGTGACCGGCTGCTCGAAGCGGCCGCCGAGCTCTTCTACCGCGACGGCGTGTCCGTGGGCGTCGAGGCGCTGTGCAGGTCGGCCGGGGTGTCCAAACGCTCGATGTACCAGCTCTTCGACAGCAAGGACGAGATGCTGGCCGCCAGCCTGGAGCGGCGCAGGCCCTGGTACGAGGCGCAGCTCACGCCCGCCGAGGGCGACGGCGTGCCGGCCACGCCCCGGGAACGGGTCCTGTACGTCTTCGAACGGCTGGAGAAGGGCTCCGCGGCCCCCGGCTATCAGGGCTGCCCCTACCTCGCCGTACTCGTCGAGCTGAAGGACCCCGAGCATCCGGCAAGCCTGGTGGCCCGCTCGGTCAAGGACCGGCTGGAGGGCTTCTTCCGGGAACAGGCCGAGGAGGGCGGGGCGGCGGATCCGGCCGTGCTCGCCCGGCAGCTGATGCTGGTCTTCGACGGTGCCAGTGCCCGGGCCGGCGCCCGGATCGAAAGGCTCGACGACGGGCTGGCCTCGGGAACGGCGGCGGCACTGATGCGAGCGGGCGGAATGGCGTAACACCGACCGCACGAACCCCGGCCCCGCCCGAGCCGAGCCGCTCCCACCACCGGTGGCCACTGGTGCCGCCCGGCCCCGTGGTGACGTCGCGGCGGCCACCGGCGGCGACCCGACGGGCAGTACCGGTCGGCGACCCGGACGGGTCAGTACAAGGTGACTTGGGTGCGGCGCGGTCGGTGGAATGGACGGGTGATCGCGCCGCCGAACGACTGCCTCGCGCGTAACGAGTGGATCTGCGGGGCCTATCTGAGCAGCCGCCGTCAGATCCTCCTCGACGCGGTCGGGCAGCATCTGCGGCTCACCGCGGTCTCCGTGCTCGTCGGCCTCGTCATCGCCGTCCCCCTGGCCGTGCTGGCCCGCCGCTGGCGCTGGTCGGCCGGTCCCGTCCTCGCCGTCACGACGATCCTGTACACCATCCCCTCCCTGGCGATGTTCTCCCTGCTCCTGCCGGTCTACGGCCTCTCGGCCACCCTCGTCGTCGCCGGACTGGTGCTCTACTCGCTCACCCTGCTCGTCCGGAACATCCTCGCGGGCCTGCGCGCCGTCCCGGAGGAGACCCGGCAGGCCGCCCGCGGCATGGGCTACGGCCCGATCCGCGCCCTGCTGACGGTCGAACTCCCGCTCGCCCTGCCCGCGGCCATGGCCGGACTGCGCATCGCCACCGTCTCCGCGGTCTCCCTGGTCACCGTCGGCGCGATCGTCGGTTTCGGGGGCCTCGGCAACCTGATCTACGCCGGCATGAACACCTACTTCAAGGCCCAGGTGCTCACCGCCTCCGTCCTGTGCGTGCTGATCGCCGTCGCCGCCGACCTGCTGCTGCTCGGCCTGCAGCGGCTGCTCACCCCGTGGACGCGGGCGGCCCGCGCATGACCACCCTCGCCGACGCCTGGGACTGGCTCACCGACGCCGCGCACTGGGCGGGCGACGACGGGATCGGGCACCGCCTGCTCCAGCACCTCGCCCTCACCGCCGTCTGCCTCGTCGTCAGCTGCGTCATCGCCCTGCCCGTCGCCCTGGTCCTCGGCCATCTCGGCAAGGGCGGCGCACTCGCCGTGAACATCTCCAACGTCGGCCGCGCCGTCCCCACCTTCGCCGTCCTGGTCCTGCTGCTCCTCACCCCCGTCGGACGCTGGGGCGAGGGCCCCACGGTGGTGGCTCTGGTGCTGTTCGCGGTACCGCCACTGCTCACCAACGCCTACGTGGGCATGCGCGAGGTCGACCGCGGCATCGTGCAGGCGGCCCGGGGCATGGGGATGACCGGGCGGCAGCTGCTGCTCCGCGTCGAACTGCCCCTCGCCCTCCCCCTGGTCCTCAACGGGGTGCGGATCGCGGCCGTCCAGCTCGTGGCCACGGCGACCATCGCCGCCCTGGCCGGCGGGGGAGGCCTCGGGCGGATCATCACCGCCGGATTCAACCTGGCCAGCACGCCCCAGGTGGTGGCCGGCGCGATCCTGGTCGCCGTCTTCGCGCTCGTCGTGGAGGGCGTCTTCGAACTCGTCGAGCGGCTCGCCCCGGCACGGGCACGGGGCGCGCGGTGAGATCCCGTACGGCGGCGGCGGCCGCGCTGCTGCTCGCGCTCACCGCCTGCACCACCGGCCCCTCCCTGGAGAACCGCGGCGCGGTCACCGCGGCACCGGGCGACAGCCGGCACCTGACCATCGGCTCGGCCGGATTCACCGAGAGCGACCTGCTCGCCCAGATGTACGCACAGCTGCTGGACCAGGCGGGCTACCGGACCTCCCTCATCACCGTGGGCAACCGGGAGATCTACGAACCCGCCCTGGAGTCCGGCCAGATCGACGTCGTCCCCGAGTACGCGGCCACCTTCGCCGACTGGCTGAACGCGAAGGCCCACGGCCCCGACGCGCCGCCCGTCGGCTCGCCCGACCTCGCCACCACCATGAAGGCACTGCGCGGCCTCGCCGCACCCCGCGGCCTCACCGTCCTGGACCCGGGTCGCGCGGTGGACCAGAACGCCTTCGCGGTCACCGCCGCCTACGCCCGCGGACATCACCTCGCGACACTGAGCGACCTCGGCGCGTCGGGGCTGAAGGTGCGGCTCGCGGCGGGCGACGAGTGCGTGCAACGGCCGTACTGCGAGCCGGGCCTGAAGAAGGTCTACGGGATCGACATCACCGGCGTCGACCCGAAGGGCGTCGGCACCACCCAGGCCAAGCGGGCCGTGCAGAGCGGACAGGACCAGATGGTGCTGACCACCACCACCGACGCCACCCTCGACCAGTTCGGCCTGGTCCTGCTCGCCGACGACAGGCACCTGCAGAACGCCGACTACGTCGTCCCGGTCGTCAACCGCGCGCGGGCGGGCGCCGAGGGCGTCACGAAGACCCTCGGCAAACTCAACGACGTCCTGACGACGGCGGATCTGGCCGCCATGAACCGGCAGGTCGACAGCTGGCGACGGCTGGCCCAGGACGTGGCCCGGACCTATCTGCGGGACAAGGGACTGGTCAGGTGAGGCTCGGCCCCGTTGTCAGTGGCGGGCGGTACGTTCCGGGGCATGGGGATCTATCTGGTGAGTGTCGCCGCGCGGGAGTGGTTCGACGCGGACGAGGAGGAGGGCGGCATGGGAGCCCTCGCCGCGGCGCTGAACGAGGAGCTGCGGCGGCGCGGGCGCGCGCCCTACACGACGGTGCCCGAGGACGTCCCCCTGGTGCGCGGCTCGGGGCAGTCGTTCGAGGAGAAACTGGTGCCGTCGATGGACGGGTTCGGCGCGCTGTGCCGGGAACACCTGTCGGCGCGGGAGTCGGGGCTGCTGCTGACCTGGTCGGTGCTGGTGCCGCTGTCCCTCGACGAGGAACTCCTGCTGCCCGTCGAGTCCGCCTACGACGACACCACGACGGTCGCCGGAGCGCCCCAGGTGCTCGCGCTCGCCGAACGGCTGGCGACGGCGGTCCGGCTGCCCGTCGACGTGATACCGCGGGCCTGCGACAACCTCGATCTGACGGCGTGGTTCCTGGACGGCCCGGCCGGGAAGACGGCCGCCGCCCGCCCCGGCCCGTGGGGCGAGGACCTGGACGCCGCCTTCTACGTCGCGCTGTACCTGCGGGCCGCCCAGCACTCGATGCGCCGCGGCTGCCCGATGACGTACTGCTGACGGTACCGCCGGCACCGGGTCGGCCGCGGCCGTCAGGCGTCGGAGACCGAGTCGAACGGCACCTCGCCGCGCGGGACGCCACGCGCGTCCGCGTCCACCGAGCGGCGCAGCGCCTCGTGCAGCTTGGCGGGGGTCAGGACGCCCAGGAAGCGCGAGCCGTCCAGGACCGCGACCCATCCGGCGTCGTACTGGAGCATCACCCCGAACGCCTGCTTCAGCGGGGCGCCGACCTGAACCCACGCGGTCATCCGGTGCGCGCGGTCGCCGACGGTGCCGCCCGCCGCCAACTCCTCCCGGCCCACCCAGCCGTGCAGTTCGCCGTCGGTGTCCAGGACCACCGCCCAGCGGGCTCCCTCCGCCCGCAGCCGGCTCGCGGCGCTCGCGGCGGACTCCGCCGGGCGGGCGACCGGCGGCTGCTCCAGGTCGTCCGGTTCGATCGCGGTCACCGACAGCCGCTTCAGCCCGCGGTCCGCGCCCACGAACCCGGCGACGTACGGTGTGGCCGGCGTGCCCAGCACCGCGCCCGGCGTGTCGTACTGCTCGATGCGCCCCTGCCCGTACACCGCGATCCGGTCCCCGAGCCGCACCGCCTCCTCGATGTCGTGGGTGACCAGCAGCACCGTCTTGCGCACGGCGGCCTGCATCCTGAGGAACTCGTCCTGCAACTGCTCCCGCACCACCGGATCGACGGCGCCGAACGGCTCGTCCATCAGCAGCACCGGGGGATCCGCGGCGAGGGCGCGGGCCACGCCCACCCGCTGCCGCTGGCCGCCGGAGAGCTGGTCCGGGTAGCGGCCGCCGAACGTACCGGGGTCCAGGCCCACCAGGTCGAGCAGTTCGGCGGCCCGTTCACGGGCCCTGGCCCGCTTCCAGCCGAGCAGGGCCGGTACGGTCGCGGTGTTGTCGAGGACGGTGCGGTGCGGGAAGAGGCCCACCTGCTGGATGACGTAGCCGATCCGGCGGCGCAGCCGGACGGGGTCGACCCCCGCGACGTCCTCGCCGTCGACCAGGATCCGGCCGGAGGTCGGTTCGACGAGCCGGTTGACCATCATCATCGTGGTGGTCTTGCCGCAGCCGGACGGGCCCACCAGGGTGACGAGTTCACCCTCCGCCACCTCGAAGGAGAGGCCGTCCACGGCGGTCGTGCCGTCCGGATACCGCTTGGTGACCTGCTCGAACCGGATCATCCCCTCACGCTAGCCGCGCCCCCTCGGGGCCGCTCGCCGAAGGGGCGGCGGCCCGCCTACGGGGTGACTTCGACGGCCGGCCCGCCCGTGCTGACGAGCACCACCTCCAGGGTGCGCGGACCGTGCACCCCCTCCACCCGGTCCAGTTCGATGTCGCTGGTGGCGGAGGGGCCGGAGATCCAGGTCAACGGGCGTGTGCGGTCGAGTCGTTCGAGTGCCTGCGGGACGGAGGAGACGACCTGGTCCGGAACCCGGACGACGCAGATGTGGTGGTCGGGGACGAGGGTGATGCGGCGGCGGCCCTGGTCGGGGCCGCCGTCCAGGACGATCGTGCCGGTCTCGGCGATCGCCACCGCGCATCCGGTGACC
Organism: Streptomyces sp. NPDC001068; assembly: GCF_042897315.1. Lineage (NCBI taxonomy): Bacteria > Bacillati > Actinomycetota > Actinomycetes > Kitasatosporales > Streptomycetaceae > Streptomyces > Streptomyces sp. NPDC001068. The sequence continues at coordinate 900,348 of NZ_JBIAYD010000002.1, read as the reverse complement.
ACGCTGTCCACCGCGTCCAGCTCGCGCGCCGTGCTCGCGGCCCGGTCGTCGACCCGTTCGGGGCCGGCGGTCGGCATCCAGGCCGCCGGCAGCCCGGCGGGCACCAGCACCCGCCGTGACCCGCGTTCGGCGAGCAACCGCGTGATGACGGCGGGGAGTTCGTCCTCGGTGGCACGATGCACGAGGGCCCGGTAGTCGGCCAGGTTCTCCGCCAGCAGGTCGACGGTCTGTGCGGTGGTGCGGTGTCCGTGTTCGCGGAGGTACGCCCGCTCGACCGGGGCCTCCGCGCTGCCCGTGTCGGCAAGTGCGCGGCGTACCCGGCCCAGGATCCGCTCCCTGCTGCTCACTTGTCTCCGTCCGTCGTGCCGCCTGTGCGTTGCCACCAGTCGCGGAACGGCTCGGCCGGGAGGGCCGGCAGGTCCCGCGTGGCGGTCCAGGCCCGGCCGGGGCCGGGGAGGGTGCGGGGGTGCAGGCGGCGGGTGCGGGAGGCGAGGCGCTGGCCGGTGCGCAGGGCGGCCGGGTGGGACAGCGCCCAGCGGGCCGCCCGCATCGCGGCCCTTTCGGCCGCGTGTCCCCTGGCCGGCTTGAGCAGCACCTTGTTTCCCGCCTGGACGGCTTCGCCGCCCTCCACGATGCGTTCGCGTAGGTGGACGAGGACTTCGGGGATGTCGATGGCGACCGGGCACACCTCGTAGCAGGCGCCGCACAGTGACGACGCGTAGGGCAGGGAGGCGTCGATCGCGCTGGCCGTCCCCCGTAGCTGGGGGCTGAGGATCGCGCCGATCGGGCCCGGGTAGACCGAGCCGTAGGCGTGCCCGCCCGCCCGTTCGTAGACCGGGCAGACGTTGAGGCAGGCCGAGCAGCGGATGCAGCGCAGGGCCTGCCGGCCGACCTCGTCGGCGAGGGTGTCGGTGCGGCCGTTGTCCAGGAGGACCAGGTGGAAGGCGCCCGGTCCGTCCCCGTCGGTGGTGCCGGTCCACATCGAGGTGTACGGGTTCATCCGTTCGGCGGTCGAGGAACGGGGCAGGGTCTGCAGGAAGACCTCCAGGTCCCGCCAGGTCGGCACGGTCTTCTCGATGCCGACGACCGAGATCAGCGTCTCGGGCAGGGTCAGGCACATCCGCCCGTTGCCCTCGGACTCGACCACGACCAGGGTGCCGGTCTCGGCGACCATGAAGTTGGCGCCGGAGATTCCGACCTTCGCGCGCAGGAACTTCTCCCGCAGGTGCAGCCGCGCCGCCTCGGCCAGCTCCCCTGGTGTGTCGGTGAGGCCGTCCGGGGCGGGACGCCCCCACTCGCCCATCTCACGCCGGAAGATGTCCCGGATCTCGCCCCGGTTGCGGTGGATCGCCGGTACCAGGATGTGCGAGGGCCGGTCCTTTCCCAACTGGACGATCAGCTCGGCGAGATCGGTCTCGTAGGCCCGGATGCCCTCGGCCTCAAGCGCCTCGTTCAGCCCGATCTCCTGCGTGGCCATCGACTTGACCTTCACGACCTCCGACTCACCGGTCTCCTTGACCAGCGCGGTGACGATCCGGTTCGCCTCCTCGGCATCCGCCGCCCAGTGGACCGTACCGCCCGCCGCCGTCACCGCCTCCTCCAACTCGACCAGGTACCGGTCGAGATGACGCAGCGTGTGGTCCTTGATCCGCGCTCCGGCCTCGCGCAGCTCCGCCCAGTCGGACACCTCCGCCACCGCCCTGGCCCGCTTGGCCCGGATGGTGTGCGTGGCATGACGCAGATTCTGGCGCAGGACGGGATTGTTGACGGCTTCCCGCACGGCCTGCGGAAACGCCGGCATCCCCAGATACGTCCCGCTCACAGCGCCGCCTCCTCCGTGCTCGCCAGGATCTCCGCGATGTGCACCGGCCGCAGACCGCTGCCGAGCCGGGCCATGGTGCCCCCGATGTGCATCAGACAGGAGTTGTCGGCCGCGCACAGCACCCCAGCCCCCGTCGACTCGGCGTTGCGGACCTTGTCGGCGCCCATCGCCGCCGACACGTCCGGGTTCTTCACCGCGAACGTGCCACCGAACCCGCAGCACTCCTCCGCACCCGGCAACTCCACCAACTCCAGACCTCGCACGGCCTGCAGCAGCCGGCGCGGCCGGTCCCCCAGCCCCAGACTCCGCAGCCCATGACAGGTCGGGTGATAGGCCACCCGGTGCGGGTAGCAGGCCCCCACATCGGTCACCCCGAGCACGTCCACCAGGAACTCCGTCAGCTCGTACGTCTTCGGCACCACGGGCGCCAGCACGGCCGCGAGATCCCCGCCCCGCCCCTCCGCCCGCGCCCGCTCACCCATCCTCGGATACAGCTCCCGCACCATCGCCCCGCACGACCCGGACGGCGTCACGACCGCCTCGTACCCGCCGAAGACATCGGAGAAATGCCGGGCCAACGGCTCCGCCTCATGCCGGTACCCGGTGTTGTAGTGGGCCTGCCCGCAACACGTCTGCCCCATCGGGAAGTCGACCTCGACACCCAGCCTGGTCAGGAGTTTCACCACCGCACGACCGGTGTCCGGATACAGCGTGTCGTTGACGCAGGTCAGGAACAGGGCGACACGCATCGCGGCTCCTAGGGATCGATCATCCGATGAGTGCAGGGTAATGGGCCGACGCGATCCGTGGGAGCCCCGCATCACCGGGTGGCGAGTCGTGATGCGGCCGCCGCCCAGCGGGCGGTGTCGCCGCGCGGCGCGTACCGGGCGAGCGGCTGGGTGCGCGCGAGCAGCCGCCGCATGTCGGCGAGGTCGCCCACCCGCCCGTGGGCACGGGCCTGGACCAGCACGTTCCCGAGGGCCGCCGCCTCCGCCGGGCCCGCCACCACCGGCAGCCCGCAGGCGTCGGCGGTGAGCTGGCACAGCAGCGCGTTGCGGGCGCCACCGCCCACCACGTACACCGTGTCCACCGGGTGGCCGGCGAGCCGCTGGGCGTCCGCGACCGCCCGGCGGTGGGCGAGTGCCAGCGAGTCGAGGATGCACCGGGTGGTCTCCGCGGGCGTCCGAGGCACCGGCTGCCCCGACCCCCGGCACGCCTCGGCGATCCGTTCCGGCATCCGGCCGGGCGCCAGGAACGCCGTGTCCTGCGCGTCCACCACCGAGCGCAGCGCCGGCCCGGTGGCCGCGTCCCGCAGCAGCCCGCCCAGATCGGGGTCGCCCCAGGTCCGCAGGCACTCCTGCAGGAGCCACAGCCCCATGATGTTGCGCAGGTACCGGACCGTGCCGTCCAGCCCCAGCTCGTTGGTGAAGTTGGCGGCCCTGCTCTCCTCGGTCAGCACGGGCGCGCTCAGTTCGAGCCCGGCCAGCGACCAGGTGCCGGTGCAGATGTAGGCGAAGCGCTCACCGTCCGCGGGGACGGCGGCCACCGCCGACGCCGTGTCGTGCGAGCCGACGGCGGTCACCGGCACCGGCCCGGCGAGTCCCGTCTCCTCGAGCACCTCGGGACGCAGCAGCCCGGCCGGATCCCCGGGCCGGCGCAGTGGCGCGAACAGCCCGAGGTCGATGCCCGCCCGGTCCGCCACCTCGTACGACCAGTCGCGGGTGCGAGGGTCGATCAGCTGGGTGGTGGAGGCGTTGGTCAGCTCCGTGCCCTGCTCGCCGGTCAGCCAGTACGACAGCAGGTCGGGGATGAGCAACAGCCGCCCGGCGCGGGCGAACTGGGCGTCCGACCGGGCCGCCGCCAGCTGGTAGAGGGTGTTGAAGGGGGCGTACTGGAGCCCCGTGCGGGCGTACAGCTCCGTCGCTGGCAGGGTCGCCCACAGCTTCTCCGCGACCCCCTCCGTGCGGGTGTCCCGGTAGTGCACCGGGTTGCCGAGCAGGGCCCCGTCGGCGTCCAGCAGCCCGTAGTCCACGGCCCAGCTGTCGATGCCCACGGAGTCCACCGGTCCGGCCGCGCCGAGTCCCGTCAACACCCCGGAGTACAGGGCGAGTACGTCCCAGCGCAGGCCCTCGGGCACCCGCACCGGCCGGTTCGCGAACCGGTGCGCCTCGGCCAGCTCCAGCGAGTCCGGCCCCACCCGGCCGACCATGACGCGGCCGCTGGACGCGCCGAGGTCGACCGCGGCGTAGGACCCGGGGCCGGTCATCGCAGGAACGCGGCCGCCACACCCGCGTCGACGGGGACGTGCAGCCCGGTGGTGTGGGTCAGTTCGCCGCCGGTCAGCGCGAACACGGCGTTCGCCACGTGCTCGGGGAGCACCTCGCGCTTGAGGATGGTCCGCTGGGCGTAGAACTCGCCGAGCTTCGCCTCCTCCACCCCGTACACGGCCGCCCGTTGGGCCCCCCAACCACCGGCGAAGATGCCGGACCCGCGCACCACCCCGTCCGGGTTGACCCCGTTGACGCGGATCCCGTGCTCGCCCAACTCCGCGGCCAGCAGCCGCACCTGGTGGGCCTGGTCGGCCTTGGTGGCCGAGTAGGCGATGTTGTTCGGCCCGGCGAACACGGCGTTCTTGGAGGCGATGTAGACGATGTCGCCGCCGAGCCCCTGGGCGGTCATCACCCGCGCCGCCTCCCGTGACACCAGGAAGGAGCCGCGGGCCATGATGGCGTGCTGGAGGTCCCAGTCCCGCGCCGAGGTCTCCAGCAGGGGCTTGGAGATGGAGATCCCGGCGTTGTTCACGACCAGGTCCACCCCGCCGAAGGCCAGCACGGCGGCCCGGAACGCGGCGGCGATCTGCTCCTCGTCCGTCACGTCGACGGTGACGGCGACGGCCCGGTCGGACCCGCCGAGCTCCTCCGCGACTGTGGCGGCACCCTCAGCGTTCAGATCGGCCACGACGACGCAGGCGCCTTCGGCGACGAGCCGGTGCGCGATCGCCCTGCCGATCCCGCTGCCGGCCCCCGTCACCAGGGCCACCCTGGTCGCCAGGGCCTTGGGCGCGGGCATCCGCCGGAGCTTGGCCTCCTCCAGCTCCCAGTACTCGATCCGGAACTTCTCCGACTCCTCGATCGGCGCGTAGGCCGAGACGGCCTCGGCCCCGCGCATCACGTTGATCGCGTTGACGTAGAACTCGCCCGCGACCCGGGCCGTCTGCTTGTCCTTGCCGAAGCTGAACATGCCGACTCCGGGCACCAGCACGATCGCCGGGTCGGCGCCGCGCATGGCGGGGGAGTCGGGCCGGGCGTGCCGCCGGTAGTAGGCGGCGTACTCCTCGCGGTACTCGGCGTGCAGCTCCCTGAGCCGGTCGACGACCTCGTCGAGGGGCGTGGTGGGCGGCAGGTCGAGCACGAGCGGTCGTACCTTGGTCCGCAGGAAGTGGTCCGGACAGGACGTGCCGAGCGCCGCGAGGCGCGGGTGCCCGGCCCGGGAGAGGAAGTCGAGGACCACGTCGGAGTCGGTGAAGTGCCCGACCTGCGCCCGGTCTTCGGACGCGACGGCACGGACGTGGGGTGCGAGGGCGGCGGCCCGCGCCCGCCGCTCGGTCTCCGGCAGGGCGCCGTACCCGTCGACGACGGGCCCGAAGGGTGCCGCCCTGCCGCGCTCGGCGAGGAAGGCCTCGGCGGTGCGGATGATGTGCAGCGAGTTGGCCTCGCACTCCTCGGAGGTGTCACCCCAGGCGGTGATGCCGTGTCCGCCCAGGACACAGCCGACGGCCCGCGGGTTGGCGGCCTTCACCGCCGCGATGTCCAGCCCCAGTTGGAACCCCGGGCGGCGCCACGGCACCCACACCACCGAGTCGCCGAAGCACTCGGCGGTCAGCTTCTCCCCGTCGGCGGCGCAGGCCAGCGCGATCCCGGAGTCCGGGTGCAGGTGATCGACGTGCGGGGCGTCCACCAGTCCGTGCATCGCGGTGTCGATGGAGGGCGCGGCCCCGCCCCTGCCGTGCAGGCAGTAGTCGAAGGCGGCGACCATCTCGTCCTCGCGCCCGACGCCCGGATAGGTCCCGGCGAGCGCCCGCAACCGGTCGAGCCGCAGCACGGCGAGCCCGGAACCGGTGAGGGTGCCGAGGTCGCCGCCGGACCCCTTCACCCACATCAGTTCGACGTCACCACCGGTGACGGGATCGGTGGCGGTGCCCTTGGCGGACGTGTTGCCGCCGGCGTAGTTGGTGTTGCGGGGATCGGCGCCGAGCCGATGGGAGCGGGCGAGGAGAGCGGCGGCTTCGGGGTGAGTGGTCATGAGGGTCCCTGGTTTCTCGCTGTACGGAGGGATCGGTGCCCCTTCGGGGGCTGGGGGTACTCCCGGCCGGGGGCCGGGGGAGGAACTGCGCCGGCGGCCGCACCCGGTCCGCGTCCGGCCACGGAACGGATCCCGGTGGACGCTCAGGCGCCCCACCCCGCCTGCTCGCCTCCGACCCGTTCGGCGACGATCCTGTCGGCCCACCCGGACCGGCGGTACGCCGCGAGCGGCTCCGGGTCCAGGCCCATCTCCGCCCGCACCTCCCGCAGCAGCGGCCGCACGTCCGTGTCGTAGGCGTCCATCAGCACCGCGTTCGCACCGAGCACGTCGCCCGCCGCCTGCGCCGCGGCCAGCGCCTCCCGGTCCACCAGCAGCGCCTTCGCCGTGGCCTCCTGCACGTTCATCACCGAGCGGATGATCGCCGGGATCTTCGCCTCGATGTTGTGGCACTGGTCGAGCATGAAGGCCACCTCGGAGGTGAACCCGCCACCGCGTACGACCTCGCACATGATCCGGAACAGCTGGAACGGATCCGCCGCCCCGACCATGAGGTCGTCGTCCGCGTAGAAGCGCGAGTTGAAGTCGAAGCCCCCGAGCTTCCCCTCCCGCAGCAGTGTGGCCACGATGAACTCGATGTTGGTGCCCGGCGCGTGGTGCCCGGTGTCGACCACGACCTCGGCCCGCGGCCCCAGCTTCAGGCAGTGGGCGTAGGCCGTGCCCCAGTCCGGCACGTCGGTCGTGTAGAAGGACGGTTCGAACAGCTTGTACTCCAGCAGCATCCGCTGCCCCTCGCCGAGCCGCGCGTACACCTGCGCCAGCCCCTCCGCGAGCCGGTCCTGGCGCGCCCGGATGTCGTCCTGCCCGGGGTAGTTGGTGCCGTCCGCGAACCACAGCTTCAGGTCGCGGGACCCGGTCGCGTCCATGATGTCGACGCACTCCAGGAGGTGCCGGAGGGCCTTGCGGCGTACCGCCGCGTCCGGGTGGCAGATGCTGCCCAGCCGGTAGTCGTCGTCCTGGAAGGTGTTGGAGTTGACCGTTCCCAGCCGCAGCCCGCGCTTCTCGGCGTGCGCGGCCAGGTCCGCGTAGTCCCCGACCTCGTCCCAGGGGATGTGCAGCGCGACCGTCGGCGCGATCCCGGTGACCGCGTGGACCTGGGCCGCGTCGTCGAGCTTCTCCTTCGCCGTGCGCGGGACACCCTGCTGGGCGAACACCTTGAAGCGGGTCCCCGAGTTTCCGTACGCCCACGACGGCGTCTCGACGGCCTGGGTCTTCAGCGCGGCCTTCACCGCGGCGAGGTCGGTCACTTGGGAGCTCCTGGAGTATGAGCGATGAAACGATTCAGAACGGCAAGGTAGGAGTCTCTCGAGGGGGTGTCAAGCACTCCGGTCAACCAGGTTTTCCGTGACTCGGCCGTGACCTTAGGGTATCGAAATCTTTTCGATACGGACCCATTGACGCGACATGCCCGTGGTGCCTACGGTCCCGGCAATCCAGTTGAAACCTTTCACGACGCCCGGGGCCGGTGCCGACCGCCCCGCGGGTGTCGTCGAGGAGCCCTCCATGACCCACCCGTCCGACACGGGACCGGCCCCGGTGCTGGCACTGAAGGACGTCTCCAAGTCCTTCGGCGCCGTCCGCGCCCTGCGGGACGTCTCCCTGGAGCTGTTCCCCGGCGAGGTGCACGCCCTCGCCGGGGAGAACGGCGCGGGCAAGTCGACGCTGATCAAGACCCTCGCCGGGGTGCACCGACCGGATGCCGGCCAGGTGCTGCTCGACGGCGGACCCGTCGTCTTCCACGGCCCCGGCGACGCCCGCGACGCCGGAATCGCCGTGATCTACCAGGAGCCCACGCTCTTCCCCGACCTGTCGATCGCCGAGAACATCTTCATGGGCCGTCAGCCCCGGCGGACGCTGGGGCGGATCGACCACAAGGCCACCCGCGCGGCCACCGCCGCCCTGATGAAGCGGCTGGGTGTCGCCCTCGACCCCGACCGCCCCGCCCGCGGCCTGTCGATCGCGGACCAGCAGATCGTGGAGATCGCCAAGGCGCTCTCCTTCGACGCCCGCGTCCTGATCATGGACGAGCCGACGGCGGCCCTCACCGGCAGCGAGGTCGCCCGTCTCTTCGGGGTCGTGCGCACCCTGCGCGACCAGGGCGCGGCCGTGCTGTTCATCTCGCACCGGCTGGAGGAGATCTTCCGGATCTGCGGCCGGGTCACCACCCTGCGGGACGGCGCCCTGATCGCGAGCGAACCCGTCGAGGGCATGACCGAGGACGACCTGGTCCGCCGGATGGTCGGCCGCGACCTGGACGAGCTCTATCCCAAACAGGCGGTGCCCGCCGGTGAAGTCGCCCTCTCCGTAAGGCGACTGACCCGGGAGGGCGTCTTCACCGACATCTCCTTCGAGGTGCGCTCCGGCGAGATCGTCGGCCTCGCCGGACTCGTCGGCGCCGGCCGGACCGAGGTCGCCCGGGCCGTGTTCGGCGTCGACCGCCGGGACGCGGGCGAGGTCGAGGTGCGGGGCCGCAGACTCACCAACGGCGCACCCTCCACGGCGATGGCGGCCGGACTCGCCCTGGTCCCCGAGGACCGGCGCGCCCAGGGCTTGGTGATGGACATGTCCATCCAGCGCAACATCGGCCTGACCGGACTGCGCGACACCGTCAGGGCCGGCCTGATGGACCGGCGCGCCGAACGCAGCCGCTCCCTCGACTGGGCGGTCAGACTCCAGGTCAAGTACGCCCGCATCGCCGACGCGGTCTCGACCCTGTCCGGCGGCAACCAGCAGAAGGTGGTCCTCGCCAAGTGGCTGGCCACCGGACCGAAGGTGCTGATCGTCGACGAGCCCACCCGGGGCATCGACGTCGGAACGAAAGCCGAAGTGCACCGGCTCCTGGGCGAGTTGGCCGCCGACGGGGTCGCCGTCCTGATGATCTCCTCCGACCTGCCCGAGATCCTCGGCATGGCCGACCGCGTGCTGGTGATGCACGAGGGCCGGATCACCGCCGAGATCCCGCGCTCCGACGCCACCGAGGAAACCGTGATGGCCGCAGCGACCGGGAGGGCCGCCGCATGACGACCACCGCCGTGAGGAGGGCCGCCGCATGACGGTGACCACCTCCGAACCGACCTCGCTCACCGAGGCGCCCGGGTCCAGCGGGACCCGGCTCGTCGACCGCGTCTTCAAGATGCGCGAACTCGCCATCCTGGTCGTCTTCCTGGTGATGATCGCCGTCACCCAGGCCGGCAACAGCCAGTTCCTCTCCCAGCAGGGGATCAAGGACCTGCTGCTCAACGCCACCATCCTGGTACTGGTCGCCACCGGCCAGTCCCTGGTGGTGATCACCAGGAACGTCGACCTGTCCGTCGGGTCCACGCTCGGCATCACCGCCTTCGCCGCCGGCGACTACCTGCACGGCGGTGGCGGCACGGTCGTCGCGATCGCGCTGGCCGTGCTGCTCGGCATCGGGTGCGGACTGCTCAACGGCCTTCTGGTCAGCCTCGGCCAGGTACCCGCGCTCGTCGTCACCCTCGGCACGCTGTACATCATCCGCGGCGTCGACTCCATATGGGTCGGCTCCCGGCAGATCACGGCCGCCGATCTCCCCGGCGCCTTCAACGACTTCGGCTCCGGCGGGCTCGCGGCGGTCCCCTGGCTGGCGCTGATCGCCCTCGCCGTCCTGGTCGCCACCGCCTACTACCTCAAGCACTTCGGCAGCGGGCGGGAGCTGTACGCCCTCGGCTCCAACCCGGAGGCCGCACGGCTGGCCGGAATCCCGGTGCGCAGGCGGATCCTGACCGCGTACACCGTCTGCGGCGCCCTCGCCGGACTGGCCGGCGCCATGTACCTGGCCCGTTTCGGCAACGTCGACTCCGGCACCGGCACCGGCTACGAACTCACCGTCGTGAGCGCCGTGGTGGTCGGCGGCGTGGTCTTCACCGGCGGCTCCGGGAGCGTGTACGGCGCCGCCCTGGGCGCGCTGCTGCTGACCTCCGTGAACAGCGTGCTCCCCGCCCTGGGGGTCAGCTCCGTGTGGGTCCTGGCCATCAACGGCCTCCTGCTGCTGCTCGCCATCGCCGTCGACCGGGTCGTGGCCCTGCGGGTGGCGGCCGCGCTGAAGAAGAGGTCGGCCCTCCAGAGGACCACCACGACCAGCAAGGAGAGTGCCGGCCATGCCTGAGTCCTTGATCCGCGCGATTCGCTGGGACACCGTCGTGGGCGCCCTGCTGGTCGTCCTGCTGCTGTTCTCCTTCGGCTTCGTGGACGGCTTCGGCAACTCGCTCAACCTGTCGTTCCTCATCGGCAACACGCTTCCGATCGCCCTGGTCGCGCTGCCGATGACGCTGCTGGTCGTGGCCGGTGAGATCGACCTGTCGGTCGCCTCCACCGCCGGGCTCTCGGGCGCGGTGATGGGCCGGCTGTGGAACGAGGGCATGGCGATCGAGACGATCATCCCGCTGTGCCTGCTCCTCGGCGCGGCCTGCGGGCTGGTCAACGGGTTGCTGGTGACCCGGCTGGGCCTGCCGTCGCTGGCCGTGACCATCGGCACGCTCGCGGCCTACCGGGGGATCGCGCAGATCGTCCTCGGCTCGGACGCCGTCACCGACTTCCCCGCCCAGTACCTCGACTTCGCGGCCGGGCGGCTCGGCGACACGTTCCTGCCGCGGGCCTTCCTGCCCTTCCTGGTCCTCCTCGTGATCGCCGTGGTGGTGCTGCACGCCACGCCGTTCGGGCGGTCGCTGTTCGCGGTCGGGGCCAACGAGGAGGCGGCGAGGTTCGCCGGGATCCGGGTGAAGCGCAACAAGCTGATCCTGTTCGTGGCCACCGGCTTCATGGCGTCGTCGACCGGGATCTTCTGGTCGCTGCACTACGCCAGTGCCCGGTACGACAACGCGACCGGGCTCGAACTGAGCGTGGTGGCCGCGGTGTTGCTCGGCGGCATCGACTTCGACGGGGGCCGCGGGACGCTCGGCGGGGCGATCGCGGGGGTGTTCCTGCTCGGGGCGCTCCAGAACGTGATGAGCCTGCTGAACGTCTCCGCGCAGTCCCAGATCGTCGTGACCGGCGTGCTGCTCGTCGTCTCGGTGCTGGGCCCGAGGGTGGCCAGGCAGATCGCCCTCGCCAGGCACAAGGCCACCGGGGCCGCCTGAACTCCGCGGGTCGTGATTCGTCGATCGCGCAGTCCCACCCCGGCTCGCGGCCGGGGCCCCAGCGCCCCCAGGACAAGGGCGCGTCTCCGTCCCCCTCACCTCCGAAGGAACCGTCATGCGTAAGTCATCCCTCCGGCGCGCCTGCGTCGCCCTCGCCGCCGTCTCCGCGCTCTCCCTCGCCGCCACCGCCTGCGGCGGTACCACCAAGAACAACTCCAAGGGCGACGACAAGGCGGCCACCTCCACCGCCGAGGCCGACCCGAACGCGGCCCTCAAGAAGGGCCTGACCGTCGGCTTCCTGCCCAAGCAGGTCAACAACCCCTACTTCACCTCCGCCGACAAGGGCGGCGAGAAGGCGCTCACCGAACTGGGCGGCAAGTACAAGGAGGTCGGCCCCTCCAGCGCCACCGACACCTCCGGGCAGGTCTCCTACGTCAACACCCTCACCCAGCAGCAGGTCGACGCCATGGCCGTGTCCGCCCAGGACCCCGGAGCCCTGTGCACCGCGCTCAAGCAGGCCATGAGCAACGGGATCAAGGTCGTCACCTACGACTCCGACACCGACGCCGGCTGCCGCAACGCCTTCGTCTCGCAGGCCAGCGCCGAGGACCTCGGCCGTACCGAGGTGCAACTGCTCGCCGAACAGATCGGCTACAAGGGCGACATCGCGATCCTGTCCGCCGCGCAGACGGCGACCAACCAGAACACCTGGATCGGGTACATGAAGGAGGAGCTGAAGGACCCGAAGTACAAGAACGTCAAGCTGGTCAAGGTCGCCTACGGCAACGACGACGCCCAGCAGTCCTTCCAGCAGACCCAGGGCCTGCTGCAGCAGTACCCGGACCTCAAGGGGATCATCTCCCCGACCACCGTCGGCATCAAGGCGGCCGCGCAGTACCTGGCCGGCTCCAAGTACAAGGGCAAGGTCAGGCTGACCGGCCTCGGCACCCCCAACGACATGCGCCAGTACGTCAAGAACGGCACCGTCGACGCCTTCGAGCTGTGGGACCCGTCCAAGCTCGGCGACCTCGCCGCCCGTACCGCCGTCGCCCTGGCCTCGGGACAGATCACCGGCAAGGAGGGCGAGACCTTCAAGGCCGGCTCCACCACGTACACCATCGGCAAGGACGGCGTGATCAACCTCGGCAAGCCGACCGTGTTCGACGCGAAGAACATCGACCGGTTCGACTTCTGAGAGAGCGGTCCGTCTTCCGACGGACCGGTCCACCTTCCGAGAGCGCAGGGGCGTCGATGCAGCGGGTCTGTTTCCTCCTCAAGGTCCGCCAGGACCGGATCGCCGAGTACCGCGAACGCCATGCCGCGGTGTGGCCGCGGATGCTGGAGGCGCTGACCGCCACCGGCTGGCGCAACTACTCGCTGTTCCTGCGCGAGGACGGCCTGCTGGTCGGCTATCTGGAGACGGAGGACTTCGAGGCGGCCCGCGCCGCGATGGAGGCCACCGAGGTCAACGCCCGCTGGCAGGCGGAGATGGGGCCGTTCTTCGAGTCGCCGGACGGCGCGTTGCCCGATCGGGCGATGCGGCCGCTCACCGAGGTGTTCCACCTCGCCTGACCCGGGCCGGTCTGCGTGTCATGTCGTAATGTGAAGCCCTTCCGGACGTGCCCTTCCCCGCTGCGAAGGCGCCGTCCACCGTTCCCTGGAGGTCTCGCCCGATGGCCCAGTCGGTGGGTATCAAGGACGTCGCCCGCGCCGCCGGAGTCTCGGTGGGCACGGTCTCCAACGTCATCAACCGTCCGGACTCCGTCGCCGGCGAGACCCGGGCGCGGGTGCAGTCGGCGATCGACCGGCTCGGCTACGTCCGCAGCGAGTCCGCGCGCCAGCTGCGCGCGGGCCGCAGCCGGATCATGGGCCTGCTCGTCCTCGACATGGGCAACCCCTTCTTCGTGGACGTGGCCCGCGGCGCCGAACGCGCGGCGCGGCAGGCCGGGCTCGGCGTGATGGTCTGCAACAGCGCCCAGAACGCCGGGGAGGAGGCCGACTACCTGGCGCTCTTCGCCGAGCAGCGGGTGCGGGGCGTCCTGCTCACCCCGGCGGACGCCACGGGCCGCAACATCGAGACGTTCCGTCGGCACGGCATCCCGTTCGTGCTGGTCGACCGGGTCGCGGAGGGCACCACCGAGTGTTCGGTCAGCGTCGACGACGTGGCGGGCGGCGCCCTCGCGGTGCGTCATCTCGTCGACGCCGGGCACCGTTCCCTCGCCTACGTCAGCGGGCCTCCCGGCCTCAACCAGGTCCGCGACCGGCGCACCGGCGCCCTGAACGCCCTCGCCGAGGCGGGCCTGGGACCCGACGCGCTGCGCGAGCTGCCGACGGAGCGCCTGGACGTCGCGGCGGGCCGGGACGCGGGGGCCCGGCTGCTGGGCCTCGCCGACCGGCCCACCGCCGTGTTCTGCGCCAACGACCTGCTCGCCCTCGGTGTCCTGCAGGCTCTGTACGCGGCAGGCGTGGTCGTCCCGGACGACCTGGCGATCGTCGGCTACGACGACATCGAGTTCGCCGCCGCGGCCGCAGTACCGCTGACCTCGGTCCGCCAGCCGGCCGTGACCATGGGGGCCATGGCGGCCGAGCTGCTCCTGGAGGAGACCGAGGAGGGGGAGGGACGCCCGGCGCACGAGCACCGCAGGGTGGTGCTCCAGCCGGAACTGGTGGTGCGGCGCTCCAGCCTCGCCGCCCGCTGATCGGTTATTCAGTAACGATTTCATGATCCCGGGGGCGGCCGGGGCCGGGACGTGTGCTGAACTGGGTCGCGACCGTCCGTCCGTCACGGGAGAAACGTTGAGCCTCAGCTATCGCCAGCCCGGCGTCGTCCTCACCGACCGCCACTTCACCGTCCCTGTCGACCACGCCGATCCGGACGGCGAGACCATCGAGCTGTACGCCCGGGAGGCGGTCGCGAGCGACAGGGCGGACGCCGAGCTGCCCTGGCTGCTCTATCTGCAGGGCGGCCCGGGCTTCGGGGCGAATCGTTTCGTCGGACGGCAGGCCTGGCTCGACCGGGCCCTCCAGGACTACCGCGTACTCCTCCTGGACCAGCGCGGCACCGGGCGCTCCACCCCGGTCAACCGGCAGACCCTGCCGCTGCGCGGCGGCCCCGCCGCCCAGGCCGACCACCTGGCCCGCTTCCGCGCCGACTCGATCGTCCGGGACTGCGAGGCGATCCGCCCGCAGGTCACCGGCGGCGCCCCCTGGACCACCCTCGGCCAGAGCTTCGGCGGTTTCTGCACCGTGACCTACCTGTCGTTCTTCCCGGAAGGACTCCGCACCTCCCTGATCACCGGCGGGCTGCCGTCCCTGGACGCGCACGCCGACGACGTCTACCGGGCCGCCTACCCGCGCATCGAACGCAAGGTCGCCGCGCACTACGACCGCTACCCGATGGACGTCGAACGGGCCCGGCGGATCGCCGAACACCTCCTGGACCACCCGGTCGTCCTGCCGGGCGGCTACCGGCTCACCGTCGAGGCCTTCCAGTCCCTCGGCCTGATGCTGGGCATGAGCGACGGCAGCCACCGCCTCCACTTCCTGCTGGAGGACGCGTTCGTCCGCACCGCCGGCGGCCCCGAGCTCTCCGACGCCTTCCAGGAACAGGTCCAGTCCCTGCTGTCGTACGCGGGCAACCCGCTCTACGCCCTCGTCCACGAGCCGGTCTACGGCCAGGACAGCCGTCCCACCGCCTGGGCGGCCGAGCGGGTGCGCGCCGAGTTCCCGCAGTTCGACGCGGCCAAGGCGCTCGCCGACGACGCCCCGGTGCTGTTCACCGGAGAGACCGTCCACCCCTGGATGTTCGAGACCGACCCGTCCCTGCGCCCGCTGCGCGAGACCGCCGAACTGCTCGCCGCCCGCACCGACTGGCAGCCGCTGTACGACCCGGCCCGGCTCGCCGCCAACGAGGTCCCGGTCGCCGCCGCCGTCTACCACGACGACATGTACGTCGACGCCGGGCACTCGCTGCGGACCGCGCGGGCCGTCCGGGGCCTGCGCACCTGGGTCACCGACGAGTTCGAGCACGACGGGGTGCGCACCGGCGCCCCGCGGGTCCTGGACCGGCTCCTCGCGCTCGCCCGCGACGAGGCCTGACCCCCTGTCACCCGCGGTCCGCACCGCCTGGTAAGACGGTGTGCCGGAAGGGCGCCCGGCCACCGCCGGGCGCCCCGGCCGACGAACGGGGAGACAGGATGAACGACACCGAACTGCTGGCCCGCCGCTTCCAGGAGCACCGCGACCGGCTGCGCGCGGTGGCCTACCGGATGCTCGGCTCGGTCGTCGAGGCCGAGGACGCCGTCCAGGAGGCCTGGCTCAGACTCGGCCGTACCGACGCGGAGGAGATCCGCAACCTCGGCGGCTGGCTGACCACGGTGGTCGGCCGGGTCTGCCTCGACATGCTGCGCTCCCGCACGGCCCGCCGGGAGCAGCCGATCGACGAGACGTTCGTCCCGGACCCGGTGGTCAGGCCGCTGTCCGCGACGGACCCCGAACAGGAGGCGGTGGAGGCGGACTCCGTCGGGATAGCCCTGCTGATCGTCCTGGAGACCCTGGAGCCGGACGAACGGCTGGCGTTCGTGCTGCACGACATGTTCGCCGTGCCCTTCGACGACATCGCGCCGATCGTGGAACGCGGCGCGGCGGCGACCCGGCAGCTGGCCAGCCGGGCCCGACGCCGGGTACAGGGGGCCACCCCGTCGGCCGACCCCGACCTCGGGCGGCAGCGCAAGGCCCTGGAGGCCTTTCTCGCCGCCTCCCGGAGCGGCGACTTCGAGGCGCTGGTCGCGGTGCTCCACCCCGATGTGGTGGTGCGCGTGGACTCGGGCGCGCTGGTGCGGGGCGCGGCCGCCTCCAAGGTGCTGCGCGGGGCCCGGGCGGTGGCCGAGGGCTCCTTCGCCTTCCGGCGGTTCTCGGCCTGGTCGCGGCTCGTCCTCGTCAACGGCACGGTCGGCGTGGTCACCGCGCCCGAGGGACGCCCGCTGTCGGTCTCGGCGGTCACCGTCGTGGACGGCCGCATCACCGGGATGTACATCCTCGCCGACCCGGACCGCCTCGAACACCTCGACCTGCCCGTCCAGGAGGCGTGAGGCGCGTCCCGTCCGGCGGCGGCATGTCACACTCGCCGCCGCCGGCCCCTCTCAGGTGCAGGACAGGTCGAACGGAGAGGGACGGACACATGAGGATCGTCGTATTCGGGGCCAACGGGCCGACCGGGCGGCAGGTCACCGCACAGGCGCTCGCCGAAGGGCACACGGTCACCGCGGTCACCCGCCGCCCCGGGGACTTCCCGCTCGCCGACGGGCGCCTGCGGGTGCACGGCGCGGACGTGTTCGACCCGGTCGCGGTGGACCACGCCGTCGCCGGGCAGGACGCGGTGATCTCGACGCTCGGGGTGCCCTACGGCCGGCGGCCCGTCACCGTCTACTCCGAAGGCGTCACCCACATCACGCGGGCCATGACGGAACACGGTGTCCGGCGCCTGGTCTGCGTGAGTTCGACCGTGCTCTTCGGTGTGCCCGCCCCCGGGGAGACGTTCTTCTTCCGCAAGGTGCTCGAACCCTCCATCGCCCGCACGGTCGGGCGCACCGTGTACGAGGACATGCGGCGGATGGAGGGGATCGTGCGCGAGGGGGACCACCGGTGGACGGTGGTGCGTCCGGCCGGCCTCTTCGACGGGGACACGGTGAGCGACTACCGGGTGGCCACCTCGCGGCTGCCCGGCCGGTTCACCTCACGGGCGGATCTCGGCGACGCGCTGCTGCGCGAGGCGGTCGACGACCGTCATGTGCGCGCCTTCGTCGACGTCCGCACCTCCACGGGCGTCCCGGGCATCCTCGACGTCATCCGCAAAGAGGCCTTCGGGGGGCGCGCGTGAGTCCGGACACGACCGGGCCGCCGACGTCCGCCGGCGAGGCGGCGCACACCGCGCAACCGGCCCGGGACCTGCCGCCGGGCAGCGGGGAGCGCTGGGACGGCGGGTCACCGGACACCGCCACCCGGCTCTTCGTCGCCCACCGCGAGCTGCTGTTCTCCGTCGTCTACAACCTGCTCGGGAGCGTCGCCGACACCGAGGACGTGCTCCAGGAGACCTGGCTGTCGTGGTCCGGCCGGAACCGCCGGGCGCCGTCGGACGAGGTCGGCAACCCACGGGCCTACCTGGTACGGATCGCCGTGAACCACGCGCTCGCCCGGCGGGCGACGGTCGCCTCCCGACGGGAGACGTACGTCGGTCCCTGGCTGCCCGAGCCCCTGGTCGCCGGCGCCGGCGACGCCGACGCCGGCCACGCGCCGGACGCCGCCGACCACCTGGTCCGTTCCGACACGGTCTCCATGGCGATGCTGGTGGTCCTGGAGACGCTCACCCCGCTGGAGCGGGCGGTGTTCGTCCTCCACGAGGTGTTCGGCTACCCGCACACCGAGATCGCCGGCATGCTCGACCGCAGCCCCGCCTCGGTCCGCCAGCTCGCCCACCGGGCCCGCGCCCACGTCCGGGCCCGCCGCCCCCGTTACCGCGCCCACCCCCGGGTCCGGCGGGAGGCGACCGAGCGGTTCGTCTCGGCCGCCCTCGGCGGGGACCTCCGGGCGCTCATGGAGATCCTCGCCCCGGACGTCACGGTGTGGATCGACGGCGGCGGCGTACGGCAGGCCGCCGGGCTGCGCCCGGTGCACGGCCGGGAGAAGGCCGCCCGCATGCTGGCCGGCTACGCCACCCGGCGTGCCGGGCACCTGGACGTCCACCACCGTCGCGTCAACGGCGACGAGTCCGCGGTGCTGTTCACGGGCGAGTCCCCGTACGCCGTGATGGTCCTGGACCTCACACCGGACGGCGACCGGGTCCAGGGCGTGTACGTGGTCACCAACCCCGACAAGCTCACCCACGTACGACCGGACGAGGAGGCGGCCGGTCAGTAGCGCGCGGTGCTCCCCAGCAGCGGCGGGTAGACCGCGCTCGGCACTCCGTCGACCGTGGCGCCGGCGTACTTGAGCATCGCGCCGACCTGGCGGTTGAGGTCGTGGGGGAAGCCGAGGACGGGGGCGGACACCTGGTCCAGGCGTGCCGTCTGCTCCGGCGTCAGCCGTACGTCCAGGGCGGCGAGGTTCGCCTCCAGGTGGCCGAGCGTCCGCGGACCGATCAGCGTGGAGGTGACGCCGGGGCGGTTCTGCACCCAGGACAGCGCCACGGCCGCGGGGCTCGCGCCGGCCTCCTCGGCGACGGCGGCGAGCGCCTCGATCACGGTGAACTGGGCCTCGCTGGGCTGCCCGACGGCCGCGGCCCGCCTGGCGTCCGGTGGCGCGTCCTGTCCGCGGCGGTACTTGCCGGACAGATAGCCGCTCTTGAGCGGGCTCCAGGGCAGCATCCCCATCCCCGCGTCCTCGGCGAGCGGCAGCAACTCGCCCTCGATGGTGCGCTCCAGCAGCGAGTACTCCATCTGCAGCGCGGTCACCGGCGTCCAGCCGCGCAGCAGCGCCGTGGTGTGGGCCCTGGCGGTGAACCAGGCCGGGGTGTCGGAGAACCCGACGTACCGGATCTTGCCGGCCGTCACCAGGTCGTCGAGCGTGCGCAGGGTCTCCTCGACGGGGGTGGACCGGTCGTGGTTGTGCAGCCAGTACAGGTCGACGTAGTCGGTGCGCAGCCGGCGCAGCGAGTCCTCCAGCTGTCCGACGATCGCCTTGCGGCCCGCGCCGCCGCCGTTGGGGTCGCCGAGGTGGAGGTTGCCGTAGAACTTGGTGGCCAGCACGAGGCGGTCGCGTCGGCCGGGACGGGCGGCCAGGAAGTCGCCGAGGATCGCCTCCGAATGGCCGTTGGTGTAGAAGTTGGCGGTGTCGACGAAGTTGCCGCCGAGGTCGAGATAGGTCTGGAGGATCTGCTCCGACTCCGCGACCGAGCAGCCGAAGCCGCCGTCCTCGCCGAAGTTCATCGCCCCGAGGCAGAAGGGGCTCACCTTGAGTCCGGACCGGCCGAGGCCGACGTACGAGTCGAGTGTCATGACATGCTCCGTGGAAGCTGGCAGGGGAATCCGACTCCTTGAGCCAACCAGCCTGAGCTGCGTGAACGTTAGAGCGATCGCACCGAAGACTTGCACGATCCTACCTAGTTCCCGGGAAAACCCGGATGCGTCGCGGGTGCCCGGCTCGGTACGGTGGGCGGATGTCAGAACGCGCGTCCGAACCGTCCCTCCCGCAGGCGCTGCGCGGGGACTGCGCCCGCTGCTTCGGTCTGTGCTGCGTCGCGCTGCCGTTCACCGCCTCCGCCGACTTCGCGCTCACCAAGCCCGCCGGCACACCCTGCCGGAACCTCGGCACCGGCCACCGCTGCGGCATCCACACCGACCTGCGGCGGCGGGGATTCGGCGGCTGCACGGTCTACGACTGCTTCGGCGCGGGACAGCGGGTCTCGCAGGTCACCTTCGGCGGCCGGGACTGGCGTACCGGTACCGCGGAGCACGCCCGCCGGATGTTCGACGTCTTCCCGGTCGTACGGCACCTGCACGAACTGCTCCGGTACCTCACCGAGACGCTCGGCCTGCCCGCCGCCCGCCCGGTCCACGGCGACGCGCGGCTGCTGCTGGAGGCCACCGAGGAACTCGCCCTCGGGACACCGGAGGAACTCGCCGTCCTGGACGTGGCCGCCCACCGGCGGCGGGTCGACGCGGTACTGCTGCGCGCCGGGGAGCTGGTTCGCGCGGGTGTGCGGGGCCGGACGAAGGACCGCCGGGGCGCGGATCTGGTGGGTGCCCGGCTCCGGGGCGCCGGCCTGCGGGGCGCGAACCTGCGCGGGGCCTGTCTGATCGCCGCCGACCTGACCGGCGCGGACCTGCGGGACACCGAGCTGATCGGCGCCGACCTGCGCGACGCCGATCTCACCGGCGCGGACCTCACGGGCGCGTTCTTCCTGACCCAGCCGCAGCTGGACTCGGCCCGGGGGAGTGCCGGCACCCGGCTGCCGGCGTCAGTCACCCGCCCCGTGCACTGGGCAGCCGCCGCCCGCTGAGGCGGCCGTGTCGTCCGGCACGGTCAGGGGCGTCGGAGCGGGCCGGCGGCGTTCCAGCCGCAGCCGCAGTCCGTCCGGCATCAGCGTCAGCCGCTCGGTCACCCGCAGCCGGTAGTCCGGGTCGGCCTCGAGGCGGTAGCGGCGCAGCAGCAGCCCGAGGACCAGGGTCGCCTCGTGCAGGGCGAACTGGCGGCCGATGCAGGCGCGGGCGCCGGTCCCGAACGGCTTGAAGGTGTGCGGCGCCCGGCCGCGTGCCGCCTTCGGTTCGAAGCGGTCCGGGTCGAAGCCCTCCGCGTCGGGGCCCCACACCTCGGGATCCCGGTGCAGCATCGGGGTCAGGACCAGGGCCCAGGCACCGCGGCGCATCGGATGGTCCCCGGCGAGCACGGTGTCCGCGCGGGCCTCGCGCGCGAAGGCGGGGGCGGTCGGCCACAGCCGCAGCGACTCGTCGAGGACCCGGCGGACGTAACGGAGCCTGGCGACCTGGTCGTAGTCCGGCGCGGCGGTGTCGCCCCAGACGCGGTCGACCTCGGCGGCGGCCCTGGCGGCGATCTCCGGGTCCAGGGCGAGGTAGTGCAGGGCGAAGGAGAGCGCGCCCGAGGTGGTCTCGTGGCCGGCCACCAGGAAGGTGATCACCTGCCGGCGCACGTTCTCCGCGGACAGCCGCTCCCCGGTCTCCGGGTGGACCGTCTCCAGCATCCGGTCCAGCAGGTCACCGTCCCCCCGTCCGGCCTCGCGCCGCTCCTCGACCAGGTCGTCGACCGTGCGGTTGAGGAAGTCGATGTCCCCCGCGTTGCGCCGGGAGGCCTGCCGCAGCAGCAGCGGGGCCAGCGGCGAGGGCACGCTGTTCAGCCGCTGGGCGTAGGTGAGGGTGCCGATCATCGCGGTCACGAAGGGGTGCGGCCGGTCCCGCTCGAACGAGCCGAAGTCGTGCCCGAACCCGGTGCGGGCGATCGTCTCCAGCGTCAGCTTGGTCATGTCCGCCGGCACGTCGACCCAGCGGCCGGCCGCGAGCTCCCGGTCCCAGTGGCCGGTCAGGCGGCCGGCCACCGACAGCATCATCGCGTGGTAGCCCTCCATGGCCTCCCGGCTGAAACCCGGGGCCAGGACGTCGTGGGCCAGCTGCCAGTTCGGCTCGTGGTTGTACGCCGTGAACAGGCCGTCCCCGGCGATCGGGCGCAGGTTGGCGACCCCGAGGCCCACGTGCTTGGCGAACCGCGACTCGTCGGCCATGTCGGCGGCCTGCCGGGCGCCCCACACGAACACGAACTCGTTGCCGAAGGCCCTGCGCCGGAAGACCGGGCCAAGCTGCCGGGCGAAGCGCATCGAGTCCTGGAGCGGCTTGCGCCGGTCGACGCCGAGGACGTCGCCGAGGAGGGGGAGCCGGTGCGGCGGGTGCGGAATCCGGTGCAGCTCGGGCCAGCCCTGTTCGGCGCCCCTGAACCCCCTGGGCAGCGGGCCGTCCGCACCCTTCGCCGTCTGCGTGGCCGTCTCCGCCATGACGCGATCTCCCTTGATACTGCGGCAGGTCGAGCTGGTCGCCCATCGATCCGCCCGCCAGTTGTACGTGGGTTCAATAGGCGGCCTCAGTCTCGTCCCGTTGTTGAACCCGCGTCAAGTAAGGTGCGGGCATGGTCGCGAACCAGGGTGAGCGCAGCCGCCGCAGACTCAGTACCGCGGAACGACGTGAGCAGCTCCTCTCGGTCGGTTGCCGGCTCTTCTCCGAGAGTCCGTACGACGAGGTGTGGATCGAGCAGGTCGCCGAGATCGCGGGCGTCTCACGGGGCCTGCTGTACCACTATTTTCCGACCAAACGGGACTTCTTCGCCGCGGTGGTGGAGCGGGAGAGTGAGCGCATGCTGCGGATGACGGCGGCCGAGCCCGGCGTCTCCGCCCGGGAGCAGCTCGCCGCCGGCCTGGACGTCTACCTCGACTACGTCCACACGCACGCGCACGGCTTCCGCGCCTTCCATCGCGCCGAGGCCTCCGGCGACCAGGCCGTGCGCCGGGTCTACCGGCGGGCCCAGGCGGCCCAGGAGCGCCAGATCCTGGCCGCCCTCGCCGCCGACCCCGAGTTCGGTCCCGCCCTGGAGGCGCGCCCCGACACCCGGCTGGCGGTGCGCGGCTGGCTCGCCTTCACCACGCACGTCTGTCTGGAGTGGCTGCGCACCGAGGAGCTGAGCCGGGAGCAGGTGCGCGACCTGTGCGCGCGGGCGCTGCTGGGCGTCCTCTCCTGAACCCCTTCTTCCCGCGCGCGGCGCGCTCCGTGCTTGGCGTCCTCCCCGATCTTCGCTAAGTTAGGTGAGGCTTACCTAAGGAGGTTCGGGATGGGTGACGAACAGACGGCCTGGGCGGCCGGCCCCGGCGCGGCCGAGCAGGCCAGGTCGCTGCTGGCCACGGCATGGTCGTGCCGGGTGACCGCGGACGGCGGACGCGAGGAGTTCGTCGGCGCGCACGCCGTCGCCGACGACGGCCGGGTGCTGCTGCACGTGCCCGAGGACAGCGCCCTGCTCGCGGCCGCGATCTGCGCCCCGCGCGGCGAGCCGTCCGCGGTGCTGGAGTTCGCCGACGTCGCGCCCGTCGCGATGCGCAACCGGATCAGGGCCCGGCTGTGGACGGCCGGCTGGTTCACGGCCTGCGGCGAGCACCTCGTCTTCCGGCCCACCCGGGTGGTGCTGCGCCGGCCCTCCGGCGCCGTCGTGGTCGACCTCGACGAGTTCGCCGCCGCGCGCCCCGACCCGCTGGCCGGAGCCGAGGCCCACCTGCTCACCCACCTCGCCGACGCCCACCCGGACGCCGTCGAGCGGCTCACCAGGCTCGTGGAGCCCGAGAGCCTGCACGCCGCGACCCGTGTCCGGCCGCTCGCCGTGGACCGGCACGGCATCACCCTGCGCATCGAACGCACCCGCGCCCACGGCGACGTACGGCTGACCTTCCACGCGCCCGCCGACGACGTCACCCAGCTCACCGAGCGCATGCACGTCCTGCTCACCCAGGCCGGCGCCGCCGCCTCCTGCCCGCGGACGCTACAGCGGCAGCGCGCAGACGGCGACGGGTGACGCGAACGGCTCGCCCGTCAGCCGCAGTCCGCCGCGCGGATCGACGGCGAAGACACTCACGGTGCCGGACCGCTGATTGGCCGCGAACAGCAGCCGCCCGTCCGGCGACAAGGCGATCTGCCGGGGGAAGTCACCGGCCACCGGCACCGTGTCCAGCAGCCGCAGCCGGGCTCCGGCGGCCTCGACCGCGTACCGCGCGATCGTGTTGTCGCCCCGGTTGGCCAGATAGGCGAACGCCCCGTCGGCGGTGACCTGGATCTGGGCCGGGTAGTTGGTGGTGCCCGCCCTGCTGCCGGTGGACTGGGGAGCGCCGATCGTGAGACGGCCGGTGTCCCCGTCGTAACCGCACACCGCGATCGTGTCGTCCACCTCGTTGGCCAGGTACGCGTACCGTCCGCCGGGGTGGAACGTCAGATGGCGCGGACCGGCCCCCGGCCTGGTGTGCGCCTGGGCGACCTCGGAGAGCGTGCCCTTGCCGAGGTCCAGCCGGTAGCTGTAGACCGTGTCGGTACCCAGGTCGACGGCGAGGACATGGCCGCCGTCCGGGCCGGTGACGAACTGGTGGGCGTGCGGGCCCTGTTGACCGGGGCCGGGCGCGGGGTCCGAGTGGGTCACCAGGTCCGTGCGCTCACCGAGGGCACCCGTGGCGTCGATCGGGTGGACGGCCACACTGCCCGAGGCGTAGTTGGCGCTGAGCAGCCAGCGGCCGCCCGGGTGCACCGAGAGATGACAGGGCCCCGCCCCGCCGGTGCTCCGGGTGCCGAGGATCCGGCGGTCCGCCGGACGGACGGCGGTCACCCCGCCGTCCGTGCGCTCGTCCACCGCGTACAGCGTGCGTCCGTCCGGGTGAACGGCCAGGTACGACGGGTCGGCGACGCCGGTGAGCGTGCCGGAGCCGGTGATCCGGCCGGTCTCCGGGTCGTAGACGGCCAGGCCGATGCCCTTGCCGCCGCCGTCCACGGAGGTGTACGTGCCGAGATACAGCGGTCGCGGTGCGGCGGGCGCGGCCACCGGTGACTTGGCCGCCGGACGCGGTGCGGGGTCGCTCCGCCCGGGCGCGGCCGCCGGGGCGGGGAGCGCCGCCACCGCCGCCGTGCCCGCCACCGCACCGACGAACCGACGCCTGCTCCAGCCGCCGCGCGTCGCTTCCGTACCCCTGCCCATGCCCGCACCTCAGGTCGTCGGTCACCTCGTTCGTCACGGCAACCTTGACGCGGACCCACGGTCGAAGGCAAGAAGGGCAACGACGGTTGCGCCACCTGCAACGAGCGCTACCAGTCGCCGTCCGTCACCGGCTTGCCGGGCGGGTCCTTCAGAGGGATCACCTGCCCGTCGGACGGCTGCTGCCAGGGCTCCAGGTCGTCCCCGAGCCAGTCGCCGACCGGCTTGACCCCCTCCAGTGCGTCCGTGGGGTCGAGATCCCGGGCGTCCTGGTCGTAGTAGTCGTACCAGGGCAGGCCGGCGCGCGTGTACGCGGCCCGGTCCACCGGCGACGGCGGGGGCTCCTCGCCCGTGATGCGGCGCCACTCGGGGGGCGTGACCAGGTGCACGAAGACCCGCCCGGCGGGACGGTCGCACCAGTCCCGCGCCGGCCGGTCGTCCTCGTAGACCTCCTGGCGCATCGAGCCGCCCACCCCGAGGCCCATCCCGGCCGAGCGGGAGCGCGGGGCGCCGCCCGGCGCGGGCGCGGCGGGCGCCGCCATCATCGGCAGTGCC
Organism: Streptomyces sp. NPDC001068; assembly: GCF_042897315.1. Classification (NCBI taxonomy): domain Bacteria; kingdom Bacillati; phylum Actinomycetota; class Actinomycetes; order Kitasatosporales; family Streptomycetaceae; genus Streptomyces; species Streptomyces sp. NPDC001068. The sequence continues at coordinate 875,301 of NZ_JBIAYD010000002.1, read as the reverse complement.
GCGCCGTAGCCACCGGGCCCTCCCGGCGCCGGGGGCCGCTCCCGGCGCAGCCGCTCCTCGCGCCGCCACCGGGCGAGCGGCTCCTCCGCGAGCGTGAAGGACTGGAGCTGCACCCCGCCCCACACCTCCTCGCCGGTGACCTGCCCCTCCACGGTGGCGCCCAGACCGAGCGGCACCGCGACGAACTGGCGGACCGTGCCCTTGCCCGAATTGATCCCGTCCAGCCAGGGCTGCCGGGGCAGTACCAGATAGTTCTGCGGATCCTGGGACAGCCGGTCGCTCCACGGCTTTCCGGAGACCGCGCACACCTTGCCGACGCCGACCTGGAGGGCGGCCGGCTCCGCCGTGCCCGCGAAGCTCAGCCACATCGCCTCACGCAGGTACACCGGGAGCATCACCCCGCCCCGCGCCCGCCACTCGGCCGGGACCGTGTCGGGGAAGTCGTCCACCCGCCGGACCGGGAACTCGCCGAGCCCAGGCGGCAGCGGATGCGTGCCCGTCTCCGGCAGGCGCAGGGTGCGCACGAAGCGCACCGCCACCCCGCCGGGCAGCCGCAGCGTGCTCCCGTCGATCCGCACCGTCGTGTCCGTCACCGGCGTGCCCCCTCCTGCGCCCTGTTCTCCGTCCTCGACCGAGAACGCCCGGCACCACCCTCCCGGTTCCGCCGCAGCCGCTCCGGTACGCCGATCCGCTCCCGCAGCCAGGTCAGCCGCGGCCGTGCGGCGCGCTGCTCGCCGGAGACCCGGTCCAGCTCCTCCAGCAGCCGGCGCGTGCGGTGCTCGGTGTCCATCTCGTCGATGAGCCGGTTGACCTCGGTCAGCACGGCACCCAGCAGCTGCCAGTCCCGGTCGTCGCCGCGGATCTCGTCGCGCAGCAGCCCGGCGAGCTTGTCGCGGGTGCCGGCCGCGGTGTGCAGCTCGGCGGAGAGCCGCGCCTCGGCCGACTCGGCGCTCTCGCTGATGCTGGTGGTCACCAGCACCGCGAAGCTCACCACGGCGTCGGCGATCTGGGACAGCAGCTGCTCCACGGCCGCCCCCGTGTCCGGGGCGAACATCCGTTCGGGCTCGCGGGCCTTGGCCAGGTCGGTGAAGGTGCGGGCCAGCACCCGCAGCACGACCGTGCAGATCTCCAGCGTGTCCAGACCCGTGCGCAGCACCACCCGGTGCAGCAGGCCCTCCCGGACCCGCGGATTGAGCCGCAGACTGTCCTCGGCCTGCCGCAGCGCCGCGTCCACGTCGATGATGGCGTGGTCGAGCCGCCGGGCCTCGTGCAGCCGCTCGGCCGCCTGCCGCCAGGGGGTCGGCCCCGACGCCTCCTCGCCCATGCGCAGCATCAGCTGCCGCAGCCGGCGGGCCAGGCCCTCGATCGACTCGCCGGCCTCGTCCACCCACACCGGGGGAGGGAGCAGGAGGTTGCACCCCATCCCGACGGCCGCGCCGATCAGGGTCTCCACGATCCGTGCCCACGCCGTACTGCTGATGGTGGTCACCCCGAGCACCAGCATGGCGCTGATCGCCACCTCGGGGATGTACTCGTCGACACGGACCAGATGCCCCACCCCCAGCGAGGCCACGATCAGCAGGGCCAGGCTCCACCAGGTCAGCCCCACCAACTGGCTGAAGGCGATGGCGACCAGCACACCGGCCACCACCGCGTTGACCCGGCGGAACCCGTTGGTGAGGGTCGCGTACAGGGTCACCTGGACGACCAGGAGCGCGGTCAGCGGAGCGGTGAGCGGAGCGGGTTCCGGACTCAGCCGGAGCGCGACGACGTAGGCGATGGTGGCGGCGGCGGCCGACCGCAGCGTCTGGACGACCACCGGGTCCCGATGGCGCCGCACCAGTTCCGGCAGACCCCTGGCCCACTCTCGTACGTCTTGCATCCCTTGCCCTGTTCCCGCTCACGCGGCACGCCGAACGTGTTTGCTGCGGATCACCCGCGCGCCGGTGGCCGCATGACCAGGGTGGACTACGGAGCGTGCCCGCCGACCGCACCACACGCCCGGCCGGACACCACGCCGTCGGCTCGGCCGGAAACCAAGCGGTCGGCTCGGCCGGAAGCCAGGTGGTCGGCTCGGCCGGCACCACCTCGTCGGCGCGCCCGGACACCACACCACACCGCACACGCACCCGGAAACCGCGCCGCGCCTCCCGCCCCCGGCACGAGGAAACCACCGCGACCGGACCCGCCCTGACCGGATACGCTCGGCCGAAATCGGACGGGTGGAAGGCCGGGGACAGGCCGGGGACAGGCCGAGGGCAGGCCGTGGGGGAGCGGATGGGAAGCGCGGACATCGGGACGCCGCGAGCCGTGGCGGCGCTGCGTCACGTGGCCGCGCTGTCCTCGGGGCCGGCCGTCGATCCCGCTCTGCCCGTCACCCTGAACTTCCACCCCGACCGGCACTCGGCCGGGCTCCCGATCCTGGAGGCGCTGGCCCGGGACGGTGTCTACCACTCCCAGTTCGTCACCGGCACCAGCAACGGCGGACTCACCGCGCACCCCGGCGGCGACCGCTGGCGCTGGGAGAGCCGGATCTTCGGCGGGACCTACGACGACGCCGACCCGGCCGAACGGCCGGTGTACGGAGCGCTGAACTTCCGCCGCCAAGCGGTCGGCGCGGCCCCGCGGTTCGGCTCCTCGCACCTGCGGCTGACCGGAGCCGCACTTCACCGCGCGACCTTCTGCTACCCCGACAGCGCGGCCGAACCGACGGACTTCGGCGTCGCCGCCGGCACGCACCTGCTCGCCCTCGCCGAGGCCGACGAGCGGGACGCCCTCAACGACTACATCGAGACGCAGGTGCACGGCGGCGTACGGCTCGACCGGGACGTGGCCGCGCTGGTGCTGGACGACTGCTACCGCGGGACCCCCGTCGAGACGGCGGCCCTGCGGCTGCCCTTCCCGCTCGAATGGCACCCCGGCTACCGGCTCACCGTCGCCGACCTGCGCCGCCGGGCGGATTACCGGGGCCCAAGGTACGCGGAACTCGGTGCCCTGATCGCCGAGAAGGGCGTCGTAGACCCCCGGATCATCGGTGACGCCGCCCGCGCCGGCCGGTACCCCGTTCAGGATCTCAAGATGGTCTGGCACATTCTCGCGCGGTTCGGTGCCCCGGAGGGGGCCGGTACGGCCTACGGCGTCGGTTCGGGCGGCCAGACGCCCGGGGTCAGTACGCCCAAGGCGTAGGCGCGGGCGACCAGTTCGGTGCGGTTGGCCGCGGACCAGCGGGCCGACAGGCGGCGCAGGTGGTAGGTGACACCGTCCCTGGTGAGGCCCAGGTCGCGGGCGGCCTGGGCCGTGCCGGCACCCCTGGCCAGCAGGGCCAGCACCCGCGCCTCCACGGGGGTGACCCTCGCCGGTTCCGCCGGCGGCACCTCGCGCTCGCCGTCCGGGCGCAGCATCACCAGCAGCGACGGCGTCTCGCCCACGGCCTCGCTGACCGGGTCCGCCGTCAGCTCCCCGTACCGCTCGGCCCCGCCGGGCGCCCGCCACCGCACCGACACCTGGTAGCGCGAGCGGTGCCGCAGCCGCAGCGCCTCGGCGATGCGCTCCACCTGCGCCTCCTCCTGCGGGCGGAACAGATCCAGCACCTCCCGGCCACGCAGCCGTCCCGGCGCCGTACCGCACTCGGCGGCCATCGCAGGGTTGGCCAGCAGCACCAGCCCGTGCACGTCGCACACCGCGACCGGCACCGCCACCCGGTCGAAGAGGGTCAGGGCACGGTTGCGCCACACCACACCGTCGAGCCCGTCCGCCGCCATGCCCGCCTCCGCTCCCTCGCCCTCCATCCAAGGCGACCACGCAGGTCAGAAGCAACCCGACCGGGATCGCGCAAGAGCCGGGCCGCACTTGTCACTGCACGATCGTGTAGTGCGGCGGCACCGCGCCGCGGCCCCGGGGGACCACGCTTGATCGCAGGACTTCCTTATTGCGAAAGGCAGTTGTCGCGCCATGCCCCCCACCGCGCCGCACCCCCACCCCGCGGTCACGCCGTCCGGCGTACCCGTCGTCGACATCACCGCCACCGGCCCCGGCCGCACCCCGATCCAGCAGGTCATGAATCTGATGCGGGAGCACGGGCCGGTCCTCGTGCGGCGGCTGCACGGGCGGGACACCCTGTTCGTCGCCGACGCCGATCTGGTCGCCGACCTCGCCGACGAGCGGCGGTTCGCCAAGCACGTCGGGCCCGCCCTGGAGAACGTCCGGGCCTTCGCCGCCGACGGGCTGTTCACCGCGTACAACCACGAGCCCAACTGGGCGAGGGCACACGACATCCTCATGCCCGCCTTCGCCCTGGGGTCGATGCGCACCTACCACCCGGTGATGCTGCGGGTCGCCCGCCGGCTCATCGGATGCTGGGACCGTGCCGCACGGGACGGCCGGCCCGTCGACGTCCCGGACGACATGACCCGGATGACGCGCGACACCATCGGCCTGGCGGGCTTCGGCCACGACTTCGGCTCCTTCGAGCGCACCGGCCCCCACCCCTTCGTCGAGTCGATGGTCCGCTGCCTGGAGTGGAGCATGACCCGTCCGGCCCGTCGCCCCGGCACCGACCACTCGGCGGCCGACGCGGCCTTCCGGCACGACGCGGACCACCTCGCCCGGGTCGTCGACGACGTCATCGCCTCCCGCGCCGGCACCGACCAGAGCGGGGCCGGGGACCTGCTCGGCCTGATGCTCTCCGCCCGGCACCCTCACGACGGCACCACCCTGGACCCGGCCAACATCCGCAACCAGGTCATCACCTTCCTCATCGCCGGCCACGAGACGACCTCCGGTGCCATGTCCTTCGCCCTGTACCACCTGGTCAAGAACCCGGCCGTGCTCCACCTGGTGCAGCGCGAGGCGGACGCCCTGTGGGGCGACACGCCGGACCCGGAGCCGACCTACGACGAGGTCGGACGCCTCGCCTACACCCGGCAGGTGCTCAACGAGGCACTGCGGCTGTGGCCCACCGCCGCCGCCTTCGGCCGGTACGCCCTCGACGACACCCTGCTCGGCGGCCGGATCCCGCTCAAGGCCGGACAGGCCGTCACCGTGCTCGCCCCGATGCTGCACCGGCAGCCGGTCTGGGGCGACAACCCGGAGCTGTTCGACCCCTCCCGGTTCACCCCGCAGGCCGAGGCGGCGCGCCCGGTGCACGCCTTCAAGCCCTTCGGAACCGGCGAACGCGCCTGCATCGGACGGCAGTTCGCCCTGCACGAGGCGACCATGCTGCTGGCCATGCTGGTCCACCGCTACCGGCCGCACGACCACGCCGACTACCGGCTCACCGTCAAGGAGACCCTCACCCTCAAGCCCGAGGGCTTCACCCTGACCCTCACCCCGCGGACCCCCGCCGACCGGGTCCACCCGCCGCTGCCCGGAGCCGCGCCGGCCGTCGCCCTCGACCCGATCGAGGCCGCGGCTTCGCCGGCCCGGGTCCGCACCGGCACCCGCGCCCTCCTCCTGCACGGCAGCAACTACGGCACCTGCCGTGGTTTCGCCGCCCAACTCGCCGACGAGGCGGCCGACATCGGCTGTGTCACCGAGGTGGCGGCGCTGGACGCCTACGCGGGCGGGCTGCCCACCGGCCGGCCCGTCGTGATCACCGCCGCCTCCTACAACGGCCGCCCCACCGACGACGCCACCGCCTTCGCCGCCTGGCTCGACGGCGCCCCCGACCTCACCGGAGTGACCTACGCCGTCCTCGGCGTCGGCGACCGCAACTGGGCCGCCACCTACCAGCACTTCCCGACCCGGCTCGACGACCGCCTCGCCGAACTCGGCGCCATCCGCCTCACCGGCCGGGCGGCCGCCGACGCCTCCGGCGACCTGGCCGGCACCGTCAGCGAGTTCACCGCCCGAGTGCGTGCCGCCCTGCTCGATCGGTACGGCGACCCGGACGCGACCCCGGCCGGACCCGGGGCCACCGCCGCCTACGAGGTCCGCGCCCTGACCGGCGGCTCCCTCGACGCCCTCGCGGAGCACCATGGACTGGTCCCCATGACGGTGACCGAGACCCGTGACCTGACCGCCCCCGGCCACCCCCGCACCAAGCGGTTCCTGCGGGTCGCCCTGCCCGACGGCGTCACCTACCGCACCGCCGATCACCTGACCGTGCTCCCCGCCAACGCCCCGGCGCTCGTCGCCCGCGCGGCCGCCGCCCTCGGCGTCGGCCTCGACACCGCCCTCGACATCCGCGCCCACCGCCCGCGCCGCGACGGCCTCGCCGTCGACCGACCCGTGACGGTCAGTCAACTCCTGACTCATCATGTCGAGTTGCAGGAGCGCCCGAACGCCCGCCAGTTTGCCCTGCTGGCCGACGCCGACCCGTGCCCGCCGGAGAAGGCCGCCCTCACCGACCTCGCCGCCGGTGCCGCCCGTGCCGTCCCGGGCGACGACCCGCGCACCCTGGTCGAGATCATCGAGGACCACCCGGCGCTGCGCGGGGCCCTGGACTGGCCGCGCCTCCTGGAACTCCTCACCCCGATCCGGCCGCGCCACTACTCGATCTCCTCGTCACCGGCCGCCGGCCCCCGCCACGCCGACCTGATGGTCTCCCTGCTGGAGGCCCCCGCGCGCTCCGGCAGGGGAACCTTCCGCGGCACCGGCTCCGGCCACCTCGCGACCCTGCGGGCGGGCGACACGCTGTACGCCCGGGTCCAGCCCTGCCGGGAGGCCTTCCGTGTCGACGCCGGCGCACCGGCCGTCATGATCGCCGCGGGCACCGGACTCGCCCCCTTCCGGGGCGCCGTCGCCGATCGCAGGGCCGCGCTCGCGGCGGGTGCCGAACTGCCGCCCGCGCTCTGCTACTTCGGCTGCGACGCCGCCGACGCGGACTTCCTGCACGCCGAGGAGCTCCGCGCCGCCGAGACCGCCGGAGCGGTGTCGCTGCGCCCCGGGCTTCAGCACGGAGGGCACCTTCGTCCAGCATCGCGTCGCGGCCGAGTCGGACGAGGTCTGGGCCCTGCTGGCCGCGGGCGCCCGGGTGTACGTCTGCGGGGACGGCGGCAGGATGGCGCCGGGGGTCCGGGAGGCGTTCCAAGAGATGTTCCGCGACCGCGTCCCCGGGGGGAATCCCGACGAATGGCTGAACTCCCTGGTGGCGGAAGGCCGTTTTGTGGAGGATGTGTACGTGTCGAGTTGAGCGGCGCCGCCGCCCGCGGTACCCGGTCGGAGGTGCGGGGAACCGCGCGGGTGACCGGAACGGACCCGCGGCCCGCGTGCGACCCGCACCCCCTCGGTGGCATCCGGCACCGCGCCCTCCTTAGCTCACAGCGTGAACTAAGGGTTGGGAAAATATCGCTTCCGCCCCCTCGAAGGAGTATGTTGCAGGTCGGGAAGGGTTCGTGAAGGGAGCCACATGGCGGGGCGGAACGGGCGCACGGTACGCGACCTCAGGAGGGCCAACCGTACGGCCGTGCTCCAGCGGCTCTATTTCGACGGCCCCCTCAGCCGCTTCGAACTGGGCCCGGCCACCGGCCTGAGCTCCGGCTCGGTGAGCAACGTGGTCGCCGACCTGGTCGCCGACGGCCTGGTCGAGGAGGCCGGCAGCGTCGACTCCGACGGCGGCCGACCCCGCACCCTGCTGCGCGTCGCCCCGAACAGCGGCCACATGATCGGCGTCGACGTCGGCGAGACCCGGGTCCGGGTCGAGCTCTTCGACCTCACGCTCACCGAACTGGCCCGGGTCGAGCGTCCGCTGGAGCAGCAGGGCTACGACGTCGAGGTGATCGTCGGCCACATCAGGGACGGCATCGCGGAGGTCCTCGCGACCGGCGGGGCCTCGCCCGACATGCTGCTCGGTGTCGGCGTCGGCGTCCCCGGCATCGTCGAGCACACCGCGGACCGGGGTGCCGTGGTGCACGGCCAGACCATCGGCTGGGACGCCGTCCCGCTGGAGGAACTGCTCCGCACCGGCTGCCGGCTCCCCGACTCCGTCCGCTACTTCATCGACAACGGAGCCAAGACCCTCGGCCAGGCCGAGATGTGGTTCGGCGCCGGGCGCGGCGCGGACAACGCGGTCGTGGTGCTGTTCGGCTCCGGCGTCGGCGCCTGCCTGGTCACCGCCGAGGTGGAGCACGGCCGTGCCGTCGAGTGGGGCCACCTCACGGTGCGGGTGCGGGGCCGCCGCTGCCGGTGCGGCGCGCTGGGCTGCCTGGAGGCCTACGCGGGCGCCGAGTCGCTGCTGGCCCGGTGGCGCGAGGAGGGCGGCCGTCCGGCCGAGGGCACCGACGAGGAGACCGCGCTGACCGCGATGCTCGCCGCCGCCTACCCGCCCGAGGGCACCGAGCCCGATCCGGTCGCGCTCGCCGTGCTGGAGGAGACCGCCGAGTACCTGGGCGCGGGCCTCTCGGATCTGATCAACCTCTTCCAGCCGGAGCGGATCCTGATCGGCGGCTGGGCCGGGCTCCAGCTCGGCGCCCGCTTCCTGCCCGCCGTACGCCGGTACGCCACCACGTACGCGCTGCGGCACCCCGCCGAGCAGGTCACCATCGACCTCGGCCGGCTCGGGCCGGACGCTGTCACCGTCGGGGCCGCGATCCTGCCCCTGGCCGACTTCTTCAGCCGCGGCGGCCGCCGTGCGGAACCGGCGACCGAGGACCGCCTGCCGGCCTGGCGCACGGCCCTTCAGGAGCGGACCCCGCGCTGAGCCGCCTCCGGTTTCACGGTCCCCGGCCGAGGTACCCGCGTACCGCCCGGACCGATGACAGGCGTGAGGGGAGCAGCCGTGGGTGAACGACAGCAGCAGGGTGGGCCCGTGCCCCGGGACCTGCCGGACCAGCAGGCCACGCCCGACGACCGCGACCCGTGGGACGCGGCGGAGGGCGTTCACCCGGACGCCCGGGACGACGCCGCCCTCCCCGGCACGGACGAGGCCGGGACGGGACTGCGCGGTACGCCGCGGCCGGGGGTGGTGGAACCGGAGGAGCCCCTGCCGGAGGAGCCGTCGGCCTGAACGCGGACCGCGACTCGCCCGGGCTTGAACGGGGACCGCGACTCGCCCCGGCTTGCACGCGGACGACGACCCGCCCGGGCCTGAACGCGGACCGCGACTCGCGGTCGTCCCGCCGTGTGTCAGGCGAAGGCGTTCACGCCCGTCAGCTCCGCCGACAGGTCCCAGAGCCGGGCGGCCTGGTCCGGGTCGACCGCCCAGTCCCTGACGCCGGCCGTCGAGCCCTCCACGGCGGGCTCGGCGATGTCGCAGTCCTCCAGGTACACCCCGCCCATGCCCGCCAGCTGCGGGGAGGTGGCCGCCCAGGTCTGGGTGGCCGCGCCCTGCGGGGGCGTCTTGAAGCCCTGCGGGTTCAGTACCGTGCCCTGCTCGTCGATCCAGCCCCGCTCGACCATCTCCTCGTGGGGGATGTGCCGCTGCAGCGGGGTCATGATGCCGCCCGGATGCAGGGCGAAGGCGCGCACGCCGGAGTCCCGGCCGAGCCGGTCCAGGTGGACGGCGAACAGCACGTTCGCGGTCTTGGCCTGGCCGTAGGCCTGCCACTTGTCGTATCCGTGCCGCCACTGGACGTCGTCCCAGCGCATGCCGGCGAAGTGGTGGGCGCGCGAGGAGACCGAGACGACCCGGGCGCCGCCCGCCGAAAGCGCCGGCCAGAGCCGGTTGACCAGGGCGAAGTGCCCGAGGTGGTTGGTGGCGAACTGGGCCTCCCAGCCGGGACCCACCCGGGTCTCCGGGCAGGCCATGATGCCCGCGTTGTCGATCATGAAGTCCACGGTCCGGCCGGAGGCGAGGAACCGCTCGGCGAAGCCGCGCACGCTGTCCAGGTCGCCGAGGTCCAGTTCGTCCACCTCGACGCCGTCCAGGTCCGCCAGCGCCTCGCGGGCGGCCTCGGCCCGCCTGGCCGGGACGACGACGCGGGCCCCCGCCCCGGTCAGCGCTCTGGTGGTCTCCAGGCCGAGCCCGGAGTAGCCGCCGGTGACGACCGCGAGCCGGCCGTCGAGGTCGAGGCCGGCCAGGACGTCCTCGGCGGTGCTGTCCGCGCCGAATCCGGAACCGATCTTGTGCTGCGGAGTCGTAGTGCTCATGACCTGAACGCTACGAATTGGAGTGCTCTCGAAGTCAAGTCGAGATCGTCCCGGCTTCCCGGACCCCCGAACAGCGCAAAGCCCCGGCCGCGACGGGGGATTCGCGACCGGGGCGGTCAGGTGGTGGGCGCGGACGGCGGTCGCCTCTCGGCGGACGGCTCCACAGGGCTTCAGCCGAACGATCGTCCCTGTGGGCGAAAGATGAGGCCCGGGGACACTGTCCCGTCCACACCCACGTGTCGTTCAACGGGCAACGACCCCGTGCTGTTCCCGGCCCTCCGGGTGACCCACGTCACCCGACCCTGTCCGTGAGGGGGCAGCCGTCGCACTCGCGGACTACCCCGCGGTGCCTCGTGAGAACCTCGTTCATTTGCTCAAGTACGCGCAAATATCGGGGCAAATCTCCGAGGTGATGTTCCCGGACCGTCGGGCGGTTCCGGGGCCCGCGTCCGGACGGCGGTACGAGGTTGCCGTCCCGGCCTCGCACGGCGAGCGCCCCCGCCGGAACCCGTGCGCGGTGCGGAAAACGTGCCCCGGCAGGCCGGTGTCAGGACCGGCCTGCCGGGAGGGGAGGGAGCCCCGGCGTGTCGCCCGGGACTCCACGGAGGCCTCCGCTGTCAGGGTGGCTCGGGCAGGTCACTTCCCGCCGGGGAGATCTACCCTCGATTTCATGACCGAGATAGCGAGCCCGTTCATCTCCCAGCCGCGGATCCTGGTGCTCGGCGTCATGACCGGCAGGCCGGGCACCCCGCCCTTCCGCATCGTGGAGATCGACGGTGAGGTGGTCGGCGAGGCGAGGGACATCACCGAGGTGCTGTCGGTCGCCGCGTTCCACGGGATCACGGTCCACGACCTGGACGACCCGGCCGTGGTCTGCTGGGTGGGCGGGGACAAGTACACCTGGACGCCCCGCCACTGAACAGCTGGACGGCGAGCCTGCCTCAGTCGACGGTCCACTTCTGGTTGGCGCCGCCGGTGCAGGTCCAGATCTGCAGCCGGGTGCCGTTGGCCGAGTTGTTGCCGGTGACGTCCAGGCACTTGTTCGCCTGGGGGTTCACGATGTCGTGCGCCGCGGAGACGGCCCACTTCTGGGCGGCGCTGCCGTTGCAGTCGTAGAGCTGCACCGGAGTGCCGTCAGCGGTGCCGCCGCTGGTGACGTCCAGGCACTTGCCCAGCGCGCGCACGGTGCCGTCGCTGCCCACCGTCCACTTCTGGGCGGCGCTGCCGTTGCAGTCGTAGAGCTGCACGGGCGTGCCGTTGGCGGAGTTCGCCCCGGCCACGTCCACGCACTTGCCGGCCAGCCCCTTGATCGCGGCGCCGGTCGCCGTGTCGCTCGTCGTCACCGACACGGAGTCCACCACCAGCTGCGCCGGGAAGGCCGTGGAGCTGTTGGGGTCGCCCGGCCAGTAGCCGCCGACGGCCAGGTTCAGGATCAGGAAGAACGGCTTGTTGAACGCCCAGGTGTTGCCGCCCACGTCGGCGGGGGTGCGGGTCTCGTAGGGGATCCCGTCGACCGACCAGGTGACCGAGTTGGGCGCCCAGTCGACCGCGAAGGTGTGGAAGCCGTCCGCGAAGGCCTGCCCGTTCGGCAGCGTGTAGCCGGCGCCTATGCCGGCCGAGCCGGAGTAGCCGGGACCGTGGATGGTGCCGTGCACGGTGGAGGGCTCGAAGCCGACGTTCTCCATCACGTCGATCTCACCGGAGTTCGGCCAGCCGACCTGCCCGATGTCGGTGCCCAGCATCCAGAACGCGGGCCACATGCCCTGCCCGCGCGGGATCTTCATCCGGGCCTCGACGTGCCCGTACTGGGCGCTGAACTTGCCCGAGGTGTTCAGCCGCGCCGAGGTGTACTGGCAGGTGCCGTACCAGCACTGGTAGTTGGCGGGGTTCTCCTTCTTGGCCGTGATGACCAGGTGGCCCTGGCCGTCGAGGGCCGCGTTGTTGGTGCCGGAGGTGTAGTACTCCCGCTCGTGGTTGTTGACGTTGTCGCCGGTCTCCAGGGTCCACTTCGAGGAATTGACCGCCGAACCGGCGGCACCGTCGAAGGTGTCGGAGAAGGTCGCGGCGGCCGCGCCGGCGCCGGCGGCCTCGGCCCGGTGCGCGGGTCCGACCGCGACGGAGCCGAGGAGCACGGCGGACAGGGCGGCGAGCAGGCATCTGCGGAGCGTTCGTGGGGAGGCCACGGCTCTTCCTTCCGTACGGCGGCCGGACGCGGGGAGACGTCCGGCCGGGGTGGGGGGGGTGAAGGCGTCGCCTCTTGATTTAAGAGATGAGATAAGTGGTGCGTCAATACTCTGGTACGGACCAGTGTCACGCCCGCTGCTTCTTGGGCTTGCGCGCGTGCACCGCCCGGCCGAGCCGCCGGCCCACCAGCAGCCAGCCGATCAGCGCCCCCGAGGTGTTGAGGATGACGTCGTCCACGTCGAAGGCGCGGCCCTCGACCAGCAGACCCTGCGCCGTCTCGACCATCAGCATCACGAACGCGGTGAGCAGCAGCACCCCGAAGAAGCCCCGGGCGCGCGGCACGAGAACCGGCACGAGGATCCCGAACGGCACGCCGAGCAGGATGTTCCCGCCGATCTGCTTGACCGCGTCCCGCAGGGCGGGCTGGTCGAGGTAGATCTTGAGGGACTCGCCGGGATGCAGGTTGGTGTGCGCGATCGACACCGACGCCGGGGACGGGTCCAGCGTCAGCCGGGCCAGTACGACCGCGAACCCCACCATCGCCGCGAACGCGAACAGCATGGCCAGGATCCGCAACGGCAGCGGGAGCGGCCGGCGTTCGGCGCCGGTGGTCCTGGCCGCGCGGCCCGTCCCGCCGGTGCGCCCCGCCTTTCCGGTGCGCGCCTTCTTCCCGACGGCGGCCTTCGCGGCGCCGGCCTTCGTGGTGCCGGTCCTGGTGGTGTCCGGTCCGGTGCGGCGGACGCCGACGGCACGGCCTACCTTCGCCAGCACCCCGGGCCGCTTGCCGACCTCCTTGTCCACTTTCGTCCCCTCGTTCTTCTCGGCCCTGGTCGTGCGCAGGCGCGAGACGGCACTGGCCATTGAATCCTCCACTGGTGAACAGTCCGGCGTGGTAGCCCAGTTACCCCGGAACCGCCCGGAGATGCGCGCACCCGCGATGGCGGCCGACGCACACTCCGGGTTTCCGACCGCGCTCCCCGGGCACTCCGGACCCGTTCCCGCGTGCCGCCGCTCCCCCCGGCGGGGGCGGTGCTTGGATGCCGGCAGCGGCGAAACTGGCACAGCACCCGGCGAACCGGGCATCGCGCAGATCGGCCACGGCCTGGACGCGCACGGACGCCCCGACGCGCTCGTCCTGGCGGCCTTCGTGCTGGTGCTCACCGCGCTGCTGGTCAAGGCGGCAGCCGTGCCCTTGCACTTCTGGCTCCCGGACGCCCACGCCGTCGTCCCCCCCGGTCTACGTGCTCCTGTCCGGGGTCATGGTCGAGCTCGGCGCCTACGGCGTCTGGCGGGTGTACGGCACGGTCTTCGCCGGACCCGGCGGCATCCCGGCCGCCGGCCTGGAACGGGCACTGGTCATCCTCGGCACGCTCACGGCCGTGCTGGGCGCCTTCATGTGCTGGCACCAGCGGCACATCAAGCGGCTGCCGGCCGACTCCACGATCGCCCACACCGGACTGTTCCTCATCGGCCTGGGTGTCCTGACCCCGGCGGGGGGCTCCGGGACCGCCCTGTACCTGCTCGGCCACGCCGGGGTGAAGGCCGCCCTGTTCGCCTGCGCGGGGATCCTCCTGGACCGCTACGGCAACGTCGGCGAACGCGCCCTGCACGGCCGGGCCCGGGAACTGCGCACGGTGGGCGTCCTGTTCACCGTCGGGGGACTGGCCCTGGCCGGGCTGCCGCCGTTCGGCACCGGGCTCGGCAAGTCGGTCGCCGAGGAGGCGGTGGGGGTGCCGCTGACCGTGCTGTACGTCGGCGGTGACGCGGGGGCGGTGCTGCGGGTCGCCGCCCGGGTCTTCCTCGGCGCCGGGGACCGGCCGCCCAGCGGCGACGCGTACGAGACCACCGGCTCCGGCGAGGAGCCCGAGACCGAGGGCCGGCTCGACCGGGTCCCGGGCACCATGACCGCCGTACCCGCCGTGCTGCTGGCCGGCGCCCTCGCCGCGGGCCTCGCGCCCGGTCTGCCCGCGGTGCTCGCCCACGCCGTGGACAGGGGCAGGACCCCGGCGGACGTCCACTGGACGTGCGCCGGGGTCCTGCTGGGCTGCCTCTCCACCCTCCTGGCCGTCGGACTGGCCGCTCTCGCGGTCGTCCGGCCCGGCCCGCTGGTGGCCCGGGGCCGGGCGCTGCCGCTGCGCCGCCCGCAGTCCGGGCACGTCGGGGACCACGTGGCCTGGCTGCTGGTCGGTGCCGCGGCGCTCGGGGCGCCGGCCCTCCCGGGGGTGCTGGGCGGCTGATCGGACGCTCGTGACCGGCCGGTCGCCCGTCACCGCGGCGGGTCAGGCCGTGCCGTAGGACACGTGCACCTCCGTGAAGCCGAGGGAGTGCAGCAGGCCCTCCAGCATGTCGGTGGTGTTGGACTCCGCCCGCTTGGTCAGACCGCTGGTCTTGGCCGCGTCCGAGATGTGCCTCACGGCCAGCTTCTGCACCGCCTGTTCGCTGTTGGGGTTGTCCGAGAACAGGTCGCCGAGCCGGTCCAGCAGACCGCGCTGCTTGGAGACGGCGTAGGAGTGGTCGGCGTCCAGGGCGGCCTTGCCCAGCTGGGCGTGCGGCAGCCGCAGAGTGGCCTCGGTACGGTCGTCGTTGACCGTGACGTCCTTGGAGTCGATCTTCCCGAGGTCGACGAACGAGTCGACGGTGCCCGCCCCGACGTACAGGGTGCGGGTGCCGCGGATCGCACTCGGCAGGTACTTGGCGTCCTTCTCCAGGTCCACGACGACCTGGAAGTTGCCGGACGCCGCGTCGTAACGGCTCATGTCCTGGATCGACTTCAGCAGCGTGGGACCCGTGTTGTCCCGGGTCTCCGTGCCGAACAGGTCCTTGATACCCGGTAGCACCGCCAGCTTGATCCCGGCGAACAGCACCACGAGCACCACTACGAACGCGGTGAGAAGTTTCGCCCACCCGGGCATGCGCCGGGGCCGGGCCTTGACAGGAGCCTCCTTCGCGGAGGTCTCCTTGCTCTCCTTGGTGGAACTCGCCATGTGACGGTCCTCCTTTCCAAGGACACGAATGCCCGCCGAACGCCTTGCCAGACCGCGTTGTCGGCTGATTGAGACAGCTGAGGCCGGACTGAGACACGCTTTAGCGCGGCGTGACCTTGAGCGGGCGCGCCGGGCGTCCCGGATGACCGCAGACAGCACCTCACGGGCCCTTTGTCCGGCGCGCCGGGCGATGTTCCCAGCCCAGCCCGGCCCGGCCCAGCGCAGCCCGGCCCGGCCCCGGCCCTGCCGTCGCGCGGCGCCGACCCCGGACCCCGCGTCGACGTGCCGCCCCGGACGCCACGTCCCGCCCCGCGTACTAACCGGCCTCCGGGGCACCGGAGGAGAACCGGTGTCCGACGAAGTCGGCGAGACGGGCGTAACCGATGCGCTGGTAGAGGGCGTTGCTGGTGCGGTTGGCCGGGTCGGTGAACAGCACGACGTCCGTCGCGCCCGCGGCCAGCGCCGCACGGCTCGCCTCGGCCGTCACGGCGCCCGCGTAGCCGTGGCCACGGAGGCGGGCCGGTGTGTAGACGGGGTCCACCCGGATCATGCCGCCGACGAGCGAGGTCGCGGCAGCCATGGAGACGGGAGTCCCGTCCGGGGCCTCCCAGAACGTGAAGTGCCTGTCGCCGAAGCGGGACTCGGCCCAGCGCCCCGCGTCGATCAGGTCGATGGAGGGCTGTTCCCCGACGTCGACGCAGAACTCACGGCACCAGCGCACGAGTCGCTCGTGATCCCGTCCGCCCGCGAGGCGCCCGCGCCCCTCCGGACACGGCCGTGGAGGGGTGAGCGTGCCGAGACGGTAGAGATGAGTTCGCCAGAAGGGCGTGTACGTCGCGCCCGTGTGCCGCTGCCACGCCCCGGCGAACGCGGTGGCGGTGTCGTGGTCGCCGAAGACGCCGGAGGGGGAGTGGCCCAGGCCGGCCAGGCGGCCGGCGAGGCCGCCGGCCTGCTCGGCGGTGAGAGGCGTGATCCACAGGTGTCCGTGCGGCCTGCGGTAGAAGACGGCGCGGACCTCGCCCGCGGACTCCAGGACACCGAAGAGGAGGGCCGCGGCGCCGTGTGCGACGGCCCCGTGTCCCCGCAGCTTCTCGATGTCGGTAAGCGGCGTGTTGTGCAGGGCCGGTCGCGAACGCATGAAGCCGCCCGCGCGGGAGAGGAAGTCGTCCAGATCGTCGGTTAGTTGCCAGTCGTCCGAAAGCACGTTTCATGATCTCGGATGCACTCGGCGCCGGGAAGTACCCATCGCGACCCGGGCCGGGGGCAACGCCGCGAACGAGCCGACAGGGGGAACGGCTGAGGCTGCCGAAGTACCAGGGGCCTCGCGCTCAGGTATTCGACCGCGGCGACCCGATTTGAACGACTCGGCGCCGACGGTGAAGTTCCATGGGCCCCGGCGGCGCTCTGGATCCGCGAGTGCCCACGTCTTCCACGGTACGGCTCCCGCGGCCGCGATCCGGTTGTGGCTCCACCCCTGAGCGAAGCCAGGGCCCTCCGGATTCGCCGTGACTCACCGCAGGACTGGGCGGTTGGCGGATGTGTACTCGTCCGCGCTGTCGAAGACGCTGCCACAGCCCGGGCATTCAGCTCTACCGAAGAGGTAGGCGATCCCGTTGGCGAGCACCTCCTGCCCGTCGCGGACAGTGATCCGATGCATCCACCGGCCGGTGCCGGTCAGTTCCTCCGTACACGCAGGCCGCAGCTCCCGCCGGATCTCCACACCCCCCTCCCACACCTGCGAGTAGCACCCGAAGTCGCAGTCCGCCGGCAGACCATCTCAGCCGTGCCGCCCGGCCGCGCGCTACTGAGGTCGACGCTTCAGGGTGACCAGGTCGCCACGAAGCAGCTGACGCTGTCCACGGTCTCGGCGTACAGGAGATGGTGAGTGGTCAGGTCCCAATCGGCCCCGTCCAGCGTCTGCCAGGGCGAGCGACCCGACACCCCCAGCTCACGAGCGAGGCCCACGTCCATGGTCGGGAAGAATCCGTCCACGTCACCGCTGGCCAGCGCGGCAGCGATGCCCGCGTCGATCTCCTCGGCCCGCGGGTCGGGGCGCCGGGCTCCGTCCGCGCCGGCGCGGGTCGGACCGTTCCCCATCACCAGCAGCCCTACACGGTCCGCCCGTCCCGCCAGGTGGACGCCGTCCTCGCCGTTCATGGGCCAACTCCGGGCGTCGTCGAGCTCGTAGGCGCACACCGGACCGGTCCAGCCCGCCTGTTGGAGCAGCCGCACACCGACGCCGAGCGCCATCGGAAGCCTGCTCGCCGGTGCCTGCGCTGCCCGGCGGTGCCCAAGCCGTATGCCCGCGGGGGGCCCGTGCTCCCGAGAGGCCCGCAGGGCTCCCTCCTCGTGGAGAAAGGATCGCGAACCGGGGCCGACCACGGCCACGATCTCGGGATCCTCGGCCAGTACAACTGCCACCGCCTCCGCGCACGCCGCGCGCAGCCGCTCCGGCGCGGCAGGTGCGTCCAGTTCCGTCGCGAACGTGAGCGATGGCAGGCAGGGACAGATGGCGGCGGCTACGAGCATGCTCGACAGCCTAGGAACTGTCTCTCGGATCCGTCCGTGAGATCGTCGTGCTCGTGATCGAGTCTTGGGTGATCAATGACGACAGGCCTGTCCCTGCGTCGTCGGCGGTGGTGCTGGAGGCTCTTCAGTCGAGGATCGACAGCGGGCAGCTTGAGACGTGGCTGACCAGTTCGTCCGGACGGTCGCTGGCCTTCGTGACGAACGCCGAGCGAGCGATGGTGATGCTGCTCGATGACGAGGGTGATCCCGGCGAGCATGCGGTGGACCCCGGAGCTGAGGGGCTGAGCTTCGGATTCGTCCTCTCCGACGGGCAGGGCGACGAGTATCCGGATGAGGACACCGTCCCCATCCGTGAGGCACTGAGGCTCGTGGAGCACATCGTGAGCACGGGCTCTTGGCCTGCGGACGCGCGTTGGGTGGTCGATCGCTGAGCGGGCTGTCGCCGTGTCCGGATGAGGATCGCGGCGAGGTGGAGTGCGGCCCGGTAGGCGATGGCGGGCTTGTCGGACCGCTGGGCCAGACCACGGTCTGGAACGAGCCGAGCTCGTCCGGCAGGTCCGGCCAGGGCGAACAGGTGCGGTATTTCCACACGATCGCCTCCAGGGTCCGGCGGTGACCGGCCCACCGCCGGCCGCGGACCGGATCGGCCGGCATCAGCGGTTCGATCCGGTCCCACGTCGCATAAGTGATCACTGACCGGACGAATACATTCGATCAACCGACCAGCCGATTAAAGAGGCGCGCTCTGGACCCGCCCCGCGAGTTCCGTGATCCGGCGGCCTGACGGTGAGCCGGGATCGGCCGTCACCAGGACGACCTCCTGGTCGTCCTCCGGCACCAGCAGGACGTCGCAGTTCAGCCGTAGCCGTCCCAGCTCCGGATGGTCGAGGTCCTTGGTGCGATGTCCCGGGGCATGCACCGGGCGGGTCGCCCAGATCCGCCGGAACTCCTCGCTTCCGGCGTGCAACTCGTCCAGGAGAACGGCCAGTTGCGCGTCGTGCGGATAGCGTTCGGCGGCCCGGCGCAGCCGGGCCACCACGACGTGGCCGAACTCCGCGGCACCGGAGCTCGTGTGCATCCGGCCCTGGCCGAGGAACCGCCGCCGCGCCAGGTTGGTCGTGTCGCGCCCCAGGTCCGCGCCGAGCAGCAGCCGGGCCAGGGGGTTCCAGGCCACCAGGCCGTAGGAGGCGTCCGTGACGATCGCCGCCGTGTCGGGCAGCCGCTCCAGCAGCGCGGCCACGTGCGGACGCACCCGCCGCGGCGCGCTGGGTGCGGGCGGCGCCGCGGGCGAGCCGGCCAGCCCGAACAGATGGCTGCGCTCGGCGGACGTCAGCCGCAGCGCCCCGGCCAGGGCGTCCAGGACACGCGGGGAGGGCCGCGGGCCGCGGGCCTGTTCCAGGCGTGTGTAGTAGTCGACGGACATGTGGGCCAGCTCCGCGACCTCCTCGCGGCGCAGGCCGGGCGTACGGCGCGGGGTGGTGCCCGCCGCGAGCCCCACCGCCTGCGGACGCAGACCCGCCCGGCGCTCCCGCAGGAAGCGGGCCAGTTCCTGCCTCGGCATGGCGCAGCCTTCCGGTCCGCCTGGTACAGACGGTCCCTGGCAGGACGGACGCGGCCGGGGAACCGTTGCTGTCATGAACGATCGCACAGCACTCGTCACCGGTGCCAACAAGGGCATCGGCTTCCACACCGCCCGGCTCCTCGCGGAGGCCGGCTTCAGCGTCCTCGTGGGCTCCCGGGACATCGAGAACGGCGAGCGGGCCGTCGCGGAGATCGGCGGCGACGCGCGCCTGCTGGTCCTCGACGTCACCGAGCCGGGCAGCATCGAGCGGGCCGCCGACCGCGTCGGCCGCCTGGACGTACTGGTCAACAACGCGGGCGTCCAGCCGGTCACCGGCCCGCCCACCGAGACCGGTGTCGAGGACCTGCGGCGGACCTACGAGACGAACGTCTTCGGCGTCGTCGCGGTCACCAACGCCTTCCTGCCCGCCCTGCGCGGCGCGCCCCACCCGCGCGTCGTGAACGTCTCCAGCGGTACCGCGTCCCTCACCTGGAGCACCCACCCCAATCCGCAGTTCGCGCACGGCAGCCCCCGGTCCGCCGCCTACCGCTCCTCGAAGGCCGCGCTCAACGCGCTGACCGTGTTCTACGCCCAGGAGCTGGCCGGGGACGGCATCAAGGTGAACGCCCTCGCCCCCGGGCGGCGGGCCACCGACCTGGTCCCGGGTGCGGTCGTCGGGGGCGGCGATCCGGCCGAGGCCGCCCGTGCGGTCGTACGGCTGGCGCTGCTGCCCGACGACGGGCCGACCGGCGGGTTCTTCTCCTGGGACGGCACGGCCGTGCCGTGGTGAGAGCGCCACGGTCCGTAGCATGAACATACAGCCCGTGTGGATCATGCGAGGAGCGGATCGTGCGAGACATCGCCGTATTCAGCGGCAGTGCCCATCCCGAGCTGGCCGGGGAGGTCTGCGCGCACCTGGGGGTGGAGCTCAGCCCGACACGGGTCAGCCGGTTCGCCAACGACTGTCTGGAGGTGCAGCTCCAGGCGAACTGCCGGGAGCGGGACGTCTTCCTGATCCAGCCACTGGTCCGGCCGGTGCAGGAGCACCTGGTGGAGCTGTTGCTGATGTGCGACGCGGCCCGGGGTGCCTCGGCCGGCCGGATCACCGTCGTCATGCCGCACTACTCCTACGCGCGTTCGGACAAGAAGGACGCCCCGCGCATCTCCCTCGGCGGCCGTCTCGTCGCCGACCTGCTGGTGGCCGCCGGGGCCAGCCGGGTCCTCGCGATGACCCTGCACGCCCCGCAGGTGCACGGCTTCTTCTCGGTGCCGGTGGACCACCTGCACGCCCTGCGGGAGCTGGCCGCGCACTTCCGGCGGTACGACCTGTCGCGCACCACGGTCGTCTCGCCCGACCTCGGCAACGCCAAGGAGGCCGCCGCCTTCGCCCGCCTGATCGGCGCGCAGGTGGCGGCGGGCGCGAAGCAGCGGTTCGCCGACGACCGGGTGACCATCAGCTCGGTCATCGGCGACGTGGCCGACCGGGACGTCATCGTGCTCGACGACGAGATCGCCAAGGGCAGCACGGTGATCGAACTTCTGGAGCGGCTACGGGAGTTGGGTCCCCCTCGGTCGATCCGGATCGCGTGTACGCACGGACTGTTCGCGGCCGGGGCGCTGAAACGGCTGAGCGAGCAGCCCGACGTGCTGGAGATCGTCTGCACCAACACCGTGCCGGTACCCGCCGAGGAGTACACGGACAAGCTGCGGATCCTGTCCATCGCCCCGGCGCTGGCTGAGGCCGTACGCCGCATTCACAACGGTGAGTCCGTGAGCGCCCTGTTCGACGAGCCGCGCAACGTCTAGGCGGAAAGGGGGAGTTGGGGCGCCCGCCGACCCGTACTCGGCCTCGCCGAGGCGGACGGGAGGCCCTCCCATGGCGAGGGCCAGGTCCGCACGGCCGGCGCCGGTCAGGTGACCGGCGTCCTCAGGTGACGGCGGCCGGCGGGCGATTCGGTGCGATCGGCGGTCGCCGGTCCCGCGGCCCGGACCGTCCGGAACGTCACAGCGTCCCGGACGTGGCCTCCGGCCGGCCGAGGGCCGCGTCCAGCGTCGCGAGCGGCGGCAGCAGTTGCGACAGTCCCGTCACCCGCAGCACCCGCAGGGTCAGCGGGTGCGCGCACACCAGCTGGAGCTGGCCGCCGCGCTCCAGGACCCGGCCGCGCGCCCGGTACAGCAGCCGCAGTCCGGAGCAGTCGAAGAAGTCGACGGGCAGCAGGTCGATCACGACCCGGGTGCTCTCCCGCGCGGTCACCCGGTCCAGGTAGGGCGCCATCTCGGCCGCCGCCGCGATGTCGATCTCGCCCCGGAACTCCAGAACCGTGCATCCGCGGTCCTGGCGGACGCGCAGGTGCCGGGTGAGCGCCCCGTTGTCCCGTCGGGGTTCCTGGCGCACGACGGCATCACCTCCCACCCCGGCCGGTCCAATTCCGTTCCCCGCCTTGCAAGTTACCCTCGATGGAGGGAATTTGAGCATGTTCGATTGACATATGTCTGCTGGTTCGCTGCGCCATTTTCTGTGGCGTTCGCGACAGTCGGCGAACGGGCACGTGGGAGCGCTGCCACGGCGCCGGATCCGGCTCCGCCACCGCAGCGGAACGGGACACGGGGACGGGTCCTGGGGGACGGAGACGGGGGCGGCACACGGGTACGGCACATGGGCACGGGGCACGGGTACGGGCCGCCGAGCCCGTACCCGTGCCCCGTGGCGCCGGTACTCCGGGGTCAGTCGACCACCAGGACCAGCTTCCCGGTGGTCCGGCCGGTGCCGCCCACCTCGTGCGCCTTGGCCGCCTCGGCCAGCGGGAAGGTGCCCGCGACCGTGGCGCGCAGCTTCCCCTCCTCGACCAGATCCGCGACCGCCCGCATCCCGGCCCGGTCGGCGTCCACCAGCATCCGCACCGCCCGCACCCCGAGCCGATCGGCCTCCTCGTACAGTTCCGCGGAGCCCACCGGCAGGATGGAGACCAGGATCCCGCCCGGCCGCAGCGTGGCCAGTGACGTCACCGAGGTGTCGCCGCCGACCGTGTCGAGCACGACGTCGACGTCCCGCACCGTCGCGGTGACGTCGGCCGACCGGTAGTCCACCGGCTCGTCCACGCCGATCCCGCGCAGGAAGTCGTGCTTGGCGGCGCTGGCCGTGCCGATCACGTACGCGCCGCGCGCCTTGGCGATCTGCACCGCCACGTGCCCGACCCCGCCGGCCGCCGCGTGGATCAGCACCCGCTGACCGGGCCGCAGATCGGCGTTCTCCACCAGGGCCTGCCACGCGGTGAGCGACACCAGCGGCAGCGCGCCCGCCTGGACGTGGTCGATCCCGGCCGGCTTGGGCACCAGGGCGCGGGCGGGGACGACCGCGTACTCGGCGTGCGTGCCGTGGCCGAACGGGTAGGACACCATGCCGAAGACCTCGTCGCCGGGTGCGAAGGCGGCGACCCCGATCCCGGTCTCCTCGACCGTTCCGGAGACGTCCCAGCCGAGGACGAACGGCGGCTCGCCAAGGAAGCCGCCGTTCTCCCGGTGCTTCCAGTCGGTCGGGTTGAGCCCGGCGGCCCGCACCCTGACCAGTACCTCGTTGGGCCGCGGCCGCGGCCGCGGCAGCTCGATCACCTTCAGGACCTCGGGGCCGCCCAGCACGTCCTGTCCGACCGCACGCATCGTGTTCACATTGCTCATGGTCACCCAGCCTGCCGGGACGCGCTCGCGCAGGAAATGGCACGAAGGCCAACCTTCGATGGAATCGTGCCAGTCCTGGCGGGGTCCGGTCGCGGCCCGAACCTCAGCGGCTCATGTGCAGGGCGACCAGCAGTTGCCAGACCTGGTCGGCCACGTCCTCGGGGCCGGCGTCCAGCAGGCCGTGCAGCCAGTCCGCCAGTACCCCGGCGAAGGTGGCGGCCACCGCCGAGGCCACCAGCGGGGCGTCGGCCGCGCCGGCCAGTTCGCGCTCGGCCAGGCTGCGGGCCCGCAGGTCCCGGTGCAGCACCCTGCCCAGCGGGCCGCCGCCGCCCGGCGCGAGCAGCTCCCGGTACAGGGTCGCGTGCGGTGCCAGTCCCGCGAAGAAGTCGCGCAGCGCCGGTGGCGCGTGCACCGGATCGGGCCGGCCCCGCCACGCGTGCAGCGCGTCC
This sequence comes from Streptomyces sp. NPDC001068, assembly GCF_042897315.1. NCBI lineage: Bacteria > Bacillati > Actinomycetota > Actinomycetes > Kitasatosporales > Streptomycetaceae > Streptomyces > Streptomyces sp. NPDC001068. Next base: position 851,893 of record NZ_JBIAYD010000002.1, on the reverse strand, counting down.
ACGGCGTCCCGTACGACGTCCGCGCAGGCGTCGACCGCCAGTGCCTGAAGGTCGTCGTAGTGGACGTAGAAGGTGGCCCGGCCCACTCCGGCCCGGCGCGCCAGCGCGGCCACCCCCAGCTCCGTCAGCGGCCGTTCGGCGCACTCCGCCAGCAGGGCGGTCCGCAGCCGCGCCCGGGTGCGCGCCGCCCGCGGGTCCTCGGTCGCCGGGCGGGGGGCCGGGCCGGTCACCGGGCGGCGAGTACGGCGGCCAGGGCGAGGGCGCCGGGCAGCGCCTGCGCGAACAGGATCCGCCGGTTGGCGGTGACCGCGCCGTACACCCCGGCGACCACCACGCACGACAGGAAGAACACCCGGGCCGCGAAGCCCGTCGGGTCGCCCGCCGCCAGCCCCCACACCAGACCCGCCGCCAGGAAGCCGTTGTACAGGCCCTGGTTGGCGGCCAGCGGCGCGGTCCGCCGGGCCAGTTCGGCGTCGAAGCCGTGGAAGCGCATCCCGGGCCCCTTCTGCCACAGGAACATCTCCATCACCAGGATGTACACGTGCAGCGCGGCTATCAGGCCGACCAGCACGTCGGCCGCTGTCTCCATGATCGTGGACCCTCCCCATGTCGTGGACAGGTGTCCACTATAGCTGGACGAGTGTCCATGAAACCTCACGGTCCGCGGATCCGGGTCGCGCGGCAGCCATCGCCAATTCCCCACCCGCCATGGGAATTTGTCGGCTCGCGGTCCACTGGCGGAGCGTGACGGAATCCTCACTTCCTCTGCCCGCCGAGGTTGATCCTTTCGAGTCGAAACCCGATAAGCTCCGTTCGTCACAGCGAGTTGACGCACTCCGGGCGGGCTCCGTCCCGACGCGCGCCCTCGTGAACGCGGCCGTCGACGCACCGCCCCCCTGTTCGCTGCTGTTCGTTCGTGTTGTCCAGAAGGATGCAGATGGAACTCGCCACTCCGCGGCCGGCGGTACGGGTCCCCGTCGCCTGGTACGGCTGGTGGCTGATGCCGCTCGCTCTGGGCGGAGGGACGGTCGCCGCCACGTACCTGGGTTCCGGACGCGTCACCGCGGCCGTCGCGGGCGCCGCGGCCACCACGGCGAGTTCCGTGTGCGTGGGACTCCTGGTCCGCTCGCAGCGCCGGCTGCGCGGCGCCGAGGTGTCGTACGGCGAGTCGCAGGCCGCCCGGACACAGCAGTGGCAGCACCATGTCGCGGGCCTGGAACGGAAGTTCTCCGCCGAGCGGGCCACCCTGACCGAACAGGCCGCCCACCACGACGCCCGACTCACCGAACAGGCACGGGCGTACGAGGAGCGGCTGGCCGCACAGGCCGGCTCCGCCGAGGCACAGCTCGCCGACCAGGCCGAGGTCTGGCGGGAGCAACTCGCCCACGAGCGGGCCGCGATCGCCCGGCTGGCCGACGAGCAGTTGCCCGAGGCGCTGAAGCGGCTGCGGGACGGCGACGCCGTCGACGACCTGCTGCCGGTGACCGAGCAGTGCGCGAAGGTGGACAAGGAGCTCCAGGCCGGCCTGCGCCGCATCCTGCGCACCTCCCTGATCGCGGTGGAGGACGAGTTCAACCGCTCCACCTCCGCCGAGCAGGCCGTGATCAGTATCGGCAACCGCATCCACGTCCTGACCGGCAAGCTGCGCGGCCGGTTGCACGACATGCAAGGTGAGCACGGCCGGCTGCCCGCCGTGGCCCGCGGCCTCATGGAACTCGACCAGGAGCTCGGGCCCGCCGACTCGCTCGCAGCGAGCATCGGCGTCCTGGGCGGCTCGGACCGGCCGGGCCGCCAGTGGCAGGAGCCCCAGCGGCTGCTCAGCGTGGTGCGCGGCGGCATCGGCCGGATCAAGGACTTCCACCGGGTGGAGGTCCGGCACCTTCCCGAACTCGGCGTGGACGGCGGGCTGGTGGACCACCTCACGCTGATCCTCGCCCACCTCCTGGACAACGCGGCCCGCTACTCGCCGCTCACCGAGCTGGTCGTCGTCTCCGGCAAGGCGGTGACGAACGGTGTCGGCATCGAGATCCAGGACTCCGGCAAGGGCCTGAGCGAGGAGAAGAAGCGGGAGGCCGAGCACGCCCTGGCGGGTACCGAGGCCGGACCCGGCATCGGCGGCCTCTCCGAGGACGCCTCCATCGGCCTGCGGGTCGTCGGCATCCTCGCCCGTCGCTACGGCATCCGGGTCACCTTCGCCGACTCGCCCTGGCTCGGTACCTCGGTGGTCGTCGTGGTTCCGCACAAGTACTTCGGCCCGCCTCCCGCCGTCCAGGCCCCGGCGGCGGCCCCCGGCGCCGAGCCACAGGGACCGGCGCAGGGACCGCCGGACGAACCCGCCGCCGACGGCCGGCCGGAGTCCGGCGAGGAGGTCTCCCGCACCACCCCGGGCGGGCTGCCCCGGCGGCGCCCGCGGCCCCGTCCGGAGGAGGAGCGGTCCGGGGCACGGGCCACCGGCACGGAGGGCATCGCGCTCACCGTGGTCCCGCCGGAGGAGTCCTTCACGGGGCTGGCCGCGTTCGCCGCCGCGAACCGCCCGCCGGCCCCTGCCGGGAAGAGGGACGGCGAGGCCGGGCCGGCCGCGGACCACGACACCGTGGTGGAGTCCGCGACCCCGGCCGGTGCCGACGACACCGGCGGACGCGGGTCCGCCGAGCACCGCACGGAAGAGAGCGACTGGTCCGCATGACGCAACAGGGAACCGACGTGAGCTGGGCGCTCCGCGATCTGGTGGAGAGCATCCCGGAGATCCGCTTCGCCCTCGTGGCCTCCAGCGACGGCAAGGCCATCACCTCCTTCGGCGCCGACGACCCCGACGACGTGGACCGCTTCGCGGCCCTGGTGGCCGGACTGCAGGCGCTGGCCCAGCCGGTGGCCGAGCAGTTCCCGCGGTACGCCGGGGGACTGCGGCTGGCGATGATCGAGGTCGACGGCGGTCATCTCTTCGTCGTACGGGCCGGCGTCGAGACGTATCTCGGGGTCCTCGCCCGCGAAGGCCTCGACCAGGGGCTGCTCGGGCACCAGATGAGGGACGTCTCCCGGCGGATGGGTGAACTGCTCGGCACCTCTCGGCGCCTGGATGAGCACTCTGGATGAGTGTTCCCGGCCGGCCGGCGGATCCTCCGCCGAGCCCTCGGCTCCGCTCCGGCAGGGGGAACCCCGCCGGACTCGAACGCTATTACGTCCTCACGGGCGGACGCAGCGGACCGAGCGGGCCGGCGTCGAGTCTGGACGTGGCGACCCTCGTCGTCTCGCGCACCGCGCCCGCCCCCGGCATGCAGTACGAGCACGAGGAGATACTCCGGCGCTGCCGTCGGCCGCTGTCGGTCGCCGAGCTCGGTGCCCATCTCGGCCTGCCCTTCAACATCGTCGCGGTGTTGCTGTCCGACCTGCTGGAGGCGGACCTGATCGAAGCCCGTGACCCCGTCCCGGCGCACCAGGCCGGACGCGGCCCCGACCTCATGCTCCTCCAGGAGGTACTCAGTGGACTGGAAGGGATTTGAGCGGCCCGGCGGTCCCGGGACCGAGGGGATCCGCTCGGTCAAGGTGATGATCGCCGGCGGGTTCGGCACCGGGAAGACCACCATGGTCGGCTCCGTCAGTGACATCCGGCCGCTCACCACCGAGGAGACCCTCACCCGGGCGAGCGCCGACGTCGACCCCCTGGTCGGCGTCGCGGACAAGGCGGAGACCACCGTCAGCCTCGACTTCGGCAAGATCGGCCTGAGCGAGAGCCTGGTGCTGTACCTGTTCGGCACGCCCGGCCAGGAACGGTTCTGGTTCCTGTGGAACGGCCTGTTCAAGGGCGCGCTCGGCGCGATCGTTCTGGTGGACACGCGCCGGCTGTCCGTGAGCTTCCGGGCGATCGAGGAGATGGAGCGGCGGAACGTGCCCTTCGTCGTCGCACTGAACATGTTCCCGGACGCTGTCGACCACCCCGTCGAGGAGATCCGGGACGCCCTGGACATCGCGTCCGACATCCCGGTCGTGGCCTTCGACGCCCGCGACCGGGCCACCGGCCGTGATGTGCTCGTCGCGCTCGTCGAGTACCTCCGGGACCGGCCGGCCGTCGCCCCGGAGCCCCGATGATCCCGCCGGCCCGCGACCCCGGGGCGACCCGCGGCTGCCCGGTCGGCCACGGCACCGGCGCCGCCGGACTCCACGGACCCGAGGCGGCCGAGGATCCGCACGCCTTCCACGAGCGGCTGCGTGAACGGTACGGCGCAGTCGCCCCGGTCCTGGTGGAGGGCGACGTCCCCGCCTGGCTGGTGCTCGGCTACCGGGAGAACCGGCGGGTCCTGGAGAACCCGCTCCAGTTCGGACGGGACTCCCGCATCTGGCGGGAGTGGCGGGAGGGCAGGGTTCCCGACACCTCCCCACTGATGCAGATGGTGGGCCGCCACCCCGACCGCGTCTCCCAGGACGGGGAAGCGCACCGCAGAGTGCGCGCCGCCGTCACCGACAGCCTGCTGGCGGTGGCCGGGCGGGGGATCCGCCGCCATGTCGCGCACTTCGCCGGCAGGCAGATCGACGCCTTCGCGGACACCGGCCGGGCCGACCTGGTCGCGGACTTCGCCGACCAGCTGCCGATGCTGGTGCTCACCCGGGTCTTCGGACTCGCCGAGTGCGAGGGACGCGCCCTCGCCGAGTCCAGCGCCCGGGTCGTGGGAGGCGGCGCGGACGCCCTCGCCCACAACGAGAGGATCGTGGGCGTCCTCGCCGAACTCGTCGCCCGCAAGCGGGTGGAGCCCGGTGCCGACTTCACCACCGGGCTGATCGCCCACCACGCGCGACTCGAGGAGCAGGAGACCGTCCAGCTTCTGCGGTCGGTCCTGGTCACCGCCCACACCACGACCAGCAACCTGCTGGCCCGGGTGCTGGAGTCGGTCCTCACCGACCCGGATCAGTACTCCGGGCTGGTCGGCGCGGAGCTCGACATCGCCTCGGTGGTGGAAGAGGTCATGTGGAACTCCCCGCCGCTCGCCGTGCTGCCCGGCCGGTTCGCCACCCGCGACCTGGAACTCGGCGAGTGCCTGGTCCGGGAGGGCGACCTGTTGCTGCTCGGCCTCGCGGCCGGCAACCGGGACCCGCTCGTACGGCCGGACACCGGGATCTCCGTGGGCGGCAACCACGCGCATCTGGCGTTCAGCGCCGGACCGCACGAATGCCCGGGACAGAACATCGGCCACGGCATCGTCGAGACGGCCGTGCACGTCCTCCAGCACCGGCTGCCCGGACTGCGCCTGGCCGTCCCGGCCGGGGAACTCACCTCGACGGCCTCCATGTGGGAGTCCCGACTGGACGCCCTGCCGGTCGAGTTCGACGTTCCGGCCGGTGCCGCTCACCCCTCCTGGGACCGGTACACCGGCACACCCCCCACGTAGGTGTGCGTCACGCGCGCCTCCGCGACGGCCGCCGGGTCCCCGGCGAACGGATCGCGGTCCAGGACCACCAGGTCCGCGAGCGCCCCGACGGCCACCCGGCCGGTGTCGTCCAGGTGGTTCACGTATGCCGATCCGGCCGTGTACGCGGTGATCGCGTCCCGCAGCCCGAGCCGCTCGCCGGGCAGGAACACCGGCGCGCCGCCGCCCGGTCCGACCCGGTTCACCGCGACATGGATGCCCTGGACCGGGTCGGGACTGCTCACCGGCCAGTCGCTGCCCGCCGCCAGCCGGGCCCCGGAGCGCAGCAGCGAACCGAACGGGTACTGCCACCCGGACCGTTCCGGGCCCAGGAAGGGGATCGTCAGTTCGTCCATCTGCGGCTCGTGCGCGGCCCACAGCGGCTGGATGTTCGCGGTCGCGCCGAGCCGGGCGAAGCGCGGCACGTCGTCCGGGTGCACGACCTGGAGGTGCGCCAGGTGGGGCCGGGTGTCGCTGGGGCCGTTGGCGGCCCGCGCCGCCGCCACCGCGTCCAGCGCGTCCCGTACGGCCCGGTCGCCCAGCGCGTGGAAGTGGCACTGGAAACCGAGCGCGTCCAGCTCGGTCACGTACCCGGGCAGCCGGTCCGGGTCGATGAAGCTCTTGCCCCGGTTGGCCGTGGCGCAGCCGCACCTGTCCAGGTACGGGTCGAGGAGGGCCGCCGTACCGTTCTCGGCGACCCCGTCCAGCATCAGTTTCACCGTGCCCGCCCGGAACCTGCCGTGACTCAACGCCTCCCGTTTCGCGACGAGTTCAGGTATCTGCTCGGCGCCGCGCTCCCGGTCCCACCACAGCGCGCCCACCACCCGCGCGGTCAGCGATCCGTCCCGGACGGCCGCCAGGTACGCCTGCGCCGGGTCGTCCATGCCGAGGAAGTCCCCGACCAGCGCGTCCTGCCAGGCCGTGATGCCCAGCGCGTGCAGGTGCCGCTGGGCGTGCAGCAGGGCGGCGAGCCGGTCCGCCGCGGTGGCGGGCGGTGCGAGCCGGCCGACCAGTCGCATCGCCCCCTCCTGGAGCGTGCCGCTCGGCACGCCGGACGCGTCCCGTTCGATCCGCCCGTCGGCCGGATCCGGCGTGTCGCGGTCGATCCCGGCCAGCTCCAGGGCCCGGCTGTTGACCCAGGCCCCGTGATGGTCCCGGTTCGGCAGGTACACCGGCCGGTCCGGCACGACGGCGTCCAGCAGTTCCCGGGTCGGCGTACCGCCCTCGAACGCCTCCATGGACCAGCCGCCGCCGAGGATCCACGCCCGCTCCGGGTGCGCCTGGGCATAGGCGCGTACGGCCGCCACCGACTCCGCGGCGGTCCGCGCCCCGGTGAGGTCGCACTGGCTCAGCTCGAGTCCGGCGGGCACCGGATGGACGTGCGCGTCCTGGAAACCCGGCAGCAGCAGCCGTCCGGCGAGATCGACCACCTCGGTGCGCGGGCCGGCCAGCTCCCGCAGCTTCCCGGCGGGGCCGACGGCGGTGACGTGCTCACCGGTGACGGCGACGGCGGAGTCCGCCGGGCCCTCGGGGGTGAGGACGGAACCGCCGGTGAAGAGCAGATCTGCGTACATCGTTCCTGTTCCTTAACGAGGGGTCGTGAGCAGTCGGGGTGCGTCGGCGTCCGTGCCGTCGCCGGTGCGGAAGTAGGCCGAGCGGCGTACGTACTTCGCCCATCCGGCCGCCACGAATCCGGACGCGATCATCACCAGCGGGGTGGCCAGCAGGAACCAGCCGTTGTCCGCGCTCACCTCGAAGTGGTCGGCCGAGGTGTAGAAGGACCAGCCGAGGTATCCACCGAGGCCGAGGAGCGCGCAGGCGCTCAGCGCCGGGAGCACCACGGCCCGGACACCCTGCCAGGGGTCGCGGCGCAGCAGCCCCCGGAAGCGCACGGCCGCGGCCAGCGCGGTGAGCGCGTACGACAGCGCGACGACGATGCCGACCGCGTTCACCGTCGCCATGATCATGTCGGCCAGTCTCGGGATCACCAGGGCGAGCCCGGCGACCGCCGTGGCCAGCGCCCCGATCAGGAGTGTCCCGGCCGCCGGCGTGCCGAACCGGGGGCTGACCCTGGCCCACACCGGCCCGAGGGTGCGGTCCCGGCTCATCGCGAACATGCCCCGCGCCGTCGGGATCACCCCGGCCTGCAGTGAGGCCATGGCCGAGAACATCAACGCCACCAGCGGCAGCGCCGCCCACGGCTGGTCGGCGAGCCGGTCCCCGAAGAACGCCAGTCCCTCGGCGCCGTGTCCCGCCAACTCGCCTTCTGAGAGCACGCGTTGGAACGCCACCGAGCCCAGCAGGAACAGCCCGAGCATGGTCACCAGGGTGATCAGTCCGGCCCGCGAGGCATCCCGTGGTTCGCGGACCTCCTCGTTGACGCTGAACGCGGCCTCGAAACCCCAGTAGCAGAACACCGAAAGGAGCAGGCCCTGGGCGAGAGCGGTGGCGGAGGGGATCGCGAACGGGTCGAACCAGCTCAGGCTGAAGGGGTGCGGGCCGGTGACGATGCCGTAGCCGCAGAACCCGAGCAGCACCACGTACTCGAAGACCAGCAGTCCGCTCTGCAGCCGGGCGGCGGTGCGGATACCGGTCACCGCGGTGAGGGTGACCGCCACCAGGACGACGATGCCGACGGCCGTGGTCTGCGCGGTCGAACCCGGATCCAGGACGAGCCCGCCGACGCGGTGCAGCCCGGCCTCGCCCGCCAGTTGCAGCATCGCCGACCCGGTGACCGCCGTGGTGTACGCGAGGAACGCCACCGTCGCCACGATGTTCACCCACCCGACCATGAAGCCGAGCCACGGATTGAGCGAACGGCCCACCCACACGTAGCCGTTGCCCGCGTTGGGCTCCACGCGGTTCAGCCGCGAGTAGGCGCCCGCGATGCCGAGCACCGGCAGGAACGCCAGCAGCATGATGGCCGGCAGATGCAGCCCCACCACCCCGGCCGTCACGCCCAGGCCGATGCCGATGCTGGTGGTGGCGGCCGTGCTGGACGCGGCCACCGCGACGCCGTCCAGCACGGAGAGGGATCTGCGCAACTCCGGGGGGTCCGCTGTGTAGGGCTGGTCGGTCATGGCCGGCACACTCCGCTCGCACCTGGGGGCCGGCCCGACCGGCCCCGGTGACCGGTCATGAAACTGCCGGTGCGCTTCACAGGTCAACGGTGTTGTCGTAAGGTCGCCCGGCAGGAAGGGAGACCCTCATGAGTGAACGCGTCGTCCCGGCCGCCGACCGGCGGCGCAGGCGCCCCACCAAGCAGGGCGTGGTCCTCTCCGAGGAGCTGATCGTCGAGACCGCGCTGCGGCTGATCGAGGAGCACGGCGCCGAGGCCCTGTCGGTGCGCCGCCTCGGCCGGGCCCTGGGTGCCGACCCCAGCTCCCTCTACCGCTACTTCCGGCACACCGACGACCTGCTGCTCGCGGTCGCCGACGAGCTGATCGGCCGTACCCTGCGGGACTGGCGGCCCACCGGCGACTGGCGCTCGGATCTGCGCGACCTGGGGCTGCGGATGCACGCCGGCGCCCTCGCGCACCCCCGGGCCGCGGTGCTCAGCGCCCACCGGGTGACCGGGCGGACGTACGAGATCCAGGCCGTGGAGACCATCCTCGGGGTGCTGCGCGGTGCCGGTTTCCCGGACGCGGAGGCGGTCCGCGTCTATCACGCCTTCGTCGACCAGGCCCTCGCCCACAGCGCCCTCGACTCCGCCAACACCGCTCTGCCGAAGGCCTCCCGGGAGGCCGAGGCGGACGTGTGGCGGGCGACCTACGCGCGGCTGCCCGCCGCCACCCATCCGCACATCGCGGCCACCGCCCGCCATCTGGTGGCCTCGATGCGGGGCAGCTCCTACCCGGCCGCCCTGGACCTGCTGTTGACCGCGGCCGGGGACCTGCTCGCCCGGACGCGTGACGAGGACTGAATCCGGCGGCCCGGGACATCCGCACACCAAGGACCTGTCCAGGGAGGAAGCATGGCACTGGTGAACGCGGCCGTCGTGGTGCTCGACTGCGCCGAACCCGAGAAACTCGCGATGTTCTACCGGGAGTTGCTGGACGCCGAGGACGGAGAGGCATCGGCCAACCTGGTCGGCATCCAGACCCCCGACGGCTTTCGGATCGCCTTCCGGCGCGACGTCAACGCGACCCCGCCGAGCTGGCCGCGGCCCGAGAACTCGCTCCAGGCCCATCTCGACTTCCTCGTCGAGGACCTCGACGAGGCCGAGCTGCGGGTGGTCGGCCTCGGCGGACGGCCGATCGAGACGAAGGACGCGGCCGGGCCGTACGAGGAGCGGGGGTACGCCGACCCGGCCGGACACTCCTTCACCCTGCGGCTGGTACCGCCCAGGGCACCCAAGCAGGGCTGACCGCGCTCAGTCCCGGCCGCCCTTGCGGGTCACCGGCCAGGCCCCGGTGGAGCGTTCGATGGCGGTGGCGCCGGTGCGGTCCACGGCGCTGCGCACCACCGCGAAGACGGCGCCCTGGAGGGCCGCGGCCAGCAGGACCTCGCCCCAGCCGCGGTCCCGGTCCAGGGCGTCGGGCGCGTCCTCCTCGCCGCGCAGGGCCATCCAGGCCCGGCGGAAGACCAGCGCGCCCAGCGCCCCGCCCGCCCAGCTCATGACGAAGCCGACCGGCGCGTAGACCAGGGGGAGCTTCTGTTTCTTCCTGCGCTTGGCCATGCCTGCCTCCGCGTTGTCAGGGCCGTCCCGGGTCCGGGACCTCCTCGGCCGCCGGCACCGGTCCCGGCGGTGTCCCGTCCCCGAAGGGGCGGCCGCCCAGCTGCTCCCGGTGATGGGGCGTCAGCCACCCGGAGAGATCCGGGCCGAGGGGAACGATACGGGTGGGGTTGATGCCGGTGTGCACCTGGTAGTAGTGCCGCTTGATGTGGTCGAAGTCGACGGTGTCACCGAAGCCCGGCGTCTGGTAGAGGTCCCTCGCGTACGCCCACAGCACCGGGTTCTCCATCACCTTCCAGCGGTTGCACTTGAAGTGGCCGTGGTAGACCGCGTCGAACCGCACCAGTGTGGTGAACAGCCGGATGTCGGCCTCCGTGATCGTGTCGCCGACCAGGTAGCGCTGCCCGGCCAGCCGCTCGGCGAGCAGGCCGAGCCGTCGGAACACGGCCTCGCACGCCTCCTCGTACGCCCGCTGCTCGTGCGCGAACCCGGCCCGGTAGACCCCGTTGTTGACGTCCGCGTACACCTCGGCCATCACCGTGTCGATCTCGTCCCGGCGACCGGCCGGGTACAGGTCGGGCGCGCCGTCCCGGTGCAGCGCCGTCCACTCGGTGGCCAGGTCCAGGGTCAGCCGCTGGTAGTCGTTGGTGACCAGCCGTCCGCTCGGCACGTCCACGAGCGCCGGCACGCTCACCCCGCCCGGGTACCCGGTCTCCCGCCGGTCGTAGGCCTCGCTGAGGTACCGGATGCCGAGCACCGGGTCACGGCCGTCCGGGTCGAGGGTGAAGCGCCAGCTGCGGTCGTCCTGGATCGGATCGGTGACGGCCAGGGACAGGGCGTCCTCCAGGCCGAGCAGCCGTCGGGACACCAGCGCCCTGCTCGCCCACGGACAGGCACGGCTGACCACCAGCCGGTAACGCCCGGGTGTCACCGGCCAGCCGTCCCGGCCGTCCGCCGTGATCCGGTCCGCGAAATGACTGGGGGACCGTGAGAACGCCTTGTGCCCGAGCGAGGTGTTGCCGCCCGCACCGCTCATGGAGCCTCCTTCGCGCGTCTGATGGGCTGTGCCTCCCGATGTTGCCCGATTCGCGGCTCCCGTACGGTGTGATCGGGCCGGGCCGGGGCAGTCGGCCGTGGTGAGTGGGACATCTTCGCGGAACCAGTCGCCCGGACGGCCGGCCGAACGACCGGCGCGACAGCAGCCGGGCAAGCGGCCCGAACAGCAGGCAGGACCGCCCGGGACGCCTTCGGAGCGGTCGAGCGCCGACCGCCGGACCCGGCTGACCGTGTTCGTGGCGCTCGCCGCCAATCTGGTGATCGCCGCGGCCAAGGCCGTCGGCGGGATCCTCGCCGGGTCGCCGGCACTGCTCTCCGAGGCCGCGCACTCCGTCGCCGACAGCCTCAACGAGGTGTTCCTGCTGGCCGCCCTGCGCCGCAGCCGCCGTCCGCCCGACGAACGGCACCCCTTCGGCTACGGCAAGGAGCGCTTCTTCTGGTCGCTGCTCGCGGCCGTGGGGATCTTCGTCATGGGCGGCTGCTTCTCCGTCTTCCAGGGCGTGGAGGCGCTGCGCAACGGCGCGGAGGAGAAGCTCAGCGGCTATGTGGCGGGCCTGATCGTGCTGGGCGTGGCCCTGCTCGCCGAGAGCGCCTCACTGGTCCGGGCGCTGCACCAGGCCCGGGGCGAGGACCGGGGACTGAAGGATCCGGCGCTGCGCACGGTGGTCGCCGAGGACGGCACCGCGGTGCTCGGGGTGCTGCTCGCGATGGCCGGCATGGCGCTGCACATGGTCACCGGACAGGTGGCGTGGGAGGCCTCCGCCTCCCTGGCGATCGGTGTCCTGCTGGTGTTCGTGGCCTACCGGCTGGGCGCCGACGCGCGGGCCCAGCTGATCGGGGAGGCCGCGGACCCGGAGCTGAGCGGCAGGATCCGCGAGCGGCTGGCCGAGGAGCCCGAGATCGACAGCGTGGAGGCGCTGTTCACGATGAAGGTGGGCCTCGACGCGACCCTGGTGGCGGCCCGCGTCGACCTGGTGCCCGGTCTGGACAGCGAGGAGGTCGAGGAGGTCCTGGTGCGGATCAAGCGCTCCCTGGACCGGGAGTTCGGCGAGACGGACCAGATCTTCCTGGACGTGACCGACCGCTCGGCGGAGGAGGCACGGGAAAGCCCCGCCGCGACGGGGGAACGCGGCGGGGCCTGACTTCCGGCTGCCCGGCCGGATGCCGGATCATGCCCCCGGGAAACAGATTTTTCTAAATTCCGACGTTCCCCGGCCGGAAAGGATTCCCGGAACCGTCAGTTCCCCTGGTTCGGCTCCAGCACGAAGACCGGGATCTCGCGGTCGGTCTTCTTCTGGTACTCGGCGTACGGCGGGAACGCGGCGACCGCCCGGTCCCACCACGCGGCCTTCTCCGCTCCGGTGATCTCACGGGCGGTCATGTCCTGCTTGACCGTCCCGTCCTGGAGTTCGACCAGCGGCTGCGACTTCACGTTGTAGTACCAGACCGGGTTCTTCGGCGCGCCGCCCTGCGAGGCGACCACCAGGTACTTCCCGTCGTGCTCCACCCGCATCAGCGGCGTCTTGCGGATCTTGCCGCTCTTCGCCCCCAGGGTGGTCAGCAGGATGACCGGCAGACCGGTGTCCAGCAGGGTCGTGCCCTTCGTCCCGCCCGAGCTCTCGTACAGCTCGACCTGGTCACGCACCCAGGCTTCCGGGCTGGGCTCGTACTCGCCCTCAAGAGGCATGAGGTCCGTCCCCTCGTCGCTTCCGTTCCATGACTGACGCCATGATTCAACACCGGGAGTGCCCCGGATCATCCGTACGACACCGGACCCTCGTCACCTCCCGTGTCCTCGCACCCACCGCACGACGCGGGGCACGGTCGCGGCCCCCCGTCCCACCTGGCAGGCCGCGCGCCGGGCGGGATCCGGCGGACCGCGCGGCCCACGGGCCGCACGAATCACGCCAGGTCCGTCCCGCACCTCGCCGTCCCCTCAGGCCCGGGCCGCAGGGCACCGCGTCCACGGGGACGGCCGGCCCGGCGCCCGCGCCCGCGTGCCCCGGCGGGGCCGGGGGCCTCAGCCGGGCGACAGCATCATCCGGGCCGCCAGCCCGAGCATCACGCAGCTCGACAGCAGTGCCGTGACCAGGCGTCCCCGGTGCCCGGTGAGGCCACGGCCGAGCAGCGCGCCGCCGCCCGCCAGCAACAGCTGCCAGCTCGCGGAGGCGGCGAAGGCCGCGAGGACGAAGACGCCCTGCTCCAGTGGCCGTACCGGATCGGAGGAACGGGAACCGACCACCAGCGCCGCGAAGTAGATCACCGTGGTGGGATTGAGCATGGTGATGCCGAGCAGTCCGAGATACGCCCGTCCGGGACCGGGTACCGGCCGCTCCGCCCGGACCGACAGCCGCCGCTCCCGGTACTGGCGCAGCGCCACCGCCGCACCGCGCACCGCGAGCCCGACCAGGACCAGGGCCGAGACCAGCCGCAGCGGCCCGAGCACCGGCAGCAGCGCGGCCGCCAGCGCGGCACCGCCGACCGCGGCGAGCAGGGCGTAGAGGCCGTCGGCGCTCGCGACGCCGAGCGCGGCGCAGGCGCCGGTCCGCAGCGAAGTGCGGGCCGTGAGGGACACTAGATAGGTGCCGACCGCACCGACCGGGACGGCGATCCCGTACCCGGCGAGCAGGCCGGCGACGAGCGCGGCCGTCACGGGCGTGCGGGCTCGGGCCTCCGGGGACGCCCCGGCTGCTGCTGGACCCGCCGCCGACCGGCGGTCGTGAGGGTCAGCGGCATCATGGCGTCAGGAGTCTTCATGAGCAGATCCTGTGGGCCGCCTCGTCCTGCCGGCAAGCGATTTTCGGCGCGGAATCGTCCCCCGACCAGGTGCGGTTCGGCCAGATCACCCGATTCACCGATCTGGCCGAACTTGCGGTCGCCCCATAGATGCCCCGGGCATCTAATGAAGATCGGCACGACGTACGACATTCGTCTGCGAGGTCTTCCATGAACGAACTGACGGACCTGACGGAACCCACCCCCGACGCCCACCCGGCCGACCCTGTGGCCTGGCCGCAGGACCGCACGTGCCCCTACCACCCGCCCACCGGCTACGACCCGCTGCGGGACGGGACCCCGCTGTCCCGGGTCACCCTCTACGACGGGCGCACCGCGTGGGCGGTCACCGGACACGGCACGGCCCGTTCGCTGCTGTCCGACCCACGGCTCTCCAGCGACCGCCGCCGGGACGACTTCCCGATGCCGAACGCCCGGTTCGCGGCGGCCCGGGACCGCCGCAAGATCGCCCTGCTCGGCCTGGACGACCCCGAGCACCAGACCCAGCGCAGGATGCTGATCCGGGACTTCACCCTCAAACGGGCGACCGGGATGCGGCCCGCCATCCAGCGGATCGTGGACGAACTGCTCGACCGGATGATCGCCCAGGGGCCGCCGGCCGACCTGGTGAGCGCCTTCGCCCTGCCCGTGCCGTCCATGGTCATCTGCGACCTGCTCGGTGTGCCGTACGCCGACCACGAGTTCTTCGAGGCGCAGTCCCGGCGGCTGCTGCGCGGCCCGGCGGCCGCGGACTCGCTGGACGCGCGTGACCGGCTCGAGGCCTATCTGGGTGACCTGGCCGACCGCAAGGGCCGGGACGGGGAGCCCGGTGACGGAGTCCTCGACGACCTCGTGCACGAGCGGCTGCGCGAAGGGGACCTGAGCCGCGACGAGGTCGTGTCACTGGCCCTCATCCTGCTGGTCGCCGGGCACGAGACCACGGCCAACATGATCTCGCTCGGCACCTTCACCCTGCTCCAGCAGCCCGAGCGGCTCGCCGAGCTGCGGGCCGACCCGGCGCTGGTGCCCGCCGCCGTCGAGGAACTGATGCGGATGCTGTCCATCGCCGACGGGCTGCTGCGTGTCGCGCGGGAGGACATCGAGGTGGCCGGCACCACCATCCGCAAGGGCGACGGCGTGCTCTTCGCGACCTCCGTCATCAACCGTGACGGGTCCGTGTACGACGAGCCGGACACCATCGACTGGCACCGTCCGGCCCGCCACCACGTGGCCTTCGGCTTCGGCATCCACCAGTGTCTGGGCCAGAACCTGGCGCGCACCGAGCTGGAGATCGCCCTCGGCACCCTGTGGAAGCGTCTGCCGGACCTGCGCCTCGCCGCGCCGGCCGAGGAGATTCCGTTCAAACCCGGCGACACGATCCAGGGGATGCTGGAACTCCCCGTGACCTGGTAAGAGGCTCCTGCCATGCACATCGACATCGACACGGACGTCTGTATCGGGGCCGGCCAGTGCGCCCTGACGGCGCCGGGCGTCTTCACCCAGGACGACGACGGCTTCAGCACCCTGCTCCCCGGGAAGGAGGACGGCGGCGGCGACCCACTGGTCAAGGAGGCGGCCCGGGCGTGCCCGGTGCACGCCATCACCGTGAAGGAACCGACCGGCTAGCCGGGAGGCGGTTGCGCGGTTGCGGTCGCCCCGCCCACCAGGGCCCGCGACCGCGCTCCCGGAACCGCCGGCCGGTCTCACCGGTCGCGCAGCAGCTCCCGGGCCGCCTCGCGTGCCTCGGCCGCGGGCTCCGCGCTCCCGGTGATGCCGGCGGTCACCATCGCCCCCTCGGCCAGCAGGAACAGCGGCCCGGTGAGCGCGGTGTCCAGCCCGGCGCCCGCCACCAGGCCCGCCAGGTAGTCGCGGAAGGCCTGCTTGTGGCTCCGCACCTGGGCCGCGACCCGCTCGGACACCGCCCCGAGTTCGCCGTAGGCGTTGATCCACGCGCACCCCCGGAAGTCCGCCTCACCGAACCACCCCGCCAGCCAGTCGAAGACGGCGAGCGGCCGCTGCCGGGGGTCCGCCTGCCGCTCGACCTGCGCGGCGAGCCGCTGCCGCCAGCGCACGTCCCGGCGCTCCAGGTAGGCCACCACGAGCTCCTCCTTGGCCGGAAAGAGCTGGTAGAGCCGTTTGAGGGAGACGCCGGAGGCGCCGCGTATGTCGTCCATGCCGACGGACTGCACCCCGCGCCCGTAGAACAGCCGCTCGGCGGCGTCCAGGGCCTGCTCCCGCGCGACCCCGCTGTCCATGACCACTCCCGATGGCTCCTTGACCTGAGAACGTGCGTTCTCCTACGTTAGCAGCTACCCGGAGAACGCACGTTCTCCGCCTGAGGAGGAGAGCCATGACCGATCGTCCGCCCCTGCCGCCGTTCACCCGGGAGACCGCTCTGCAGAAGGTCCAGGCCGCCGAGGACGCCTGGAACACCCGCGACCCCGAGCGGGTGGCGCTCGCGTACTCCGAGGACTCGGTCTGGCGCAACCGGGACACCTTCGTCACCGGCCGCGCCGAGATCGTCGGATTCCTCACCGGCAAGTGGGAACGGGAGCTCGACTACGCCCTCCGCAAGGACCTGTGGGCCTTCGACGGCGACCGCATCGCCGTCCGCTTCCAGTACGAGTGCCACGACGCGGCCGGCCAGTGGTGGCGGAGCTACGGCAACGAGCTCTGGGAGTTCGACGGGCACGGGCTCATGACCCGGCGCGAGGCCAGCATCAACGACGTACGGATCGAGGAGCGCGAACGCCGGATCCACGGCCCGCGCCCGGAGTCCGAGCGGGGCCGGTCGTTCCCGCTGCGCTGACGCCCGCATAGGGTTTCCGGATGACCGACGCGCCCTCGAAGCCCTTCCTGTATCTCGTCGTCTGCGGGGCCGGCATCGCCGCGGGCGTCGGCACGCTGATCACCGCGGCCCGGGAACGCGGCTGGGAGGTCGGCGTCATCGCCACCCCGGTCGCGATGAACGGCTTCTTCGACACCGCCGAGGCCGAGGCACGCACCGGACGCCCCGTCCGGTCGGCGTGGCGCCGGCCCTCCGACCCGCGGCCCTTTCCGGCGCCGGACGCGGTGGCCGTCGCCCCGGCCACCTTCAACACCGTCAACAAGTGGGCGGCCGGGCTCGCCGACACCCTCGCCGTCGGCACCCTGTGCGAGGCCCTGGGTCTCGGCGTCCCGATAGCCGTCCTGCCGTGTGTCGCCGACGCGCTGGCCGCCCACCCCGCCTACCGGGAGAGCGTGACCCGGCTGCGCGGGCTGGGCGTCCGCTTCGCCGACCCGCACACCGGCGGGGCCGAACCCGACGGCCGGCGCCCCGAGTTCGCCTGGGAACGGGCGCTGGACCTGCTGGAGCGGGACTGACGCGTCCGATTACCGCCGCCGTCGCCCCGGACCGGCCGGCCGGCCGACGTACGCTCGGCTCCGTACGACGTGATCTCGACGGTGGGAGACAACGATGGAGTACGTGAAGCTCGGCCGGACCGGTCTGGACGTGTCCCGGATCTGCCTCGGCTGCATGACCTACGGCCTGCCCGACCGCGGTACCCACGAGTGGACCCTCGACGAGGAGGCGTCCCGCCCGCTGATCCGGCAGGCGCTGGAGGCGGGCATCAACTTCTTCGACACCGCCAACGTCTACTCGGACGGCACCAGCGAGGAGATCGTCGGCAAGGCGCTGCGCGACTTCGCCCGGCGCGACGAGATCGTCCTCGCCACCAAGGTGCACGGCCGGATGCGTCCCGGCCCCAACGGCGGAGGCCTGTCCCGCAAGGCGATCCTCGCGGAGATCGACCACAGCCTCGGCCGCCTGGGCACCGACTACGTCGACCTCTACCAGATCCACCGCTTCGACCACGAAACGCCCGTCGAGGAGACGATGGAGGCGCTGCACGACGTCGTCAAGGCGGGCAAGGCCCGCTACATCGGGGCGAGTTCGATGTACGCCTGGGAGTTCTCCAAGGCCCAGTACACGGCGGAGCGGGGCGGCTGGACCAAGTTCGTCTCCATGCAGAACCACTACAACCTCCTCTACCGCGAGGAGGAGCGCGAGATGCTGCCGCTCTGCGCCGACCAGGGTGTGGGCGTACTGCCGTGGAGCCCGCTGGCCCGCGGCCGCCTCACCCGCGACTGGGGCACGGTCACCGAGCGCAGCGCCACCGACAACTTCGGCAACCGCCTGTACCAGGAGGGCGACCGCGCGATCGTCGAGGCGGTCACCCGGATCGCCGGCGACCGGGACGTCCCCCGCGCCCAGGTGGCCCTGTCCTGGCTGCTCCACCAGAGCACGGTGACGGCCCCCATCATCGGCGCGTCGAAGCCGAACCACATCGACGACGCGGTGGCGGCGGTCGGACTCGGCCTGAGCGAGAAGGAGTTGGACGAGCTGGCGGGGCCCTACGGCCCCCACCCGATCTCCGGTCACTGAGGCGCGCCCCTCGGGCCACCCGCCCTGCCGGCCGGCACCGCCGCGGTCCCCGCGGCGGTGCCGCGTGCTCCCGGGCCGTGCGGTAAAGGCGCGGGCCCCGTGTGGCGCCGGCGTTCCGGTGAACGCCCCCAATACCCTCTGCCATTGGTTTCCGGGCGCCGGCGGCCGGGCGGCTCGCGCAGGTCGGGCCGTGGTTCAATGGTTGGTGAGGATTCCGCGGCTGCCGAGCCCGAATCCGTGAGCCAATTGCGATGTCGATACGACGACAAAGCGCGAACCCGCTCATTGACCGTACGTCAATTCAATGCGGCCCGCAGGCAATGCGCAAAAACCCGGGGTCCCTTGTTCTGTCCTGCTGGCCTGTGCAAAAGTGTGCCGTGTCGGCGTGCGGGCATTTGAATTCCCGCATGCGCGAGGCCGCTTCCGTACGCCCCCCACGCTTCAAAAGAGCCGCCGACGGCGGACGTACGAGCGCCGAACCCCCAACAGCCCATCCGGCCACGGTGTCGGCCGGGTCGCATATCGGTCACATACCAATTGGTATGTACCGCATCGCTGGTGCGTCTGGAAGGAATGCCGCCGTGAATGACGCAGGCCTGGGGAATTCCCCTGCCCCCGCCCGGCCGTTCGACGTCACCGACGAGCAGCTCAGCGCCGAGCTCAAACAGTGGACGGGCGCGACACCCGCCCTGCACCCCGTCGGTGAACTCCTCGACCGGCACTGGGAAGCGGCCTTCGCCTACGCCCGGCTGTGCACCGACGGGACCCGGGGTGCGGGAATGCTCACCACCGCCGCATTCACCCGGCTGTTCGGTGAATCCCTGCGCCAGACCGGCCCCTCAGCCGCCTGGCGACCCCAACTCCTCGTCACCGTCCGCCGAATCGCGGCCGAATGGGACAACGACGGCCGGGGCGAACTCCTGCACCCCGAACTGCGTGCGCGCGGGGGGGAGCGGGCCGCTTCCCGGCTGCTCCCGCCCGCCGACCGCCGGCTGCTCTCCCGCGCCTTCCAGCGCCTGACCCAGTCCTCGCGCGCCGTGCTGTGGCACACCGAGGTCGAGTCGGAGCCGCCGGCGACCCCCGGCGCCCTGCTGGGCCTCGACGAGCAGGACACCCAGGTCGAACTGCGCCGGGCCCGCGAGCGGCTGCGCGAGGAGTGCCTCCAGGCACACCGCGAACTCGCCCACGAGGACGAGTGCCAGCGGTACGTCCGGATGATCGACGTGACCTTCCGGCGCGGCGGTGTCGAGATCGACCCGGACCTCCAGCAGCACCTCGCCCGCTGCACCCACTGCCGGAACACCGCCGACCAGCTCCACCAGTTCAACGGCGGCCGCGGTCTCGGCCTCGCCCTGGCCGAGGCCGTGCTGGGCTGGGGCGCCGCCGAGTACCTGCAGTCGCGGGCCGGTCTCGCCGAGCGGTCCGCGCAGGAGACGGCCGTGGGCGAGACCGCCGCCGGCCGGCCGGCGGGCGGCGAGTCCTTCGGGCCGGTGGCCGCCGCCCGGGGCAAGGACGTGGTGGTGCACCCCGCCCTGTCCCGCCGCGCCAAGCAGCGGGCCGCCCGCAGGCTGCGCCGCCGCAACCTCGCCGTGGCCGTGAGCACGGTCAGCGGGCTGGTCGTGCTGCCACTGGTGCTGTGGTCGGTGCTCGGCTCCGGCGGCGGCTCCGGAGCGGCCGCCGGCAAGCCCTCCGCCACGCCCGGCGCGGGCACCGCCGGCTCGGGCCCGTCCTGGGTCGGCACCAGCAAGACCAGCCAGGGCACCCTGCGCGGACGCCTGCACAACATGGCCTCCGGCCTGTGCATCGGCGTGGCCGGCGAGAAGCCCGCGAAGGGCGCGGAGACCGAACTCGCCGAGTGCTCCACGGCGGCCGGCCAGCAGTGGACCTACGAGAACGACGGGCTGCTGCGCAACGGTGCCGACCCCGGCCTGTGCCTCGACTCGCACCTCGGCTACTCCGTCCGCCTCGCTCCCTGCTCGGCCGCCCCGGGAACCGGCGGCCGCAGCATCCGCTACGACTTCACCCTCCAGGGCGCCCTGGTGCCCCGCTGGGACCAGGACCTGGCACTCGCCCCGGCGGCCACCGACGGCGGCGGCGCCCTGGTGCTCAAGACCCGGGCCAACGTCGCCGCCCAGCGCTGGGTGATGGACACCTCGCAGCCCGACCTGCAGATGCAGGTCGTCAACTGGGACGCCGAGGCCACCACGACACCGGCACCTGCCCCCTCCGCACCGGCCACCGCCACGGCCGGGTCGGCGCCGCGCGTCACGCCGACACCCACTCCGACGGCACCGAGGACGACCCCGCTGCCCACACCGTCGAGCAGCCCCTCCGGCTACGACCCGTGCGAGGAGTACCCGGGCTACTGCTACGGAGACGGCCGGTACGGCGGCGGCCGGGGCTATGGCGACGGCTACGGCGACGGTGGCGGCTACGGCGGCGGCGGTCACCACCACCGCTGAGCCGGTCCGCGCTCAGTCGGGCCGGTGCGGGGGCGGCGGCATCGTCGTCAGGTCCGGCGCCCCCTCCGGCCAGACCAGCAGCACCGGGCAGGGCGCGTGGTCGACGGCGAACCGCACCGCCTTGCCCAGGCTGTGCGGCCCCAGCCGGGACCGGTCCCCGTCCCGGGCCGCGATCAGCAGGTCGGCCCCCTCGGCGGCGGCCACCACCTCCCGCTCGACGCGCCCGGTCCGCTCCACCCGGAGGCAGGGCCGCCCCAGGCGTGCCTCGGCCGCGTCCAGCAGTTCCGCCGCCGACGTGTCGCCGAACTCCACCAGCCGCGTTTCCGGGTCCGGTTCCGAACCCGCCCGCCCCAGCAGGCCCGCGAACGCACCGTGCGCCAGCCCGGCCACCCCGGGTTCGGTCACGTGCAGCAGCACCACCTCGGACGCTTCCCGCGCACAGCCGCGCGCCGCGTCCACACAGGCCGGCCAGGTCCCCTCGACCAGCCAGACGATCACCCGCATGTCCAAGGCCTCCCGTCTAGACACCGACCACCTGGAGCGCCCCCCACAGTGCCACCACCGCACCGGCCAGCGCGGTCGGCACGGCGAGCAGCCCCAGCCGGGTGAACTCCCCGAGGTCCACCCCGTGATCGTGCTGGTGCACGATCCTGCGCCACAAGAGGGTCGCCAGGGAACCGGCGTAGGTGAGGTTCGGGCCGATGTTCACCCCGAGCAGCACCGCCAGCACCGCGCCCGGCCCGGTCTGCGCGGCCAGCGGCAGCAGCACCAGTACGGCGGGCAGGTTGTTGACGACGTTCGCCAGCACGGCGGCCAGCGCGGCGACGCCGAGCAGCGCGGGCAGCCCCGTGCCGCCCGGCAGCACCCGTCCGAGCGCGCCGGACAGCCCGTTGTCGACGACCGCGCGCACCACGATCCCGAGAGCGAGCACGAACGCCAGGAAGGCCGGGGCCGCCGCCTTCACCACGGACACCGCGGTCGCCTGCCGCCGGACCAGCGCCCGCCCGGCGAGCACCAGCGCGCCGGCGAACGCGGCCCACGCCGGGTCGACGCCGAACGCGGAGGTGACCACGAAACCGGCGAGGGTGCAGGCCACCGTCACCACCGCGAACAGCGGCAGCCGGGGCGGCTCTCCGGTGTCCCGCGCACCCGGGGCCGCCGAGGACAGGTCCCGGGCGAAGAACCGCCGGAACACCAGGTACTCGGCGCCGATCGCCACCAGCCAGGGCAGCACCATCAGCGCGGCGAACCGGGTGAAGCTCAGCCCGCTCGCCGCGAACGCCAGCAGGTTCGTCAGATTCGACACCGGCAGCAGCAGCGAGGCGGTGTTCGACAGGTGCGTGCACGCGTAGACGTGCGGCTTGGCCCGCACCCCGGACCGCGCCGCGGTCGCGAACACCACGGGCGTCAGCAGCACCACCGTCGCGTCCAGGCTCAGCACGGCGGTGATCACCGAGGCCAGCGCGAACACCGCGGTCAGCAGCCGCACCGGGCGGCCGCCCGACCAGCGGGCCATCCACGCCCCGCAGGCCTGGAACAGCCCCTCCACGTCGCAGAAGTGCGCGAGCACGAGGACGGCGGCCAGGAAGCCGACGACCGGCCCCAGCCGCTCGGCCTCCTCCCGCGCGTGGTCCAGCGAGATCGCCCCGGTGGCGATCACCACCCCCGCCGCGGGCACGGCGAGCACCGCCTCGGGCAGCCCGCGGGGCCGGATCACGGCCCAGGCCAGGACGGCGGCGAGCAGCAGGACGGACAGGGTCTCGGCGAACGGGGTGTTCAGGGCGGGTCCTCGGGGCGTGTGATCAGGTCCGGCCCGCCCATGAAAGCAGACGGACCCGACTACGCGGACGGAGTACCCGCCGGACCGAGGAACTCCGCCCATCCGCCGGTCGGCTCCTGCCCGGGGTTCAGCGTCCGCAGGGTGCGCAGCACCGCCGGGTCCTGCGCCTCCAGCCAGGCCACCAGCTGCTTGAAGGAGACGAAGCGCACGTCGTCGTACTCGGCCATCTTCCCGATCGCCTCCTCGACGGCGTCCATGTAGATGCCGCCGTTCCAGCGCTCGAAGTGGTTGCCGATGAAGAACGGCGCCCGGTTGGTGGAGTACGCCCGCTGGAAGCCCGCCAGGTAGGTGTCGCGGGCCTGGGTGCGCCAGGCGTCGTACTGGGACTTGTCGCCCAGCGGGTTGCCGGCCGACTGGTTGAACATCATGTTGTAGTCCATCGACAGGACCTGGAAGGAGTGCCCGGAGAAGGGTATGGACTGCAGCGGGAAGTCCCAGATGCGGTCGCCCTGCACCTTGCCGGGCCAGATCTGCAGGCCGCCGGGCGAACTGGCGTCGTACTTCCAGCCCAGCGCCGCCGCGGTGGGCAGCAGGTTGGTCTGGCCCTCCAGGCACGGGGTGCGGCCGCCGATCAGCTCCTTGCGGTAGTCGAAGGGCAGCGGCTCCAGGTCGGTGAAGCAGGTGTTCGTCTTCCACCTGGTGACGAAGCCGATCGCCTGGTCGATCTCGCTGCGCCACTCGGCGGGGGACCAGTTGCGCACCCCGTCGCTGCCGCAGAAGTGCCCGTTGAAGTGGGTGCCGATCTCGTGGCCCTCCAGCCAGGCGGCACGCACCTGCTGGAGCGTGTTGTGGATGTGCCGGTCGGAGAGGTAGCCGATGGCGGAGGCGCCCACCTCGTGCTGCGGCGGCCGGTAGAGGTCCTTCTTGGCCTCGGGCAGGGTGTAGATGCCGGACAGGAAGAAGGTCATCTTCGCGCCGTGGTCGGCGGCCACCTTGCGGAACCGGGAGAACAGCTTGTTGCTGAGCTCGCCGGCGCCGTCCCAGGAGAACACCACGAACTGCGGCGGCTTGGCGCCGGCGGCCAGCCGCGTCGCCTTCGGCTGGTGCGGCTGGGCGCCGGTGTCGGCGGTGGAACCGTCCCCGATGAGCTTGAGCGGCTTCGCCGGTACGGCGCTGCTCTTGCCGCCGTCCGCGGTGGCACCGCCGGCGCCCACCGACCACTCGCCGTTCGAGCACCCCGACACCGCTCCCAGCGCACCGAGGGCGCCCGCCGTCGCGCCCGCCGTCAGGATCCGCCTGCGGGAGATGCCGCTCATGTCCGTCCCCGATTCCGTCGTCACGGCCCCTTCCGGGGTCCGCCTCCTGTGTGGTCCGACGGGTTCGATGGGCGGTCCGGCGAAAAAGATCGGAGCCGGCTTCGCGTGTTGCACGCCTGTGACAGTCGTGGCCTGCACATGAC
The DNA here is from genome assembly GCF_042897315.1 of Streptomyces sp. NPDC001068. NCBI lineage: Bacteria > Bacillati > Actinomycetota > Actinomycetes > Kitasatosporales > Streptomycetaceae > Streptomyces > Streptomyces sp. NPDC001068. The sequence goes on along the minus strand of NZ_JBIAYD010000002.1, from coordinate 827,861 downwards.
GAACCCCGCTGCCCGGGGGAGTGGGCAGCGGGGTTCGGGTCCTGGGAGTCAGACCCAGGGCGAGCGGCGTTCCGGCAGGTCAGGCACCGGTCCCGGCGCTGAGCACGGTCAGTCGTACCGAGGAGGAGTTCCCGGACACCGGGACCGTGCCGCCCTTCCAGGTGACCTTCAGCGCGTCACGCTCGTCCGGGGGCGTGACCTTCAGCGCGGCCGGGGTCGCCGTCTTGGCGCCACTGATCTCCGGGTTGGAGAACGTCAGACCCGCCCAGGCGCTCTGGCCGGGCTTGAGGGTGACCGTCGCGGGGCTGCCGCCGGACTCCCGCTGCGGGTCGGGGCCGAGCTGGGTGCCGGCGGCGTCCACGAAGGCGGCGCCCGGGAAACCGCGGACGGTGCAGGTGCGGCCCGACTTGTTGGTGAACACGATCGGGAAGTTCTCCTGACCGGCCCCCGGGTCGTTCCCGCCCACCGAGGCGGCCAGCTCGGAGGTGTGGCACCGGCTGCCGGACGCGGCACTGGCGGTCTTCGTGCCGCCGCCACCGGTCGCCGAGGTGCCGCCCGTCGACGAGCCGCCGCCCTGGGACTCCGACGAGGACGCCGTCCCGGACGGCGCGGAACCGGAGTCCGACGCGCTCGAACCCGCCGAGTCGCCGGTCGCGGGCGCGGCCGTGCCCGACACCGACTCCGGCGAACTGCCGGGGCTCTCGTTGCCGCAGGCGGTCAGGAGGCCCAGGGCGGCGACCGTGCTCGCGAGCAGGGCCGCCCCACCCCGCAAGGACCGGGACGTGTACGCCATGTCTCTCCACACTCCTGGATGTCCGGGACACGCTGTACGGCGTGCCCGAGGCGCTCCGTGCGCCGTCACTCCCATCCGATGCGATGAACGCCGGAAAAGTTCGGGGGCACGCCGTCATTCGTCGGGTCAGGTGACCCGGATCGACCGAAGTATGCCGTCCGTGGCGGAGTCGTCCGCCGCTCCCTTCTGCCGGACCTGCACGTACACCTGTGGCTGCTCGTCCCCGCCGGCCGGGGCCAGAGCCGCCTCCTGGATCGAGCCGCCCGCGCCGGAACAGCCGCTCCAGGTGCGCACCCGCCCCTTCCAGGTGCCGCTCGTGAAGGCGCGGCCGCCGTCGTAGTGGCACTGGGAGTGGGACAGCGCCTTCACCCTGGCCTCCACGTCGCCGTGCTCGCTCACCCCGACGAAGACGCCGTTCACCGCCGTCGACAGGTCCTGCCACGCGGACACGTCGTCGGCCACCTCCAGGCCGGGTTCGTGCCCGGAGGCAAGCCCGAGGGTGTCGGGGTTCCAGCCCGAGTCGCGCAGTTCGCCGGCCCAGCCGGACGGCACCCGCACAGCGACCCGGCCGGTGGAGTCGGCGACCTGTGTCGCGCCGTCCGCCGAGCCGTTCCCGTCGACCAGCGTGACGGCCAGGGCCGTACCCCCGGCCGCGAGGACCGCGGCGACCGTCAGCGTGACGGCGTTGAGCCGTCGGCGGACACCGTCCAGGCGCCGTGGCCGGCGGGCGGCCGCGGCCGCCGCCAGCCGGTCCAGCTCGTCCGCGAAGGCCGTCGCGGACGGCCAGCGCCGCTGCCGGTCCGGCTCCAGGGCCCGCATCAGCGCCCGCTGGACGTCGTCGCCGAGGTCCGGCCGCAGCCGCTCCGGCCGCACCACCTTGCCGGGCGCCCCCGGCACCGTCCCGGTGACCAGCTCGTATCCGACCGCGCCCAGCGCGTACACGTCGGCCCGCGCGTCGATGCCGTCGCCCGGCTCGGCCTGCTCCGGCGGCTGGTATCCCGCGGAACCGGCGGCCAGCGTCAGCCCCGACGCCTGTGCCAGGCTCTTCGCCAGCCCCAGGTCGGCCAGCAGCACCCGCCGGGTGCCGTCCTGCGCCGTGCGCAGCAGCACGTTCGTCGGCTTGATGTCCCGGTGCACGATCCCGGCGCCGTGCAGGTCCGCCGCGCCGCGTGCCGCCAGCGCGGTCAGCAGCAGCGCGTCGGGGACCGGCAGCGGGCCGTCCGCGAGCAGATCGGCGAGGGTGCCGGCGTCGGCGTACTCCATCACGAAGTACGGCCGCCCGTCCGGGAGTTCGCCGATGTCGTAGACCTGCACGACCCGCTTCGAGTCGGCCCGGCGCAGCAGTCGTGCCTCGGACAGGAAGCGGTCGTGGATGTCGAGACGGTGGGACCAGTTGTCGGCGAGCACCTTGACCGCCACCGAGGCGTCCAGCTGATCGTCGTGGGCGAGCCAGACCGTCCCGAAGGCACCGGTGCCCAGGCGCCGTTCGAGGCGATAGCGGCCGATCCGCTCCAGGGGTTGCATACGACTATCATGCCTGGCCTGAGATCGACTTCGAGGGGGACCTCCCGTGCCGGACGCCGCGCTGACCGAAGACCTCGCCCGTCGGGCCGCCGCGGGCGACCAGCTGGCCCTGAACCAGCTGCTGGGCGAGGTCTGGCCGGACGTCGTACGACGCTGCGGAAGGTTCCTGCCGTGCCGGGAGGACGCCGAGGAGGCGGCCCAGGACGTGCTGCTGCAGATCTCCCGGAAGATCTCCACCTTCGAGGGCCGCAGCCGCTTCAGCACCTGGCTGTACACGGTCGTCGCCAACTGCTCCCGGCAGAAGTACCGCGACCTGAAGCGGCGCTCGGCGGAGCAGCCGGCGACCATCGAACCGGCCGAGCACGTCGACCCCCGCACCACCAGCGTGATCGCCGGCTCCCGGATCGACCTGCTGGAGGCGCTGGACAGGCTGGAGCGGGAGCACCCGCTGCTGGTCGCTCCACTCGTCTACCGGGACATCTGCCAGCTGGACTACGCCGAGGTCGCCGAACGGGTGGGGATCCCGCTCGGAACGCTGAAGTCGCGGCTGCACGAGGCGCGCAAGCAGGTCCGGCCCTGGCTGAGCGCGCCGTGACGGGCGGGAGCCCGCGGTGACCGCCGCGGGCCCGCGATGACGGGCGCGGCAAAAAAATAGGGCAAGGAACTCACGCTCTCCTCGCCACTCTCAACTTATAGCGCACGGGGGGGCTTGCGGCAAGGCCCCCCTCGTCCCGCAAAATCGCAGGCCGAAGCCAGAACCTGCGGTATTTGGGGGATTCACCACGTGCGTGTGTTGTTGATGGGATACGGGTCGCGCGGAGACGTCGAACCGCTGGCGGGACTCGGGCGGGCGCTGCGCGGGCTCGGTGCCGAGGTACGGGTGTGTGCCCCGCCGGACCAGGAGTTCGCGGAGCTGCTCGGCCGGGCGGGCGTCCCGCACGTGCCGTTCGGACCGTCGGTGCGCTCGGTGGTGACCAGGCCCGACCCGCGGCCGTCGGACGCGTTCCGGCTCGCCGCCGACCTGGTCGCCGCACACTTCGACGCGGTCGCCGCGGCCGCCGAGGGGTGCGACACGGTGGTGGCGACCGGCCTGATGCCGGCCGGCGTGCGGTCGGTGGCCGAGAAACTGGGCATCGGGTACGTCTTCGCGTGCCCCCACCCGTTCGGCATGCCGTCCCCGCACTTCGCCCCGGCGGGCCGGCCCGGGCGTCCGGCCCCGCCCGACGCCGACCTGCGGACGCTGTGGAAGGTGGACGCCGAGCGGGTGGACGCGCTGTACGGCGAGGCCCTGAACACCCATCGGGCGGCGATCGGGCTGCCGCCGGTGGACGATGTCCGCGCGCACGTCCTCACCGGCCGGCCGTGGCTGGCCGCGGACCCGGTCCTCGGGCCGTGGCGGGACCTGACGGACCTCGACCCGGTGCAGACGGGGGCGTGGCTGCTGCCGGACCCGCGCCCGCTCCCCGGCGAACTGACGGCCTTCCTGGCGGCCGGCGAGCCGCCGGTCTACGTCGGCTTCGGCAGCATGGCGATGCGCGGCGCGCCGGACGCCGCCCGGGCGGCGGTCGAGGCGGTGCGCGCCCGGGGCCGCCGGGTGCTGGTCGGGCGCGGCTGGGCCGGTCTCGCGCCGATCGACGGCCGGGCCGACTGCCTCGCGGTCGGCGAGGTCAGCCACCAGGCGCTGTTCCGCCGGGTTGCCGCCGTCGTCCACCACGGCGGCGCGGGCACCACGACGACCGCCGCCCTGGCCGGTGTGCCCCAGGTGGTCGTCCCGCAGATCGTCGACCAGCCGCACTGGGCGGCCCAGGTGGCCGAACTGGGCGTCGGCGTGGCCCACGACGGCCCGACCCCGACCGCGGAATCCCTGGCGGCCGCACTCGCTGCCGCCCTCGACCCGGGGACCCGGGACCGTGCGTCCGCCGTGGCCGGCGACATCCGCACGGACGGCGCGCAGGTGGCCGCGAAGCTCCTCCTCGACGGTCCCGGCCCGGAGACGCCGCCCGTCCCGGCATGAAACCCGCCCGGTCCGTCCCGCCCGGCGACAGCAGCCGCCCGCGCACCTCCCGGCGCCGGGCGCCGCGAGGCGGCGGCGGAGCCCACCGGCCCCCTGTGCCTCAGGACCGGGCGCCGTGAGGCTCGGCGGAGCCGACCGGCTCCGGTGCCTCGGGACCGGGCGCCGTGAGGCACGGCGGAGCCCACCGGCCCCGTGCCTCAGGACCGGGCGGGCGCACGCCCCACGACCACGTACGAACCGCGCGGAAGCGGCCCACCCGGCCGCCGCCGCGCCCGGCACCTCCCACGGAGCTGACGCAGTGAACCCCCTGACCACCCGTGCCTTCGACCTTCCCGAACACCTCTCCGCCAAGGCCGGCCCGGCCCTGATCGGCGACGACGAGCAGCACTTCACGGCCGTCGCGCGCTGTCTGGAGGAGACCCTCGCCGACCTCTCCGACAGCCTCGGGACCGCGCTCAAGGCCCCGGGCGGCACCGGCCGGGCCGCGATGGACCGGGACAACGAGGTCCACCGGCTGAGCGCGCGGCTGCGCACCCTGCGCCGCTTCGGCCTGGACCTGTGCCTGGGCCGCATGGTGGCCGCCGACGACCCCGCGCCGGTGTACGTCGGCCGGCTCGGCCTGACCGACGGCGAGGGCCGCCGGCTGCTGGTCGACTGGCGGTCGCCCGCGGCCGAACCGTTCTTCGCGGCGACCCACGCCGATCCGATGGGACTGCGCAGCCGCCGCAGGTACCGCTGGACCGACGGCCGGATCAGCGACTACTGGGACGAGGTGTTCACCGCCGACGGACTCGAGGGACACGCGGCGCTCGACGACCAGTCGGCCTTCATCGCGAGCCTCGGCGCCGACCGGTCGGAGCGGATGCGGGACGTTCTGGCCACCATCCAGGCAGACCAGGACGCCATCATCCGCGCGGGTTCCCGGGGCGCCCTCGTCGTCGACGGCGGCCCCGGCACCGGCAAGACCGTCGTCGCCCTGCACCGCACCGCCCACCTGCTGTACTCCGACCCGCGCCTCGGGCACCGACGGGGCGGTGTGCTGTTCGTCGGACCGCACCGGCCCTACCTGAACTACGTCTCCGACGTGCTCCCCAGCCTCGGTGAGGAGGGCGTGCAGACCTGTGTCCTGGCCGACCTGGTCGACGAGGGCGCCACGGCACCGCCCGAGGCCGACCCGGAGGTCGCCCGTCTGAAGTCGTCCGCGGACCTGGTGCGGGCGATCGAGACGGCCGTCCGCTTCTACGAGGAGCCGCCCGCCACCGGCACGACCGTCGCCACCGACTGGGGCGATCTGTGGCTGAGCGCCGACGACTGGGCCGACGCGTTCCGCGCGCCGGGTCCGGGCACCCCGCACAACGAGGGACGCGAGCACATCTGGGACGAGCTCGCCACCATCCTGCTGGACCGGCACACCGGTGACGACGTCCCCGTCGAGCGGTTTCGCAGGTCGCTCCAGCAGGACCGGGAGCTGACGGAGACCCTGCACGGCGCCTGGCCGCTGCTGGAGGCCACCGACCTGGTCGGCGACCTGTGGTCGGTGCCCGCGTACCTGCGGATGTGCGCCCCCTGGCTCGACCGCGACGCGGTACGGCTGCTCCAGCGCGCCGACGCCCAGGCCTGGACCGTGTCCGACCTGCCCCTGCTGGACGCGGCCCGGCACCGGCTCGGCGACCCGGCCGCGGCCCGGCAGCGGCAGCGGCAGGAGGCCGCGCTCGCCGCCCAGCGCGAGCGCATGGCGCAGGTCGTCGACAACCTGATCGGGGCGGCCGTCGACTCCGGCGCCGACGGGGACGACGGCGAGGGCCTGGTGCGGATGCTGCGTGGCGAGGACGCGAAGACCAGTCTGGTCGACGAGTCCGAGCTGCCGGCCCTGCCCCCTGACCTGCTGGCGGGCCCGTTCGCGCACGTCGTCGTCGACGAGGCCCAGGAACTGACCGACGCCGAGTGGCAGATGCTGCTGCTGCGCTGCCCGTCCCGGAGCTTCACCATCGTCGGGGACCGTGCCCAGGCCAGGCACGGGTTCGCGGAGTCGTGGGAGGAGCGCCTGGAGCGGGTCGGATTCGACCGGGTCGCCCTGGCCTCGCTCGGCGTCAACTACCGCACGCCCGAGGAGATCATGGCGGAGGCGGAGCCGGTGATCCGGGCCGCGCTGCCGGACGCCAACGTGCCGACCTCGATCCGCGGCAGCGGCCTGCCCGTCGTGCACGGAACCGTGGACCGGCTGACCCCGCTCCTGGACGACTGGCTCGCCGCGCACGCGGAGGGCGTCGCCTGCGTGATCGGCGCCCCCGGCTTCACCGCGACCCCCCGGGTCCGCTCGCTCACCCCGGAGCTGTCGAAGGGCCTCGAATTCGACCTGGTGGTCCTCGTGGACCCGGAGAACTTCGGCACGGGCGTGGCGGGCGCCGTCGACCGCTACGTCGCCATGACCCGGGCGACCCGGCAACTGGTCGTGCTGACCGGTACCGGGGGGCCGGAGAGGCCGGAGGGTGCCGCCTAGACGGCGTCCTCCGGGAACAGCGACAGCTCGGCCCAGATCGTCTTGCCCTCGCCGGTGTGGCGGGTGCCCCAGCGTTCGGTCAGCTGCGCCACCAGGAGCAGCCCCCGGCCGCCCTCGTCCCAGGTCTTGGCCCGGCGCAGGTGCGGGGCGGTGTGACTGGTGTCGGAGACCTCGCAGATCAGCCTGGTCGTGTCGTGGATCAGGCGGAGCCGGATCGGGCGGGCGCCGTAGCGGATGGCGTTGGTGACCAGTTCGCTGACCACCAGTTCGGCCGTGAAGGCGGCCATGGTCAGGTCCCACACCTCCAGCCGGTCCACCACCTGCTTGCGGATCGGCGCGACCAGGGCGGGGTCGGCGGGGATGTCCCAGGTCGCCACCCGGGACGGCGGCAGGCCCTGGGTGCGGGCCAGCAGCAGGGCCACGTCGTCGGCCGCGCCGCCCGAGGGCAGCAGGGCGTGCAGGATCCGGTCGCAGGTCTCGTCGAGCGAGTCGCTGTAGGCGGCCAGCGCCTCGTGGAGGAGCCGGCGTCCCGCGTCCGGGTCACCGTTCTGGGAGGTGATCAGCCCGTCCGTGAACATGGCCAGCACGGTGCCCTCGGGCAGCTCGATCTCGGTGGACTCGAACGGCAGCCCGCCCAGGCCCAGGGGCGGACCGGCGGGCAGGTCCACCTCGTGCAGACGGTGACCGGGGCGCAGCACGACGGGAGGCGGATGACCGGCGCGGGCCATCGTGCAGTGCCGGGACACCGGATCGTAGACGGCGTACAGACAGGTCGCGCCGAGCTCGCCGGGACTGCCCTCGCCGCCCAGTTCCTCCGACAGCCGGACCACCAGGTCGTCGAGGTGGGTGAGGAGCTCGTCCGGGGCCAGGTCGATGTCGGCCAGGGTGCGCACCGCGGTGCGCAGCCGGCCCATGGTCGCCGAGGCCTGCACCCCGTGGCCGACGACGTCGCCGACGACCATGGCGACCCGCAGCCCGGACAGCGGGATCACGTCGAACCAGTCGCCGCCGACCCCGGCCCGGGCGGCCGGCAGGTAACGGGAGGCGGCCTGCAGGGCGGCGGTGTGCGGCAGCGTCCGGGGCAGCAGGCTGCGCTGCAGGGCCAGGGCGGTCTCGCGTTCGCGGGAGTAGCGGCGGGCGTTGTCGATGCAGACGGCGGCCCGGGCGGTGATCTCCTCGGCGAGCAGCATGTCGTCCGGGCCGAACGGGTCGGGGCGCCGGTGCCGGGTCAGCACGGCGACCCCGAGGGTGGTCCCGCGGGCCTGGATCGGCACGGCCATCGAGGAGTGCACGCCGAACTCGCGCACCCGCTCGCCGCGCAGCGCGTGCCAGTTCAGCCACGGCGCCATCTCGCCGGCCGCCACCCGGGCGACGATGGTGTGCCCCGCGGTCAGCGAGTCGGCCTGCGGTGACGAGGGCGGGTAGGACTCGCTGTGACCGGGCTTGAGCACCGCCTCGGGAACACCCGGCAGCACGGACTGGTGCGCGATACGGCGCAGTGTGACCGGTGCGGTCAGCCGGGTCGGGAGGTCGGCGCCGTTCTCCGGCGGGTCCAGCAGGTCGACGGTGACGAAGTCGGCGAGGGCCGGCACGCAGACGTCCGCCAGCTCCTGGGCCGTACGGGTCACGTCCAGGGTGGTGCCGATCCGCACGCTCGCCTCGTTGACCAGCTGGAGCCGCTCCCTGGCCAGGTAGTTCTCGGTGATGTCGTGCGCGGCCAGGCTGACCCCCAGCACGCGCCCCGAGGCGTCGGTGACCGGTGCCATCCGGGCCAGCCAGGCGTGCGCCAGCTCCTCGCCGCCGGTGCGCATGTAGGTCTGCACGTCCAGCGGCCGGCCGGTGGCCAGCACCTGGAGCATGTTCCGCTCCAGCTCCTCGCTCTGCGGCTTGCCGCCGATCTCGGTGATCCTGAGCCCGCGGACCCGTTCCTCGGGCAGTCCGATGACCTCGGCCATCGCCTCGTTCACCCGGCGCAGCCGCAGCTCCTCGTCGTAGACGGCGATCGCGCACGGCGACTGGGTCAGCGCGGCCGCTGCCAGCGGGTCGTCCGGGGCGGCCGGGGCGCCGGGTACGGGGGAGAAGACCAGCCAGCGCCCGGCGCGTTCGTCCTCGGCCGCGCGGTGGTGGGCGACCAGCCAGACCGGGAGCGTACGGCCGTCCCGGTGCCGGAGCTCGAGCGTGCCGTCCCAGCGGCTGCCCGCGGGTGCGGACGGCGGGTCCCCGGCCAGCAGGCGCGCCGCGGGCCTGCCCACGACCTCTTCGGCCGGGTGGCCGAGGAGGCGCCGTGCGCCTTCGTTCCACTCGGCCAGTGTGCCGTCCTCGTCGATGACGGCCCGGGCCGTCGCCGCATCGTCGAACGGATAGACCCGGCTCATCTCGCCACTCCCAAGCGCACACTCACAGCCAACAGGTGCACCACAGGTGTTCAGCCTAGTGCGTCCGACCCACCCGTGACCGGCAACCGCCGACGGCCGGTCGGCGGGCCGTCGGCGTTGTGCGGGGGGCCGAACGGGGACCGGGCGGCGGGACGAAATCCTGGACCGACCGCCTCCGGACCCTTGACTGCGGTAAGTGGCACACCGTCAGAATCTGTTTGTCCGCGATCAGTTGTGAGTAGTTCTGGGCCCTGATGAGGGAGAGCCGCACCATGACGGTCACACGCAGATCGGTTCTGGCAGCCGCCACGGCAGCCCCGGCGAGCGCGGCTCTCGCGGCCGCCCCGTCCGCCTGGGCGGTACCGGAGGCGGATACGGCCACGCAGGTCACCGGCCGCCGCACGATCGCCCTGCGGGACGGCTGGCGGTTCGCGCTGGTGGACCCGGGCGGGATCACCGACCCGACCGGCGCCTACGCGGACGCCGCCGACCCCGGATACGACGACTCGCACTGGCGCCGGGTCGCGGTACCGCACGACTGGAGCATCGAGCAGACCCCCACCACCGACCACGGCACCACCAGTGGCACCGGCTTCTTCCCGGGCGGCCTCGGCTGGTACCGGCTCGCCTTCACCCTGCCGCCCGGCTGTGCGGGCAAGCGGATCTCGGTGGAGTTCGACGGCGTCTACATGGACTCGTACGTCTACTGCAACGGCACGCAGGTCGGCCGCCACCCGTACGGCTACACCGGCTTCGCCCTCGACCTCACCGGGCTGGTGCACACCGACGGCGGCACCGAGAACGTCCTCGCCGTCAAGGTGCAGAACCGCCTGCCCAGCAGCCGCTGGTACTCGGGCAGCGGCATCTACCGCGAGGCCCGCCTCGTGGTGACCGACCCCGTGCACGTGGCCCGCTGGGGGACGTACGTCACCACGCCCGACATCACGGCCGAGCGGGCCGTGGTGCGGGTGCGGACCACGGTCGCCGACGAGTCGGGGGAGGCCGCGGACGTCACGGTGGTCTCCCGGATCGTCGACCCCGACGGCCGAACGGTCGCCCGTACGTCCTCCACGGTCGCCGTCACCGGCACCGGATCCGGCGCGGGCGCGGCCGAAGCGACCCATGAACTGACACTCGCGCACCCGAGGTTGTGGTCCATCGAGGCACCGCACCGCTACGCGCTGCACACCGAACTGCGGGTCGGCCGCACCGTCACCGACACCTGTCGCACGGTCTTCGGCGTCCGCCACCACCGCTTCGACCCGGACGAGGGCTTCTCCCTCAACGGCGTGCCCACCAAGATCAGGGGTGTCGACCTCCATCACGACCTGGGTGCCCTCGGCGCGGCGGTCGGCGTCGACGCGGTGCGCCGGCAGATGACCATCATGAAGTCGATGGGCGTCAACGCCTTCCGCACCTCGCACAACCCGCCCTCGCCGCAGATGATCGAGGTCTGCGAGGAACTCGGTATCGTGATGATGGTGGAGGCCTTCGACTGCTGGCGGACCGGCAAGACCACCTACGACTACGGCCGGTTCTTCGACGAGTGGTGCGAGAGCGACGTCACCGAGATGGTCCTCGCCGCCCGCAACTCGCCCGCCGTCGTGCTGTGGTCCATCGGCAACGAGATCCCCGACTCCACCTCCACCGCCGGCCTCGCCATGGCCGACCGGATCATCGCCGCCGTCCGGGCGGCCGACGACACCCGCCCGCTGGTCATCGGCTCCGACAAGTACCGGAGCGTGCCGAGACCGGGCTCCGCCGCCGACCTGATGCTCGCCAAGCTCGACGGGCTGGGCCTCAACTACAACACCGCCAGGTCCGTCGACGCGCTGCACGCGGCCTACCCGCACCTCTTCCTCTTCGAGTCCGAGTCCTCCTCGCAGACCTCGACCCGCGGCACCTACCAGGAGCCGGAGCACCTCAACACCGGTGAGAACCACACCCCCGGCCGGCGCGCGACCTCGTCGTACGACAACAACCTGGCCTCCTGGACGATGAGCGGCGAGTACGGCCTCAAGAAGGACCGGGACCGGAAGTGGTTCGCCGGCCAGTTCCTCTGGTCGGGCATCGACTACCTCGGCGAACCCACGCCGTACGACGTGTTCCCGGTCAAGGCGTCCTTCTTCGGCGCGGTGGACACGGCCGGCTTCCCGAAGGACATGTACCACCTCTTCCGCAGCCAGTGGGTGAGCGAGCCCATGGTGCACCTGCTGCCGATGAGCTGGAACCACGAGGACGGGGACACGGTCGAGGTGTGGGCGTACGCCAACGTGCCCACCGTCGAGCTGTTCCTGAACGGGAAGTCGCTGGGGGTGCGGGAGTTCGACACCAAGACGACGACGGACGGCCGGACCTACCTGGAGACCACCGAGGCCACCGGCGACGACAAGACCTTCACCACCGGCCCCTACCCGGGCAGTTACACCAGCCCGAACGGCAGCGCGGGCAAACTGCACCTGGCCTGGCGGGTGCCGTACCGGCCGGGGGAGCTGAGAGCCGTGGCCCGGCGGGACGGCAGGGTGGTCGCGACCGACGTCCTGCGCACCGCCGGCGCCCCACACGCCGTGCGCCTCACCGCCGACCGCGGCTCCCTCGCCGCGGACGGGCGTGCGCTGGTCTTCGTGACCGCCGAGATCGTCGACGCGCACGGCGTACGGGTGCCCGACGCCGAGCACCTCCTCTCCTTCACCGTCGCCGGGGGCTCGCTCGCCGGGCTCGACAACGGACGGGAGGAGAGCGCGGAGCGCTACCAGGCCAGCACCCGGACCGCCTTCCACGGCAAGGCGCTCGCCATCGTCCGGGCCGGTGCGGAGCCGGGCGTCCTCGCGGTGACCGCGCGGGCGGACGGGCTGCGCGGGGGCACCGTCACCGTCCGCACCACACCCGCCCGCGCGGCCGCCCGCACCCCGGCCCCCCGCTTCGGCCCCGACCTTCCGGTCCCGCCGGCGTATCCGCACCCGGACGCCGGTTACTCGGGCCGTCCGGACACCCTCCCGGCCGCCATGCTCGACGGCGACCCGGCCACCGGCTGGTCCAACGCCTTCACCAAGCCGGCCACCGCCCTGCTGCCGGCGTTCGCGGGCGCCCGCACCGGGGACTGGGTCTCGGTCGACTTCGGCCGCACCCGGGTCTTCGACCGGGTGGAGGTGTCCTTCACCGTGGACGCCCTGCACGCGCTGCCCGCCTCGGTCGGGGTGGCGGTCTGGGACGGCCGGGCCTACCGCGCGGTGGAGGGGACGACGGTGGACTGGGCCACCGCCTCGGACACCCCGACCGTCATCACCTTCCCGCGGACCGCCGGCTCCCGGCTGCGGCTGGACCTGACGAGCGCCCGTCCGGGGGAGACCACCGGGGCGCTGCGGATCAGCAGGCTCGACGTCTGATGCCCTGCGGTACCGCCGGATCCCGCTCTGACCTGCGGGTATTTACGAGCGAGTACCCGAGCGGTACCGTGAAGGGCATGCCAGCTCTCAACGTGGAGTTCAGCGACCGCGAACTAGAGGACCTGCGGCAGATCGCCAAGGAGCGCGGTACGTCCATGAAAGCCCTCGTCCGTGAGGCGGCCGCCGCCGACATCGCGCGGCACCGGGCCCTCCAGGAGGGGGCGGAGGAGTTCCGCCGGTTCTTCACCGCGCACGCCGACGAGTTCGCGGCCGCCTTCCCCGACGACGAGCCGTCCGCCAGGGGCGAGGCCGCCTGAGCCATGCCGCCGGTCATCCACATCGACGTGCCCTGGCTCCTGCAGCGCCATGAGGAGGTGCTGCCGGACCAGCCCACCGTCGACGACTTCTCCGCACTGGTCGCCGCCGTCGCCCGGCACCGCGTGGACCCGCCCCGGCTCGGTGTGGACTCCGACCCGGCCTGGCGGGCCGCCGCCCTGCTGCACACCCTCGCGCTGCTCAAGCCGCTGCCCTCCGCCAACGCCCGGTTCGCCTGCGCGACCGCGGTGGCCTACATGTTCGTGAGCGGCGTGGGTATCGACCCGCCCTACGGCGCCCTCGTCGATCTCGCCCGCGACCTGATCGACGGCAAGGCCGACGTCTACGCCGCGGCGGACCGGCTCCGTTCCTGGCAGCTCTGAACCGCCCGGACCCGCGGGTCAGGCCGCCTCCGGCGCCTCGGGGGTCGCCGGCCGCGGGCGGAAGGAACGGGGCCGGCGACCTGTTCCGCGCAGCCGCCTTCCTGCGCGGGGCCGTACGGGGAGGGCCGGTCACCAGTGGACTACCCGTTCGCGTGGGGCGGGAGCGTGTGCGCGGGACCGGAGGGAGCGCACCGTTCACACGGGGTGTGCGTAAAAGTGAATACGGCCGTGACAGGACAATGGCCAGGGCCGCCTTTTTGACGTTCTGTCAATGCCGTCGATGTTGTACGGGTGCCTTGTTGCTTGTGTGAGACTTGTGCGAGGGTGAAACAGCCCCGCGGGGGGTAATGGCCAGGACTATTTCCGCAGTTGGGGAACGCGACCGACGCCATGCCGGTCAATTCCCGCTCCTCGTAAGCGCACCGAAGAGGTACGCACCACCGCACCAAAGGAACCCGCTCAGTGCCCACCCCCCACCCGCCTCGCCCTCCCTATCCGCCGCCGGGAGGTGGTGTCGGGGAGTCCGACGAGTCCCTCGCCGCGCCGCTGCGCGCCGGATCCGACGTCGAGGCATCCCGCTCCGCCGCGCTGCTCATGGCCCGGCACTGGCGTCCGGTGCAGGAGTACGCGGTCATCTGCCTGGCCGCCTCCGGGCCCGTCGCCCACATGGTCGCGGCCGCCGCCTTCCACCAGGTCCTCGACCGGGTCGCGCTCGGGGAGACCGCCGACGTGCTCCGGCCCCGGCTGCTGGTCTCCGTCCGTGACACGGTCGCCAACTGGTCGGCCGAGGACCGAATATCGGAGGTTCTCCCGGACCTCGGGAAACCGGCCGGTGGCCGCGGTCTGCGCACCGCGAAGTCCATGACGCCGGAAAACCGTACGCTCGCGGAGCGTTCATTCCTCGGCCTTCCGGCGCTCTTCCAGAGTCTGCTGTGGCACATCGAGGTCGAGGCGGAACCGATAACCGTACCGGCTGGTCTGTTGGGCATGGACACGGCAACCGCAGGGGCCGCTCTCGAGGACGCCCGGGAGAAATTCCGGGAGGGCTGTGTCCGCGCCCACCGGGAACTCGCGCCGTCCCAGGAGTGCCGCTACTACAACCGGCTGCTGGACGTGCCGCTGCGGCGCGGCGGCGCACTGCTGCCGGACGTCCAGGAACATCTCGCGGAGTGCCCGTACTGCCATGCCGCCGCCGAACAGCTCGGCCAGGTCGACGGTGGGCTCGGGGCGCTGCTCGTCGAAGCCGTGCTCGGCTGGGGCGCCCGCCGGTACCTCGACTCGCGTCCGGGCCGCATGGGCGGCATCCCGGAGTCCCGGGGCGGGTCCGCCTCCCGGCGCTCCGGTGGCGGGCGCCGTCGTGCGACGGCCCGGACCGGGATCCTGGCCCGGATCACCGTGCCGGTGCGCCGCCCGCCGGGATCCTGGTCGTCGAAGACCCTGCTGACCAGCGTCGGAGTCGCCGGAGCGGGCCTGCTGGCCTCGGTCCTCGCGGTCAGCGCGCTGTCGGGCGGCGGTGACGGCAAGGACGCCGTGGCCTCCGCCGGTCTGGTGCCCGGCGACACCGACCCCGAGACGACGCCCGGCCCCGGTACGGCCGCCGGGCTGCCCGCCGCCGACCACGCCACCCGCCTGCGCAACGTCGCCGCCCAGCTGTGCCTGGACATCAACGGCGCGCCGCAGGCCGGGGCCGGCGTGGTCCTGGCGGTGTGCTCCTCGTCCTCGACCCAGGAATGGGCGTACGAGAGCGACGGCGAGCTGCGCAGCGTGGCCGCCCGCGGGCTGTGCCTGGACTCGCACGCGGACGGCGGAGTGGTCATCCTGGGCGCCTGCGCGGACGTCACGGACGAGCGCGGCGCGGACGTGCGCTACGACCTCACCGCCCAGGGCGAGTTGCTGCCCCGCTGGGACCGGACCCTCGCCCTCGGCACGGCCGGTGTGGACGCGGGCGCCGACGTCGTCGTGAAGGTCCGCGACCGCACCAGCGCCCAGCACTGGCTGACCGATCCGCCGGTCGCGACCCAGAGCTCCGGCTCCTTCTCCGTCGCGGGAACCGGGGGCCCGTCGGCCCGCCCGGCGGAACTGTCCGGCAGCTGATCCCTTCGGGGCTGCCGGGCGGCGTCAGTCCTGATCGGTGTCCGGGCCCTGGGCCCGGACCCGTTCGACGTGCTCCAGCGAGTCGCGGAGTTCGGTCAGCCAGTCGTCGGTGTTCCTGTGGACCAGTCGTACGCACCAGGCCAGTGCCTCGCTGCGGCTGCGTGCCACACCCCCGGCGATCAGGGTGTCCAGCACCTGGCGTTCGGGCTGGCGCAGCCGGGTCATGACCGGCGCGGCCACATGCGTGAACAGGGCCCGCCTCCCGGAGCACTCCACCCCCCAGGACACCTTGTGGCGGAACTGGTGCTCCGCCTCCCGGGCCACCTCGATACGGGTCTCCCGGGTGCGCTCCCGGAACTCCTGGATCCGCCCCTCCACGGCCGCCTCCCGCTCGGCGTCCGAGGCGCCCTCGGCGAGCTCGGGCCCGGGAATGCGCCCGACGACCGTGACCTCCTCGCGGTCCACGGTCACCTCGACCAGTTCCTCGAACAGACCCTCCGGCAGCCGGCCGGAGAACCAGCCGCGCAGCCTGTCTCGTTGGTCTTGAGTAATCATGTAATGACAGTTACTCCGTCGCGGGGCCAAGGCAAGGGCTTGCGGAGAAGTCCGCCGACAGCGGAAGCGGAATGTTTCAGGACGATTAACGAGGCGATGAGAACCGGCCATCCGGCTGTTTCGAGCGATCAAGACCCGCTCCGTTGGGCGGTCGACGCGCGTGTACTCCGTGACTTCACGCCACTGATTCAATACGCAATGTTACTGAAACCTGTGGGTTCGATGTGTGTTTCGACCGCGGACTCGGCAGAGTGGCGCCCGCCGCCCCGGCACCCACCGGGCCGTGGACGGCACCCGTCGAATCAAGCGGAAGGATGCACACAATGCGAACCACCGCGCGCTGGGCAGCGACCCTCGGCCTCACGGCCGCCGCCGTCTGCGGACCCCTGACCGGAGCCGCCGTCGCCGCCCCGAGCTCGCTCTACGCGCCCTCGGCCCTGGTACTCACCACCGGCCACGGCACCGACGCGGCCACCGCCACGCCCGAGCGCGCCGTCACCCTGAACTGCGCCCCCGCCGCCTCCGGCACCCACCCGGCGGCCGCCCAGGCGTGCGCCGAACTGCGCGGTGCCGGCGGCGACCTCGACGCTCTGGCGCCGAGAAACGACGTGTGGTGCACCAAGCTCTACGACCCCGTCGTGGTCACGGTCGCGGGCGTCTGGCAGGGCAAGCGCGTCTCCTACGAGCACACCTTCGGCAACCAGTGCATGAGGGACGCCTACGGGGTCAGCGTCTTCTCCTTCTGAGCCCGGGATCGCACGGTCCTCGTGACTGCCGGAACAGGTCCGCAACTGGGGAGTGCGGCCTCTGGGACGGGGAACCTGCGATCTCGCACCCGGGGGTCGACGGACAGTGTGGGGCTGCCCGCCGACCCCCGGCCTCACCGCCGCTCCCCGGCGCACCCGTCCCGGGGAAGCCCGGGGAGCGGCGGGAACCGCCCCAGCAGGCCCGCGGCCCTCAGCAGCCGCGGGACGCGGGGTCCTTCGCACACCAGTCGCAGCCGGCCGCCCCGCTCCCGGGCGCGGGCCTCGGCCCGGCACAGCACCCGCAGCCCCGAGCAGTCGAGGAAGTCCAGCCGCCGCAGATCTACGAGCACGTCCGGCTCCGGTCCGGCGGTGGCCGCGAGCAGATGCTCGGCGAGCAGCTCCGCGGTGGCGATGTCCACCTCGCCGAAGACCTCGACGACGAGTCGGCCACCGCACCGGCGGCTCCGCGCGCAGGAGTTGGCGGCGGGCATCCCGGGTTCGTCCGCTTCCGGTGTCATCTCTGCTCCCCCTGGCACAGGGCGCGTTCGGGATCGGTTGGTACCCGCCAGGGGCGCCTGCCATCCCTGATGCCGGTGACGCAAGATCAGGTTCACTCGACTCGGTGAATTTCCCGCGAGTGGCTTGACTGAAAGCGCCTGATGAAATGCGAAGGGCCGCCGTCTCCCTGCGGACGGCGACCCCTCGGTCCTCGGCGGCTCTGCGCGGTTCAGGTCACATGTGGACGACAGGTGCCGCGTCGGCGTCCTGCTGCGGCACGCCCTTGCGGAACAGCAGGAAGGCGATCACCGCACCCGCCGCGAACATGCCGGCCGACCACCAGAACGCGGTCGTGTAACTCTCGATCGTCGCCTGGGCCTGCACCAGCTTGCTGCGCGCGTCCCGCCCGGCCAGGTAGTCCGTCGCCGCGCTCGCCGCGAGCGTGTTCAGCAGCGCGGTACCGATCGAACCGCCCACCTGCTGCATGGCGTTGACCGTCGCGGAGGCGACGCCCGCCTCGTCGGCCGTCACTCCGCCGGTGGCCAGCTGCATGGCCGCGGGCATGACCAGGCCGAGGCCGAGGCCGGTGATGATCAGCTGCGGCAGCACCGCGCTCACGTAGCTGGAGCCGACGCCGATGCCGGACAGCCAGGCCATGCCGGCCGCGGAGACCGCGAAGCCCAGCGGGACGACCGCCTTCGGGCCGATCCGCGGCACCAGGACCTGGGTGCCGACCTGCGCGGTCACCATCAGGGCGCCGATCATCGGCAGGAACGCCACGCCGGTCTTCGTCGGGCTGAAGCCGAGGTTCAGCTGCAGGTAGTAGGTGAGGAAGAGGAACACGCCGAACATGCCGCCCGCCGAGATCAGCACGGCGAGGAAGGAGGCGGCCCGGTTGCGTTCCAGCAGGATGCCCAGCGGCAGCAGGGGATACCTGGCCTTGGTCTGCCACCAGGCGAAGGCCGTGAGGAGCACGACACCGGCGAGCAGGAAGCCCCAGGTCAGCGGGGAGTCCCAGTCGTGCGTCTCGGCGTTGGAGAAGCCGTAGACCAGCGAGAACAGACCGGCGGCGACCAGGATCGTGCCGGGCACGTCCAGCTTGGAGTTGCCGGCGTCGCGGTGGTTGTGCAGCAGCGCCATGCCGCCCGCGAAGGCGACGACCGCGATGGCGACGTTCACGTACAGCGTGGAGCGCCAGTCGAAGGTGTCGGTCAGGACACCGCCGAGCAGCAGCCCCACCGCGCCGCCGGCGCCCGCGATGGCACCGTAGACGCTGAACGCCCTGGCCCGCTCGCGGGCGTCGGTGAACGTGGTGTTGAGCAGCGAGAGAGCGGTCGGGGCGAGCAGCGCGCCGAAGGCGCCCTGCAGGGCGCGCGCGGTGACCAGCATGCCGAAGCCGTTGGCGGCACCGCCCAGCGCCGACACGGCGGCGAACCCGACGACGCCCACGAGGAAGGCGGTCTTGCGGCCGAACAGGTCGGCGATGCGGCCGCCGAGCAGCAGCAGGGAGGCGAAGCTCAGGGCGTACGCGGTGACGATCCACTGCCGGTTGCCGTCGGAGAACCCGAGGTCGGCCTGGGCGGAGGGCAGGGCTATGTTCACGATGGTGGCGTCGAGCACCACCATCAACTGGGCGACGGCGATGACCGCGAGGATCCACCACCGCTTCGCGGAGGCGTCGGCCGGCGGCGCCTCGGTGGAACCGACGCGGACGTCGTCGGTCAGGGTCTTCTCAGACATGCGGGAACCACTCCAGGGAAGCCGTTCGGGATTTTCCGGGAAACCGCCGCGACGGGGCGCGGTCTTTCCGACCGCGAACGAAACGGTTTCGTACACATCAGAGCGTAGACGACTTTCAGCGAAACGGCAACGTTTCGTTGGGGGTGGTGCCGGTCACGCTACGGCCCGCGGGACCGCCGCCGGGCCGGCGTGGTCAACCGGTGGCGGGCCGGCGTGGTCAACCGGTGGCGGGCCGGCGTGGTCAACCGGTGGCGGGTTCCTCGTACGGGATGCGGTTCAGGTGCAGGACCGGGCCCAGGGTGCCCCACTCGTCGCCGCCGAGTTTGGTGAGCGGCCGCAGCAGCTCGCTGCCGGGACGTCCGCCGGCCAGGTACGCCTCGTCCACCACGGCATGGACCACCCGGCCGAAGACCAGGGTGCAGTTGCCCATGCGCAGGGTGGTGTGCGACCGGCACTCCAGGGCGACGGGCGCGGCCGCCACCCTGGGCGGGCGCACGTACCTGCTGGCCTCGCGCTCGATGCCCGCGATGTCGAATTCGCTGACGGAGCGGGGGAAGTCGGTGGCGGTGGCGTTGATCAGGGGCAGCAGCGGTTCGGAGGAGAAGTTGACGACGAACTCGCCGGTGTCCTCGACGTTGCGCAGCGAGTCCTTCCGGCCGATCGAGGTGAACTGGACGATCGGGGGATCGGTGCTCGCGATGCTGAAGAAGGAGTGCGGGGCCAGGTTCTCGGTGCCGCCGTCGGGCGTGACGGTGGAGACCCAGGCGATGGGCCGCGGAATGACGACCGAGGTCAGGAACCGGTAGAAGTCGGCGCGGCTCATCGCCTCCGGACTGCATTCCACACGCATGGACCGAGTATCGGACCGACGGGCGCGCGCGGGCCGCAGCGGACCACGCGTGTCGTGGCCGGGCAGACCCGGCGGCGGCCCCCGTCGAGATCTCCCGCGGCGGCCGCGGCGGTCACGGCGGGTCCGAGCCGGCCGGACGCGGCGGGCGGGCCCACCCGAGGGACCGCTCCACGGCCCGCAGCCAGTCGGCGTACTCCGCCTCCCGCCGGGCGGGATCCATGTCGGGCAGCCACTGCGCGGCCCGGTGCCAGTTGCGGCGCAGCACCTCCAGGTCCGGCCAGTAGCCGGCGGCGAGCCCGGCGGCGTAGGCCGCGCCCAGGGAGACCGTCTCGGCGACCATGGGCCTGACCACGGGCACGTCGAGCACGTCGGCCACGAACTGCATGAGCAGGTTGTCCGCGGTCATGCCGCCGTCCACCTTGAGCTGCGGGAGGGCGACGGGGAAGTCGGCGTTCATGGCGTCCACGACCTCCCGTGTCTGCCAGCCCGTGGCCTCCAGGACGGCCCGTGCCAGATGTCCCTTGGTGATGTACGAGGTCAGCCCGACGATGACCCCGCGCGCGTCGCTGCGCCAGCGCGGTGCGAACAGCCCCGAGAAGGCGGGGACGATGTAGCAGCCGCCGTTGTCCTCGACCGTCCGCGCCAGGGTCTCGATCTCCGGCGCGCTGCTGATCAGGCCGAGGCGGTCACGGAACCACTGGACGAGCGCCCCGGTGACGGCGATCGACCCTTCCAGGGCGTAGGCCGGCGGCTGGTCGTCGATCTTGTAGGCGACGGTGGTGAGCAGCCCGTGCCGGGAGCGCACGATGTCGCCGCCCGTGTTGAGCAGCAGGAAGCTGCCCGTACCGTACGTGCACTTCGCCTCACCGGGGGAGAAGCAGGTCTGGCCGAAGAGCGCGGCCTGCTGGTCGCCGAGCATGGCCGTGACGGCGACGCCCGGGAAGAGCGCGCGGGCCTCGCCGTAGGTCTCGGCGGAGGACCTGATCTCCGGCAGCATCGCGCGGGGCACCCCGAAGAAGTCCAGCAGCTCGTCGTCCCAGGCGAGCGTGCGGATGTTCATCAGCATCGTGCGGCTGGCGTTGGTGACGTCGGTGATGTGCAGGCCGCCGTCGGCCCCGCCGGTGAGGTTCCACACCAGCCAGCTCTCCATCGTCCCGAACAGCACCTCGCCGTCCGCGGCGCGCTGCCGGAGCCGCTTGACGTGGTCGAACAGCCAGCGGATGCGCAGCGCGGAGAAGTAGGTCGACGGCGGCAGACCGCACCGTTCCAGGAAGAACTCCTCGCCCGGTCGCCGGCCCAGCTCCTCCACCAGGGACGCGGTACGGGTGTCCTGCCAGACGATCGCCCGGCCGAGCGGGGTGCCGGTCCGCCGGTCCCAGAGCACGGTCGTCTCGCGCTGGTTGGCCACCCCGACGGCGGCGATCTGTCCCGTGTCCACCCCCGCGCCCGACAGCGCCTCCGGCCCGATACGGCGCAGGTTCTGCCAGATCTCGACGGCGTCGTGCTCCACCCAGCCGGGCCGCGGGAAGTGCTGCCGGTGCTCCTTCTGCGCGACCGAGACCAGCCGGCCCCGGTGGTCGAACAGGATGCACCGGGTCGAGTTGGTGCCCTGATCGATGGACATTACGTACCGTTCAGCCATGATCGGGTCTGCCTTCCGACGGGTCCGTGCGGCGGCCGGGCGTGCCTACCAGCGGGCGGCTCCCAGGTCCTTCGAGATCGCCCGGGCGGCCTCGCGGGTCAGGGTCACCAGACTCTGCCGGGGCCGTCCCTGGCTGTCGCAGATCCGCTCCACCGGCCCGGACAGCCCGATGGCCCCCACGACGAGGCCGCCGTGCCCCCGGATCGGCGCGGCCAGGGCCGCCTCACCCATGGTCATCTCCTGGATCTCCGCGGCCCAGCCGAGCTCCCGGACCTCGGCCAGGGCGCGGGTGAGCCGCTCGCGGTCGGCCAGGGTGTGCCGGGTGTAGGTCTCCAGCCCGGGCTGCCCGCCGGGCTCGATCGTCGCGGTCCCGTAGGCCAGCAGCACCTTGCCGAGCGCGGAGGCGTGCAGGGGCAGCAGCGACCCCACGTCCAGGGTCTGGAAGGTGTCGTCCGGCCGGAAAACGTGGTGGACGACGAGCACGCTGCCTTCCAGGGGGGTGCCCAGGCGAACCGTCTCCCCGCTGCGGGCGGCGAGAGCGTCGGCCCAGTTCAGGGAGCGGGAGCGCAGCTCGTTGACGTCCAGGTAGCTGGTGCCGAGGTGCAGCAGCGCCGCTCCCAGCTGGTACTTCCCGGTCGACGCGTCCTGCTCGACGAAGTCCACGTGCTGGAGCGTGCGCAGGATGCCGTGCGCGGTGCCCTTGGCCAGGCCGAGGGAGGCCGCCACCTCGCCGAGCCCCAGCCGACGGGGTCCGCCGGCGAGCAGA
The DNA here is from genome assembly GCF_042897315.1 of Streptomyces sp. NPDC001068. Lineage (NCBI taxonomy): Bacteria > Bacillati > Actinomycetota > Actinomycetes > Kitasatosporales > Streptomycetaceae > Streptomyces > Streptomyces sp. NPDC001068. The sequence continues at coordinate 805,680 of NZ_JBIAYD010000002.1, read as the reverse complement.
CGCAGGATCGCCGCCGCCCGCTCGATCGACTGGACCGGTCCGGCCATGATCCGAGCCTATTACCGTCCCGGACCCTTCGCTTGGCGTGCGGGGGACGGCCGGCGGCGCGCCGGGAAGATCAGCGTTCGGTAATGGCGACCGCCGTTCATTGACCGCCCCGGTTTGAGTCCATAACTTGCAATGAGGCCGGAATGCGTGGACATGAGACGCCGTACCGGTAGCACAGACCACCGGGAGAGACCATGGCGGTTCAGCTCAAGACGCCCCTGCGGCCGGTATACGAACACGTGTGTCCGGTACCGCCCGTCGCCGGGGCCGTCTCGACCGTTCGCCGACGTGCGGCGGCCGTACTCGCCGACTGGAACGTGTCCACGGAGATCGTCGAGGACGCGTTGCTAGTGGTGTCGGAGCTGGTGACGAACGCGATCATCCACGCCCGGCCCCCGGCCGTGCTCCGGCTGTCCTGGGTGCCCGGTGACGGCGCCCGGACCCTGCGCGTGGAGGTCTGCGACATGGGGCCCGCGTCCGCCAAGGGCTGGCGCGAGGCCGGGGTCGACCCGGACGAGCACTGCCGGGGCGAGACGATCGTCCACGCCCTGGCGACGCGGTACGGGATGCACGTGCACGCGGGCGGGGTGACCCGCTGGGCCGACATCGCCCCGGGCGGACAACTTCCCGGGCAGCACGTTCCGGGACGGAACCTCTAGAGCACGACCTCCGCCGGACACGGATGGGCCGCCCGCCCGTCCGTGTCCGTCGCGCTTCTGCGGAGCAGGAGCAGGGCGGCGTCGTCGTGCAGCCGGCCGCCGACGTGCGTCAGCAGCTCGTCGTGGAGCTCGGTGAGCGTGCGGGCCGGATCCTCCGACACGTGGCGGGCCACGCCTTCGGCCAGCGGATAGAACTCGCGGGCGTGGTCGCGGGCCTCGGTGACCCCGTCGGTGTACAGCAGCAGCTGCTCTCCCTCCGTGAAGGGCAGGTGCTGCAGGTGGGGCAGCTGGCCCGAAAGGGCGCGCAGCCCGAGCGGCGGCGCGGGGCGGGCGGTCTCCACCGCGGTCACCTCCCCGTCGGCGGATATCAGCAGCGGGGGAGCGTGCCCGCAGTTGACGACCTCCAGGCGCCCGGGCCCCGGACAGCCGGCGACCACGGCGGTGACGAAGTCGTCCGGACCGAGATTGCGGGCCAGACTGCGTTCGATCCTGCTCACCACGGCCAGCAGGTCGGGTTCGTCGTAGGCGGCCTCCCGGAACACCCCGAGCACGAGTGCGGCGGTCTCCACCGCGGGCAGCCCCTTGCCGCGCACGTCGCCGACGATCAGCCTGACGCCGTGCGGGGTGGGCACCAGGGCGTAGAGGTCACCGCCGATGCGGGCCTCCGCCGCGGCGGCGCTGTAGCGCACGGCCACCTGGAACGGGCCGACGGTCTCCGGGACGGGCTGGAGCAGCGCGTGCTGGGCCGCTTCCGCGACCGACCGTACGGCGGCCAGCACCCGCTCCCTGCGCCGGCGCAGCCCTCCGGCCAGCGTGCTCGCCGCGGTCACGGCCAGCAGGGCGGACAGGACGGCCACCAGTTCGCAGGTCGGCACCTGCTGGTCGGTGCCGAGCGCCGCGCCCAGCACCGTGGCGAGGAGTCCGACGCAGAGCACCCCGCGCGGTCCGTTGGTGGTGGCGGCCAGCGCGGGTCCGGCGGCCAGCAGGGGCAGCCAGATGGTCCCCGCCCCTTTGGTGTTGTCGACGAACGCGACGACAGCGACGACCAGCACCGGCAGTACCGCCAGTCCCGCGGGCGGCCCGGTCGACGCGTGGTCGCCGTCGTGATGGGGAGCCTGGCTCATGTCTGTGTCCGCAGTCCTCGCCTGTACGCAGATGTGCACCCGGAATGTCCGTTTCATCAAGCAAACGGGCTGAGTGGGGGACGCCACAAGGAGCGGAATTTCAGATAGTGAGCGAGAGGCTTCGGGTCACCCGGCTGGCGACCGGGAACAGGCGCGCAGGGATCTCCTGCAGTTGGGCCTGCCGTTCGACCGGCAGCGACACCCCGAGCGAGCCCAGCGTCTCCCCGCAGTAGACCGGTACGGCGATGCAGACCGTGCCGAGCGCGTACTCCTCCAGGTCCGTGACGGCGGGTGCCGAGGGGGACGATTCGATCCTGCGCAGGAGCTCCGGAACCCTGGTGATCGTGCGCGGTGTCAGATCGGGGAGATGGTGCCGGGAGAGGTAGTCCCGGCGGGCGTCCGCGTCCAGCTCGCGGAGGACGGACTTGCCCAGGGCGGTGGCGTGCCCGGCGTCCTCGAACCCCACCCACAGATCCACCCGCGGGGTGCGCGGCCCGTCCACGATCTCGGCGACGCGGATCTCGCCGTCCTCGTAGAACGTGAGGTACGCGGCCGCGCCCAGGTCGTCGCGGAGGGCGGCGAGCACCGGACGGACGCGGCTGAGCAGTGTCTGCGTGTGGCCCGCCGAGTACAGGGACTCCACCTTGTCGCCCAGGACGAAGCCGCCGTCGGCCAGTTTCCGCACGTAACCGTCGTGCACCAGCGTGCGCAGCAGGTGGTAGGCGGTGGCCAGGGGCAGCTCGGTCTCGCGTGCCAGCTGCTTGGCCGGCGCGCCGTTCTCGTGCGCGCTCACCGCCTCCAGAAGCCGCAGGGCCCGCTGCACGGACGCGATGAGCGTGGGTCCGTCCTGAGCACCCATGGCACCAGACTGCGCCGGGCGCGTCGCCCGGGCAAGGCAGGGACAGCGGTACCGCCGGGGACGCCGGATGTTACCAGCGGGTCGGAGCGGGAATACGCAACCGACGGCACACTCCTCGAAGGACTGATCCGCATGCCCGCCGAACTCACCGGCAGTTATCTCACCCTCGAAGACGGCCGGGGCGCCGTCCGCTTCACCCGTACCTACGGCCATCCCGCCGAACACGTCTGGCGGTTCGTGACCGACCCGGACACCTCCGCCCACTGGTTCCCGTCGCGCCTCGACATCGAGCCGCGTGACGGCGGCACCGTCCGGTTCAGCGGCGACCCCCGCATGGCCGACGCCACCGGCACCGTGCTCGCCGTCACCGAACCGCGCCACCTCGCCTTCACCTGGGGCGGTGACGAACTGAGCTTCGATCTCGACGCGTCCGGTCCCGGGCACACCCGCTTCACCCTGACCCAGGTGCTGGCCGAGCGGAACACGGCCGCCCGCAACGCGGCCGGCTGGGAGGTGTGCCTGCTCGCCCTCGACGCCCTGGCCCGTGGCGAGGGCTTCGGCGGCCCCCACGGCGGTCACGCGGACTGGCGGGAGTACTACGACGCCTACCTGGCGGCCGGGATCCCCTCCGGCGCCCCCATTCCCGGCCCCGACGCCTGACCGGTCAGGCCAGCTGCCGCCGCACCAGCTCGTGCAGCCGGCCGCCGGTGTCGGCGAGCAGCTCGGCAGGCGGCCCCTGCTGGGCGACCTTGCCGTCCTCCATCACCACCACCCGGTCCGCGTCCATGACCGTCGACAGCCGGTGCGCGATCACGATCCGGGTGGCGTTGAGCTTCCGGGTGGACTCGATGACCGTGCGCTGGGTGTCGTTGTCCAGGGCACTGGTGGCCTCGTCGAAGAAGAGGATGCGGGGCCGCCGGATCAGCGCCTGGGCGATCATCAGCCGCTGCCGCTGGCCACCGGAGACCGCGCCGCTCCCGGCGACGATCGTGTGCAGCCCCATCGGCATCCGCTTGATGTCCTCGGCGAGGCCCGCCAGCTCGGCCGCCGCCATCGCCTCCTCCGCGGTGTACGGCTCGGTGCCGCAGATGACGTCCAGGATCGAACCGGTGAACGGCTGCGCGTGCTGGAGCACCACCCCGCACTGCCGGCGCACGGCCGACTGGTCGAGCGCGCCCAGGTCCTGGCCGTCGTACAGCACGCTCCCCGAGACCGGCTTGTCGAAGCCGATCAGCAGCCGCAGCAGCGTCGACTTGCCGCAGCCGCTCGGGCCGACGACCGCCACGAACTCGCCCGGCCGCACCTCGAAGGAGACGTCGTCCAGGACGAGCGGACCGTCGTCGGAGTAGCGGAAGGAGAGCCGGCGGGCCTCGATGCCGCCCGACAGCGGGCCGGGCCGGGTGCTCGCGGTGCGCACCTCCGGCGCCGCGTCCAGGACCGGCCTGATCTCCTCGAACAGCGGCAGCGCGGCCACCGCCGACACGAAGGAGCCGGTCAGCTGGGTGACCGAGGTGAGCAGCATCGTCACCGAGGTGTTGAAGGTGAGGAAGGCGGCCGCGTCCATGGCGCCCCTGGCCGGGCCGGCGAGCAGCATGAACATCAGCAGGGTGCACACCGGCAGGTAGACCGAGCCCAGCACGGTGGTGAGGTTCTTGATCCGGCCCACCTTCTGCTGGAGCTCCCGGCTGCGCGCGAACTCGCCCGCCCAGGCCGCGTACGCGTAGTTCTCGGCCGCCGCGACCCGCAGCTTGGGCAGGCCCCGCAGGGTCTGGAAGGCCTGGTTGTTCAGCTTGTTGCCGAGCACCACCAGCCGCCGCTGCCAGCGCACCTGCCACAGACCCAGTCCCAGGAACAGGGCGCCGATGACGACGAGCATGCCGACCGCCGCCAGGGCCATCGGCACGCTGAACCAGAACAGCAGGCCCAGGTTCATCGCCCCGACGGTCACCGACTGGGCGACCACCGGGCCGACCCCCGCCAGCAGCCGGCGGATCGCGCTGATGCCCATGGCGGCGCTGGCCAGCTCACCGGTCGAGCGCTGGGTGAAGAACCGCGTGGGCAGCCGCAGCAGCCGGTCCCAGACGGCCGGCTGCAGGGTCGCCTCGATCCGGCCCTCCAGGCGGAGGATGGTGAGGTTCTCCAGGAGCGTGAACGACGCCGACACCACCGCGCTGATCATCACCGCCAGACAGACCTGCACGATCAGGCCGGTCTGGGCCTTCGGCACGTACTCGCCCAGCACCCTGCCGGTCGCGATCGGCACCAGGGAGCCGATCGCCACCGTCACCAGCCCGGCGAGGAGCAGGGCGCCGAGGTCGCCGCGGGTGCCGCGCAGACTGAAACGGAGCAGGCCGAGCGGGGTGAGGGCCCTGTCGGGCAGCGGACGGTAGAACATCACCGCGCGCGGCTCGAACTCCGCCGCGTTCGCCTTCTCGATCGGTGTCTCCCGGCCGGTCGCCGGGTGCACCGCGACGTAGCCGCCGCGCCGCCACAGCAGGGCCACCGGAGCACCGGACAGCGCACGGTGACCGACCAGCGGTCCCACGTTCTCCCGCCACCAGCGGCCGTCCAGGCGGACCGCCCGGATCCGCACCCGGGACGCCAGGGCCACCCGTTCGACCGGGTCGATGCGGTCGCTCTCGGTACCGCTCCGGGCGGGCTCGGCCAGCGTGATCCCGGCCGCCTGGGCGACGAGCCGGCAGGCCGCGTAGGACGCGTCGGCGTCGGCGGCGGTCGTCCGCTTGGCGCCCTTGCCGATGGAGGCCAGAAGCGTCCGGTCGGCCTGCGCCCGGACCGCCTCACCGGCCTTGATACCGGCCGCGGTACGGGTCTCGTGGGTGCGCTCCAGCTGCTCGATCCACCGGTCCAGCGTGGTGAGCAGCCGGTACTGCTGGTCGACCATGCTCTGCCACAGCGCCGGGTCCATCAGCAGGTCGGCGGCGGCCTCCGCGCCGTACAGCGAGCCGTACTGCACGCTGCCCGGCGGCACCTGCATCCAGAAGACGTCGTCGTCGGCGGGGGCCGCCGCCCGCTCGCCGGCGGCCATCGGGGCCTGGAAGAGGATCGACAGACCGCGGCCGACACCGAGTGCCAGCGCGTACTCCAGGGGGCTGGTGGTGGGCGGCACGTACTGGGGGTTGCCGTACTCGTCGTAGGACCACGTCTGGGTGGCGGCGGGCTGGTACAGCTCGCGCAGTCCGACGCGGTGCACCACGCAGTCGCGCAACGGGCGGGCCACCAGGGTGTGCTGCGGACCGGCGACCGGACCCAGCAGCAGGGCGCCCGCCTCCAGGCGGCCCAGATGGTGCCACTGGCCCTGCTCCGCGGCGTCCACCGCGAACAGGTCCAGGGCGCCGGACACCACCAGCCACAGCACCTGTGGGCCTTCGAGGTCAAGCCGGTTGAAACCGGTGCAGTCGATCCGGCCGCCCAGCGCGCCGAGCGCGCCGAGTACGAGGTCGCCGTCGTCCGCGGTCGTCATCTCATCGCTCCCTGACCAGCGCGGCGTACGCCCCGCCGTGTGCCACCAGGGCGTCGTGCCGCCCGCGTTCCACGATCGTGCCGTGCTGGAGCACGACGATCTCGTCGCTGTCGCGGACCGTGCTCAGCCGGTGCGCGATCACCACGCAGGCGCAGCCGCGCCGGCGCAGGTTCTCCATGACGGTCAGCTCGGTCTCGGCGTCCAGCGCGCTGGTCACCTCGTCCAGCACGAGAATGCTCGGCCCGCGCACCAGCGCCCGCGCGATCTCCAGGCGCTGACGCTGGCCGCCGGAGAAGTTGCGGCCGTCCTGCTCGACCCTGCTGTGGATGCCGCCGGGCCGGCGCGCCACCACGTCGTACAGGGCCGCGTCCCGCAGCGCCTCCACCACCGCCTCGTCCGGGATCGAGGGGTCCCACAGCGCCACGTTGTCGCGCACCGAGCCCTCGAAGAGGAAGACGTCCTGGTCGACGAAGGAGACGGAGGCGGCCAGCGCGCCGCGCGGGATGTCCTCCAGCCGCTGCCCGTCGATGCGGATGACGCCCTCCCAGGGGGCGTACAGGCCCGAGATCAGCCGGGACACCGTCGACTTGCCGCTGCCCGAGCCGCCCACCAGGGCGACCTGCCGGCCGGGACCGACGGTCAGGTCGAACCCGGTGAGCAGCGGCTTGTCGAGCGGGCTGTAGCCGAAGGTGATGTTCTCCAGCTCGACGTGGCCGTGCAGCCGCCGGGTGGAGTCGCCGGCGCCGGGGCGCGCGTAGACCGGGTCGGCCTGGAAGTTCTCCACGTCCTTCAGCCGGGCCACGTCGGCCGCGAAGTCCTGGATCCGGCCCGCCACTCCGTTCAGCCGGGTCAGCGGGGCGGTGAAGCGGGTGACCAGGGACTGGAAGGCGACCAGCAGGCCGACCGAGATGCCGCCCTCGACGGCCCGCATCCCGCCGATCCACAGGATCAGCGCGCTGTTGAGCGTCGCGAGGGTGGGGGCCACCATCCCGAGCCAGGCGCTCGGCACCCCGAGCCGCTGCTGTTCCTCCAGCGTGCTCGCGTGCTGTCCGGCCCACTTGCGGAAGTAGCCGTCCTCACCGCCGGTCGCCTTCATCGTCTCGATCAACTGGAGGCCGGTGTAGGAGGTGTTGGTGAGCCGCGCGGTGTCCGCGCGCAGCTTGGCCGTCCGGGTCGCACGCAGCCGTACGACGAACCGCATGGCCACGATGTTCAGCAGGGCCACGCCGATGCCGAGGAAGGTGAGCTGCGCGTCGTAGGTGTAGAGGAGCACCGCGTACAGCACCACGACCACGGCGTCCACGCCCGCCGCCGCCAGGTCGCGGGCCAGGGTCTCGGCGACCTGGTCGTTGGACTGCAGGCGCTGGACCAGGTCGGCCGGGCTGCGCTGGGAGAAGAAGGTCACCGGCAGCCGCAGCAGATGGCGCAGGAAGCGGGCGCTGGACAGGGTGGAGGAGACGATCCGGCCGTGCAGCAGGTTCGCCTGTTGCAGCCAGGTCAGCGCGAGGGTGAGCAGCACGCAGGTGGCCATCGCGGCGAACAGCACGGTGAGCAGCGAGGTCTGGCCGCCGATGAGGAACATGTCGATGTACTGCCGGCTCAGCGCGGGCACCGCCGCGCCGACGACCACCAGCAGCAGACTGGCCAGCACCGCCGCCGGCATGGTGCCCGCGGTGCCGCGCAGCCGGGCCGGCATCGCGCCGAGGACACCGGGCCTGCGGCCGCCCCGCTCGAAGCCGTCGCCCGGCTCCAGGATCAGCACGACACCGGTGAAGCCGCCGTCGAACTCCTCCATCGGCACGAACCGGCGGCCCTTGGCGGGGTCGTTGATGTACACGCCGCGGCGGCCCAGGCGGCGGCCCATGCCGTCGAAGACGACGTAGTGGTTGAACTCCCAGAACAGGATGGCCGGTCCCTGTACGTCGGCGAGGGCGGCCAGGTCCATCTGCATGCCCTTGGCCGTCAGACCGTAACCGCGCGCCGCCTTCAGCAGGTTGCTGGCGCGCGAGCCGTCGCGGGAGACACCGCAGGCGATCCGCAGCTCCTCCAGCGGGACATGGCGGCCGAAGTGGCCCAACACCATGGCCAGGGAGGCGGCGCCGCACTCGACGGCCTCCATCTGGAGCACGCTGGGGGTGCGGACGGTGCGGCCACGGCCCTTGGGCACCGGCCGCTTGGGCGGCGCGGCGCGTCTGCGGCCGCGGGTCTCCTGGGTGTCCTGGGCGGTGGTCACGGGAGCAGCCAATCGACGGGGTGCTGGTCGGCCAGCCGGATGGAACCCGAGGCCGGGGTCATGGAGTCGAGCGCGAACGGCGGTCCGTCCGCCGAGGACCACTTGTAGCCGCTCTTCGTGCTGTGCGACGGATCCAGCCTCACCAGGACCGCGACCGGGCGGCCCTTCCTGGTGAACTGCTCGCCGAGCTGGTCGTCCCCGAGGAACGCGGAGATCGACTGGGCCGACTGGGCGGCGCGGTCCACCGCCTTCACATGGCCGCGCAGCACTCCGTACTCCTGGGTCGACACCGAGGACACGGTGAGGTCGACCGGGGCGTCCGCGGGGATGGCCGAGGCGTTCTCGGCGGGGACGTAGACCGTCGCGTACAGCGGGTCCGAGGCGTGCGCGATCTTCTCCACGGCGGCGACGTTCGCACCGGTCCGGATGATCTGCCCGATGGTGGCGGCGAGCGCGCTGATCCGGCCCGCGGCGACGGTGCGCACGATCGAGTCGCCCTGGCTCGTGTGCACCTTCAGGACGGGGGCGCCGGCCGGCAGCCGGTCGCCCTGCCCGGCGAGGACGGCCGTGACCTGTCCGGCGACCGGGCTCTGCAGGATGTAGCTGCCCTGGCCGTGGGTGAGGATGGCCTCGGCGCTCACCGTGGAGGCGACCGAACCGGTCACCGCCCACACCGACGCCGCCGCCATCACGACGACGGAGACGGAGAGCGCGAGCCAGCCCTGCGGACGGGCGAAGCGCACCGGGAGGTCGAGCTCCTCCGGTGACTGGAGCTTGGCGAGGGCCTGTTGGCGGAACTGCACGGAACTTCCCTCACCTGTGGGAGAGACGCTGGTGAAAGGGGGTGGCTTCAGGGGGCGTTTCAGGGGTGCCTCAAAACGCCCGAGAGCCCCGGGGCCGCGGTACGGCTCCGGGACTCAGCGGCAACGTGGTGCGCTCAGATACCGGCGACCAGGTTGGTGACCGGCTGGGTGTTCAGGCCGGTGACACCCTCGACGGTGCCGACAGCGGTGTTGAGCAGGCCGGAAACCGGGGCAACGCCGTCCACCAGGCCGGTGACGGTGCCGAGGGCGTTCACGGCCAGGCCGCCGGAGACGTTGTCGAGCTCGGCGTCGGAGATCTCGACGGTCTCAACCTGGGGGGTGGAGTTCATGATGGAACTTCCCTTCATATGGATATTCACAAGGGGGAGAGCGGCCCCCCAACGGCCCTGAGGGGACGGTACGGATGGCCGCGACCGCAGGCGCCGGACGCCCGTCACCGGGAGATCCTGGCGGCCTTGCGGTGCGATGGATCAAAGCACGCCCCCGGTCCGGGCATCCAATCAATCAACCGTCCCACCTGGGCACTTGCGTCGCAGAGGTGCTGATCCGTGCACGCGCGGGCACGTCTTGTCGGCGACTCCTTCACACACCGCGCGACTTCGTCGCAGTCGCACGGCTTGCCCTGCCGGCACCGAATCCGGCACTCCGCGCCAAAGGCGCGGCACGGGGCGCGCGGTTGTGCAGATCCGCCGCACTCCGTGACCCGCTTGGGTATTGGATGTGCAGATTCCCTGAAGCAAGGATTCCGGTAGGCGATCGCCACCGACCGTGACCGGTCGGCGCCCGACCGTGTCGGTCCGGGCCGCGGCTCTCACCCGAGGAGTGCGTAGACCGTGCTCGCCCGGGCCGCCACCGACCCCGACCGCTCGTCGCGCATCGTGATGTCGGCGAACGCCATGCGGCGGCCGAGCCTGCCGAGCACCGCTTCGATCAGGACATCCGAACCGGTCACCGCGCGCTGGAACGACGTCGACTGCTGGACCGTCGTCATCGGCACGAAACCGCCCCGGGCCACCGACACCGCGATCACCGTCGCCGTGTCGGCCGCCGCCATCAGCGCCTGCCCCGACAGCCCGCCGCCCTCCCGCGACAAGCGGTCCGACCAGGGCAGACGCAGAACGGCCCGGTCCTCGCCGACCGTTTCGACGGACAGCCCGAGATCGAGCACCCAGGGGGCGAAGTTGGCGGAGAGGATCTTGTCGGCCTCGGCACTGCTCATCGTCATATGGGGGATTGTTCCCGGGCCCGCGGCACGGCACGCGCAACCGCACCGGGAGCCGCGCGGCATGGCCGATTCACCGGCGGCCGCAGGAAGTTGGGAACCGGAATTGAACGCACCACGTGACCCGGCCGTACCTAAGGCCATCCAGGCGCCGCTCACGAACGACCGCCCGAACACGGCGGTCACTCCGTCCCTTGGAGGTCGAGAAGTTTGAGTCACAAGCGAATTCCGAAGCGCAAGGCCGCAATCGCCGTGGGCGGAGTCGCGGCGCTCGGAGCTGCGGCCTTTCTGCTGCCCATGGCCAACGCGTCCCAGGACGACGCCTCCGGCGCCGGCGCCGCTCCCAGGACGCTCAAGTCGGCGAGCGACGCCTCGGGCCTCGCCGCACAGCTCCAGGGCCTGCTCGGCCAGGCCTTCGCCGGCTCCTACTACGACAGCGGCAAGCACCAGCTCGTCGTCAACGTCGTCAACGGCGACGACAACACGGTCGTCCAGGCGGAGCAGGCAGGCGCGGTCGTCCGCCAGGTGCGGAACAGCAACTCCGCGCTGGCGGCGGTCGCCGGCACACTGAAGGCGAAGGCGACCATCCCGGGCACGGCGTGGGCCGTCGACCCGAGGACCAACAAGGTGGTCGTCTCCGCCGACTCCACCGTCACCGGCTCCCAGTGGGACACGCTGCAGTCGACGGTGCGGGGCCTCGGCTCGGACATGGCGACCCTCAAGAAATCGTCGGGCACCTTCAAGCCCCTCGTCTCCGGCGGCGACGCGATCTTCTCCCAGGTCGCCGACGGCACCGTCCGCTGCTCCCTCGGCTTCAACGTGACCGCCTCGGACGGCAGCCCCGCCTTCCTGACGGCAGGTCACTGCGGGGTCGCGGCCAAGGACTGGTCCGACTCCGAGACCGGCCAGCCGATCGCCACCGTGGACCAGGCGCAGTTCCCCGGCGAGGGTGACTTCTCGCTCGTCAAGTACAACGACGCCACCACCCAGGCGCCGAGCGAGGTCAACATAGGCAACGGCCAGACCGTCGCCATCAACCAGGCCGTCGACGCCACGGTCGGCGAGACCGTGTTCCGGATGGGCTCCACCACCGGTCTGCACGACGGCCAGGTCACCGGCCTCGACGCCACCGTGAACTTCCAGAGCGAGACCGACCCGAACGGCGTCGACACCGTCACGGGCCTCATCCAGACCGACGTCTGCGCCGAGGCCGGCGACAGCGGCGGCTCGCTGTTCACCCAGGACGGCGGCGCGGTCGGCATGACCTCAGGCGGCAGCGGTGACTGCACCTCCGGCGGCGAGACCTTCTTTCAGCCGGTGACCACCGCGCTCCAGGCGACCGGCGCGACCCTCGGTGACGCGGGCGCCGGTGACGCCGGTGCCACGGCCGACCCGTCCGCCACGGCCGGGGACCAGAACGGCGCCGGCGACCAGGCCGGAGGCGACCAGATCGGCGGCGCCGACCCGTCCGCGACGGCCGGGGACCAGAACGGCGCGGGCGACGGGACGGGCACGGGTGACGGGACGGGCGTCGGCGACCAGTCCGGGACCGGCGACCAGTCCGGGACCGGCGTGAACGACGGTTCGTCGTCCCGCTGACCCACCACCCACCACCCGCCGCCCGGCCGGCCGTTCAAGCCGGCGACGGGCGACCCGGCCGGTGGTGGTGGACGGTCCGGCCCTCCGGCGGGAGGGCCGGACCACGGACCCCTCCCGGGTCCGTCAGCTGTCGGGGCATGCTCTGAGCAGGAGCACCGCGACATCGTCGACACGCTCCTGCGCCGCCGCACTGTGTCGCACGAGCGTGTCGGCGAGCTTGTCCAGCGGCTTGTCGCCGTTCTCCGCGAGCAACTCGCCCAGATCGACCAGCGCGTCCTCGATGTCCACCCCCGGGGACTCGACCAGCCCGTCCGTGTAGAGGGCCAGCACCGAGCCCGGCGCCAGCGACACCTCGGTGGTCGGGTACGTCGCCTCCGCGTCGATGCCGAGCAGCGGGCCGCCGGCCAGGTCCAGCACCCGCACCCGCCCGTCGGGACGCCTCAGCAACGGCGGCGGATGCCCCGCCCTGGCCATCACCGCCCGCCCCCGCGCCGGATCCAGCCGCAGATACAGGCAGCTCGCGAACAGATCGGCGCCGAAGTCGATGAGGAGCCGGTTGGTGCTCCGCATCACCTCCTCCGGAGCCTGCCCGACGGTGGTGAAGGCCCGGACCCCGGTACGGATCTGGCCCATCAGCCCGGCCGCCGTCACGTTGTGCCCCTGCACGTCCCCGATCACCGCGGCCGTCAGCGGGCGGGTCGGCACCAGGTCGTAGAAGTCGCCGCCGATCTCCATGCCGTGCATGGCGGGCAGGTAACGCGCGGCCGCCTCGATACCGGGCGGCGGCGCCAGTGAGTGCGGCAGCAGGGCCGCCTGGAGACCGTGCGCCAGCTGGTTCTTCGCGTCGTAGAGCAGGGCCCGCTCCAGGGCCTGTGCGATGAGTCCGCCGATGCTGGTCAGCACGGCGCGCTCGTCGGCGGGGAAGACGTGCGGTTCGGCGTAGGTGAGGACACAGGTGCCCACCGGCCGGCCCGAGGCGATCAGCGGCAGATACGCCCAGGCGGCGAACCCGTCCGCGGAGCCGTCGAGATCCGGGTACAGCCGCTCCAGCTGCTGCCTCGACTCGAAGAACGCGGGCACACCGGTGTTCAGGACATGGGTGCCCGGCGTCCGTTCGGCCAGCGGCAGGCCGTCGAACCGCTCCACGGTCCGCGGGTCGTCGTACCCGCGCTGCCCGAGGACGTGCAGCCGTCCGGCCCGGGACCCGAGGACCACCAGTGCCTGGCTGCCGACGGCCGGAGCCACCTCGTCGGCCACCAGCTGCACCACGTCCTGCACCCCCACGGCCTCCGTCAGCGCCCCGGCCAGGCTCAGCACCTGGGAGATGGTGACCAGTCGGCAACCGGGAGCCGCGTCGGCGCGCGGCAGCGCCCCCACCATCTCGGCGACCGCACGCGCCCGGCTGATCCGGGTGGTCAGCCCGGTGGTGCTCGGATACATCCGGAACGACAGCCAGTCGCCCGGCGGTTTCAGCGCCACGAACGACGTCACGTGCTGACTGAGCAGCGCCGCCCGGTAACGGTCCTCGTACATCGGGTCGTTCAGCCAGGGCACCGACACCCACGGTGGAACGCCGAGGAGGTCGTCGGTCCGCACGCCGAGCAGCTCGGCCGCCGCCGGGTTGGCGAAGACGACCCGGCCGTGCAGGTCGAGCGAGACCAGCCCGTACGGCAGCCGTCCCACCATCCGGGCCGCCTCCACCGTACCGAGCGTGCCCGCCGTCCCCGACGCCGGTGCCGCCAGCAGATCCGGCTCGGCCCGCGGCGAACGGCGCCGGTGGGCGTCGTGGGCCAGCCGCCTCGCCAGCCGCTCGGCCGCCGCGGTCAGCTCCGCCCGCTCCCGGTCGGAGAGCACGGTGGGATGAGAGCCGGGCCAGGTCACGTACAGCGCCCCGTACACCGCGTCCGCCGTCGCCACGGGCAGCGCGGCCAGGGCGAACGGATAGGGCAGCACCATCGAGATCCGCGGGAACCGGCGGGCCATGTCCTCCTCGCCGCCCACCCACACCAGGCGCCGCTCACGGACCGCCTCCGCCACCGGGATGGGCGTGCTCAGCCCGACCCGCTCCCAGGGCGCCACGAAGGCCCGGGGCAGCCCGGCGGTCACCGCCATCTCCAGGACCGGTTCGTCGGCGGCGAGGAGGTAGACCGCGCCGGAGTGCGCCTGGACCTCGTCCATCAACGAGGCCAGCGCGAGCGACAGCAGCGGCGGCCGACCGGACCGGGGCGCGTCGGCCGCCGACTCCCTCGGGTCCGACGCCGTCGGCGCGGGAGGGGCCCCCATTCCGTCGGACACGCCCGACCACCTCCTCGTCCGGCCGCGCCTCGCGTCCTCGGGGTCAAGACTCCCTCCTGGCGGCGACGGGCGCACGGCGAGAGCGGCAGCGGCACCGGCACCGGCCCGTACGCCGGTCCGGGCCTTGCGCCCGGGTGAGACCAGGTGCCCGGGCACCGTCGTGCAGCCGGGCACGGCCGTGTGCCGGTGCGCCGCCGTGCACCAGGGCGCGCCCGCGTACCCGGCCGCGCCCGCGTACCCGGCCGCGCCCGCGTGCCCGGGCGCGGCCGAGGGGTCGTCGCCGACCGGAGGACCGGTGTTCCGGGCCGGGCCGGAACACCGCGCGGGCCGTGGAGCCGCCCGCCGGGGCCGTCGTCGGAAGACGCGGGGCACGTCATGTTCGGTACCTTTCGAGCACAACGGACCGACGGCCTCCACGGAACGGTCACAGGGGCTGCGCGGACGGCTCATTAGCGCTGTAATGGCGGCGTGGTCAGTGAGGGCGCTGCGGTACGCGGAATCAGAACGGAGCGCGCCGAAATCGCCCTCGAAACGCTCACGGGCGATCCCGGCGCACCCGACTGGCTCCGCCGCGTCCTCGAACAGGCCCTGGTGTTCGCGGGTGCCTCGTTCGCCGGGGTCTACACGCCGTGCGACGACGGCTCCGTACTGCGGCTGGCGGAGTCGGCGGGACTGCCCCGCACCTGCTTCGGGCTGCGCGACGCCTATCCCGCCGTGGGCCAGTCCCCGGCCGCCGAGGCCCACCTCACCGGCCGGACCCGCTGGCTGGGCCCCGAGGAAGTGGCCGACTGCCCGGACGCCCGACGGACCCCGTCCTCGGAGTTCTCGCTCGGGGTCCTGCCGGTCTCGGGCCGCGCCGGACTCCTGGCCGTGATCAGCGAACGGGAGGGCGGGTTCGACCCCGAGGACCGCGCCTGCCTGGAACTGATCGCCGGCGCGATCGCGCTGCCCGCCCCGCTGCCGACCGTCTCCGACACCGGTGAGCTGCCCGCCGACGCGTTCAGCCTTGCCATGGACACCGGCCGGATCGAGATCGGCGACGGCATCCTCGGCCTCTTCGGCATGAGCCGGGACGAGTTCGACGGCAAGGTCGAGACGCTGCTGGGCCGCACGGTGCCCGAGGACGTGCCCGCCCTGATGTCCGTCGTCGAGGCCGACCACATGTCCATCGGCGACCGCGAGCTGGAGTTCCGGATCCTCCAGCCCTCGGGCGCACCGCGTTGGCTCCGGTTGCGCGGCCGCATGGTGCCGGCCGCCGACGGGCGCCCGGCCCGGCTGGCCGGCACCGTCGCCGACGCCTCCACCCTGCGCTCCGACGTCACCGACGTGGCCCGGGTGCAGCGTCTCGCCGCCGCGCTCGCCACCGCCGGCACCGTCAAGGACGTCGGCCAGGCCGTCGTCACCGCCCTGCGCGGACCGCTCAAGGCCGACCGCATCGCCCTGGCCGAACTGGAGAACGAACGCCTCGTCGTCACCGTCCTGGACCCGCCCGACGCGGAGTCCTGGCCGGAGCTGTGGCGCAGTGAATGGCGCACCGAGTGGCCCGACGCGCCGGTGCGCTCGATGCCCACCCTGGCCGCCGTCCTGCGCGAGGGCCGCCCCCGCATCTGGCCCGCGCCGACCACCCTGGAACCCGCCCTCGCCGAGGTCGGCCCCGGCGGGCTGGCCGTCCTCCCGCTGCCCGCCGGCGGCCGGATGGCCGGCGCCTGCCTGATCGGCTGGGACAGCCCGCACGACTTCGGTCCCGACGAACGCGCCCTGCTCACCGCCTCCGCCGGCCTCGCCGGCGAGGCCCTGATGCGCGCGCACGCCTTCGACGCCGAACACGAACTCGTCGGCATGCTCCAGCGTGCCCTGCTGCCCCGCAGGCTTCCCCGGCTGCCCGGCGGCCTCGCGGTCGCCCGCTACCTGCCCACCACCGCGGGCCTGGAGGTCGGCGGCGACTGGTACGACGTGATCCCGCTCATCGACAACCACGTGGCCCTGGTCATCGGGGACGTCCAGGGCCACAGCGCCGCGGCCGCCACCCTGATGGGCCAGATGCGCACCGCGCTGCGTGCCTACGCGACCGAGGGGCACACCCCCGACGTGGTCGTCTCGCTGGCCAACCGCCTCCTCATGGACATGGAGAGCGATCTCTTCGCCACCTGCTGCTATGTCGACGTCGACATGGAGGCCGGCACCGCGTGGTGCGTACGGGCCGGACACCTGCCGCCGGTCCTGCGGCACCCGGACGGCAGCACCGAGGTCTGCCGGACCGACGGCGGACTCCCGCTGGGGGTGCTGGCCCAGGCCGACTTCCCCATGACCGAGCTCAGCCTGCGCCCCGGTGCCCTGCTGGCGCTGACCACCGACGGCCTGGTCGAGTCCCCCGACGCGGACATCGACGAAGGCATGCGGCACTTCGCCCGGAACCTCGGCGCGGCCGACCCCTCCCACCTCGGCCTGGTCGCGGACGCGCTGCTCGCCGACGCCCGCCGCGCCGACGACGTCGCCCTGCTGCTGATGCGGTACGACGGCATGGCCGTGCGCCCGCTGCGGGAGACCTGGACGGTGTGGCGGGTCCCGGAGGCGGCCCGGCACGCGCGTCGCTTCAGCAAGCGCACCCTGCGCTCCTGGGGCATCACCGACGACGCCATGGACGCGGGCCTGCTGGTCGTCTCCGAGCTCGTCACCAACGCCCTGATCCACACCGACGGCCCGGTCCGGCTGGATCTGACCCTGGTCGACCACCGGCTGCGGGTCGCCGTCGCCGACGCCTCGCCGCGCAGCCCGGTGAAGCCCGCGAGCATCGGCTGGGAGGCCACCGGCGGACGCGGGATCGTGCTGGTGGAGGCCATGTCGGACGCCTGGGGGACCGTGCCGGTCAGCGGCGGCAAGCAGGTGTGGGCGGACCTCGTCCTGCAGGACCGGCCACCGGACTGACGGTCGCGGGAGGCGGGCCGCCGGAGGCCGGGCGGGCGGGGCGGCGGGGGCCGGGGGAGCGGGGCGCCGGCGGTCTCGGGAGGCGGTGAGCGGCGACCGTCCCTAATGTCCTTGATGTGGCACACACCTTCGACGAACTCGTGGCGAAGCACCGCGCGGCCGACGCGGCCCACGAGCAGGTCCTGGAACTGCGGGACGCCTACGGACCGCCGGCCCTCCAGCAGCCGGGCGGCGCCCAGTCCGAGACCTACGAGACCGCCCTGCGCGCCTGGCGCGACCTGGCCCGCGACGAACTGACCGCGGTGAACGAGTACGCCCGCGACGAGGGCCGGCCGCGGTCCGAGGTCGAGGCGGAGGTGGAACGGGCGGCGAAGGGGCCGCAGGACTCCTGAACCGCTCGAGGCACCCCGCGGCCGCATGCCGTCCGCGCCGAGGCCATACTGTCGTAACCCATCCGGAAATCAGAAGAACCGCTCAACCGGATGTTCACCTATAGGGTGTAGCGAATGAAGGCTCTGGTGCTATCAGGCGGTGCC
The DNA here is from genome assembly GCF_042897315.1 of Streptomyces sp. NPDC001068. NCBI lineage: Bacteria > Bacillati > Actinomycetota > Actinomycetes > Kitasatosporales > Streptomycetaceae > Streptomyces > Streptomyces sp. NPDC001068. The sequence continues at coordinate 787,875 of NZ_JBIAYD010000002.1, read as the reverse complement.
GGCACGCGACTTCGGCCGATCACCCACACTTCGGCGAAGCAGCTCGTGCCGGTGGCCAACAAGCCCGTGCTGTTCTACGGGCTCGAATCCCTCGCCGCTGCGGGCGTCACCGAGATCGGGATGATCGTCGGCGACACCGCCGCCGAGATCCAGGAAGCGGTCGGCGACGGCTCGAAGTTCGGCCTCGACGTCACCTACATCCCCCAGGAACGACCGCTCGGCCTGGCCCACGCGGTACTGATCGCGCGGGACTTCCTGGGCGACGACGACTTCGTCATGTACCTCGGCGACAACTTCATCGTCGGCGGGATCAGCGGACTGGTCGACGAGTTCCGCGAGACCCGGCCCGACGCGCAGATCCTGCTCACCCACGTGCCGAACCCGAGAGCCTTCGGTGTCGCCGAACTCGACGCCGAAGGGCAGGTGGTGGGCCTGGAGGAGAAGCCCCAGGAGCCCAAGAGCGATCTCGCGCTGGTCGGCGTCTACCTGTTCACGCCCGCCATCCACGACGCCGTGCGCGCCGTCGAGCCGTCCTGGCGCGGCGAACTGGAGATCACCCACGCCATCCAGCACCTCATCGACCGGCGGGCCGACGTGCGCTCCACGGTGATCGAGGGCTACTGGAAGGACACCGGCAACGTCGTCGACATGCTGGAGGTCAACCGGGCCGTCCTGGAGAGCCTGGAGCCGCGCATCGACGGCGAGGTGGACGAGGCCAGCGAGATCGTCGGCAGGGTGGTCGTCGAGGCGGGCGCCCGCGTCACCAACTCGCGGATCGTCGGCCCGGCCGTGATCGGCGCCGGGACCGTCGTCGGCGACTCCTACGTGGGCCCCTTCACCTCGATCGCCGAGGACTGCCGGATCACCGAGAGTGAGCTGGAGTTCTCCATCGTGCTGCGGGACTCCTCCATCGACGGGGTGGGCAGGATCGAGTCCTCGCTGATCGGCCGGCACGTCGAGGTGACCCCGGCGACCGGTACCCCCAGCGCCCACCGCCTCGTCCTCGGCGACCACAGCAAGGTGCAGATCCGTTCATGAACCTCCTCGTCACCGGCGCGGCCGGCTTCATCGGCTCCACGTACGTCCACGGCCTGCTCGCCGCCGACGGCCCCGACGCGCCGCACATCACCGTGCTGGACAAGCTCACCTACGCGGGCACCCTGACCAACCTGCCCGCGTCGCACCCGCGTCTGACCTTCGTGCGGGGCGACATCTGCGACGCCGAGCTGGTCGACAAGCTCATGTCCGAGGCCGACCAGGTGGTGCACTTCGCCGCCGAGTCGCACGTGGACCGCTCCATCGACGGGGCCGGCGCGTTCGTCCGCACCAACGTGGTCGGCACCCAGACCCTGCTGGACGCGGCCCTGCGGCACGGCGTCGGCCCGTTCGTGCACGTCTCCACCGACGAGGTCTACGGCTCCATCGAGACCGGCTCCTGGCCCGAGAGCCACCCGCTCCGGCCGAACTCGCCGTACTCCGCCTCCAAGGCCTCCTCCGACCTGCTCGCGCTGGCCTTCCACCGCACCCACGGCCTGGACGTGCGCGTCACCCGCTGCTCCAACAACTACGGGCCGCACCAGTTCCCCGAGAAGGTCGTCCCGCTCTTCGTGAGCAACCTCCTCGACGGCGCGAACGTGCCCCTGTACGGCGACGGCAGCAACGTCCGCGACTGGCTGCACGTCGAGGACCACTGCCAGGGCGTCGACCTGGTCCGCACCGGCGGCCGGGCCGGCGAGGTCTACAACATCGGCGGCGGCACCGAACTCAGCAACAAGGAGCTCACCGGCCTGCTCCTGGAGGCCTGCGGCGCGGGCTGGGAGCGGGTGGACCACGTCACCGACCGCAAGGGCCACGACCAGCGCTACTCCGTCGACTGGAGCAAGATCCACGACGAGCTCGGCTACACGCCGAAGCACGACTTCCCCTCCGGCCTCGCCGCCACCGTCGCCTGGTACCGGGACAACCGCGACTGGTGGGAGCCGCTCAAGGAGCGTGCCGCTCGGAAGTCCCGCGAGGAGCAGGAGAAGCACTGATGAAGTGGCTGGTCGCCGGCGCGGACGGCATGCTCGGGCACGACATGGCCGCCGAACTCACCCGCCGGGGCGCGGAGGTGGTGGCCCTCGGGCACGCGGGCCTCGACGTCACCGGTGCCGACTCGGTGGAGTCGGCGTTCGCCGCGCACCGGCCCGACCTGGTGGTCAACTGCGCCGCCTACACGGCCGTCGACGACGCCGAGACCGACGAGGAGCGGGCCCTGCTGATCAACGGCGAGGGCCCGCGCCTGCTGGCCCGCGCCGCCGCCCGGCACGGTGCCCGTCTGGTGCACGTCTCCACGGACTACGTCTTCGACGGCGACGCCCGCACCACGCCGTACCCCGAGGACCACCCCACCGGTCCGCGCACGGCCTACGGCCGGACCAAGCTCGCCGGCGAGCGGGCCGTGCTCACCGAGCTGCCGGGCGCGAGCGCGGTGGTCCGCACGGCCTGGCTGTACGGCACGCACGGCAGGAGCTTCGTGCGCACGATGACCGAGCTGGAGGCCGACAGGGACACCCTCGACGTCGTCGACGACCAGCGTGGCCAGCCGACCTGGAGCGCCGACCTGGCCGCCCGGATCGCCGACCTCGGCCCCCGGATCGGCCGGGACGGCCGCGCGCACGGCGTCTTCCACGGGACCAGTTCGGGCGCGGCCACCTGGTGCGAGCTGGCCCGCGAGGTGTTCCGGCTGCTCGGCGCCGACCCGGGGCGGGTGCGCCCCACCACGAGTGCGGCGTTCGTCCGGCCGGCGCCCCGTCCCGCCTACAGCGTCCTGGGCCACGGCCGGTGGGCCGAGGTCGGTCTGCGGCCGCCGCGGGACTGGCGGGAGGCTCTCGCGGAGGGACTGCCCCACATCCGTGCGGAGATGTCCACGAAAGACGCCCCGGTGTATTGAAATGGCGCCGGCCCGCCGAGCCTTTTCATGAGCCTTCGCGTTCGGCCCTTGTGGATGGCGCCGCTTCACTACGATGATGCTTTGAATGTCTTGTGGGTCGGGTAGGGAAAGGATTTGTCCCGCGATGTCGATGCGAGCGACCGTGAAGTCCGTGCTGGGTGAGAAGAATGTGCGGGTCCTGCGACGACTGAAGCGGCGCCTGTCCGCCCGGCCGGCCGCGCCGGCCAAGCCGACGGGGCTCGACGCGATCTCCGGTGATCTCAACAAACTCGCCCAGCACTTCAAGACGGACAAGTGGGGGGCGCACCGCTACACGCAGCACTACCAGCGCCATCTGGGACACCTGAGGAACGAGTCGTTCAACCTGCTCGAAATCGGCATCGGCGGTTACAACAGGCCAGGTCAGGGCGGTGCGTCCCTGCGCATGTGGAAGCAGTTCTTCCCGAAGGCGCAGATTTTCGGAATGGACATCCAGGACAAGTCATTCGTCGACGAGGACCGCATCACGACGTTCATCGGGGACCAGTCCGACCCGTCGTCCCTGAACTCGATCGCCGACAAGATCGGTGAACTCGACGTCATCATCGACGACGGCAGTCATCGGAGTCCGCATGTGCTCACGACGTTCGCCACGCTCTTCCCGCGGCTCAAGGACGGTGGCATCTATGTCGTGGAGGACACGCAGTCGTCGTACTGGCCCGAATGGCAGGGCAGTGAGGATCTCGACGCGGCCCACACCAGTATGGGAATGCTGAAGCGGCTGACGGACGGACTGAATTACGAGGAATTCGTGACCGAGAACTACCAGCCGACGTACACCGACCTCAATGTGGTCGGCGTGCACTTCTACCACAACCTGGTGATCATCGAAAAGGGCCGGAATGCCGAGGGCAGCAACAAGCGCAGCGCGCTGAAGCAGCGCTACGCCAAGTCCTGACACCGCTCACCCTCGGGGGGCCGGGCCACCGCCCGGCCCCCCGAGGCTTCGGCGGGCGTCGTCAGGCCCGCAGACGTTCGTAGTGGGCCAGGCAGTCCGCGTACGACGGCAGCAGTCCCGACGCCTCCGCCTCGGCCAGGGACGGTGCCTCGGCGTCCTTGTCCGACAGCACCGGCTCGAGACCCTCGGGCCACTCGATGCCCAGCTCCGGATCGAGCGGGTCGATGCCGTGCTCACGGCCCGGCGCGTACCCGGCCGAGCAGAGGTACACCACCGTGGCGTCGTCGGTCAGTGCCATGAACGCGTGCCCGAGACCCTCCGCGAGGAACACGGCGTGCCGGTTCTCCTCGTCCAGCCGGACCGCCTCCCAGCGGCCGAACGTGGGGGAGCCGACGCGGATGTCCACGACGACGTCCAGCACCGCCCCGCGCACGCACTTGACGTACTTCGCCTGGCTCGGCGGCAGGTCGGCGAAGTGCACGCCGCGCAGCACGCCCCGCCGCGAGACCGAGCAGTTGGCCTGCGCGAGGTCGAGGTCGTAGCCGAGGGCCGCACGGAACTCCCCGGCCCTGAACCACTCGTGGAAGCTGCCCCGGTCGTCGGGGAAGACCTTGGGCTCCAGGACCCAGGCGCCTTCGATGTCCAGCGGTCGCACGGTTCCTACTCGCCTTCCAGTAGTGCGGGCCTGCCCTTGCCGAACGCCCTGACCAGGGCGCGGCGCACCGGCAGCGGCAGCCTGCGGACGAAGCGGCGCGCCGCGCCCGGCCTGTCCTCGGCCACCTTCGGTCCCGCGGGGGAGTCGTGGACGACGAGCGGCAGCGCGAAGAAGCGCGGCTCGGGCGCGTCCGCGACCGGGCACAGGGCGAGCCGCCAGCGGCCCTTGCCGAGCGAACGCACCGGCAGCGGGGCGTCCAGCACCGCGCCGCCGCCCTCGGCGGGCGACAGCGTGGCCGGTACCTCCAGCACCTCCGCCGCGGGTGCCGGGCCGGTCAGCCGGACCAACGCCTTGACGTCGTCCACGACGTGGATGGGCAGCACCGCGTGCAGCCGGTCGCCCGGCACGGTGAAGTCCCCGGCCCGCAGCGTGCCGAGGCCCAGCCGCTTGCCCGCCCTGTCGACGTCGAGCGCGAAGCTGTCCTTCACCGTCCAGTACGGCAGCACCCGGTGCCCGCCGATCACACCCGGTGACGGCAGCGCGGGGCGCGGCTCCCCGGACACCGGGAACAGCCGGTGCTCCCGGTTCCACCCGCCGATGCCCAACCGGACGTACGCGTCCCACAGCCCGGCCCCCAGCGGGGTGCCGCCGGCGGCGGTGGCCGGGTCGACGGTGGCCGTGACCCTGACCACGAGCCGGACCCGGCCGGGCGCGTCCTGGACGGGCACCTTCTCGCGGGTGACCGAGACCGGCTGGAAGAACTGCGCGCCGGTCTCGCGCTCGCGCACCATCAGGTCGGCCTTGGCCTTTCCGAAGCGCTCGACGGTACCGGCGTCCAGCCACGCGACGGCGTCGGCGACGGTCGCGGGCGGGCCGTCCGGCGGCACCACGCCGGCGTCGGCCGGATAGGTCCTGGGCGCGCCGTCCGCGCTGTACTCGGCGGAGAAGCCGATCCTCAGGGCGCCGCCGTCCCAGGTGACGCCCTCCACGGCCGTCGAGGGGACGATGGACGCCTCCCACCGAGCGAGGGCGAGCACGTCCTCGTAGCGGCCGGCGCCGGCCAGTTCGGTGACCACCCGGTGGGCCGGGTCCAGCAGGGCGAACACGGCGGGCCCCATGCGTTCGGCGATCACCTTGTGGATCTCGTCGAAGAGCTCCCTGCGGTAGTCGTCGGGCAGCGCGAGGAACCGGTTGCCGCGCAGCCGCTCGCCCATCTCGTTGCGGAGCCAGCGCCGGAACATCCTGTCCCGTCTGGCGCCGGGCTCGGTGTAGCGCTCGACGACGTCGAGGGCCTCGCGCAGGTTGGCGAAGTAGCCGACCGGGTCGAAACGCTGGAAGCCCGCGTTGGAGGCGTCCTCGCGCTTGAGGTGGTAGTAGCAGACGTAGTCGCTGAGCACGGAGATGTTCGACGCGCGCAGGTACGCCTCGGCGACGAAGACGTGGTCCTCCAGCCGCCTCCTGCCCTCGGGGAAGCGCAGTCCGGTGCGGTCCAGGAAGGACCGTCGCAGCATCTTGTGCGGGGTGAGGCTGTCCATCAGCGGGGCGTTCTCGACGGTGGCCCGCGGGTGGTTGCGGCGGAACAGTTCCACCGGCACCGGGCGGCCCTTGCCCGCCATCTTGCCGACGACCAGGTCGGCCTCGTTCGCGACGCCGTAGTCGTACATCCGCTCCAGGGCTTCGTCGCCGAGGAAGTCGTCGTTGTCGACGAACATCACGAACTCGCCGCGGGAGGCCTCGATACCGACGTTGCGCGGTTTGCCGGACCAGCCGGAGGGCTCCTGGTGGATGACGTGGACGTGCGGGTACTCGGCGGCGAGCGCGTCGAGCCGGGCCGGGGTCCCGTCGCTGGAGCCGTCGTCCACGAAGATCACTTCGTATTCGTCGCGCGGCAGTGACTGCCGCAGCACCGAGGCGACGCAGTCCTCGATGTAGGGCCCAGGATTGTATACAGGGACGACAACGCTGACCTTGACCGGCATCCGGCTTCCTAGCCCCCTGGATAAGCCGTCCGTTCCCCTGGACGGCATGTCTACGTGGCCGAATGCTAACCCGGTCCTGCCCTCGGGTGTCTGCCACACCTTGGTCAAGACCGGGTCGCGAAGGGTCAGTTAACCGTCAAGAGGCCTGCTCAGCCGTGCGTCTTGGCGAGCAGCTCCAGGACCTCGGCCGTGCTGCCCGACTCGCCCAGCCGCGGGAAGATCCGCTCCACACTGCCGCGGTGCGCCTCGGGGTCGGCGTCGGCCATGGCGTCGGTCGCGAGGGTCACGTGGTAGCCGTGCGCGTAGGCGTCACGGGCGGTGGACTCCACACCGATGCTGGTGGCGATGCCGGTGAGGACGATCTGGGTGACCCCCCGGCGGCGCAGCTGGTCGTCCAGGGCGGTGCCGTGGAAGGCGCTCCAGTTGTGCTTGGTGACGAGGATGTCGCCGTCGTGGCCGGAGAGTTCGTCGACGACGACGTCCCAGCCCTCCGGGAAGGCGAGACCGCGCGGCTGGCGCTCGGTACGGCCGGGGACGGCGTCGGCGCCGTCGCCGGCGAAGGACACCCGGACCAGGACCACGGGCAGGTTCTGGGCGCGGAAGGCGTCGGCGAGCTCGACGCTGCGGGCCACGACCTCGGCACCGGTGTACGGCTGGGTGGGCATGCCCACGATGCCCTGCTGGAGGTCGATGACGACGAGGGCGGTACGCGGGTCGAGCGTGCTCAAAGACATGGGGTGGATCAGGCCTTTCGGGGGGCTTGACGGGGTTGGGGGGTGAGCCGGGCCAGGGAGCGGTCCGGCAGGGTGATCGCCAGCAGCAGTGCGGAGCCGGCGAGCATGAACAGGGCGAGGCCGTGCAGGCCGCCCGTGTCGGCGCGGTGCGGGTAGAACGCCGCGGTGGCGGCGGAGGCGCCCAGCGCGCCGAGGTACATGAAGGTGCGCAGCAGCCCGGCGGCCGAGCCGATGCGCTCCGGGTCGGCCTGCCGGTACAGCGCGGTCTGCGCGGCGAGCCCGAGCAGCCCCTGAGGGACGCCGAGCAGCGCGCCGACCGCCAGCAGGAGCCACACCGGACTGCCGGCGCCGACCAGCAGCAGGGCCGCGCAGCCCGCGATCTGCAGTACGGAACCGAGGAGCAGTTTGGCGCGGACGGCCTCCCGGCGGCCGGTGAGCGTGGCGGTGACGAGCGCGGCGGCCGACAGCGGCAGCAGCGCGAGCCCGGCGGTGGAGGCGCTGAGGCCGCGGCCCTGCTCCAGCCACTGCGTGTAGCCGTACAGGAAGGCGTAGGAGGTGGTGTAGGCGAGGAACTGGCGCACGTAGGTGACGATGAGCGGCACGTTGCCGCCGAGGACCCGCAGGTCGACGAACGGGTCCGTGACCCGCAGCTCCCGGGCCGCGAAGGCGGCGGCCGCCAGGAGGGTCAGGACGGGCAGGTACCAGCGGTCGGCCCTCGGGCCCATCAGGAACAGCATCAGCGAGATCAGCAGGACCGCGAAGAGGGCCATGCCGGGCAGGTCCGTGCTCCGGCGGCCGGCCGTGGTCCGCGGACGCGGCAGCCACTTGACCCCGAGGACCAGACACGCGGCGGAGAGCGGGACGTTCACGGTGAACACCAGGTGCCAGCCGCCGGCTCCGATCAGCAGACCGCCGAGCGTCGGGCCGATCACCGCCACGGTCTGCGCGGACACCGCGAGCGCGGTCAGCACCCCGGCCGGACTGTCCTTCCCGGTCCGCTCGGCCTCGCTGCGAGTCAGCCGCATCGCCGCCGGGTACGCGGCCGACGTACCGAACCCGAGCAGCACACGCGCCGCGATCAGCACGCCCAGCGAGGGCGCCAGCGCGCCCATCAGCCCGGCGACCCCGACCAGACCCGTCCCGGCGAGATACAGCCGCCGCGGTCCGTACATGTCCACCAGCCGCCCGATCACCGGCTGTCCCACGGCGGTCGCGAGGTAGAGCGCGGTGACGAGCCACACCGTCTCGGCGGGCGGCGCGCCGAAGGCGATGCCGATCGGCACCAGCGCCACGGCGATCATCGACGAGTTGATCGGGTTCAGCACGGAACCGAGGACCATCGGCGCGATCAGTCGCCGGTCGAAGCCGTCGGGGGCGGGGCGGGTGTCCTGCGGGGTGCGTCCCGCGAGCCTCGGTATCACGGTCGCGAGAGCCGTTCCAGCAGGTCGAACGCGGTGCGCAGGGTCTGGCGTTCCTCCTCGGTGTAGCGCTCCTCGAAGGCACGGGCCAGCCACTCGTCGCGCACCTGCCGGTTGCCCTCGACGCGGGCCTGCCCGGCCTCGGTGAGGGTGACCAGCTGGCGGCGGCCGTCGGTGGGGTCGGGGCTGCGGCGGATCAGACCCTGCTGGTCGAGGGCGGTCAGCGTGGTCGCCATCGACTGCGGCCGCACCCCCTCGGCGGAGGCCAGCGCGCTGGCCGTGGCGGCGCCGTGCTTGGCGACCAGGGTCAGGGCCGACTCCTGGGACGGGGTGAGGTCCGCGTCCTGCGCGACCTCCCGGATACGGCGGCGCAGTCTGCTGAACGCCACGCGCAGGTCGCGCGCCGTACGGGTCGCGGAGTCCGAGATCTGAACCATGCGGCCACCCTAGGACCGACAGCGGCGACTGTCCAGTCGCAACTGTTAAGTTGAAACTGAAGATCTGGACCAGGCCCGCTACGCTTCTCCCGTGCGCCTGCTCCTCACCTCCGACACACACCTCCCGGTGCGCGCCAAGCGGCTCCCGGACCGTCTGCTGGCCGAACTGCCGCGCGCCGACGTCGTCATCCACGCCGGCGACTGGGTCGACGAGGCCACCCTCGACCTGCTGACGAGCCGCAGCCGCCGGTTGATCGCGGTGTACGGCAACAACGACGGTCCGGGTCTGCGCGCCCGGCTCCCCGAGGTCGCCCACGCCGACCTCGGCGGCCTGCGCTTCGGCGTGATCCACGAGACCGGCGCCGCCCAGGGCCGCGAGACCCGCTGCGCCGCCCGTTTCCCGGACCTGGACGTCCTGGTCTTCGGGCACAGCCACATCCCGTGGGACACCACCGCGCCGGGCGGTCTGCGGCTGCTCAACCCCGGCTCGCCCACCGACCGCCGCCGGCAGCCGCACTGCACCTACCTCACCGCGACCGTGGCCGACGGCGCGCTCACCGAGGTGACCCTGCACCGGCTGCCGCCGCGCTGAGGCGAACCGTCAGGGCGCGATCCCGACCCCGCCGATCCGGCTCCACCGCTTCTCCTGCGCCGCGGACATGGCGGGCCAGCGCAGTCCGCCCGGCCGGGGGCGGACCCGGGAGGCGTACGAGGCGGGACGGAAGGCCGGGTCGTAGAAGCAGCCGGTGGCGTAGACCCGGTCGAACGCGGCGCACGCGGCCGCGATCGACCCGGGCGTCGGCTTCCTGCCCGTGCGCACCCAGCCGTCCAGCGCGGCGATCGAGTCGGCGTACTCCGCGTCGCTCAGCGCGCTGTGCTCGGACTCGTGACTGAACGTCTGCACCAGATGCCGGTCCCGGTGCGCGCCGCGCAGGGTGTCGCGGTAGGCCGCCTCGTGCTCCACGAACGCCGTCGGATCGTCGATCGCGTGCAGCGTGAGCACCGGGATCGACACCTGGCCGGTGAGGTCGCCGTCGTAGGACAGGTCGCGAGCGGCCGTCGGATCGGCGGCGAACCGCTCGACCCCGGCGTTGAGTGCCTTGTCGTCGTGCGAACCCGAGTACCGCACGCCCCGGTCCGAGAACGGATTGCGGCCGCCCAGCCGGTCGCGCACGATGTCCCGGAACGTGAACACCGCGAACCGCAGATGCGACTCCAGGGTCCGCTCGGGCACCCCGGTGACGGCGAGGATGTCGTCCAGGTTGCGCTGCTGGAGGGCGGTGCGCTCCTGCGGGGCCGACGCGTAGCCGGTGCACTCCTGGAGCCGGGCACGCAGTCCGGCCGTCGTCAGCGTGGAGTCCGCGCGCAGCCCCTGCCACAGGGGGTACTGCGGCTCGGTCCGCCGCGGCATGTTGCGGCAGTAGTACTGGTAGACCACGCGCAGGTCGACGCGGTACTCGTAGCCCCGGGACCCGCCGCCGAGGACCCCGCTGGTGAGCAGCGCCCCGTCGTACGGTCCGCCCCGACCGCCGTACACCTCGACGACCTTGGCGGCGACGTCACCGCCCCAGGACTGGCCGTGCACGTACGTCCGCCGCGGCTTCGCGAAGTTCTCGACGAACAGCCGGCGCACGGTCTCGGTGTCCTCCGCGGCCATCCGGGTGCCGTAGCCGCCCCTGCGGTAGGACGAACCCGCCCAGGCGTAGCCCTCCTTCACCATCACCGACCAGCGGGCCAGGTCGTCGACGCTGCGTGCCGGGTCCGAGCCGGTGCCGAGGTCCGGGCCGCCGTGGGCGTGCACGACCAGGGAACCGTTCCAGTGCTCGGGGACGGCGAGGGCGTAGTAGGCGCCGTGCGCGTCCTGGCCGGTGTAACAGGCCGCCCTGCCCGCGAGCTCCGCCGGGCACGGGACGGCGGCCGGCGCAGCGGTCCGCGCCTGTGCGGCGGGGGCCCCGGTGAAGGCGGCGGCGAGGGTCGCCGCCAGCGCGGCGAGCAGTCCGGTACGACGGCGGCCCGTACGGCGGATCCGCGCGGGGGTTCTCGACCTGTCCAAGGCTCGGCTCCCTGTCCTTGTCGGCGCTTGTCGGCGCTTGTCGGCGCGGCGTCGCGCCGTCCGCGGCGATGCTAGGGAGCGGGCCGGGACCGGAGCCATGGCCCGGGCGTTGTGTTCATAGTGTTCGACGGGCGGAACGCGTCGGCGGCGTCCGGCGAAGCGCCCGACGGGCGGCCGGGGCGGGGACGGTGAAGCGCGGTCAGCGCGCGGTGGCCGCGTGGATGGCCCCGGCGGTCGACGTCAGGGGCGCGCCGCTGCCGCCCCAGCGCAGGGCGACGATCTCGGCGGCGACGGACACCGCGACCTCCTCGGGCGTACGGGCGCCGAGGTCGAGGCCGAGCGGCGAGCGCAGCCGGGACAGTTCGGCCTCGGTGAGCCCGGCCTCCGACAGGCGGGCGCGCCGCTCCTCGTGGGTCCTGCGGCTGCCCATGGCCCCGATGTAGGCGGCAGGCCGGCGCAACGCCTCCTCCAGCAGCGGTACGTCGAACTTCGGGTCGTGGGTGAGGACGCAGATCACCGTGCGGTCGTCGGTCGCGGTGGCGCGCAGGTACCGGTGCGGCCAGTCCACGATCACCTCGACGGCCGCCGGGAACCGTTCGGCGGTGGCGAAGACCGGCCGGGCGTCGCAGACGGTCACCCGGTATCCGAGGAAGCCGCCGATGCGGGCCACCGCCGCCGCGTAGTCGATCGCGCCGAAGACCAGCATGCGCGGGGGCGGCGCGAACGACTGGAGGAACACGGTCACCGAGTCCTCGCGGCGTTCCCCGCGCGGGCCGTAGTGCCGCGGGAGCGAGGCGCCGAGGGCGAGTTCGCCCCGTGCGTCCGCCGTGACGGCGACGTCCAGGCCGCGCGCGCCGAGGGTGCCGGCCGCCCGGTCCGGCCAGACGGCGAGGGTGGCGCCGCGCGGGGCCGGACCGTCCACCACCGTGGCCATGGTCACCGGCTCGCCCGCGGCGACCGACACGGCGACCGCGCCGAACGCCGGATCGGAGACCGCGGTGACCGGCCGGACCAGCAGGGTGATCTCGCCTCCGCAGGTCAGCCCGACCGCGAACGCGTCCTCGTCGCTGAATCCGAACGCCCGCAGCCGCGGCTCGCCGCTCGCCACGACCTCCCGCGCCAGTTCGTACACGGCGCCCTCCACGCACCCCCCGGAGACACTGCCCACGACCTCTCCGTCCGGGCCCACGGCCATCGCCGCCCCGGGCCCGCGCGGCGCGCTGCGGCTGACCTCGACCACCGTGGCCAGCCCGAACGGGATCCCGGCCGTGTACCAGGCGGCCAGCGTCGGGAGGATCTCACGCACGGTCCGCTCCCTTCCCGGGGCCGGCACCGGCCCGCGCCCCGCGCACCACGGCCGCCGGCGGAGCCTGACCGGGCAGCCCCTCACGGAGACGGCAAAGCCGTGCGAACGCGTCGAAACCGGTGTGAACGCACCAGGAGGACACGCTGCGGACACTCTACGGCCGGGTCCGGGCGGTGGCGAACGCCGCGGCGGCGAGCGCTGTGGCGAGGCGCTCGGCTCGACCGGCGGGAGTGGCCGTTGCGCCGCCGGGACGGACGGGCGCCTGATTCCCAAGTGTCTTACAGGTATTCAACTTACTCGTGGGTCAGAAGTATTGACGGTGTCCGGAAACCGCCAGACTGTAGTGGACATGACTACTATCCGGGCGCGTTCGATCGTTGTCCTGGTTGTCCTCTTCGGACTCCTCGCGGTGGCGGGAGCCCCCTCCGCCACCGCGGCCACCCCGTCCGGCTCCCTCTGGTTCGACGGCACCCCGCTCACTGTGCAGAACGGCCGATTCGTCGACGGCCAGGGGCGCGAGGTGGTGCTGCGCGGCTACAACGTCTCCGGCGAGACCAAACTGGAGGAGAACGCCGGCCTGCCGTTCGCGTCCGTCGCCGACGCCAGGAAGTCGGCCACCGCACTGCGCGCCCTCGGCGGCGGCAACGCCGTACGCCTCCTGCTCTCCTGGGCGCGCGCGGAGCCCGTGCGGGGCCAGGTGGACACCGGCTACCTGGCCGCCGTCACCGCACAGGCGCAGGCCTTCCTGGACGCCGGCATCCGCGTCCTGCCCGACTTCCACCAGGACCTGTACTCCCGCCACCTGTTCAACCAGGGCAGCTGGTACACCGGCGACGGCGCTCCCGGGTGGGCCGTGGCGCTCGGCGGTTACCCGGCCGAGTCGTGCGGCATCTGCCTGTTCTGGGGCCAGAACATCACCCAGAACGCGGCCGTGCAGAAGGGCCAGTACGACTTCTGGCACGACAACCACGGCCTCCAGGACGCCTTCCTGGCCACCGCCCAGACCACCATGGCCTACCTGGCCCAGCACCTGACCTCCGACGAGTTCGACGGCGTCGTCGGCTTCGACCCCTACAACGAGCCGTACGCGGGCTCCTACGACTCCGGCCAGACCTCCCGCACCTGGGAGCAGAACCTGCTGTGGCCCTTCTACCAGAGGTTCCGGGCGCGGATGGACGCGGCCGGCTGGAGCGCCAAGCCCGCCCTGGTCGAGCCCAACCTCTTCTGGAACGCCAACATCTCCACCCAGAAGCAGGAGGGCGGCCTGCTGGACACCGGCGGGCTCGGCTCCCGCTACGTCTTCAACACCCACTTCTACGACCAGAAGGCCATCTCCGGCATCCTGATGTGGGGCAACGCCTCCGACGGCCAGTACAGCACCGACTTCGGGACGGTCCGCGACCGCGCCTCGGCCGCCGGCACCGCCGCGGTCGTCAGCGAGTTCGGGCATCCGCTGTCCGGCACCACCGCGGGCAAGGCGCCGACCGTGGACAAGGCCATGTACCAGGCCCTCGACTCCCGTCTGCCCGGATCCGCCTGGTGGTCGGCGCCGGCGTCCTCCGGTCCGGTGCTCTCCGGCACCCAGTGGCAGTGGGACGTCTACAGCGGCCGCCATCACGAGCTGATGAACGGCAACCCGGCCAAGGTGCTCACCTCGGGCGACGCCTGGAACGACGAGGACCTCTCGGCGGTCCGGACGGACGACTCCGGCACGGTGGCCCTCCGCCAGAACGCCAGGCTCCTGGACCGCGTCTATCCGAGTGCCACGTCCGGCTCCACCCTCGCCTTCACCTACGAGGACCGCTCCCGGGACGGCTCGACGACCCTGACCTGGAACCCGGTGCCCGGCTCGCTGCCGAACGTGGCCGCACTGGTGGGATCCGGCCAGTACGCGGTCCAGGTCTGGCGCTCCGGAAGTGCCGGCGCGCCCACCGAACTCCACCTCCCGGCGTCCTTCCCGACCGCGTCCACCACGGTGGTCTCGGACCTGGGAACCGTCCACGCGCCACCGTCGTACACCTCCTCGACCCCCGTCGGCGTGGCGGACGAACCGGGCGGCACGGGCAGCCGCCGGCTGCTGCTCGGCGACCCCGACTCCGGCGTGCTGCACTTCGCGCTGGTGACCAACGGCGCCGCCTCGCCCGGCTCCGCCCTGCTGACCGCGGCCAGGTCGGAACTGGCCGCCTGGGTGGCGGCGAAGTTCTGAGTCCTGTCATCGGCCGCCCTCCGCCGTCCGCCTGCCGCGCCGCCGGCGGCCCATGCCACAACAACCGGGAGATCAAAGAGGACTTACCGGAAAGTAAGGTAGGGGGTGAGGCACTGGAGAAGACGCGCGGGCGACAAAATCGGTCATCGGGCGGATGACGGAGGGGGCAATCTTGCCGGGCAGGCTCAAGGCACCGACGGGACGCTACGGCGGCCGGTCCGCCGAGGAACGCAAGGCCGAACGGCGTCGGCGCTTCCTCGACGCGGCGCTCCGGCTCTTCGGCGACACGCCGGGATTCCGCGCCACGACCGTCGCGGCGCTCAGCCAGGCGGCCGGCCTGTCGACCCGGCAGTTCTACGAGGAGTTCCACACCCTGGAGGACGTCCTGGCCGCACTGCACCTGGAGGTCAACGGGTGGGCCGAGGAGGCGGTGCGGGACGCCTTCCCGGAAGCGGAACCGCTGTCGCTCGTGGAGCGGGTGACCGTGCTCTTCCGGGCGTACGCACGCGACGTGACCTCGGACCCGCGCCGCATCCGGGTCGCCTTCGTCGAGATCATCGGCGTCAGTCCGCGCCTGGAGGAGCAGCGGCTGGAGCGGCGGGCGCGCTGGGTGGAGCTGATCTGCGGCGAGGCGGACGCGGCGGTGGCACGCGGTGACGCGGCACCGCGGGACTACCGGCTGGCGGCCACGGCCTTCATCGGCAGCGTGAACGGACTGCTGCACGACTGGAGCGCCGGATGGGTGGACGCGACGCTCGACGACGTCGTGGACGAACTGGTGCGGTTGCTGGTGGGCATGTTGCGACCCGAGGACTGGACGTCCGGGGGCGCCCGGTAGCCCGGTGGGCACCGGCGCCTCCCCCCTCTGGAACCGACGGCACGCTCCCGGCCGGCGGACGGTCCGGACCCTTCCCCCGCTCAGGCCCAGCGCGAGACCAGGGTCACCGCGGCCCACAGCGCGCAGGCCAGCACGGAGCCTGCCACCAGCCGGCGGCGCAGGATCCGGTACCGATGCTCGTACTCCTGACGCAGCTCCTGGCCGCGTGCCGCCGTGCGGCGCCAGGAGATGTGGGCCAGGCCGAGGTACTCGGATTCCAGCTGCCGCTCCAGAACCTCGCGCTGGGTGTCCGTCAACCACCCCATCCGGTCCGCAGCGCGCGCCGCCGCCCGCCGGCCCTCCTCCCTGGTCGCGGCCAGCAGCAGATGCCCCTCGATCTGGCCGACCAGCGCCCGCTCCTCCTCCCGTGCGGTCATCGCGTGCTCAGCTCCCGCTCCACGGTGTGGTGCAGGTCGAACGCCGGTGACTCGCTGCGGATCTGGGGGAGCGAGACGAAGTTGTGGCGCGGGGGCGGGCAGGAGGTCGCCCACTCCAGGGAGCGGCCGTAGCCCCACGGGTCGTCGACCTCGACCCGCTCGCCGTACTTGGCCGTCCTCCACACGTTGTAGAGGAATGGGAGCAGCGACGATCCGAGCAGGAAGGAGAAGATCGTCGAGACCGTGTTGAGCGTGGTCAGGCCCTCCACGGCCAGGTAGTCGGGGATCCGGCGCTGCATGCCCTCCGCGCCCAGCCAGTGCTGGACCAGGAACGTGCCGTGGAAGCCGACGAACAGCGTCCAGAAGGTGATCTTGCCGAGCCGCTCGTCGAGCATCTTGCCGGTGAACTTGGGCCACCAGAAGTGGAAGCCGGCGAACATCGCGAAGACGACCGTACCGAAGACCACGTAGTGGAAGTGGGCCACCACGAAGTACGAGTCGGAGACGTGGAAGTCGATCGGGGGCGACGCGAGCATGACGCCGGTCAGACCGCCGAAGACGAACGTGACCAGGAAGCCGAGGGCCCAGAGCATGGGCGTCTCGAACGACAGCGAGCCCTTCCACATGGTGCCGATCCAGTTGAAGAACTTCACGCCCGTCGGTACGGCGATGAGGAACGTCATGAAGGAGAAGAACGGCAGCAGCACTCCGCCGGTGACGTACATGTGGTGCGCCCACACCGTCACGGACAGACCGGCGATCGCGATGGTCGCCGCGATCAGACCCATGTAGCCGAACATCGGCTTGCGGGAGAAGACCGGGATGACCTCGGAGATGATGCCGAAGAACGGCAGCGCGATGATGTACACCTCTGGATGGCCGAAGAACCAGAAGAGGTGTTGCCAGAGCAAGGCTCCGCCGTTGGCCGCGTCGAAGACGTGTGCCCCGAATTTCCGATCCGCCTCCAGCGCGAACAGCGCGGCGGCGAGGACGGGGAAGGCCAGCAGGACCAGGACGGCGGTCAGCAGCACGTTCCACACGAAGATCGGCATGCGGAACATCGTCATGCCCGGGGCCCGCATACAGATGATCGTGGTGATGAAGTTGACCGCGCCGAGGATCGTGCCGAAGCCGGAGAGGGCCAGACCCATGATCCACATGTCGGCTCCCACGCCCGGCGTGCGCACCGCGTCCGACAGCGGGGCGTAGGCGAACCAGCCGAAGTCGGCCGCGCCCTGCGGGGTGAGGAAGCCACCCACCGCGATCGTCGAGCCGAACAGGTAGAGCCAGTAGGCGAACATGTTCAGCCGCGGGAACGCGACGTCCGGCGCGCCGATCTGGAGCGGCATGATCCAGTTCGCGAACCCCGCGAACAGCGGCGTCGCGAACATCAGCAGCATGATCGTGCCGTGCATCGTGAACGCCTGGTTGAACTGCTCGTTCGACATGATCTGCAGACCCGGCCGGGCCAGCTCGGCGCGCATGAACAGGGCCATCACGCCACCGAGGCAGAAGAACGAGAACGCCGTGACCAGGTACAGCGTCCCGATCGTCTTGTGATCCGTGGTGGTGAGCCACTTGAGGTTCCTCATACCCCGCCTGTGTCCGGGCGGTACTCGCAGGTCACACTCGACGGATGCGACGAGCGTCACCGGGAGGGGTGTGACGACCGGGAAGGTGCCGGACAGAAACCGAACATGAGCAACGACGAGACCTTCGCCGCTGCCTATCGCGAGCACTACTGGGCGGTCAGCCGTTATGTCGCGCGGCGACTGGACGGCCGGACCGGCGAGGTGGAGGAAGTGGTGGCAGAGGTGTTCACCGTGGCCTGGCGCCGCCGCGCCGACCTCCCGGCGACCCCGCTGCCCTGGCTGTACGGCGTGGCACGCAACTGCCTCGCCAACGCGGTACGCGGACACGGGCGCCGGCGCCGGCTGGTGGACCGGCTGGGCAACGACGAGACCGCCCACGGACGCCAGACCGTGGCCGGCCCGGACAGCGAAGAGCCCGGCTCCTGGGTGCACGAGGCACTGGCCCGGCTCTCCCCGGCCGACCAGGAGGTGCTGCGGCTGACCGCGTGGGAGGAACTCGCCGTCGACGAGGTCGCCGTCGCCCTGGGCTGCGGCAGCCGGGCGGCCGCGATGCGGCTGCACCGCGCCCGCCGACGGCTCAGAGCCGAGATCGACCGACTGCGACCCCCTGCCGTCGAGGCTCTTACCGAGGAACACCGCCATGGCTGACGAACTCGACCTGCTGCGCGCCGCCGACCCGGTACCCGCGGACGGTCCCCACTTCGGCGACGGCCCCCTCGGCCACGATGCCGAACAGCACCTCGCCCGGTTGCTGCGCGACACCCCGCACCCCCGGCGCCGGACCGGGCCGCGACTGGTGTGGTCGCTCGCGGCCGCGCTCGCCGCCGTCGCCACGACTCTGACCGTGCTGCTGGGCGGTCCCGGCGGCACCCCCGCGGTCGCCGCGCCCCGGCCGCTGGCCGTCCGCGCCCACTCCACGCCCGTGCCGCTCACCGAGGTCGCGGAACTGGCGGCCGTGGCGGCCCGGGACGGGTCACCTGCCCTGCGCCGGGGCACCCACGTGCAGTCCTGGAGCCTCGGCATGAGCGACGACCGGCCGCCGGTCACCCTGCCCGAGGAGCGGGTGGAGCGCTGGGCGGCGGACGGCACCCACACCGAGGTGGTCGTGGCCACCGACCCGTCCCACCCCGGCCGCCCCGTTCTCACCGACGACGGCGACCGGCCGCGGCGGGTCGAGGACGGCCACGTGCTCAGCCGCCGCACCTTCCCGCCGATGTGGGGCGACGGCCCGCCGTACGCCACACCCCCGCACACACCGGCGAAACTGCGCTCCTACCTGGCCGAGCTGATCTACAGCCACACCGGCACCCTCACCACGTCGCAGCTCCTGGACGCCACCCGCGACCTGCTCGACAACTGGACACCCGGCGCGCGGGAGTCCGCCGCCCTCGCCGGACTTCTCGCCGACGCGAAGGACCTGCGCCCGGCCGGCCAGGTCACCGACCGGCTCGGGCGCACCGGGCAGGCCTACGTCCACGACGACGCCTCGGGCGCCCGGCGGATGCTGATCCTGGACCCGTCCACCGGTGCCGTACTCGGCCTGGAGATGACGTCCACCCGGGACGATCCCGAGTACGGCCTGCGGGCCGGTGCCGTCATGGAGTACAGCGCCTGGATGCGCTGATCACGCCCGCTTCCCGGCCGGGTCGACGAGCCGAGGTGCTCAGCGCCTCCCGCGGCCCTGCCGGGCGCCGAGGAGCGAGCGCAGCTGGAGGACGGACGCGCGGGGCAGGCTGCGGCGGCTGTGCCCCAGCCCGGCCCGCGCCGAGAAGGTCCAGGTCAGCCGCGCGCTGACCTGGACCCTCGCGCTCCTCGCGGTTACTCGTCCCATGCCTGGATCATGATCTGTTCGGCGATCTTGCCGTCGCGCAGCGTCAGCATCGACTCGGCGAGCACCCGGGCGCCGTCCGCGTACTCGCAGGACTCGCTGTACGCGGCCCGGTCGCCCTGCACGATGCACTGGTCCAGCCGGTGGGTCATGTCCCGGCTGTAGACGTCGTCCAGCAGGGCGGCGATGTCGATGCGGCCGTGCAGCACCCTGGGACGGCTGGGCTGGTCGGTGCGGTCGACGATGCGGATCTCCGCGTCGTCGGTGTAGAGCGCCAGCAGGCTGTTGCCGGTGTTGCCCTCCACGGCCCGGCGCAGGGTCTCGATGTCGAACGTGGAGCCGGTCGCGGTGCCCATGATGACCTCCTGCGGGAGCCCACGGCCCGATGCGGAGCGGGCCGCGACAGCCCCACCTCCGAGCCTCCTCCGCCCCGCCGGGCCCGGCAAGCGCGGGCCGCACGCTCCGCCTGACGGGTGAGGGGGACCGGCCGCCCGTGTCCGGCCCGCCGGCCGGTCCGTTCCTCAGGACATGATCTCAACACGACGTATCGTCGCCGCCGTCGGTCTTGCCGTCGGGGTCACGGGTCTCGCCGCCCCGCTGGCGAACGCGGCCGACACGGGCGCGCCGCACCCCGAGAAGCTCACCGCGCTCGGTGTGCTCGACTCGGTCTCCCGCATCGGTATCCCGGCGGAGCACAGGGACGAGATCCCCAAGGTCTCGGAGCAGCTGCAGGGACTGGACGGACTGCAGAAGCTGAACGAACTGCACCAGCTCACCGACCTGGCCGCGCCGGCCATGGGACTGGTGCCGGGCATCGAGGCCTGACCCCCGGCCGTACCCCGAGGGCCGTCCCGGACCAGGGGCGGCCCTTCGCCGTACCCCGTGCCCGGCGGCCGGGCACGGGCGGCCCGGGCTCAGTGCCCGGAGGCCAGGAACTGCGTCGCCGCCAGCTCCGCGTACAGCGGGTCCGCCGCCACCAGCTCCCGGTGCGTGCCCACCGCGCGGACCCGGCCCGCGTCCATCACCACGATCCGGTCGGCCGTCGTCACCGTCGACAACCGGTGCGCGACCACCAGCACGGTCGTCGACCGGGCCACGTCCGCGACGGTGTCCCGCAGGGCCGCCTCGTTCACCGCGTCCAGCTGCGAGGTCGCCTCGTCCAGGAGCAGCAGCCGGGGCCGGCGCAGCAACGCCCGCGCGATCGCGACCCGTTGCCGCTCCCCGCCGGACAGCTTGGTGCCGCGGTGCCCGACCAGCGTCTCCAGCCCCTGCGGCAGGCGCGCCACCAGACCGTCCAGCCGGGTCGTCTTCAGCACCCGCGTCACGGTGTCCTCGTCCGCCGCCGGATTGCCGAGGAGCAGGTTGTCCTTCAACGACCCCGACAGCACGGGCGCGTCCTGCTCGACGTATCCGATGGACGACCGCAGCAGGGACAGGTCCCAGTCGGCGAGCGGGCGGCCGTCGAGGGCGATGGTGCCCGACTCGGGGTCGTAGAACCGCTCGATCAGCGAGAAGACGGTGGTCTTGCCCGCGCCGGACGGGCCGACGAAGGCCGTCATGCCGCGGGCGGGTACCGAGAAGCCGACCCCGTGGTGCACGTACGGCAGGTCGTCGGCGTACCGGAACCGCACGTCGGTGAAGGTGACGGAGGCCGGTTCGGCTCCGGGCGACGGCAACTCGGCGGGCTCGGAGGGCGGTTCGGCGGGCAGCCGGAGCGCCTCCTGGATCCGGGCGAGCGCGCCGGCCCCGGTCTGGTACTGCGTGACCGCGCCGACGACCTGCTGGATCGGCGACATCAGGTAGAAGACGTACAGCAGGAACGCCACCAGAGTGCCGACGCCGATCGCGCCGGTCGCCACCCGCGCCCCGCCCACCGCCAGCACCGTGATGAACGCGAGCTGCATCGCGAGACCTGCCGTGTTGCCCGCGGCGGCCGACCACTTGGCGGCCCGCACGCTCTGCCGCCAGGACTCCTCCGCGGCCTCGTGCAGCGCCCGCTCCTCGCGGGGCTCGGCGCCCGACGCCTTCACGGTCCGCAGCGCGCCCAGCACCCGTTCCAGCGAGGCACCCATCACCCCGACCGCGTCCTGTGCCCGCCGGCTGGCCCGGTTGATCCGCGGCACGATGGTGCCCAGCACGGTGCCCGCACCCGCGATCACCGCGAGCGTGACGCCCAGCAGGACCGGGTCCACCACCCCCATCATCACCACGGTGGCGACCAGGGTGAGCCCGCCGGTGCCGAGCGCGACCAGCGAGTCCGTGGTGACCTCGCGCAGCAGCGTGGTGTCGGAGGTGATCCGCGCCATCAGATCACCGGGTTCGGTGCGGTCCACGGCGGTGATCCGCAGCCGCAGCAGGTACGAGGAAAGAGTGCGCCGGGCGCCGAGCACCACCGACTCCGCGGTGCGCCGCAGCACGTACGAACCCAGTGCGCCCACCACGGTGTTGGTGACCACCAGGGCCGCCATCGCGAGCAACTTCCCCGAGACGGAGCGGTGGTGGGAGAGGTCCTCGATCAGGCCGCGGGCCACCAGCGGCAGCAGCAGACCGGTCGCCCCCGTCAGCAGCGAGAGCACCGCACCCGCCAGCAGCGCCCACCGGTGCGGCCGTACGTAGGACAGGAGCAGCCGGAACGCGGACGGACCGGTCCGGTCTCCCGGCCGGCGCGGCACAACTGCGTCTGCGGTGGTCACGGTGCTCCTCGTCCGGGCGGTGGGCGGCGCACCAAGGCTACGTCGGCGTGCCGGGGACGTCCCCCGGACCCCGGAGGCCCCGGTGGCGCGCGGCGACCGGGGGGAAAGATCCGCGACGATCGACGTGCTCCGTGCCGCTACCGATCGGTCACGCGTAGGGTCGGAGACAGCCAGGTCAGGAGAGCGACGAAAGGGTCAGGTCCATGGCGCAGGAAGTACGCGGCGTGATCGCACCGGGCAAGGACGAGCCGGTACGGGTCGAGACGATCGTGGTGCCGGACCCCGGGCCGGGCGAGGCCGTCGTGCAGGTGCAGGCCTGCGGGGTCTGCCACACCGACCTGCACTACAAGCAGGGCGGGATCAACGACGAGTTCCCGTTCCTGCTCGGCCACGAGGCCGCCGGAGTGGTGGAGTCGGTCGGCGAGGGCGTCACGGACGTGGCGCCCGGTGACTTCGTGATCCTCAACTGGCGTGCGGTGTGCGGGAACTGCCGGGCCTGTCTGCGCGGTCGCCCCTGGTACTGCTTCAACACCCACAACGCCGAGCAGAAGATGACCCTCGCCTCGACCGGGCAGGAACTCTCCCCGGCGCTCGGTATCGGCGCCTTCGCCGAGAAGACGCTGGTGGCCGCCGGACAGTGCACCAAGGTCGACCCGGCCGTCTCCCCGGCGGTCGCCGGACTGCTCGGCTGCGGGGTGATGGCCGGCATCGGCGCCGCGATCAACACGGGCAACGTGGGCCGCGGCGACTCGGTCGCCGTGATCGGCTGCGGCGGGGTGGGCGACGCCGCGATCGCCGGGTCGAGGCTGGCCGGCGCCGCGAAGATCATCGCCGTCGACATCGACGACCGGAAGCTGGCGACGGCCCGTACCCTGGGCGCCACCCACACGGTCAACTCGCGCGAGAGCGACCCCGTCGAGGTGATCCGCGAACTGACCGGCGGCTTCGGCGCCGACGTCGTCATCGAGGCGGTCGGCCGCCCGGAGACCTACCAGCAGGCCTTCTACGCCCGCGACCTGGCCGGCACGGTCGTCCTGGTCGGCGTGCCCACACCGGAGATGAAGCTGGAACTGCCGCTCCTGGACGTCTTCGGCCGCGGCGGCGCCCTCAAGTCCAGCTGGTACGGCGACTGCCTGCCCACCCGCGACTTCCCCATGCTGATCGACCTGCACCTGCAGGGCCGGCTGCCGCTGGACGCCTTCGTCACGGAGACCATCCGGCTCGACGAGGTGGAGAAGGCGTTCGACCGGATGCACGGCGGCGACGTGCTGCGTTCCGTGGTGGTGCTCTGATGACCGTACGTATCGAACGCCTCGTCACCTCCGGCCAGTTCACCCTCGACGGCGGCATCTGGGACGTCGAGAACAACGTCTGGATCATCGGCGACGAACGCGAGGTGATCGTCATCGACGCCGCCCACGACGCCGAGGCCATCGCCGAGGCCGTCGAGGACCGGGTCCTGAAGGCGATCGTGTGCACCCACGCCCACAACGACCACATCGACGCCGCGCCCGCCCTCGCGGACCTGACCGGTGCCAAGATCTGGCTGCACCCCGACGACCTGCCGCTGTGGAAGCTCACCCACCCCGACCGCGACCCCGACAACCACCTCTCCGACGGCATGGTCATCGAGACGGCCGGCGCCGACCTGACCGTGCTGCACACGCCCGGCCACGCACCGGGCGCGGTCTGCCTGTACGAGCCGGGCCTCGCCACCGTCTTCACCGGTGACACCCTGTTCCAGGGCGGCCCCGGCGCGACCGGACGGTCCTACTCCCACTTCCCGACGATCATCGACTCCATCCGGGACAAGCTGCTCACCCTCCCGCCGGAGACGAAGGTCCTGACCGGGCACGGCGACCCGACCACCATCGGCGCCGAGGCGCCCCAGCTGGCCGAGTGGATCTCCCGGGGCCACTGAACCGGCGGACGGCGACGGCGGAGGTCCTCAGGCCTCCGCCAACGGCAGCCGTCCCGGGTGACCGGGCGGCAGCGCCAGGTCCTCGCGGACGGCCGCGTAGAAACCGTCCCGGCCGTCGCGCTGCCGCTCCAGCAGGACGCGCCAGGCGTCGGGATCCCGCCGCTCCTCCCGCAGGAACCGCTCCATCGCCATGACCGCGAGCACCCACTCCTGGCCCTTGGCGACCACCGCCGGGCTGCCCAGCATGATGAGCTTCTCGCCGTGCGGGTCCCGGGCCAACTGGGCCGCCGCCAGGAGAGGTTCGGCCTCCTGGGGGGAGAGCGGGTGGGGATGCGGGTCATTGCCCAGATGGGCGGCCACCCGGTAGTCGACGGAGACGGTCTTCTTGAGAGCCTGCGCCCACTCCGCGTAGACGGTCAGCCGGCGCTCGTCCCAGCGCGCCTCCTGCTCGCGCCGGAACCGTACGCGGTCACCGCGTACCACGGCGAGATACGAACCGAGCGCGCCGATCACGACGCCTATCAGGGCCGGGAGTTGCTGCAGAAACGCGGACATGACCCGCACGCTATCTGTCCTGTTGATCCTCCGGCCCGTACCGTCGTGCCATGACCGGACTCGATCGCTTCGCGGGACACGGGGTTCTCGTCACGGGCGCGGCCCGCGGCATCGGCGCGGCCGTCGCCCGGCGGCTGGCCCAGGAGGGCGCCCGGGTGCTGGCGACCGACCGGGACCTGTCCGAGGCGGAGCGGACGGCCGCCGCATTGCGCGAACAGGGTCTGAGCGTCGAGGCGTTCGGGTGCGACGTGGCCGACGGCGACTCGGTGACGGCGGCCGTCGAGCGCGCCGTCGGCGTCTTCGGCGGACTCGACGTGCTGGTGAACTGCGCCGCGCACTGCACCCCGGACGTCCCGCTCTTCGAGGACCAGCCCGACGACGGCTGGGACCTGGACCTCGACATCACCCTCACCGGCGTCTACCGCTGCTGCCGGGCCGCCCTGCCGCACCTGGCCGCCTCCGGCCGGGGCGCGGTCGTCAGCATCGGTTCCGTCAACGCCGAGGCCGACTTCGGCAACCACGCCTACAGCGCCGCCAAGGCCGGCCTCGGCTCGCTGACCCGGACCCTGGCAGGACACGCGGCCGCGCGCGGGGTCCGGGTGAACCTGGTGGAGCCGGGCACGGTCCGCACGTCGGCGTGGGCGGGTCGGGAGGACGAACTCGACGCCCTCCGCCCGCTCTACCCCCTCGGCCGGATCGGCGAGCCCGAGGACGTCGCCGCGGCCGTCGCCTTCCTCGCCTCCGGGGACGCGGCCTGGATCACCGGCACCACGCTCCGGGTCGACGGCGGTCTCACCGCCGTCCACGGCGGCTTCCACGCGGCGCTGCGGCCGCACCGGGACGTGCGGCACGCCTCACAGGGCGGCTGACGCCGCCGTGAGCGCCGCCAGCACCCGCCGGGTGTCGTCCTCGGTGGTCCGCCAGTTGCTGAACGCGGCCCGCAGCGCGGGCACCCCGCCGTACACGGTCGGGGTGAGGAACGTCTCCCCGGACGCGGCGAGGGCCCCGGCCAGTGCGTCCACCCGCTCCTGGGTGGGGTTCTCGGCGAGCGTGAAGCAGGCCACGTTGAGCCGGACCGGGGCCAGCAGGCGCAGGCCCGGGAGGGCGGCGACGCCCGAGCCGAGGCGCCGGGCCTCGGCGATGTTGCGTTCGACGATCTCGCGGTACCCGGCCCGGCCGTACGCCGTCAGGGAGAACCAGGCCGGCAGTGCCCGCAGCCGCCGGGAGGTCTCCGGGGTGAGGTGCAGGAAGTCCGGTTCGCCGGTGGGCAGGCCGAGATAGGAGGACTCGTTGTGGAAGACGGCCACCTGGAGGTCGCGGCGCCGGGTGAACTGCACGGCCGCGTCGTAGGGGACGTTGAGCCACTTGTGCAGGTCCACGCAGACCGAGTCGGCCGCGTCCAGACCGGCGACGAGCGGGGCGTGGGCGGGGGAGAGGGCGGCGAACGCGCCGAACGCGCCGTCGACGTGCAGCCAGAAGTCGTGCCGCTCCTTGAGCGCGGCGATCGCCCGCAGGTCGTCGAAGTCGACGGTGTTCACGGTGCCGGCGTTGGCGACCACGATCACCGGCCGGCCGTCCCGCGCGGCCAGCGCCGCCTCGAGCGCGGTCACGTCCACCGCCTCCCGGTTGCCGGGCAGCAACGGAACCGGCCGCAGCCGGTCCCGCCCGATGCCGAGCACCGACAGCGCCTTGCCGATGCTGGAGTGCGGGCTGCCGGAGAGCACGTCGACCGGGCCCAGCGCGGCGGCGCCCGCCCGGGAGACGTCCACCCCGAGCCGTTCCCCGAGCCACTCCCGGGCGATCGCCAGTCCCACCGTGTTGGACATCGTGGCCCCGGTCACGAAGGCCCCGCCGTGTGCCTGGCCGAGCCCGAACAGTTCGGCCAGCCAGCCGACCGTCTCGCGCTCCAGGGCGGTACCCCAGGAGCCGGCGGCCCCGGCCGCGTTCTGGTCGTACGCCGAGGTCAGCCAGTCGCCGGTGAGGGAGGCGGGGGTCACACCGCCGGTGACGAAACCGAGGTAGCGTGGGCCGGCCGAGGCGGACATACCCGGCGCCCAGCGCTCGGTGAACCGGGCCAGCGCGCCCGCTCCGCCCTCCCCCCGCTCGGGCAGTGCCGCCCGTGCGGGCGCGGGGCCGGGCGCGGCCACGGGTCGTTCGTCCAGCCCGGCCAGCGCGCGGGCGGCCACGTCACGGGCCGACCGCAGAAGTTCGGGGAACCGGGCGAGATCGTCGGCAAGCAGGTGGTCCATGGACGGCAGCCTAGGTCGCCCACGTCCACGACGCCGAAGTTAACCGTTTCGTCACAGCGTGGCCGGAGCTACAACCAATGCCCTCGATCGGCCGGTCTAGGACCACGAGATCGCAGGACACAGGAAGGGGATATACGTCACATGGGGGACATACGCAGACGAGGCGCCGTCGTGCTCGGCGTCACCGGGCTCGTGGCGCCGCTCACGCTCGCCCTCACCTCCGCCCCGGCCCAGGCCGCGAGCTGCACCACGCAGGCGGGGCCGTACCAGAAGCAGGTGGAGAAGTTCCTCGGCCGGCCGGTGGACGGCAAGCAGTCCGCCGCCGACTGCAAGGCGACCAAGGCCTTCCAGGACAAGCACGGAATCACGCCCGACATCGGCTACGCCGGCCCTGTCACCTGGGGCGTGATGGACCTCATGAACAAGCAGAAGGCCGTCGGCAGCAAGCCGAACGAGGACGGCAAGTGCCCCACCAACAAGGGGCGCATCGCCTGCGTGAACCTCACGCTCCAGCTCAGCTGGATCCAGGACGGCAACAAGCTCGTGTACGGCCCGGTGCCGGTCCGTACCGGCCGCAAGGGGTACGTCACCCGCACCGGCCTGAAGAAGATCTACTGGCGTGACATCGACCACGTCTCCTCGATCTACAACGTGTCGATGCCCTACAGCCAGTTCTTCGACGGCGGACAGGCCTTCCACTCGGTGGGTCTGAGCATGTGGAACCCGCCGGGTTCGCACGGCTGCGTCAACATGACCACCACGACGGCCAAGAAGTACTGGTCGCTCCTGAAGAACGGCGACGACGTCTACGTGTACGGCCGCAAGCCGGGCACCTGACGGCACCCGGCCCCGGCCGCCGCCCCGGTCAGCTCTCCGGGGCGTCCCCGAAGTCCGGGATGTCCAGCCTGGCCCCGCCCTGCCGCGCGGACTCGTGCGCGATGATGCCCGGCAGGGTGTAGCGGGCGGCGACCCACGCGTTGACCGACGGCAGGGAGCGTGTGTTGACGGCGGTCACGAAGTCGTCCACCAGGAAGTGGTGGCTGCCCTCGTGGCCGTTGTGCAGCGTGTCGAACTCCCGCGGCAGCCGCGTCCGGTCGTGCACCGGCGCCGACCCGGAGGTGAAGGCCGCCCGCAGCTCCGGCGCGATGTGCTGGAGCGAGGGGTCGTCCGGGGACATGGTGGGCTTGGGCTCGAGGAGCTCGCTGATGTCGTGCACGCCCTTCTTGTCCTGCCACAGCGCCACCGTCGCCAGCTGCTCCATGCTGGCCTCGGTCCCGAAGAACCGGAAGCGCGACTCGCGGATGTGCGACGGGTAGCCGACCCGGCGGAACTCGTTGGTACGGAACGAACCGCCGCCCGCGACCTCGAACAGCGCGGTGGCGTTGGACACGTCGTTGCCGAACTGGCTGACGTCCTTGTCGAAGACGCCGTCGCCGCGGTCGTCCACCACGCCGATCGCCGACACGCTCACCGCGTGGGTCTGCCAGGCGCCGAGCACCCCGCCCACCGCGTGGGTCGGGTAGAGCAGCGGGGGATAGCTGGCGGTGGCCTTCCAGTTCTCGCCGCCGCTGTAGCGGTAGGCGTCGTAGAAGCCGAGGTCCATGTCGTGGACGTAGTCGCCCTCGGCGTAGAAGAGCCGCCCGAAGGCGCCCTCGGCGATCTGGTTGCGGGCGTGCACGGTCGCCGGGTTGTACTGGCTGGTCTCGCCCATCATGTACGTCAGGCCGGTCGACCTGACCGCGTCGATGATCGCCGCGATCTCCTCGGCCGTGATCGCCATGGGGACCGCCGAGTACACGTGCTTGCCGGCGTTCAGACCCTGCAGGACGAGCGGGCCGTGCGTCCAGCGCTGGGTGAAGATCGCGACCGCGTCGACGTCCGCCGACTCCAGCATCGCCTCGTACGACGGGAAGGTCCCCGCCAGACTCTGGGCGGCGGCGAGCTGCTCCGCCCGCTCGGGCAGCAGGTCGGTGACGTACACGTCACCGACGCCGGGGTGGGCCTGGAACAGGGTGGCGAACTGGCCGGAGAACTGACCGGCGCCGACGATGCCGATGGAGAAAGTCATGGAGGTTACTTTTGCTTCGGAAGAATCTCGGCGTCAAGGGGTGGAGAGAAGCAGGGGAGACGTCAGGAGGGCGCTTCTGCGGCGCACCCGGCGCACAGTAGGGTGAGCGGGTTACTTCAGTTACGGAAGAAAAGGGATGCCGTGTCCGACTGGCTGCCACTGAGCCCCGCGGAGCGCTCCGTGGCGATCGAGGTGCTGGTGAACGGCCCGCTGTCGCGCACCGGGCTGGCCCGCAGGCTGAACCTCTCCCAGGGCAGCCTCACCCGCCTCACCAAGCCCCTCATCGAGTCCGGGCTGCTCGTCGAGGCACCCTGGGCGGGTTCCTCCGCGGAGACGCGCCAGGGCCGCCCCTCGCAGCCCCTGGACGTGGTCGCCGAGTCCCGCTGCTTCCTCGGCTTCAAGGTCACGGACGAGATGGTGTACGGGGTCGTGACCACCCTGCGCAGCGACATCGTCGCCCGCCTGGACCGCCCCCTGGTCAGCCACGACCCCGAGCAGGTCGCCGACCTGCTGGCGGGGATGGCCGCGGAGCTGGCCGCCCGGCACCCGGCCGTCGCGGGCATCGGCATCGGCGTCGGCGGGTTCGTGCGCGAGCACGCGGTGGTCGGCGAGTCGCCGTACCTGCGCTGGCGTGACGTCCCGCTGGCCGATCTGGTGCGGCGGCGCACCGGGCTGCCGGTCGTGGTCGAGAACGACGTGGCGGCCCTGGTCGAGGCCGAGACCTGGTTCGGCGCCGGCCGGGGGCTGGACCGCTTCGTCGTCCTGACCATCGGCGCCGGCATCGGCTACGGGCTGGTGCTCGGCGGCCGGCGGGTGCCGTACGCCGAGGAGGACCGGGGCTTCGGACGGCACTGGATCATCGACCCGCAGGGCCCGCTGACCCCGCAGGGCGAGCGCGGCAGTGCCGTGTCCCTGCTCACCATCCCCAGCATGCGCTACCAGATCCGGGCCGCGACCGGCCGCGACGCGTCATACGAGGAGATCCTCGCGGACGCCGCCGCGGGCGAGCCGATGGCCGCGCGGGTGATCGGCGAGGCCGGCCGGGCGCTGGGCGTCCTGCTCGCACACATCGCCAACTTCGTCATGCCGCAGAAGGTCCTGCTGGCCGGGGAGGGGGTCGGCCTGATGGAGGTGGCCGGTGACACGGTGCGGGACACCCTCCGCGGCCACCGGCACCCGCTCGCGGCGCCGATCGACCTGGAGACCAAGGTCTCCGACTTCCACGACTGGGCCCGGGGCGCGGCCGTGCTGGCGATCGAGGTGCTGGTGCTCGGCGGCAACGGCGGCTGAACCGGCGTTCCCGGCCGGACGCCCGGGAGCGTGCGGAATATAACTCCCTTTCCCCCTCGGCTCATTGACGTGATGATGAACACGGTCCGTTATGTCCGTATTCGATCGTACTTACTCACGGCGCCTTCACGCCGACCGGCATATGCTTCACACCATGTCCACCACTGTTGAAGCCGTCACCGAGCGATCGGCCGACGAGGTCAACGAGGAGATCCGGGCCCTGTGGCTCCGGTCGGGCGGGACACTGAGCACCGAGCAGCGCGAGGAGTACCAGCGGCTCGTCCTCGAATGGGCGGCCGCCTCCCCGCAGCAGCCGGACCAGGCGGCCTGACCGCCCGTCCCCCGGGCCACCCGTCGCACGGGTGCCTTCTCGTGGCCCCGTGGCCCTCCGCGCCCCCGGCCCCGCCGTCAGCCCCAAGTGGCCGAGTAGTAACGCTGGTACGCCTTGCGGTCCTGCTCCGCGCGGAAGTAGCGGGCCGCGACCAGGGCGACCAGGCTGCCCCCGATCACCAGCAGACCCGGGCCGACGTTGCGGGTGTCCGTGAGCTTGGCCACCAGGCCGGTGTCCTGCGACGACCCGACCGGCGCCGCCGAACCCGGCGAGGCCGCGCTCGGCGCGATCGCGCTGTGGGTGGCACCCGCCGACGGCGCCGGAGCGGCGCCCTGGCCCCCGGCCCCGTTCCGCGCCGACCCGACCAACTGCACGTTCAGCGCAGCCATCGCCCGCGTCACCGGCTGGAAGAACGTCACCCCGCCCGCCGTGCAGTCCCCGCTGCCGCCCGAGGTCACGCCCAGCGCGATGCCCTCGGAGAACAACGGACCGCCGCTGTCGCCCGGTTCGGCGCACACGTTCGTCTGGATGAGCCCGGTGACCGTGCCCTCCGGGTAGTTGACCGTCGCGTTGAGCGCGGTCACCGTGCCGTCGTGCAGTCCACTGGTGGAACCGCTGCGGAACACCTTCTGCCCGACGGTCGGATCGGCCGCCCCGGTGATCCGCACGCCCTGGCCGTTGCCGATGGCGACCACGTCCGCGTTGGCACCGGCCTTTCCGCCCGCGTACTGGATCAGCGAGAAGTCGCTGCCCGGGAACTGCGTGTTGATCGTGGTGCCCAGCTGCCGGTTGCCCTGGTTGTCGTCGAACCAGACGGTGTTGGCCGGACCGCAGTGACCGGCGGTGAGGATGAACTCGGTCTGCCCGTTGGTGACGTTGAACCCCGCCGAACAACGGCCGCCCGTCGACAGGATCGGCTGCGCGCCGTTGAGCCGGGGCGTGAACGTCCCCTGCGAGCGGTGCATCCGCACGAACGTGCCGATGCCCGCGGCGACCCGGCTCATGTCCGACCAGTCGGCGGCGGACACCGTGCTGTCGGCCTCCACCAGCACCCGGTTGGTCCGGTAGTCCACCGCCCATGCCGTGCCGGCCACCCGCGGCGCCGAACGCAGCGCGGCGGTGGCCGCCTTCAGCTCGTTCATGCTGTGCGAGACCATCCGGGGTTCGGCCCCCGCCTTCTCGACCGCCGCCGCGGCCTGCCTGTCGGTCACCGCGACCACCGGCTTGCCGTCGGCGCCGATCCAACTGCCCGCCGTACGGGCCGTACCGAGCTCGGCCACCAGCGCGGCGCCGGTGTCGCCGGCCTCGGTGGCCGAACTGAAGGGGACGGCGGCGGTGCCGGGAGTCTCGCTCGCCATCGCGGTGGTGACCATCGCGCCTCCCAGAAGGA
This sequence comes from Streptomyces sp. NPDC001068, assembly GCF_042897315.1. Lineage (NCBI taxonomy): Bacteria > Bacillati > Actinomycetota > Actinomycetes > Kitasatosporales > Streptomycetaceae > Streptomyces > Streptomyces sp. NPDC001068. The sequence goes on along the minus strand of NZ_JBIAYD010000002.1, from coordinate 756,047 downwards.
GTCCGCCGACCGCCGCCAGCTGTGTCCCCCGCCGGACGACCCGTCGTCGTGCGTGCCTCATCCATGGCTCCCGAAACCCCGAACGCGCGGTGCCGACACCGCGGGGCCCTCCGGTCGTCGAGCGCCCTGCTCTCCATACGGGGCCGGGCACGGGGGCGTTCACCACCAGGGTGATCTTTGCGATCCCATGGCGCTACGACATGGCCGCACGGGCACGTTCCCGGACACCCCCGGCCCGCCTATCTTGACCCCATGACCAGCATCCACCAGGAGAACCCGGACGAACCGAACCCGCTGCGCGCGCTCACCCTCGACCGGCTGCGACGCCGTACCAGCATGAAATGGCGCACCTACCCGCAGGACGTGCTCCCGGTCTGGGTGGCGGAGATGGACGTGCCGCTCGCCGCGCCGGTCGTCCGCGCGGTCACCGAGGCGATGGAACTCGGGGACACCGGCTACCCGGCGGGCACCGGCTACGCCGAGGCGCTCGCCGCGTTCGCCGCCAAGCGCTGGGGCTGGCACGGGCTGGAGCCCGCCCGCACCGCGATCGTCCCGGACGTGATGCTCGGGGTGGTCGAGATGCTGCGGCTGGTCACCGGCCCGGGCGACCCGGTGGTCGTCAACTCGCCGGTGTATCCGCCGTTCTACCACTTCGTCGAGCACATGGACCGGCGGGTGGTGGAAGCCCCGCTCGGCCCCGACGGGCGACTGGATCTCGACGTGCTGGCCCGGGTGTTCCGCGGGCTCGGCGGCGCACGGGCCGCCCATCTGCTGTGCAGCCCGCACAACCCGACCGGTGCCGTCCACACCGCGGAGGAACTCACCGCCGTGACGGAAATCGCCGAACGGTACGGCGTCCGGGTCGTCGCCGACGAGATCCACGCCCCGCTCACCGCCCCCGGCGTCGCCTTCGTGCCGTACCTGAGCGTGCCGGGCGCCGAGCGCGGCCTCTCCCTCATGTCGGCCTCGAAGGCCTGGAACCTGGCGGGCCTCAAGGCCGCGGTCGCGGTCGCCGGACCCGGGGCGGCCGACGACCTCGCCCGGCTGCCGGAGGAGGTGAGCCACGGCCCCAGCCATGTCGGCGTCCTCGCGCACACGGCCGCCCTCGCCGACGGCACCGCCTGGCTGGACGCCCTGCTGGCCGGCCTCGAGGAGAACCGGCGCCTGCTCGCCGGTCTGCTCGACCGTCACCTGCCCGCCGTACGTCACCGGCCCGCAGAGGCCACCTACCTCGCCTGGCTCGACTGCCGTGCCCTCGGTCTCGGCGACGACCCGGCCGAGGTCTTCCTCGAGCGCGGCCGGGTCGCCGTCAACTCCGGTGTCCCGTTCGGCACGGGCGGCGCCGGGCACGTGCGGCTCAACCTGGCCGCCTCACCCGAGGTGATCACGGAAGCGGTACGACGGATGGCGACGGCCCTGGTCTGAGACGTGGCAGGGCACCGGCGCCCTACACTTCCGGCATGGACACCTCCGGGACCGACATCGACCGGCTCGGCGCCGGCAAGTACCTGCTCGTCACGAGCTTCCGCAAGGACGGCACGCCCGTCCCCACACCGGTCTGGGTGGTGCGTGACGGGGAGACGCTCGGCGTGTGGACGTCCGCCGACTCCTGGAAGGTCAAGCGGATCCGCCGCCGCGCCGACGTCCGGGTCGGCCCCTGCGACCTGCGGGGCCGCCCGACCGGCGACCCGGTGGCGGCCACCGCCGAGATCGCCGACGAGGCCACCACCGCCCGCTACCGCGACCTCGTCGCCCGCAAGTACGGGATCACCGGCCGCCTCACCCTGCTCGGCAGCAGGCTGCGGCGCGGCCGCGAGGGCACGGTGGGCATCCGGGTGACCCTCGCGCCCTGAGTGCGGACGCGTCCGGCCGGTCGAGCGGCGCGGTGCTACGGGGCGTCCAGCACCGTCCCGTTCAGCACCAGGCCGTCCGGCAGCGGTGCGCCGTCGTCCCCGGTCTGCCGGAAGGCGACCGACTCGGCGGGCTCGGCGACCCGGTCCGCGACGGTGGGCACGGTCACCTCGACGCCGGTCCGGCCGGCCGGGACGTCCAGCCACAGATAGAGGCCGTCCACCTTCGACAGCGGCCGTTCCGGGTCGGGCGCGGCACCTGAGTTGTCGGCCAGCCACCGCGGGTCGACGTCCCTGGTGGACAGTTCGGGACCACCGTCACCGGGCGGCACCGGGACGAACAGCGAACCGATGTCCGTGTCCGCCGCCTCGGACAACGAGATCCGCCACCTGAGCGCCGCGCCCTCCGCCACCCGGTCCGCGAGCGGGGTCACGGTGACCTCCGGCGCCGGATCGTCGTCGTGCGCGGTCACCCCGCCCCGGTAGGAGCCGACGACCGCGCCGCGCACGGCCTTGACCAGCACGACGTACGAGACATCCGTGCCGTAGCGGGTGTTGCCGCGCACCTTGACCGGTACGTCGACGGCGTGGCCGCCGGGCCGCACGGTGACCAGCCGGTCCTTCGCGGTACCGGTCGCCGGGTCCACGACGTACATCCGGACCTGCCCGCTGCCCCGCCCGGACACCCGCACCGGCACGTGGTAGGTCCGTACCCCCGAGTCGCCCTCGTCGACCGTGAGACGGCCGATGTCGATGCGCGGCAGCGCCGCCGCCCGTACCGCCGGGGTGCCCGGCCGCCAGCCCCAGGCGTCCATCAGCCAGGCCCGCCCCGAGGCCGAACGCGCGGTCAGTTCAAGGGACTTGACGGAGCGCAGCTCGACCCCGGCCCGCCGGGCGGGAGCCAGCGGGACGCGCAGCTCACGGGCCCAGTAGGAGGCGGTGCGTTCACTGCCGGGCAGTCCGTCGACCCGGATCCGGCCCAGCACCGCCCGACGGCCGTGCGTGTCGGTGACGGCCACGTCGAAGCGGGTGCCCCGGGTGTTCGGGGGCACGAGGACCCGGAGCGCGAGCGCGTCGGCGCCCCGCAGGGAGACCGGCCGCGCGGCCGTGACCCGGGTCGTGGCGGCCGCGGACGTCCAGCGCAGCGCGATCGCGTTCCGCCCGGTCTCCCGTTCCGTCTCCCAGCGCGCGAAGTGCGGCGAGCCGCCCATGGCACCCTCGCCCAGGCAGACCGCCGCCGGGTCCGGATCGGCCACCGCGCACAGCCGGCCGCCGGACACGGTCACCCGGCCGTCCGGCAGGAACCCGGCGCCGCGGTTGGCGCCGACCGCGTGGCTCAGCACGCGCGCCGGATCCGCCGACGGCGCCCGCCGTCCCGAACCGTCCAGCAGCGGGCGCACCTTGTCGTCACCCGCGACGAACAGCCGCGCCGCCGCCGCGATGTACGTCGAGCCCGCCCGGTGCTGCCGGTCGGCGGTCAGCCGGGTCGCGGTCCCCTTGGAGCAGACGGGATCCCGCCGGTCGGGGTCGTCGTAGAAGTCGTCCTCCGCGGGAGCCTGCGACTGACCCGGAGTCCATTCGGTGTTGAAGAAGTTGTGGTTGGCGCCGATCACGTAGACCGCGCTGTGCAGGGCCCTGCCGGTGCTGACCGCACGGGTTCCGTCGACGTACATCTCGCCCTGGAGATCGGAGACGTCGCCGTCGCAGCCCGGCAGGACGGTGAGCGAGGGCACGTCCGGCACCGGGTTCTGACCGAAGACGGTCGGGCCGATCAGCACGGTGCCCCTGATGTGCCAGCGCACCTTGCCGTGGTAGGCGTCCTGGTCGGCCGGCGGGGGGTAGAGGCTGTCCAGCGCGGCCCGGTCGACGCCCTCGCCGCCCCGCGAGTGGCCGATCAGCAGCACCCGGGACAGGTCGGCGCGAGGCGCCTCGCGGACGACCGGAGGCGCCTGCCGGGGGTCGCGGGCCCAGTCGGCCCAGTGGGCCAGGTGCAGCCGGACCAGCGACGAACGGGCCTGGGCGCCGCCGTCCTCGGCGCGCCAGTCCTGGCCGTTGATCCCGTTCGCCGAGATCGACACGGTCACATAGCCCTGGGACGCCAGCAGTCGCTGGTCGCGGAGATATCCCCGGTGGCTGGGTATCGGGAGGGTGCCGGCCGGGCAGGGCCAGGCGCCGGAGGCCTCCCCGTCGTCGCCGTGCGGGTCGTAGCAGGTGGCGTGGCGGCCGTGCAGGAACAGTGCGAGCGGGCGCGGGCCCGCGATCCCGGTGGGTGCGACCACCACGGCGCTCATCTCGACCGGGACGGAGAACCCGGGCAGACGCACCGGCTCGAGCCGGTACTCGCCGGTGGCCGTGCGATAGCGGCCGGGCCGGCCCGGGTCCACCGGACCGGCGGGCAGTGGGGCCGGCGGCCGGACGGCGGCAGCGGGCGCCTCGGTGGCCGGGGATCGGACGTCCAACCGCCTTCCGCCCGACCAGACCTGAAGATCCGTCAGTTCGCCGGTGCGGGTCCGTTCGAGGCCGAGCCGGAAGGTGTGCCCGTCCCGTTCCGGCTTCGGCACCCCCAACAGCCTCTCGCCCGAGCGGAATTCCACCCGCGCGTCACCCATCGGCACCTGTCTGCCGGACCGCCACACGAGGTCCGGCGCCGAGCGCTCCCCGTCGATGCGCCAGCCCGGTGGCAGTTTCCCGCCGGACTCGGCGGCCGCCGGGGCCTGTCCGGCGTGCGCGGTTGTGCCGGACACTCCGCCCACGAGCGCGAGCACCGCGGCCGCGGTGACCCATATGCGTCGGGTTCGGACCAATTTCCCTCCTCGGACGGCGAGGACGGGCTCTCCGGCGGTCCCGGGGAGCCCCTCGCGCCCCGGAGGACGGAGAGTGGAGTCTGTGGGTTGCCTGTGCGACGGGAGGGATCCGCCGCACCCGGACGGCTCGGCGGATCCCGGAGGCGCGGCCCGCTACTCGACCCCGGGAGGCACGACCGTGGCCTGGTGGTAGTACATCCGCCAGGTGTCCTCCCCGTCCCGCCTGCGCCACAGGGAGCTGTGCCGCGACCGGCGGTCGCCGAGGCGGGCCTCGAAGGTCACGTGCACGAGCCCGGGAGCGAGCACGACCCCGGTCGGTTCCGAGGGTTCGTAGCGCGGGCCGTCCTGCGCCGCGCCGCTCCGGTCCGGGAGCCCGCCGAGGGCCTGCTGGTACGAGTACCGGCGGCCGGACGCGCCGACCTCCACGAACTCCGGGTCGAGCAGTTCGGCGGCGAGTTCCCGGGAAGCGCGCACCGCGGGGTCCATGAGCCGCAGTTCGCCCGCGATCGCGGCTGCCACCTGGGCCGGTTCATCGTTCATGGCCGTATCCTCGCGCGGTCGGCGGGGCACCGCGCAACACGTTTACGGCCGTCAGCTCCAGGCGCGGTAGGGCTCGTCGAGCAGTTGGAAGACCGGCTCGCCCCGCACCGGGTCCTTGGCGGTGGAGAGCTTGACCCGGTCACCGCTGTGGATGCCGATCGGCGGACCCATCACCCGGCCCCGTACGACGAACCCCTCGGCCATCTCGATCAGGGAGACATTGCGCGCGGCGGGCGTGTTGCGGTGCACCACGGTGGAGTGGCGGACCGTGCCGGTGCCCTCGCTGCGCTCCGTGCGCAGCTCGCTGCCCTGGCAGACCGGACACAGCAGCCGGTGGAACATGGCCGTACCGCACCAGGTGCAGCGCTGGAAGACGATGGCGTCCTTGTGGTGCTCCGCGGGCCGGAGGTCCGCGGGCGCGGGGTCGAGGACGCTCGTCGCGAATCCGACCGCCGACTGCGCGGCGCTCGCTGAGTGGTGGTACACGCTGGTCAACTCCCTGCGTTCGCCCGGAAACCCGAATCCCGCGTGCCCGGAACCGGCCGGGGCACGCATGCGCCCGGCTCGCCGTGCCACCGTGCACGCCGTCAGCGTATGGCACTCAGTGTCAGCCGTAAAGGCACTGCGTACCCCAAAAAGTGCGGGGATTCCGCGAAGAAGGCGCCGGCCGCCGGGGCGGACGTGTCAGGCGCGGCCGAACGCGGTCTCGATCTCCTGGACCACCCGCCACAGCGGGGCGTCCCGCCGGGAGACCAGGACGACCACGTCGTCGGGGTGTTCCACGGGCAGGCCGAAGAGCGTGGCCGCCGGGTCCGGCGATCCGTCCGGGGCGGGTCCGGCGGCCGTGGTGCCGAACGTGGACTGCACGTACCCGAGCGCGTGGTCGACGGTCGCCGCCGCGTCGTCGGCACCGTCCGAACGCAGCCAGGACCGCAGCGCGTTGTTGTGTGCCGCCACCACCGCCGCCGCGATCACGTCCGCCCGCAGGGTGCCGTCCGGGCGGCCGCCGTACCTGCCCCTCAGGTACTCGGCCAGTGCGCGCTCGTAGCGCCACACCACCGACAGTTCGTACGCGCGCAGCCCGGGGACCTGCTTGGTCAGCCGGTAGCGCTGCACCGAGAACGTGGGGTTCTCCGCGTACATCCGCAGCACCAGCCGCGCCGCGTCGCACACCCGCCGCACCGGTTCGCACTCCGGGGGACTCGCCGCGAGGAAGCCGGTCATGTCTGCCAGGCAGCCCTCGTGGTCGGGGAAGACCACGTCCTCCTTGGAGGGGAAGTAGCGGAAGAACGAGCGCCGTCCGACCCCGGCCAGGGCAACGATGTCGTCGACGGTCGTCTGCTCGTAACCGCGCTCCAGGAAGAGCCGGAAGGCCGCCGCCACCAGGGCGTCCCGCATGGTCGGCCGCGCGGGCGGTGGCACGCTGCTGGAGCTCATGGACGCGAACGTAGCACCTCGGCCAGCTCGATGGCACTGAGTGCACGATCATCGGGAACTGAGTGCACTCCAGCCTCTCGTCCGGCTCCGGCTGAACCGGCGGACCGGTCCCGCCGTATGTGTTCCCGGGGATCGCGGACGTCCCGCGCGTACGGGACGTGGAAGGAGAGCAGTGTGTCGACACCGCCCGACCCCGAACGACCGCACCGCGGGCCGATCCTGGAACCGGTCCGGGTCCTGCGCCCCCGCCGACTCGACGCTCTCGCGGAGCTGATGCGCGAGATCCGGGAGGAGGCGGAGGCCGACGAGAAGGCGAGAGAGGCCGGTTCCCGGACCGGCGGACAGACCGGACAGACCGGTGGACAGACCGGTGGAAGGACCGGTGGACAGACCGGCGGACAGACCGCCGGACGGCCCGGGCACGGGACCGGCGGACAGGGTGGCGGACGGACCGCCGCACGGCCCGGGGAGCAGGCCGGCGGACAGGCCGGGAACCGGACCGGCGGGCTGGCGGGCGGACCGTCGGCTCCGGCCGGCTTCGAGGCCGTCGGCGGTGAGCGGTGGCCCGACGCCGGCACCGAGGACGACACCCAGGAGCTGCCACCGGTCCCGGGCGGCCCGCGTACCGCCCACGGCCCCCGCTCCGCACGCTCCTTCGGCTTCGGCCCAGGACTGCGCAGGGCCGCCACCGTGGTGGCCGTCGGCGCGGCCGCCCTGGTCGGTTTCGGCTGCGCACTCCTGCTGCCCGGCCGCGGGGACTCCGCCGCGGCCGCTCAGCCCGCGCCGTCCGCCACCGAGGCGCCGCCGGGCACCGCGCCCGCCACGGACACCGCCACCGACCCCGACGGCGCGGGCACCCTCCGCGAGGGCGACACCGGTCCCGAGGTCGTCGACCTGGAACGGCGTCTGCTGCGCGTCCCCGACGTCTACCGTGACGGCTCCACCGCCGGCACGTACGACACCGCCCTCACCGCGGCCGTGGAACGCTTCCAGATCTGGTACGGCATCAGCGGCGACGAACGCGGCGTCTACGGCGACGACACCCGCCGCGCACTGGAGTCGCGCACCGGTCAGGCGGACGGCTGACCGTCCCGCCGCGCGTCGTCCGCGGCCGGCACCCGGATGTCCAGCACGCAGACGTCGTCGCGCAGTTCGCCCTCCAGCATCGCGTCGAGCAGTTCGTCCAGGGATCCGGGCTCGGGGGTGCGGACGGCGTCGGCCAGCCGGGTGAGGCCCAGGTCGACGTCCTCGCCGAGCCGCTCCACCAGGCCGTCGGTGAACAGCAGCAGCCGGTCGCCGGGCTCCAGGCGGAACTCGGCCGACTCGTACACCGGGTCGGCCGTGGCCCCGAGCAGAATGCCCTCGGGACGGTCCAGCCGCCGGACCTCGCCCCCGCGCACCAGCAGCGGCGGCAGGTGACCCGCCTGGGCCCAGGTGAGTCGGCGCTCGGCGGGCTGGTACCGGGCGAGGATCAGGGTCGCGGTGGACTGGCTGTCACGCGTGTGCAGGAGGAGGGAGTTCAGCCGGGCGAGCGCACCGGTCAGCGAGGAGCCGGTGGTCACCATGCCCTTGGCGGTGAACCGGAGCTGGGCCATCGTCGCGACCGCGTCCACGCCGTGGCCCGCCACGTCACCGATGACGAACAGGGCCGAGTCGTCGGGAAGTTCGATGGCGCTGAACCAGTCGCCGCCGACGTGCACCCCCGCCTGCGCGGGCAGGTAGGCCACCTCGACGCGCAGCCCGCACAGCCGTACCGGCCCGCTGGGCAGTGGGAGCAGCGCGTGCTGGAGCCGGATGCCCAGCGCGCGCTCGGCCTCCAGGACCCCGCGCTGCACCAGGATCGCCCGCTCGCTGTCCACCAGGGCGAGTTCGGCGCTGCGCTGCGCGGTCAGGTCCTGGACGAAGCCGTGCACCTCGACGACCATGCCGTCCGGGGCGGTCACGCCCTCCGCGACTGCCCGCAGATGCCGGACCGTGTCACCGGTCCTGATCCGGAACGGGACGTCGAACGATCCTCCGTGCCTGGCCAGTTCGGCCACCGCGCGGGCCAACGCGTGGGCGTCCTCGGGCAGTACGAGGTTCGGCAGCAGATCGAGTGCGACGGCGCCGCGTCCCGGGTCGCGGCCCAGGATCGTGTACACCTGGGACGACCAGGTGACCTGACGGGTGAGCAGGTTCCAGTTCGCCCAGCCGAGGTTGCCCAGCCGCTGCATGTCCGCCAGGCGCTGTTCCTCGCGCCCCTCCAGGTCGTGCCGGAGCCAGGTCACCAGCAGCCCGTCGCCGAGCCGCGCGGCCCGCACCGAGTAGGCGGCCCGTACCGTCGTCCCCGCGAGGGTCTCCTCGTGGACGTAGGGTTCACCCTCGTACGGTTCCCCGTCGAGCGCTTTGAGGTACCCCTGCCACAGCGCCTCCCCGGCGACTGAGGGATAGCTCTCCAGGATGTGCGCGCCGACCAGTTCGCGGCCGGTGCGGCCGAGTATGTCGACGGCGTCCGGGGTGGCCGCCTCGATGCGGTAGTCCTCGACCTCCCCGGTGGCGGTGCGCAGCGGGGTGAGCAGGACGGTGGCCCCGGCCAGCGCGTCCAGCACCGTCTGCACCTCCTGGGAGAACCGCGCCGCGGGTGGCTCCGCCGGGGCGCCGAGGGTGGTGAGCCGGCCCGCGCACAGCCGGGCGACGGCCCGCAGCAGCTCGCGGTCCCCGGGGTCGAAGGGCGCGCCGTGCCGGCGCAGCACGCCGAGGCTGACACCCGAGGCGTCCCCGGTGGTGACCGGCAGCCAGGCCCGAGACCTCCAGCGCCCGGGCGGCTCGTCGATCAGCTGGTACTTCCGCAGGTCCCGGGCGAAGTGCTCCAGCCAGAGCGGCTCACCGGACCTGAGACTCTCCAGCGGGGCGAACCCGCTCAGCGGCGGGACATGGTGCCACTGGGCGGCGAGCCCGTCATCGACCCCCGCGTGGCCGATGAGTTCGAGTCCCTGGCCGGGCGGCCGCCGGTACAGCAGCACCGCGTCGGCCCCGACCGCGTCCGCCAGGTGCTCCAGCAGCGCGGCGGCCAGCTCCCGAGGGGAACGCACGTGCACGAGGGAGGCGCCGAGACGGCCGAGCGTCCCGGGGCCACCGGACGGGGCGGGTGGCGTGCGCGGGGCCGCCGGGGCGGGGGGTTCGAGAGGTTCGGGGACGGGACCGGCGGCCTGGGATACGGCGGGCATCAGGGCGCCGAGGGTGAGCCAGCACTCCTCGATCAGGGTGCGCCGTCCGGCCCGGGCCCGCTGGACCAGCGCCTCGCGCGCGGCGTCGGGGGAGCAGCCCGAGGTGGCCATCAGCGCGCCCGTGGCCCGCTCCACCACGGCGGCGGTGGCCGTCTGCTCCCGCAGCCGGTCCAGCTCGGCGCGCTGCCGGGCCACGACCATGGCCAGGGCCACAGGCTCGCCGGCTCCGACAGGCGGGGCGTGCTCGCTCGTCACGGATCGAGCATGGCACAGGACGGGGTGCCCGATCACTCCCGTGCCGGATCCGTTCGGGAGCGGGTACCCCGCGCGCACCCGGGAACGACGCCGGAGTCCGTCGGTCAGCGGCCGGTGCTGTGGCCGACGAGCGCCTCGGTGACCACGCGGACGCTGCGTGCGATGTGCTGGAGCTGCAGCACCTCAGCCGCGTACAGCTTGATGGTGTGCTCGATGACCGACTCCGGCAGCCCCAGCAGGGGCAGTTCGGTCCGTGCGGTCTGCAGTGCGGTGCGGGCCACCCGGATCTCGTGCTGGACCTGGATCTGCGCGTGGCGCGCGAGCAGCACGGGGTGCCGGATCAGGGCCGGGTAGCTGCCGTAGCGGGCCGGCACCAGCTCACGCAGCCATTTGGTGGCGGAGCGCTCCCAGTCGTAACTGCCCGGCGTCTTGACCTGGCAGGGCCAGTCGGAGGTGATGCGGGTGGTCGTCGTCAGGGTCATGGTCATCGCTCTTCCGTGGTGCGGCGTCGGGAAGGGTGGTCGACGGGTGTCTGGGCGGCTCCGGCCTAGGGGATGGCCGGAGCCGCCGCGGGCGAATCGCGCAGGCGATGCCCGTTCGGACTTTCCCGGCGCCGACGCGGGTAGGAGACGGCGGCAGGGGCTGTCCGTGCAGGGACCCCGGCCGCGGGCCGCCGGCACTGCGGTGGGAGCTGCGTGCGCATGGGCGGTCCGTCGGCTTTCTCGGGGCGGGTGCGAGCGGTGCGTCCTCGGTTGCGGAACATGTCCCGGAGGGTGCCGGGGCGGTCCGTGAGCAGTATTTATATATGCCGAGTGGTTTGCAAGACGTATGAAAACATTCATGCGCGAATTGCGGTGAATGATCCCCTACGGATTTCCGCGGCACCTGGGGGAGCGGAGGGGAGCGAAGGGAAGGACGGAGGCGGGGAACGGGGCGGCGAGCGCGCCGGGGTCAGTCCCTCAGGAAGAACTGGTGCTGCTCGGCGACGTGTTCGTACTCCTCCAGGCGCGCCTGGGTGCGCTCGGGGTCGGCGTCGGTCATCGCCTGGAGCAGGGCGGCCGCCATCAGACCGGGCGCCGCGTAGGTGTCGAAGACCAGGCGGGAGCCGATGCCGGTGCTGAAGGTGACGTCGGCCTCGTCGGCCAGCGCGCCGAGCGCCAGGTCGGTCACCAGGGCGACCCGCAGACCCGCGGTGCGGGCCACCTGGATCGCGGTCAGCGTCTCCTGCGCGTGCCGGGGCATCCCGAAGGCCAGCACCCAGGTGCCGCCCGCCTCCCGCGACTGCAAGAGCGCGTCGTAGGCCACGCTGCCGCCCCGGGTCACCAGCCGTACGTCGGGGTGGATACGCCGGGCGGCGTAGGCGAAGTACTCCGCCAGCGAGACGGAGATGCGCAGACCGAGCACGGTCAGCGGGGAGGACCGGGAGAGCTCGCGGCCGATCCAGATCACCCGGTCCGGGTCGGCGAAGTCCCGGCGGAGGTTCTCCAGGTTCTCGATCTCGGCGTCCACGGCCGCCTGGAGTTCGTTGCTGCGGTGCTCGGTGGCGGCGCCGGTGCCGCCCGCCAGGGTGCGCAGCGCGATCGACTGGAGCCGCTCGCGCAGCGCGGGGTAGCCGCTGAAGCCGACCGCGCCCGCGAACCGGGTCACCGAGGGCTGACTCACCCCGACCCGCTCGGCGAGGTCGGTGATCGACAGGAAGGCGGCCTCCGTGATGTGGTCGATCAGGTACTGCGCGATGCGCCGCTGCCCGGGGGAGAGCCGGGGGCCGTCGAAGAGTTCGCGGAGCTGGGAGGTGGGTGCGGCCTCCGCCTCCGGCACCGTCTTGCCCGAGGTGATCGCGGACGCCTGGGCGCGAGCCTGCTGCGGCGATGGCACCGAAGCGCCTCCTTTGTCTCCCACGAGAACTCAACATAGCTCACGGACCGTGGTGACCAGGGATTGTGCCGACCGCCCGCCGCGACGGCCGCCCGGCAGCCCGCCCGACCGGCCCCGCGACCTCCCGGCCGCCCGCCGGCGTCGGCGGCCGGAAGGCCACAACGGGGCGGGCGGACGCCCGGGTTCCGGCGGTCAGCGCCGGTAGACGGTGATGGAATGCCCGACGTCGTCCACGGCCCGGCTGCTGTCGATCAGCGCGGCCAGCGGGCCCCTTGCCTTGGCCACCGACGAGTCCGAGACGACCAGCAGCCCGTGCACCTCACCGGGCGGGACCGTACGGGGATCGGTGGCGTGGATGCCGTAGTACGCGGGGATGCCACTGCCCTTGTAGACCAGCCAGACCCGCTCGCCCGGGTAGCGCTCGCGCAGCCGGTCGGCGAGCCGGCCGAGGTCCTGGCCCCAGTCCACGTTGGAGTCGTGCAGCCGCAGACGCGTCTCCGCGGGACCGCCGAACGCCTCGTTGGAGTACGGCAGATAGAAGGGGAAGGTGCGCAGCGAACTGACCGCGACGAACAGCAGCAGCGCCCCGCCCACCGGCCGCGACCACCGCCACCGCACCGCCAGTACCGCGGCCCCGCCCACCGCCAGGAACATCGGCATGAACAGCGCGTACCGCGTCCCGAAGTCCCGTGACCCGGTCATCGCCGAGGCCAGCAGCACGGCGGGCGGCACCAGCACGAACGGCGCGGCCGGCCGCAGCCGCCGTACGGCCACCACCGCGACCGCGCCGGCCGCCCACAGCACCAGCATGCCCAGCGGGGTCTTCACCAGCAGCGCGGCGGGCAGGTAGTACCAGCGGGAACCGCTGTAGAGGTGCCCGAACAGATAGCCCTGCCAGGGATAGTCCTCCAGGCCGAACTGCAGCCGCATGCCGTCCCGGTAGGCGTGCGGGAACGGCATCAGATCCACCAGCAGGCCCCGCGGACCGTGGATCGCCGGGACCGGCACCGCGGACGCCTGGCGCAACCGGGGGTCGACGGCCAGATACGACAGCCACACCACGGCGACCGCGGTCACCGTGACCACCGCGGCGGCCGTCAGCGCGCGCCGCACCCGGCGCCGGCCCCACACCGAGAGCACCGCCAGCGCGGGCAGCAGCGCCAGGGCCGGCAGCACGCTCATCTTGGTCGCCACCGCCGCGCCCAACGCGGCCCCGGCGAGGGGCAGATACAGCCGGGGGCGGTGCCGGGCCCGCCACAGCAGCCACACGGAGGTCAGCACGAACCCGGCCGACGGCACGTCCAGGGTGGCCAGCGAGCCGTGCGCGATCAGATCGGGGGAGAAGCAGTACAGGGCCAGTGCGAGCAGCCCGGCGGCTATACCGAGCACCTCGCGGGCGAAGGCGAAGGCGACCAGGGCGAACAGCAGCGTCAGCACGATCACCGGCAGCCGGGCCCAGAGCATCAGCCGCCAGGGGTCGTTGCCCGACGCGTACAGCAGATGCCGGCCCACCTGGCCCTGATCGCCCGGGTACGACGGGTCGTAGTGCGGGTCGGCGGCCGCGATCCCGCCCATGACGATCAGCTTGCCGAGCGGCGGGTGCTCGGGGTTGTACCGCAGCCGGTGCTCGTGCAGGTAGTCGGTGGCCGCGGCCACGTACACCGGCTCGTCGATGGTGGGCGTCTGCTGGACGGCGGCGGTGACCATGGCGGCCGCCATCTGGGCGAGCAGCAGCACCACCAGGACCGGCACCAGCCATCGGCGCCGGGCGCGTAGGGCGGCGGTGAGCCGGACCGCGGGGGCCGGGCGCGGGGCGGGCGCGGGATCGGCCAGGTCGCCGGGATCGAGCACGTGCTGTTCGCTTGCCATCATCCGCCCCGCGGGGACACCGGGCCCGCGGTGTCGGGAACGATCGGGAGCAGGATCATGGGCCCCACTGTCGTATCGCTCCCGCCGCCGGGTGCGTCACCGCTGCACGAGTCGTACCGGCAGACCGTCTGCCGTGTACACGGGTACGGCCCGCGGCCTGCCGGAGTTCAGCCCGACGCGGTCGAACCGTCCGCGGGGTCTTGTGCGGGGTGGCCGGCGGCCCGGGGCGGGTGAGCGCACGGGTCACGGCCGGGTCGCTCACAGGAGCGAACGCGCCAGCGCCACCGCCCCGTCGACCGGTGGGTCGCGCAACGGGCGTGGCCGGGCATCCGGCAGGGCCGCCGCGAGGGCGGTGGCGAAGGCGTCGTACAGGCGCGGCTGGGAGAGGATCGTGCCGCCCGCCACCACCACGTCGTCCACGGCGAGACCACGGGCGGCGAGCCGGGCCACGAGACCGGCCAGCGCGCGGCCGCCGTCGGCCACCACCTCCGCGGCCAGGACGGAGCCCGCGTCGGCCGCGGCGAAGACCACCGGCGCGTGCCGGCCCCAGTCGGCCGAGACGTCGGAGACTCCCTCCAGCGCGGCGCCGAGCGCGGGTACCTCGGCCACCTCGAAGGCGGCGGTCAGCGCGGTCGCCAGCGCGTCGGGTGGCTCGCCGCGGTCGTGTGCGGCCCACAGGGCGCGGGCGGCCTCGCGGACGAGGCCGGCGGCCCCGCCCTCGTCGCCGAGGACCGCGCCCCAGCCGCCGACCTGGACGGGACGGCCGTCGGCGAGCCGTCCGACCGCCACCGAGCCGGTGCCGGCGACCAGGCCGACGCCCTCGGTGAGGCCGGCGGCCGGGACGAGGAGTTCGGCGTCGCCCACGACCCGCACGGGCGCGCGGAGTCGGGCGTGCAGCGCGGCGGCGATCCCGGCGCACTGGCGGGGGGTCTCGCAGGCGTGCCCGCCGACGGCGAGCGCGGCGGGCCGGGCGCCGGCCGGCAGGGTCTCGTGGACCAGCGCGGTCAGCCAGCGGGCGGCGGCTTCCGGATCGTGCGGCCGCCAGCCGCTGCTCGAACGGACGTGATCGGCGACCGTGCTCGCGCCAATGAGCGCGCGCAGACGGGTCTTGGTGCCTCCCACGTCGATGCCGATCACGAGGGGGGAAGGAGGGGCGTCCTGCACGGATCCTCTTTCGTCGTCCGGGCGAAGAGCGCCGCAGAGCCCGGCACTGTGCCGCGACGGCGGGCGAACCGTGCCTGGCCGAACGGGAGTCGGGAGATTCGGGAAGCCCCGGGACGGGCTTCTTGCGGAGCACGGCAGGCGAGTACCGTGTACTTCGTTAGGAAGTTAACTAACGAAGTACAGTGCGTCAAGAGTCGTCACGCGGTCGATCGACGGAGCACCGCCGCAGAGCGGGACCGTGTGACGCGAGGGCATCGCATCGCCGCGTCCCGCCACCCGGGGAGCGCGGCCCCGACCCCCGGGGGAACCGTGGAACACGCCGTGACTGAAACCCCCCGCCTCACCGAGAGCGCCGCCGCGGTGTTCGCCGTGCTGGCCCAGGCCGGCAGCGCCACCCGGCCACAGCTCGCGAGCCTCGCGGGCCTGTCCAAACCGACGGTGTCCGCCGCCGTAGCGGAACTGGAGGGCGCGCGGCTGGCGGCCTGCTCCGGCACCGCGTCCAGCGGCACCGGCCGCTCCGCCGCCGTCTACGGGCTCGGACCCGCCTCCGGAACCGTCCTCGCCGTCGACCTCGGCCCGGCCCGCACCCGGGTGCGGGGCTGTGCCCTGGACGGCACCCTGCTCGCCGAGGCGGCCACCCCGCGGGAGCGGGCCGCCGACGCGGTCCGCGAGGCGCTGGCCGCACTGCCGGCCGGCGCCCCGCTGCGGGCGATCGTGGTCGCCGTCGGCGACGTCACCGCGCCGGACCTGGCGGGCACCGGGATGCGCCCGGCCACCGCCAAGGCCGGCCCGGTCTTCGACGCGGTGTCCGTCGCGCTGCCGCCGGGCGTCCCCGTGCACCTGGAGAACAACGTCAACTGCGCCGCCCTCGCCGAACTCCACGAGGGCGCGGCCCGGGGACGCCACACCTTCGGCTACCTGCGGATCGGAGTGGGCATCGGTCTCGGCATCGTCATCGGCGGCCGGGTGGTGCGCGGGGCGAACGGGGCGGCCGGCGAGCTGGCCCGGCTGCCGTACCCCTGGGACGACGACCGGGCGCCCCGCCAGGAGGCCCTGGAGGCCTACGTCGGGTCGCAGGCCCTGATGCGCCGCGCCGCCGGGGCCTGGCAGGCCGGAGACGGACCGCGCCCGCGTACCGTCGAAGGGCTCTTCGCCCTGGCCGCCGAGGGCCGGGAACCCGCCCGCGGGCTGGTCGCCCGGCACGCCGCCGACGTGGGCCGGCTGGCCGCCGCGGTGACCGCCGTACTGGATCCGGGGCTCCTCGTCCTGGGCGGCAGCACGGGCGCGGACCCGCAGCTCCTGCCCGGGGTGCGGGCCGAGCTGGGCCGCCTGAGCTGGCCCACCGAGGTGGTCAGCAGCCAGATCGGGGATCTCGGCACCGTGGCGGGCGCGGCCCGGCTCGCGGTGGCCAAGGGAGTCCAAAACGTGACCGAAGGCGCGCAGACGAAGGATTGACGGCTTCCGAGTCGGTCTGCCAATGTCCGGACAAGCGCTTTCTAAGCCGGCCGGGACGCCGGCTTGGGGCGAGCCTCCCAGCCCGTACGCGACGTACGGCGACCGCACGAGGGCGTGCCCGTGCGGTGACGGCCAGGACGGCCGGGGATCTCGCCCCGCGCGGACTGTGCGGCCGGGCGAGGCCGCGCCCCCCGGAAAGCGACTTCCCCTGCAAAGAGCACCCGTGCCGCCTCGGTCGGCGCCGTGCCCCGTCCCTCGACGAAATGGGATCGAAGATGACCACTGTGGGTGTGCGGCGCTCTCGCCGACTCGGCCGCGGCGGTATGCGCCGCCTGGTTCCCCTCGCTGCCGCCGCCACGGCGGGCGCCCTGCTGCTCTCCGCCTGCGGCTCGGGCTCCGGCTCGGGCGGGAACGCCAAGTCGCTGACGTTCTGGATCTCCACCGTGCCGGGCCAGGACGCGGGCTGGAAGAAGCTGGTGGCGCAGTACAAGAAGGAGACTGGCGTCGACGTCAAGCTCGTCAACATCCCCTACGACGGCTACCCCACGAAGCTGCACAACGCCGCGCAGGCCAACTCCCTGCCGGACGTCGCCGACGTGCCCGCCCTCGACCCGATCTGGTCGAACAAGCTGATCGACCTCAGCTCCGTCGCCGGCGACAAGAGCTACCGCATCAACCCGAACTTCCTCGCCAAGGACTCGTCCGGGAAGGTGCTGTCCATCCCCTCGGACGTCACCGCGTCCGGCCTGTTCATCAACAAGTCCCTGTTCGAGAAGGCCGGGGTCTCCTTCCCCGCCTCGCCCTCCGGGACCTGGACCTGGACCGAGTTCGTCGCCGCGGCGGACAAGGTCCGCGAGAAGACCGGCGCCAAGTACTCCCTGACCTTCGACCAGTCGCCGTCCCGGCTGCGCGCCATGGTGTACGAGATGGGCGGGCAGTACGTCCACGCCGACGACTCGGGCACCTTCTCGGTGGACGACGCGACCAGGAAGGCCGTGAAGTACTTCGTCGGGCTCAACGACGACAAGGTCATGCCGAAGTCGGTGTGGACCAGCGGCGCCGACCCGTCGGCCATGTTCCAGAGCGGTGACGTGGTCGCCTACTGGTCCGGCGTGTGGCAGGTCGCCGCCTTCGCCGACAGCATCAAGAAGTTCGAGTGGGCGAGCGTGCCGACCCCGGCCCAGCCGGTGCAGGCCAGCGACGTCAACAGCGGCGGCATGATGGTGGGCTTCGACAACAACGGCGCCGCGGCGACCGCCGCGAAGAAGTTCGTGTCCTGGGTGTACGACCCGAAGCAGTACACCGAGCTGGTCGAGACCTCCGGGTTCCTGCCCGTCGAGAGCGGTCTGAGCCCGAAGTACCCCTTCACCTCCGACGCGGCCCAGGCGGCGTTCAAGCTGTACAACGAGGAGATCCCGCTCTACGCCCCGATCTCCGGCTACTTCAACACCGCGCAGACCAACTGGGTGCTGAAGGGCAAGAGCCTCACCGAGGACCCGACCAAGACGGAGCTCGGCAAGGCGATCAACGGCCAGCAGTCGGCCGACAAGGCCCTGGAGAACATCGTGGCCGGCTACAACCAGCAGGTCGGCGGCGCGTCGTAGGCCCCGGTGCCCGGCGGTGGCGGGCCCGACCCGCCGCCGCCCGGCCCCCGGACACCCTCGTGACGCCCGGCTCACGGCGTCGGCCCACAGCAACCCCTTCCCACAGCACGGAGTCAGGAAGATGACAAAAAGCGCCTCGGACGCGTCCGGGAGCCCGCCCGGGCGACGCGGCACCCACACCCTCGCGCCCCTCGTCCTCGTCGCGGCCAACGTGGTGCTCTTCGCGCTGTTCTTCGTCTGGCCGGCGGTGATCGGGCTCGTCTACTCCTTCACGGACTACACGGGTGTGGGGGCGTTCCGGTTCGTCGGACTGGACAACTACACGAACCTGTTCGGGGACTCCACCTTCTACGACGCGCTGTTGCGGACGCTGCTGTACACCGTGCTCGTCGTCCCGCTGAACTTCGTGCTCTCGCTCCTCGTCGCCAACCTCGTGGTGAGCAGGCGGGCCAAGGGCGCCTCGATCGCCCGCGTCGTCTTCTTCGTCCCGTGGCTCATCTCGCCCATCGTCGTCGGCGTCCTGTGGCGCTGGCTGTTCGGCGAGAACTTCGGACTGGTCAACTACGTCGTCGAGAAGCTCGGCGGGCACGCGATCGCCTGGCAGTCGAACGCGGACCTGTCGCTGGGCGTGGTGGTGATGGCGGGCGCCTGGTGGGGGACCGCCTTCTCGATGCTGCTGTTCATCGCGGCGATCAAGAACGTGCCCACCTCGTACTACGAGGCGGCCTCGCTCGACGGCGCCGGTCCCTGGCGGCAGTTCGTCAGCATCACCCTGCCGAGCATCGCGCCGACCTCGTTCATCGTCGTCCTTCTCAACACCATCAACGCGATGAAGGAATACCCGCTGTTCGTCTCCCTCAACAACGGCGGACCGGGCACCTCGAACAACCTGCTCGTCCAGTACATCTACCAGACCGGATTCAACCGGGGCCAGATCGGCTACGCGAGCGCCGCGTCGTTCGTGCTCATGCTCATCCTGATGGCCGTCGCGATCGTCCAGCTGGTCGCCAACCGGCGGATGGAGAACCGATGACCACCACAGACACCCCGCGTCCGGCCGACGCCGGTTCCGTGCGCGCACCCTCCGGGAAGCGGCCCCGCGGCGGGGGACGCGCCGGGCTGCGGGGCGCGGTGTCCGCGACGACCCTGCTGTGGGTGCTGGCGGCCCTCTACGGGCTGCCGGTGCTGTGGTTCGTCCTCAGCTCCTTCAAACCGGCCGGAGACCTGTTCTCCCTTCCGCTCACGGTGCTTCCGCACCACCCCACCCTGTCGGGATACCAGGCGGCCTGGGACAGCGCCAACTTCTCCCGGTACTTCGTCAACACGGCCCTCGTGTGCGTGATCACGACGATCCTCACGGTGGGCGTCAGCTGCTGCACCGGGTACGCGCTGGCCAAGTACGACAACAGGTGGCTGAAGTTCTTCTTCCTGTGCATCCTGGCCACCACGATGCTGCCGTCCGAGGTCATGCTCGCCCCGGAGTTCCTGGTCGTCCGCGACCTCGGCCTCTACAACACCTTCGGCGGCATCATCCTGCCGGCCGTGCTCACCGCGACCGGATGCTTCATGTTCCGCCAGTTCTTCCTCACCGTCCCCGACGAACTCGTCGAGGCCGCCCGCATCGACGGCGCGCGGGAGCTGTCGATCTTCCTGCGGATCATGGTGCCGATCTCCCGGCCCATCATGCTGACGCTCGCGATCCTCTCGTTCCAGTGGCGGTGGAACGACTACATCTGGCCGCTGCTGATGCTCAACGACCCCGACAAGTTCACCGTGCAGATCGGCATCCAGAGCCTCGTCGGGGCGCAGAACATCAACTGGTCGGTGCTGCTCGGCGGATCGGTGATCTCCATGATCCCGCTGATCCTCGTCTTCCTGGTGTTCCAGCGGTACGTCATGAACGCCGACATCAACGCCGGACTGAAGGACTGACCGTGCCCACCCCGCTGGACCACGAGTTCGTCGGCGCGGTGGCGGCCGCCGCCGACCGGCTCGCCGCCCCGCTGACGGCCGACCCCGAGGAGCGACCCGTCGGCGTGCCCCACCGCACCCTGGCACGCCGGGTGAAGACGCTGGTCGCGGCGTACCGTTCCCCCGAGTCGGCCCTGCACGGCAGCGGCCGGGCCGTCGCGGCCGCGACGGCCCACGTCGGCGCCCTGTGGGCCGCGCAGACCGCCACCGGCCTCTTCGACGGCGGCGACAACGTCCAGTCACCGCCGGACTCCGCGTTCACCGTCAACGACGTGTGCGACGCGTACGTCCTGGCCGCGGCCGCCGGACCGGAGCTGCGCGGGGTCGCCGCCGCCCTCGCCGAGATCGCCGGCGCGGCCGCCGCGAGCCTGCGGACCGGCGGGGTGCACACACCGAACCACCGCTGGGAGCTGTGTGCGGCGCTGGCCCGGCTGCACCGGTCTTTCCCGGACGACCGATTGGCCGACCGCATCGGGCAGTGGCTCGCCGAGGGCGTCGACATCGACGCGGACGGGCTGTACTCGGAGCGCAGCGCCGTCTACGCGTCCCACGTCTCCAACCCGTCGCTGCTGCTGCTGGCCGACGTCCTCGACCGCGCCGACCTGCGGGACGCCGTCGAACGCAACCTCACCGCCACCCTCGACCTCATCAGACCGGACGGCACGGTGGAGACCGTCCACTCGCGCCGCCAGGACCAGGACCACCCGTTCCCGCTCGCGCCCTACCTGCCGCACTACCGGCTGTTCGCGATCCGCACCGGACGGGGCGACTTCGGCCGGGCGGCCCGGTGGGCGGCGGCCGGCGGCGTCGACGACCCCACCCTGCTCGCCGAGACACTCCTCACCCCCGACCTGCGCCGTCCGCTGCCCGCACCGGCGCCGGAACCCCTGCCCCGCGACCGGTACCTCACCTCGTCCCGCCTGGCCTCACGCGCCTCAGCCACCGCGCACAGCGTCCTGTACGGCGGCTCGGACGTGCCCGGGCACCGGCGGATCCGCTCGGGGCTCGCCCGCAACCCCACCTTCCTGCGGCTGTTCGCCGGCGACGCCGTCCTCGACTCGGTCCGGCTCTCCCGCGGTTTCTTCGACCTGGGCCCGTTCCGCGCCGCCGACATGCGACGACTGTCCGGCAACCGCTACCGGCTCACCGAGACCGTCACGGCCGCCTACTACCAGCCGCTGCCTCCGGACAGGCGCCGGGACGACGGCGCCTACCGCATCGAGGACGAGGGACGTTTCTCGGCCGCGATGGCCTTCCCGGACCGGCCCCGCGACGAGGTCTCCCACACGACCGGCGTCGAAGCGGACCTGCGGGAGGACGGCGTCGACCTGCGGATCGACATCGGCGGACCACGGGTGCCCTGGGCCCTCGAACTGGCCTTCCGGCCGGGAGGACTGCTCACGGGCGCCGTCCCCCTCGGCGCCGGACGCTGGTGTCTGACGGCCGGACCCATGACCTACCGGGCAGGTGACGACGAGATCCGGGTCGAGGCCGCCGTCGAGGCCGGCGAGCCGCTCGCCGGGCCGGACCGCGGTGACGTACTGCGGTACGACCCCGGGCAGGACCACACCCTGGCGGGCGGCACCGACGCGACGACCGGGAACCGCGTCCTCCTCGGCGGACACGGCCCGCACACACTGACCCTCTCCGTCCGGGCCCGTCGCGGCCCGCACCCGCCCCCCGCCCCCGACGACCCACCCATGACCACCTCCGGCACGAAGGGCTGACCTCCTCCGATGCATCTCCCGCGCCAGCTCGGCCCGTTGCACGACCTGCCGGCCACCCCCGAGGCGTACGACGCCGTCCTCGCCGGCGTCGTAGAACAGGCCCTGGCCCGCCTCACCCCCGAGGGCGGTCTCGAACACCCCGACGCCGACGACGACATCGGCGACACCTCTCTCGGCGTCACGTCCCTGCTGGCCCTGGCCTGGCAGCGCGGCAAGGACGCCCGGCTGCCCGAGGCGGTGCGCCGCAGCCTCGCCTTCCACCTCCGCGAGCGGGTGTACACCGAGGACAACCCCGGCTACCCGAACCTCACCGTCCGCGACTCCGGCCTCCCGTACGCCCGTTACGTCCTGGCGCCGGGCGCGCACCCCGTCGGGGACTGGCCCAGCACGGTGTGGGCCCTGCTCCAGGCGGTCGACGTCCTCGACCTCGCCGAGGGTCTCGTCGCCGACGAACAGCGCGCGGAACTCCTCGCGTTGAGCCGCGGCTACTGGCGCTGGCTCACCGAGGCCACCTTCTTCAACCCGCAGGAGGCCGGCAACCAGGCCATCGGGTGCGTGGTCGGCGGCCTCATGCTGGCACGGCACCTGCCACCCGGGGAGGACGAGCCGGTCCGTGAGCGGGCACTGGCCCTGTACCGGGACCGGATCCGCGCCCACCGCGTCCTGGACCGCGGCGCCCTGCTGCCCCCCGAGCACGGCGGCGCCTACGACAACAACTACGGCCCGATCTCCCTGTCCTTCCTCGCCCAGGCGCACCGGATCAGCGGCGAGGCGATGTTCGCCGAGGACGGCGACGCGCTCGCCCGCTACCTCGACGCCCGCCTGCCGAACGGCGGCTTCGACAACGGCGGCCCCCGCTACAGCGAACAGCACTCCGGCTTCGAGGCCGTCCTCGGTCTGCGCTACTTCGGTGACCGGATCGGCTCCGACCTCGGCCGCTACCGGGGCGACACCCACTGGGGCCGGCACGCGGTCAGGGCGGACGGCGGCGTCGACGGGCACTTCGCCTGGATGCTGGTCTGGCAGATCCAGGACACCACCCCCTGGCACCGCACCCCCTCGACCGCCCCGGCCCGCCACCAACTGCGCGCGGGATCCGTGTCGGTGGCCTTCGACCACCGCATGACCCCGTCCCTCGTCGAGGCGGGCGGCACCTACCACCTGCCGGCCGCGGTCGACCGGCAGCACGGCTTCGGCCCGGTCCTGGACGGGTTCCTGTACTGCCGGCCGATGGGCGAGGTCCGGGTCCGGGACCTGCACGCGGACGGCCTGACCGCCAAGCTCGTGGGCAAGCCGGTGGTGGGCCGTGACCACGTCCTGCGCCACGTGCGCTCCCTGTACGTCACGGACGGCACCCGGCTGTGGGTGACGGTGGCCGTGGAGCGGTTCGACGGGACGCCGTACCTGCTGGCCGGGCTGCCGTACGCGGCGGACGACGGCGACCGGGTGCGGCGGGTCGCCGAGGGCCAGGTCGCCGCGGCGGGCGCGCTGCGCCTCACCCACCCCGCACGGCAGGGCCCCGACCACTTCGACGCGCGCGACGAACTCACCCAGGAGCAGGCGGCGTTCGCGCTCGCCGCCGACCCTCGCGGCTATGGCGACCCGGACGAGGGCTGGCGCCACCTGGTCAGCTCCACGGCCTACGAGGCGGAACCGGCGCCGGGCGCGCCGGAGCACCTGCACGTGTTCGCCGTACGGTACGGGCCCGGCGGGGCGTTCACGCCGTCGTTCGACGGTGATCTGACCGTGCGGACCGAGGCGTTCACGGCCGTCGTCGGGCCGCAGGACGCGCACGGTGTTCCTGGTCTGGCGCTCACCGGCCGCTGAGCGGACCGTTGCGTGTGCGGTGCGGTTCTGTGCGTCCCGCTATGGGCCGTTGTCCGGGTGCCGCGCCGTTGTGGCTTGTCGCCCAGTTCCTCCCCCAGCCTTCGGCCGGGGGTACCCCCAGCGCCCCTTCGGGGGCGCCTCTTCAGGGCGCTTCTCTGGGTGCCGGTGACGTTCAGGTCAGGACGGTCCGGGGGACCAGCAGGTCCGCTCGGTCGCGGGTCGCCGCGACCAGGTCGGCGTTGCGTTGGTCGGTGCCCGCCACCCAGGCCACCGCCTCCTCGTGTCCCTTGCCGAACTCCTCGTGCCGGGCGACCAGTCGCCGGATCCGCTCGGTCTCCTCGATCTCGCAGAACCACACCTCGTCCAGGGCCGGTCGCACGCGCGCCCAGGGTCCGTCCGGCAGCAGCAGGTAGTTGCCCTCCGTCACCACCAGGCGGGCCGTCGGCTGCACCGGGACCGCGCCCGCCAACGGCTGTTCGAGGACTCGTTCGAAGCCGGGCGCGTACACCACCTCACCGGTGTCCTCGCGCAGCCGCCGGAGCAGGGCCGCGTACCCGCCCGCGTCGAAGGTGGCGGGCGCGCCCTTGCGGTCGCGCAGGCCCAGCCGGTCCAGTTCGGCGTCGGCCAGGTGGAAGCCGTCCATGGGCACCTGCGCCGCCCACGGCTCACCGGCGCCGTTGAGTTCGCGCACCAGCCGTTCGGCGAGCGTGGACTTGCCGGCGCCGGGGCCGCCCGCGATGCCCAGGATCGCGCGCGGACCGCGTCCGGTGAGTGAACGGGCCCGGTCCAGGAGGTCGTCGAAAGTCAGCGGCACGCAAAAAGTGTGACATCGGGCCGGGATGTGGTGTGTACCACCCCCTGGAAGCCGTCCGGTGGGGAAGATGCCGGACATGACAGCACTCGGACTGCCCGACACCATCCAGGCCTGTCTCTTCGACCTCGACGGGGTCGTCACCAAGACGGCCGTCGTGCACGCGGCGGCCTGGAAGGAGACCTTCGACGACTTCCTGCGCGGCCAGGAGGGCCAGCGGCCCTTCGACAAGGTCGCCGACTACGACGAGTACGTCGACGGACGTCCGCGCGCCGACGGGGTCCGCGCCTTCCTGGAGTCCCGGAACATCCACCTGCCCGAGGGCACCCCGGACGACCCGCCGGACGCGGCCACCGTGCACGGCCTCGGCAACCGCAAGAACGAACTGCTCCTGGAGAAGATCCGCACCGACGGCGTCGAGGCCTACGACGGCACCCTGCGCTACCTGGAGGCGGTCCGCGCCCAGGGCCTGCGCACCGCGATCGTCTCCTCCAGCGCCAACTGCCGTGACGTGCTCCGCTCGATCGGCGCCGAGCACTTCTTCGACGTCCGCATCGACGGGGTGGTGGCCGCCGAACGGCACCTGCCCGGCAAGCCGCACCCCGACACCTTCCTGGCCGCCGCCCACGACCTCGGCGTCGAGCCCGCCCACGCCGCTGTCTTCGAGGACGCCCTCGCCGGCATGGACGCGGGTCGCGCCGGCAGCTTCGGGTACGTCGTGGGTGTGGACCGCGTCGGGCAGACGGACGCCCTGTACGCACACGGCGCGGACACCGTCGTCAAGGACCTCGCCGAACTGGGAGGCAAGGAGTGATCACCCAACGGGCCTACGCCGTGGAGCCCTGGACGGTCCGCGAGACCGCCCTCAACCTGGACGTGCTCGCGCAGAGCGAGTCGGTGTTCGCGCTGTCCAACGGGCACGTCGGCTGGCGCGGCAACCTCGACGAGGGCGAGCCGCACGGGCTGCCCGGCAGCTACCTCAACGGCGTGCACGAGGTGCACCCGCTGCCGTACGCCGAGGCCGGCTACGGCTACCCGGAGTCCGGACAGACCGTCATCAACGTCACCAACGGCAAGATTCTGCGGCTGCTCGTCGACGACGAGCCCTTCGACCTGCGCTACGGCCGCCTCGTCGCCCACGAACGGGTCCTGGACCTGCGCCGGGGCGTCCTGGAGCGGACCTGCGAGTGGACCTCCCCGGCCGGGTCCACCGTACGGGTGCGCTCGACCCGCCTGGTGTCGCTGACCCAGCGGGCGGTCGCCGCCGTCGCCTACGAGGTGGAGGCGGTCGACCGGCGCTGCCGGATCGTGGTCCAGTCCGAGCTGGTCGCCAACGAGCAGCTGCCCGGGGCGAACGGCGACCCGCGCGCCGCGGTGGCGCTCCAGTCGCCGCTGGCGCAGGAGGACGGCTTCGCCGCCGGACGCCGGCTGCGGCTGGTGCACCGGACCAAACGCAGCGGCCTGCGGGTCGCGGTCGCCGCCGATCACACGGTCGCCGGTCCCGGGGGGACCACCACGGACGCCGAGAGCGGCACCGACGTGGCCCGGCTGACCGTCACCTCCGTGCTGGAGCCGGGGGAGCGGCTGCGGGTGGAGAAGTTCGTCGCCCACGGCTGGTCCGGGGTGCGCTCGCTGCCCGCCATGGCCGACCAGGTGGACGCGGCCCTGGCCGCCGCCGCGCACGAGGGCTGGCAGGGGCTCGCCGACGAACAGCGCGGCTACCTGGACGACTACTGGTCCCGTGCCGACGTGGAGGTCGACGGCGACGAGGAGGTCCAGCAGGCCGTCCGCTTCGCCCTCTTCCACGTCCTCCAGGCCGGGGCCCGCGCCGAACAGCGCGCGATACCCGCCAAGGGCCTGACCGGCTCCGGATACGACGGTCACGCCTTCTGGGACACCGAGATGTTCGTGCTGCCCGTCCTCACCCACACCGCGCCCCAGGCCGTCGCGGAGGCGCTGCGCTGGCGCCACAACACCCTGCCGGCCGCGCGCGAACGCGCCACCCAGCTCGGTCTGGACGGGGCCGCGTTCCCCTGGCGGACCATCGCCGGTTCGGAGGGCTCGGCGTACTGGCCGGCCGGCACCGCAGCCTTCCACGTCAACGCGGACGTCGCCGACGCGGTGGTCCGCTACGTCGCGGCCACCGGCGACAGCGACTTCGAACGGGACACCGGCGTCGAACTCCTCGTGGAGACCGCCCGGTTGTGGCGCTCGCTCGGCCACCACGACAGCCGCGGCGCCTTCCACATCGACGGCGTCACCGGCCCCGACGAGTACAGCGCGGTCGCCGACGACAACACCTACACGAACCTGATGGCCCGGGCGAACCTGCTGGCGGCCGCCGACGCCGTCGAGCGCCACCCCCGGCAGGCCGCGCGGCTCGGCGTCGACGCGGAGGAGAGCGCGGCCTGGCGGGACGCCGCCGACTCCGTGCACGTCCCCTACAACCACGAACTCGGCGTCCACGAGCAGCACGCCGGATTCACCCGCTACCAGCGGTGGGACTTCGCGAACACCACCCCCGAGCAGTACCCCCTGCTGCTGAACTTCCCCTACTTCGACCTCTACCGCAAACAGGTCGTCAAACAGGCCGACCTGGTGCTGGCGATGTACACCTGCGGGGCGTACTTCGACGAGGAGCACATCGCCCGCAACTTCGCCTACTACGAACCGCTGACGGTGCGCGACTCCTCCCTGTCCGCCTGCTGCCAGGCCGTCGTCGCCGCCCAGGCGGGCCATCTGACGCTGGCCCACGCCTACACGGCCGAGGCCGCGCTGATGGACCTGGACGACCTGGAGCACAACACCCGCGACGGACTGCACATCGCCTCCCTGGCCGGTACCTGGATGGCGCTGGTGGCCGGCTTCGGCGGCATGCGCCACTACGACGACGGGGCCCGGTTCGCGCCCCGGCTGCCGGAGCGGCTGCGCCGTCTCTCCTTCAACCTGCAGCTGCGGGGGAGCCGGCTGCGGGTGGAGATCGGGGCGGACAAGGCGACCTACACCCTCCTGGACGGCCCGCCGCTCACCGTCCACCACCACGGCGAGCCGGTGACGGTGGACGCGGACAGCCCGGCGGTACGGGCGGTGCCGCCACTCCGTCCGGGACCGGCCCCGCAGCAACCCCCGCACCGGGCACCGACGCGACCGGCGTGAGTCATTTGGGGGCGCGGGGAACGGCGCGACAAGCCACGATGGTGGCGCGGACGAACGCTGTCGTGTGCCGGCCGGTGGGGGCTCGTCGCGCAGTTCCCCGCGCCCCCAGGAGGGGGCGTTCAGCCGAGCGTGTTGGAAAGGAGCCCTACCAGGTCGCTCGTCGCGTCCGCCGCGAACAGGGCCGCCACCCCGCCCAGCGCGAGCACCCCCGCCGCGGCCGGCCACCGGGACGGCAGCGGGGCGCTCTGGAGCGCGGCGACCCGGCGGGTCACCGCGCGGTCCGTGAAGCCGAGGGCGTGGGACCGGCGGGCCCGGCCCGTGCTGAGGGCGGCGCGGGCGAGCGCCCTGGCCGTGGTCACCCGGTCCCCGACCTCGGTCGCCGCCTGCTCGTCCGCCCACCTCTCCACCAGGAAGGTCACGGCCGACCTGACCGGGCCGAGCAGGGGGTTGGCGGCCGCGGCAAGGGTCGCGGCGGTCACCAGACGGCCGTGCCGGTACCTCAGATGGGCCCTCTCGTGGGCCAGCAGCACCCGCCGCTCCGCCGGTGCCAGCGCGCCCAGCATCGCCGAGGTGACCAGGATCCGGCCCGGCCGGCCCGGGATCGCGAACGCCTTCGGCACCTCGCAGGCGGCCACCACCAGTTCGGTGTCGCCCGGATGCCCCGCGCACAGCCGCCGCAGGGCCCGCCGGGTCCGGCGCTCGGCACGGACCGCCCGTCGCACCCGCCGCACCACCACGGCCAGGGCGAGGCAGGCGCCGAGGCCGATCACCCCGGGTACCGGGGCGGTCAGCGGGTGGCCGTCCTCGCGGGCCTCCCGGATCACCGGCGGGGCGAAGCCCAGCAGGGCGGTGGCCAGCAGTACCAGGGACCAGGTGGTCGCGACGGCGGTCAGCACCGCCGCGCAGGTCAGTACGCGGGCCGCCGGGGCCGGCGCGACCCGGCGGCCGATCACCGCGCTGACCTGCGGCAGCAACAGGGCCACCAGCAGCGGGGTGTAGACGTCGAACCTCATGCGCCGCCTCCGGCGAACAGACTGCGCAGCGCGCGCTCCTCCTCCGCGCTCAGTCCGGACACGAACTGCTGGAGGGCGGCGATCGGGTCGGGGCCCCGGTCCAGGGCCTCGTGCATGGCCTCGGCGGTCAGCTCGGCGGCGTTCTTCGCGGGCCGGTAGGCGCCGCGCCGTCCGTCGGCGTCCCGCAGGACCAGCCCTTTGTCGTACAGCCGTTTGAGGATGGTGTGGACCGTGTTGTAGGCGAGGCCGCCGCCGATCTCGGACTGGATCTCGGCCGGGGTCAGCGGGCGTTCGGTGGCCCACAGCGCCGCCAGTACTTCGCTCTCCAGCTCTCCGGCGCTGCGCCGCTCCGTCCTGCCGCGGGACCCTGTGCCAGCCATGTCGCAACCTTACAGCGCGTAGTGCCCACGATCGGATGGGCGTACCCGCGCTGCCTCCGCCCCTATCTCTCGTTAGTTTGTCAGTGTTTGTCCCTGAAGCCCAAGAACGGTCCTGCGAGCTCGAGGGGAACAGGGGTGGGTGCCTCGATGGTCCCGAACGTGAACACCACGCCCGTCACGGGCCGCCGAGGCGTCTACTGGCGGACCGGCCTCTGCCTCGCCCTGCTGGCGGGCGCGGGCTGGCTGCTGCGCCGGCAGTGGCCGACGGTGGAGCACGGGGCGCTCCGGCTGGCCGTCGCCGACCAGGGCTGGCTGCTGGTGGCCGCCGTGGCGGCGGTCGGGACCTGGGCGTCCTCGGCCCTCGCCCAGCAGGGCGCGGTCGCCCGCCGGCTGCCCGGCGGGCGTCTGGTCGCCGCGCAGTTCGCCGCCTCGGCCGCCAACCACCTGCTGCCCGCCGGGGTCGGCGCGGGTGCGGTGAACCTGCGCTTCCTGATGCGCTGCGGACTTCCGGCCGGCCGCGGCGCGTCGGCCCTGGCGGTCAAGGGCGCCGCCGGGGCGGTGGTCCGTCTGGTGCTGATCGCGCTGCTCGCCCCGGCCTGTCCGGGGCTGCTGCGGATCCCGCCCGTGCCCGTGTCCGTCCCCGCGCTCCTCGCCGTGATCGCCGTGGCCGCCGCGGTCCTCCTGCTCGTCCTCCTGATGCGGGCCCGGTTGTGGGCCCGCTGCCGGAGCGCGGTGGCCGCCGTGGCCGCCGACATCCGGGCCCTGCACGCCCGCCCCGTCCGCGCGGCCGCGCTGTGGGGAGGTTCCCTCGCCTTCGCCGCGCTGCACGCCCTGGTCCTGATCGCCGTGACAAGGGCGGTCGAACTCTCGCTGTCCCCCGCCCGGGTGGCCCTGCTCTACCTCGCCGCCAGCGGTGCGGCCGCGCTGCTGCCCACTCCGGGCGGCCTCGGCTCGCTCGACGCGGCCCTCGCCCTGGCCCTGACCGCCTCCGGGATCCCGGCCGCCGCGGCCGCCTCCGCCGTGCTCGGCTACCGGCTGCTGACCGTGTGGCTGCCCCTGCTGCCGGGGTTGCTGGTGCTCGGACTGCTGGTCCGGCGCCGGGCCCTGTGACCGGCCCGCCGCGGTCTCAACCGCCGTTCCTCCCGCCGCTCCTCCGGCGAGACTCCGTGGCCGGGTCCTGCGGCACGCCGTCCCGGGTGCCCGGATCCGGCAGCCGTCGGGCGGCCACGCACCGGCACACCCCGAGCCAGCCGAGCGCCAGCAGCCAGCCGCCGACCACGTCCGTGCACCAGTGCACGCCGAGGAACACCCGGGTGGCCCCGACGGCGACCGCCCAGCAGGCGACGGCCACCGACCACGGCGTGGCGCCGCTCGGGGCCCGGATCCGCAGTGCCAGCACCACCAGACCGGCGGCCAGCGCGGACGTCGTGGTGTGGCCCGAGGGGAACGACCAGCCGGAGGCCTGCGTCTGCCAGTAGACCGTCGGCGGCCGCGGCCGGGCGATCAGCTCCAGCACGGCGTACCGGGCCGCCTGGCCGAGGGCGAGGCAGGCCACGCAGACGAGCACGGCGACCGCCCGCCGCGGCCCGGTGCGGCCCACGAGCAGTCCGGCCACCACCGCGAGGGAGTACGGCGCGACCCCGGTGCCGGTCGCGGTGAGCCCCCGGGCCACGGCCACGGCCACGGCCGGGCGGTGGCCGACGGACCAGGCCAGCGCGGCGCGGTCCGGTGCGAGCGGGACGCCGTGGTGGCCGGCCACGACCAGGGCGAGCACGGTGAACCCCGCCCAGGCCCCGAGCCCGACGCTCCCCGCGAACTCCGCGGTCCTCTTGCGGTCCATGGTCAGGATGGCGGCCCTCCTGCGCGCTGACTGTCTACTGAAATGTAGACGATCGGCGTCCCGCCTGCACTTTGCCCTCTCATGGGAAAGACCTGTCGCCGCCTTTAATGCAAGTAATGTGCAACTACGGAAGAATGGCACCAGGCTGCCGACCGCAGCTGCCCGAGTACGACCGAAGGATGTCACCCCCCGATGACGGCCGCCCCTGGTTCCGCTCCGCCCCTTCCCGCCCAGGCCGAGACCGGACGCTCGGCCTGGCACCGTGTCCGGGCCTCCATGACACGGCAGGAGTGGACCAGGGTCGGCGGGATGGCCGCCTTCGTGCTCGCCCTCCACGTCATCGGCTGGGGCACCCTCGTCGGGATCATCGCGCCGCGCCACTTCAGCGTCGGCACCGAGTCGTTCGGCGTCGGCATCGGCGTGACCGCGTACACGCTGGGCATGCGGCACGCCTTCGACGCCGACCACATCGCCGCGATCGACAACACCACCCGCAAGCTCATGGGCGAGGGGCAGCGCCCGCTCTCCGTCGGCTTCTGGTTCTCCCTCGGCCA
The DNA here is from genome assembly GCF_042897315.1 of Streptomyces sp. NPDC001068. Classification (NCBI taxonomy): domain Bacteria; kingdom Bacillati; phylum Actinomycetota; class Actinomycetes; order Kitasatosporales; family Streptomycetaceae; genus Streptomyces; species Streptomyces sp. NPDC001068. The sequence goes on along the minus strand of NZ_JBIAYD010000002.1, from coordinate 724,709 downwards.
CTCCAGCATCGTCTTCGGCCTCGCCCTGCTGCTCTCGCTCGGCATGAAGACCCTGGCCGGCCCGGTCCAGGACGACGGCTCGCACCTCCACGAGGTGACCGGCCTGATCGGCACGACCGTCTCCGGCACCTTCCTCTACCTCATCGCCGGCATCAACCTGGTCATCCTGGCCGGCATCTGGAAGGTGTTCCGGCAGATGCGCTCCGGGGCCTACGACGAGGCCGCCCTGGAGACGCAGCTCAACAACCGCGGCTTCATGAACCGCTTCCTCGGCCGGGTCACCGGATCGATCACCAAGCCCTGGCAGATGTACCCGCTGGGCCTGCTGTTCGGCCTCGGCTTCGACACCGCGACCGAGATCGCCCTGCTGGTCCTGGCCGGCTCCGGCGCCGCCTCCGGACTGCCCTGGTACGCCATCCTGACCCTGCCGGTGCTGTTCGCGGCCGGCATGTCGCTGCTCGACACCATCGACGGCTCGTTCATGAACTTCGCCTACGAGTGGGCGTTCTCCAAGCCGGTCCGCAAGGTCTACTACAACCTCACCATCACCGGCCTGTCCGTCGCCGTGGCCCTCCTCATCGGGACCGTGGAACTCCTCGGCCTGCTCGCCGACAAGATGGACCTGCACGGCGTCTTCTGGGACTGGGTCGCAGGGCTCGACCTCAACACCGTCGGATTCGTCATCGTCGGCCTCTTCTTCGCCACCTGGGCGGTCGCCCTGCTGATCTGGAAGGCCGGCCGCATCGAGGAGAAGTGGACGACGGGCCTGGCCCGCCCCGCCGAACGGACCGAGGCGTAGGGCCGGCAACCGTCAGCCGCGCAGCTTCAGGTCGGCCCGCCACTTGAGGATCTGCTTCTCCGCGTCGCCGGTGTACGACCACGGCGTGCGGGTCATCCGCCGTCCCTGGAGCCGCAGCAGGTCCGTGGCGACGTCCGTGATCCCCGCCTGGCAGGCCGCGTGCGTCAGGTAGTTGAGGTCACGCAGTTCGCCGGGGGCGACCGGGTCCTCGGAGCGCTGGGCGATCCAGCGCTCCCAGGTGCGCCGTACGTCGCTGACCGCGCCGTCGTGCTTCCAGTGCTGACCGTGCCCCACCGAGGCCTGCCGGCCGCTCGCCTCGTCCAGGGTGAAGCGGAACTCCTCGACACGGGCGTACTGGACGAGGACCGGCAGGGCGCAGCCCGGCGGGGCGACCCCGGCCGCGTCCCGGGCGAAGTCGTACATCAGGCCGTGCGAGCCGTGCCAGCGCGCGGAGTAGTAGTGGAGCACCTGCAGGTGGCCCTCCACGTTGTACGGGTCGCGCCGGTGCAACTCGTCCCACCAGCGGGCCAGTTCCTGCCGGCGCACCCCGGCCGGATACAGCCGTGCCACCGAGATCAGGGAGACCCAGGGGGTCGGGTCCTGCGGGTACGCCTCCGCGGCCGCCAGGCAGGACAGCACGGCGGCGTCGATCCTGGACCGGTCGATCGGGGCGCCCCGGCCCGCCGAGATGGCCAGGGTGAAGGCCCGGGCCGTCTCGGTCGCCGCCCGCAGCGCCAGCGCGTCGGCGCCGTGCGGTTCCGCGGCCAGCCAGGACTCCGCCGTCGAACTGCCCGCGCAGGCCTGCGCGAGGAGGCGCACCCGGTGTCCCCGGGACGGCCAGTCGGGGCCGGTGGCCCGCAGCAGGTCCCGCAGTCCCTGCCAGCGGCCGATCACGATGTCCTGACGGGCCGAGGTGAGGTCGGTGTCCCCGCAGTCCGGGTCGAAGTCGGCAACGAAGCGGTCTCTCGCCATCGGGCTCGTACCTCAGAAATCCGTGGGGAGGCCTTCGTAAGCCTGGGCCTGTGCGGTGACGTGCTCTTCGGGTACGTAGTCGGTCTCGACGGTGCGGGTGGCGTCCAGCTTGGCAGGTCGGTAGTACTCGCTGCCCTGTCTCCAGTACCAGAGCATCGGGATCAGGCCGACGGCCAGACCGCCGACGCCGATCGCGATCGCCGCGCCGCTCAGTTCGCCCAGCGACTCGACGAAGATCCAGAACATGAACGCCGCGCCGAGCAGCGGCCACACCCCGCCGAGCAGGAAGTCACCCGCGGACCTGAAGAGCATCTTGCGGTAGGCGACCACCACCGCGAGGCCCGCCAGCCCGTAGTACACGGCGATCTGGAGGCCGATCGCGGAGATCGCGTCGGAGAGGATCTCGCCCACCGAGCCCAGCGCGTTGGAGGCGATGAACATCACCAGCGCCACGGCGCCGACCACGGCGATCGCCACGTACGGGGTGTTCCAGGTGCGGTGCACCCGGCCCAGCGCGGTGGGCATCGTGCGGTCCCGGCCCATCGCGAACAGCGAGCGGGTGACCTGGATGAGGGTCGTCTCCAGGGTCGCGATGGTGGACAGCATCACGGCGACGACCAGCAGCTTCCCGCCCCAGCCCGGCGCGATCTCGTCGCCCAGCACGGCCAGCACGTCGGCGTCGTTCGCCGCGATCTGGTCCGAGGACAGGATGACGTTCACGGCGATGGTGAACACCTCGAACAACGCGAAGACGATGCCCACCCCGATCAGGCCCGCGAGTCCGGTCGTACGACGGGAGTTGCGGGTCTCCTCGCTGAGGTTGCTGGTGACGTCCCAGCCCCAGTAGTAGAAAGCGGCGATCAACGCGCCCGAGGCGAAGCCGGAGACCCCGTCGAAATGGCCGAAGCCGAGCCATGACCAGTCGAAGGCGCGGGCGTTGCCGGTGTGGAAGAGCGCGAGCACCGCGAACAGCAGCAGGATCGCCAGTTCGATGCCGGACATCAGCAGCTGGGCGCGGACGGTGAGGCGGGCGCCGCCGAGCACCACCGCCAGCATGACGAGAAACCAGCCGGCCCCGACCACCGTCGACAGCGCCACGTCGTCGGCGAGGCCCTCGTCGAACAGGGACAGCGTCATCGAGCCGGCGGGCAGTGAGCCGGCCACCATGAAGATGGTCGCCGACACCACCAGCGCCCAGCCGCTGACGAAGCCGAGGAAGGGGTGCAGGGTGCGGCCCACCCAGGAGTAGCTCGCGCCCGCGTTCACGTCGATCCGGCCCAGATAGCTGAAGGCCAGCGCGATGCCCAGCATGGGTATCGCGCACCACAGCAGCGCGGCCGGGCTGCCCAGGCCCACCGCCCCGACCAGGACCGCGGTGGTCGCGGCCAGCGAGTACGCCGGTGCGCTGCCCGCCACGGCCATCACCACCGTGTCGAACGTGCCGAGAGCGTTGGCCTGCAGCCCTCTGCCCCTGCTGTTGCTCATGGTCGTGCTGCTTTCCGGTCGTGCAGGGCGCACGGGAGTGCAGGCCCGCGATGGTACGGGTGGGGACGTGCGTCCCGCCTCGCACCCGTCGAGGGGTGGCCTCGGGCAAGGGGCGGTCAGCTGCGGGAAAGGGGTGGTGAGGGCCGCATGCCGAGAGTCGGCGGACGGTCACACCGCGTGGGTGGGTGTGATGATAGCGGCCCCCTTTGGCCTTTCAAGATGACCGACCGGTAATCACATATGCCACTCGAAGAGGCCAACCAGCGCACCGGAAGCAGCCGTTCCCGAACCCCCTCAGTTCTCCAGCCGGTCGAGCTGCCGCAGTTTGTTGGTGGCGTCCAGGGCCGCCACCTTGTAGGACTCCGCGAGCGTCGGGTAGTTGAACACGGCGTCCACGAGGTAGTCGACCGTGCCGCCGCAGCCCATCACCGCCTGACCGATATGGATCAGTTCCGTCGCACCGCTGCCGAAACAGTGCACGCCGAGCAGCCGCCGGTCGTCCGGGGAGACCAGGAGTTTGAGCATCCCGTGCGAGTCGCCGATGATCTGCCCCCGGGCCAGCTCCCGGTAACGGGCCACCCCGACCTCGAACGGCACGCAGTCCTCGGTGAGCTGGTCCTCGGTCCGGCCGACGAAGCTGATCTCCGGGATCGTGTAGATCCCGATGGGCTGGAGGTTGTCCATCTGCCCGACGGGCTCGCCGCAGGCGTGGTAGGCGGCGACCCGGCCCTGTTCCATCGAGGTCGCGGCGAGCGCCGGGAAACCGATGACGTCGCCGACCGCGTAGATGTGCTCCACCTCGGTACGGAAGTGCTCGTCCACCGTGATCCGGCCCCGCCGGTCCGCGGACAGGCCCGCCTTGTCCAGGTCGAGTCCGTCGGTCAGGCCCTGCCGGCCCGCCGAGTACATCACCGTGTCCGCCGGTATCTTCTTGCCGCTCTCCAGCACGGTCAGCGTGCCCCGGGGATGCCGCTCGACGGCGGCGACCGTCTCGCCGAACCGGAAGGTGACGGCCAGGTCCCGCAGGTGGTACTTGAGCGACTCCACGACCTCGACGTCGCACATGTCGAGCATGGCCGCGCGCTTCTCCACCACGGTGACCTTGCTGCCGAGGGCGGCGAACATCGACGCGTACTCCATGCCGATCACGCCGGCGCCCACGATGACCATGGAGCGCGGAACCCGCTCCAGCGACAGGACGTTGTCCGAGTCCATGATGGTGCGCCCGTCGAACTCGACGCTGTCCGGGCGGGCCGGCCGGGTGCCGGTCGCGATGACGATGTGCTCCGCGGTCAACAGCCGCTCGTCGCCGTTCGGTTCGCGCAGGGCGACGGTGTGCGGGTCGACGAAGCGGCCGGTGCCGGAGCACAGGGTGACGTGGTTGCGGGAGAGCTGGTTGCGGATGACGTCCACCTCGCGGCTGACCACGTGCTGGGTGCGCGCGGTCAGGTCGGCGACGGTGATGTCCTCCTTCAACCGGTAGCTCTGGCCGTAGAGATCGCGCTGGGTGAGGCCGGTCAGGTAGAGGACCGCCTCGCGCAGGGTCTTGGAGGGGATGGTGCCGGTGTGGATGGACACACCGCCGACCATCTCGGGGCTGTCGACCACGGCGACGCGGCGGCCCAGCTTGGCCGCGGCGATGGCGGCCCGCTGGCCGCCGGGACCGGATCCGATGACGAGCATGTCGAAGTCAGGCACCTTGCGGAGTCTGTCAGCAGGCGCCCCCGCTCCGAAAGGGAGAACGGCGGACCATCACGTGAAATCCGCTACGGACCTGCGCCGTCGCGCGTCCCGCGCCGTCCGCGCGCGAGCCGCCCGCCGTCGCCCCGGCGGGGCGTTCGGCCGACCGGGCCCGGAGACGCACCGTCACGTCGGGCCGCGGCCGCTCACCGTGCACCGGCCGGTTTGGTCCCGCGGAGTGTCTCGGCCCGGCGGAACAGTTCGTCCGTGGTCCCGGCCAGGACGCCGCCGAGCAGCCGGGGGGAGTAGAAGCCGGCGGACGCCTCGGCCACCGTCCGCGCGGACAGGGTGATCTGGTGCAGGCCGGTACGGCCCAGCACGTCCACCGAGGTGCCCCAGACGACCTGGCCCACGCCCGCCCAGGCGCAGGCGCTCATGCACATGGGGCAGGGCTCCCCGGTGGAGTACAGGGTGGTCGCGGCCCAGCCGCGGTTGCCGACCCGGCGGACGTAGTCGGCCATGGCTACCATCTCCCCGTGGTAGGTCGGGTTCTCGGCCGCGGTGTTCACCCCGCGTCCCAGGACCCGGCCCGACGCGACGAGGACCGCGCCGAAGGGGAAGCGCGGGTTGCGGTGCGCCTCGTCGATCGCGGCCGTCATGAACCGGACGTGCTCCTCGCCGCTCCCGTCGCCGTCGTGGGTGTCCGCCGCGGACGGGGCGACGGCGGGCCGCGGTGTGTGCGGGGCGGACCCGCACGGCACCGCGCCCGCCGCTCCGAGCAGGCCGAGGAGGCGGCGCCGGTCCACCGTCAGGGCAGGAGCCTCTCGACGCAGTTCGGCCCCTCGCGCTCCATCTTCTTCCTGGCCCATTCGAGCGTCTCCGGAGTGACGTCCCGGCCGGACGCCATCACCAGGTCTTCGGGCGCCACCCCGGAGCCGGGGGCGCTGTGCAGCAGGGAGTCCGGGGTGGCGCGGTCGTCGGGCGACCGGGACGCTTCGGGTTCTGAGGTGGACATGGTGCCTCCTTCACGGAGCGGGGTGCACACTCTCACGATTGCCCGCCCGGCCCCACCCCGCATCCGGAGCGGCCCCGGCCGTCACCGCGACGGAGGTCCGGGGAGCGAAGGAAATTATCCCTTCTAGGATGTAATGTGCCCATACACCCATCCGGGGATCCGTTCCGGGGAGGCCGCCGTGATGATCGAACAGCGGTTCTTTCAGAATGCGCCAGGTGGCCCCGGCTACCTGCCGATCGCCGAACACGGGCTGATCGGCGACCTGCGCAGCGTCGCCCTGGTCGGCAGCGACGGCACCATCGACTGGTACTGCTGCCCTTCCTTCGACGCCCCCAGCGTCTTCGCGTCCGTGCTGGACGCCGAGCGCGGCGGCCACTTCGCGCTGGCCCCCGCCGTCCCGGCGCGGACCAAGCAGTTCTACTTCCCCGACACCAACGTGCTGATCACCCGCTTCTTCACCGACGACGGCGTGGGCGAGGTCCAGGACTTCATGCCCGTCACCGGCGAACCCGGTGACTGCGACCGGCACCGGCTGATCCGCCGGGTGGTCTGCGTGCGCGGCACCGTGCCGTTCCGGGTCCGGGTGGCCCCCCGCTTCAACTACGCCGCCGACCGGCACACCCTGCGGATGCTCGACGGCACCGTCCTGTTCGAGTCCGAGACGCTGTCCCTGGCGCTCACCTCCACGGTGGCCATGGAGCAGGACGGCCCGGACGCCCACGCGGACTTCAAGCTCGGCGAGGGCGAGTCGGCGGTCTTCGCGCTCGACCAGGCCGGCGACCACATCGCGCCGCGCGGCTGCGCCCACGTCGAGGCGGAACGACAGTTCGACGCCACCGTCCGCTACTGGCGGGGCTGGCTGTCCCGGTCCCGCTACCGGGGCCGCTGGCGGGAGATGGTGCACCGCTCGGCCCTGACCCTCAAGCTGCTCACCTACGCGCCCACCGGCGCCATCGTCGCCGCGCCCACCACCAGCCTTCCCGAGCAGTTCGGCGGCGAACGCAACTGGGACTACCGGTACGTCTGGATCCGGGACGCCGCCTTCGCCGTCTACGCCCTGCTGCGGCTCGGCTTCAGCGGCGAGGCCGAGGCCTTCATGAAGTTCCTGGCCACCTACATCAGCCCCGGCGACGGCGCGGCCACCGGACCACTGCAGATCATGTACGGCATCGACGGCCGCTGCGACCTTTCCGAACGCGTGCTGCCGCACCTGGAGGGCCACTGCGGCTCCGCCCCGGTGCGGGTCGGCAACGCCGCGGCCGGCCAGCTCCAGCTGGACATCTACGGCGCGCTCATCGACTCGATCTACCTCTACGACAAGTGGGCCCAGCCCATCTCCAGCGAACAGTGGGACGACGTCACCCGGCTCGTCGCCTGGGTCTGCGACAACTGGGACCAGCCCGACGAGGGCGTCTGGGAGACCCGCGGCGGCCGCAAGAACTTCCTCTACTCGCGCCTGATGTGCTGGGTGGCCATCGAGCGGGCGATCCGGCTGGCCAGACGGCGCGGCCTGCCCGCCGACATGGTCCACTGGATGACCGCCAGGGACGCCATCTACCGGCGGATCATGGACCGCGGCTGGTCCGAACGGCGCCGCGCCTTCGTCCAGTACGAGGGCGGCGACGTCCTGGACGCCTCGCTCCTGATGATGCCCCTGGCCAAGTTCATCGCCCCGACCGACCCCAAGTGGCTCTCCACCCTGGACGCCCTCGGCGAGGACCTGGTCTCGGACTCCCTGGTCTACCGCTACGACCCGCAGGCCAGCCCCGACGGCCTGCGCGGCGACGAGGGCACCTTCTCCATCTGCTCGTTCTGGTACGTCGAGGCGCTGGTGCGGGCCGGACGCATCGACGAGGCCAGGCTGGCCTTCGAGAAGATGCTCACCTACGCCAACCACCTCGGCCTGTACGCCGAGGAGATCGGCCGCACCGGCGAGCAACAGGGCAACTTCCCGCAGGCGTTCACCCACCTCTCGCTGATCAGCGCGGCCTTCAACCTGGACCGGGCACTCGGCTGAGGGTCAGGGCACCGGCTGTTCCGCCCAGATGACCTTGCCCGCCGGGGTGTACCTGGTGCCCCAGCGCTCGGACATCTGGGCGACCAGGAACAGACCCCGGCCGCCCTCGTCGGTGCTCGCGGCGTACCGCAGGTGCGGCGAGGTGGTGCTGGCGTCGGAGACCTCGCAGATCAGGGAACGGTCGCGGAGCAGCCGTACCCCGATGGGCGCGCGGCCGTGCCGGATGGCGTTGGTGACCAGCTCGCTGAGGATCAGCTCGGTGGTGAACGACAGCTCGTCCAGGCCCCACTCGGCGAGCTGACGGGTCACCTTCGCCCGCACGTCGGACACGGCCGCCGGGTCGTCCGGCACCTGCCACTCGGCGACCTGGTCCGCGCCGAGCGCCCGGGTGCGGGCGACGATCAGCGCCACGTCGTCGGAGGGACGGGCCGGCAGGCGCTCCAGGACGGCCGCGCACATCTGCTCGGGGGTGCCGCCCGCCGCCGACTCCAGGGCACCGGCCAGCAGGTCGAGACCCTCGTCGATGTCCCGCTGCCGGTCCTCGACCAGCCCGTCGGTGTACAGGACCAGGCTGCTGCCCTCCGGCAGCTCCAGGTCGGCCGTCTCGAAGGGCAGTCCGCCCACCCCGAGCGGCGGTCCGGCCGGCACGTCCGGGAAGTGCACGGCGCCGTCGGGCCCGAGCAGGGCCGGCGGCGGATGACCGGCCCGGGCCACCGCGCAGCGGCGGGAGACCGGGTCGTAGATCGCGTAGATGCAGGTCGCCCCCGTGACCGGGGCGGTGTTGTCCGCGGGGGTCTCGTCCTGGTCGATACGCCCCACCAGCTCGTCCAGCAGGCTCAGCAGTTCGTCCGGTGTCAGGTCCAGCGCCGCGAAGTTGTGCACGGCCGTCCGCAGCCGCCCCATGGTCGCCGCCGCGTGCAGCCCGTGCCCCACGACGTCCCCGACCACCAGCGCCACCCGAGCCCCGGACAGCGGCACCACGTCGAACCAGTCGCCGCCCACCCCCGACTGCGCCGGCAGATAGCGGTAGGCGATCTCCAGGGCGCCCTGCTCGGGCAGACTGCGCGGCAGCAGACTGCGCTGCAGGGCCACCGCCATGCTGTGCTCGCGCGTGTAGCGGCGGGCGTTGTCGATGGAGACCGCGGCACGGGCCACCAGCTCCTCCGCGAGGGCCAGCTCCTCCGTGTCGAACGGCGCGAGCTTCTCCGAACGGCAGAAGTTGGCCACTCCCAGCACCAGGTTCCCGGCCCGCAGCGGGACCGTGATCAGCGAGTGGATGCCGAACTCCAGGATCCGGCCGGTGCGCTCCACGTCCTGGGCCCGCCAGCCGGCCGACTCCCGCAGCCGCGGCTCGACCACGGACTCGCCGGTGACCAGACAGCGGCCCTGCGGCGAGGAGGGCACGAAACGGATCCGTTCACCCACCTGGTAGAGCGGGGCCCCCTTGTCGACGCCGGAGAACGCCACCCGGCGCAGCGCGTCCCCCGGCTTGGGCTCCTCGCCCTTGAGGACCGCGTCGTACAGGTCGATGGCCGCGTAGTCCGCGAACCTGGGCACGGCCAGCTCCGTCAGCTCCTCGGCCGTACGGGTGACGTCCAGGCTGGTGCCGATGCCCACCCCCGCGTCGTACAGCATGTTCAGGCGCTCACGGGCCACCTCGGCGCGCCCCGACAGGGCGCGCAGCTCGGTGGAGTCGCGCAGGGTGATCACACTGCCGGGCGGACCGCCGCGCACCTCGATGGGGCGCTGGTTGACCGCCAGCAGCCGGTCCTTGACCAGGTGCACCTCGTCGGTGGCCATCCGCCCCGAGGCGATCAGCTCCGCGGTGTCGCTGTCCAGGCCGAGATCGCCGACCCGGCGGCGCTCGGCGTCCGGGGGCAGGTCCAGCAGCCGCTGCGCCTCGTCGTTGGCGAGCATCAGCCGGCCGTCGCCCCCGACGATCAGGACCCCTTCGCGCACCGAGTGCAACACCGCGTCGTGGTGCTCGTACATGCGGGTCATCTCGTGCGGTTCCAGGCCGTGCGTCTGGCGCCGCAGACGTCTGCTGACCAGCGCCGTGCCCGCGGTCGCCAGGGCCAGCGCGGCGGCGGCCGAGGCCAGCAGCAACGGCAGCTGCTGGTCGGCGGCGCCGCCCACGTGCGCGGTGGTGATGCCGGCAGACACCAGCCCCACCACCTTGCCGTCGGTGTCCTCGACGGGGACCACGGCCTGCACCAGCTCCCCGATGGTGCCCCGGACCTCCTCGGTGACCGTGCCGCCGGCCACCGCGGGCCCGATGTTCCCGACGAACTTCTTCCCGATCCGGTCCGGCTTCGGGTGCGTGTAGCGGATCCCGTCGGTGTTCATGACGACGATGAAGTCCACGCCGGTCGCCTTGCGGGCCGCCTCAGCCCTGGGCTGGAGCACCGCGGTCGGATCCGGCAGCCGCAGCGCGGCGGCGGTGCCGGGCGCGTTGGCGAAGGACTGGGCCACGGCCAGGGACCGGTTGCGGGCCTCCATGGTGCTGTCGTGCCGCACCTGGAGGACCTGCTCCACCACCGCCGTCACGACCAGCAGCAGGACGATCACCACCTGCAGCATGAAGACCTGTCCGGCCACGCTGCGCCGGCCCCGTGCCGACCACCAGCGGCGCGGTCGCCCGCGTTCCGGTCCGACCGCCGTGCCCTCCTCCTCCGCGACCGGCGCGCGCGAAGGCTGGGAAGGGAGCGGCCGGGTCTCGGACCGGCCGGGCAGACGGACCATGAGGCCATGTCTACACTGCCCGGCCCGGTGAGGCGAGAGGGTCTCCGGAGACAACCGGCGCGACGCCCCGGTGCGGCGTGTCACGGCCGGCTCCCCGGCGCCCGGCGGCGGGCGGCGAGCAGCAGCGCCACGTCGTCGGGCCGGTCGGTCGCGTGCCGGGCCGCGGCGGTGAGCCGGTCGGCCACCCCGGCCAGCGATCCGCGGCCGTGCCCGTCCGGCGCGGCCCCGGCCGCGGACAGGGCCAGTCGCAGCGCGGTGATCCCGTCGTCGATGTCCGCGCCGGGCCGCTCCACCAGACCGTCGGTGTACAGCGCGAGGATCGCATCCGGCTCCAGTTCCAGGTCGGTCACGGGATACCGGGCCCGCGGGTCCACGCCGAGCACGACCCCGCCGGCGATCTCCAGGACCCGGGTGCGCCCGTTCGGGGCGCGCAGCAGGGGCTGCGGGTGACCCGCGCGGGCCATCCTGGCGTGCCCCGTGGCCGGGTCCAGACGGAGATAGCAGCAACTGGCGAACTGACCGGGGTCGAGGTCGATGAGCAGATGGTTGGTGCCGCACAGCACCTCGTCGGGCGCCCGGTCGCCGAGCGCGAACGCCCGGACCGCGCTGCGCAGCTGGCCCATGGTCGCGGCCGCCTGCACCCCGTGCCCCTGGACGTCCCCGATGACCAGGGCCAGTCCGTCGCCTGCCTCGACGACGTCGTACCAGTCACCGCCCACGTCCATCCCCTGGGTACCCGGCAGGTACCGGCCCGCGGTCTCCACCCGGGGGTGCGCCGACAGCCTGCGGGGCAGCAGGGCCTGCTGGAGTCCGCGGGCGAGGGCGGCCTCGGTGTCGTAGCGCTGGGCCTTCCCCATCGCGTGCGCGATCAGCCCCCCGAGCGCGGTGAGGACCGTGCGCTCCTCGGTGCTGAAGCCCCGCTCGTCGTCGAAGCCGAGGACGCAGGAGCCGACCGGGCGGCCGGTGGCGATCAACGGCAGGTAGGCGCGCGCGCCCCTGTCGGTGTCGAGCGGAAGGCCCGGGTAGGTGTCCGCCACTTGCCGCATCGACTCGAAGAACAGCGGTCTGCCGGTGGTCAGGGTCTCGACAGCGGGGAGCCGGGCGTCGAGACCGACCCCGTCGAAGGGGGCGAGGAAACCCGGCGGGAAGCCGTACTCCCAGGCCAGGTAGAGATGGCGGTCCTGGAGGAGGTAGATGGCCAGCCGACGGCCGCCGAAGGCCGGGAGCAGCTCCTTCATCACCACCGCCGACACCTGACGCGCGGTCACCGCGTCGGTCAGCGCGATGGCCAGGGCGATCGGCCGGTACAGCGGGGCCGTCGGGGCGCCGCCCGCGCGGACCGGGCCGACCGCTGCCCCCGGCTCCGGCGGGCCGGACGGACCGGCGGCCGGTTCGATCCGTTCGGCGGGGACGAACGTGCCGGTGACGATGCCGGGGCCGGGGTGCAGGGACAGGGCCAGCCACTCGCCCTCGCCGGAGTCACCGTGGCGGACCTGGAAGTGCACCGGGTCGGGGGCGAGCAGCGCGCCCCGCCACTGGTCGTCGTACGGCGCCCCGCTCAGCCACGGCATGGCCTCCCACACGGGACGGCCGAGCAGCTCGGCGGGCGGTCGGCCGATCAGCCGGGCGGCGGCCGGGTTCAGGTAGCGGAGCACCCCCGAACGGTCCAGGCAGAACACCCCCTGGGGGAGCAGATCGGCCACGTCGTCGGCGACCGCGGCCGGTCCGGGATCGACCACGGCCCCGCAGACCAGTGGCGGATCCGCGCCGCCGGCCTGCAGGGACAGGTCCACCAGGCGCGGCGAGCCGTCCGCGGCCCGCACCCGCAGCGGCGACCACGGCGGGCGGCCGGCCGCGGTCTCCCGCAGGGCGGTCAGCACCTGGTGGGCGTCGGTGGGCGTCACGGCGGCCGCCAGCTCGGCGACATCGGCGGGGAGGTCCTTCGGCGTCACGCCGAGCAGGGCGTGCAGCCGGTCGTCCGCGCGCACCGCCGAGGTGACCGGGTCCCAGGTGAAGTGCCCGGCGCGGGCCGTCCCCGGGAGTGTCACCGGCGGGCGCACGCACACCGGCTCGCTCTCCCAGGCGACCGCCGCGTCGCCCTCCTCGGCGACCAGTCCGCGCAGTCCGGCCCCCAGCTCTTCGGCCAGCCGGCCCAGATGGTCCAGACCGGGCAGCTCGTCCTCCGCGTCCGGTACCGCGGGGCGCAGCACCGTGAGCACCCCGAAGGACGGTGCCGCCCCGGGCACCGGTGTGTACACCGACCCGAACTGGAACGGCAGCCCGGCCGCGAACTGGGGATAGCGGCGGACCGTCTCGGTGGCGTTGGGCAGCACCACCCGCACCCCGAGCCGGTAGGCGTCCGCGACCGGGAACGGCCGGTCCATGTGCAGCCGCCACCAGGGCCGGAACAGCGGGCCGGGCAGCCCCACCAGGGTCGCGAGCCGCAGCAGGCCGGGGGTGCCGGCGCGCAGGTACACTCCGGCGACGTGGCCGCCGGCCGCGCCCAGGGCGCCGGTCGAGGCGTCGACCAGCAGCGCGGTCAGCCGTTCACGCGCCCGGCCCTGGTGCTCGTCGCTCCCAGTCATCCGGTCCTACCTCGTCCGTGCACCGCCGGGTGGGGACACAGCAAGAATGCGCCACCAGGCCCACGGAACGCACCTGGGCGGGTCCCCGGCGGCTCAGAGTTCGGGGTCCTCGGTCGGCAGCACCCGGGCCGCGCGCATCGAGCGCAGGGCCAGCAGCAGGACGCCTATGTCGTCCAGGTAGATCGGGTCGGGCAACAGGTCGGTGGGGAGGACCAGGTACAGCACGGCGCCCCAGAACACCCACCGGGGACCGGTGGGCAGCCCCGCCCGGCGCAGCGAGCTCCGGGTGCGCACCAGGCGTACGAGCACGGTGACCGCCCCGGCGAGCAGGGCCGCCGCGACGATCGCGCAGATCACGAGCACGGTCGTGGTGGTGTCCATGGCTGTCCTGTCGTCCCGCCCCGGTCCTGCCCGGGGTTCGTCACTGGTCCGTCTTCCCTGATTCGTCCTCGGGCATGGCGGTCGGCCCGGCATTCGGCCCGGCATTCTCCTTCGGCGGCCGCAGGCCCTTGAAGACCCGGGTCAACTGCTGGAGCGGGGAAGCGGGTTGGGAGACCGGCACGGCGGCGGCCGGCGAGTCGCGGAGCGCGGTGAGCGCCTCGTCGGCCCGCTGCGCGGCCTCCCGGTACAGGTCGCGCGACCTGGTCATGGCCTCCAGCGCCTCGGCGTACTGCGCGACCCGCTCGCGTTCGCGGGCGAGTTCCTCCTCCAGCGTCATGAGGGTCCAGTTGTCGCGCAGGTCGGCCAGGGCCTCGGCGGCGCCCTGCGGCGCGGGCCTGGGCAGGGCGGCGAACCGGCGCAGGGCGCCGATCAGCTCGGTGGACTCCGAGCCGTCCAGGAAGACGCTGCGCACCGCGTACTCCCGTGCGTCGTAGCCGGACGGCGCCGGGTCCGGGGGCAACAGGACGGCTCCGCCGCGCGGCACCTCGACGCCGAGGTCGCGCACCGCCCAGTTGACGGCACGGAACTGCTGGGGCGCGGCCCGGTGTTCGACCACCCGGTGGGCGAGGCCGGGCGGCAACTGCCGGACCAGCGGCTGCCGGCCGAGCGTGTCGGGCGTCATCGCCTCGTGCACCACGAGGTTGACGCACCAGGCGTCCTTCGCGGCCTCCCGGAGCACCCGCCGCATGTCCTTGTCGTCGGCGGGCAGCGGGTTCACGGTGCGCAGCCGCAGGCCCGCGACGGCCGGGTGGTAGTCCCAGCCGGCCTCGCCACCGTCCCCGGCCTCGTCGCCGTCGGGCCAGAACACCGTCGCCGGGGAGGGCCACGCGTCGTCCCAGGGCCGCTCGGCCTCGGCGACGAGCTGCCACTCCCGGCCGGCCTGCCGGGCCGTGAGGGTCAGCCGGGCGCGCACCGTCACCGCACCGTCGGCCACGCGCCAGCGGGCCTCGAAGACCCGCGGGCCGGCCACCGGAACACCGGGGTCGGCTGGCTCGGCGGGCGCGGGGGAGTCCGCGGGTTCGGCGAAGTCGTCGACGGCGCCGGTCTCCCTGCGGCGGCGCAGGATCCGGCGGATCACCTGCTCGGAGTCCGGGCCCGTGTGGCGGCCTCGGGCGGCCCAGACGGTCGGCGGAAGGACGGCGCGGTCGGTGGCGGAGTTCGACATGGGCCAATCTGCTGACGGGGGCGGGACGTGCGTTCCAGTATCACTGCTCGGGCGCGCGTTCCACAGGGTGGGGGCCGACCGCGCACGGGGCACGCGTCCCGCACCCGGGGTGTGCGCCGGGTGCGTCGTGCGACGCCGGTTCATCCGTGTCGCGGGCCGGGCGGATTCCGGACAATGGTGCGCGAACGGGGCCCGCTCGTCCATCCGCAACGGGGCGGGTCCCGTTCACCGGCCGTATGTGCGAGAGGGCCGCCGGTGATCCGGCGGCCCCCGTCGAGCCGGGTACGGCTCAGCGCCCGGTCACGCGCCGCTCTCCCGGAGCATGTCCTCGCGCTCGACCAGCTTCACGCGCTCGCGGCCCTGCGGCTCGCCCAGCGCCTTCTCGGCGGCGTCCAGCCGGTACCAGCCCTCCCAGGTGGTGAAGCGGACGTTCCGCTCGGTGAGGAAGGCGTCCACGGCCTCCGGAGCGGGTGACTCGGGGGTGTGCAGCCGGTCGTTCGCGAAGTCGTCCAGGAGGTTGGAGACGGTCTCGTTCGCGTCGCCCTTGGTGTGGCCGATCAGGCCGACCGGGCCGCGCCGGATCCAGCCGGTCACGTACGTCGACGTGAGGTGGCCGCCGCTCTCCTCGATGACCCGGCCGCCCTCGTCCGGGACGGTGCCCGAGTCGATGTCCCAGGGCAGCTTGGGCAGCTTGTCGGAGAGGTAGCCGACCGCGCGGTAGACCGCGCCGAGATCCCAGTCCTTGAACTCGCCGGTGCCCTTGACGTTGCCGGTGCCGTCCAGGGCGGTGCGCTCGGTGCGCAGCCCGGTGACCTTGCCGTCCTCGCCGAGGATCTCCGTGGGGGACTCGAAGAAGTGCAGGAAGAGCTTGTGCGGGCGGTCGCCGACGTCGCGGATCGCCCAGTTCTCCAGGGTCTTGGCGACCATGTCGGCCTGCTTGTTGCCGCGCCGGGTCTCGATCGAGCCCGCGTCGTAGTCGATGTCCTCGGGGTCGACGATGACCTCGATGTTGGGTGAGTGGTCGAGCTCCCGCAGTTCCATCGGGGAGAACTTGGCCTGCGCCGGTCCGCGGCGGCCGAAGACGTGCACCTCGAGCGCCTTGTTGGCCTTCAGACCCTCGTGCACGTTCGGGGGGATCTCGGTGGGGAGCAGCTCGTCGGCGGTCTTGGCGAGGACGCGGGCCACGTCCAGGGCCACGTTGCCGACACCGAGGACGGCGACCTTCTCCGCCTCCAGGGGCCAGGTGCGCGGGACGTCCGGGTGGCCGTCGTACCAGGAGACGAAGTCGGCGGCGCCGTAGGAGCCGTCCAGCTCGATGCCGGGTATCCGCAGCTCGCGGTCGGCCGTCGCGCCGGTCGAGAAGATCACCGCGTCGTAGAAGGAGCGCAGGTCGTCGAGGCTGATGTCGGACGGGTAGTCCACATTGCCGAAGAGCCGGATCTGCGGCTTGTCGAGCACCTGGTGCAGGGCCGTGATGATGCCCTTGATGCGCGGGTGGTCGGGGGCGACGCCGTAACGGATCAGGCCGAACGGGGCGGGCATCCGCTCGAAGAGGTCGATGGACACGCCGGGCTCGGCGGCCACCTCGGACTTGAGCAGGGCGTCGGCGGCGTAGATCCCGGCCGGGCCGGCTCCGACGATGGCTACCCGCAGGGGGCGCGGCATGATCAGGTTCCCTTCGAGCGGTGACAATCGATCGAGTGAAGACAATCGATCTCGAACGGGAAGCCTAAACTAAGGCAGTCCTAAGTTAGTACGCGGGTCCCGTCTATGACCCCATAAGTCGACCTTATGACCCCTCCCGGGCCCGGCTTATGCCCGGCAGACGGTACAACCCCGGTCCCGGTCTTGGCGGCCACCCCGGGCATGCACCAGCCTGTCCCCTGCGGCGCACCGAGGCGCGGCCAGGGCGAGGGGTGGGTTCGTGGACGCACGCGGGGAGACGGCCGTCGCGGTGACCGGCGGCACCGGATTCGTCGGCAGCCACCTGGTGCGCAGGCTGCTGGAGCGGGACCGACGGGTCCACGCGACCGTCCGCGACGCCTCCGACGCCGCCAGGGTACGGCCCCTGTGGGAGCTCCAGGAGGCCTTCCCCGGCCGGCTCGCCCTGTTCGAGGCCGACCTGCTGAAGGACGGGTCCTTCGACGAGGCGTTCCGCGGCTGCGCGACCGTCTTCCACGTCGCCTCGCCGTTCCTGATGCCCGAGCGGATCAAGGACGGCCGGCGGGACGTGGTGGACCCGGCGGTGCTCGGCACCCGCAACGTGCTCGCGAGTGTCGACCGCGTCCCGGACGTGGCGACGGTGGTCCTCACCTCCACCGTGGGCACGATCTTCGGCGACTACCGCGACGTCCGCGAGATGGCCGGAGGGATCCTCACGGAGGAGTACTTCAACACCACCAGCACGGCGGCCGGCAACCCCTACCACTACGCCAAGACGGCCGCGGAGCGCGCCGCCCGGGACGCCGCGGCGGCCCAGGACCGCTGGCGTCTGGTCACCGTCAACCCCGGCCTGGTGCTGGGCCCCTCGATCACCCCAGCGTCCCGGTCCGGCAGCCTGTTCCTGCTGGACGAGCTGTTCAGGGGGTACTTCTGCTACGGCGCCCCGGACTTCAGCTTCACCACCGCGGACGTCCGCGACGTGGCCGACGCGCACATCGCGGCGGCGGAGCACCCGGCGGCGGGCGGCCGGTACATCGTGGCCAACGAGACGATGACGTCCTTCCTCGAGATGTCCCGGATCATCCGTACCCGCCACCCCTGGGACCCGCGGCTGCCGCGCACCGCGCTCCCGCACTGGCCGGTACGGATCCTCGGGCCGTCCTTCGGCCTCACCCAGGACTACATACGCAAGCACCTCGGCATCCGCTTCCGCGTCGACAACAGCCGGGGCGTCCGCGAACTGGGCCTCACCTACCGGCCCGTCGAGCAGACCCTCCTGGACCACCACGAGAGCTGGCGCTCGCGGCGACGGAGGGCCTGACCCCGGCGGCCGACCCGGGCGGCCGACCCCGGGACCCGGACCCGGGATTTGGCCCCGGCGACCGGAGTCAGGCCGGGCGGACCACCCGGTGGATGGCCGACTCACCGGCGTTGTAGATCGACTCCTCGCGTATGGACGCCCCCGGGCTGGGCGCGTGAACCATCATGCCGTTGCCCGCGTAGACGCCGACGTGACTGTCGTTGTCGAAGAAGAGGACCAGGTCACCCGGTTCGATGGCGGCCAGCGTCATCGGGGTGCCGGCGAAGGCCTGGTCGGCCGCGCCGCGCGGCAGCGACACCCCCGCGGCGCGCCAGGCCGCCTGGGCGAGGCTGGAGCAGTCGTACGACTCCGGACCGGTCGCACCCCAGACGCAGGGCCGCCCGATCTGCGCCCGGGCGAACTCCAGCGCCTTCATGGCCTTGCCGGGCTCGGCCGCCGCACCGGGCACGAGGAGCGAACCCGTGTCGGTGACGGCGCCGGGCGCGAAGGCGGTCGCGGGGGCCGCCTCGGGCATGGCCGGGACCGGCGCGGCGGCCACGAGCGGCACCGTCGGGACGGGCGCGGTGAACACCGGGGGAGCGGTGGGGACGGCCGCCGTGGGGAACGGGGCGGCCACCGGGGGAGCGGTCGCGACCGACGCGGTGGGGAAGGGAGCGGCCACGGCCGGGGGCACGGTGGGCACGGCCGCGGTGGGGAACGGGGCCTGTGCCATCGCGGCGGCCGTGGCCATCGCAACGGGGGGCTCGGGCACCGCGGCGGGAGTCGCCAGCATCGCCCACGGCGGGTCCGTCACCGCCGCGGGCATGGGCGCGGCGGCGGCGTAACCGGCGGCTGTGGGCTGCGTTCCGGCCGCGTAGGCGCCCAGGTCGACCGCGGGAGCCGCGGGGAAGGCCTCGGTGCCGAAACCGGCCGACGGCATGGCGGCCGACGGCATGGCGCCCGACGGCATGGCGGGAGCCGCCATGTACGCGGCCGGCCCGGCGGGGACCTGAGCGGCCGGGGCCGCCATGGTCCCGGCCGCCATGCCGTAGCCGCCGGCGGTGTACGGCGCCTCCGCGGTGAACGCCGGCGCCCCGAGATGGGCGGCCGCCGCGTCCGGCGCCATGACCGGGAACGCGCCGTTGTCCATCAGGCCCGGGAGGGGCGCGGAGACCTGGAAGGCGCCCATGTCGGTGGGGGCCATGGTCTGGAAGGCGCCCATGTCGGTGGGGGCCATGGTCTGGAAGGCGCCCATGTCGGTGGGGGCCATGGTCTGGAAGGCACCCATGTCGGCCGGGGCCATGGTCTGGAAGGGGCCCATGTCCGCGGAGGCCGTGGCTTGGAATGCAGCCGTGTCCGCGGGGACCCCGGCCGGGAAGGCCTCCGTGTTCGCCGGGGTCGCGGCCGGGAAGGCACCCGTGTCGTCCGGCATCGGGAACGTGCCGGTGGCGCCCGGCGTCATGACCCGGAAGGAACCGGTGTCGCCGAGGGTCGCGGTGGGGGGCGGAGCGGTGTCCATGGCGGGCGCGGCCGGCACGTCGCCGGTGCCGCCCGGCGTCATGACCCGGAAACCGGGCGGGGCCGCCGGAAGCCGGGACGGTGCGCTGCCCGGGGTGATGATCCGGAAGGTGCCGGTGTCCGTCGGGGACACGATCGGGATGCCCCCGGTGTCCGTCACGGCCGTCTCCGGCGACGCTCCGGTGTCGCCGTATCGTCCCGGCGCCCCGGCGGGAGCCGGCCGCCGCGCCGGGACCCGGGCCTCGGGCGTGGTCCAGAGGGCCTGGGCGACCGGTGCCGCCTGCGGGGCCTGGGCGGGCGCGGCCGGTTCGAGCGCCGCGACCGCCCGCTGTCCGGTGCGCTGCGACAGCAGCTCCCGCGCCTTGGCGATCTTCAGCTGGCTCCTGGTCTTGGACGTGCCGGGCGTGGCGCGC
Organism: Streptomyces sp. NPDC001068; assembly: GCF_042897315.1. Taxonomy (NCBI): domain Bacteria; kingdom Bacillati; phylum Actinomycetota; class Actinomycetes; order Kitasatosporales; family Streptomycetaceae; genus Streptomyces; species Streptomyces sp. NPDC001068. Next base: position 704,915 of record NZ_JBIAYD010000002.1, on the reverse strand, counting down.
CGCGGCGCGGCGGCGGGCAGTGCCCTGGGCGCGTCGGACGAGCCGGGCGGCAGGGCCGCGGGGGACCCGGCCGTCAGTTCCCGCCCGGGGCGCGCCGCCGGCTCGCGGACGACCTCGATGTCACTGTTCGCGGAGGGTCCCGCGGTCAGCTCAGGCCGGGACGGGCCGGAGCCCTCCACCTGGCCGAGCAGGTCGGCCGCCATCGGGCTGACGGGCCGGCGTGGTCCGGGGCGGGCGGGCTGCCGGTCGGCCGGCAGCGCAGCGGGGACGCTCGGCCCGAGCCGTGAGCGTGCCGTGTCGAACCACTCCCGCGCGATGCTCTCGAGGCCCGGGTCGTCACGCCGGGGCCGCTTGAACAGCGGGACACCGCGGGACCGCGAGCCCCCGTTCATCGCGCGCGTGGCGTTGTAGTTCCCGGTGGCGTTCTCGGCCTGGTCGTAGAGGTTGTCGATCCGCTGTCGAACCTCGTCACGGCTCTCGGGCGCCATGGGGGTCGTGCTCCTTCCGTACTCCGCCGACCGGGTTAGCTGTCGGGTTCGGGCGGGTCGATCCGGAAGGCATGCCCTACGGCCCCTGCCTGAGAAGGCGGTCGGCCGATTCACCCCAGTGGTTCCGTTGGGTCCCCGGCTCCGGGAGGCCCCGTTGGGCACCGGATTGGGCGGAGGCCGCGCGGCCCGGCGGGATTCGCCGGGGGGAGCCGAACGGCCTGCCCGTCAACTTAGCCAACTTGTGTCACTCGTGTGAAGGTTGGAGTGGCTAATGTCCGATACGTAATTGTGATGTTCGTCGTAGTGCTCGACGGCGGGGGGCGCTGCCGCGGGCGGTCCCACGGGCTGCTTCCTATGAGAACACCGTGAATTCGTGGGGTGGTTGAACACGGAGGCGCCGCGCCGCGTATCAGGCGGGGGGATTTCCATGCCCGGCCGACCACGACACGCAGGGGAACGACCTTGAGACCCAACAGGCGCAGACGCCCGACCGGCGCACAACGCGCGACCTTCGCAGCGGTCGCCCTGATGCTCGGTGGCGGAACACTGGTCGCGGTGAACGTCTACGCCTCGGCCACCGAAGGGGGTTCGGACCAGTCCGGAGCGACCGCCAACGCTCAGGTGCTGTCCGCGCCCACCGTCTACTGCCCCGACGTCGGAAGCCGTCTGACCGACGTGCCCGACGCGGCCCGTGCCGACGTCGACGGTGAACTCGCGCAACTGGACCAGCAGATCGTGGCCGCCTACCAGCAGCTCAAGGACTCGGCGGCGGCGATCCAGCAGGACCCCGGTGCCGCCGACCGGACGATCCTGGAGCCGCTGAAGGAGAAGCGCTCCGAGTCCCTCCAGCGCATCGCCGACGCCATCGACCGCGAGGGGGACCGGCCCCAGGGCCTCGACGACCTCGCGGCGTGCACGCTGCACTCCTCGGACCAGGGCGGCGGCCAGTCCGCCTCGCCGCAGGGCGGTGAGACACCGGGCCAGGGCGCGAGTGCGAGCGCGAGCGCGAGTGCCGGCACGGGCGTCGGAGGGCAGGGCGGCAACGGCCCGGTCGCCGCCGACTACGCCGACATCACCGGTGTGCAGCCCAACGTCGCGAACCCGGCCGAGCGGTCCGGCGGCTCCACCGGCACCTTCTCCTCCAGCTGCGGGGTCAACGCCAACGGCCTGTTCAACTCGGACAACGTGATCGTGGCGCCCGGCGTCTCCAACGGCGCCCACCACTTCCACGACTACATCGGCAACCAGTCCAACAACGCGTTCGCCAGCGACGACGACCTCGCGAAGGCCGACACCAGCTGTGCGGACCGGGGCGACAGGTCGACGTACTACTGGCCGGTGCTGCGGCTGCAGAACGGCAAGCAGGAGCGGGACGCCGACAAGCCGGGCGGCGGTACCGAGGGCAACGCCGGGCAGATCGTGACGGCGAAGGAGGTCACCCTCACTTTCGAGGGGAACCCGACCTCGAAGGTCACCGAGATGCCGCGGCTGCTGCGCATCATCACCGGTGACGCCAAGTCCTTCGTCAACGGCCCGGCCAACGCCAACGCCTCCTGGAGCTGCACCGGTTTCGAGGACCGGCAGCTCAAGGACAAGTACCCGCTGTGCCCCAAGGGCAGTGACGTGGTGCGCACGTTCAGGTTCCAGAGCTGCTGGGACGGCCGGAACATCGACAGCGCCAACCACCGCACCCACGTGGCGTTCGAGGCCGCCGACGGCAGCTGCCCGAACGGCTTCCAGGCCATCCCGCAGCTGGTGCAGCGCATCGTCTACGCCGTGGACGCGCCGAGCCTTCAGGACGGCGGCCGTACGGTCCCGCTGTTCGCGGTGGACTCGTTCCCCGAGCAGCTCCACAAGCCGGTGACCGACCACGGCGACTTCATCAACGTCTTCGACGAGGACCTGATGCGGAAGATGGTCGACTGCATCAACTCCGGCCGCACCTGCGGGGCCGGGGCCGGCGAGCAGCCGCCGTCGCAGAGCGCCGAGCCCGACCCGTCCGAGTCGGCGAGCCCGCAGGACCCGCCGTCGGACACCGCGAGCCCGGTCACCGAACCGAGCGACACGGCGGCCCCGGCCGAACCGCCAGCCGAGACCGGGGGCGCCGAGCCCTCCGAGCCCCCGGCGGAGCCGTCCGCCACGAAGACCGACTCCGGCGGCACCGGTCTGCCGCACGTCTACGCGAGCGCTTCGCCCAAGAAGTCCTCGGGCACCGGAGGCGGCGTCATCAGCCGGCCGACCGACCGGCCCGAGACCGTGGCCCCGGCCGACACGGCGACGGCGGCCGGCGCCGCTCCGGCGGGCCAGGAGTCCCCGTCCACCGTGCCCCAGACGGAGCCGCAGGCCGTCCAGGGCGATCTCGCCGAGACGGGCGCCCACCTGTGGCCGGCCGTCTTCGGCGGACTGCTGCTGGCCGCCGGGTTCGTGCTGCTGTGGCGCACCAGGTGGCGGTCGTCCTGACGCACGCGTCGCGTCTCCGCCGGGCCCGGCCCGGCGGAGACGCGAGCCCGCCCGACCCGCCGTTCCCGGGTCAGGCGGTGCGCAGCGTCCGCCGGGCGAGTTCGAACGCGGGGAGCATCTCGTCGTGCTCCTCGCTGTCGAGGCCGCCCAGGTGCAGGACGACGGGCCCGTCCGGCGTGACCACGGCCAGCGCGGACTCCCGCTTGCTCTCCGCCGACAGCCCGCTCGTGGAGACGTAGTCGACCCGCACCCCGGCGAGGCCCCCGGACGTGAAGGTCCGGTACCGCGCGCCGCCGGTGTGGGCCTGAGCGGCCACGAAGGCCCTGAGCACCGCGCCGGCGTCCGCGCGGCCCGGCTTTCCGGTCGACACCCGCAGGAACCCGATGGCCCCGGCGGGCTTGGCGTCTATCTCGCAGACCAGGGTCACCGGGCCCTGGCGCAGCAGGCTCTCCGCCAGGTCGCCGCCCGGGGCGTCGGAGGCGGCCCCGGCCGGGCCCTCGACGGCCTCCGCCCGCCAGCCGCGGGCGGTGTCGAAGGTGACCGGCAGCGTGCAGCCGGAACCGGCGGCGCCGACCGTCCCCCCGCTCCGCGCCGCGCCCGAGGACGCCCGCCCCGACTCCGTCACGTCACTCGCGCGTACCGACGCTCCACACCCCGCCAGCAGCCCCGCCGCCAGTGCGAGCGGTACGGCCGTTCTCCCCAGGGTCCCCACCCGATGCCTCCCCTTCGGCGTCCGGCGGATCACTGTAATCGAGGGCCACGACAGGGCTGAGCGCCCTTTCCCCGGGCGAGCCGCTCATCGGCACCGCCTCCCCTGACGACCGGACCCCGCCCGTGCGGTGGTGACCCGCCCGTACGGCCGGGCTCCGCCCGCGCGGCCGTGACCGGACGGCCGGAGCACGCCCGTGGGGTTGTGACCCGCTCATGCGGCCGTGACCGGACGGCCGGAGCACGCCCGTGCGGCTGTGAACCGCTCGTGCGGCCGAGCTCCGCCCGCGCGGCCGTGACCGGAGGGCCGGGCCCCGCCCGTCCGGCCGTGACCGGCACCCCCGCCGCTTGCCCTCGGCGGGCCGGGCACGGCAGGGTGCCCGTGTGCCCACCCTGCTGATCGTCCATCACACCCCCTCGCCGCACTGCCAGGCCATGTTCGAGGCCGTGGTCTCCGGGGCGACCGCCCCGGAGATCGAGGGCGTCCGGGTGGTGCGGCGGGCGGCGCTGTCCGCCACGGTCTCCGACGTCCTCGCCGCCGACGGCTACCTCCTCGGCACCCCGGCCAACCTCGGTTACGTCTCCGGTGCCCTCAAGCACTTCTTCGACCAGATCTACTACCCCTGCCTGGACGAGACACGGGGCCGGCCCTTCGGCGCCTACGTGCACGGCGGCAACGACGTGACCGGCGCCCTGCGGGCCCTCGACTCCTTCACCACCGGCCTCGGCTGGCGGCGGGCCGCCCCGACGGTCACGGTGACGGGCGAGCCCGGCAAGGCGGACGTCGAGGCGTGCTGGGAACTGGGCGCGAGCCTCGCGGCCGGCCTCGCTGACGACGCCTGACCCGCTCCGCGCGACCCCCTCAGTCACCCGCCTGGACGAAGGTGCGCGCACCGGGTCCAGGGCAGACGATGGGACCAGGCCATGTCGCCGATCCCAGGGAGCGTCGGATGGCAGCGCAGAGCCGTGCCTCCGGGCCGCCCACGGAGGAACTGCTGAGGGAGTGCGCGCGGGACGTCGTGGACGTCGCCGAAGGCATCCGCGAGGTCTGCGCACGGACCAGCTCGGTCCTGTTCGCCCCGGCTCTGACGGTCTCCGCGCACCACCGCCCGCGCACCGGCTACGCCGCCCGCTGGGCGCTGCTGCGGGCGCTCACCGACCGGCAGGGGCTCGGCGGTGCGGCGATCGTGGCCCCCGGCGGCCTGGGCCGTCTGCTCGGCACGGCGGGGGAGGCGCTCGGCCGGGAGAGCCTGGCCGCGCTGGTGGCGGTCGCCTCGCTGCGGCTGAGGGTCGCCGCGGTCCTGCTCGGCCATCCGGAGTTCGGCCAGGACCCGGGCATGCGCAGACTGACGGCCGCGCTCGGCGCCGACCAGGACTCCGAGGCGGTCCGCGCGCTGCGGGCGCTCTTCAAGGACCGGGACGCCCGCCGGACGCTGTCCGCACTGGCCCCGGTCCTCGCCGAACTCCTCGCCGTGCGCGGACTGCTGGGCGAGGACCCGGTCAGCGACGAGACCGCCTGGGCGCTGGCCGCGGGCCGGGAGCTGACGGCCTACCCGGTGCGCGGCCTCGGCACCGCCCGTCCCCGTGCCCCGGACCGGCGGGAGTGCGCCGTGGAGGCCGTCGAACCCTCCGTCCGGGAGGCGGAGGGCATCGCCGCCGAGGGCTCCCTGCTCGGCTTCCTGCGCAACGTGGACGTCGTCGGTGTCGAGGGCCGCGTCCTGGTCCAGGAGGTACGCGGCCCCGACGGGGTGCTCAGGTACGTCGTCCAGGCCCCCGGCACGGCCCCCGGCCGCCCCGGTCACGACTCCCCGCGGGACTTCGCCGACGCCTGGCGCGACCTGTTCACGGCCGACTCGCCCTACACCCGTTCGATCCTGCTGGCGATCCGGGACCACGGTGTCCCGCGCGGCTCCGACCTGGCCCTGGTCGGACACGGCGAGGGCGCGACGGCCCTGCTGAACCTGGCCCGGGACGAGGAGTTCTGCCGGGCCTACCGGGTCACGCACGTGGTGGCCGTCGGCGCGGCGACCGACCACCGGGAGCCCGCCGACCCGCGCACCTGGGTGGCCGGCATCACCAACCGGCACGACATCGTGCCCCTCCTCGACGGCCGGGCCGCCGGCGGAGCCCCCGGCGGGCGGCCCAACCGGTACCGGGCCGACTACACCGGCCCCGACCCCGAGTTCCCGCGCTGCCACCTGCTCCGCGCCTACATCGAACACCTGGAGACGGTGATCCCGCAGGTCACCCGGGACGTCGACCAGGCCCTCACCCCTTACCGGGGTCCGGTGGAACGCACCCGCGTCTACCGGTTCGAGGACCGTGGCCACCCGCCCCAGGGGCATCCCCTGCTGACCGTCCCCACGACCGCCGTCCCCACCTCGGCGGGTCCGGTCGACGCGCCCGTCCGCTACTACGACTCCTCCGCCGCGCACCTGTGCTACCCGGTGGACGCGGACGTCGCCCGCAGCCTGCTGCCGGACGTCCCCTGGATGGTCCCCGCCCGGCTCGGCGGCCGCCGGGCCCTGGCCGTGCTATCCCTCTACGAGCACCGCTGCACCACCATCGGGCCGTACACCGAACTCGGCCTGTCCGTCCTGGTCGACGACCTGTGGCGGCCGCGTCCCTACGACCTCGCCAGGGATCTGCTGCGCCGCGTCGACCTGCGCCGCACCGGACGGTTCGTCGTCGCGCTCACCGTCGGCACCGAGGAGGCGCGGGCGGTGGCGAGGGAACTGTGGGCGCAGCCGGCCGTGGCCGGAGCAGCCGAGGTCGCCGTGCAGGGCGGTGAACTCCGGGCCGAGGCGCCCGGGCTGGGCCTGAGCGTGGCGGGCGGCACGGGTCACGGCGTGCGCTGCCCGGAGGCGGACTGGGTGTTCTACGGGCGCCGGGGCGACAGCACCGTACGCACCCTGGTCCGCGTGGACGGCCGACCGCGTGTGCACACCCGTCCCCGGGTACGGCTGCGGCTGGCCGGTGGGCACGGTCCGCTCGCCCGCCACCTCCAGATCCTCGAACTGGACGCCGTACGGCCCGGGTTCGTCCTGACGAACGTACGGTTCACGGCCCACCGGAGCGCCGGCGTGCTCGTGCCGCGCTGAGTCCGAGAGGCAGGTGTGCCCCATGGTGACCGAACCCCGGCCGAGCACCGCGGCCCCCGAACTCCTCGCCTACGCCGACGACCTGAGAGCCGACGCGGACCGGATGGACGGCTACGCGCGGCGCCTGCGCGGCGTCGCCCGCACCCTGTCCGGCCGTGCCGGGGCACCGGAGTGGAGCGGGACCACCCTGGAGCGCCAGGCGGCGGCCTGCGCGGCCGCGGCCGCCCAGCTCCGCTCGGCGGCGGCGGCGCTGCTCACCCACGCGACGAACTGACCGGCCCGGCCCGCGGCTGTGTCAGCGGCCGTCAGCCCGCCGGGACGGTGTGGGGGTGTCCGGGGCCTGGCTTGGGACCGGTACGGGTCCAGGACGGGTCGGCGGCGTGCGTGAGCGCGGGGGGACGGTTCATGGGGCGGCGTGCTTTCGGGACGTGGGGGGTGGGGGGGCGGTCAGTGCGGTGCCGTCGACAGTTCGGCCCAGACGACCCGTGCGGTGGATCCCTCCGGGGCGACCGTGACACCCCAGTCGAGGCTGAGCGCGTCGACGAGGAACAGCCCGCGCCCGTTCTGCTCGTCCGGCCTGGCCTGGCGGGGCGCCGGGAGCGTGAAGCTGCCGCTCTGGTCCTCGACCTCGATGCGGATCCGGTCGGCGGCGGCGTGCACCCGGCAGATGATGCGTCGGCCGGCCGAGTGGACGATGGAGTTGGTGACCAGTTCGGAGGTGACCAGGACCGCGTTGTCGCGGGCCTCCTCGCTCACACCCCACGAGGTCAGCAGCTCGCCCACGCTGCGGCGGGCGTTGCCCACCGCGCGGGGTGTGGGCGCCAGGTCGAAGGCCAGGCTGTGCGGGGTGGGCCGGTCCCCGGAGGCGAACCGGTCGAGGCCTTGCGGCCCAGGGAGTCGACCGAGGCGCTCGCCTCCGGGTGGTCGGGGGACGCCCGTCGGCTCCGACGGGCGGTGCGGGCCCTCGGCGCCGGCCGCGAGGGTCGGTCGGGGCAGGCCGGGCAGCCGGTCGTCGGGCAGTCGGTCGAGCGGCTGGGGGAGAGCGGGCGGGGCCATCGCCGTACGCCTTTCGTCCGGCTTCGCAGCGTGGGGGGCTGTGCGGTCGCGTTCGCCCCGGGACGCTCGGGGGGCAGACGACGACCGGTGCCTGGACGACATCGGGTCGCAGTTCAGTCTCCCCCAACTGGACTGCTTCGCCTGCTCCTTGGTCGGCCGGAGCAGTGAGTCCACTCTCGCATCCGCCAACATCGTCTCGCAACCGGCAAGTTGAAAATTGCAAGAAGTGAAGTGCATGCTGCTCCCGGCAAGAAGTGATCGAATGAGTCCGCGAGCCGAGCGTCGGCGTGTGAGACGGTGACCCTGGAACCTGGTACGAGGGGGTAGGGCGTGACCTCGGAGACCGACTGGGGCGGTGCCCCTTCCGTCCTGCGCATGATCCTCGGCCGGCAGCTGGAGGAGATGCGGACCCGGGCCGGCCTGAGCTACGAGCAGGCCGGCGCCGCGATCGGGGTCAGCCACTCCACGATCCGCCGGATGGAGGCCGCCAAGGTGGCCCGGCTCCGGCTGGCCGACGCCGAGAAGCTGCTCCAGGTCTACGGTGTGACGGACCCCCAGGAGGTCGACACCTTCCTGCAGTCGGTGCGCGAGGCCAACAAGCGCGGCTGGTGGCACACCTACCGGGACGTGATGCCGGACTGGTTCGCCGCCTACCTGAGTCTGGAACAGGCCGCGTCGCAGATCCGCGCCTACGAGAACGAGTTCGTGCACGGTCTGCTGCAGACCCGGGAGTACGCCGCCGCACTGCTCGGCGCGGGCAACCCGCACGCCCCGGCCGAGGCCACCGAGCGCCGGGTGGCGCTGCGCATGCGCCGCCAGGAACTGCTCACCCGTGAGTCACCGCCGAGGCTGTGGGTCGTGATGGACGAGACGGTGCTGCGCTGGCCGGTGGGCGGATCCCGGGTGATGCGTGCCCAGATCGACCATCTCATCGAGGTCAACCGGCTGCCCAACGTCACCCTGCAGATCATGCCGTTCGCCAACGGCCCGCATCCGGCGATGCGCGCGGGTGCGTACCACCTCTTCCGGTTCCGGGCCCCCGAACTGCCCGACATCGTCTATCTCAACGGCCTGGTGGGCGCCGTCTACCTGGACAAGAGCGAGGACGTCGTGGTCTACCGCGAGGCCCTGGACCGGTTGGGCGCCCAGGCGGCGCCCGCCAGGAAGACCGAGGTCGTCCTCGGTGCGATTCGCGAGGAGCTCTGACGTGCACCACCCCGTACACAACGGCATACCGTCCCGGCAGCTCGGCGCGCGCGGCTGGTCCAAGCCGTGGAGCGACGACGCGGGCGGCGCCTGCGTGGAAGTGAAGAAGCTCTCCGACGGGCGGGTGGCGGTACGCCAGTCGACCGACCCGGACGGCCCGGCGCTGGTCTTCACGCCCCGCGAGATGACCAGTTTCCTGTCCGGCGTGAAGGCGGGTGACGCCGACTTCCTGATGTGAGCCGCGTCTTCGGAACTTCCTTGCTATAGCTGATCGTTGACCCAACCCCCGCACCTGTCGCAACCACCCCCCGCACCCCCCTCACCTCACCCGAATGGGAGACACGGCGTTGCCCGACAACGGATGGCCGGCCGACCGCATCGACACCGAGAACGCGCACTCCGCCCGGATCTACGACTACATCCTGGGCGGCAAGGACTTCTACCCCGCCGACCAGGAGGCGGGTGACGCCATGGCCCGCGAGTGGCCCGCGCTCCCGGTCCACATGCGCGCCAACCGCGACTGGATGAACCGTGCCGTGCGCTGGCTCGCCGAGGAGGCGGGGATGCGCCAGTTCCTGGACGTGGGCACCGGCATACCCACCTCCCCGAACCTGCACGAGATCGCCCAGGCGATCTCGCCCGACACCCGGGTCGTCTACGTCGACAACGACCCGATCGTCCTCACCCTGTCCCAGGGCCTGCTCTCCAGCACCCCCGAGGGCAGGACCGCGTACATCGAGGCGGACTTCCGGGACCTGACCGACCTCTTCGACGCCCCCGAACTGCGCGAGACCCTCGACCTCGACCGGCCGGTGGCGCTCACGGTGATCGCCATCGTGCATTTCATGCTGGACGCGGACGACGCGGTGGGTGTCGTACGCAGGCTGATGGAGCCGCTGCCCTCCGGCAGCTATCTGGCGATGTCCATCGGCACCGCCGAGTTCGCCCCCGAGGAGGTGGGCCGGGTCGCCCGCGAGTACGCGGCCCGCGACATGCCGATGCGGCTGCGCACCATCGACGAGGCCAACGCGTTCTTCGAGGGCCTGGAGCTGGTCGAGCCGGGCATCGTCCAGGTGCACAAGTGGCACCCGGACGGCACCGGTGAGGAAGGCATCCGCGACGAGGACATCGCGATGTACGGAGCGGTCGCCCGCAAGCCGTGACCCCGGGCTCCGTGCCGGGGCCCGGCTCACCTTCCGGGCCCCGGCACGGTCTTGACTCAGGCGTTCGGGTCGAAGGAGATCCCGGACGGCTTCGAGTACCCCAGGTTGGACTCGAAGGAGCCGTCCTTGATCTTGATGGTGGCGTCGCCGAAGTCGGCGTTCATCAGCTTGTCGCGGTAGCCCGCCGGGTAGCCGTTCCAGCCCACCAGGCGCGGGAAGAACCAGCCGCCGGTCACGTTCTCCGGCGGGTCGTCGTTGGAGTTGGCGAAGCGGAAGTCGTGGGTGGACAGCCCGTCCTTGTGGTACACGATCTTCGGGTGGGTGCCGTCGAACCGGATCGCCGACGCGGCCGCCACCTGGTAGCTGCTGTGCTGGGACACCGAGACGTACTGCACCTGGTTGTTCTGGATCCACACGATGACGTGTTCCCAGTCGTGCCGGTGGCCGATGGCCAGCGGCCCGTAGGTCGCCTGGTCCTTCTCGAAGTAGCTGGCGTACATCACCGCGCACCAGCCGTTGTTGCACTTCTCCCGGGAGTAGGTGTTGGCGTTGGCCAGCTGCGCGTAGTCGTGGCAGTGGCCGTTGACGTCACCGCCCAGCCCCAGGCCGGGGTTGAGGGTGCCGTCGGCGCCGATCGCGGCCGTGGTGTAGCAGCCGTCGCCGTCGTAGTCGTAGGCCGGGGAGAAGCTCTGCTCCAGCCCGTCGGCGTTCTGGGGCAGCAGGGTCAGGACACTGGCGTGCGCGGTGGCGGGCACGGCGACGACCAGCGCGAGGGCGCCGAGGGTGGCGGCGAGGGCCTTGCGGAGCGGCCGCCTGCGGGTGGGGGGTTGCACGTCGGGCATGTCGACTCCCTGTCTCGGAAAGGCGATGCGGAGTCTGACATTCGGGCAATGGTCGAGACCACCCTCACGACTTAACTTTGACCCAAAGACAATTGAACAGCGGACACAACTGCGTTGGAGTGCAACGCTGTTGGTCAGCCGCGAGACACCCGGCCGGGCTTCGCCACCGGCACCCCGCGCACCCTGGAACCGGTGCGGACGCGGGTACGGACGCGGACGCGGCCGGCGACGTGCGGCTCAGCCCCCCGAGGACCCGCCCGGAGTCACGGACCCGGGAGTTGCGAGACGTCCCCGGCCCGGACGCCGACGTGACCGCGGAGCCCGTGGCCGCGCCCGGGCACGCTCGGCGTGCGGTGCAGCGCGATCAGGGCCGCGTCGTCGCCGAGGTGGCCGCCCGCATGGGTCATCAGGTCGCGCCGGACGTGGTGGATCAGCGACTCGGGAGAGGCGTCGGTCCACTGCGCCGCCCGGTCCGCCAGCGGGTAGAAGCGGTGCCGGGCGTCCCGCGCCTCGATGACCCCGTCGGTGTACAGGAGCAGGGTGTCGCCCGGCTCGAAGGAGAACACGTCCAGCGTGTGCTCGCCGGCCCGCGTCCCGTGCACGCCCAGCGGCGGGGACGGATGCAGGCTCGGCACCGTGACCGCGTGCCCGGGGCTCAGCAGCAGCGGCGGCGGATGGCCGCAGCTGGTCATCCGGGTGATCGGGTCCAGGTCCGGGATCTCGATCAGCAGAGCGGTCGCGAACCGCTCGCCCGCCTCCTCCGGCGACTCCATGTCCTCCGCGTAGCGGGTCACCCGCTGCTCCAGGACGGCCGCCAGCTCCGGCAGGGTGATGTCCCGGTGGGCGGCCTCCCGGAAGGCGCTCAGCAGCAGCGCCGCCTCGCCGATCGCGGCCAGTCCCTTGCCCCGGACGTCACCGATCAGCACCCGGACCTGGCCGCGTGCGTGGGTCACCGCGTACAGGTCGCCGCCGATCTGCGCCTCGTCCTCGGCGGCCAGGTACAGCGAGGCGATCCGCAGCGGGCCGATCTGCTCGGGCAGCGGCCACATCAGTACGTGCTGCGCGGCCTCGGCGACCGAGCGGACCTGGGCCAGCTGGATCCGGCGCCGGTCCCGGAGCGCGCAGTAGACCACCACCATCACCGAGAGCAGCACCAAGGTGACGATCTGCACGATGTGGTTCGCGCTCATCAGCCCGCCGTGGAACACCCCGATCACCACCTGGGCGGCCACCGCCAGCGCGCCCACCAGGGCCGTCGCGCGGGCTCCGGCGAGCGAGGGGGTCAGCGCGGGGGCGATGACCAGGGTGGGCCCCAGGTGGACGTCGGGCGGCGACCCGATGGCCGCCACCGTGATCGCCACGATGAGCAGCACCGGGAGCAGCAGCAGTAGGTGCGAGGACTGCCACGACTGCCGCCGCGCCGCGACGCTCCACCGGCTCCCCATGCCTACCAGCGTGCTTCACCGCCCCGTGCCCGGCCACCCGCGAGCCCCTGCGGCGGCCTCCTAGAGGTTGACGCTCCGCATGCCGGACTCGTCGTAGCGCTCGCCCGCCGCCCGCGGTACCTCGGCGTCGATGCGGGCCAGGTCGTCCTTGGTCAGCTCGACGTCGACGGCGCCCGCGTTCTGCTCCAGGTAGGCGCGGCGCTTGGTGCCGGGGATCGGGACGACGTGCTCGCCCTGGGCCAGCACCCACGCCAGGGCCAGCTGGGCCGGGGTCACGTCCTTCTCCGCGGCGATCTCCTTCACCTTCTCGGCGAGCCGCAGGTTCGCCGCCAGGTTGTCACCGGTGAAGCGGGGGCCGGTGCGGCGCCAGTCGTTCGCGTCGAGGTCGTCGGGGGAGGAGAACCGTCCGGCGAGGAAGCCACGGCCCAGCGGCGAGTACGGGACGAACCCGATACCCAGCTCCCGGCAGGTGGGGAGCACCTCGTCCTCCGGGTCGCGGGTCCACAGCGAGTACTCGGTCTGCACGGCCGCGACCGGGTGCACCGCGTGGGCCCGCCGGATGGTCTCGGCGCTCGCCTCGCTCAGCCCGATGTGCCGCACCTTGCCCTCGGCGACCAGCTCGGCCATGGCGCCGACGGTCTCCTCGATCGGCACGTTCGGGTCGACGCGGTGCTGGTAGTAGAGGTCGATGTGGTCAGTGCCGAGACGCCGCAGCGAACCGTGGACCGAGCTGCGCACGTGCTCGGCGGAGCCGTCCTGGCGGCCGATGCTGCTCATGTCGCCGGGGACCGCGTCGTCCATCCGGTAGTTGAACTTGGTGGCGATCACGTACTCGTCCCGGTGCCCCCGGATCGCCTCGCCGATGAGCGACTCGTTGGTGAGCGGCCCGTAGAGCTGCGCGGTGTCGAGGAAGGTGACGCCGAGTTCCAGCGCGCGCCGGATGGTCTGCGCGCCCTCGTCCTGGTCGGTGGTGCCGTAGAAGGCGGACATTCCCATGCAGCCGAGGCCGATGGCGGAAACCTGCAGATCTCCCAGATGGCGCTGTCGCATGTGACTCCAGCCTTTCCCTGCTCGTTCGTTCCTGGTTCCGGACGCGCACCCCACTCCATGGAGCGGCGGTCTCCGTCCGTCGGCATCCCGGGGGATGCCCGGCGCCGACGACGCTACGACTTCAAGAGCACTCGAAGTCAAACGGCCGGCCCCGCCGATCCGGTACATGTGGACCCCACGACCCTGACCGCCGCCCAGCCTCCCGGGGAGCCCACATGCTGCTGCGCCGGCTCGAGTACCTCGTCGCCCTCGCCAGGGAACGTCACTTCGCCCGCGCGGCCGCCGCCTGCCACGTCTCCCAGCCCTCGCTGTCGGCCGCGATACGCAGGCTCGAGCACGAGCTCGGCGTGCCCGTCGTGCGGCGGGGCCGCCGCTACGAGGGCCTGACCCCCGAGGGCGAGGTGGTGCTCGCGTGGGCCCACCGCATCCTCGCCGAGCGGGACGCGCTGCGCCACGAACTGTCGGCCCTGCGGGACGGCCTGACCGGCACCCTGCGCCTCGGCGTCGTGCCCACCGCGGTCCCGGTGGCCGCGCTGCTCACCGGCCCGTTCTGCGACCGGCACCCGCACGCCCGGGTGGCCGTGGAGTCCCTGTCCTCCCAGGACATCCGGCGCGGTCTCGTGGACTTCGAGCTGGACGCGGCCATGACCTACCTGGACGACGACGAGCTGCGGCAGGTCCGCCGCTTCCCGCTCTACGAGGAGCGCTACGTGCTGCTCACCCCGGTCGGCGGTCCCCTCGGCGAGGCGGCCACCGCCACCTGGTCCCAGGCCGCCGCCCTCCCGCTGTGCCTGCTCGGGCCGCGGATGCGCAACCGGCGGATCATCGACGACTGCTTCGCCGCCGACGGGGCCGTGCCGTCCCCGGCGGTCGAGTCCGACAGCGTGGCCGGCCTGTACGCCCATCTGCCCGGCGGCCGCTGGTCCAGCGTGATCTCGCACGCCTGGCTGCACATGTTCGGCGTTCCGCCGGGCATGCGCGTGGTCCCGCTGGCGGGCCCGGCGCACGGCCCCCGGGTGGGCCTCGTGGTGGCGCGCAGCGAGCCCCAGTCGGTGCTCGCCGAGGCGCTGGTGAAGGTCGCCCGCCAGGCGCGGCTGCGGGACGCGCTCGACGGTCTGCTGACCGCCCACCTGGACGGCCACGACTGATAGCCGCGGCCTATGAGCGCATCGCCAGGTTCGCTTTGACCTGCGCGGTCGTCCCGAGGATCGTCGATGGAAGACCATCCGCAACGGATTTGAGGAGCCGCCGCCATGGCCAAGGTGCTCTGCGTCCTTTACGACGACCCGACCGACGGATACCCGAAGAGCTACGCCCGCGACGACGTCCCCGTCATCGACCACTACCCGGGCGGCCAGACCACCCCCACCCCCGAGGGGATCGACTTCACCCCCGGCCACCTCCTCGGCAGTGTCTCCGGCGAACTCGGCCTGCGCACCTTCCTGGAGAAGGCCGGCCACACCCTCGTCGTCACCTCCGACAAGGACGGCGCGGGCTCCGTCTTCGACCGGGAGCTGGTCGACGCGGACGTGGTGATCTCGCAGCCGTTCTGGCCCGCGTACCTCACCGCGGAGCGGATCGCCGCCGCCAGGAACCTCAAGCTGGCGGTCACCGCCGGCATCGGCTCCGACCACGTCGACCTCGACGCCGCGATCGCCCACGGAGTGACGGTCACCGAGGTGACGTACTCCAACAGCATCAGCGTCGCCGAGCACGTGGTGATGATGATCCTCGGCCTCGTCCGCAACTACCTCCCCTCGCACCAGGTGGTGCTCGACGGCGGCTGGAACATCGCCGACTGCGTGCGCCGCAGCTACGACCTGGAGGGCATGCACGTCGGGACCGTCGCCGCCGGCCGGATCGGGCTCGCGGTGCTGCGCCGCCTCGCGCCCTTCGACGTGGTGCTGCACTACACCGACCGCACCCGGCTGCCGGAGTCCGTCGAGCGTGAGCTGAACCTGACGTTCCACGAGAGCGCGGCCGCCATGGTCCCGCACTGCGACGTCGTCACCATCAACGCGCCGCTGCACCCGGAGACCGAGGGCCTGTTCGGCGACGAGCTGCTGGGCACGATGAAGCGCGGCGCGTACCTCATCAACACCGCGCGCGCCAAGATCGCCGACCGGGACGCCGTCGACCGGGCGCTGCGCAGCGGGCAGTTGGCCGGGTACGCGGGCGACGTCTGGTTCCCGCAGCCCGCCCCCGCCGACCACCCCTGGCGCACCATGCCGCACCAGGGGATGACCCCGCACATCTCCGGCTCCAGCCTCTCCGCGCAGGCCCGTTACGCGGCCGGCACCCGGGAGATCCTGGAGTCCTGGCTGGCCGGCCGCCCGATCCGCGACGAGTACCTGATCGTCGACGGCGGCGGACTGGCCGGCACGGGAGCCAAGTCGTACTCCGTCAAGAAGGGTTAGGAGCCGAGCCGCACCGGGAGTTCGAAGAGGTCGTTCTGGGTGACCACCGGCTTGTTGCGCAGCTCCGACGCCGGTACCGCGAGGTCCAGGCCGGGGAAGCGCTCGTACAGGGCGGGCAGCGCGACGCCCGCCTCCAGCCGGGACAGGGCCGCGCCGGGGCAGACGTGCGGGCCGTGACCGAAGGAGATGTGCCGGTTCTTCGACTCCCGCGTGACGTCGAACTCCCCGGCGCTCGGCCCGTGCGCGTCCTCGTCGCGGCCGATCGCGGCGTACGACACGATCAGCGCGTCGCCCGCCGGGAGCACCTTGTCGCCGACCGGCACGTCCTCGGTGGCGAAGCGGATCAGGACGTGCGAGGTCGGGGTGGACCAGCGCAGGGTCTCCTCGACCACCGCCGACCAGTCCACCTCGCCGGAGAGCACCCTGGCCCGCTGGTCGGGGTGGGCGGAGAGGTTGACCACCGCGTTGACGATCAGGGAGATCGTCGTCTCGTGACCGGCCGCCACCATCAGTTGGAGGGTGGAGACGATCTCCTCGTCGGTGAGGTGGTCGCCGTCCTCGGAGGCCAGGATCAGCGCGCTGGTCAGGTCGTCGCCGGGCTCGGCCCGCTTGGCGGCGACCGTCGCCGCCATGATCCCGGCCAGCTCGGTGAGGGTCGCGATGACCTCGGCGGGCGGGGTCTGGGTCGAGAAGAACTTCTCGAACAGCACCTTCAGGCGCGGCAGTTCGGCCTCATCGATGCCCATCAGGTCGGCGACCACGTACATCGGCAGCGGATAGGCGAAGGCCGCCTTGAGGTCCAGGGTCTCCTGGTCCGCCGGGAGGGTGTCCAGCAGGTCCCGGGTGAGCTTCTCGATCCGCTCCCGCATCTGTTCCACCCGGCGCGGGGTGAGCGCCTGGGCGACGAGCCCGCGCATCCGCCGGTGGTCGGCGCCGTCCACGGTCAGCATCGAACGGCCGGGGTTGGCGAGGCCGATCAGCGGCCAGTCCTGCGGTATCTCCCCGCGCTGCCAGGCCCCCCACACGTTGATGTCCTTGACCAGACGCGGGTCGGTGAGCAGCGCCTTCGCCTCGGCGTGCCGGGTGACCGCCCAGACGGGCACCCCGCCGGGCAGCTCCACGGCGGCGAGCGGACCCGCGGCACGCAGCCGCGCGCTCTCGCCGTCCAGGTCGTTGACGAAGGGGTCGAGGGCGATCCGGGCTTGTTCGGTACCGGTCGTCATCGTGACATGCCTCCCAGGGCAGGACAGGGCGGGGCGCGGCACCGATCGGGTGCCGCGCCCCGCCGTCGGTGTCGGACTACAGGGCGGGTACGGGTGTGAACCGGACGGGAAGCTCGGTCAGCCCCCGCAGCCAGGGCGAGGGCCGGCGGGCGAGGGAGTCGGCGGGCACCGCCAGGTCGATGTCCGGCAGCCGGTCGAGGACGACCTCGATGCCGGTCCTGGCGATCACCTCGGCGACCTCCTGAGCCGGGAACGGGCAGCGGTGCTCGCCGTGCCCGAAGGAGAAGTGGGCGCTGTTGCCGCCGGTCAGCGCGGAGGCGTCGGTGCGCACCTGCGGATCGGAGTTGGCGCCCTGCAGACCGAGCAGCAGCAGGTCACCGGCGCGGATCCGGCGCCCGCCCAGCTGGGTGTCCCGGGCGGCCCAGCGGCCTGCCACGTTCTGGGTGGGGGTGTCCTCCCACAGCACCTCGTTCATCGCCTCGGCGACACTGTTGCGGCCGCCGAACAGCGAGGCCGCGAACCGGTCGTCGGTGAGCATCAGACGCAGCGAGTTGCCGATCCAGTCGGCGGTGGGCTGGTGGCCGGCCGCCATCATGACCATCAGGTCCTGGGCGATCTCCTCGTCGCTGAAGCCGCTCTGGTCCTGGAGCATTCGCGACACCACGTCGTCGGCCGGGCCGGCCTTGCGGTCCGCGAGCAACTGCGCCATGGAGGTGGCCAGATGGGTCTGCCCGGCGATCGCGCGCTCACGTCCGTCGATCATGTCGTTGAGCGCGGTGACCAGGCCCGGCCCCTCCTCGTCGGAGAAGCCGTAGAGCTGCGCGAGCACCCGCACCGGCAGCAGCATCGCGTACTGGCCGACCAGGTCCGCCTCCCCGCTGGTGCACAGCCCGTCGATCAGCTCGTCCGCGAACCGCTCGGCGTGGCCACGCAGTTCGAAGGGGTCGACGGCCTCCAGCGCGTCACTGATCATCCCGGCGCGCTCGCCGTGCCGCTTGCCGACGGTGTAGAGGATCGACGGCTGCTTGCGGCCGATCATCGGCAGCAGCGGCCAGTCGTCGGGGATCGTGTCCCACTGGTTCCACAGGTCCGAGTCCCGGCTGAACAGCACCGGATCGCCGGTCACCTGGTGCAGCTCGCGGTAGCCGAGCACCAGCCAGGCAGGTACCTCCCCGTCGAGCACGACAGGGGTCACGGCGCCGTGCTCGCGCCGCATCTCCCGGTAAAGACTCCCGGGTTCGGTCTGGAACCGGGGGCCGCTGAGCGGCACGGCTTCGGGGGTCACACGAACTCCTGTCGGGGCAGGTCCGCCGGTGCCGAGGGGCCGGCGTACCGGTTCTTGACGTGCTGGACCAGCTGGATCAGCACCTGCTTGGCGGACTCCCGGGAGCGGGCGTCGCAGTTGACCAGCGGGATGTGCGGGTCCAGGTCGAGCGCGTGCCGGATGTCCGCGGGTGTGTGCACCGGGCCGCCGAAGTCGTTGCAGGCCACGATGAACGGCGTGCCGTGCTTCTCCAGCCGGTCGATGGCGTACCAGGAGTCGTCGATCCGCCGGGTGTCGAGGAGCACCACCGCGCCCAGGGTGCCGGAGAACAGCCGGTCCCACAGGAACCAGAACCGCTCCTGGCCCGGTGCCCCGAACAGGTACAGCACGTTGCGGGCGTCCAGGGTGATCCGCCCGAAGTCGAAGGCGACGGTGGTGGCGGACTTGCCGCGCACCTCCCGGACGTCGTCGACCTCCTCGCCCGCCCGGGTCATCGTCTCCTCGGTGTTGAGCGGACGGATCTCGCTGACGGAACGGACCAGGGTGGTCTTGCCGACGCCGAAGCCGCCCACGACCACGATCTTGAAACCGTTGTCGGCGGAGGCACCCAGCGGGGTGCGCGCCTCAGAGGTTGCGGAGTCCAACGAGCACCTGCTCCAGGATGTCGGGATCGGTGATGGCGGGCCGGTGCGGGTGGCGGGCGCTGACCCGGCCGGCCGCCTCCAGGTCGCCCAGCAGGATCTTGGCGATGCTCACCGGCAGCCTCAGCTCCGCGGCGATCTCCGCCACCGAGGTCGGGGACTCGGCCAGCCGCAGGATCGCCGCGTGCTCCGACTGCATGCCCGGTGTCGGCTGCGACTCGGCGACGACCAGCGTGACCAGGTCGAACGGACTGTCCGGGCCGCTGCTGCTGCGGCCGCCCGTGATGGTGTACAGGCGGTCGGGCGCGTCGTCCCTGCCGGGCCTGCTCATGCGGTGCGGGGCGGCGCGGTGAGATGCTCGCCGAGCTGCTCGACCAGTTCGCTCATGTTGTGCCCGACCAGTCCGGGGTCCGCGTCCTCGCTGGTCACCACGGCCAGATGGGCACCCTCGCCGGCCTCCACGATGAACAGCACACCGCCGTAGAACTCGGTCATCGCCGACCGCACGCCACCGCTGCCGTCGCCGAACTCGACGGACGCCCCGTGCGACAGCGACTGGATGCCGGCGGAGATGGCCGCGAGCTGGTCGGCCTGGTCGACGGAGAGCTCAGGGGTACGGCAGAGCTTCAGCCCGTCGCGGGAGAGCACGAGGGCGTGCCGCGCACCGGGGGTGCGCTCCAGGAGCCCCTCGATGAGCCAGGTGAGCTTGTCGTCGGCGGTGGTCCTGCCGGTCATGAAGTGGTGTCGCCTTCCGGGTGCGCGTGCGGGTGGGACGTGGGCTCGGAGCCGGACTCCGGGTGCGGCGCGGAGTCCGTGCCGGGCGCCGGGGCCGGGGTGTGCGGGGCTGTGACGGCGTCGGGCGCCCCCGACGGGTGGGTGTGGCCGGCCGCGTCCGGGACGGCGTCGTCGTCGGCGGCCGTCCGCACGGCCTGCCGGAAGCTGTTGAAGCGGGCGGCACGGACCCGGGCGTCCTCGGTGGCGGGCGCCGCCGGGCGCGGCTCCGCCGGCTGGGCCGACCGGCGCTCGGCCTCGGCGAGGGTCCGGCCGCGCCGCCGCCTGGGCAGACCGCCGTGACCCTCCTCGTCCTCGTCGGGCTCCGCGGACTCGTGCACGGGCATCGGGTCCGGCGCGGCCGGCACCGGTTCGGCCTGCTCCGGCTGACCGTGCAGCGTGGGTTCGTCGGCGACCGGGCGGGTCAACAGGTCCTGCGGGACCAGCATCAGCACCCCGGTGCCGCCGCGCGCGGACGGCCGGAACGACACCTTCAGGTCGTGCTTCGCGGCCAGCCTGCCCACGACCGTGAGCCCGAGCCGGGTACCGGTGAGACCGCCCAGCCCGGAGGTGTCGCCGGCCACCGCCCGTTCGGCGCGGCGCAACTGCACGTCGCCCATCACCAGCCCGCTGTCCTCCACGGACACGATGACCCCGGCCGGCACCTCCTCCACGTAGACGTGGACCTCGGCCGTCGGAGGCGAGAAGTTGGCGGCGTTGTCGAGGAGTTCGGCGAGCGCGTGCATCACGCCCTCGGCCGCGTGACCGGTGACGGCCGTCTCGCTCACCGAGTGCACCCGCACCCGGCGGTATCCGCCGATGCGTCCCATCGCACCGCGCAGGATCGACTCCATGCTGATCGGCCGTGCCCAGCGGCGGCCGGAGCGCGCCCCGGTCAGCACGGCGATGGAGTCGGCGACCCGGCCCGCCTGGGCGGTGCGGTGGTCGAGGTGCAGCAGGTCGGCGAGCACCTCCTCGTCGGTGTGCCGCTCCTCCATGGCCCGCAGGTCGGCGAGGGTGGCGGTGGCCAGGGCCTGCATCCGGCCGGCCGCGTTGCCCGCCGCGGCGATCGCCGCGGCCCGCTCCCGGGCGGCCTGCTCCAGGTCGGCGGCGAGCCGGCCGTTCTCCCGCCGGTACCAGTCCAGCTCCTTGCTGCTGTCCTCGTGGACCCGCACCCGCTCCTGCTCCAGGGAGTCCGCGAACTCGCTGCGCTGCTGGGCCAGTTCGTCGATCAGTCGCTGCTGCTCCTGGCGCGCGTCCTCGGTGCTGCGGGCGTGCTGCTGGAGCAGCCGTCCGATGTCCTGGTTCACCGCGTCCAGTCGGCGCCGGGCGCGGCGGGCGGCCCGCGCCGCGTGCACGGCCCAGGTCACGGCGGCGCACAGCAGCAGTCCGGCCGCGCCGGCCCCCAGGGCGAGGGGGACGCGGACCGTGGCCGGTGCGGCGATCACCGCGGCGGCGACCACGAGGGCCGACACCACGGCGGTCAGCCCGAGGGTCGGGACGAGCGTACGGAAGGCAGGTCGGTCGCCGGGTTGCGTGGTCGCGGTCATCGGTCCGGTCTGGTCCTCGGAGCGGTAGGGGCGTGGTTCCGGTGATGCCGGTGAAGCCCGTGAAAGGGGGAGTGGTACTCGGTGCTGAACTGGCCGTCACTATACGAGAGTTCGTGATCGAAACGGAACAGTTCCGGTCCCGTCGGGGAAACCGCTGTCATCCGCGACCACTTGCCGTGTCCCGACTGCGAACGATCCTACGAATCGCCCCGAGTGAGCACGTCCGCCACCACGGCGGCGGCCTCCTTCACCAGCGCGGAGTCGGCCTGGGCGGCGGGATCGGTGTGCGTGGACAGGACGGCGACGACGACCGGAGGGCGGCCCGGGGGCCAGGCGATCGCCACGTCGTCGGCGGTTCCGTAGGAGCCCGTTCCGGTCTTGTCGCCCACGGTCCACCGGGCGGGGAGCCCCGCGCGGATCCGCTCGCCGCCGGTGGTGTTGGCGAGCAGCCAGCCGGTGAGCCGGCGCCGGTCCGCGCGGGTCAGGGCGTCGCCGACGGCCAGTTTCGCGTAATCGGTACCGATGGCCAGGGGGGTGGTGGTGTCCGTGACCCGCCCGGGCTCCGCCGAGTTGAGCTCCGGTTCCCACCGGTCCAGCCTGGTCACCCGGTCCCCGATCGAACGGCACAGCCGTGTCACCGCCACCGGCCCGCCCAGCCGCTCCAGCAACAGGTTGGCCGCGGTGTTGTCGCTGTACGTGATGGCCGCCTCGCACAGTCCGGCGACCGTCATGCCCGCGGCGAGGTTCTCCGGCCGGCCCGTGACGGGCGCGCCGCCCGACCGGTCGATGTCGCCCTGGTCGTAGTGGACGACGACGTCGAGCGCGTCCTCGTCCAGGTCCCGCAGTACCGCCGCGACCGCGAGTGTCTTGAACGTCGAGCACATCGGGAAGAGTTCGCCGGCCCGGTAGCGCACCATGGTTCCCGAGCCGGTGTCCCAGGCGAACACCCCGAGCCGGGCCCCGTGCGCCCGCTCCAGCGCGCGGAATCCGCCCGTGGTGTCCGGGGCCGCGACGGCGGGCAGGGCCGTACCCAGGGCCGCGGTCATTACGACACGGCGCGACAGCTGCTGCATTACCACTCCTTTGCCGGGAATCCGATGAGGGGGACGTGATCGCGTCCCCGGGGGTTCCGCGGTGGACGGGTGACGAACCCGACGCCGTTGTCCGGCCCGACGGTGGTTCCCGCATCGTCGCAAATGATCCGAACGTCTTTACGATGACGCGTGGAACGGCCGGGGAGCGGAGAGCCTCTTGGGGGGCGCGGGGCCGACGGCCCGGGGCTGGTGTCGAGGGGACGATGCCTTTCATGACGGGGAACGGAAGCCGGTGGGCCGTGCGTGCCGCCCGGTTCGTACGGCGCCGCCTGTGCCGCGAATGGCACGGCATCGTGACGGAGCCTGTGCGACAGCTCGTACGGCGCGGTCTGTCCGGGATCGTGCTGGCGTTCGTGGCCGCGACCGGCGTCGTCCTCTTCCACGACGTCGCCCAGCACCCCGCCGGCAGAAGGCTGGTGTGGCACCTCGGTGGGGTCACCGCCGACCTCCCCCTGTGGCTGTCCCTGCTCCGCACCCCGGTCTCGCTGTACGTCCCCGCGCTCGACCTGCCGGTCTGGGCCGGCATCACCCAGCTCTTCCTCGCCTTCGCCCTCGCCGAACTGGTCCTCGGCCGCGCCCGGACCCTCGCCGTCGCCTACCTCACCACGCTGGCCGGCACCCTGACGGCCCGCGTGATGGTCGCGCTGGGCCCCGGCTGGTGGGGTCTCGGCCTGCCCCCGGAGGCCGGCGGGATCCTCGACACCGGACCGTCCGCCGCGGTGGTGGGCCTGTTCACCTACCTGGCAGTGGTCCGCCGGGCGCCCGTCGTCTTCGCGCTGACCGGCGGTTCGATGGTGTGGGAGTCCCTCGCCGTACCCAACCTCGCCGGCCGCGAGCACCTGGTGGCGGTGGCCGTGGCCCTCGTCCTCGGCCTGCTGCACGGCCGCCGGCCGCCGGTGCCCGTCCGGCGGCTCACCCGCCGTCCGGCCGAACGCCTCGGCACCCGGCCGGTCCCGCCCCGGGTCCACGCACCGGATTCCCTGGATCCCGTCACCTCTTTCGGAACTCCTCAACCCCTCCGTATTCCCCGGAATC
The DNA here is from genome assembly GCF_042897315.1 of Streptomyces sp. NPDC001068. Taxonomy (NCBI): domain Bacteria; kingdom Bacillati; phylum Actinomycetota; class Actinomycetes; order Kitasatosporales; family Streptomycetaceae; genus Streptomyces; species Streptomyces sp. NPDC001068. Next base: position 681,401 of record NZ_JBIAYD010000002.1, on the reverse strand, counting down.
CCCTAAGTCACGCGGCCGACCCGCCGAACTGCTCAACGACGTCGATGTGATGGTTTTCGCACTTCAGCCGGACCGGGCAACCCCTAATGTTGCGCGGGCTACGGCAGGGCGCGGCTGACACCATGGTGTTCGTCGCCGGCAGGCTGAAGGGATCCAGGGATGTTCCGCAAGGTGCTGGTCGCCAACCGTGGAGAGATCGCCATTCGCGCTTTCCGCGCGGGCTTCGAACTGGGCGCGCGCACGGTCGCCGTGTTCCCCTACGAGGACCGCAACTCGCTGCACAGGCTGAAGGCGGACGAGGCCTACGAGATCGGGGAACCCGGGCACCCGGTGCGCGCCTACCTCTCCGTCGAGGAGATCGTGGCCGCCGCCCGGCGGGCCGGGGCCGACGCCGTCTACCCGGGTTACGGGTTCCTCTCCGAGAACCCCGAACTCGCCCGCGCCTGCGAGGAGGCGGGCATCACCTTCGTCGGACCGAGCGCCCAGACGCTGGAGCTGACCGGCAACAAGGCCCGCGCGGTCGCCGCCGCCCGCGCCGCCGGCGTACCGGTGCTCGGCTCCTCGCAGCCCTCCAACGACATCGACGAACTGGTGCGCGCCGCCGACGAGGTCGGCTTCCCGGTGTTCGTCAAGGCCGTCGCCGGCGGCGGCGGCCGCGGCATGCGCCGGGTCGAGGACCCGGCCGCGCTGCGCGAGTCCATCGAACAGGCCTCACGGGAGGCGGCCTCCGCGTTCGGCGACCCGACCGTCTTCCTGGAGAAGGCCGTCGTCGACCCGCGCCACATCGAGGTGCAGATCCTCGCCGACGGCGAGGGCAACGTCATCCACCTCTTCGAGCGCGACTGCTCGCTCCAGCGCCGCCACCAGAAGGTCATCGAGCTGGCCCCGGCGCCCAACCTCGACCCGGCCCTGCGCGACCGCATCTGCGCCGACGCCGTCCGCTTCGCCCGGGGGATCGGCTACCGCAACGCCGGCACCGTCGAGTTCCTCCTCGACCGCGACGGCAACCACGTCTTCATCGAGATGAACCCGCGCATCCAGGTCGAGCACACGGTCACCGAGGAGGTCACCGACGTCGACCTGGTCCAGGCCCAGATGCGCATCGCCTCCGGCGAGACCCTGGCCGACCTCGGGCTCTCCCAGGAGACGGTGAAGCTGCACGGCGCCGCCCTCCAGTGCCGTATCACCACCGAGGACCCCGCCAACGGCTTCCGCCCCGACACCGGCCGCATCAGCGCCTACCGCTCCCCGGGCGGCTCCGGCATCCGGCTGGACGGCGGAACCACCCACGCCGGTACCGAGATCAGCGCCCACTTCGACTCGATGCTGGTGAAACTCACCTGCCGGGGAAGGGACTTCAAGGCCGCCATCGGGCGCGCCCGGCGCGCCGTCGCCGAGTTCCGCATCCGTGGCGTGGCCACCAACATCCCCTTCCTCCAGGCCGTCCTGGACGACCCGGACTTCCAGGCGGGCCGGATCACCACCTCGTTCATCGAGCAGCGCCCGCACCTGCTCACCGCCCGCACCTCCGCCGACCGCGGCACCAAACTGCTCACCTACCTGGCCGACGTCACCGTCAACAAGCCGCACGGCGAGCGCCCGCACCTGGTCGAGTCGACCACCAAGCTGCCCGCGCTGCCCGCCGGGGAGCCCCCGGCCGGCTCCCGGCAGCGGCTGGTCGAGGCCGGCCCCGAGGGCTTCGCGCGCTGGCTGCGCGAGTCGCCGACCATCGGCATCACCGACACGACGTTCCGCGACGCCCACCAGTCGCTGCTCGCCACCCGTGTGCGCACCAAGGACCTCCTCGCCGTCGCCCCGGTCGTCGCCCGGACCCTGCCCGAACTGCTCTCCCTGGAGTGCTGGGGCGGTGCCACCTACGACGTCGCGCTGCGCTTCCTCGCCGAGGACCCCTGGGAGCGGCTCGCCGCCCTGCGCGAGGCCGTGCCCAACATCTGCCTCCAGATGCTGCTGCGCGGCCGCAACACCGTCGGATACACCCCGTACCCGACGGAGGTGACCGACGCCTTCGTGCAGGAGGCCGCCGCCACCGGCATCGACATCTTCCGCATCTTCGACGCCCTCAACGACGTCAACCAGATGCGCCCCGCCATCGAGGCCGTGCGCGAGACGGGCACCGCGGTCGCCGAGGTCGCGCTCTGCTACACCGCCGACCTGTCCAACCCGGACGAGCGGCTCTACACCCTCGACTACTACCTGCGGCTCGCCGAGCAGATCGTCGAGGCCGGCGCGCACATCCTGGCCGTCAAGGACATGGCGGGCCTGCTGCGCGCCCCCGCCGCCGCCAAGCTCGTCTCCGCGCTGCGCCGGGAGTTCGAACTTCCCGTCCACCTGCACACCCACGACACCGCGGGCGGCCAGCTGGCCACCTACCTGGCCGCGATCCAGGCGGGCGCGGACGCGGTGGACGGCGCGGTGGCCTCCATGGCCGGTACGACCTCACAGCCCTCCCTGTCGGCGATCGTGGCGGCGACCGACTACTCGGACCGCCCCACGGGGCTGGACCTGCGGGCCGTGGAGGACCTGGAGCCGTACTGGGAGAGCGTCCGCAAGGTCTACGCCCCCTTCGAGGCGGGTCTCGCCTCCCCGACCGGCCGCGTCTACCACCACGAGATCCCCGGCGGTCAGCTGTCCAACTTGCGCACCCAGGCCGTCGCCCTCGGGCTCGGCGACCGCTTCGAGGACATCGAGGCGATGTACGAGGCCGCCGACCGCATCCTCGGCCGGCTGGTGAAGGTCACCCCGTCCTCGAAGGTGGTCGGCGACCTGGCCCTGCACCTGGTCGGTGCCGGGGTGAGCCCGGAGGACTTCGAGGCCACGCCCGACCGGTTCGACATCCCCGACTCGGTCATCGGCTTCCTCCGCGGCGAGCTGGGCACCCCGCCCGGCGGCTGGCCCGAGCCGTTCCGCACCAAGGCGCTGCAGGGCCGCGGCGCCGCCAGGCCGGCCCCGGAGCTGGCCACCGAGGACCGCGAGGGCCTCGCCAAGGATCCGCGCGCGACCCTGAACCGGCTGCTCTTCCCGGCCCCGACCCGGGAGTTCGAGACGCACCGCCAGACCTTCGGCGACACCAGCGTCCTCGACAGCAAGGACTTCTTCTACGGTCTGCGCCCGGGCAAGGAGTACGCGGTCGACCTGGAGCCCGGTGTCCGGCTGCTCATCGAGCTCCAGGCGGTCGGCGAGGCCGACGAGCGCGGCATGCGCACGGTGATGTCCAGCCTCAACGGCCAGTTGCGGCCCATCCAGATCCGGGACCGGGCCGCCGCCTCGGACATCCCGGCCACCGAGAAGGCCGACCGTGGCAACCCCGGCCATGTCCCGGCCCCGTTCGCCGGAGTCGTCACCCTCGCCGTCGAGGAGGGCGCGGAGGTCGAGGCGGGCGCCACGGTGGCCACGATCGAGGCCATGAAGATGGAGGCCACCATCACCGCCCCGAAGGCCGGCCGGGTCTCCCGGCTCGCCATCAACCGCATCCAGCAGGTGGAGGGCGGCGACCTGCTGGTCGAGATCGCCTGAGACGGAGCCCGCGGGGCGGCGAGGGTGGGAGGGCCGGTCGGTACCGGGCCTCCCCCCTCGCCGTCAGGAGCGGGCGAAGTGGGTGCTCAGGCGCGCCTTGAGCAGGTTCGGGTCGCGCTGGGTCGAGTAGGCGCCGCCCGCCACGAACACGTCACGGCCGTTCACGGCCAGCGAGGTCGGGTTGGACAGCCCCTCGTGCACCGTGAGGACGGTGCCGCGGGTGCCGTCCGGGCGGACCATGACGACCTCGTTGGACGGGTTCAGCGCGGCGAGCACCATGTCCGAGTGGCCGGGGAAGACGAAGTCGTCGACGCCGGTCAGGCCGGTGGCCCGGGTCTCGGCCGGGCCGGCCGAGCCGTCGGCGCCGACCGGGATGCGCAACAGCGTGCCGCGGTCGGTGTTGGTGACCCAGACCGCGTCCTTGTGCACCTTGATCCCGTTGGCGCCGAAGCCGGTGGCCGGTGCCGGGAGCCCGCGCAGGGCGGTCTCCGTGGACCAGGCCGTCGGCTTGCCCCCGGCCTGCGGGACGCGCCACACCGTGCCCAGCACCGAGTCGGCGGCGTACAGCACGCCGTGACGCTCGTCGAGGGCCAGTCCGTTGGGCAGACCGTTGGACGGCAGCTGGGCGATCCGCTCCGGCCTGCCGCCGCTCGCCGGGATCCGCCAGACACCGGTCCGGGATGTGCCGGTGGCGTAGTTGACGTACAGGGTGCCGTCGTGGGCGCGGGCCAGGCCGAGGGTGACGGCGCCGTCCATCAGTGAGGTGCGGGGGTGTTCCTCGGCGGGCAGGGTCGCCAGTACCCGCACCCGGCGTTCCCGGGTCACCTTGGCGACCTGGCGGGCGAAGGCGAAGGTCACGTCGACCGAGCCGCCCCGTTCGGTCACGACGTTCTCGGGCGTCTGCCCGGCGGCCAGATCGAAGTGCGCGATGGCGTGCGGCCGGGAGAGGACCGGCTCGTCGCCCGCGGCCGGAGCCGCCGCGAGCAGGCCGAGCGCGACCGCGGCCGGGGCGACCGCGGCCGGGCGGAGGAATCGGGGCATGTGACCTCTTTCGACGGGAGCGCGAGGCTCCGGCGTACCGGTCACACCAACATGACGGTTCGTCGCTCCCTGCCCGGCTCAGCCCCGGCCGGGACGTCGCCCGCCCGGCGCACGGCGTGGCCCCTGTTGCCGCGCAGCCGGGTGACGGGCCCCGCCCCGGTTCCTCAGTTCCACAGCGGGTAGTTCATGACCTGCGTGTATCCCGCCGGCTTGGCGCCGGTGTAGTTCACACTCATCCGCGTGAACTGCTGCACGTTCGGGTGCTTCACCCAGGCCGACGGCCGGTCGAGCTTCACCGTCACGGGGTACTTGCGGAAGGTGCCGGCCGCGCAGTACGGCTTGCAGTCGTTGACCACGTTCACGCCCTGGCCGACCGCGGTGTTGTCGTTCCACTGGGTCCAACGCATGCCGGTGAGCTGGCTGTTGCCGTCACCGCAGGCCAGGATGAAGTCGGCCGGCCGGAACCGCTGGTGCCAGAGGCAGTCGACGAGCACCGGGTGCTGGACGGCCGGCGACGCGGTCGGTGTCGGCGGAGTCGCGGAGGCCGTCGTCATGCCCGCCGTGAGCAGCAGGGCCGCCCCGAGTCCGATCGCCGTTCCCACCACTGGTCTGCGCATGGTCGCTCCCACCAGTTCCGCGTGATTCCTTTCCCTTCGACGCTACGACCGTCCCGCCGGATGTACCACTTGCGCCGGGTTCGCGAGTCCGTTGTCGTCGTAGGCCGCGGTGGGGCGGGAGAAGACCTGGGTGAGCAGGCCGAGGACCAGGAAGACCCAGATGAGGGCCTTCGCGCCGGTGTCCAGGAGCAGTGGCCGGGTCGCGGACCTGATCTCCTCCGCCCCGGCGGCCGGGTCGTCGCCGAACAGTCCCTTCGGGTAGACGGGCGTGAGCATGGCGGCGTACGCGCTGAACCGCATCCGGTACCGGGCGACCGCCGCCGTCGCCCCGAAGACCGGTCCGGGCAGTCGTCCCAGGACGATCGCGACGAGCCAGAAGACCCACCCGATCGCGAACCAGCCGGCCACCACGAGGTTGGCGATGATCCCGGCCGGGATCATCAGGATCAGCCGGAACAGCACCGCGAGCCGGTTCAGGGCGGTGGGCCGCAGCTCGATCCGCACCGGGTACTCCGGCGCGGTCAGGTCGAACGGCGGGTACCGGTCGACGAGGAGCATTGAGCTGGCCGTGACCCGGGTCTCGTACGCCAGGTACCGGCCGAGGAAACCCGCGATGCCGTCCGGCAGCCGGCCCAGCACCAGCGCCGTGAACCAGCCGGCCACCGTCACGAAGAACGCGGCGATGCCCAGCAGGAGGACCGCGAGGAACTGCGGGAGCAGCAGCGGCCAGCGCAGCAGCACCGTCCAGCGGCGCTGCGGCCCGGGGGCGGGGACGTCCAGGGCGGGCCGCCACTCGGGGCCGTCCGCCGTGACGGGAGGACGTGGGTCCCGGCTCTGTGTCATGAGTCCTCCCGTCGTCCGGCCCGGATGGCGACTTCATCGTGCTGCGGAACCTCCGCCACCGCCAGGCTGGTGCGGCGACTCAGCCGTGTTTGACGGTCAGGCCGTAGAACGCGACACGGGCGCCGTTGGTCGTGCTGTCGGAGGACGACTGGTTGTAGGAGCCCGCCTTGAAGTACTGCTTGTACGGGTTGAAGGAGGACGGGATCGCGTAGTGGCTCGTGGTGCCGTTGACGGTCAGGTCGATGGTGTTCCCGCCGGAGACGGCGATGGTGTAGGTCCAGGTCTTGCCGATCGACACGTGACCCACGGTGTGCGTGGTCTGCCCGCCGGACGGGGAGTTCTCGGTGCCGAGGACGATGTCGCCGTCGGAGTGGTAGTACAGCTCCAGGAGCGGTTTGGTGGAGGAGCCGCCGGTGCCGAGGTGGATCTGGCCCACGCACACGTTCTTGGTCACCGAGACCACCCGCAGCGTCGCGCTCATCCTGTGGCTGCCGCTCAGCGACCAGTTTGCGGCGCTGCCGTCGCGGTTCATCTCGCGCAGTTCGGAGCGGGCGTAGTTGGAGTTCGGAGTCGTGACGCCCTTCTCGGGCGCCCAGAAGGTCATCGCGCCGTCGCGGGCGTCGGTGTAGAAGTACGCGTCCTGGTAGCCGTTCGCGCCCTGCAGCCGGGACGAGGAGATGGTGGTCGGCGAGCCGGGGGAGCCCACCGGCTCCTGGAGCTGCCATATGGACAGGTCGAAGTTGCCGCCGGGCGCCTTGCCCGGATCCGCCGCGCCCGCGCTGCCGCCGGTCAGCAGGACGAGGGCGAGGGCGAGGGCGAGGCCCGCGGCGGGCGGGGCGGCGAGCAGCCGGGAACGGTTCATGTGGGGGGTCCTTCCGGGGAGGGGCGCGTCCGGAGCCCACGAGTGGAACTCACGTTCCATTCATGTCTGTGAACTCCGGACGCATCCATAACCGTCGCTGACCCGTGAAAGTAAAGGTCCGAACCAACCCCGTCAAGAGGTTCAGCAGGCGCCCTCGTCCTGCCAGGGACCCCAGTCCGAGGCGGTGGGCACCTCGTTCTGGGTCCACCACTTGGCCTTCCAGTTGTGGTGGTTGTAGGAGGCCTCGTTGCCCGCCGTGTACACCGCCGTCGAACTCCACGCGGTCTTGCAGGAGGTGGACGACGGCGTCGGGGTCGGGGTCGGGGTGGGCGTGGGCGTGCCGGTCGGCGGGGTGACCCCGGCGAACTTCACCGAGTACTTGGCGAAGTCCCAGTCGCTCTGGGCCACGCTGGAGCAGGTCCCGGACGTGGTGCCGTTGTTGTCGGGCGGGGAGCACTGTCGGTCGCGGTTCAGGGACCAGAACGTGAAGCGGTCCATGTGGTGGCCGGTGGCGTAGTCGAGCACCGTCTGGAAGTCGGCCTGGGAGAAGTACTCGCCGCTGTCGCTGCGGCCGTTCATCCCGGAGAAGCCCTCGTGGGCGTAGGCGGTCGCCTGGTCCCAGCCGAAGGTGGACTGCAGGATCGAGTTGAAGTTGGTGAGCGCGCTGGTCTGCGCCGCCGCCCCGCTGAAGCCGCCGTCGAACGGCATGATGGAGAAGTTGTTCGGCGTGAACCCCTGGGACTTGGCCTCCAGCAGCATCTGCTTGCCGAACCAGCCGGTGCCGTCGGCCGTGCCGGCCGTGGTGACCGAGACGTACAGGCCCGGGTTGTTCTGCTGGAGGATCTTCGCGGCGCCGATCTCGTTCCTGATCGCCGCGGTGTTCTCGTACTCCGGCTCCTCCAGGTCGAAGTCGATGGCGTGCAGCCCGTACTTGGTGATGACCTGCTGGTAGGCCGCCGCGGTCGAGGCGGCGTCCGCGCAGGTCTGGCCCAGCTTGGTGCCGCCGTAGCCGCCGATCGACACGGAGACGTCGCCGCCCTTGGCGCGGATGGTGCTGATGACGGACTGGACGGCGGTGTCCGAGGAGACCGCGGCCGTACCGCCCCAGGTGGGTGAGCAGCCACCGCCGTTGGGGGCCAGGACGAACGCCAGCTGGAAGGCCTTGAGGCCGGTGGCGTCCATGATGGCGGCCGCGTTCGGCGGGTTGTTGTCCAGCGGCATCAGGTAGGGGGCGGCCGCGTACCACCGGTTGCTCAGCGCGGTGGTCGCGCCGGAGGCGTTGCTCGCGACGAGCGCGGTGGCGCCGGCGGCGGCGACGGTGACGGCGACCGCGGCGCCCAGACATGCGCGAAGGGGTCTCACGGGGACCTCCAGGGGAGTGGGGGAGGTGGGGGTGGTGCCCCAGCTTCCGGAGGTGTCGCGATCACGTCAATAGATTGGACTGGACCAAAAGCCACTTTGGACTAGACCATACGAAGTCTTTACCTGGCGGCCCGGAGCAGTGCCGGCCGCCCGAAGCGCACCCTCACGCCCGGGGACCAGAGCGCGCTGACCGGCGGCCCGGCGGGCGCGGGCAGGCCCGCGGCGGCCACCAGGCCGTCGTCCAGGTCGAGGAGTTCGGCCCGGTGCAGGGGCCAGGGCGGGTGCTCGGCCGGCTGGTGCAGCGTGTGTCCGTGCCAGGCCGTGTGCAGCCCCCAGCGCGCGGTCAGGAAGTGCTCGAGCGGTGACGGCTCGGCGATCGGCGGTCCGATCCGCACGACCGCCCGGCTGGCGGCCGCCTCCCGGCCCCGGCGCCGGCAGGTGTACGTGATCACGTCGCCGTCGCGCCGCAACCGCATCGAGGACCACAGGTACGGCAGGCGGAACCCGAGCCGGCCCGTCAGCGCGGGCAGCAGCCGGGACGCGTCCAGGGATCTGAACACCACCCCGCGCCGCCCCTGCCCGTCCACCGAGTACAGCCGTACGTTCGTTTCGCAGAAGGCCCCCAGGTACGGCAGTCCGGGGCCAGGGCCCAGGCCGACGCCCCGCATCAGGAACGGGACCAGGCCCACGTAGGTGACCCCGTCCAGGGTGTCCGGCCGGGTGCCGGCCGGCAGCAGCCCCGCCACCCGTTCCGGATCGACCGGCCAGTGCAGGAAGGTGAGTTGGTGCCAGCCCTGCACCTGGGTCGGCAGCCCCACGGGCCGCGGGGTGACGGTGGTGACCGGCTCGGGACGCATGGACAGGTCATAGCACACCCGTGCGAGCCGATGCCGCCCTCATGGCGGTCCGGGCCGTCGCGGGGAATCTGACAATCCCCGTGTGCAGACCTCTGGTCGCCGCCCGCGACCCTGGGCTACCGTCGGTAACACCCTGCCGTCCCGGCAGACCCAGACCTGTCTCCCGCACCGCCCGCATCCGTTCGGAAGGCACCCCCGCCCATGGAGAATCCCAGAGCAGTCGCCGGTCCGGTCAACGGGACCGACCAGCCGTCCCGTTTCACCCGCCGTCAGGTGCTGACCGTGGCCGGCGGCACGCTCGCCGGCATGACACTCGGTCAGGCGGGGGCGTTCGCCGCCGAGTCCCAGGACGCGGACGCGATCGTCGTCGGCCACGGTCTGGCCGGCCTGGTCGCGACCGCCGAACTCGCCGCCGCCGGCCGCAAGGTACTGCTGCTCGACCAGGAACCGGAGGCGAGCCTGGGCGGCCAGGCGTTCTGGTCCTTCGGCGGCCTCTTCTTCGTCGACTCCGACGAACAGCGGCTGATGGGCGTCAAGGACTCCCACGATCTCGCCTGGCAGGACTGGCTCGGCGCGGCCGGCTTCGACCGGGGCGTCGGCGACCCCGGGGGCCAGGACTACTGGGCCTACAAGTGGGCCCAGTCCTATGTGGACTTCGCCTCCGGCGAGAAGCGCTCCTGGCTCTCCGGCCTCGGCGTGCAGTGGTTCCCGATCGTGGGCTGGGCCGAACGCGGCGGCGGCCTCGCCGACGGCCACGGCAACTCGGTGCCCCGCTTCCACGTCACGTGGGGCACCGGCCCGGCCGTCGTCGAGCCGTTCGAGAAGAAGGTGCGGGCGGCGGTCGCCGCCGGCAAGGTGACCTTCAGGTTCCGGCACCGGGTGGACGAGCTGGTGACGACCGCGGGTGTCGTGACCGGCGTGCGCGGCGCGGTCCTGGAGCCCAGCAGCGCGGCCCGGGGCACCCCGAGCAGCCGTACCGTCGTCGGCGACTTCGAACTGCGGGCCCCCGTCGTGGTGGTCACCTCGGGGGGCATCGGCGCCAACCACGACCTCGTGCGGCAGAACTGGCCGGCCCGGCTCGGCACCGCGCCCAAGTTCATGGTGACCGGGGTCCCCGCGCACGTGGACGGGCGGATGCTGGCCATCACCCAGCAGGCGGGCGGCCGGATCGTCAACCCCGACCGGATGTGGCACTACACCGAGGGCCTGCGCAACTACGCCCCGATCTGGCCGGGTCACGGCATCCGCATCCTGCCCGGCCCGTCCTCCATGTGGTTCGACGCGAAGGGCCGCCGCTTCAACTCGCCCGACGTGCCCGGCTACGACACCCTGCACACGCTGGGCTCGATCACCGCCTCCGGCTACGACTACTCCTGGTTCGTCACCACCCAGAAGATCATCGCCAAGGAGTTCGCCCTCTCCGGTTCCGAGCAGAACCCCGACCTCACCAACAAGAACGTCTGGCAACTGCTGTCCAGGATCTGGCAGACGCCCGAGCCCATCGAGAAGTTCAAGAACAACGGCGCCGACTTCGTGGTGGCCGACAACCTCACCGACCTCGTCACCGGCATGAACAAGCTGACCGGTGACAACCTCATCGTCCTCGCCGACCTCAAACGGCAGATCGAGGCCCGCGACCGCGAGATCGACAACCCGTACTCCAAGGACGTCCAGGTCCAGGGCATCCGCAACGCCCTGAGCTACATCGGCGACTCCCTCAGCCGTACGGCACCCATCCACCGGATCCTCGACTCCGGCGCCGGACCGCTGATCGCCGTCCGGCTCAACATCCTCACCCGCAAGACCCTGGGCGGCCTGCAGACCGACCTGTCCGGGCGCGTCCTGAACAGCGCCGGAACTCCCGTGCCCGGCCTGTACGCCGCCGGCGAGGTCGCCGGCTTCGGCGGCGGCGGGGTGCACGGTTACCGGTCGCTGGAGGGCACCTTCCTCGGCGGCTGCCTCTTCTCGGGCCGCCAGGCGGGCCGGGCGGCGGCCGCGGCGACGGCCACCTGACAGAAAAGGCCGGGAAAGTCCGAGTCACCCCACCTCCTTCCCCCGACAGTGGCACTCTTGACAGCGTGCGTACTGTTTCGCGACGTTTGAGCGACACCTCCGGACCGGCGACCCCGTCGCCGGTCGCGGACGGCAGGTGTGCGGCGGGGAGCAGGAGCTGTTCGTAGCAACGGCGGAACGCGGAATCCGCGTTATGGGGGGAGCGGTCGCCCATGCGATCCAGAGGTCAGTGCAGAGGTCCGTCCGGGAGCCGGTCCCGGACGGACGCGGGATGCGCCTCGTCAGCCGAGGGGCGGTCGATCTGAGGTGGACATCACGATCCACAGACCCGGCGAGCTGACCCAGTCGCTGCGCCGGGCCTGGCACCAGGCGATGGACGAGTCTCCGGAGTACGCCAACCCCTTCCTGGCGCCGGAGTTCGCGATCGGCGTCGGCAGACACCGCGGAGGCGTACGGGTCGCCGTCCTGCGCGACGCGGGCGAACCCGTCGGCTTCCTCCCCTTCGAACGCAACGCCCTCGGTGTGGGCCGGGCCGTCGGTCTCGGCCTCTCCGACTGCCAGGCGCTCGTACACCGGCCCGGAGTCACCTGGGATCCCCAGGAGTTGCTGAGCGCGTGCGGGATGTCCATCTTCGAGTTCGACCATCTGGCCGCCGAGCAGCGGCCGTTCGCCGGCCATGTCACCGGCACCTTCGCCTCGCCGGTGATCGACGTGAAGCCCGGCGACGGCGGCTACCCCGAGTGGCTGCGCGCCACCTACCCGGGCCTGGCGAAGACCACCCTGAAGAAGGAGCGGCGCCTCGGCCGCGACATCGGGGACCTGCGCTTCGAGTTCGACGAGCGCGACCCGGCGGTCCTGCGCACCCTGATGCGCTGGAAGTCCGCCCAGTACCGGCGCACCGGACGTATGGACCGCTTCGCCCGGACCTGGATCGTCGACCTCGTGAACCACCTCTTCCACGTCCGCGAGGAACACTTCACCGGTGTGCTCTCCGTGCTCTACGCGGGCGACCGCCCGGTCGCCGCGCACTTCGGCCCGCGTTCGGCCACCGTGCTGGCCGCCTGGTTCACCGCCTACGACCCCGAACTGCACTACTACTCGCCGGGGTTGATGATGCACCTGCGCACCGCCGAGGGCGCCGCGCGCGGCGGGGTGACCCTCGTCGACCTCGGGCGCGGGGACAAGGAGTACAAGGACTGGCTCAAGACCCGCGAACTGCGCGTGGGCGAAGGGTTCGTCACCCGCACCCACCCGGTCGCCGCCGCGCACCGGCTGTGGCGCCGCCCGGTACGCGGACTGCGCAACACCGTGCTCGCCCATCCCTCGCTGCGTGAGCCGGCGGACCGGCTGCTCAGGAGGGTCGGCACCCTGCGGGCCTCGCGCCGACCGGACGGGATGCGCGAGGAGTGAACCCACCGTGACGACCACCGGCCGGTCCCGGCCGGTGGTCGTCACGACCGGCGCCGGGCCGGTCCGGTGGTCGTCACGGCCGTTCCCGGCCCGGTCCGGCGGCGCGTTTCGCGGCCGGTCGCCGGTCCGGTATTCGCACTATGATCCTGTAGAGGTAAAAACCTACGGTCTGCCCCGGGAAGGCTGTCGCCCCGGCCGGAGTGATCCATGCCCCGCAAGCGCCCACAGGACGACGACGAGCTGCTGGCCAGACTCAGGTCGCTCACCGCCCAGGCACGCGAGCGGGCCGAGTACCAGCGCTCCCAGGTCGAGCTGGCCGTCGCCCTCCAGCGCGGCATGCTGCCCCGGGACCTGCCCGACACGCCCCGGGTCCACCTGGCCGTCCGGTACGCGCCCGCCACCTACGGGCTGAACGTGGGCGGCGACTGGTACGACGCTTTCACGCTGCCCGACGGCCGGATCGGCCTGTCCATCGGCGATGTCCAGGGGCACAACATCGAGGCGGCCGCCTTCATGGGCCAGGTCAGGGCGGGACTGCGGGCTCTCGCCTCGGTGAGCGGCGAGCCCGGCGAACTGCTCGCCCGGACCAACGACCTCCTGATCTCCCTGGGCAACGACCTCTTCGCCACCTGCACCTTCATGCGCCTGGACCCGGAGACCGGGACGCTGGAGAGCGCGCGGGCCGGCCACATCCCCGTCGTCTGGGCCACCGCGGACGGAAAATCCGGGATCGGGGAGGACGAAGGCGGCCCGCCACTGGGCATCCAGCCCGGAACGGAGTACCCGGTGACCCGGTTCCGGCTCACCGCGGGGGGCATGTTCGTCCTGCTCACGGACGGGGTGGTGGAAGGGCCGTCGATGAGCCTGGAGGAGGGACTGGAGCAGGTGGTGCGGCTGGCCGGCATCGCCGCCGTCGCCGGCCTCCAGGCGCACGCCCTGGCGGCCGCCGTGATCAAGGGCGCGGAACAGGTCGGCCACGAGGACGACGCGGCGGTCCTGGTCGTGGGCCACGACGATCCCGACCGCACGGCCTGACACCCGGGACACCGTCCGGCACGCCGGCCGTCGTCCGTTGCTGTTGCTGTTGCTGTTGCTGTTGCTGTTGCCGTCGCCTCGCCGACCTGCGCCGACCGGTGTCTGATGGCTGCTGTGGCGGGTATCAGGGAACAGCACCGGCCGGTCGTCCGCGCCCTGCGGACACCGGCGGTCGCCACCTGCTACTACGCGGCGGCCCAGCTCGGCCTGCTGCGCCGGCTCACCGTCGAGGGCGCCGTCTTCACGCCCGTCTATCCGCCGACCGGGGTCGCGCTGGCCTGCCTGCTGTCCTTCGGCCTCGGCTGCTGGCCCGGCATCGCGCTCGGCGCCTTCTTCGTCGTGCTGACGCTGGGCGCGCCCGGGCCCGACGTCGTGGGCATCCTCGTGGGCAGCTCGGCCGGGCCGGTGTGCGCCTGGCTGATGCTGCGCCGGGTCGGCTTCCGTACGGATCTCGGGCGGCTCCGTGACGGCCTCGCCCTGGTGTTCCTGGGGGCGCTGGCCGCCATGGTGGTCAGCGCCACCGTCGACGTGGTCACGCTGGTGCTGGCCGGCAAGCTCGACGCGACCCACTTCTGGCCCATCTGGCTGGCGTGGTGGGTCGGCGACGCGATGGGCGTCCTGCTGGTCACCCCGGTCCTGCTGGTCCTGTTCGGCGCCCGCCTGCCCCCGCCGCTCACCCGCTGGAAGGAGGCACTGGCCCTCACGGTCGTCGCGGCGGTCGTGGTCCCGGTGGCCACCCGCAGCGCACTGAGCGCGCTGTTCCTCGTCTACCCGCCGCTGGTCTGGGCCGCGCTCAGGTTCCGGCTGGCGGGGAGCATGCTGTGCGCCCTGTACGCGTCCGTGCTGGCCACCGTCGCGGCGACGGACGGCATCGGCGGATTCGCCGGGCTGTCCCATGTCGAGGTGATGCTGAAGCTCCAGCTGTTCAACGGTTCGCTGGCGCTGACCGCGCTGCTGCTGTCGGCCGTGATCACCGAGCAGCGCAACACCCGGTTCTCCGTCGAGGAGGCCTGCCAGGAGCTGGCCGAGGCCCTGGAACACCTCACCGCGCACGATCACCCGGCCGGGCGCGCCCCGCCGGAGGCGGGGGATCCGCGGCGCGGGGAGGACGAACGGTGACCGGGCGGCCGCCCGGTCACCGTGTCGTGGTGGGTGCCGTCGTCAGACGGTGCCGCTGGCCGTGATCTCGATCTTGGCCTTCGGCGCACCGCTGGAGCTGCCGAAGCCCTCGATCCTGTCCACGATCTCCGAGCCCTCGACGACCTCGCCGAAGACCACGTGCTTGCCGTCGAGCCACGGGGTCAGCACGGTGGTGACGAAGAACTGCGAGCCGTTGGTGTTGGGGCCCGCGTTGGCCATGCTCAGCAGGTACTTGCGGTCGTGCTTGAGCTGGAAGTTCTCGTCCTGGAACTTCTCGCCGTAGATGCTCTTGCCGCCGGTGCCGTCACCGTGGGTGAAGTCACCGCCCTGGAGCATGAACTGGGGGATGACCCGGTGGAAGCCCGAACCGGCGTAGCCGAAACCGTTCTGCCCGGTGGCGAGCTCACGGAAGTTGCGGGCCGTCTTCGGGACCACGTCGTCGAACAGGTTGAACACGATCCGGCCGGCCGGCTCGTTGTTGATCGAGATGTCGAAATAAACGTTGTCGCTCATGCAGGTCAACCTATCGCGAACCGCCCCCCGGTCCCTCCCATGGGTGGGAACGGACCGGGGTGTCGGTCGGCGGGCCGCCTGGACGCCGCTTCCTAGTACCGCCTGCCGAGCCGGTCGAGCACGGCACGGGCCATGGCCGCCTCGCCCTTGGCGTTGGGGTGGGCGGGTGCCGCCGGTGAGGTGGGCTGGAGGGGCTCGATCCAGCGGTCGGCGGGGGCCTTGCACATGTCGTGGCCGACGGTCGGGCCGTAGGTGTCCGCGTACCCGGCGCCGTTCCACGCGGCGACCAGGCGCAGCATGAGGTTCAGGCGCTTGCCGACGTCCCGGAGGTAGGGGAAGTCCTTGGCCGCGAAGGGCACCGTCGGGTAGCAGCCGCTGCCGTCGTCGGGCAGCAGGTCGGGGTAGCCGACGACCAGGATCCGGGCGTGCGGGGCCCGCGCGCGGACGGCCCGCAGCACCTTGTCGACCTTGGGCGCGGTCTGGGCGATCCGCACCGTGAGCTGGTCGACGCCCGAGGCGTTGTAGTACCGCTGGCAGGGGGCGCCGGCCAGGTCCGTGGCGCTGAGCGTCGCGCAGGTGCCGATGATGGAGCTGAACCCGATGTCGTTGCCGCCGATCTGGACCGTCACCAGGCCGGTGTCCCGCCGCACGGCGTCGAGCTGGGGGCCGTTGGTGCCCTGTGCCTTCCACATCTCCGCGGTCGTCGCACCCCCGCAGCTCACGTCCTTGAACGCGCTGACGTGCCGGGCCGCCGCGACCAGCGAGGGGTAGTTGTGATCGGAACGGGCGCAGTTGGCGTCGACCTGTGCCGGGATGCCGGGCCCCGAGGTGTAGGAGTCGCCGAGCGCCACGTAGCCGGTGCCGCGGTCGTGGCCGCCGTGGTGGCCGCCGCCGTGCGCGGCGGCCGGTGTCGTGGCCGCGGCGACCAGGGCGCAGCCGCCCAGCGCCGCCGCCACGGTGGCCTTGCGCCGCTGCCGCCTCGCCGAACCGTCGGACGGGGTGCCGTTCGCCATGGTGATTCCCCCCTGGAACCGGGACGCGCGCCGGAGCGGTCCCGACGGGCGGCCCGCGCGTGTGTGTCGGTGGTCTGTATACCGCCCGGTAGGAGTCCGGAGCCAGAGGTCGGACGCAATGAACTGGATCGAGTAACCGGCCCTGCGCGTAAGGGAGTCGGGGTGGGCGGCGGCCGGATCGGGACAGCCGCGATTGAAGTGGGAAACCGATCGGTTTACGATGGCCTCAGCCGCCGGAAACTGATCGGTTTCCGGCTCTGCCCGGAATATGGAGTGTGAGTGTCATGACCGCGATCAAGGATTCCGTCGTCCTCGTCACCGGCGGCAGCCGCGGTATCGGAAAGGCGCTGGTGGAGGAGTTGTACGCACGCGGCGCCGGCAAGGTCTACGCCACCGCCCGCGACCCGCGCTCCGTCACCCACCCCGACGCGGTGGCGCTGGCGCTGGAGGTCACCGACCCCGACTCGGTGGCCGCCGTCGCCGAGCAGGCGCAGGACGTCACGGTTCTGATCAACAACGCGGGGGTCGCCTCCGGCACCCGCTTCCTGACCTCCTCCATCGAGGACATCCGCCACGAGTTCGAGATCAACTTCTACGGGCCGCTGCTGCTCACCCGCGCCTTCGCCCCGCTGATCGAGCGCAACGGCGGCGGTCACGTGCTGAACGTCCACTCGGTGCTGTCCTGGTTGGCCGAGGGCGGGGCCTACAGCGCCTCCAAGGCCGCGTTCTGGTCGCAGACCAACAGCCTGCGCCAGGCGCTCCAGCCGCAGGGGATCGGCGTCACCGGCCTGCACATGGGCTATGTCGACACCGACATGACGGCCGGCGTCGACGCGCCCAAGACGAATCCGCGGGACATCGCCGCCGCCGCCCTCGACGGCGTCGAGTCGGACGCCTACGAGGTGCTCGCCGACGACCTCACCCGCTGGGTCAAGGGCGCCCTGTCCGGCGATCCCGCCGCCATGTACGAGCGCCTCGCCGCCCGGTGAGCTGGGCCCCCGGCCCGTCCGTCGGCCTCCCTCCGCGTCGCCGCGGAGGGGCGGTCGCCGAAAATTCCGGTGCCGAAGGGTTGTCCCGCAGTTGCCTCACCACTTAAATCAAAACCTGAACTAAGCAGTGGGGCGCACCGGTTGAGTGCTCCCCGTGCCCACTTCAGGGAGCCGCTGATGAGATTGAGATCCCTGGGCGTCGCGCTCGCCGCCATGGCAGCGCTGCTCGCCCTCCCCACCGCGCACGCACCGGCGGCCCAGGCCGCCGACGCCCCGCTGTCGCAGGGGAAGACCGCCACCGCCTCGTCCGCGGAGAACGGCGGGACCGCCGCGGCCAACGCGGTGGACGGCAACACCGGCACCCGCTGGTCGTCGGCCTTCACCGACGACCAGTGGCTCCAGGTCGACCTCGGCGCCACCGCCACGGTCACCCAGGTGGTCCTCAACTGGGAGACCGCCTACGGCAAGGACTACAAGGTCCAGATCTCCGCCAACGGCAGCAGCTGGACCGACCTGAAGTCCGTCACCGGCGGAGACGGCGGCGTGGACACCCTCGACGTGTCCGGACAGGGCCGTTACGTCCGCATGCAGGGCGTGCACCGCGCGACCCAGTACGGCTACTCGCTCTGGGAGTTCCAGGTC
Organism: Streptomyces sp. NPDC001068; assembly: GCF_042897315.1. Taxonomy (NCBI): domain Bacteria; kingdom Bacillati; phylum Actinomycetota; class Actinomycetes; order Kitasatosporales; family Streptomycetaceae; genus Streptomyces; species Streptomyces sp. NPDC001068. The sequence goes on along the minus strand of NZ_JBIAYD010000002.1, from coordinate 663,530 downwards.
TTCGGCAGCACCACCGGCACACCCCCGGTCCAGGGCGGCGGCGACCTCGGCCCGAACGTGATCGTCGTCGACCCGTCCACGGCGAACCTCCAGCAGAAGTTCGACTCCGTCTTCGCCCAGCAGGAGTCGGCCCAGTTCGGCTCCGGCCGCTACCAGTTCCTGCTCAAGCCGGGTACGTACAACGGCATCAACGCGCAGATCGGCTTCTACACGTCCATCTCCGGTCTCGGACTCAACCCCGACGACACGCAGATCAACGGTGACGTCACGGTCGACGCCGGCTGGTTCAACGGCAACGCCACCCAGAACTTCTGGCGTTCGGCGGAGAACCTCGCCATCACGCCGTCGAACGGGACGGACCGGTGGGCCGTGGCTCAGGCGGCCCCCTTCCGTCGAGTCCACGTCAAGGGCGGTCTCAACCTGGCCCCGAACGGCTACGGCTGGGCCTCCGGCGGGTACATCGCCGACTCGAAGATCGACGGCACCGTCGGCCCGTACTCCCAGCAGCAGTGGTACACCCGGGACAGCTCGGTCGGCGGCTGGACCAACGGCGTCTGGAACATGACGTTCACCGGCGTCCAGGGCGCACCGGCGACCAACTTCGACTCCGGCCCGTACACCACGCTGGACACCACCCCCGTCTCCCGCGAGAAGCCCTTCCTCTACCTGGACGGCAGCACCTACAAGGTCTTCGTCCCGGCGAAGCGCACCAACGCCCGGGGCGTCTCCTGGCCGGCCAACGCGGGCACCTCCATCCCGCTGGACCAGTTCTACGTCGTCAAGGCCGGCGCCACCGCGGCCACCATCAACCAGGCGCTCGCCCAGGGCCTCAACCTGCTCTTCACGCCGGGCGTCTACCACCTCAACCAGACGATCAACGTCACCCGCGCCAACACCGTCGTGCTCGGCCTGGGCCTGGCCACCCTGGTCCCGGACAACGGCGTCGACGCCATGCACGTCGCCGACGTCGACGGCGTCAAGCTCGCCGGATTCCTGATCGACGCGGGCTCGGTCAACTCCGACACCCTGCTGCGGATCGGCGACCCCGGCTCCACCGCCGACCACTCCGCCAACCCGACCAGCATGCAGGACGTGTTCGTCCGCATCGGCGGCGCCGGACCCGGCCTCGCCACCAACTCCGTGGTCGTCAACAGCAACAACGTCATCATCGACCACACCTGGCTGTGGCGCGCCGACCACGGCAGCGGCGTCGGCTGGAACACCAACCGCGCCGACTACGGCCTGCGCGTCAACGGCAACGACGTCCTCGCCACCGGCCTGTTCGTCGAACACTTCAACAAGTACGACGTCTACTGGCAGGGCGAGAGAGGCCGCACGATCTTCTTCCAGAACGAGAAGGCCTACGACGCCCCCAACGCCGCCGCCATCACCCACGACGGCGTCGTCGGATACGCGGCCTACAAGGTCGCCGACACCGTGGCCAACCATGAGGCGTGGGGCCTGGGCAGCTACTGCAACTACACGGCCGATCCGTCGATCGTGCAGTCCAACGGCTTCCAGGTGCCGACCGGTTCGGGCATCAAGATGCACGACCTGCTGGTGATCTCACTCGGCGGCATGGGCCAGTACGCCCACGTCGTCAACACCACCGGAGCGCCGACGTCGGGGACCAGCACCACCCCCTCCAAGGTGACGCAGTTCCCGTAGCCGGTCAGGCCGTCGTCCGCCGTACCGGGCGCCGCAGCAGCAGCCGTCGCGCGGGCCGCTCCACGCCCTCGTAGAGGAGCCAGGAAAGGCCCAGCGACACGGCGAACGCGGCGACGGCGGCGGCCGCGCCGGTCAGTGCTCCGAAGCGCGGACGGGTACCGAGCAGATGGGTGCCCGTCCGCAGCACCAGCAGATGCACCATGTAGAACGCGAACGACAGTTCTCCCAGACGCACCAGCCACCTGCGCCGCCACAGCGACGGCAGTCCACGCAGATCCGCGAGGGCCGCCGCCGGGATGAGCAGCGCGAAACCCGCGATGGTGCAGGCGGTGGCCGCGTACTCGTCGGTGAACTGCGGGACCAGGAAGTAGCCGATGACCGCCAGCGCGAGCGAGGCCTCCAGGCCGGGCCCGCGCCAGCGGCCGAGCAGCACCAGGCGCGCGGCGGCCGCGCCGAGCACGAACTCCGGCAGCCGGGCCGCCGGGAACGAGCTGATCGGCTGGCCCCACCCGTGGTGGGCGTCCGTCCAGGCCAGCACCAGGACCGCCAGGACGGCCGACGCGGCCAGCAGCCGGGCGCCCCGGGCGTCCAGCCTGCGCAGCAGCAGGGCGAGCGCCGGGAAGGCGGCGTAGAAGAAGGCCTCGCAGGCCAGCGACCAGCTGACCGGGTCGAGTGTCTGCCACCACGGCCGCCACCAGGAGTGCACCAGGAAGACGTCGGCGAGGCCCTGCGGCAGGGTCGGCATCGGCTGCCGGGGCAGGGTCAGGGCCATCACCAGGGCGATCCCGACGGTCACCAGGTGCACCGGATAGACCCGGGCGACGCGCCGCCACCAGAAGCGCCCGGCCCGGTCCCCCGGCCGCGCGGACCACATCAGCACGAAACCGGAAAGCACGAAGAAGAACGACACCCCTGACGCGCCGGCTTCGAACCCCCACGAGACGAAGCGGCCGCCCGTGCCGCCGAAGTAACGGAAGTTGTGCACGTGCAGTCCGAAGACCAGCACCGCGGCCATCCATCTGAGCCCGGTGAGGGACGGCAGCGAGGGGGCGGGGGCGGAGGGCCGGGTGCGGGAGGGTGGCGCGGCGGCCGGAGCGGTCGGATGGGCCGTGGTCGCCGTCGTCATCAGGTCACCTGCCGGAGGGTTCGCGCGTGGAGCATGGAACGGAGCGTTGCCCGTTACGCACCTTTCATTCCGGCCTCGTACGAAACATCACACCAATGCGGAGCAGGGGCCTCGGCCAAACGGGCCGTGGCGGCCGGACGGGCGGATGCGACCCTACCCGGCCGCCCGGCACGGGCCACCGCCCTCGCGCGGCACCGCGCCCCCCGCCGCGACGCTCCGGCCCGCGCCCTCGCACCACAGGCGGCACGCCGAAACGCGAAGGCACGAACGGGTGATACGGCGCGGGACGGCTTGACGTGGCTATGTCCGGGACGGCGTGGCGTCGGCGATCCGCCGCCGTTCGGAGGGGGCGACACGCGCGGCCGACGGAGCCGTCGACGGGTCCGTCGACGCTCCACGGGTGGGGACCTGGGTGCGGCGGTTCGGCTCGGGCGTGGTGCTCGGACGCGGCGAGGGGTTCCGGGGCGCCGGGGACGACGGGGTGCGGTGCGGGGCCGGGGCCGTGGGGCTGACCGCCGGCGGCGCGAGCGGGACCTGTGGGGCGACCGGAGCCGAGGGTGTCGTCAGCTGTGCCGGCAGCGCGACCAGCAGGGCGACGGCGCAGGTCACGCCGGCCCCGGCGGCCACCCGCACCAGGCGGCGGCGGCCCGCGGCGCGCCGGATCTCCTCGTACCGGCCGGGCGGCGGGCCCAGGAAGGCGGCCGGCGGCCGCAGGACGACGGTGAGGGGGTCGTCGGGGCCGTCGGACCCCGGCTCCTCGTCAAAGCGTGTGGTCAAGGCTTCTCCTCAGATGACCGCGGAGCAGTTCACGGGCCACGTGCAGGTCGGCCTTGACGGTTCCCTCCTTGCGTCCGGTCAGTTCGGACACCTCCCGGATCGGCATGTCAGCGTAGTAGTGCAGCAGGATGGGGACGCGCAGTCGCTCCGGCAGCGACTGCACCAGCAGCCGGACGGAAGGGTCGGCCTGCTCGGGGTGTGGCCGGGTCGCGGCCTCGGAGCCGACGCGGCGCACGGTCCGGCGCTCGCGCTCCAGCTTGCGCCAGTGGTCCCGCACGATGTTGGCCGCGGTGACGTAGAGGAACCCGCGGGGCTCCTCCACCGACGTCCACCGGGCCCACAGCCGGGTGAAGGCCTCCGAGGCGATCTCGTGCGCCGTCTCGTCGTCGTCGACCAGACGGCGGCACCAGCCCGCCAGGCGCGGGTACAGGGCGGCGAACAGCTCGGACGCCGCCTTGTCACGGGACCGTTTCAACGTTCTCCAGGGTCGAGGTGCTCTGCGGGGCCGATGCCGGGGGCGACGTCGGGGTGTTGCCGGTGTGGTGCCGGATCGGTGCCCGGGCGATGCCGGTGTGGTGCCGGATCGGTGCCCGGGCGCTGAGGAGGATGCGGGACCGGTCCACCGCGTTCCACCGGTCCCGCATCCGTCCGCGCCGGGTCAGACCTTCGTGCCGGTCAGCGTGGCGAAGACGATCACGTTGTCGAGGTAGCCGTCGCCGCCCCGCGGGCCGCCGCAGGTGATCAGCCGCAGCTCCGGGCGGTCCACGTCCCCGTACACGTCCTGGGTCGGGAACGCGGACTTGGCGACGGTGCGCACCTCGTCGACGGTGAACACCGCCGACCGGCCGTTCTCCAGACGCGCCACGGCCGGCTCGCCCCGGCGCAGCTCGGCGAGCCGGCGGAAGACGCCGTCGCCGTAGCTGCCGACCGTGACATGGCCGAGGATCACCGACGGGCCGACCTGCCCCGGCGTGGGGGAGTGCCGGTACCAGCCGGCCCGGTCCCGCGCGGTGACCGGCGGTACCTGCACCGTGCCGTCCGCCGCCAGCCCCAGCTCGAGCAGCGGGGTGTCGACGCCGATCGCCGGGATGCTCAGCCGGACCGGCACGGAACGCCCGAGCGCGGCGGGCGTGCCCGTCGTCGCGGACGGCGAGGGCACCGGCGGCCGCTCGCCGCGGACGGTGCCGGCCGTCCCGTGGGCCGCCTGCCCCGCACAGCCCGCCAGCAGCGAGGCCGTGGCGGCGGAGACGAAGGCGCGCCTGGAGATCGAGGTCATGCCCCGGTCGCCCGGCGGCGACGCACGGTGAACATCACGGCGCCGGCGGCGAGCACCGCCGCGGCGCCCCCGCCGATCAGCGCGTTCTCGGTGCCGGAGTCCGAGGACGGCTCCGCCACGCCGGTGTCGGGCGCACCCTGGGGCACGGCCGCGACCTGGCCCCGGTCCCGGGCGGGCGCGGGGGTCGAGGCGCGGGTGGGCTCGGCGGAACGCGCCTCGGAGGGGACCGGGGAGGGCTCCGCGGAGGGGCGGGTGGACGGTGCCGCGGTGCGGGCCGGCCTCGGGCTGCTGCCGTCGGCGAACGCGGGCACGGTGCCGCCGAGGACGGCCGTGCAGGCGAGTGCCGTGGCGGTCAGGACAGTTCGGCGCATGAAGACGCTCTCTTTCGTCGGCCCGCGGTGGTCGGGGCGGGCTGGGAACGGATCGAGCGGAGAGACGACCCAGCACCCGGACGGGTTGTAAAGAGATGGCAAAGCCGATCGGTGGCCACGAGACTGGAGTCGCTTGTTTTCTTGAATCACTCGTGTTTGTGGGGGTAGGTTGGCGCCATGACCGCATCCCAGTCCCCGACCACCGCCGACGAGCTGCGTGGTGCCGGCCTGCGGGTGACGGCCGCCCGTGTCGCGCTGCTGGAGACCGTTCGCGGCGGTGACCATCTCGACGTCGAAGGGGTCGCCTCGGGCGTCCGCGAACGTGTGGGCCACATATCGCTCCAGGCCGTGTACGACGCGCTGCACGCGCTGACCACGGCCGGCCTCGTGCGCCGTATCGAACCGGCGGGCAGCCCGGCCCGGTTCGAGGGACGCGTCGGCGACAACCACCACCACGTCCTGTGCCGGTCGTGCGGTGCCGTCGCCGACGTCGACTGCGCGGTCGGCGAGGCCCCGTGCCTGACCGCCTCCGACGACCACGGCTTCGCCATCGACGAGGCCGAGGTCATCTACTGGGGCCTGTGTCCCGCCTGCTCCACCGTCAGCAACTCCTGAAGACCTCTCCCGAACGCGTTCCCGAACGCGTTGCCGAACACGTCATTCCCCCAGTACGTCGATCCGCCCCATCCGGAAGGATTTCCCCCATGTCCGAGACCCAGGAGAACGCGGGCCAGTGCCCGGTCGCGCACGACCGCGCCCCGCACCCCACCCAGGGCGGCGGCAACCGCCAGTGGTGGCCCGAGGGGCTCAACCTGAAGATCCTCGCCAAGAACCCCGCCGTCGCGAACCCGCTCGGCGAGGGCTTCGACTACGCCGAGGCGTTCCAGGGCCTTGATCTCGCGGCCGTGAAGCGGGACATCGCGGAGGTGCTCACCACCTCTCAGGACTGGTGGCCGGCCGACTTCGGCAACTACGGCCCGCTGATGATCCGGATGGCCTGGCACAGCGCGGGCACCTACCGCATCTCCGACGGCCGCGGCGGCGCCGGCGCCGGCCAGCAGCGCTTCGCCCCGCTCAACAGCTGGCCGGACAACGGCAACCTGGACAAGGCCCGCCGTCTGCTGTGGCCGGTCAAGAAGAAGTACGGCCAGGCCATCTCCTGGGCCGACCTGATGATCCTCACCGGCAACGTCGCCCTGGAGTCGATGGGCTTCGAGACCTTCGGCTTCGCCGGCGGCCGCGAGGACGTCTGGGAGCCGGAGGACGACGTCTACTGGGGTCCCGAGAAGGTCTGGCTGGACGACCAGCGCTACACCGGCGACCGCGACCTGGAGAGCCCGCTCGGCGCCGTCCAGATGGGTCTGATCTACGTCAACCCGGAGGGCCCCAACGGCAACCCGGACCCGATCGCCGCGGCCCGCGACATCCGCGAGACGTTCCGCCGGATGGCGATGAACGACGAGGAGACCGTCGCCCTCATCGCCGGCGGCCACACCTTCGGCAAGACCCACGGCGCCGGCCCCGCCGAGAACGTGGGCGCCGAGCCCGAGGGCGCGCCGATGGAGCAGCAGGGCCTCGGCTGGAAGAGCACCTACGGCACCGGCAAGGGTGCGGACGCCATCACCAGCGGCCTCGAGGTCACCTGGACCACCAGGCCCACCCAGTGGACCAACGACTTCTTCGACATCCTGTTCGGCTACGAGTGGGAGCTGACCGAGTCCCCGGCCGGCGCCAAGCAGTGGGTCGCCAAGGACGCCGAGGCGATCATCCCCGACGCGCACGACGCGTCGAAGAAGCAGCTGCCCCGGATGCTCACCACCGACCTGTCGCTGCGCTTCGACCCGATCTACGAGCCCATCTCCCGCCGGTTCCACGAGAACCCGCAGGAGTTCGCGGACGCCTTCGCCCGCGCCTGGTACAAGCTGACCCACCGTGACATGGGCCCGAAGTCCCTGTACCTGGGCCCGGAGGTCCCGGCGGAGACCCTGCTGTGGCAGGACCCGCTGCCGGCCGCCGAGGGCGAGGTCATCGGTGCCGCCGACGTCACGGCCCTCAAGGCCAGGCTGCTCGACTCGGGCCTGACCGTCTCCCAGCTGGTCTCCACCGCCTGGGCGTCGGCCTCGACGTTCCGCGGCAGCGACAAGCGCGGTGGCGCCAACGGCGCCCGGATCCGCCTCGAGCCGCAGCGCGGCTGGGAGGCCAACGACCCCGACCAGCTCGCCCAGGTGCTGCGCGTCCTGGAGGGCGTACAGCAGGAGTTCAACTCCGGCTCCAAGAAGGTCTCCCTCGCCGACCTGATCGTCCTCGGCGGTGCCGCCGCGGTGGAGAAGGCCGCCAAGGACGCCGGCGTGGACGTCGAGGTGCCCTTCACCCCGGGCCGGGTCGACGCGACCGACGAGCACACGGACGCGGAGTCCTTCGCGGCCCTGGAGCCGGCGGCCGACGGCTTCCGCAACTACCTCGGCAAGGGCAACCGCCTGCCGGCCGAGTACCTGCTCCTGGACCGGGCCAACCTGCTCGGCCTCAGCGCCCCCGAACTGACCGTCCTGGTCGGCGGTCTGCGCGTGCTCGGCGCCAACACCGGCGGCTCCAAGCACGGTGTCCTCACCGAGACCCCGGGCGTGCTGACCAACGACTTCTTCGCCAACCTGCTCGACATGGGCACGGAGTGGAAGTCGACCTCCGCGGACCAGACCACGTTCGAGGGCAGCGACCTGGCCACCGGCGCGGTCAAGTGGACCGGCACCCGTGCCGACCTGGTCTTCGGCGCCAACTCCGAGCTGCGCGCGGTCGCCGAGGTCTACGCGAGCGACGACGCCAAGGAGAAGTTCGTGCGGGACTTCGTCGCCGCCTGGGCGAAGGTCGCCGACGCGGACCGGTTCGACCTGGTCTGATCCCGGCGAAGCCCGGGGCCTGACGCCCGGGCCGGCCAACTCCGGCCGGTCCGGGCGTCGTTGCGTCCGCGCGCATCGCCTTTACGTGTCAACTCCCCATAGTTTGCTGCACATCGGCGGTTCTTTACCGCACCATGACCTCGACTCCCGCTGTTCACGCGACCTTCGCAGACTCTGCACGTCCTGGAGTCACCCCCCAGCCCGACGGCCCGCGGGAGTTCGCGCATGAGCCACGGTCACAGCCACGAGCACGGTCATCACCACCACCATCACCACCACACGGACGCCGACGCCTCGTCGCTGCCGCCCGCCCTCGACCTGTCGGTCCCCGACGAGGAGCTGACGCCCGGTCAGCTCTCCCGCCGGTCGATGCTGCGCCGCACGGGACTGCTCGGCGCCGGCCTCGCGGCCGGCAGCGTCCTCGCCGGCGCGGGCCAGGCCGCCGCCTCGGTCTCCGCCGGGCACTCCCACGGCGGCCACTCGGACGGCCTCCTGTGGCTGGCCGGTGACCACCACATCCACACCCAGTACAGCTCGGACGCCAAGTACCGGGTCGTCGACCACGTCCGGCAGGCCAACGCGCACGGCCTGGACTGGATGGTCATCACCGACCACGGCAGCGAGCAGCACGCCAAGATCGGTGTCGAGAAGGTCAACCCCGACATCGTCGCGGCCCGTGACGAGATCGACGACACCCTGGTCTTCCAGGGCCTGGAGTGGAACATCCCGGCCGCCGAGCACGGCACCGTCTTCGTCCACCCCGGCAAGAACGAGGTCGCCGTCCTCAAGGAGTTCGAGAACTCCTTCGACGGCTCGGTCAAGGGCGCCTCCGCCAACACCCCGGCCAACGAGGCGCTGGCCATCTCCGGCCTGAACTTCCTCGCCGAGCAGGTGCAGCGCCGCAAGGTCAGGGACGCCCTGTTCCTCGCCAACCACCCGGCGCGCAAGGGCATCGACTCCCCGCACGAGATCCGTGCCTGGCGCGACGCCCAGCCGTCGATCGCCGTCGGCATGGAGGGTGCCCCCGGCCACCAGGCGGGCGGCCTGCCCAAGCCGAACGGCCCCGGTTCCGCGCGCGGCATCTACGACAACAGCCCGAGCGCCGACTCCTTCGCCGGCTACCCGCTGGAGAGCTACCGCACCTGGGGCGGCTTCGACTGGATGACCGCCACCGTCGGCGGCCTGTGGGACAGCCTGCTCGCCGAGGGCAAGCCCTGGTGGATCACCGCCAACTCCGACTCCCACAACGTGTACGCGGACAGCGCGGTGCGCGGCCCGAACAGCGACTTCAACGCCAACGGCCGGTACGACGACCCGGTGTACGGCGGCGCCATCAGCCTCACGGACACCGACTTCTGGCCCGGCCAGTACTCCCGCACCCACGTGGGTGCCGCGTCCTTCTCGTACAAGTCGGTCATGGACGGGATCCGGGCGGGCCGGGTCTGGGTGGACCACGGCGGCCTGATCAGCGGCCTGAACGCGCAGCTGCGCTCCGGCTCGCGCGCGGTGACCCTCGGCGGTGTGCTCCAGGTCCGCAGGGGCAGCCAGGTCGACCTGGTCGTCGAGATCAGCCTCGCCAACGGCCCCAACTGGTCCCAGTTCACGCCCTCCCTGGCCCGGGTCGACGTCATCCAGGGCGACGTCACCGGCAAGGTGAGCGAGAAGGACACCTTCGCCACGCCCGCGACCAGGGTCGTGAAGTCCTTCGAGGTCAACAAGGCCACCGGCGCGGTCCGGCTGACCTACTCCCTCGGCCGCGTCGACAAGCCGGTCTACGTCCGGCTGCGCGGAACCGACGGCAACCGCTCGGCGGTCGGCATCCACGGTGCCGCCGTCGACCCGGCGGGTCCGGCCATCGACGTCCTCGGCGACGCCGACCCGTGGAAGGACCTGTGGTTCTACTCCAACCCGATGTGGGTCCTGCCCGCATGACGTCACCGCATCACGCCGCCGGCGTCCGCCCCGTCATCGGGGTGGACGCCGGCACGGCGACCCTGCGCGAGGCGGACCACCTGATCCACGAGCTGCTGGACCGCCCGGCGCTCTCGGAGGACGTCTTCGCCTGCACGCACCTGCACCGCGGCGACGAACGCCGCGGGACGGCGGTCTCGCTCGTCGTCCCGGACCCGGACACGGCGTGGCGGGAGCTGCGGGCGGCCCTGCCGGAGGGGGCCGGCCTCGTCCTGGGCGAGCTCACCCACGGCCCGGACGCCGCGGTGGACTCCGCCCGCCGCGCGGCCGCGGCGCCCCCCGCCTCCGGCCGGGCCGTCGTCTACCCGGGCGTGCGGCACCTCACCGGCACGGTCACCGCGGGCGCGGTCCTCGACGGCACCGCCGTGGAACGCCTGGTGGTCCTCGGTGCGCCCGCCGCCGAACTGCCGCGCGAAGCACGCATTCTGACGCAGGACCATGTCCGCCCGGAGTGGCGCGAGGGCGTCCTCACCCTCGTCCTGGTCCCGGCGGCGGGCGGCCTGCTGGCCCCCTTCGAGGTGCCCAACCCCACCCCGTGCTGCGCGGACCACATCTGACGCGCGGGTAATCCCTTAGTGACATGGCCTGGTCAATTCTGTCAGGCTTCGGACTCGCACCACTCATAGCGCGTGACCCGTGACCGTCCCCGGCGCACCCCAGCCGGCCGGGCGGCCACCGAGCAGACCGGGACCCCGGTCGCCGCAAAGGAGTTTCGTGTGAGATCGACCCCCCACAAGGCCTTCGTCACCAGCGCGTTGGCCGTCGCGGCGCTCGCCGCGGCCCTGCTCCCCGGCAGCACCGCGTCGGCCGCCGAGGCGGCGGCCTGCACCCCGACCCAGGTGCTGGCCAACGGCGGATTCGAGAGCGGTACCTCGCCCTGGACCCAGTCGTCGACCAGCGTCATCACCAGCCGCACCGGGCAGAGCGCCCACGGCGGCACCAGCTTCGCCTGGCTCGACGGCGTCGGCGGCACGCACACCGACACGCTCTCCCAGAGCGTGACCATCCCGTCCGGATGCAGCAGCGCCACCCTCACCTTCTGGCTGCACGTCGACACCGCCGAGACGACATCGTCGACCGCCTACGACAAGCTCACGGCGAAGATCGGCAGTACGACCCTGGCGACGTACTCGAACCTGAACAAGGCCACCGGCTACGTCCAGAAGTCCGTCGACGTGTCGGCGTTCGCCGGCCAGACCGTGAGCCTCGCCTTCACCGGGACCGAGGACTCCAGCCTGCAGACGAGCTTCGTCCTGGACGACATCGCCCTCAACACCTCCGGCGACACCACCCCGCCGGCCGACTCGACGCGCACGCCGGCCGCCCCGGCGTACACCGTCAGCCTCACCAGCAACACCGCCGGTACGGTGTGGACCGGACACGAGAGCGCGACCTTCACCAACGCCTCGGCCACCGCGCTGACCGAGGTGTACCTGCGGCTGTGGGACAACTACCACGGCACCTGCTCCGCGCCGCCGATCACGGTCACCAACGTCACCGGCGGCACCGCGGGCGCCCTGTCGGTGGCCTGCACGGCCCTCCAGATCGCGCTGCCGACCCCGCTGGCCCAGGGCCAGTCGACCACGATCGGCTTCGACCTGGGGATCACCGTCCCGAGCGGTGCCGACCGGTTCGGCCACGACGGCGCCTTCAGCATGATCGGCAACGCGCTGCCGGTCCTCGCGGTCAAGGACGGCTCGGGCTGGCACCTGGACCCGTACACCAACAACGGCGAGTCGTTCTACTCGCTGGCCGCCGACTTCAAGGTGACCCTGGACCACCCCACCAGCCTGCTGGTCCCGGCCACCGGCACCTCCACCGACACCCCGGGCACCAGCGGCCGTACCGTCACCACCGCCACCGCCTCCAAGGTCCGCGACTTCGCCTGGGCGGCCGGGCCCTTCAGCAAGATCTCCGGCACCTCCCCGGGCGGTGTCCCGGTCAACATCTACTCGGTCTCGGGCATCAGTTCCTCCAGCGCCCAGTCCATGCTCAGCACCGCCAGGTCGGCCGTCGACGCCCACGCCGGCCGCTTCGGGGCCTACCCGTACGGCGAGCTGGACGCGGTCATCGACAACAACTTCTGGTTCGGCGGAATGGAGTACCCGGGCTTCGTCCTCGACCTGGTCAGCACCACCGCGCTCACCCACGAGATCGGCCACCAGTGGTGGTACGGCATCGTCGGTGACGACGAGTACAACAGCCCGTGGCTGGACGAGGCGTTCACCGACTACGCCACCGACCTCGCGCAGGGACTGTCCGGCACCAACTGCTGGAACAGCGTGTCCTGGGCCTCGTCGGCCGAGAAGATCACCAACTCGATGGCGTACTGGGACGCGCACTCCTCCCGCTACTCCACCGTCGTCTACGGCTACGGCAAGTGCGCCCTGCACGACCTGCGCCGCCTCATCGGCGACAGCGCCATGACCACGCTGCTGCGGAACTACGCCACCTCGCACTGGTACGGCGTCTCCACCACCGCCGAGTTCAAGGCGGCGGCGCAGGCGGCCACCAGCACGGACCTGACGTCGTTCTGGACCACCCACCGCATCGACGGCTGACCCGCACCGCCCCGTCCGCCCGGGCGTGGCCCGGCCTTCACCCAAGGCCGGTCCACGCCCGTGGCGCCGCCGGCCGGGGAAGCACCCGGGAGCTGAGGGCTCCGTCCCCCGAAGGGCCCAGCAGAACTTGCATCACTCGTACGGCGGGCCCGGCGTGCAGCCGGTCGCGCGACCCGGAAGCCTAGGATCCGTCACCGGATGAAAAGGACATGTCGCTCCGGGTCCGGGAGGGGCGGGCCGTGTCCGACGAGTGAGGGAGACGGGATGCCGCACCGCGCCGGGAGAACCCGCTGGCGGCTCTTCGGAGTGGTCCTGGTGCCCTCCGTCGCCGCGTGCGCGACCCTCGGCGTCGGCATGGCGCAGGGCGTCCTCGCCGCCTCGTTCTTCGTCTCCGGTCAGAAGTTCCAGGTCACAGCGGATTCGCTGACCGCCCGTGGACTCAGCCTCTACAGCATGATCGACGTGACCAGGAAGCGTGAACTCGTCCCGGTCGTGGTCACCGGCTTCCGGCACGCGACGATCAGCGGCCTGTGCGAGGCCATCACGGTGGACGTCCCGGTGCTCGGTACCCAGACCCTGCTGATCACCGGAGGGGACAAGCGGCTGGTCGTGGCGTCGGACCTGTTCCTCGACGCCACCGCCGAAGCCGCCGCGCAGGCCGACTTCACCGGCATCGACATCGGCGTCGCCCAGGGCGCCATCTCCAAGGGCCCGGTCAGGTCCGGCGACCGGGACTCCCGGTTCTTCGACCCGGACGGAGTCGGCCTCCAGTCCACCTCGGTCACCCTGACCGACGTCCGGGTGAACACGGTCGCGGTGTCCGCCGGCACCCTGAACATCCCGGGTCTGCGGATCCGCATCCAGTCGGGGTCCCGTACATGCCCCTGACCCGGCGGCCCGTGACGGCACTGATCAGGACCGGACGGGCGATCGGCGCCGCCCTCCGCCACCCGCGTGAACTGTCGTCCGCGGCACCGGAGTTCCGGCGAAGGTTCCGTGCCTGGCGCGGCGGACGACCCTTCTGGGCCGGGCTGTTCACCTTCGCCGCCGGACTGCCCATCCTGTACTGGCCGTACGCGCGACTGGACCTCGCCGGGATCCCGCTCGCCCTGTCGACCACCTCCGGTGCCGGCGCCCTGGTCATCGGAATCCTGCTCCTGGTCCTGGGCGTCACCCTGTGCTGCCGCCCCCACCTCCGGGTCTTCTCCGGGATCGCCACCCTCCTGCTCGCGATCGTCTCCTTCCCTGTCGCCAACTTCGGCGGCCTCTTCCTGGGCGTGGCCTGCGGACTGGTCGGCGGATCCCTGGCCTGTGCCTGGCTGCCGCCCGAGGCCGAGGCGGCCCCGGCGACCCGGGCCGACCGCACGGCCACGGCCGTCACGGCAACGGAGGGCCCCAGTGGCGACCGCTGACGAATGCGCGAGCGCGTGCGGCGGCGGATCCGGGCGCGCGCACCGTACGGGTGGGACCGCTGCCCGGCTCGCCCGCGTCCGCGCACCGCTCGCCTGCGCCGCGGCCGTGGCCTGCCTGTCGCTGTCCATCCACCCGGCGGCGAGCGGCTCGCAGGCGGCCGCCGACGCACCCCGGTCCGGGCCGCCCGCCGCCGACAGGGGATCCCTGGTGCTGCGCGCGGACCGGCTCGTGCTGCGCGGCGCCAGGTTCCGCGGGACGGCCACCGTGCGCACCGCGACGGGCACCGTCCGGGCGGTCAAGCTCACCGTACGGTCGCTGGACGCCGTCGACCTCGACCTCACCGCCGGCCGGGGCCGCGCCGCGCTGCGCCTGCGGGCCCGGCCCGCGACCACCGCCACGCTCAAGGGCCAGGGTGCCGCGGGCGTGGTCACCCTCTACGTCCGCAAGCTGTCCGGCCGGGTCACGGCCGTCGTGGGCGGTCCGCTCCCGGCGCACCGTGCCGTCGCCGTCACACCGGACGCCGTACCCCGCTGGCTCGCGCACCCCGCGGGCCGCGCCCGCACGATCACCCTCGTCTCGGCGACCGTCACCCAGGTGGTGCAGCGCGGCGGCCGGCTGTCCGTCAAGGGAGCCCAGCTGAAGGCCGCGCCCAGGTGACCTAGTCACCCGGCAGCGGCCGGACCGTCAGGATCTGTGTCGCGTGGCCTACCGGGCCGTCCACGTCGTGCAGGACCGTACTGGTGAGGCCCTGTCCGGTGGGCCCGAAGGTGACCTTCGTGTCCAGCCCGGTCCACCCTGCCCGGGGTTGGCGGTGGAGGTGGATCGTCAGATCGACGTTCGGGAACATCCACTCGGCGGGCGACTGGCGGACGGCGATGCCGTTGGCGGTGTCGACCAGGGTGAGAAACGCGGCGAGCGGACTGACCGGAACGCCGGCGACCAGTTCCACCGGCGAGGAGACCCAGGCGGCGGTACGGCCCGGACGCCGCGGTACCACCGGGCGGATCTCCACGGAGTCGATGTAGCCGCCGGGCCAGAGCTCGCCCGCCGGCCACGGGGCGAGGGAGTCCGGCGGGGCGAGCCGGTCGTCGGGGCCGCCGGCGACCGCGGAGGTGTCCAGCGCGGTCAGGTACCAGGCGCGGGCCCGCAGCACCGCGCGACCGGAGATCCGTACGACCGCCTCGAGCAGTTCGATGGTCCGCCCGGGACGGACGGTCTCCACCTCGATCTCGCACTCGTCCAGGGCGAGGCGGCCGAGGATGTCGTAGCTGATCCGCGAGAGCAGCAGCCCGTCGTCACGGCCCGCGGCCCGGTACCGGTCGAGGGCGTGCACGACGAGCCCCGAAAGGGGGCTGAAATGCTGCTCGTCCGGGGCCCAGGCCCCGCCCGCGCGCGGCGTCGGCTTGTAGCGGTGGCCGCCGACGGCCTCGAAGTAACTGCTGGGGGACACGGTCGGGACGGACAACGTACGTCTCTCCTTCACACCTTCACCGGTGAACTCTTCGGACGGTCGTCAGGGGGTGCGGAAACCGCGGAAGGTCACGTGCCCGCGGCTCTCGAAGCCGAGCCGTTCGTAGAGCGCGATCGCGCCGGTGTTCGACTCCGCCGCGTGCAGGAAGGGGCGCTCGCCCCGGGCCAGGACGCGGGTGGCCAGCTCGTTCACCAGGCGGCCGGCGAGACCCCGTCCACGTGCTTCGGGGGCCGTGCAGACCGCGCTGATCTCGGTCCACCCGGGCGGCCGCAGCCGTTCGCCGGCCATGGCGACCAGCACACCCCGGTCGCGGATGCCGAGGTAGGTACCGAGTTCGCGGGTGCGCGGCCGGAACGGCCCCGGTTCGGTGCGCGCGACGAGCGCGAGCATCTCGGGGACGTCGTCCGCCCCCAGTTCGACCAGGTCGGTGCCGGCCGGGACGGGAGCCGTCCCGGGCGTGCCGGAGCGGGGCCAGACCAGTTGGCGGCCTTCGAGGACGAAGACCGGTTCCCAGTCGGACGGCGGTGGCGCCGGGCAGTTGAACATGTCGGCGAACGCGCCCGGACCGAGCAGCCGGGCCAGGTCGGCCCAGTCCTCGGGTGCGGGATCGGCGGACACCGACGAGAAGGTCGCGACGTCCGGCACGTAACTCGCCGCCCGGCCGATCCGCCGTCCCAGACGCGCGTGCAGGCCGCGCAGGGAGGCGCCCACCGGGTCGTCGAGTGCGGCGGTCTCCTCGCTCGTCATCGTGGACTGCCCCTTCCGCCGTGCCGTGTCCCTGCCGCCGATGATCGTAACCAGCGTGCTCGCGGTGGCAGGCGCGGGGCGGCGGCGACGGCCCGGAGGCCGCGGTGCGGCCCGTACGCGCTTCGGCACGGTCCGGGGAGGGGGACCGTGCCGAAGCGGTGGGGGACGTACCGGGTCAGGCGGTGGTGCGCTGCCTGCGCCGCAGCGTCAGGTACGTGCCGGTGGCGCCCGCGGCCACCAGCGCGCCCACGCCGAGGCTCACCGGCAGGGCCGGGAACGCGCCGGAGCCGGTCGTCGCGGCCGTCTCCACCATCGCCGGGCCCGGCGTGATGTGCGTGCTGACCGGAGCCACGTGGCGGATCGGACCGATGTGCCTGACGGAGCCGTTCGCGTTCAGCAGCACCTGCTTGCCGTTCGGGTGCCGGAAGTCGAACATGCCGGCCAGGGAGCCCGCGGTGGCGTCGAAGGAGTGGTCACCGATGCGGCCGGTGCGCCAGTTGTCCTCGATGAAGCGGATGACGGACGACTGGTCGGTCCGCGTGTGGTCGACCTTGTTCACCTTGCTGTACGGCGAGACGACCAGCAGCGGCTGCCGGGTGCCGGGGCCGCAGCGGTCGGCGTAGCCGCCGGTCGCGGCCGGGCCGGCCTGGCACGCGGCGCTGTCCGTGGCCTTGCCGTTGGAGCCGACCGTGGTGTCCTTGGAGCCGTTGCGGGGCTTGGCGTAGGCGTGGTCGTACCAGCCGTCGGAGTCGTCGTAGGCGATGACGACCGCCGTGGACTTCCACTCCGGCGAGCTCTGCACGGCGTTGATCTCGTTGACGAGGAAGTGCTGCTCGTCGGTCGGGTCCGAGTAGCCGGCGTGGCCGTCCTGGTACTCGCCCGCCTTCAGGAAGCTGACGGCCGGGAGCTTGCCCGCCTTGGCGGCCGCGGTGAAGTCGGTCAGGTCGTAGTTGTGGTTGGCCCGGCCGGCGTGACCGATCTCGTCGACGTTCTTCGGCGCCACGTGGTGCGGGTTGGACGTCGACCGGTAGTACGAGAACGGGTTGTGGTGCGGGCTGTAGTCGACCACGGAGGCGCCGCCGACGTTGGTGTGCGTGGTGTCGCACTTGGCCCAGTCGCCGGACCTGCCGTCCCAGCCGGTCGACGGACGGAAGCCGCCCTGGAACCAACCCCAGCTCACGTGCTTGGAGTTGAGCAGGTCGCCGATGTTCCTGCCCTGCAGCGACGCCAGCGCGCTGGTGCTGGTGTGGTCCTTGTCGGAGCAGTCGTCGAAGGCCGGGTCGGGGTCGTTGATGACCGTGCCGACGCCCTTGGCGTTCGGGGAGGCGATGGCGTACGGGTCGGGCGTCGCCGTCTGCCTGCCGGTCACGGAGTCCACCGAGACCGCGCCGTGCGTCTGACCCGAGATCAGGTTGAGCGCGCCGGGCGTGGACGGGCCGTAGACCGAGCTGTAGGAACGGTCATTCAGGGCGTACTGCTGGGCGTAGTTCCACAGACCGGTGACGGTGTTGCCGTCGTAGTAGTCCATCACCAGGCCCGGCTCGCCGAACAGGCCGCCGCTGCACTTGTCGACCTCGGTGTTCTGCACGAACCGGTCGGCCCTGCCGCCGTCGTAGGCGAGCTGCTCCGGCCCGTAGGAGTGGTTCTGGTCGCAGGTCATCGCCTGCGACGGGGAGAGCCGCCTGGGCGCGTACTGGTTCGGGTTCTTCGTCAGCAGCCCGGCGTGCGCGACGGTGTCGATGTCCTTGGGGGTGTTCCTGGACGCCGTGAACCTCGTGCCGTCGGTGTTGGCGGCCTTCGGATAGGTCGCGAAGTAGTGGTCGAAGGAGATGTTCTCGTCGAAGAGCACGACCACGTGTTTGATCGGGGTCGTGGTCGACGGGCCGCCGCCGTGCCCGGCGGGTACGGCCGCCCAACTGGGCGTGGCGGTGCCGAGGACCGTGAGCGCGGCGGCACCCGCGAGCGCCCCCAGACTCCGGATCGCCGTTCGTCTTCCTGTGCTGGCCATGCTGGTTCACCCTTCGGGCCCGAACGTCTCTGCGTCGTACAGGCAGGCATGCTTCGCCCGCTTCCCGGCGCCGCGGCGGAGCCGTGATGGCGGGTGAATGAATACCGGGTCAGGGATGCTGGGGCAAATCTTGACCGGGTATTGACCGACGTCGCCGGGGAGTTGTCTGAACAAGCCAGGGGTGCGGGCTCAGGTGAGGAGTGCGCGGCCGTACCAGTCGTGGCTGTCCCGCACGCCGGGCAGCGCGAAGAAGTACCCGCCGCCGAAGGGCGATATGTAGTCGACCAGCGGTTCGCCGGCCAGCCGCTTCTGCACGGTCTCGAACTGCCGCGCCAGGTCCTGCTGGTAACAGGTGAACAGCAGGCCCATGTCGAGGTTGCCGTTGGCGTCCATGCCCCGGTCGTAGTTGTGGGCGCGGCGCAGGATCCGCTGTCCGGCGCTGGCCGCGGTACGCGGGTTCGCCAGCCGGATGTGCGCGTCCAGCGGGATGACGTCGCCCTTGGGGTCGGCCGCGTAGTCCGGGGTGTCGTGTTCGGCGTCGCCGTCCAGGGGCGCCCCGGACTGCCGGGAACGGCCGAACATCCGCTCCTGCTCGCCGAGCGAGACCCGGTCCCAGAACTCCACCAGCATCCGGATGAGCCGCACCACCTGGTAACTGCCGCCGACCGCCCACCCGGGTTCCCCCGAGTCCGCGCCGACCCAGACCAGCCGGTCCATCTCCCGGGCGCTGCCGGTCTCCGGGTTGGCGGTGCCGTCCTTGAAGCCCAGCAGGTTGCGCGGGGTGCCGGACGGCCGGGGCGGGCTGCTGAACCCGTCCAGGCGCCAGCGGACCTGCATGCCGCCCCTGGTGTGCCGGGCGATGTCGCGCAGGGCGTGCAGGACCGTGTCGGTGTCGTCCGCGTGCAACTGCAAACTGAGGTCGCCGTGGCACCACTCGGGCCTGAGGTCGTCGTCGGGGAAGGCGGGCATCGCGGTCAGCCGGCGCGGCCTCAGTCCGCCGAGCCCGTACCGGTCGTCGAAGAGCGAGGCGCCCACCCCGACGGTCACCGCCAGCGCCCCCGATGGCAGTTCCTCGCCGAGGACACCGGAGTCGGCGGGCGGCGCGGTGACTCCGACCGGGTCCGGGGTGCCGCCCGAGGTGAGGAAACGGGCGCGCGCGGTGAGCGTGCGCAGCAGATCGGCCAGTTCGGCCCGGCCCTCGGCGGTGACGTCGAGCGAGGCGAAGACGGTCGTCCGCCGGGGTGCCGCGATCACGGACCGCTGACGGGCGCCGTGGAAGGGCGCGACGGCGGGCGTCGCCGCGGCGGTCGCGGTGAGCGGCGCGGCCGCGCCGCCGGCGGTCAGTCCGGCGCCCGCCAGCGCCGCGCCCCGCAGGAAGCCGCGGCGGCCGACCCCGCTCCGGCCGGGCTTCTCCTGGCTGCTCACACCGTCCTCCGCGGATCGCACAGGGTCGCCACCGACGCCAGCCGTTCCACCAGGTCCCCGAGTGCCGCGTCGACCTTCTCGCGCTGCCGGTGGCTCAGCTTCCCGAGGGGCGTCCAGGTGCCGTCGTGCTCGAAGGCGTCCAGCGTCCCCGCGACCCGGGCCAGTTCGCTCTCCAGGGCCGGCAGCCCGGCGTACCGGGTGGCCAGCAGCGGGCGCAGCCGGGTCATGACCTGCGCCGTGCCGTCCAGGTTGGCGCGGGCGGTGGCCAGGTTGCTGCCGCTTCCGTAGTCGGTCCGGCCGGTCAGTTCGAACTGCACCGTGTTCTCCAGGATCTCGTGCGCCCGCAGCCCCAACTGGGCCGGGTCCATCCGGGTCTGCGCCCAGTCGTCCCGGAGCGCGGTGACCGACGTGACCAGGCCGTCCGCCGGGCCGCGCAGCCCGCTCGCCGACTCGCCGTGCCACAGGCCGTACTCGATCCGGTGGAAGCCGGTGAAGTCCTTGTCGTGGACCCCGCCGAGCAGGCCCGCGTCCGTGCCGTCGACGGCGCCGTCCGCGTCCCCGAAGGCGTCGTACGCGGCGCCCAGCCGCTCGTACTCGAGGTGGGCCGGCAGCCAGTCGGCGCGGGCGGCGGCCAGGTCGCCGCCGTCGACGGCGTCCCGGAGCCTCGTCGTCAGCCGTACCACGTCGGACAGGCCGCCGCCGATCCACTTCTGGTAGGCGAGCGCCGGCGGGATCAGGTCGTGCTCGGTGACCGGGGCCGCGGCCGGACCGCTCCTGCCCCGCGTGACGCGGACCGTGGGCCCGGTGACCGCGTCGGAGTCGTCCGGGACGCACATGAACGCGTAACTGCCCCTGCCGAGCCGGACGGTGAGTTCCCGGGTGGTGCCGGGGCCGATGTCCTCGACCTCGCCGTAGACGGCCCGGCTGCGCGGGTCCTCCAGGAAGACCTCGGCGGAACCGTCGGTAGGGTTGCGCAGGTCGAAGACCTGGACACCGGGGGCCGGTGCGCTCCAGCCCCGCCCGCAGCGGCTGGGGGACACCTCGACCGTGGTGTGCGGCAGCGTGTTCGGGCCGGCGTGCGCGGGGCGCGGGCCGCGGGCGAGCGCCAGGACTCCGGCCACCAGGCAGACGACGACGACCGCGACGACCGCCCAGGGACGCGGCGACCTCGCGTCGAGGCCGGACAACACCATCCCAGCTCCCGGGTCCGTACCGTTCGTGATCGCCTCATGCTAGGCAGACGTGTTCACCCGAACGGCCGTCCAGGCGAACCCATGACCAAGTGTTCCCTGCCGGTTCACCGGATCTGCCGGGGGTCCGCCCGGCCGGTGCCGGGCGGTCCCGCCACGAGGACGGCACCCCGTGCGGCCACCCGCGGCCGCGCGGCGCGTACCGTGTCGAGAAGATCATCCGTGACCTGCGGGTCCACCGGATCCCGGAAGGAACCTACGAGATCATGCGTGTCACCACGGCCCGAGGGCGTACGGAGGCCATCCGATGAACGACGTCCTGCTGCACACCGCCGGCCGGGTGGGCCGACTCGTCCTCAACCGCCCCAAGGCCCTCAACGCCCTCTCCCACGCCATGGTCCGCGCCATCGACGAGGCGCTCACCGCCTGGGAGCACGACCCCGCCGTGGCGACCGTCGTCCTCACCGGCGCGGGGGAGCGCGGCCTGTGCGCGGGCGGCGACATCCGCGCCGTCCACGACGACGCCCGCGACGGCGACGGCACCGGCGCCGCCGCGTTCTGGCGCGACGAGTACCGCCTCAACGCCCGCATCGCCCGCTACCCCAAGCCCTACGTCGCGATCATGGACGGCATCGTGATGGGCGGCGGAGTCGGCGTCTCCGCGCACGGCAGCGTCCGGATCGCCACCGAGCGTTCCCGGATCGCCATGCCGGAGACCGGCATCGGCTTCGTCCCGGACGTCGGCGGCACCCGCCTGCTCGCCCTCGCCCCCGGCGAACTCGGCACCCACCTCGCCCTGACGGGAGCCCAGATCGGCGCCGCGGACGCCCTGTTGTGCGGGCTCGCCGACCACTGCGTGCCCTCCGAGCGCGTCGAAGGGCTTATCGCCGACCTCGCCGAGCGGCCCGTCCCCGACGCGCTCGCCCGGCACGTGCGACCGGCGCCGGACGGCGAACTGGCCCGTCACCGGGAGTGGATCGACGCCTGCTACACCGCCGGCACGGTCGAGGAGATCGTCCGGCGGCTGCTCGACCACGGCGACCCGGGGGCCAAGGAGGCGGCACACACCCTGCTGTCGAGGTCGCCGACCGCCCTCAAGGTCACGCTCGCCGCGCTGCGCCGGGCCCGGCGGCTCGGTTCGCTCGAGGAGGTCCTCGACCAGGAGTACCGCGTCTCCTGCCGGGCCCTGACCACGCCCGACCTGGTGGAGGGCATCCGCGCCCAGGTCATCGACAAGGACCGTGCCCCCCGTTGGTCGCCGGCCACCCTCGCCGAGGTCACCGACGCCGACGTGCAGCGGTACTTCGCCCCGCTCGGCGAGCGCGAACTGGGGCTCGCCTGACCCAACGGTTCCGGTCACCGCCGCCCCGGTGGCCCCGAAACGTGCCGGCCGGCGGGAGAGGAAGATCACGCCAGGTGGGCGCGGTCTTGGCCGTGCCCCTGACACGCGGTACGGTCGGTCCGATATCGACGACGCCAGAACGGAAGCCGGTGGAAGTCCGGCACGGTCGCGCCACTGTGTGCGAGAACCCCCGGGGATCTCGCGAGTCAGACCCGTAGCCGTCGTCAAGTGCACCACCGAGATGGGACGCGAACTCCCAGAGGAGGTTCTGCCATGGCGCAGACCGTCGCGCAGCCGACAGCCACCACCCCCGTCGTTCCCGCCAAGCTGCCGCTGAGCGCGATAGCTCCGTGGGCGGTCTTCTTCGGCATCCTCATGATCGTCCTGCTCTACTTCGTCGGCGCCGAGCAGGGCGCCACCTCCGTGTTCAGCGGCACGGACGTCCACGAGTGGGTGCACGACGCCCGCCACCTCCTCGGCTTCCCCTGCCACTGACGTAAGGGACGCCGCACGCCCATGAACTCCGCAACGGTAAGAAACCTCCTGTGGCGGGGCATGCTCGCCGGCCTCGTCGCCGGTGCGCTCGCCCTGGTCGTCGCCTACCTCCTCGGTGAGCCGAACGTCGACAAGGCGATCAGCTTCGAGGACGCCCACTCGCACGAGCACGAGATGGAGGTCGTCTCCCGCTCCCTGCAGTCCACCGCGGGCCTGGCCACCGGTGTGCTGGTCTACGGGGTCGCGTTCGGCGGCATCGCCGCGCTCGCCTACTGCTTCGCCCTCGGCCGCGTCGGCCGCTTCTCGCCCCGGGCGACGGCACTGCTGCTGTCCGGCTGCGCGCTGCTCGCCGTGTACGTCGTGCCGTTCCTGAAGTACCCGGCCAACCCGCCGTCGGTGGGCGACCCGGACACCATCGGCAAGCGGACCACGCTGTACTTCCTGATGATGGTGCTCAGCGTGCTGCTGGCGGTCGCCGCCACCATCCTGGGCAAGCGGCTGGCGCCCAGCCTCGGCACCTGGTGGGCGACCATGGTCGCGGTGGCCGCCTTCGCCGTGGTCATCGCGCTCGCCTACCGGTTCCTGCCCGCCATCAACGAGGTGCCGGCGGACTTCCCGGCCACCCTGCTGTGGCGGTTCCGGGTCTCCGCGCTCGCCATCCAGCTGGTGCTGTGGGGCGGCTTCGGCCTGCTCTTCGGCGAGTTGGCGGAGCGGCAGCTCAACCCGCGGCCCGCGAAGGCCCCGGCCGGACGGACGGTTCCCGCCGCGCACTGAACGACTCACGTCACGCGAGGGCCCCTCGGAACCACCCGGGGGCCCTCTCGCGTCCCCGGGCGGCGGCCCGCCGGGGAAGAGGCCCGGCCCCGGTGCCGTGAACCGGCCGTGAACCCGCCGTGTCCTCGGCGTCCGGACCGGAGCCGCGCTCGCCTCCACCGCCGCCGACAGGGAAGGATGGGCCTCCAGCGATCGATCAACGACTGCGGAGGAAGTGGACTCATGCCACATGAGCGAGCGGGCCGGCCGGCCGCTCCGGAGGACCTCGTCGACGTGGCCCGGCTGGTCACGGCGTACTACGCACGGCACCCCGAGCCGGCCGACCCGGCCCAGCGGGTGGCGTTCGGCACCTCCGGGCACCGCGGTTCGTCACTGGCGACCGCCTTCAACGAGGACCACATCGCGGCCACCAGCCAGGCCATCTGCGAGTACCGCGGCGGTCAGGGCACCGACGGCCCCCTCTTCCTGGGTGCCGACACGCACGCCCTGTCCGAGCCCGCGAAGGTGACCGCCCTGGAGGTGTTCGCGGCCAACGGCGTCACCGTCCTCGTCGACAGCGCCGACGGCTACACGCCGACCCCCGCCGTCTCACACGCCATCCTCACCCACAACCGCGGCCGCACCACCGGCCTCGCGGACGGCGTCGTGGTCACCCCGTCGCACAACCCGCCCGCCGACGGCGGGTTCAAGTACAACCCGCCCAGCGGCGGGCCCGCCGCCTCCGACGCCACGTCCTGGATCCAGGACCGCGCCAACCAGATCATCGCGGGCGGGATGAAGGACGTACAGCGCCTCCCGTACGAGCGCGCCCTCGCCGCGCCGACCACCGGCCGCTACGACTTCATGGGCGTGTACGTCGACGACCTGCCGAGCGTCCTGGACCTCGACGCGGTGCGGGCGTCCGGACTGCGCATCGGGGCCGACCCGCTCGGCGGGGCCTCCGTCGCCTACTGGGGCCGGATCGCCGAACGGCACGGCCTGGACCTCACCGTGGTCAACCCGTACACCGACCCCACCTGGCGGTTCATGACGCTGGACTGGGACGGCAAGATCCGCATGGACTGCTCCTCGCCGTACGCGATGGCCTCGCTGATCGAGAAGCGCGAAGAGTTCCGGGTCGCCACCGGAAACGACGCGGACGCGGACCGGCACGGCATCGTCACCCGCGACGCCGGCCTGATGAACCCCAACCACTACCTGGCCGTCGCCATCTCCTACCTCTACCGGCACCGCGACCGCTGGCCGTCGGGCACCGGCATCGGCAAGACCCTGGTCTCCTCCTCGATGATCGACCGGGTGGCCGCCGACCTCGGGCGCCAACTGGTCGAGGTGCCCGTCGGGTTCAAGTGGTTCGTGGACGGACTGGTCACCGGCGGGATCGGGTTCGGCGGCGAGGAGTCGGCCGGCGCCTCCTTCCTGCGCCGGGACGGCTCGGTGTGGACCACCGACAAGGACGGCATCCTGCTCGCCCTGCTCGCCTCCGAGATCACGGCCGTGACGGACCGGACGCCCTCCGAGCACTACGCCGACCTGACCGCCCGCTTCGGCGAGCCCGCCTACGCCCGTATCGACGCCCCGGCGACCCGCGAGGAGAAGGCCCTCCTCGGCAGGCTCTCCCCGGCCCAGGTCACGGCCGAGACGCTGGCCGGCGAACCGGTCACCGGGGTGCTCACCGAGGCGCCGGGCAACGGCGCGGCGATCGGCGGCATCAAGGTGACCACGGAGAACGCCTGGTTCGCGGCCCGCCCGTCCGGCACGGAGGACGTGTACAAGATCTACGCCGAGTCCTTCCAGGGCCCCGACCACCTGGCCCGGGTGCAGGAGGAGGCCAAGGCGGTCGTGATGGCCGCGCTCGGGGGCTGACGTACGGGCGGAGGCGGCGGACCCGGCCCGCCCGCCGCCTTCGTGCCCCGGCCGGCCCGCCGCCTCCGTGCCCCGGCCGACCCGTGCGCCGGACCGAGCGGGTCGCTGCTCGCTCGTCCTGCTGGGGGCTCCTGCGGGGCGCTACCCGGCCCGGCACTCGGCCAGCCGCCGCTCCAGGAACCTCCGTTCGGCCGCGTTCTCCACCAACTCCAGGGCCCGTTCGTAGGACGCGGCCGCCTGCCGGGTGTGTCCCATGCGGCGCAGCAGGTCCGCCCGGGTCGCCGGCAGCAGGTGGTAGCCGCTCAGGTCGTCCTCGGCCTCCAACTCCGCCACCAGGGCGAGGCCCGCCTCCCCGCCCTCCGCCATGCCCACGGCGACCGCGCGGTTGAGACGGACCACGGCCGAGGGGACGTACCGCTGGAGTTCGCCGTAGAGACCGGCGATGTCCGCCCAGTCCGTGTCGGCGGCGGTGGCCGCGGTGGCATGGCAGGCGGCGACGGCCGCCTGGATCTGGTAGGGGCCGGGGCGGCCGCGGCGCAGCGCGCCCTCCAGGAGCGCGGCGCCCTCGTCGATCTCGGCGCGGTCCCACGCCGTGCGGTCCTGGTCCTCCAGGGTCACGAGGTCACCGGCCGCGTCCACCCGGGTGTCCCGGCGGGCGTCGTGCAGCAGCAGGAGCGCGAGCAGCCCGACGGCCTCCGGCTCGTCCGGCATCAGTCCGGCCAGCAGCCGGGCCAGCCGGACGGCTTCGGCGCACAGCCCGGTCCGCATCAGGTCCTCGCCGGCGGCGGCCGCGTAGCCCTCGTTGAACAGCAGGTAGAGCACGCCGAGGACGCCCGTGACGCGGTCGGGCAGCAGATGCGCGGGCGGCACCCGGTACGGGATGCCGGCGTTGCGGATCTTCCGTTTGGCGCGTACCAGCCGCTGCGCCATCGTCGCCTCGGGGACGAGGAACGCGCGGGCGATCTCCGCCGTGGTCAGCCCGGCGAGGGTGCGCAGGGTCAGCGCGACCCGGGCCTCGACCGGCAGGGCCGGATGGCAGCAGGTGAAGATCAGCCGCAGCCGGTCGTCGGCCACACCACTGTCGTCGCCCTCGTGATCCGGGTCGTACGGTCCGTCGTCCCGGGCCAGCATGGCCACCTCCCGCAGCTTCCGGGCCCCCACCGCCTCCCGGCGCAGCACGTCCAGGGCGCGGTTGCGGGCGGTCGTGGTCAGCCAGGCGCCGGGGCGGCCCGGCACTCCCTCGTGCCGCCACCGCTCCAACGCCCGGGCGAAGGCGTCCTGCGCGCACTCCTCGGCGAGGTCCCAGTCGCCGGTCACCCCGATCAGGGTGGCGACGACCTGGGACCACTCCTCGCGGAAGGCGGCGGCGACCGCCTTCTCGACGTCGTCCGTGACACTCACTCCCAGACCGGCCGCACCTCGACCGAGCCGCCGGCGAGCGCCGCGGGGTGCCGGGAGGCGAGCGCGAGGGCCTCGTCGAGGTCGGCGACCTCGACGATGTCGATGCCCGCGACGTACTCCTTGGTCTCGGCGAACGGCCCGTCGCTCAGCAGCACCTCGTCGCCCCGGACGCGCACGGTGGTGGCGTCGGACGCGGGCCGCAGCCGGGCGCCGCCCTTGACCAGGTCACGGCCGCGGACCTCGTCGATGTACGAGGTGAAGCGCGGGTCGTCGGCGATCTCGGCGGGGCTGAGCTCCTCGCCCCCGACGGGCGTGCAGATGAACAGGACGTACTTCATGACAGGTCCTTCCCGGCTGGCCCGTCCAGGGGTGCCGACACGTGCTCGTGGGCGATCAGCCAGCCGAAGCCGGTGTCCCGGTAGCCGGTGGTGACCCGAACCGTCCGGTCCACGGGCTCCCCGGTCCCGCGGGTGCCGCGGAGCCGGACCAGGGCGTGGCTGAACGCGCTGCCCTCCCCGGGCCGTACCCGCAGGTCGAGCACCTCGCGGCGGACGGGGCCGGCGATCGTCGCGAACCATTCCTCGACCGCCTTGCGCAGCCCGGCGACCCCGGACCGCGCGTCGGCGCCGGCGGGCCCGAAGACCTCCACGTCCGGTGCGTAGCAGGCGGTGAGCCGCTCGACGTCCCGCTCGCGGAGGGCCTCGGTCAGCTCGGCGTCGAGCGCGCGGATCGCCGCCCCGGCGTCCTCGGCGGGCCCCTCGTCCCAGAACGGCCGCACCTCCATGGCGCCGACGGTGGCCACGGGGTGCTCCGCCGCGATCCGTACCGCCTCCTCCAGGCTGTCGCAGTCCACGACGTCGAATCCGGCGACGTACTCCTTCGTCTCCGCGAAGGGACCGTCGGTGCGCAGCACCTCGCCGTCGCGGACGCGGACGGTGACCGCCGAGTCGGGCAGCCGCAGCCGGTGGCCGTAGAGCCGGGCGCCGCGCCGTACGCCGTGCTCCTCCACCCAGGGTTCGACCGGCGCCATCCCCGAGGCGTCCGCGGTGTCGTCGCCGCAGACCAGCAGCATGTACTTCATCGTTCCTCCCAGATCGTCGAAAGCCTCCGTGCACCCCACCGACGAACGGCGCCGCGCCGGATCGACACCCCCGGCGGAGCGACTTGTTCACCATGCCATCCCGTGGCCCCCGCCCAGGACGCCGTGCGGGTCGTGGACGCCCTTGGCCCGTGCCAGCGCGGCCCACCCGATGCCGTAGTGCGCACGCCAGTCCCGCGGGGTCATCGGCAGGGCGTTGACCGGGTAGGCGACGGCTCCCTTCGCCCGCGCCGACTCGTACAACCCGCGGTTGGCGGCCACCATCGGACCGGCCGCGCCCGGGGCCGCGGTGCGCAGCAGGGCCAGCAGGAAGACGACCTCGCCACGCGGCCGGCGGAACATCGGGGCCCGCAGAGCGCCGGTGAGCAGGGGATAGAGCAGCACCACACCGTTCTCGCGCAGATCCCGGAAGCCGGGGTCGCGGAGGACTCCGGTCACCACGGACGCGGTGGCGTCCTCGGGGAGCAGCAGGTTCAGCCACGGATGCGGGTGCAGCCACTCGCCGGTGGCGCGCAGCAGCTCCTCGTCGGCCGCGACCCGCCGCGCGAACTCCGCGTACCCCAGGTCCGTGGCCTCCACCGAGCCGAAGGCGAGGCCCGCCCGCAGGCGCCGGTCGTCGGGCGGGGCCGTGCCCCGGTGGGCGGCGACGGCCTCGACCAGGTAGGTCCAGCCGTCCGGGGTGTCCGCCACCGGGCGGGCCTGGCCCTCGAGGTGGTCGAAGCGCCGGTCGGTGGCGAGCAGGCGCTGGTCGGCCAGGTAGGCGTCGACGCCGGGGTAGTACAGGCAGTAGCGGCGCACCGTCGCGGGCGCGGGGGAGAGCCGGAGGGTGGCCCGGACGATCACGGCCAGCTGCCCCAGGCCGGCGAGGACCGCGTCGAAGAGCGCGCCGTGCCGGTCCGGCGAGCAGAGCAGGTGCTCACCGGCCCCGGTCACCACCTCCAGTTCCAGCACCGAGTCCGCGACCAGACCGTGCCGGTGACTCGCGCCGCCCAGCCCGCCCGCGCTCAGCACTCCGCCGACGCCGGCGCCGAGGTAGTCGGTGAGGACGGGAGGCGTCAGCCCGTGCGGCAGGGTGGCCGCCAGTACGTCCGTCCACCGCGCCCCGGCCTGCACCGTCACCCGGTCGCCGTTGACCGGGCCGACCGCGGCCAGCGCGGACAGGTCGAGGACGATCCCGTCCGGCGCCTGGCCCTGGCCGTACAGGGAGTGGCCGCCGGCCCGCGCGGCCACCGGGATCCCGCGCGGCCCCGCGTACACCAGGGCGTCCCGGACCTCGGCGGCGGAGCGGGGCCGCAGCACGCCGAGCGGCGGCCGGCGCACCAGGTGGCCGAAGTCCTCGGCCGCCGCCCCGAGGATCTCCGGGCGGGTGTCCAGCAACTCCCCGACCGACACGGGGACTCGGTCCGACGGCGTCACGCGGCGCCCTCCCAGGAGACATCGGTCGACACGGGCGTAACCATTCTGGTGCGGGCAGCACTCCGGACGGACGTCGTTCGCCGGTCCGGCGCCGGAGTGTCACTCCGGGTTTACGCCACGGGATTCCGGTGAGCCGCACAACGGAGTACCGCCCCGTGTCCTCCCGGTTCCCCCGGTGTCCCCCCTCGCTCCCCGGAGCGCATGTCGTGTGAGAGGTGTTCGGTCTGTCCGGTTCCCGCGAGACAGCGACCACGGTCCAGGCGCCGCCCGTCCCGGCCCCGCCGCCCCGCCCGGCCCCGGCCACCCGCGGCGGCCCCACCGCCGGTCGGCGCGACGCCTACTTCGACAACGCGAAGTACCTGGCGATCGTGCTCGTCGCCGTGGGGCACGCCTGGGAGCCGCTGCGCTCGGACAGCCGCACCGTCACCGCGCTCTACACGTTCGTCTACGCCTTCCACATGCCGGCCTTCATCATCATCTCCGGCTACTTCTCCCGTACCTTCGACGCCGGCCCGGCCCGGATCAGACGGCTGGTCACCGGGGTCGCCGTGCCCTACGTGGTGTTCGAGGTGGCCTACACCCTCTTCACCCGGTGGAGCGACCACGCCCCGGACCGCGAGATCAGCCTGCTGGACCCGCTGTACCTCACCTGGTTCCTGGCCGCCCTGTTCATCTGGCGGCTGACGACACCGATCTGGCGGCTCGCCCGGTGGCCGCTGCCCCTCGCGCTCGTCATCGCCGCGCTGGCCAGCCTCACCCCGTCCATCGGCAGCGACTTCGATCTCCAGCGGGTCCTGCAGTTCCTGCCGTACTTCGTGCTCGGACTGTGTCTGCGGCCCGAGCACTTCGAGCTGCTGCGCCGGTGGAGCGTGCGCCTGTGGGCGGTGCCCGTGGTGCTGTGCGCGCTCGCGGTGGCGTACTGGTCGGTGCCGCACCTGGCCTACCGCTGGTTCTTCCACCGGGACAGCGCCCAGCAGCTCGGCGCACCCGGCTGGTACGGGCCGGTGACGACCCTCGCGGTCTTCGGCTGCTCGGTGATGCTGGCCGCCTGCTTCCTCGCCTGGGTACCGGGCCGCCGCACCTGGTTCACCGCCCTCGGGGCGGGCACGCTCTACGGCTACCTGCTGCACGGCTTCGTCGCGCAGACCGCGGGGCCCGCCCACTGGTACGACGCGGCCCGTACGCACGGCCCGCTGGGCGCGGTGACGGCCACCCTCGTCGCCGCCGTGGTGGTGACCCTGCTGTGCACCCCGCCGGTGCGCAGGGTCTTCCGGTTCGTCCTCGAACCCAGGATGGAGTGGGCGTTCCGGACGCCGCAGGGGCGAGCCGGCGAAGGCGGCCGGCGAAACGCCGCCGAGGTGCTTTCCGAGCGCCGCTGAAGCGGCGAACATGCCGCACCATGGACATTCTGCTCGTCGCCGCCGGCCTTCCCGGGCGCGGCCGGCGGACCGCCGCCGGGGCCGCGGCACGCGAGACCGGCGGGGCGCGCCGGCCGGTCGCCGCCCACCGCGAGGACGGACCCGGCCGGACCCGGGTGCCGTTCGCCGGCCCGGCCACCGCCCACCGTGGGCCGGATCCGGACTCCGCCCGCCGTGTCCCGGGCGGTGCCCGGTGACCCGGCTGCTGGTGGCGGGCGTCGGCAACATCTTCCTCGGCGACGACTCCTTCGGCCCCGAGGTGATCCGCGCACTGGCCCGGCACCCACTCCCCGCCGAGGTGACAGTCCGGGACTTCGGCATCCGGGGCATGGACCTCGCCTACGCCCTCCTCGACGGCTGGACGGTCGCCGTCCTCGTGGACGCCGCGGCGGCCGGCCGGCCGCCCGGCACGCTCTCCCTCATCGAGGCCGGACCGCCCGAGGACGCCCCGGCGGCCCCGCCCGAGGCACACGGCATGGACCCGGCGAAGGTGCTGGCCCTCGCCGCCCACCTCGGCGACGAGCCGCTGCCGCGCGTGCTGGTGCTCGCCTGCGAGCCCGCGGAACTGCCACGCGGCGACGAGGACATCGCCCCCGGCCTGAGCGAGCCGGTGCGGGCGGCGGTCGGACGGGCCGTCGAGGCGCTGCACACGCTGGTCCCGGCACTGCTCGCCGATCCCCGGGCCACGCCCTCGTTGGCCCGCCCGGAGGAATCCACCGGCCGCGCCCCGGCCGGGCTCCCGCACCCGGAGGCCACCGGCGCTCAGGATCGCTAGTGCTGCGACCGGGAAGGTTCACCGGCTCGCGACGCCCGGTACGGCACCTCGCCGCGTGGCCGCATCACCCGAGTACGTCCCGTACGCGGTCGACGCTCCGCCTCGTGGTGCACCGCACCGGACGCCGCGGGTCTTCGGGCAGACCCTTCCGGTCACAGCACCGGCGGACCGGGACGTCACCCTCCCGATCCGCCGGTTCTTCCGGAACGCAGCGATCGAGGAGCACCCATGTGTGAGTCCGAGGAGGTCACCCGGGCCGTCCTGGCCAGGAACGACGGCCTGGCCGCGAGCCTGCGCGACGACCTGGCCGCACGCGGGGTGAGCGTGGTGAACCTGCTCTCCAGTCCCGGCAGCGGCAAGACCGAACTGCTCGGCAGGGTGCTGGCCCGGGCGCTGGAGCGGGACGTGCCCGTCGCCGCCCTCACCGCCGACCTCGCCACCGAGAACGACGCCAGGCGGCTGTCCCGTTCCGGCGCGCCGGTGAAACAGCTGCTCACCGACGGGCTGTGCCACCTGGAGGCCCGGCAGCTGCGGGGACATCTGGAGGGCTGGCTGCCGCCGGACACCGCGCTGCTGTTCGTGGAGAACGTCGGCAACCTGGTCTGCCCGGCCTCCTACGACCTCGGCGAACAGCTGCGGATCGTGCTGATGGCGGTGACCGAGGGCGAGGACAAGCCCGCGAAGTACCCCACATCCTTCGGCTCCGCGCATCTGGTCGTCCTCACCAAGACCGACCTCGCCGGGCCGGCCGGCTTCGACGAGAGCGCCTTCGCCGACCAGGTACGGCGCGTCAACCCCGGGGTGGAGATCGTCCGCTCCTGCGCCCGCACCGGCGAGGGCGTCGACGCGGTCCTGGACCGGGTGCTGGCGGTACGGGACGGTGCTCCCGCGCACCGGCCGCCGCTCGCCCCGCACCCGCACGGTCACGTGCACGCGCCCAGCGCCTCGTGACGGCCCCCACCGCGGCAGCGGCGGTCCGGCGACGCCTCACCGTGCGCGGCACCGTGCAGGGCGTAGGCTTCCGCCCCTACGTCCACCGCCTGGCCGCCGGTCTCGCCCTCGCCGGGTTCGTCGGCAACACCGCCGACGGCGTGCTCATCGAGGTGGAGGGGGCTGCGGCCGACGTCGAGCGGTTCGGCGAGCTGCTCGCCTCCGAACCGCCGCCGCTGGCCACCGTGACCGCCGTCGCCGTCGAGGAGCTTCCCGCCACCGGGGCGGACCCCGGATTCACCATCCGCGCCACCGAGCAGTCCTCCCCGGGGCGCACCCTGCTGCCGCCCGACACCGCGACCTGCGCCGACTGCCTGCGGGAGCTGGCCGACCCGGCCGACCGCAGGCACCGTCACCCCTTCATCACCTGCACCCACTGCGGCCCCCGCTTCACCATCGCCACCGCCCTGCCCTACGACCGCGCGGTCACCACCATGGCCGGCTTCCCCCTCTGCGCGCGCTGCGACCGGGAGTACCACGCCCCGGCCGACCGCCGCTTCCACGCCCAGCCGGTGGCCTGCCCGGACTGCGGCCCCCGGCTGCGGCTGGTGCCCGCGGCGGGCAGCGGGGTGAGCGCCGCCCGCGACGGTGACGCCCTCTCACAGGCACGAGAACTGCTCACCGCCGGGCGGATCGTCGCCGTGAAGGGCGTCGGCGGCTACCACCTGGCCTGCGACGCCACCGACCCCCGGGCCGTCGAGACCCTGCGCACCCGCAAGGCGCGCGGCGACAAGCCGTTCGCCGTGATGTGCGCGGACCTCGCGGAGGCGGAGCGGATCGCCGTGGTCGGGGCCGCCGAACGCGCCGCGCTCACCGGCCCCCGCCGCCCCATCGTGCTCCTGCGTTCCCGCGCCGGCGCCCGGCTGGCGTCCGGCGTCTGCCCCGGCAGCCCGCACCTCGGGGTGATGCTGCCCTACACCCCCGTCCACACCCTCCTGTTCGGACTCCCGGGCGACCCGCCCGGCCCCCGCGTCCTGGTCATGACCAGCGGCAACCGCTCGGGCGAACCGATCGTCACCGACGACGACGAGGCGCTCACCCGGCTGTTCGGACTGGCCGACGCCTGGCTCGCCCACGACCGGCCCATCGCCTCGCCCTGCGACGACTCCCTGCTGCGGGTGCGTGCCGACGGCACCGAACAGGTCCTGCGCCGCTCCCGCGGATACGTGCCCGGCCCGCTGCGGCTGCCCGTGCCCGTGCGGCCCGCGCTCGCGGTGGGCGGCGACCTGAAGAACGCGCTGTGCGTCGGCGAGGGCGAACTGGCCTGGTTCGGGCCGCACATCGGGGACATGGGCGACCTGGCGACACTGGAGGCGGCCGTCCGGGCGGAACGGCATCTGCGGCACCTCACCGGGGTCCGCCCCGAACTCGTCGCCGCCGACCGCCACCCCGGCTACCACGCCTCCGCGTGGGCCCGCCGCCGCGCCGCCCGACTGCCGCTGGACAAGCCGGTGTTCGTCCAGCACCACCACGCACACGTCGCCGCCGCGATGGCGGAGGCCGGCCTGGACGGCGGCACACCGGTCATCGGTGTCGCCTTCGACGGCACCGGCTACGGCGACGACGGCTCCGTGTGGGGCGGCGAGGTGCTGGTCGCCGACTACCGCGGCTACCGGCGCCTGGCCCACCTCGCCCCGGCCCCGCTCCCCGGCGGTGACGCGGGGGTCGCCAACCCGTGCCGGACGGCGCTGGCCCGGCTGTGGGCGGCCGGGCTGCCCTGGGACCGGGACCTGCCCAGCGTCGCCGCCTGCTCGCGCGAGGAACTCAGGCTGCTGGCACGGCAGTTGCCCAGCCAGGTCGGTTGTGTGGCCACCTCCAGCATGGGCCGGCTCTTCGACGCCGTGTCCTCCCTGGCCGGCGTGTGCCACCGCGCCGGGTACGAGGCGCAGGCCGCCCTTGAACTGGAGGCGCAGGCCTGCCTCGCCTGGCACGAGGACACCGCCGCGTACTCCTTCGGCGACCGCTTCGACCCGGCCCCGGCGCTGCGCGCGATCGTCACCGACCTGCGGCGCGGCACCCCGGTACCGGTGATCGCGGCCCGCTTCCACCGCGGTGTCGCCCGGACGGTCCTCGGCCTGTGCCGCGGCGTACGCCGGGCCACCGGTCTGACCACCGTCGCACTCACCGGCGGTGTCTTCGCCAACGGCCTTCTGGAGCAGGCGGGTTCCGACCTGCTGCACGGCCACGGGTTCACCGTGCTGCGGCACCGTGAAGTCCCCCCGAACGACGGCGGGCTGGCCCTCGGGCAGCTGATGGTCGCGGCTCACGGAGCACCGCCCGACGACCGACGACGTACGGCAGTCAGCGACGAGACGGAGTGACCCATGTGTTTGGCAGTGCCCGGCAGAGTCGTGAGCATCGACGACACGGCCGATCCGCTCACCGGCATGATCGACTTCGGCGGTGTCCGCAAGCAGGCGTGTCTGGAGTACGTGTCCGACGTCCGCGTCGGTGAGTACGTCATCGTCCACGTGGGCTTCGCCCTGCAGCGCCTCGACGAGGAGTCGGCCCTGGCCTCCCTCAAGCTCTTCGAGGAACTGGGGCTCCTGGACGAGGAGTTCGGCGACGCCTGGCAGCAGGCGGCCCGGCAGGCAGAGGGGAACGAGGCCCGGTGAAGTATCTCGACGAGTTCAACGACCCCCAGCTCGCCCGCCGGCTGCTGGACGGGATCCGTTCCGCCGTCACCCGTCCCTGGGCCCTGATGGAGGTGTGCGGCGGCCAGACCCACTCGATCATCCGGCACGGCATCGACCAACTCCTGCCAGAGGAGGTGGAGTTGATCCACGGTCCGGGATGTCCGGTCTGTGTCACACCGCTGGAGTGCATCGACAAGGCGCTGGAGATCGCCGCCCGCCCCGGGGTGATCTTCTGCTCCTTCGGCGACATGCTGCGGGTGCCGGGCACCGACCGCGACCTGTTCCGGGTCAAGGGCGAGGGCGGTGACGTCCGCGTGGTCTACTCGCCGCTCGACGCGCTGCAACTCGCCCGGCAGCACCCCGACCGCCAGGTGGTGTTCTTCGCGATCGGCTTCGAGACCACCGCGCCCGCCAACGCCATGGCCGTCCACCAGGCCAAGCGGCTGGGCCTGGCCAACTTCAGCCTCCTGGTCTCCC
This sequence comes from Streptomyces sp. NPDC001068, assembly GCF_042897315.1. Classification (NCBI taxonomy): domain Bacteria; kingdom Bacillati; phylum Actinomycetota; class Actinomycetes; order Kitasatosporales; family Streptomycetaceae; genus Streptomyces; species Streptomyces sp. NPDC001068. The sequence goes on along the minus strand of NZ_JBIAYD010000002.1, from coordinate 627,946 downwards.
ACGTGCGGGTCCCCCCGGCCATCGAGGCCATCATGACCGCGCCGGCCTGCCGGGTGCAGGGCTTCCTGGCCGCCGGACACGTGTGCAGCGTGATGGGCATGGCCGAGTACCCGGAGCTGGCCGCCCGCCACCGGGTCCCCGTCGTCGTCACCGGCTTCGAACCGCTCGACATCCTGGAGGGCATCCGCCGTACCGTCCTCCAACTGGAGCGCGGCGAGCACCGGGTGGAGAACGCCTACGCCCGGGCCGTGCGCGAGGACGGCAATCCGGCGGCGATCCGCATGATCGAGGAGGTCTTCGAGGTCACCGACCGCGCCTGGCGCGGCATCGGCCCGATCCCGGCCAGCGGCTGGCGGCTCAGCGCCGCGTACCGGGAGTTCGACGCCGAACACCGCTTCGACGTCACCGGCATCCGCACCGAGGAACCGGCCGAGTGCCGGGCCGGCGAGGTCCTGCAGGGCCTCATCAAGCCCACCGAGTGCGCCGCGTTCGGGACCGACTGCACCCCGCGCACCCCGCTCGGCGCCACCATGGTCTCCAGCGAGGGTGCCTGCGCCGCCTACTACCTGTACCGCCGGATGTCCGAACCGGCCCCCGTGCGCGAGGAGATGAACCCCGTTGGCTGAGCAGACCGTCGTCGACCCGGCGAACTGGAGCTGTCCGGCGCCGATCCGCGACCAGCCGGTCGTGGTGATGGGCCACGGCGGCGGCGGCGCGCTGTCCGCCGAACTGATCGAGCAGGTCTTCGTCCCCGCCTACGGCAACGCCTTCCTGGCCGGCATGACGGACTCGGCCGTCTTCCAGCTCGGCGGCGCCCGGCTGGCGTTCTCCACCGACTCCTACGTCGTACGGCCGCTGTTCTTCCCCGGCGGCTGCGTCGGCGACCTCGCCGTCAACGGCACGGTCAACGACCTGGCGATGAGCGGAGCGCGGCCCGCCCACCTCTCCGCCGCGTTCATCCTGGAGGAGGGCGTGGAACTCGCCGTCGTCGACCGCGTCGCGCGGGCCATGGGCGCGGCGGCCGAGACGGCCGGGGTCACCATCGCCACCGGTGACACCAAGGTCGTCGAGGCCGGGCACGGCGACGGCGTGTACGTCACCACCGCCGGCGTCGGCCTGGTCCCCGAGCGCGTCGACATCCGGCCGCAGCGCGCCCGGCCCGGCGACGCCGTCATCGTCAGCGGGCCGATCGGGCTGCACGGGGTTGCCGTGCTGAGCGTGCGCGAGGGCCTGGAGTTCGGTGTCGAGATCGCCAGCGACACCGCGTCACTGGCCGACCTGGTCGCCACCATGCTGGACGTCACCCCGGACATCCACGTGCTGCGCGACCCCACCCGCGGCGGCCTGGCCGCCTCGCTGAACGAGATCGCCCGCGCCTCGGGCACGGGGGTGCGGCTGTCCGAGCGGGCCGTGCCGGTACCGGAGCCGGTCGCGAACGCCTGCGGGTTCCTCGGGCTCGACCCGCTGTACGTCGCCAACGAGGGGCGGCTGGTGGCCTTCGTGCCGCCGGCCGAGGCCGACGCGGTGCTGGAGGCGATGCGCGCCCACCCGCAGGGGACCGGCGCGACCCGCATCGGCGAGTGCGTGGCCGAGCACCCCGGGATGGTCGTGGTGGCCACCGGCCTTGGCGGCACCCGGGTCGTGGACCTGCCGCTGGGCGAACAGCTGCCCCGCATCTGCTGAGGACGGCCGGTGCCCGCGTGCGGTGCCCCCCCGGCTGGTCCGGGGGGGGCACCGCACGCGGGCACCGGCCCGGCTCATTCCACCGCGGTGATCTCCAGCTCCCGGCCGCTGCGCAGCTCCGGACAGGGCCGGTCGCAGTGCGGGCACCAGAAGAACGGCGGCATGCCCACCGCGAACTCCTCGGCGCACGCCTCGCACCAGGCCCGGGCGGGCACCTGCTCGACCACCAGCCGGGCGGCGGCCAGCGCGGTGCCGTCGCGGGCCACCTCGAAGGCGAAGTCGAGGGCGTCGGGGACGACCCCGGACAGTTCGCCGACCCGGACGGTCACGGCGGAGACGGTCTCCGCCCCGTCCGCCCGGGCCCATGCGCCGGCCTGATCCACGATCGCGGCCGCGATCGACAGTTCGTGCACGGCCGGGTCACGGATACCGGTGACCGGCGCGCGGACCGCCCGCGATCCGCCAGATCTTCATCTCGCGCATGATCGAGGGCAGCTCCGTGACGAACAGCGCCAGGACGAGCGCGCCCACGACGGCGATCTCGGCCGTCAGCACCCGCTGGGCCGCCGTTCCGGTTCTCTTTCGCTGGACCTTCATGGTGGGAACTCCCTGTTCTGTGTCGTCCCGCAGGTTCGGTCTCACCCGGGCGGGATGTTCGGCATGACGTCCAGCAGGGTGTCGTGCCGCTTCCAGTGGATGCCGGTGGAGCGCCGCGCGTCGGCGGTGCCGTCCGGGTGGTGCCCGGTCTGGGTGGTGGTCGGCCCCTCGTTGCCCTGGTGCATACCGCGCACGTGGGACGGCGTGTCGGGCTTCGCCTGGGGCCGGCCGACTCGGATGCTTCCCATGGGTTTCTCCTTCCGGTGTTGCCGTTCCTCAAGGCCGCTCGGTGAGCTCCTCGAAGAAGCGCTCCACGGCCGGCCACATCCGGCCGCCGCCGGACAGGCCGCGCCACTCCCGGCGGACCACCGCGAGCATCCGCAGGCAGTCGTCGACCGGGGCGATCCAGTGGTGGTCGAGCCCGTGCACGGTGTTCACCAGCAGGGCCTCGACATCGGGGGTGAGGCCGGCCAGCGGCGGACACCCCTCGACCGCCCGCCGCCAGGCCGCCGCGTCCACCTCCCAGCGCATGGCACCCGCCGGGCTCGGCCCCTCGGCGGTGACCGAGCCGTCGGCGCGCGGTACGAAGAAGACCAGGCCGACCGGGACGCCGAGGGTCGCGGTGTCCACCTTCGGCAGCCGGACCCGGCGGGTGGGGATCAGCCGGAACCGGACCTCACCGCCCCGCCCCGGCTGTCCGGGGAACAGCAGCGAGCAGGGGCGGCAGGCGCAGCGGACCTCACCCTGCCCGGTGTCGTACAGGTGCGGATGGTCCTCGGCGACCGCAGCGGTGCACAGGTCGCACACCTCCGCCTCCGCGGCCGGCCGGTGGTCGGCGGCGGAGCGGATGAGGCGGGCCAGGGCTCCGTCGGTGCTCACCGGGCCTCCTGCGGCCGGCGCAGCGAGTCGAGGGGGACGAAGGCGGGTGCCGGGGCCTCGGGCAGCGGCTGCACGTCCGTCAGCTCGGGGGCCGCGGCGAGCACCGCCTCGCGGACCGCGTCGGCCACCTCCGTGGTACCTCCGCCGCACCCGGAGCCGCAACCGCCGCCGGTGGTCAGCCGCACCCGGCCCACCCCGTCCTGCACGCCGGCCCATTCCACGTCCCCGCCGCGTTCGCGCACGGCGGGGCGCAGCCGTTCCACGGCACGGGCCGCCCGGCGTTCGGGGGAGTCGGGGTGGATGTCGTGCAGGACCAGGAGGTGGTCGAGGAGCTCGTCGTCGAAGAGCTCGCCGGCCAGTGCGGGTGCCGCCCGGTCCAGGACGCGGGCGAGCGCCTCGCCGTAGACCTCGGTCAGCAGGCGCACCGCCTCGACGGCCGGGCCGGTGGCCGGGCCCGGCGTCGACTCCAGCTGTTCGAGGAGCGTGTCGAGGCGGGCCAGCCGGGCCTCGACCGCCGGGCCGTCCAGCCGCCCGGGGTCAGCCATGGTTCGCCCCGTAGGTGGGCGAGTGCGTGACGCTCAGCGTCTTGCCCTTGCCCGTGTACATGTGGACACCGCACGGCAGACACGGGTCGAAGCTGCGGACCGTACGCATGATGTCGACGCCCTTGAAGTCGTCCGGGCCGTTCTCCTCGAAGATCGGCTGGCCCTGGACGGCGTCCTCGTAGGGGCCGGGGGTGCCGAACTTGTCCCGGGGGCTGGCGTTCCACGGGGTCGGCGGGTACGGGTGGTAGTTGGCGATCTTCTTGTCCTTGATCACCAGGTGGTGGGAGAGGACTCCGCGCACGGCCTCGTGGAAGCCGCAGCCGATCGCCTCGTCCGGCACCTCGAAGTCCTCGAACACCTTGGTGTCGCCGGACCGCACCAGACCCATCGCCTCGTCCAGGAACTGCAGGGCCATGGCCGCCGCGTAGGCGACGAAGTACGGCCGGGCGCGGTCGCGTTCGAGGGTGTTGGACCACTTCGGGATCTTCCACTCCAGCGTGGTCTCCGGCAGGGACTCGCCCTTGGGCAGCGAGATCCGCACGCTGGTGCCGGTGGCCTTGATGTACGGCGTGTCGACGATGCCGCTGAGCGCGGTCGACCAGAGCCGGGCCAGCGGGCCGCCGCCGGTGTCCAGGGCCAGGTGGTCGCCGGTGCGCTGGTCGAACCAGCGCGGGCTCATCACCCAGCTGTAGTTGGCGTCGAAGTCCCGCTTCTGCGGCACCGGGAGGGTCGTCTGGTTCCACGGGTGGCGCATGTCGACGGGGTTGCCGAGCGGGTCGTGGGTGACGAAGGGGTCCTCGTTCACCCAGTCCTCGTAGAACGAGCTGCCCAGCATGATCCTGAGGCCCAGGTTGATGTCGACCAGGTTGTTGGTGACCAGTTCGCCGTCGACCACGATGCCCGGGGTGACGTACATGGCCTTGCCCCAGCGGTCCATGTTCTCGTACTTGTAGTCGACCACCTTCGGGTCCTGCCAGGCGCCCCAGCAGCCGAGCAGGATTCGGCGCCTGCCGACCTCCTCGTAACCGGGCAGCGCCTCGTAGAAGAAGTCGAAGACGTCGTCGTTCATGGCGACTGCCTTCTTCACGAAGTCGATGACGTGCATCAGCCGGCTGAGGTAGTCGGTGAACGCGGTCGGCGACGGCATGGTGCCGACACCGCCCGGATACAGCGTGGAGGGGTGGACGTGCCGCCCCTCCATCAGGCAGAACATCTCGCGGGTGGTCCGGGAGACCTTGAGGGCCTCCTTGTAGACCTCGCCCTCGAAGGGGTTGAAGGCCTTCATGATGTCCGCGATGGTCCGGTACCCGTGGATGTCACCGCGCGGCGCGGCGGTCTTCTGGGCGCGCGCCAGCACACTCGGGTTGGTGGCCTTGACCATCTGCTCACAGAAGTCCACGAAGACCAGGTTGTCCTGGAAGATCGTGTGGTCGAACATGTACTCGGCCGCCTCGCCGAGGTTGACGATGTGCTCGGCCAGCGGCGGCGGCTTCACCCCGTACGCCATCTGCTGGGCGTAGTCGGAGCAGGTGGTGTGGTTGTCGCCGCAGATGCCGCAGATCCGCGAGGTGATGAAGCCCGCGTCGCGCGGGTCCTTCCCCTTCATGAAGACGGAGTAGCCGCGGAAGAGGGAGGAGGTGCTGTGGCACTCCACCACCTCCCGGTTGGCGAAGTCGATCTTCGTGTAGATGCCCAGGTTTCCGATGATCCGGGTGATCGGATCCCAGGACATGTCCACGATCTGCTCGGGCTTGCGCCCTGCTTTCCGGGCCTCGGTTGTCATCGGCGTCGCTGACCTTTGCTGTGGGGGACGTGGGGGGAGGACGCGGGCGCGTCAGGGCCGCCAGCGCGGGGCGTAACCGCTGGTGAGCCTGCGCTTGTTGTGGCGCCACTTGGGCTCGTGGTTGACCAGTTCGTTGGTGAAGCCGCGCAGCCGGCGGATGACCGCGCCGTACGGCTTGATGGCCAGCGAGGAGAGGGTGCCGCCGGGCGGCTCGTCCATGAACGGCATGAACGCGTCCGGGAACCCCGGCATGGTGCAGCCGATGCAGATACCGCCGACGTTGGGGCAGCCGCCGATGCCGGCCATCCAGCCCCGCTTGGGCACGTTGCAGTTCACGACCGGACCCCAGCAGCCGGTCTTCACCAGGCACTTGGGGGAGTTGTAGTCCGTCGCGAAGGTCGCCTGCTCGTAGTAGGCGGCGCGGTCGCAGCCCTCGTGCACCGTCCGGCCGAACAGCCACTGCGGACGGAGCATGTGGTCCAGCGGGGGCGGCGGCGCGGTGCCCGCCGCGTGGTAGAGCAGCCAGACCAGGGCCTCCATGAAGTTCTCCGGCTGCACCGGGCAGCCCGGGATGTTCACCACCGGCAGCCCGCCCTGCGACTTGTAGTCCCAGCCGAGGTAGTCCGCGAGGCCCATCGAACCGGTCGGGTTGCCGGCCATCGCGTGGATGCCGCCGAAGGTGGCGCAGGTGCCGATGGCCACCACCGCCCAGGCCTTGGGCGCCAGTTGGTCGATCCAGGTGTTGATGGTCTGCGGCTGACCGGTCTCCGGGTCGTTGCCGAAGGACGTCCAGAACCCGTCGCCCTCGATGATGTTCTGGTTCGGGACCGACCCCTCGATGACGAGGACGAACGGCTCCAGCTCGCCCCGCGCGGCCTTGCGGTACGGCGCCAGGAAGTCCTCGCCGCCCAGACTCGGCGACAGGACCTTGTTGACCAGGTTGACCTTCGGTATGCCGGGGATCAGGCCGAGGACCAGGTCCTCGATGGAGGGCTGGTCGGCCGCGGTGACGGAGACGGTGTCGCCGTCGCAGCTCATGCCCTCGGAGATCCACAGGATGGTGATCTCGTCGAAGCCACTGTGCTCGCCGGTCCCGCCCGGTTCGCCGCCCACGGCGGTGGTGCCGCTGTTGGTGCTCATACGCTAGGCCTCCGATGGAGTGGGTCCCGTGGACGGCAGGTGCGCCGCCGCTGGGTCCGGGACGTCGGTGCCCCCGAGCGGCTCGACTTCGTCGGGCCGGAAGTAGTGGAACCGGCCGTACCAGCCGTGCAGTTCGGCCGCCGGATCGTCGTCGACGGTGACGGCGAGATGGGTGCTGCCGTCCACGTCGTGGAAGACGGCGGCCACGGTCGCGGTCCGTCCGGCCAGGAACATGTCCTGGGCGTCGGCACCCCGGCCGCGTGGCCGGAGCCGGACGGCGCTGCCGCCGCCCACCCGCACGCCGCCGACCGGGACGGTGTCGGTGGCCGGCGAGAGCCCCTCGTCGGCGCCCTCCTGCCACCAGGCGGTACGCCCGGCGGCCGGCTTCAGCGAACGGATCGCGCCGTGCAGCCGCCCGAGGACCTCCGGCGGCATCGTGTCGACCCGGTCGAGGATCTCGGCGGCCCGCGGGTCGGTGGCGCGCGCCTCCCGCTTCTCCTCGTCCGTCAGCAGCATGGTGCGCAGGGTGAGGATCTCGTCGATCTCGCCGGCGTCGTGCAGGTCGCCGGGGCTCTCCGGCGCCACCTGCGGATGGTCGGGCAGGATGATCGGCGAGGACAGCAGCAGGGCGGAGACCGAGCCGTCCGCGGGGGGTTCGGCGGGGGGCGCGTCGCCGAGCACCGGGAAGGTGAAGTCGTTGCGGCAGCTGCGCGCGGCGTCCTGGCGGTCCGTGCCGGGGTCGATCAGGGAGACGAACTCCGCGCCCTCGGCGGCGAGCAGGGTGTGGGTGGCGATCAGGGCCTGGCGCAGCACCTGGTCGCGCGGGGCGCGAGGATCGGCCGGGTGCCCCTCGTGCGCGGTGCGCACCCGGAGCCGCAGGAGGTCCTCGCCGAGCCGTTCGAGCACGAGCGCGGTGCTCGCCGCGATCTCCTCCCGGCGCCTGACGATCCGCCCCGCGCCGTCGGGCAGCCTCTCCGTCTCCGTACCGGCGGGGGAGCCCACCGGAAAGCCGTGTTCGCCCTCCGTCAGGGGGACCGTGAAGTCGGCCGCGCGCGGCACGGCCTCCTCGAAGGTCAGGTGCACGGTCCCGTCCGCGCACGTCAGCGACTCGACCGGCCGCCGGGCGGCGTCGTGGACCTCCTTGTGCTGCATCTGCAGATACCGCACCCGCACCCGCAGCACCGCGTCCGGCCGGTCCACCCGCACCAGGCACTCCGTCTGCTGGTACCAGGAGTCCGCCGAACCCGAGACGCCCGGCCTGACCGGACCGCCCGCCTCCACCCAGTCCTTCGGGAAGAGGACCCCGAACTGCCAGCGGGCCCGGTTCTTCGGTGAGGACCGCCGATAGGGGTAGAGGAGGTAGCCCTCGTAGAGGACCGCGTCGGCGACGGCGCTCAGCGGCCCGAAGACGTGCCCGGACGGCTCGAGAAGCAGCCGCGAGCCGTCCGCCGGGGCAGTGCGGGGTGCTCTGCCGTCGACCAGTTCCTCGGCCATCCGGCCTCCTCGGATCCGTGCGCGGGACCATACCTTCCACCACGGTCACATCGGTCACGCCCGCCCGCCTCTTCTGGCCGTGCGGGGTTGGGCCGAACGGGGTGTGCGCAGGGGTGCCGGGGCGGTGGGCCGGGCGAAGGGGAGGAGGGCGCGCGGTGGACGTGGGATCCGGACCGGGACCGAGTACGGCGGCGGGGGCGCCGGGGCGGGTCAGGGGGCGACGAAGAGCGCGGGGAAGCGGGGGGCCAGCCAGGGCTTGCGGCCGGTGGCGAGGATCTGTCCGCGGGCCATGGCCGCCCACGGGTTGCGGCGGCCGAGGGCGATGAGGAGGAACGCGACCGGCTCGATGAGGATCGTGCAGTCCGGGCGGTCCAGTGGCTCCGGTGCCACCCGCACGGCGCCGTCGGCCACGTCGACGCCGAAGGCGCCGCCACCGCGCAGCCGGATCGTGTAACGGGCGGTGAGCCCGGCGACGGCCGAGGCGTCCGCGACGGCCGGCATCACCGAGAGCATGAACGGCACGCACAGCGTGGCCCGTCGGGCGTCGACCATGTGCGGGCGCCGCAGCGCGCGGGCGAGATCGTAGCCGTGGCCGAGCATGTGCGTGAGCAGGTAGGAGGCGAGCACGGACCGGTCCATCGGGCCCAGCGGCGTGACCGGCGCCGGTCCGTCCGCCGTCGCGGCCAGCGCGTCGACGCAGCGCGCGGCCTGCTCGGTGATCATGGCCGCGAGGGGCTCGGCGCGCCGCTCCCCGAACACGGCGAGCGACTGCTCGTTGGCCGCCGCCAGACTCTGCGGTGTGCCGTCTCCGTAAGGGCGTCGGGTGCCGAGGGCGAGGTCGGCCATCAGTTCGTTGGCCAGCGCCAGGTGGGCCGCCGCCTCGCCGACCGTCCACCGCGATCCCGGAACGGCGCCCGTGGTGTCCGGCACGCCGTCCAGCACGGCCGCGATGTCGTCGCCGGTCCGCCGTATCGCCTGCCCGAGCCCGTCGGGCAGTGCCCCGTGGACGTCCTGCCGTGCCGTCTGGTCCATGTCGGTCGCTCCCGTTCTACCGGGCGGTACCCAATCAGAGGTACGGGCGCGCCACAAGGCCTGTGACGATCATCGTGCGCCGAGGCCGTTCAGGAAGGAGTCGACCACCACGTCGGCGGCCTGCGCGGCGCTGAGCTCGGGCAACTCCTGCGAGGCCAGGTGCATCAGTTGGGGCAGCAGTGAACTCGCCCACGCGAGCGGCAGATCCGCGCGCAGCAGTCCCTCGTCGATGGCGCGCCGCAGCAAGGCGTCGGTCTCCTCGATCAGCGCGTCGCGCCGCTGCCGGATCGCGTCGTCGGCCTTGAGCCGGCCGAGCTCCACCGGCCAGGTCCGGTTGACGCACGGCGCTGCTCGCCGGACTCGTGGAGCGGGCCGGTCTGCCGGCCGGGGTGGTCAGCGTGCTCCCCGCCGACCGGGAGACCGGCGAGTACCTGGTGTCGCACCCCGGCGTCGACAAGATCTCGTTCACCGGCTCGACCGGGGCCGGGCGCCGGATCGCCGCCATCAGGATCGCCGCCATCGCGGGCCGGCAGCTCAAGCGGGTCAGCCTGGAACTGGGCGGCAAGTCGGCCGCGATCATCCTGCCGGACGCGGACGCGGACGTCGAGCGGGCGGTGGCCGGGCTGAAGTTCGCCTCCCTGCTCAACAACGGCGAGTCGTGCATCGCCCAGACCCGGGTCCTCGCGCCGCGCGCCCGGTACGAGGAGGTCGTCACCGCCCTCAAGGACCTCGTGGAGTCACTCAAGGTCGGCGACCCGGCCGACCCTGACACCTTCATCGGCCCGATGATCCGCCGCGACCAGCAGCAGCGCGTGCGCGACTACATCGAGGTCGGCATCATGCAAGGGGCCCGGCTCGTCACCGGCGGCCCGGACGTCCCGCCGGGGCTGGAGAGCGGCAACTACGTGACCCCGGCCGTGTTCGCCGACGTCGACAACTCCATGCGGATCGCCCGGGAGGAGATCTTCGGCCCGGTCCTCGTGGTCATCCCCTACGACGACGAGGACGAGGCCGCGCGGATCGCCGACGACTCCGAGTACGGCCTCTCCGGCGGGGTGTGGTCCGCCGACGAGGCGCGCGCCCTGGAGGTCGCCCGCCGGCTGCGGACCGGCGCGGTCGGCTTCAACGGCGCGTCCGTCTCCTTCGACGGGCCGTTCGGCGGCTACAAGGCCAGCGGGATCGGCCGCGAGTACGGGGCGGTCGGGCTCGCCCAGTACGTCGAGCACAAGACCGTCACCGTGTGACCCCGCGGCTCCCCTCCGATCCCGCCGGCCGACGGCGGCGGGAAACGGCGTTTGCGAGGAGGGCTTCCCGTGATCGACAGGCGTACCTTCGGCCAGGCCGTCGGAACCGGCACGGCGGCCGTCTCGCTCGGCGGGCTGCGGGGGGTCCCGGCGGCCCCCACGGCGGGCCAGGGCGGTGCGTCACCGTCCGGTCCCGCCGGCTCCTTCCCGAGGCTGAGGCGGATCAGGGCCGGGCTCCTCGACGTTGGCTGCGCGGAGTCGGGCCCGGCGCACGGTCCCGTCGTCGTGTGCCTGCACGGCTGGCCGTACGACATCCACAGCTACGCCGGGGCCGCCCCGCTGCTCGCCGCCCGGGGGTACCGGGTGATCGTCCCCTACCTGCGCGGTCACGGCATCACGCGCTTCCTGTCCGACCGCACGGTCCGCAACGCCCAGCAGTCGGTGGTCGCGCTCGACATCGTCGCGCTGATGGACGCCCTGAAGATCGAGCAGGCCGTGCTGGCCGGCTTCGACTGGGGGTCGCGCACCGCCGACGTCATCGCCGCGCTCTGGCCCGGGCGGTGCCGGGACCTGGTGTCGGTGAGCGGATATCTGGTCACCGATCGCAAGGCCAACCTGGAGCCCCTGCCGGCCAGGACCGAGCACACCTGGTGGTACCAGTTCTACTTCGCCACCGAGCGGGGCCGGAAGGCCATGGAGGACCGGGACAGGCGCCGTGACCTGACCCGGCTGGTGTGGACCCAGGCCTCCCCGACCTGGGACTTCGACGACGCCACCTTCGACCGTACGGCGGCGGCCTTCGACAACCCCGACTACGCGGCCGTCGTCGTCCACAACTACCGCCGGCGGCTCGGTCTCGCCCCCGGTGAGCGCCGCTACGACGGCCTCGAGAAGCAGCTCGCCGCGAGGCCGGTCATCGGCGTGCCCACCGTCACCCTCGATCCCGGCCGCGACCCGTTCACCGCGCCCGGCGGCGGAAGCGCCTACCGGGACAGCCAGGATGCGCCCGAGGCCTTCGCCCAGGCGGTCGTGGACGCCGACCGACCGGCGGCGCCGTCACCTTCTTGACAGGTGACGTGCCGGGTGGGCGACGGGGTATCCGAGCCGCGGTGGGGGCGGTCGCGAGCGGGCCTGGCCGGGGACATGATGGTGGGGAGCCGGGCCGCTCCCCGCTCTGTTCCGCGCGACCCGCGGGGAACCGGACCGCCGAAGCGGACCGGAGTCCGACGGGCGCCGTCGCGTGGGAGAGGGGTGTCCTCCATGAGGATGTTCCGGATCATGAGGGTGTACCAGGTCATGAGGGTGTACCAGGTCATGAGGGTGTACCAGGTCATGAGGGCGTGCCAGGTCATGAGGGTGTACCAGGTCATGAGGGCGTGCCAGGTCATGAGGGTGCCCCGGGCCGGGAAGGTGTTCCGGGCCGGGAAAGTGTTCCGGGCCGAGAAGGTGTTCCGGGCCGGGAGGGGGTTCCGGAGCGGCACCGAGGCAGGCCGGGTCGCGGTCGGACCCGCCCGGGCCGCCGTCGCACCCGCCCGGGTCGCGGTCGGACCCATCCGGACCGCCGCCGGATCCGCCCGGGCCGTCGTCGGATCCGCCCGCCGGGGCGCTCGCGTCCCCGCCGCGGGCGTGGCCCGTCACCGGCCGTCCTGATGTCCCGGACGGCGAGCCGGGGCGGCACGGCGGCGCTCTCCCACGGCGTGGGCGTCCGCACGGAGCCGCGCCTGCGGGCGGCGGGGAGCCGGGCACTGGCACGGATGGGCGAGCACGATCCCGGCCTGTCGGCACTGCGGCGGTCCCTGCGCACCGCGATCATCACGCCCTCGCTGTTCGCCCTGGCCTATCTCGTCATCGGCAACCCGGTGACCGCCGTCTTCGCCGCCTTCAGCCCGATGGTGCTGATGATGTTCGTGGACTTCGGCGGCCCGATCAGGGAGCGGGCGGCCCAGCAACTGGCGCTGGTCCTGGTCTCCACCGCGCTGGTGTGCCTGGGCAGCCTGGCCGGGCAACTGGTGTGGCTCGCCGGGGTCGCCACCTTCGTGGTCGCCTTCGCCGTCCTGTTCTGCGGCGTCGTCAGCTCGGCGCTGGCCGGCGCGGCGACGTCCCTGCTGATCAGCTTCGTGCTCGCCGCCACCCTGACCGGGCCGGTGAGTGCGATCCCGGACCGGGTGGCCGGCTGGTCGATGGGCGGCGCGGCGACCGTCCTCGCGGTCGCCCTCATGTGGCCTCGCCCGGCGGGTCAACCCCTGCGCACCTGCCTCGCCGAGGTCTGCGCCCAGCAGGCCCGGTACCTGCGGGCCGAGGCGGACTGCGTCCGGGCCGCCCTGCCGCACACCGCCGCGCTGGAGGTGGCGGCGCAGGACACGGGGAACGCCGCCGCCGCTCTCCGGAAGGCCTTCTACGCGACCCCGTACCGCCCGACCGGACTCTCCACCACGGCCCGCGCGCTGGTCAGGCTGGTCGACGAGGCCCTCTGGCTCTGCGGCGTCCTGCAGCAGGCCCCGCCGCCCGGACCGGCCCGCTCCGGCCCGCCGGTGGTGTGCGAGGTGCAGCTCGCGGCCGCGGCGGTGCTGGAGCGCGGGGCGGCACTGCTGCGCTCCGGTACGGGCCCGCTGCACGGGCTCGCCTCCGACATCGGACGGCTGGAGGCGGCGGGGGTGCGGCTGGAGGAGGTGATGACCGGGTCCCTCCCCGACAGCCCGGCGGCCCGGTGCGCCCGGGTCCCGGCGGGCACACGGTCCGTGACACCGGCCGAACAGGTCACCGCGCTGGTCGCCGCGCTGGAACCCGGGTTCCGCGCCAGGAGGATCGCCTTCGTCGTTGCGGTGACGGCGGCGGACATCGAACTCGCCCTCGCGGCCCGCCGCCGGGCCTGGTGGCGGAAGTTGCTCGGACAGCGACCCGTGACCACCGCTCCGGCCCTGTCGTCGGCCCGTGACCGCCTCGCGGCGCACCTCGACCGGCACTCCGTGTGGCTCCACAACAGCCTGCGCAGCGCGGCCGCGCTGAGCCTCGCCGTGGTCCTCGCCCAGCTCAGCGGCGTGGGCCACTCCTTCTGGGTGGTCTTCGGCACCCTGGCCGTGCTGCGCTCCAACGCCGTGAACACCGGTCAGACGGTCGGGCGCGCCCTGCTGGGCACCGTCATCGGCTTCGTCGTCGGTGTCGCGGTCATCCTCGCGCTCGGCGCGCATCCGGTCGCCCTGTGGGTGCTGCTGCCGTTCGCGATCGTCCTCATCGGGCTGGAGCCGTCCGTCACCTCGTTCACCGCGGGACAGGCCGGCTTCACCGTGGTGCTGCTGATCCTCTTCAGCATCATCGATCCCGTGGGCTGGGAGGTCGGACTGGTCCGGATCGAGGACATGGCCCTCGGGTGTGCGGTGAGCCTCCTCGTGGGGATCCTCTTCTGGCCCCGGGGCGCGGGCGCCGCGCTGGGGTGTGTGCTGTGCGAGGCCTTCCAGGACGCGGCCCGGTACCTGCGCAGTGCCGTCGCTTCCGGACTGCGCTGCGACGGGGCGGCGGCTCCCTCGGCGGCCTCCGGTGCGGACCGGCGGTCCGCGGCGGCGGCCGCCCGGCGGCTCGACGACGCCTTCCGCGGGTTCCTGGCCGAGCGCGGCACCAAACGGCTCGCGCTGCCCGAGGTGTCCCGGCTGGTCAACTCGGTCGCGGCGGTGCGTCTGACGGGAGACGCGATAGCCGATCTGTGGTCGCGCGAGGGGTACAGGCCCGGAGGTGACCGGGCCGCCGCCCGAGCCGCGGTCCTCGGGGCCTGCGAGCCGATCGCGGCCTGGTTCGAGACGTCCGGCCGCGCGCTTGCGGGGCGCGCACGGGTGCCGGACCGGACGGTGGGCCCGAGGGCGGCGGACCAGGCACTCGATCAGGCACTGAGCCGTGAACTGGCCACGGACACGGACCTGCGCGACGCCTCCGCGGCGGTACGGATGATCTGGACGGCTGACCACCTCGACGCGCTGCGCCTGCTGCAGGCGCAGATCATCGGCCCGCTGCACGAGGCCGCCGACGTCGTCGGACTGCTGAGGCCGCGGAACCGGCAGCCGTGACGCCCTCGGAACCACCGTCGGTCACCAGGCGGAGGCTGTTTATGTTTTTCGCGGGTAGTGGGCGGAAATAAAAAACCCGCGCATGCAATTATTGGGGATGTGCGACACCGCGGCCGGCACTCGACCGGCCCGGTGCTCCGTCCCGACCCGCCCCCAAGGAGTTACGAGTTGAACTCGCTGTTCACCCCCATCGATCTCAAGTCGCTGACGATCCCCAACCGCGTCTGGATGGCGGCGATGTGCCAGTACAGCGCCGAGCCCGGCGGCGAGCAGGCGGGCGTACCCACCGACTGGCACTTCACGCACCTGGCCGCGCGGGCCGCGGGCGGCACGGGGCTGATCATCACCGAGGCCACCGCCGTCAGCCCCGAGGGCCGCATCTCCCCGTACGACCTCGGCATCTGGAACGACGAGCAGGTCGCCGCCTTCCGGCGCATCACCGGGTTCCTGAAGTCGCAGGGCACCGTGCCGGGGATCCAGCTGGCGCACGCCGGGCGCAAGGCGTCGACCGAGCGCACCTGGGTCGACCGCGGGCGCCCGATCACCCCGGACGAGCCCCACGGCTGGACCCCGGTCGGTCCCAGCGCGGTGCCCTTCGACGCCGCCTCGACGGTTCCCGGGGAACTGACCACGGAAGGCATCCGTGAGATCGTCCGGCAGTTCGCCGACGCCGCCGTGCGCGCGCTCGCGGCCGGGTTCCAGGTGGCCGAGATCCACGGCGCCCACGGCTATCTGATCCACCAGTTCCTCTCCCCGCAGAGCAACCGCCGCACCGACGAGTACGGCGGCTCCTTCGAGGGCCGGACGCGCTTCGCCCTGGAGGTCGTCGACGCGGTCCGCGCCGTATGGCCCGAGGACCTGCCGTTGTTCTTCCGGATCTCCGCCACCGACTGGCTCTCGGAGAACCCCGAGGACGGCCGCGAGGGCTGGACCGCCGACGACACCGTCCGCCTCGCCAAGGAACTGCTGGCGCACGGCGTCGACCTGATGGACATCTCCACCGGCGGTGTCGTCCCCGACGCGAGGATCACGACCGGTCCGGGCTACCAGGTGCCCTTCGCCGAACGCGTCCGCAGCGAGACCGGCATGCCGGTCGCCGCCGTGGGCATGATCACCGACCCCGAGCAGGCCCAGGAGATCGTCGGCTCCGGCGAGGCCGACGCGGTCCTGCTGGCCCGGGAACTCCTGCGCAACCCCTTCTGGGCCCGGCACGCCGCCGAGCGGCTCGGCGGCACGGTCGGCACGCCCGTCCAGTACCACCGGGCCTGAGGCCGAACACGGGTGGGCGGGGACGCCCCGCCCCCGCCCACCCGCTCCACGCACCCGGGCACCCGCGAACCCGCGCGCCTCGGCCGTCACCCGCCCACCCGCGCGCCTCGGCCGTCACCCGCCCACCCGCGCGCCTCGGCCGTCACCCGCGCACCCGCGCGCCTCGGCCGTCACCCGCGCACCCGCGCGCCTCGGCCGTCACCCGCGCACCCGCGCGCCTCGGCCGTCACCCGGGCCGGCCGGCGGGCCACCTCCGCAGCCAGCCGCGGCGCGCCGCGGCCCGGGTCCGGACCGCCTCCGCGAGGTCGGGCTGGAGGCGGCGGGCGGCGTCGACGTGGTCGTCGGTCCAGATGACCCGGACCGCCACGGGAGAGGCCCGGCCCTGACCGTCGCTGAGTTCGGTGCGGACGGAGGCCACCAGCCGCGCGGCCTCCTCGGGGCGCAACGGAACCACCTCGGGGAGGGGCGAACGGTCGCCGAGGCTGGCCGCGAGGCCCTGGTACCAGTCGGTGACCAGGGCCGCCGAGCCGAGCACGGCACGGTGGGCGTCGGCCCGCACGGCCTGGACGCGCGCCGGATCCTCGCCCTGCCACAGGGAGACGACGGCGTCGGCGGCCAGGCGCAGCCCGACGACTCCCGAGACGAGGGTGGTGGTGCAGGACAGCGACAGCGGTTTGGCGCCGCGTTCGGCCAGGAAGTTGCGGAACGCGTCGTCGAGGCGGCGGGCGGAGGCCGCGGCCGCGCGGCTCTGCGGATCCGGGTCGGCCGGGAGGGCGTGGCCGAGCGCGTAGTCGACGGCGCCCCTGAGGTAGCGGGCGCTGTCCTCGTACGCCTGCGCGAGTGCCCGGTGGACGGCCGCCTGGGCACCGCGCGGCCAGAAGAACAGGGCGACGAGGACACTCACCAGGCACCCCAGCGCGATGTCCTGGACGCGCAGCAGCGCGACGTGCCAGTTGGGATCGTGGCCGACGTTGAACAGCACCACGAGCGTGACGGTGAACGCGGCCTGCCCGGCGGCGAAGGAGATCACGGACGGCGCGACGCCGGCGCACAGGATGGCCACCGGGAGCACGAACCACAGCGCGGTGCCGTGATGGCCGATCAGGTGCAGCAGCGCGGCACCGACCACGGAGCCGGCCACCGTCCCGAGGACCGCGCGGGCCGCGTTCTGCCCGGTGCTGAGCGCGTTGGAGCGCAGCACGGACAGGGTGCCCAGCAGGACCCAGAAGGAGTGACCCACGCCGGTCACGTCCGCCAGGAACACGGCGATGCCCAGGCCGACGGCGCCACGCAGACTGTTGTGCATCCACACCGAGTCGGCGCGCAGATGAGCCCCGGCCCGCTCCCGGGCGGAGGCCAGCGGCGCCGCCAGCGCTCCCGGCTCACGGCCGAGCAGCCGCTCGTGCCAGCTGCGCTGCCAGGCGGTGGCCGCGGTGTCCACGTTGTCGACGATCTGCAGGACGGCGAAGCCGAGTTCCTGGGCGCGGAAGGAGACGTCGAGGGCGGCGATGAACCCGTAGACCTCCGCCGTGCTGTTCCCGCCCGGGTGCTCGGCGGGCACGTGGACGGTGGAGCTGTGCTCCATCCCGGTCAGCGCCGTCCGCAGTTCCTCGGCCCTGGCCCGCAGCGGGCCGGTGTCGCCGTTCAGGTCGGTGAGCAGGTCGCGGGCCGCCTCCAGGACACGGGCCGCGGTGCGGCGCACGTCGTGCGCGGCCGGATCGCAGCCGGGGGGCTCGTCCGTGTACTCGGACCGGTCCACCAGGATGGCGCAGAGCCAGGTGAGTTCGTCGACCAGCCGGACCAGGGCGCGTGAGGTCGCGGACAGGCCGGTGGGGCGGTAGGGCGCCGCGTCGAAGGCCGCCCGCAGGTCCGCGCCGGCCCGGGCGGTGAGGTCGGCGGCCACCCGGCAGGGATCGGCGAAGGGTGCCGGCCCGCCCGGAGCCGGTACGGTGGCGCGGGCGCGCAGGTATCCGGCCGCCGCACGGCAGACTTCCGCCGCCGGGGCGCTGAGCGGATCCGCCACCGGACGCGGCCACAGCAGCGCGACGGCCGGCAGCGCCACCGCGGCCGCCAGGCCCGCACCGGCGAGCCGGTCCGGCAGCTGGGACAGCGGTACGGGGGCGCTGACCGGCAGCACGAACGCCAGCAGCAGCGCCGTCGAACTTCCGGCCAGGACCGAGCTGACGACGCCGACGAACAGGACCGCGAACCCCACCACGACCGTGGCCAGTACGGCGAGCCTGAGATCGGCGGCGGCCAGCGTCCCGACGCAGATCAGCACCAGCCACGCCACCGCCAGAGCCGCCTGCGCCCGCAGCCGCTCCACCATGGAACCGGAGTAGTCGACCAGCAGCAGCATGGAGAACGTGCCGAACGCGGCGAAGCTCGCCATCGTCGGGTTGTGGAGCACCTCGCCGCACAGGGCGAACAGCGCGGGCATCACCAGCGCCGTACGCCCGGCCCGCCGGGTCGCCGCCAGGTCCGGGTCGCGGTCGCGCAGCCACGTCAGCCAGCGCGGTGCCCGCCCCGACATGCGCACCTCCCGCCGGCCCCGGGCGGCCGGCCCCGCCGCCGCACCGCGCACACCACCCATATGCGGCCACCGCCGGACGGTCCGCAACATTTACCGGGACCCCGCCCCGCCTCGTCCCGCCCGGACCGGAACCCGGACACGGCGGACGTCCGCCCGGTCCGGGTCCCGCGCCCACCGTTCCGCCCGGTCCGGGTCCCCCCCCCCGCGCCCACCGTGCCGCCCGGGCGCCCGGCCGTGCCCACGGCCGGTGCGGGCCGGTTCAGCGCACCGGGAAGCCGAACGTGTAGCCCTGCTCCCTGAGCCAGGGCAGCACCTGGCGCAGGGCGGCCACGGTCTGCGAGCGGTCGCCGCCGGCGTCGTGGAACAGGATGGTCGGTCCGTTGGGCATCTCGTCCTTGACGGTGGCGACCACGGCGGCGGTGCCGGGGCGTTCGAAGTCCTTGGAGTCGACGTTCCAGCCGAGCGGCCGCATGCCGTGCGAGGCGGCGAGCCTGCGGCTGTACGGGGTGAAGGCGCCGCCCGGAGCGCGGTAGTAGAGCGGCCGTACCCCGCCCGAGGCCTCGGTGATCATGCGTTCCGCGTCGAGGATCTGCCGGGACTGGTAGGCCTCGGACTTGGTGTCCATGGTGACGTCGTGCGACACCGTGTGGTCGCACAGCCGGTGCCCGGCCGCCACCACCGCCCTGACCAGGTCGGGATGGGCCCGGGCCTGCGGGCCGATCATGCAGAACGTGGCCTTCACCCCGTACTCGTCGAGCACCCCTAGCACCCGCGGCGTCCACACCGGGTCCGGTCCGTCGTCGACGGTGATGTTGACGCCCCTCGCGCCCCGGTCCGAGGCGTGCGCGATCTCCATCGAGACCGCGGCCGCCTTCCGGTCGGCGTCGGCCGCCGCGGGGTGCGCCGAAGCCGCGGCCCCCCTGGGTCCGTCGACGGGAGCGGACGGTGCGGTCCACAGGGAGGCGGCCACGGCCACCACTGTGACCCCGAGCGCCGCCGCGGCCACCTGGCCGTACCATCCTCGTCCGCCGCGCCGTGCCATCTTCCGCCCCGATCCTCGTCGTTGTCCCGATCTCGTGCACCCGTCCAGACGGAAGGCGGCGGCCTCCGGATCCATCCGTTACCGATCACGGACAATTCCGCGAGAGATCTGGGACAGGCTTCCCGCGTCTCCTTTAACGGCGGGCGGGGCGATCGGTGTTGGCGGTTCGGCGGGCAACCGTCAGCGGGCCCGGATCACACCATTAGTACAACTTGGTTGTGCTAAAATCCCGCTCGTGAGTTCGAACCGCCCTCAGCGCGCCCGCAGCGCCGCCGCCAAGCAGCAGCGTGAGCGGGAGATCCTCGACGCCGCCCGGTCGCTCGGCACCGGGCGCAGCGTGCGTGAGGTCACGCTGACCGACATCGCCGCCGCCGTCGGCATGCACAAGTCCGCGATGCTGCGGTACTTCGAGACCCGGGAGCAGATCTTCCTGCTGCTCACCGGCGAAGGCTGGCAGGAGTGGTCGACGGCGCTGCGCGAACGGCTGGGCGAGCTCGCCGGCGCCGGTCACGAGGAGATCGCGGCCGCCGTCGCCCGGTCACTGGTGGCGCGGCCGTTCTTCTGCGACCTGCTCGCCCAGGCGCCGCTGAACCTGGAACGCAACGTCTCGCTCGACTCCGCCTACGAGTTCAAGACCGTCGCGCTCGCCGAGGTCGCCTCGATCACCGCCGTACTGCGCGCTCTGCTGGGGATCGGCGAGGAGGCGGCCGTGGACGTGATCGCCACCGCCACCGGAATGGCCGGGGCGCTGTGGCAGATGGCCGCGCCCGGCACGGGACTTCGCGAACTCTACGAGAGTCACCCGGAGTTGGCGCACGCGGTGATCGACGTCGAACCCCGGCTGACCCGCATCCTGACCGCCCTCCTGGACGGCCTGCGCCCCGCGTCCGCCCGGGCGGACGGTCCGCGCCCCGCGCCCGCCGAGGCCTGATGCGCCGCTGGCGGGCCCGCCGGATCAGGCGGCCCCGTCGACCTCGTGGACCAGCTCGATCGCCCGTCCGAGCGTGGTGAGACGCTCCTCCAGGGTGGCGCCCGCCGGGTAGAGGCGGACGGTGTCGACACCCGCGTCCCGCCAGACCGCCAGCCGCTCGCGGACCATCGCCTCCGTGCCGATCAGTGTCGTGCCGAGCACCATCTCGTCGGTGACCAGGGCGGCCGCGCCGTCCCGGTCACCGGCCTGCCAGCGCTCCCGGACCTCGGCGGCGACCTCGGCCCAGCCCTGCCGGCTGTAGGCGCCGTTGTAGAAGTTGGTGGACGCGGAGCCCATCCCGCCGAGGCTGAAGGCGAGTTCCTTCCTGCGTCCGGCGACCATCGTGCCGAGCGCGTCCTCGTCGGGCGCGAAGGCGACCTCGGCGCCCTGGCAGACGTCCAGATCGGCGCGGGTACGACCGCTGCGGGCCAGGCCCTCGTCGAGGTGGGCGAAGTAGGCGCCGGCCGCGCCCTCGGGTACGAAGCTGGTGCCCAGCCAGCCGTCGGCGACCTCGCCGGTCAGCCGCAGCATGGCCGGGGAGAGAGCGGCAAGGTAGACCGGGATCCGGTGCTCGGCGCGCGTCGACAGCCGCATCGGGACGGCCTCGCCGCCGGGCAGCGGCACGTTGAACTCGGCTCCGGAGTACGAGAGCCGGCCGCCGTCGAACAGTCGCCGCACGATCTCCACCGTCTCGCGCATGCGCCGCAGCGGCCGGGCGAAGGGCACGCCGTGCAGTCCCTCGATCACCTGCGGCCCGGAGGCGCCCAGGCCGAGCAGGAACCGCCCGCCGGACAGGTTGGAGAGGGTGATGGCCGTCTGGGCCACGGCGGTCGGGGTCCGGGTGCCCAGTTGCATGACACCGGAGCCGAGCAGCAGCCGGTCGGTGAGCGCCGCGTAGTAGCCGAGCGCGGAGGGCGCGTCGGATCCCCAGGCCTCGGCGACCCAGCAGACGTCCAGGCCCAGCTTCTCCGCCTCGACGACGAAGTCGCCCGAGGCGGACCAGTGTTCGCCGCCCGAGGCCTCGATGGTGGTCGCCGTCCGCATCACGCCTCCGCCCGTTGCTTGATCTGCGCGAGCGTGGCGGTGATGCCGGACTCGAACTCCCGCAGCCGTACGAACACGATCTTCTGTTCCTTGTCGGGCATCCGGTCGATCGCCGCCGACAGCCCCGACCGACCCGGGCCCAGCTGCATCCACTGCGACAGTCGCGTCCCGCCGTTCTCGGGGCGCAGCCGGAACCGCCAGACCGCGGAAGGGTCGGCGGGGTCCTGTACGGCCCAGGCGAGCACCGACTCCGGTTCGCACTCGATCACCTGCGAGACGGTCTCCCAGGCGCCGAGCGCCTCGTGCTCGCTGCGGCCGACGAACCTGGCGCCCACCGCCGGTCCGGCGGCGCCGTCCAGCCAGGCGACGGACCGCAGTTCCCGGCTCATGTCCGGCATCAGCTCGATGTCGCTGACCAGGGCCCACACCCTCTCCGGTGGGGCGTCGATCCAGGTCCGCACCTCGACCGTCGGTCTGTCCGCGTAGCGTGCGCCCGTCCACTCCAAGGTCGTCGGCCTCCTCGCCGTCGAAGCACTGACCTTCAGAGTTGCTTCATTGGACTCACCATGTCAAGGGGGGCGCGCCGGGCTCAGTCGGTGCCGAACCGCCGTCGTACGTCCGGCCGCCGGCCGAGCCGTTCGGGATAGCCGGGACCCATCCGCATCGAGGTCTCCTCGGCCCGCAGCGGGGTCCTGCACTGCGCGCAGACCACCTCGGCCGTGGTGTCGTGGCCGCAGGCGTCGTGGTGGAACACCACCGGAACCCCCTGCTCCCCGGCCAGCCAGCGGTCCCCCCACCCGGACATCGCCGCGAGCACCGTGAACAGGTCCCGCCCCTTCTCGGTCAGGACGTAGTCGTAGCGCGGCGGCTCGGACTCGTAGAGCCGCTTCTCCAGGATCCGCTCGTCGACCAGGTGGCGCAGCCGGTCGGTCAACGTGTTGCGGGCGATGCCCAGTTCCTGCTGGAACTCGTCGAAGCGGCGGATCCCGTAGAACGCTTCCCGCACCACCAGCGGTGTCCAGTGGTCACCCAGCAGATCGACGGTGCGTGCGATCGAGCACGGCCACTTGGCGAACGACGTCCGTTTCATGCGGTCACGATACCTATCTCCGGCCGCAGTGAGTCTCGTGACGAAACTCAGCTGACGGCCGTCGATGTGACCGGTACCCCGACGACCGGCCGGGTACCGGCCCGCGTGGACAGCGCCGCCAAGTGCGCTTTGACTGGATCCGACGGCATCGACGGCACGCGTGCGGTGAGGCGAGGTGTCCGACCATGAGGATCGAGGGATCGGTCGCACTGGTGACCGGAGCGAACCGGGGGATCGGCCTGGCGTTCTCACGTGCGCTGCTGGCCCGGGGCGCGTCCAAGGTGTACGCCGGCGTCCGCCGGCCCGAGGACCTCACCGAGCCGGGACTGCACCCCCTGCGCCTCGACGTCACCGACGAGGAACAGGTCGAGGCCGCCGTCCGCGCGGTGCCCGACGCCACCGTGGTGATCAACAACGCGGGCATCCAGGGCGGTCCGCCCCTGCTGGGGAGCGGCTCGCTGGACGGGGCCCGGCGGGAGCTCGAGGTGAACTACCTCGGCACCTGGGCCGTCTCCCGCGCCTTCGCGCCGGTCCTCGCGGCCAACGGCGGCGGAGCCCTGGTGAACATGTTGTCCGTGGCCTCCTGGCGGGCGAACAGCCGGTTCCCGAGCTACGCGGCGTCGAAGTCGGCCCAGTGGTCGCTGACCAACGCGCTGCGCCTGGCCCTGCGCGACCAGGGGACCCTGGTCGTCGGAGTGCACGTGGGCTATGTGGAGACCGACGCGACCACGGAGATCCCGGGCCCGAAGATCGACCCGGCCGACGTGGCGGCCCGCACCATGGACGCCGTCGCGCGGGACGAGCCCGAGGTGCTGGTCGACGAGACGTCCCGGAAGGTGCGGGCCGCCCTGTCCGGTCCCCTGGAGCTCGTCTACGGCGCCCCCTGACCGTGCGACGGTGGAGTCCGCGGAGCGATTCGGCCCAGTGGTGAGGTGGAGCCATGGAAACCGACTTCGATGTCGTCGTTCTGGGTGCCGGGCCGGGCGGCTACGTGGCCGCGATCCGGGCCGCCCAACTGGGCCTGCGCACCGCCGTCGTGGAGGGCCGGTTCTGGGGCGGGGTCTGCCTGAACATCGGCTGCATCCCCGCGAAGGCCCTGCTGCGCAACGCCGAGGTGGCCCAACTGGTCCTGCACGACGCGGAGAAGTTCGGGGTGCGGATCAGCGGCGAGGTGGCCCTGGACTACCGCGCCGCCTACGAGCGCAGCCGGGTGGTGGCCGAAGGACGCGTCAAGGGCGTCGGCTACCTGATGCGCAAGAACGGGATCGCCCAGTTCGACGGCGAGGGCACCTTCCTGGACCCGCACACCCTCCAGGTGCGGATGCGGGACGGCGAGACGGCACTGTCCTTCCGCTCCTGCATCATCGCCACCGGCTCGACGGTGAAGCTGCTGCCGGGCACCACCCTGGGCCGGCGCGTCGTCACCTACGAGGAGCAGATCCTCTCCGAGACCCTCCCCGCCAGCCTGGTCATCGCGGGCGCGGGCGCCATCGGCGTGGAGTTCGCGTACCTGCTGCGCTCCTACGGCGTCGAGGTCACGCTGGTGGAGTTCCTGGACCGGATCGCCCCGCTGGAGGACGAGGAGGTCTCCGCCGAACTGACCCGGCGCTTCAAGCGGCAGGGCATCCAGGTGCTGACCTCGACGGCCGTGCAGGGCATCGAGGAGACGGCGGACGGGGTCCGGGTGACCGTCCGGCGGGGCGGCGCCGAACAGGTCCTCGAGGCGGAGCGGGTCCTGCAGGCCACCGGCTTCCAGCCGCGCACCGCCGGCTACGGACTGGCCGCCACCGGGGTGCGGCTCACCGAACGCGGGGCCGTCGACGTCGACGGGCACTGCCGTACGAGTCAGCCGCACATCTACGCCATCGGAGACGTCACGGCCAAGCTGATGCTGGCACACACGGCCGAGGCGATGGGCGTCGTCGCCGCCGAGAGCATCGCCGGCGCGGAGACCATGGAACTGGACTACCGCATGATCCCGCGCGCCACGTTCTGCCAGCCGCAGATCGCCAGCTTCGGCTGGACCGAGGCGGAGGCCCGCGCCGAGGGCTTCGACGTCCGCGTGGCGAAGTTCCCCTTCACGGCCAACGCCAAGGCCCACGGCTTCGGGGACACCGCCGGGTTCGTGAAGCTGGTGAGCGACGCCCGCTACGGCGAACTCCTCGGCGGCCACCTGATCGGCCCCGACGTGACCGAACTCCTGCCCGAACTGACGCTGGCCCAGAAGTGGGACCTCACGGTGACCGAACTGGCCCGGAACGTCCACGCCCACCCGACGCTCAGCGAAGCGGTCCAGGACGCCCTGCACGGACTCGCCGGACACATGATCAACCTCTGACGGCCGCCGGGGCCGGGGTGCCGGGGCCGCCCCCGGCGACGGCACCGGGCGGCGGGCGCCCACGGGCCGCGGATCCGCTCCGGCTAGATTGGAGGTGACCCGAGGCCACTCCCGCCACCCGCACCTCCGGAGGAAGCATGCCCACCGCGGACGAGCTGATCAGCCCCGACAGCATCCGTCGCCTGGCGGCCGTCCTCCAGGAGGCCGCGCCCGGTGCGTCCCGCTGGCAGGCGGTCTCGGACAGCGTGGCACTGCTCGGCCCGCTCGGCCTGAGCGAGCGGGCCCGGACGGTCGGCGACGCGCTGCTTGCCGACTGCGGCCGCGACTACGAACAGCTGGCCCGGACGGTACGGCGTGCCCTCACCCGGGACGGTCTGACGGGCTGGATGATCTGGCCGGTCACCGAAGCCGTCGCGCTCGCCGCCACGGCCTCCGGCGACGGCGCCCACTTCGACGACGGCCTGGACCTGCTGGCGCTGCTCACCCCCCGCCTGACCGGTGAGTTCGCACTCCGCACCTTCCTGAACGCGGACCTGGACCGTACCCTCGCGGCGGCCCTGACCTGGACCGGCTCCCCGGATCCGGCCGTACGCCGGCTGGCCAGCGAGGGCACCCGGCCGAAGCTGCCCTGGGCCCGCCAGGTCCCCGGAATCAACCGCGACCCCGCGCGCACCCTCCCGGTACTGGACCGGCTGTACGGCGATGCCTCACCGGACGTGCGCCGCTCGGTGGCGAACCACCTCAACGACATCTCGCGACTCGACGCCGGACTGGCCACCGAGGCCGCCGCGCGCTGGACACGACAGCCGGAGACCACCACCGCGGCCCTGGTCAGGCACGCGATGCGGACCCTCGTGAAGCAGGGCGACCCGGCCGCCCTCGAACTGGTGGGGTTCCACGGCGGCGGCGAGGACCTGAAGGTGGTGGGCCCGCTGCTGGCCTCGACCGAGGTGCCCATGGGCGGAAACCTCGTCTTCACCGCACGCATCACCAACGTCTCGGACAGGCGGGTGTCCCTCGCCGTCGACTACGTCGTCCACCACCTCAAGGCGAACGGCAGGCCGGCGCCCAAGGTGTTCAAGCTCGCCAAGCGCGAGCTGGGACCGGGGGAGTCGGCCGAGGTGACGCGGAGCCACTCGTTCCGCCCCATCACCACGCGCGTCTACTACCCGGGCGCGCACGCCGTGCAGCTCCAGGTCAACGGGCATCGCTTCGAGACGGCGGACTTCCGTCTGGTGGCGGATCCGGCAGGGGCGCCGGGGGACTCCGGGGAATGATCTCCGCCCGGCCGGCGGTTCCGACGACGGTCGTACCATGACGGGACCGTCCCGAAGCCGCCCCGAGGAGCCAGCGTGACCCGCCCCCGTACCGCCGCACGCACCGTGGAGCACCCCGAACTCCCGGACGTCTCGCTCCAGCAGGTGCTGGAGGCGCTGGTGGATCCGGTACGGCGCCTGGTGGTCGCGCAGCTCGCCCGCGCGGGCGAGGACCTGAGCTGCGGGACGTTCCGGGCACCGGTCTCGCTCTCGACGCTGACCCATCACTTCAACGTGCTGCGCGAGGCCGGCGTGATCCGGCAGTACTACGTCGGGACGGCCAAGATGAACACCCTGCGCGCCGACGAGATGGAACACCGGTTCCCCGGCCTGCTGACGGCCGTGCTCGCCGCCGCTGCCGCCGAGGAGGGGGCGGGCCCGGCCTGAGGCGAGCGGCCGGGAGACGGCCGCGGACCGGCCGCGCCTGCTTACTTCGATCGCCGTCAAAATTTGACGGCTATCGAAGCTTGGGGCAGTGTGAGTGGAGGCGCCGAGCTCGTCAGGCGTCCTTCCCCCCATTCCTGTCCCGAGGACGGTTTCACCATGGCACGTGTCGTGCAGTTCGATCAGACCGGCGGCCCGGAGGTCCTGACCCTCCGCGACGTCGAGACCGGAGCGCCGGGCGCCGGCGAGGTGCGGATCCGCGTCGACGCGATCGGTCTGAACCGCGCCGAGATCATGTACCGGGAGGGCGCCTACTTCTACGACCCGGTCTTCCCGTCCACGCTCGGCTACGAGGCCGCCGGAGTCGTCGAGGCGGTCGGCCGGGACGTGACCGGACTCGCCGCGGGAGACCCGGTCGCGGTCGTACCGCAGTTCCTCCAGACCGACTACGGCACCTACGGCGACCACGTCGTCGTCCCCGCCTCGGCCGTCGTGCCACGCCCCGCCGAGGTCGACCCCGTCCGGGCCGCGGCCGTCTGGATGGCCTACGTCACCGCGTACGGGCCCCTCGCCGAGAGCGGCCGGGTGCGGCCCGGCGACCACGTCCTGATCTCCGCCGCCTCCAGCAGCGTCGGACTCGCCGCCATCCAGATCACCCGCCACATCGGCGCGATCCCGATCGCCACCACGCGCGGCCCGGGCAAGAAGCAGCGGCTCCTGGACGCGGGCGCGGCCCACGTGATCGTCACCGGCGAGGAGGACCTCCCCGCCCGGATCGACGAGATCACCGCCGGCGAAGGCGTCCGGCTGGCCTTCGACCCGATCGCCGGGCCCGGCGTCGAGACCCTCGCCCGGGGCATCGCCCCCGGTGGGTTCCTGGTGGTCTACGGCGCCCTCGATCCGCGCCCCACCCCGCTCCCCAACGCCCAGTCCTTCCCCGCGCTGACCAGCAGCACGTACACCCTCTTCGAGATCACCACCGACCCCGAGCGCCTGCGCCGCGCGGTCGCCTTCGTCAACGCGGGACTCAGCTCCGGTGCCTTCGTCCCCATGGTGGACCGGACCTTCGACCTCGCGGACATCTCGGAGGCCCACCGGTACATGGCGGCCAACGAGCACGTCGGCAAGATCGTCGTCACCGTCGGCCACGACGACACGCACTGACGCACCGCCCGGTCACGTGCCTATGAAGCGCACCGTCTCCGCCAACTCCGCCCGCTGGGTGCGCGGTTGCGGTGCGCCGGCCTTCTCGAAGCCCACCGCCACACCGCAGAACAGCACCAGCCCGTCCCCGGCCCCGACCACCTCGCCCACGGTCCTGCGGTACATCGTCCACATCACCTGAGGGCAGCTGTGCAGCCCCTCCGCCCTCAGCAGCAGCATGACCGTCTGCAGGTACATCCCGGCGTCCCCCCACTGACCGGGCCCCATCGTCCGGTCGAGGTAGCAGAACAGCACGACCGGCGCCCCGAACGCCTCCGCGTTCAGGGCGGCGATCTTCATGGGCCGGGCGGGGTCACCGCGTTCGATTCCCAGGAACTCGTACCGCTGCGCGGCCGCGGCGGAGAAGCGGTCCAGGTACGGCGGGACGAGTTCCGCCGGGTACATCGGATACTCGCGCTCGTCACCGGGGTCTCCCGCCCGCGCCCGGGCCCTCGCCCGGTCCTTCAGCTCCGCCAGGGGACCGCCGCTCACGACGTAGACGTGCCACGGCTGCAGGTTCCCGCTCGACGGAGCCCGGCCCGCCGCGGCCAGAACCCGTTCGAGCACCTCCCTGGGGACCGGCTCGTCCCCGAAGGCCCGCACGGCCCTGCGACTGCGCACCGCCTCGTACACATCCACGCCCTGATGTCCCGTCTGCCGCTCTCGACCGGTTCTGTCGGGGACCCTACACTCGGGGACGGCAGGGCAAGTCGGATGACGGTTCGGCGGGGGGACTGCCTTGACTTCTCAACTCTCCTTCGTGGAATGGCTGGAGGAGACTCTCCGGCTGATCGGGTCGGACCGGGTCTCCGTCCATGTCCGGCGGCGGACGGAGAGCCTTCTCGAGGCGTCCGTGTCGTCGGTGCTCTCCATCGACGGCGGCCGGCAGGGCGTCCGGCGCGCCGTGATCCTGGCGATCGACGAGGGGGCCGGGGGCGCGGCGGTGGAGCGCTTCTGTCTCGAGCACTCCTCCCAGATCGGTGTGGTCGAGGCCTTCCTGCTCTCCAACGGGCCGCCGGACGAGCCGACCGGGCGGGTACTGGCCCGGTACCGGGTCAGGTCGGTCGTCATCGCGGGCGGGGCGGGGTTCACCATGCCGACGGCCGGGACCACCGGGAACTTCGAGAAGCTGCTCCTCGGCAGGGCGCGGGTGGCCGAGATCAGCGGGCGCCTCGAACGGATCCGGCAGGCGCTGCCGGCGACGGAGGCGGGGGAGGGGGCGGAGGGCCTGCTGCACAGCGCCTACTCGACCCTGCTGGCCCTGTACTTCACGGAACTCGGGATACTCGCCGAGGACCGGGAGAGCCGACTGGTCGTGCACGCCTCGCAGTCGGGCGTGGAAGCGGCCATGTCGGGAGGCTACGCCGTGGAGAGCTGGACCGCCGGCGAATCCGGCCGGAGTGTCTACCTGCCCGACCCGTCCAGCCTCGACCACGGGCTCTCGCTCGCGGTGGGCGCGCACCAGGCGGCGCTGAGTGCGCTGCGCGCCGGTCACGACGGGCCCCTGGCACAGCTGGTCGGCAGGGTCTCGGGAGAGTTCGTCTCCTACTATCTCGCCTGGATGGACGGCCGCTGCCACGAGCTTCCCCTCGACCGGCTGCGCGCCGAGCTGGCCGGGTTCGTCGGCGCGCCCCACATATCCGTCCTCAGCGCCCGGCTGCCCGAACTCATGCCCTCCGAGCAGATTCCCGTGCTGACCCTGCTCGGCCGGCTGGACGCCCGGGACGCGACCGGCGACCTGGTCGCCGCCCTCGACTCCATGGTCCCGAAGGTCCAGGAGACCTGCCTGCGGACGCTGGGCGACCTCGGGACCCTCGACGACCTGTCGGTGCTCACCCCGTTCCTGCTGTCCCGCAGGGAATCCCTGCGGGACGCCGCGGTCGCGGTCATCGGACGGTCGGGCGGCGACGGGGCGGCGAGGTATCTCATCGAACTCCTCAACGCGGACCGGGTGCCGCTGAGCGAGTCCACCCTGAACGCCATCGGCAGCACCCGGTCGGTCCTGGCGCTGGGAAGTCTCATCCGCTTCGGCGCGGGCCGCGGGCAGGTCGAACCGCCGCTGCTCGACGCCGTGGAGCGCTGCCTCGCATCCCTGGACACCGCCGTCCTCAGACGCGACGGCCCGCGGTACGTACCGGCCGACGTGCTCGAAGGCTACGTGGCCTTCCTCTTCGCGACCGGGGAGGATCCGCCCAGGCGGCTGGCGCTCAAGCTGATCGCCGCGTTCGATCTGGCGGCGGGCGTGGCATACGTCGAACAGGCGCTCCTGGACGAGTCGCTGGTGACGCGCCTGCACGCCATCCGCGCTGTCGCGCTCCTCTCCGGCGACCGTCTCGTCCGCGCGATGACCGACTCGGTGGCGAGCCTGCCCGAGGACTACCGGAGCCGGCAGCTGCTGGCCTGGCTCACCGCCAACATCCGCGTCGGCCAACACGGCGACGGTCCCGGCGGCCGGATCGACAGCGTCACGAGACTGGACCTGCGCGCGGCCGTGGCCGAGTCGCTGACCGCGGTGGGCAGCGATCTCGCGTCGGCCTGTCTCGAAGAACTCCCGCCCGCCGGTCCCGATTCCGACGGCGAGGCGCCCCGCCACGACGGACAGCCGGACTGGAGGTCGACACCGCTGATGAACTCCGTCTTCGCGTGCCCCGACGACTTGGTCGTCTGGGTCTCCCACAGCACCGCCGAACGGGCGGCCGACGAGGTCGCGACGGCGACGCTGGTGCACGGCAACCGGTTCGAGGACTCCCAGGGCATGGGCGAGTCGGCGAGCATGCTGAGCGGCGGCCTGAGCTCCACACAGGGCACGGAGACCGAGATCCTCGAGAACGTGGTGTTCCGTTGCCTGCGCGGTGAACAGCCGCGTTTCCCCGTCAGTGTCGGTATGGGGGAGCACGTGACGACAAGGGTCGACAACGGCCGAACGGTCATCGAGGGACGTGGCGAGCTGGACCGCGCCGAGGCGCCGCCGGACGGGGAGTGAGCCGTGCTGACACGGAACGAACTGGCATGCCTCTACTTCCCGTACGCCGACCCGAGCGCCTCCCCGTCCCTGCTGACCGCCGCACTGCTCTTCGACAGGATCTACTTTCTCGAACTGAACTTCTTCCGGCGCCCGGGCACGGCGGGCCCGGACGGCGTGGCGCCGGCCGGCGGCCGGCTTCCCCGGGAACTGCACGACCTGGGCTGCTTCTCGGAGCTGGGCCCGAGTCTGCTGGGCCTCAACCACTCGGTGAGTCCCGGCCGTTCCGTCATCGACGAGAGCGTGCGCGACGAGATCCGGGCCAGCATCAGGGACGACCTGGACAACGACGAACTGGTGCGGTTGGCGCGGGACACGGGAAAGGCGCACTGGTACCTGCCCAACGGCCAGTATCTCTTCTGGTCCGGGCTGGGCATCGTCTTCGACTACGTCCGAGACCGTCAGGGGGAACTGGTCGCCGTGCCGGAAGTCCTGGCGGCGAGGCCGGACGCCTATCGGCGGACCCTCGTCCGCTGGGGGTACCAGGCTCAGGTCCGGTCCTTCGAAGAGGCGCGGCTGCGGGATCCCGGGGGCGAACTGATGGTGCGGCTGCCGTTTCTCGCGGCGGAGTCGCTCATGCTGACGGTCGCCCTGCACGCCTGCCGGGAGATGCGCCTGGCGCCGTTCACGGACAGCATGCTGCACCAACGGTTCCTGGCCGGGAAACTGAGCCGCCTCACCGGTCGGTTCGCCGGCGTCCCGGGCTTCTCGCCGTCCTACTCCGAGGTCGGGACGAGGCTGATCGAGCTGAGCCTGCCGCGCATCGAGAACCTCACCCCGGACCGCGTCCACCAGCTGCGGGAGAAGTGCGGGGACCAGCTGGTGCCGTTCCGGCAGGAGGTGCTCAAGATGGCCTCCGAGATCGAGACGAACCCCTGGGACCCCGAGTTCGAGCGGCACCTGACGAGATACATCGACACCAAGGTGCGTCCCGCGCTGAACGATCTGGAGGAGAGACTGCGTGACCTCAGACGCGGTCTCGGCCTCGTCATGATCGAGAAGGCCACCACCACCGCTCCGCTGCCACTGCTGGTGAGCGTCTTCACGGGCATGCCGGTCGAATGGATCCTGCCGGCCAGCCTGGGAGTCGTCTCCTTGAAGGAAGCACTCTCCTACGCGAACAACCGCTCGAAGCTCAAGCGGAACGGGCTGAGCTTCCTGCTGGAATTCCGGTAGCCGCCGGCGGCCCCCCGGCCGCGTGCGGGAGCCCGCGTGGGCGCGAAGGAGCGGGACCCCTCGGCCGGGATCCCGCTCCGTGGCGCACCGCTTCGTCAGTGCTTGAAGACGTCCTTGGTCTTCTCCTTGGCCTGACGGGCCGCACCCTTGGATTTCTTGGCCTGCCCCTCGGCCGTCATCCGCTCGTTGCCCACGGCGTGGCCGAGTGTCTCCTTGGCCTTCCCGGTGGCTTCCTCCATCTTGCCCTTGGCCTTCTGCCCTCCGGCCATCGTCGATCACCGTCCTAGCCCATTGGAAATCCGTGCACCACTGCGAGTACCCAGTCTCGGAGGGTCAAACGGCACGGCGGTCAGGTCCGCCGCCCGGCGTCGGGGGGCGGCAGCAGCGTCCCCAGCGGGCCGAGGTCCAGGTTGAGGTCCTCCATGGTCAGGCCGTGCTCGGCGCACAGGTCCTCCATGCGGTCGTGCAGGATCATGAGAGTGGAGCCGAGCCGCTCCTCCTGCTCCTCGGTGAGGTCCCCCCGGTCCACCCGGTGCAGCGCCTGGCGCTCCATGAGCTGCCGCAGCAGTTCGACCAGGGTGAGGACGAGCCTGACGAGGTCGCGCTCCACGGTGTCCGGGTCGGTGCGGATGCGGCGGACGGCCTGCGGCGGCCCCGAGTGCCGGGCGGGCGCGACGTCCTCCGGTACGGCGGGCAGCAGCCGGAAGGCCCGGGCGGCCGCGTCGGCGACCTCGGTCAGACGGTCCGGCGGTCCGGGGCGCCGGGCACCGGCCGGGCCCGTCACGGCGCGTCCTCGGCGCGCGCCGGTGCCGCCCACGGTGACGGGTCCCGGGAGCTCACGGAGACGATCAGAGCCCGCAGCGAGATGCGGACCAGGTCGATGTCGGCGATGGACAGCACCAGGTCGCCGGTGACGACGACGCCCCCGCTGAGCAGGCGGTCGAGCAGGTCGACGAGGGCCACCTGGCGCTGCGCCAGCGGCTCGGCACCGGCCGGCCGCGCCACGCCGTTCACGGCGCCCGGTCCGTCACGGGAGGCTGGGCGCCGGGCAGGGCGGCGAACGAGTACGGTGCCCAGGGCCCGGTGACGTCGATCCGCACCCCGGGCAGGTCCCGGACGGCGTCGACGATCCGGGTACGGAAGTCCGCCGCCGAGTCACGGGCGAGCAGGTAGGCGTCGTTGACCACGTTCTCCCCGGTGCCGACGGCGAGTTCGCCCTGCTGGACCCGGTGCCGGGCGTGGTCGGCCGCCATGGCCCGGCCGATCGCCTCGACGCGTTCGGCGGCCTGCCGGGCGGCCTGGTAGGACGCGTCGCGCGTGTGCCGCTGGGACCGGCGGGCGCGCAGGTAGGCCCGGCCAGGACCGAGCCCCTCGGCCGGGGCGTCCACCGCCGCGTCGGAGGTCCGGGTGTCCGGCGGCGGTTCGACGTAGATCTTCACGCCCCATTCGAGATGTCCCGCCAGCCGCCGCAGGGCGTGCGCGAACGCGTCCGCCTCCTCCCGCAGCATCGCCGCCACCCGCCCGTCGTCCAGGTACACCGTGGCGAGCCGCAGCGGCAGCACGGTGGTGCGGGCCGCCAGCGCCTCGATCACCGAGTGGTGGGCGCGGGCGACGGCCTCCAGCCAGTCGAGGTCCTCCAGGTGCCGGCGCAGCGCGTCCTCCCGGAAGTCCTCGGCGGGCACCGAACCGACGGCGGCCGCCGGTGCGGTCCCGGAACCCCCCGGCACCAGGCGGACGGGCGCCCCCGCCACACCGTCCACACCGCGCAGGACGGCGCCGAGATCCTGCGCGGGGCACAGCACGGCGTACGCGTAGGTGACCGACTCACTCATCGGCCACCCTCTTCGCGCGTCGCGGCGCGGCGGGCCGCGACGCACGCCGCCGTCCGCCGTCCGGCCGCGGCTCCTCGGCGTCAGCCGTGCCGCCGGCGGACAGGGCCCGCTCGTCCCGCAGCGCCTCGATCTCCGCCCGGAGCCTTCTGTTCTCGTCGGCCAGGCCCCGCTCGCCGGCCCGTGAGGAGAGCGACGGATCATGTTCCCACCAGTCGATCCCCATCTCCCGGGCCTTGTCGACGGAGGCGACCACGAGCCGGAGTTTGACGGTGAGCAGTTCGATGTCGAGGAGGTTGATCCGGATGTCCCCCGCGATGACGATGCCCTTGTCCAGCACGCGCTCCAGGATGTCGGCGAGGTTCGCGGAGGAGCCCTGTGCGTAGGCGTACGGCGCCGTCGCCCGGGAGGGGTACGTACTCAGACGGTCGGCAGAGGGTTCCGACACCACAAGCACCTCGTTTCCAGCTCAGCGGGCCAGGTCGCCGCGTCGGTAGGCCGCGATCTCCTCCAGACGGTCCAGGAGCCGGTCCTCGCGCTCGTCGAATTCCGCCTGGTCGATGCGGCCCGCCAGCAGTTCTCTCTCCAGCGCGGCCAGTTCACGCTCGACGGGTTCGGGGTCGTAGTACTCCCGCTCGGCGGCCTCGACCACCCGGTCGACGACCCAGCCCACACCGCGCACCGGCGCGAGCGGAAGGGTCAGGAGCTGAGTCAGCAAGCCCATGAGCGGTGCCTCTCACACGAAGCTGTACGGGGGCAGCGGTCCGCGCAGCCGGAGCTCGCAGTCCTCGCCCAGCTGGTTGGCCAGACTGATCCCCGTGGCCAGGAACATCTCCTCCTTGTCCGTCGGGACCAGGAAGGAGACGCTGAGGAAGTCCTCACCGCCGGGGGTGGCGCGGCTCTCGTCGCGCACATACGGGTGCAGTGCCTCGACGATGCCCTGGGCGAGCGCGTCCTGGCGCGCCCCGGCTTCCTGCGAGACCAGTTCGCCGAGCGCCAGCGACATCTCCGGGGTGCCGGAGCCGGCCCGGATGGCGGTGTTGAGTTCGCGGGCCTCGTCGGACTCGAGCAGGATCCGGCGCAGCAGGGCCTCCTCCTCCCAGGAGCACTTCAGGTTGTACTCGGTGGTGCCGTCCAGCGCGCGCAGCCGTTCCCGGTACTCGGCCGCCCTGTTCTCCAGGACCGTGCGCACCGCGCCGTCGTCGTCCGTCGTCATGCCGAACCGCAGCGGCAGCACGGATCCGTCGGCCATCAGCCGCTCCTGTACATCTTGGTGGGCCAGCACGTCGCGCCGCCGGGCACGCAGGTCCTCGGGCATGTCGCTGACGACCGCGCACAGCCCCCCGGCCGTCACCGTGCGCAGCGTGGCGGGCGGGTCGCCGACGCCGTGGACGCCCTCCAGTCTCGTCGGATGGTCCTCCGAGGTGATGGAGTACACGTAGACGGCCATGGTCACTCCCTCCGCCGCCGTGACGACGAGCCGACCGGACGGCGCCGCCGCTGCCGGGGCTCCTCCTCGTACACGGGCTCCTCGTCGTCCTCGTACTCCTCGTCGTCCGCCTCGTCCTCGTCACCGCGGTCACCGGTCAGGGTGTCCTTGACGGCCTCGACCGCGCCGGTCAGGGCCCCCTTGGACTTTCCCCGCGCGCCGCCCTCGGTCATCTCGCCGACCAGATCGGTGAGCTGGGTGGGCTGTTTGCTGCCCGCTTCGAGATCCAGGCGGTTGCACGCCTCGGCGAACCGCAGGTAGGTGTCGACGCTGGCGACGACGATGCGGACGTCGATCTTGAGGATTTCGATGCCGACGAGCGACACACGGACGAAGACGTCGATGACGAGTCCGCGGTCGAGAATCAGATCCAGGACGTCGTACAGACTGCTCGTGCTGCCGCGCGAGGCACCGCCTCCGCCCTGTGGCACCACAGTCATGGGTGCCTCCCTTCACCACCCCCTGGTGCGTGTCAGCGGCGTCTGTCGATCTGCCCGCGGGTGTAGCGGCGGGTCCGTTCGTACGCCAGCAGTTCACCTCTCGCACTCAGCGTCACGTGGTACGTCCCGAGGACGCTGGTGGTCTCGGGGACTCGCTCCAGTTCGAGTACCTCGACATCGGCTTCCCATCCCTCCTCGGTCGGTCTGATCGCCGATACCGACTCCGGGGTCCGCCCGAGGAGTTCCTCCAGCTGCCCCGCGGCGGACCGCATGGCCCAGGCCGCCGAGTGCGCGGCGGGCTTCCGGGTGCCACCACTGTCGGCTTGACGTGCGATGTCGTCACCGCGGGAGCGGCGCCTGCCACTCCCCGTGCCGTTCTTGTCAGACGCGGGCATGTTCCCAACTCCGTCGCTGGAGCGGCACTCTGCCATCACAAAACGTACCATTTCACCATATACGCCTTGAAAGTGTGCTGCGACGGGCCGGTGGCGGCCGCGCGCCGCCGCGCGGCCGTACCGCGGCTCGCCGGAGGGAATGATCGATGAACGATTCGACGAAAATCGCTCTCGCTGCCGCAGTCGCCGGTGGTTACGTCCTCGGCCGCGCCAAGAAGGGAAGGCTCGCCTTCGGTCTGGCCACCTATGTCGCGGGCCGCCGCTTCGGCCTGGAACCCCAGCAACTTCTCACCGAGGGACTGCGCAGGCTTCAGGAGATACCCCAGGTCGCGGACCTCAACGAGCAGGTGCGCGGGGAGTTCAAGGACGCCGGACGCAAGGCCCTCGTCGCGGCCGCGGACCGCAAACTCGCCGACCTGGCGGACGCCTTGCACGAGCGGACCGCACGCGTCGGAAGCGAGAAGGGGGACCGGCAGGAGGGAGAGGACGAGGAAGAGGAGGAGTACGAGGAGGAGTACGAGCCGGAGGAGGAAGAGGAGGAAGAAGAAGAGGGAGAGGACGAGGAGTACGAGGACGAAGGCGCCGGGGAGGAGGACGAAGAGGAGCCGGAGGACGCGGAGTTGGAGGAGGAAGAGGAGGAAGAGGAGCAGCCCAGGGCCAGGAGGTTCAGGCTGGGCCGTCGCGGACACGGCCACGGCGGCAAGGAGGAGACCGAGGAGGAACCGCCCCGCCGCCGCTCGTCGGAGCGCCGCTCCGCGCCGCGCAGGACATCGGCCCCCGCCAAGAAGGCGCAGCCCGCCAGGAAGACGGCCGCCAAGAAGTCGGCGCCGGCCGGCAGGACCGCGGCGAAGCGGACCCCGGCTCCTGCGAAGAAGTCCGCGGCCAAGAAGACGGCCGCACCCGCCAGGAAGAAGGCCGCGCCGGCCAGGAAGACCGCGGCGAAGCGGACCCCGGCTCCTGCGAAGAAGTCCGCGGCCAAGAAGACCGTCCCGCAGAAGACGACGGCCAAGAAGGCGTCAGCGCGACGGAGGTAGGCCATGGCGAGGACGGCACAGCAGACCGACCGGGACGAATCCTCCGGCCTGGACCGGTTGCGCGAGGAGTTCGTCGACTACCTCGGTGCGCAGATGGAGCACCTCGCGGACGTCGCGGGCGGCAAAGTGGAGGATCTGACCGGCCAGTTGATGGACGTGGTCGACAACGGCGGTGTCCTGCCGAAGGTCGGTGCCCGTGTCCTCCAGGGGGACAACCCCGTCAAAGCCCTGATCGGCGAGAAGGCGAAGAGCATCAAGGACAGCGCGACCGAGAAGCTGTCCGGTCTGTTCGGCGGCGGCAAGGGCCGCAAGTCCGGAACCTCCAAGGTGACGACCATCATCGAGCACCTGGACGTGGGTGTTCCCGTCCGGGTCGCCTACGACCACTGGACCCGCTTCGAGAAGTTCAGCTCCTTCACGAAGGGCGTACGCAGCGTGTCCCAGGGGGACGACACCGGCAGCGACTGGAAGGTGAAGGTCGGCCCGTCCACACGTTCCTGGAAGGCCACCGTCCAGGAGCAGATCCCGGACGAGCGCATCATGTGGACCTCGGACGGCGCCAAGGGCAGCACCCGGGGATGCGTGAGCTTCCACGAGGTGACGCCCACCCTCACCCACATCGTGCTCGTCGTCGAGTACTACCCCTCGGGCTTCTTCGAGAAGACCGGCAACCTGTGGCGTGCCCAGGGACGCCGGCTGCGTCTCGACGCCAAGCACTTCCAGCGGTACGTCACCCTCTCCGACGAGTCCGCCGACGGCTGGCGCGGTGAGATCCGCGACGGCGAGGTGGTGCGTACGCACGAGGAGGCGATGGAGGAAGAGGAGGCGGAGTACGAGGACGAGGAGCCGGAGGAGGGAACCGCCGAGGAGGACGAAGAAGAAGGGGAGGAGGCCCCGGAGGGCGAATACCCCGAGGCGGAGGCCGAGTACGAGGACGAGCAGGACGCGGGCGAGGAGGACGAGGACGACGAGGACGAAGAGGACGAAGAGGAGGAGGACGAGGAGAGCGACGAGGACGAGAGCTGAGCCCCCGTCCTCCCGGCCGCCTCGCCTCGCGCGTCACCCGAACGGCGTGGCGTGCGGGAGTCCGGGTCTGGCTCCATGCTGGACGAGAGGGGAGGGAAACCAGGGGGTGCCCCAACGGAGGGAGTGGTGGGGATGCAGGTCGTTGTGGACCTCACACGCTGCCAGGGCTACGCACAGTGCGTCTTCCTCGCACCGCAGGTTTTCGAGCTGCACGGGGACGAGGGGCTGCTGTACGCCACCGCCGTCCCCGACGACCAGGTGGAGCGGACTCGCCAGGCCGTGGCCGCGTGCCCGGTACAGGCGATCCTTCTCGGGGAGGAGGTGAGCCGCGGTGCGCGATGATCTCAAGGACGGCCGGATCGTCATTGTCGGCGCGTCGCTCGCGGGTCTGCGGGCCGCCGAAGGCCTGCGCGACGAGGGTTTCACCGGCTCGGTGACCGTGATCGGCGACGAACCCCACCCGCCCTACGACCGGCCGCCGCTGTCCAAGCAGGTACTGCTCGGGCAGGCGACGGCGGCGACCACCGGACTTCCGATGCGCCGCGACCCGGACGCCGAATGGCGGCTCGGGCAGGGCGCCCGCGGTGTGGACCTGCTCGCGAAGCAGGTGGTGCTGGAGAACGGCGAGCCGATCCCGTACGACCGGCTGCTGATCGCCACCGGCACCCGCGCCCGCCCCTGGCCCGACCCCGACGAAGGCGCCCTGGACGGCGTCTTCACACTCCGTACCAGCGAGGACGCCGGGGGACTGGCCGCGCGGCTGGCCGCCGGACCGGAACGGGTGCTCGTCATCGGGGGCGGCTTCACCGGCTCCGAGATCGCCTCCGCCTGCCGCGAGCGCGGACTGGCCGTCACGGTCGCCGAACGCGGCCCCGCGCCCCTGGTGGGCGCCCTGGGCGGCACCCTGTCCAAGCTCGCGGCCGTCATGCACCGCAACCACGGCGTCGACCTGCGCACCGGAGTGACGGTCACCTCCCTGCTCGGGGACAGCAAGGGCTGCTTCATCGGCGCCCAACTGTCCGACGGCAGCCGCGTCGACGCCGACGTCTGCGTGGTGGCGCTCGGCGCGGTCCGCAACGTCGAGTGGCTGGCCGACTCCGGGCTGGCGGCTGGACCGCGCGGGGTGACCTGCGACGCCGGCTGCCGCGCCTTCACCATGTACGGCATCGTGACCGACGACGTCTTCGTGGCCGGTGACGTCTCCCGGTTCCCGCACCCGCTCTTCGGCTACCAGCTGCTCTCCCTGGAACACTGGGGCAACGCGGTCGAACAGGCCGCGGTCGCGGCCCACAACATGGTCAACCCGGGTCCGCTGCAACGCCCCCACCTGTCCATCCCGACGTTCTGGTCGACCCAGTTCGGGCTCAACATCAAGTCGGTGGGCGTGCCGACCTACTCCGACCACGTGGTCATCGCCCAGGGATCGCTCGAATCGCGCCGCCTGGCCATGGTCTACGGCTACCAGGGGCGGGTCACCGCCGCCGTCACCGTCGACATGGCCAAGTCCCTCGACTACTACCGGCACATGATCGAGACGGCCGCCCCGTTCCCGCCCCCGCCCGGCGCGGCGGACCGCGCGCTCGCGGCCGACGTCCCGGTCCCGTCCGACGTCCCGGATCCCTCCGTGCTCTCGCACGGCCCCACCGTCGCCCTCACCGGATACCTGCCCGACCGTCGGCTGGCCGTGGTGCAGCCGACGCGCTGACCCGCCTCCGTCCACGACTCCCATCACGAGGAGCCACCATGGACTCCGAGACCCTGCTGGCACGGATCACCGACTACGCCAGCCGTCCCGACCCCTACCCGCTCTACGCCGAACTCCGGGAGACCGGCCCCGCGGTGCGGCAGGAGGACGGCACCTACCTGGTCGGCGGCTACCACGACATCGCCGCCCTGCTCCACGACCCGCGGATGAGCGCCGACCCGCGCACCCGCGGACAGGAGACCCGCAAACCGCCGTTCCTGCGGCTCGACGACCCCGAACACCACAGGCTGCGCACGCTGGCCATGCGGCCCTTCGGACCGCCGCACAGCCCCGGTCACGTCGACGCCATGCGCGACGAGGTCGACCGGATCACCGCGGAGCTGCTGGCACCCCTCGAAGCGGGCGGCCGGATCGACATCGTCGACGACTTCGCCTACCCGCTGCCCGTCACCGTGATCTGCCGGCTGCTCGGCGTGCCCCGCGAGGACGAGCCGCTCTTCAGGGCCTGGTCCGACGCGCTGGTCGCGTCCGCCGACCTCACCCCCGAGGACGAGAACTCCGCCGCCGAGCACGAGGCGGGCGAGCGGGCCAGGACCGAGCTGGGCGGGTATCTCGTGCACCTCGCCGAACAGCGCAGGGGCGACCCGGGCGACGACCTGCTCTCCGCCCTGGTGAACGAACCGGACCCGGAGCTGCGGCTCAGCCGGGAGGAACTCGCCGAGACCGCCGTGCTGTTGCTCATCGCGGGACACGAGACGACGGTCAACCTCATCACCAACGGAGTGCTCACCTTCCTGCGCGGACCCGAACACCTGGACCGGCTCCGCCGCGACCCCGGCCTGATGCCCCGGACGGTCGAGGAACTCCTGCGCTACGAACCCCCGGTGCACATGCGCGAGCGCATCCCGCTCGCCGACGTCACCGTCGGCGACACCACCCTTCCCCGGGGGACCTCCGTCGTCCTCGTGCTGGCCTCGGGCAACCGCGACCCCCGGAGGTTCGAGGATCCCGACCGGTTCGATCCCGTCCGCCCCGACAACGAACACCTCGGTTTCGGCAACGGCGTCCACCTCTGCTACGGCGGACCGCTCGCCCGCATCGAGGCCCAGACCGCGCTCACCGCGCTGCTCCCGCTGCTCGGCACCGCGAGCCTGGTCCAGGACCCGCCTCCCTACCGTCAGAACGCCATGCTGCGCGGCCCCCGCCACCTGCGGCTCCAGCTGTGACCGTGCCCCCGGCGGTGCCTACTCCGGGCCGCCGCGGGTGGTGGCGAAACGGGTGCGGTAGTGCGACGGGGTGGTCCCCAGACGGCGTGCGAAGGCACGGCGCAGGGTCTCGTCGCTGCCCAGACCGCTGTACCGCGCCGCCGAGGTGACGCTGTGGCCGTCCAGGAGCAGCTGCTGGGCGCGGTCCAGACGCACCCGCTCCACCCAGCGGGCGGGAGTGGTGCCCAGCTCGGCGCGGAACAGCCGGACGAGATGGCGCGGGCTGACGGCGGCCGACGCGGCCAGGGCGGGCAGGCTGTGGTCAGCGGTCGGATCCGCGAGCACGGACGCGATCAGCGCGCGGAGCAGGTCGCTGCGGGCCGGCGGGGTGCTGATGGCCGTCGAGAACTGGGACTGCCCGCCCGGGCGCTGCATGAAGACGACCAGCTCGCGGGCGATGTCCCGGGCCACGCCGGCGCCGTGGTCGTCCTCCACCAGGGCGAGCGCCAGGTCGATGCCCGCGCTGATGCCCGCCGAGGTGACGAACCGGCCGTCACGGACGTGGATGGCGTCCGGTTCGACCCGCACCCGGGGATAGCGGCCGGCGAACGCGGCCGCGTGCCGCCAGTGGGTCGTCGCCCGGCGGCCGTCGAGCAGACCCGCCTCGCCCAGCAGGAACGCACCCGTGCACACCGAGGCGACGCGGCGCGCTCCCTCCGCGAGCCGGCGCGCCGTGGCCAGCAGCTCGTCCTCGATCGGCCGCTCGGCCAGCCGGTCGCCGCCCGCGACCAGGACCGTGTCGACCGGGCCGGCGTCGGCCGCCCGGACCGTGCCGGCCAGAGCCGGTCCGGCGGACGTGGCGACCGTCCCGCCCTTCGGCGAGACCAGCACCAGCTCGTAGGGGCTCGAGTGCCGGCCCGCCTGGTGCAGCACCTCGCAGGGGCCGCTGACGTCCAGCATCGTCACCCCGTCGAAGACGACGAAGCCCACCCGATGTGCCATGTCCCGATCCGTGGTTTTCCTGGCAGCAGAGACATGGCCCAGCCTACGCCCACCGAAGAATCCTGGACGCACACCACCGATCCGGTATGGAGGCAGAGAACGATGAGCGAAGAGATCGCAGGCGTACGGATCCCGGACACCGCCCTGGTCCGGGAGGCCACCGAGATGGTGCGCGACGTCGCCGTACCGCTGGTGTTCGACCACTCCCGGCGGGTCTACCTGTGGGGCTCGCTGCGCGGCCACGCCCTGGGGCTGGCCTTCGACCCCGAGCTGCTGTACGTGGGGGCGATGTTCCACGACCTGGGGCTGACCAAGAGCCTGCGCCGCACCGACCAGCGCTTCGAGATCGACGGCGCGGACGAGGCCCGACGCTTCCTGAGCGCCCACGGCATCACCGGCGAACCCGCCGACCGGGTCTGGACGGCCATCGCCCTGCACACCACCCCCGAGATCCCGCTGCACATGGCACCCGAGATCGCCCTGGTCACCCGGGGTGTCGAGCTGGACGTCCTGGGCATCGGCTACCACGAGGTCAGCGACGAGGAGCGGGCCGCGGTGGTCGCCGCGCACCCGCGCCCGGACTTCAAGAACCAGATCCTCGCCGCCTTCACCGAGGGCATCAAGGACCGCCCCGACACCACCTTCGGCAACGTCAAGGCGGACGTCCTCGCGCACTACGTCCCCGGATTCCGCCGCGGCGACTTCGTCGAGGTGATCAAGGGCTCCGCCTGGCCCGAGTGACCCGGCGGCGCCGTCAACGCGCCGCCGGGTGCGGCAGGTCCTGCGCCTCCAGGCTGATCAGCTGCTCCGACGTCGGGGCGGACAGCTCGGCCACCCGCTGCGCCTGCCGCTCGGTCATCTCCTGGAAGATCTGGCGGGCGGAGCGGCCGTTGCCGAAGCCCTCACCGCGGGGCATCGCGTCGAACAGGGCGAGGAGTTCGGTGCGGGCCGGGGCCGTCAGCTCGTAGCGGTGCTGACCGGCCTGGAACTCCACGATCGAGACCAGCTCCGCCGACTCGTAGTCCTCGAACAGGAGCGTGCGGCCGAAACGGGAGGCGAGGCCCGGGTTGGAGCCGATGAAGCGGTGCATGTCACCGGGGTAGCCGGCGGCGATGACCACGACGTCGTCGCGGTGGTCCTCCATCAGCTTCACCAGGGTCGCCACGGCCTCGGTGCCGAAGTCGTTCCCCGCCAGCGCCGGGGCCAGCGAGTAGGCCTCGTCGATGAAGAGCACACCGCCCAGCGCCCGGTTGAAGGCCGCGGTGGTCTTCGGACCGGTGTGACCCACGTACTCGCCGACCAGCGCCGTACGGTCGACCTCCACCAGGTGGCCCCGGCGCAGCAGTCCGAGGGCCTTCAGGAGCCGGCCGTAGAGGCGGGCCACGGTGGTCTTGCCGGTGCCGGGGTTGCCCGCGAACACCAGGTGGCGGCTGAGCGGCGGGGCGGGCAGCCCGGCCTCCTCGCGGCGCCGGACCGTCTGCATGAGCTTGACCAGCGAACCGACGTCCTGCTTGACCCGGTCCAGGCCGACCAGTTCGTGGAGTTCGCCGAGCAGGTCCTCCAGGTTCTCCTCCTCCGGCTCCTCCCCGGCGTCCGCGGACTTCGCGGTCCTCGGGGACGACGCCGTCCCGGGGGAGCCGTTCGCCGGGGCCGCCGCCGGGGTGCCGAAGGTCAGCGGGGTGCCGTCGGCCGTGCAGTCCTCCAGGACCGGCTTGGCGCCCTCGTCGGTGCCCAGCGCCTCCGCGCAGTCCCGGATCCGGCAGTGCCGGAACACCGGATCGGCGCCCGCGGCGACGTGCAGGGCGGGGAAGCCGGCCCGGGTGACGTCCAGCCCGGTGAAGGTGCCGCCCGCGCCCTCCGCGAGGAACACCCCGTTCTTGCCCGGCCGGTCGATGCGCAGCCCGCTCATCTCGGGCCTGGCGCCGGTCCACACGACGGCACCGGAGCCCGCGCAGTTCTCGACCCAGCCCCCGTTCACCGTCGCCTCGGCGCCCTCGTCGACCACCAGGCCGGCCGCCCCGGCGCCGCTGATCCTGATCCCGGCGAGGGAGGCGGTGGCGCCCTTGGCCACCTGGACGCCGATCTCCTTCGTGCCGGTCACCGTGGAGTCGGCGACCGTGCTCCCGGTCGGCGAGCCGATCCCGATCCCGGCGCCGGACCCGGCGACCCGGCAGCCGGTGAGGGTGGCCACCGCCCGCTCCAGGACGCTCACCCCGGTCATCGCGACATCCGCGATCCCGCAGTCGGTCAGCTCGATCCGGGCCTCGCCGGTGGCGTGCACCCCGTGCTCGGAGCCGCCGCGCACCCGGCAGTCGGCGAGCCGACCGACGGCCGTACCGGCCAGATGGACCGCGCTGAAGGCGC
This sequence comes from Streptomyces sp. NPDC001068, assembly GCF_042897315.1. Classification (NCBI taxonomy): domain Bacteria; kingdom Bacillati; phylum Actinomycetota; class Actinomycetes; order Kitasatosporales; family Streptomycetaceae; genus Streptomyces; species Streptomyces sp. NPDC001068. Next base: position 583,618 of record NZ_JBIAYD010000002.1, on the reverse strand, counting down.
TGCGGTCGATCCGGCAGTCCGCCAGGTCCGCCTCGCCCGCGCCCGTCACCAGCAGACCGTTGGCGCCCGCGTCGGCCACCGAACAGCCGGACGCGCTGAGCCGGGCGGTCTCCTGGACCACCAGTCCGCTGGCGGCCGCCCCGCGGATCCGGCAGTCGGTCAGCTCGGCCCGCGCCGACCCGGTCAGATGCACCCCCGCCGCCCCGGGCGTCTCGATGCGGGACTCCCCGGCGGTGGCCTCGGTGGCGTCCTCCAGGAGCAGCCCCGCCCGGCCGCTGCCCGCCAGCACCGAGTCGGTCAGCCGCAGCCGGGACCGGCCGCGCAGCCGCACCCCGGACCCGGTGGTGCGCTCCAGCCGCAGCCGTACGGCGTCCAGGCTCGCGGTCCCGGACAGCACCACACCGGTGCCGTCCACGCCGGTGACCGCGGTGTCCTCCACCCGGGCCCGGACCCCGCCCGCCAGATGCAGACCGGCCAGCCGGGCGCCCTCCAGACGGCAGCGGCGCAGCACCAGCGCCGTCGTACCGCCCTCCTCGTCCTCCGGGCCCTTCGCCTGCACCCGGCCGCCCTCCACCGAGCACTCCTCCAGGACCAGACCGGCCCCGGACGACACGCTCACCGCGGGCAGGCCCGCGTCGGAGCCCCACACGGTGATGTTGTGCAGCGCGCAGTCCGGGCCGTCCACGGTCACCGCGGGCGCGTCACCGGGCGGCGGCGCGATCACCACACTGCCCCGGCCGTGCTCCGCCGTGAGCACGACCGCCCGGTCCAGGACCAGGTGCTCGGTCCAGGTGCCCGGGGCGATCACCACCAGGTCGCCGGGCGAGGCGGCGCGTATGGCCTCGCCGATGGTCCGGTACGCGCCCCGGCCGCCCTGACCCTTGGGCGCCACGGTGTGACGGGTGGTCATCTACGTTCCTCAGTGTCCTCGGTGACCGTCGCCGGTCCGATCATGGTGCCTGGTAATAGGTGGGATTGATGCTCGCACGATAGGCACTGGTCAGGTACAGCGACTGGATCGACTTCTCGAAGATCTTGAAGGGTAGCTGGATCCAGAAGTCGGCGAATCCCTGGCGGTGGAAGAGCCGGCCGCCCGCGCTCATCACGAACACGTTCTTGACCAGGCCGGTGGTGGCGGCCGTGGTGACCGAGGCGGCGGCGTTGATCCCGCCCTCCCAGACCGCGTCCCCGCCGTGCAGCTTCACCGTCTGCCCGTCGGCGTTGGTCACACCCCACACGGCCGCGTTCATGCTGCCGTTGACCCAGCCGGACAGCGCGCTGCTGAGCACACCGAACGAGAAGTCGTAGGTGCCGCCCCGCCAGCGCGTCGGCGTCTCGTTGCCCGCCCACTCGTTGACCCAGGTCTTGTCGTGGTTCATCGGACGCCGGGTCCACGGCTTGCCGCCGTCGATGTTGGCGACGCCGGCCTTGAGCGAGCCGAGCTTCTCGAACCCGAATGCCCGGTTCTCGTGCACCGCGGTGGTCAGACCGGTCTTGATGGTCGCGCCGACCGCCGCGTTCGCGAACGACTTGAGCGCGTCCTTGCCCGTGAACTGCTTGTGCTGGACGGCGGCCACGATCCCGTTGACGGCGAGGTTGGCACCGAACTCCAGGATGAACTCCTGCCCGAACTCCAGCGCCGCCTTCTTCGCCACGCTCCGCCAGTACGGCTCGTAACGGGCCTCGCGCAGCGCCGCGTCGCCGTTCGGCAGGACCGTGCCCGACCACGGCATGCGCTGCGCCTCACGGGTGGTACGGCCCCAGCCGCGGATCTCGGTGAGCGGGCCCCGGAAGTCGTACTCGTTACCGGTCAGCCGCATCCGGCCGAAGCTGTCCCGTTCGAAGACCAGCCCGTTGTCGGTGCGCCGGGCGATCAGCTCGCCCCGGTCGCTGTATCGGTTCCACTGGCCGCGCCAGGCGTCGGTCTCCAGGAACCCGTTGCCCTCCGCCTTCCGCTCTCGGACCACAGCGCCGTGGTCGTACTCCTTCCACACCGAACCCGGCGTGTCCGCCGCGGTGTCGTACGTCCGCACCCGCACCGGACCGCCGTTGTGCAGCGGGGTCTCGCGCAGCACGGTGGGCGCGGCACCCTGCCCGGCGCCGGGCAGCTGGTCGCGGAAGTGCCGGGAGCCGGGCGCCCACTGGTCGTGCCAGGCGCCGCCGTGCCACCAGCGGCGGGTCTGGTTCGCCAGGGCCGGGTCCAGGGCCGTGCCGTCACGCCGGAAGGCGTTGGCGCTCCACCGGCCGTCGGCACCGCGCCAGGAGTCCACGTAGCCGCCCGAGTCGAGCATCCGGCGCTCGCGGACCAGCTGACCGCCCGCGTCGAAGTCCCGGTAGGAGTCGTCCCAGGGCAGCCGGGAGTCCGTGGAACCGCGGAAGTGCTCCCGGCGGCCCGTCGCGACCTGTCCGCCGTCGGCGTCCAGCTCACGCCAGGTCCAGCGGCCGGAGTCGGCGCGGCCCGAACCCTGGATCACATGACCCGGCCGGTCCGGCTTGGCGTGGCTCTGGCCGACGAGGTTGCCGTGCGGGTCCCGCTCCACCCAGCGGCGGTCCGCCGGCAGACCGGTGTACTCCCGGACCACCCCGCCCGGCAGCCCCTCGCGGGCGATGTGGGTGGTACCGCCGGCGTCCTGGTGGACGTCCCGCCAGAGCCGGCCCGCCGGGTCGCCCGCGAGCTGCTCGCGGTAGCCCCGGACGGCACCCGCCTGCCAGGGCTGGTCGGCGGGGTTCGCCGGGGCGTGCCCGGGACGTCCGGCGTGGTCGCCGACCTTCAGGGACGTGCCGTCGTGCAGCTTCCCGCTGAACCGGGCGAAACTCCCGTCGGCCGCCAGGTCCAGCGCGCTGCCGTCCATGCCGACGTAGCGCACCCCGGAGGCGGTGACGCCGCCGTCGTTCGCCTCCCTGCTCCAGGTGAACATCTGGTACGTGTCGTCGCCCCGGACGTGCGCGTACGGCGGCCGGGTGTGCTCGGCGCCGGTCAGCCAGCGGGTGCGCACCAGGGTCGGCGGGCGCTGCTCGCGCCAGCGGTCCGTGGTGAGGAAGCCGTCGCCGAACACCTCGTGCTTCCCGACCTCCTTGCCGTGCGGGGAGTGCCGTTCCCAGGTACCGCGCAGGGAGCCGTCCGGGTTCATCGCGTGCTCCTGGTACTGGCCGGCCCGCTCGGGCCACTCGGCCATGCCCCACTGCCGCTGCGCGATCCCACCGCCGGCCGTGCGGTCGGTCCAGCCGGCGCCGAGGTGCTCACGGGTCCGCGGACCGGAGGCGAGCTGCCGGCCCGCGCCGTCGTAACGGTGCCAGGTCCAGCCGCCGTCGCCGTTGTGGACGCCCAGGGTGTGCCCGGGCCGCCCGTCGAACTTCTGCAGCCCGTCCCGGTACTCGCGCACCGTGCGGCCCCAGCGGTCGGTGTCCCGCCAGCCGGTGCCCGCCGTGTCGTAGTGCCGGCTGCCGGTACCGGCCGGGGTGCCGGTCTCGTCCCAGCGCACCCAGTGGGTACGGGGGTTGGTGCGGGCGAAGGCGATCGTGTCGGTGCGGCGGAAGGCGTCCACCGCGTCGCCGGCGGCACCGGGCAGCACCCGCCGCTCGAAGACCGGAACCCGCGTCCTCGTCGAACCGAGCAGCCGGATGTGGCCGTTCGCCGCGCCGGAGGGGTCGACGGTGCCGTGGTGGAAGGCACCGGCGGCGGTCGGGGTCCCGTCCAGGGCGGTCCGCTCCCAGGTGCCCGCGGTGTGGTCGACGACGTAACGGAAGTTCGTGCGCGCCCCGGCGTCGAGCACGTTGAAGCCCTGCCGGACCGGGGTCCCGTCCGCGGCCAGTTCCACGAACTCGCCGTGCCGCGGGCTGGTCCGGTCGTCGAACGAGATCCGGGCGGTGCCGTCGGGGTTCCGGACGGCGTCCCAGTGCGCGAGCCTGCCGCCCGCCCCGTCCTCCACCCAGGTCCCTCCCGGGCGGACGGCGGTCGGCGGCTCCACGACGAGGAGACGGCCGCCGTGGCCCGCGGGCAGCGGCGTGCCGTTCGCCGTGACGGTGCCGTGGCCGTCGTGGCGGGTGAACGAGCCGTCGGCCAGGGTGGTCCGATGGCCGCCGCCGGGCAGCGGGACCGTCTCCTCGACGAACCGGCCGCTCGTGCCGTCGAAGACCTGCCGGCCGCCGCCGGGCAGGGCGACCTCGATCCGGCCGGCCGGATCGACGGTGACCGCGCGCGCCGGGTCCGCGGCGAAGCCGTCGTCCAGCCAGCGCGGGGCCGCGCCGAGCGGCCGGTCCAGCCGCCCGGCGGCCAGGCCGTCCCGTCCGGCCAGCCGCAGCCCGTCGCCGGTGAAGTCCCCGTTGGCGGCGAAACTGTGGTGCCCGGTGCCGTGCACGGTACGGAAACCGCCGCCGTTCGGCAGCGCGGTGACGGTGTCGGGCAGCCGGCCGCCGCCGGCGTCGGTGAGACGGTGACCGCCGGCCCCGTCGGGCTCGGCGAACCGGGTGCCGCGCGGACCGCCCGCCGGGTCGGCCAGCGCGGTCGAGGTGCTCAGCGGGCGGCCCTGGGTGTCGTAGAGCACGGATTCGCCGGTGACGTCGTCGATGGTGCGCGGCCGGTTGCCGCCGACCGCGACGACCCGCTGCGGCAGCGGCTGTCCCGCCGCGTCGGTGAGCCGGTGACCGCCCGCGCCGTCCGGTACGAGGATCCGGTCGCCGCGCGCGTTCACCGCCGGGTCGAACAGCGCGAGGCCGGTCTCCCGGTAGCTGCCGTCGGCCGCGAACCTGCTGGTCGCGCCGCTCGTTCCGTCGGTCACCCGGAATCCGGCGCCGCCGGGAAGCACGGTGACCGGCTGGGTCTGCCGGGCGCCGGCCGCGTCGGTCAGGGTGAAGCCGCCCGTGCCGTCGTCGGCAAGGAACCGCTGCCCGCGCGTGCCCCGGGGATCGGTCAGCGCGATGCCCGTCTCCTGGAGGCGGCCCCGACCGTCGTGGCGTACGGACACCCCGGTGGTCTCGTCGGTGACCCGGATGCCGTTGCCGTCGCCCAGGTCCTGCACCCGCAGGTCCAGCCGGTCGCCCGCGAGATCGGTGACGTGGACGCCGCCGTCGTCGGTGACCCGCACCCGGTCGGCGCCGGTGGGGACGCCGTCGCGGCCGGTGAGCTGGACGCCTTCGTCGAGTTGCAGGCCGAGGGAGTCCACCCGGCGGGTGGCGCCGGTGTCGAGATGGGTGATCCGTGCCGCGTCGCCGGGCAGCGGGAAGGCGGTCAGCCGGTCCGCTCCGGGGCCGTTCACCGTCAGGGCCTGGCGGGTGCCGTGGCCGTTGATGTCCGTGTGCAGACGCAGCCCCGTGGGCCGGCCGTCGGCCCCGAGCAGCGGCATGTCGTAGGCGGTGCGGTCACCGTTGGCGGTGTAGGTGTCGACGGTGTCCGACTGCGTGTGCCGGACGTCGAAACCGCCGTCCTGCCGGGCCACGACCGTACGCGTGGGGTCCGGGTGCGAGTGCTGGTCGAGCACGCGCAGCGTCACCGCGTTGTCCTGGCCGACGCTCCGCTCGATGGTCAGGCCGTTCGGCCCGCTCACACCCGAGTCGTTGAGATCGATGCGGTTGACCGCGGGCGGGGCGGTGTCGGGCAGCGGGTCGAACCTGCCCGCGCCGAGCGTCGCGCCGCGGCGGGTGGCAGCCTTCTCGATCTCGGTGATCCGGGCCTCGATCTCGGTCGGACGGACACCGAGGCCCTCGAGGTTCGTGTAGGCGGTGCGGAACCGTTCGTGGGCGGAGATCAGTTCGTGGTTGAGCTGCACGTCGAATTCGCTGACACCCCGTGAGGCGCCGGCTCCGCCCGGAGCGGCCCGCAGGTCCTCGACGCGGTTCAGTTCGATCCGGGCGGACGACAGCTCGACCCAGGCCTCGTGGAACGGCCGGCCCTCGCCGCCCAGGAGCTCGTCGAACCGTGCCGAGTCCTCGGCCCACGGCACCTGCCCGGGCCGCCGGGAGGGTACGGCCGGGGCCTTGCCGTGGTTCGGCGTGGCCGGTGCGGCGGGGCTGGTGTCGCCGTCGGGCCGGACGGGTGCCGGCGGGGTCGTGTCGCCGTCGGGCCGGGGCGGTGCGGCGAGGGTGGTGTCACCGGTGTTCCGGAGCGGCGGGGTGCCGACCAGCAGACTCAGCGCGTCGTTCTGCCGCTGCGCCCGCGCGGAGTCGTCCATGCCGTCGAGCATCGACTGGAGCCGGGTCCCGGTCTCCGGGGTCGTGCCGCCGGCCGCGAGCGCGGCACGGGTGCGGCCGGCCAGTCCGTCCCCGTCGCCGCCGAGGCGCCGGAATTCGTCGAGCAGCCGATAGGCGTTCGCCTCGGCCCGGACCTGGTCGAGCAGCCGCTGCACGCCGGCGCGGCGAACCGAGTCGGGGCGGTCCCTGAGGAAGTTCCGGGCGGCGTCGGCCAGGTTGTCGAGAGCCTGGGCGCGCTGCGCCAGCCGGTCGGCGGGGACGCGGTGGAACGTCTCGAGAGCACGGTCGACGTAGCGGATCTGCGAGCGGGCGCGGATGCCGTTCTCGCGATAGGTGTCGCGGCGGAAGGCGTCCCGGTCCAGGCGGTCGGTGGCGGCCGGGCGAGCGGTGCCGGGCGCCGCCGTCGTGGTGGTGTCGCCGGTCCGCCGGGGCGGCCCGAGGATGTCGTCCAGTGCGGTGCCGCCGGGCCGCGCGCCGTCCCTCGGAGGCGGCGGGACGAGATCGTCGCCGCCGTGCCGGGGCGGGGCCGCGTGGACGTCGTCGAGGTGCGTCGCGGTGGTGTCGGTCTCGGCGGGGTGGGGCGGGGTGGTGTCGGTGCCGGTGAGGTGGGGCGTGCGCGTCTCGGTGTCGGAGAGGTGGGCCGTCGTCGTGTCCGCCTTCGCGAGCGGTGACGACGGAGGCGTGCCGGTGTCGAGGGGGTGCGGCTGGAAGCCCTCCATCTCGGTTTCGGCGGTGTGGTGCGGCGCGGTGGCGTCGGAGAGGTGGCGCGGCGGGTTCTGCGCGTCGAGCGGGTGCGTGACGGCGTCGTGGTCCGTGGCGTGCGAGACGGTGGTGTCGCCCTCCTTTACCAGCGGCGTGGCCGTCTCGGAGTCGACACGGATCGGCGCCGGCGCCTGCGTGCCGGTGCGGCTCGGCACCGGGGACGACGTGTCCGTGTCGGCGTGGTGGGGGGCGGGGGACTTGGTGTCGAGGGCGTGGGGTGCGGGGGACTTGGTGTCCAGGTCGTGGGGTGCCGGGGAGTGGGTGTCGAGGGCGTGGGGCGTGGGGGAGCCGGTGTCGAGGGGGTGCGGTGACGTGCCGTCCGTGGCCGACGGGGCCGGCTTGGTCTCCGGGCCCGGCGGGGTGTGGGTGAGCGAGGACTCGGCGTGGGCGGGGGGCAGGTGGACGTCGGCCGTCGTGGACGGCGGAGCCACCAGGGTCCCGGTGTCGGCCTTCGCAGGCAGCAGCAGTTTCCGGCCGTCGTCGGTCAGATGCAGGCCGAGCTTGTCGCCCCGCACCAGACCGGCGCTCCTCAGACCCTCGAACGCCGATCCGAAGGCGTCCTTCCCGAGACCGACCGCCTTCTGGGTCTGGGCCTCCCTGCGGGAGTCCCTCAGGGCACGCGTGCCGTCCGAGTTGGCGAGTGCCCGGGCCATCTTCCGCATGTCGTCGGTGAGGACCGGAACCGAGTCGCCGAGCGCCTTCTCCACATGCTGCGGGAGCTCCTTGAACAGCGCCGCGTCCGGCCCCGTCGAGACCGCGGGCTTCGGCACCCTGACCGTCTTGGACGACGAGGCCTGAGCCGTCCCCGTGGACGAACCGGGCTGCGCCTTCACCGCGTCGGTGTCGGGCCGGCCCCTGAGGTCGCCGATACGACCGTTGATGTCATCGAGGAGTTTCGTCCGCTCGTCGAGCAGCCCCTTCGCCATCTCCTTGCGGGCGCCCTGGGCGAGGCCGTGGAACTCCTGCGTCAGCTTGACCGCCTGCTCGGCCAGGGGCTGCGCCTTGTTGAGGTTGTAGCGCTGCGCCTTCCTGTTGTTGCCGACGACGGCGTTGTCGGCCTGGCGCACCTTGTCGGACGCCTCGTCGAACGCCTTGCCCGCGGCCCGCGCGGCCGGGTCGACCGTGCCGTCGGCGAGATAGCGTCCGTCGCCCTCCATGTCGTGGACCGCGAGCGGCTTCGGCCACCGGGACTCGACCTGGCTGGAGAACGGGTTGATCGGCAGCCCGGAGCCGAACTTGGCCTCGGGCCGGTACAGCTTGGAGACGACGGCGCCCATCTGCTCCACGTCGACCGGACCCTGGACGAGCCTGAGGACGTCGTCCTTGAAGCCGCCGCCGATCAGGTGCACCTCGCGCACCACGGACAGGGCGAGCGCCTCCTGGACGTGCGCGCCGTGGAAGACCTCCTGGTCGAAGGAGACCGTGCGGGAGCCACCGCCGACCGGGTACTCGTACGTCCAGCGGGCCCGCTTGCCCATCTCCTCGAAGCCCTTGTCGTACGCGGCGCTGCGGACGGTCTGGTCGCCGGACTTCAGGTCACGCATGGTCTCGCGGTCCAGCGGGTGCAGCTGGTCGTGGAGCGAGACCCAACCGCCGCGCTCCTCCAGGACCTTGGCGTCGAAGACGAGCGTGGTCGGTCCGTACCGGGTCGCCATCGGCTTGTCGCCGGCCTCCATGCGGAAGAACACGAAGTCGTCGTTGCCGAGGTTGGAGGTGTTCTTACCCGAACTCTTGCCGGACGCGAGGAACCTGATGCCCCGTCGGGTCAGGTCGCCCTGGGAGGACATCACACCGCTGTTGGCGATGGCGTGGTAGGCGGGAGTCGCGTGCTTGATGCGGTAGGGCAGGTCCTGCAGGCTCGTCAGCAGCTTCTCGAACTGTGCGCGCTCCGCAGGCGGCAGGCTGTTCAGCAGCTCGTCGACGTCCTGGCGCAGCTGCGTGACGTTGCGTTCGGACAACTCGTGCACGAAACGCGTCTTCTGCGCGTCCGACAGCTTCTCGAATTCCTCGAACTCGGGGAAGATCTTCTCCCATTGCTCCTGGGAGCCGGGCAGTTCCGCCTTCCACTGGTTTCCGGTGTGCACCTCCGCGTACGCCTTGTTGCTGCGCAGGTGGCGGGCGATCTCCGGCATGTCGCGCTGGAGGCGGGAGATCGAGAAGTCCGTGCCGTGGAAGCCCCTCAGGACGATGGAGTCCTCGGGCCCCGCCGCCTTGACGGCGTCGTCGACCTTCCTGGCGAGCTCGTGGGCCACGGTGGAGACGGGGGCGTGCTCGTTGCGGAGGGTGTAGACACCGCCCAGCTCGGCCGCGTCCCTGACGAAGCCCTTGAGGGAGGCGTCGAGGTCGTGGGCCGCCTTGTCGAGGGACCGGGCGAGGCCCTGGAGTTCCAGCGGGGTCTTCTTGCCCGACCCGACCAGTTTCTCCAGCCGCCGGGTGAGCCCGCGCAGTTCGAGCGACTGCTGCTCGATCTCCTTGCCGGTCCTGATGAAATGGTCCGCGCCTGCGCCCTCGGGCGTGTGCCGGGCCCGGGCGTCCAGGTCGAGGGCGTGCTCCTGGAACCGCAGGGCCCGCGTAATGTCACCGGCGCCGGCGAACTGGTCGACCAGCAGGTTGAGGTCGCGCTGGGAGAGCCGGCCGTCGGTCAGCGCCTGCGTCATCTCCTCGTCCAGGCGGACCGCGATCCGGGACGCCTCGTCGTTCGCCTTGTCCAGGGCGGCCTGCACGGCCGGGCGCTGGTTGGGGGTGGCGTTGGCGAGGTTGCTCTCGGCCTGCTGCACGCCGCGCTGGGCGTCGGTGTGCTCGCCGAGGGACTTGGCCAGCTGTTGCGGAGGCGTCAGCGGGGCGGCCGCCTCCGTCTCACTGTGGGGCGTCGGAGCGGAGTGGACGGGCGGGGGAGTCGCGGAGTCGGCGGGCAGCGACGTGCCGCCGAGCACGCGGGGCCGCTCCTTGAGGCTGAGCTGACGCAGGTTCGCCAGGTCGGCCTCCATCCGCACCGGGTCGACACCGAGGTCGGCCAGCCGGCCGTGGGTGGCTTCGTACCGCCGGCCGGCGGCGTCGACGTTCTGGCGGGCCCGGATCTCGGCGACGGTGGGGCCGTTGGAGTTGCCCGCGTGGCCGTTGTGCGGCAGGAGGTCCTCGGCCCTGCCCAGGTCGTAGCGCGCCTGGACATGGTCCCGCCAGGCCTCGCGGCGGGCCTGGCGCAGCGGGTCGTCGGCGTGGCCGAAGAGCGCGTCGACGCGTTGGCCGTCCCGGAACCAGGCCTCCTCGATCTGCGCCGGGGTGAGTCGTTCCGCCCGTCCCGGCAACTCCTGGCCACCGGCGTGCGGGGTCTGCGGATGCGGCGCCGGTGCCGGGTCGGGGGTGCGGCGGGCCGGGCCCGGGACATGGGAGGTGGCGTCGAGGTCGTGCGGTGCCGGTGAGCTGGTGTTCAGGTCGTGCGGTGCCGGTGAGCTGGTGTTCAGGTCGTGCGGGGCGGGGGAGTTGGTGTTCAGGTCGTGCGGGGCGGGGGAGTTGGTGTTCAGGTCGTGCGGGGCGGGGGAGTTGGTGTTCAGGTCGTGCGGGGCGGCGGAACGGCCGCTGAGGTCGTGCGGTGCCGGTGAGCTGGTGTCCAGGGTGTGCGGTGCCGGGGAGTGGGTGTCCGGAGTGTGGGACGGGAGGCCGTCGGCGGCGAGTGCGGGGGTCCTCGTCTCGGAGCCCGGAGGCAGGAACAGCCGACGGCCCTCCGGGGTGAAGTGGAGACCCTTGGCGTCGCCCACCACCAGCCCCGCCCGGTTCAGGTGCTTGTACGCCTTGTCGAAGCCGGTCCTGCCCAGGTCGACGGCCGCCGTGGTGTGTACGCCGTCCCTGGAGTTCTCCAGGGCCCGGAAGCCGTCCGAGTTGCCCAGCGCCCGGACCATCTTCTTCATCTGGTCGGTGACCCCCGTCACCTTCCCCAGCGCGTCCTCGGCCGTCCCCCGGAGTGGACTGAGGTCGGGGCCGTTCGCCACGGCCGACGACGAGGAGGCCCCGGCGCCCTGGTTCCTGCCCGGCCGGGGCTGCGCGCCGCCGGTCTCGGGCCTGTTCTGCGACTTCAACGCGTCCAGGCGGCCGTTGATGTCCTTCAGGAGCTGCTCACGCTGGTCGAGCAGGGTCTGCGCCATGGCCTTGCGTTCGCCGACGGAGGCCGCGTGGAACTCCTGGGTCAGCTTGACCGCCTGCTCGGCGTGCGGCTGCGCCTTGTTGAGGTTGTAGCGCTGTGCCTTGGCGTTGCCGCTCTTGAAGGCGTTGTCGGCCTGGCGCACCTTGTCGGACGCCTCGTCGAAGGCCTTGCCCGCGGCCCGTGCGGCCGGATCGACCGAGCCGTCGGCGAGATAGCGTCCGTCACCGTCCGCGTCATGGACCTTCAGCGGCGACGGCCACTCGCTCGTGACGTGGCTCCCGTGCGGGTTGATCGGCAGCCCGGAGCCGAACTTGGCCTCGGGCCGGTACAGCTTGGAGACGACCGAGCCCAGTTCCTCCGGGGTCGTGGTGTCGGCGAGCAGCCTGAGGACGTCGTCCTTGAAGCCGCCGCCGATGAGATGGACCTCGCGCACCACGGACAGGGCGAGCGCCTCCTGCACGTGGGCGCCGTGGAAGACCTCCTGCTCGAAGGAGACCTGCCGGGTCCGGCCGCCGGGGTACTCGTAGGTCCAGCGGCCCCGCTTGCCCACCTCGTCGAAGCCCTCGTCGTACTTCGCGCCGCGGACGGTCTCGTCACCGAACTTCAACTGGTTCATCGTGTCCCGGTCCAGCGGGTGCAGCTGGTCGTGGAGCGAGACCCAACCGCCGCGCTCCTCCAGGACCTTGGCGTCGAAGACGAGCGTGGTCGGCCCGTACCGGGTCGCCATCGGCTTGTCGCCGGCCTCCATGCGGAAGAACACGAAGTCGTCGTTGCCGAGGTTGGAGGTGTTCTTCGCCGAACTCTTGCCGGAGGCCAGGAATCTGACGCCCCGTCGGGCCAGGTCGCCCTGCGAGGACATCACACCGCTGTTGGCGATGGCGTGGTACGCGGGAGTCGCGTGCTTGATGCGGTAGGGCAGGTCCTGCAGGCTCGTCAGCAGCTTCTCGAACTGTGCGCGCTCCGCAGGCGGCAGGCTGTTCAGCAGGTTGCCGACATCCGTACGCAGGTCCGTGATGTTCTTCTCGGACAGGTTGCGCACGAAGTCGTGCTGCTGGGACCTGGACAGCTTGTCGAAGCCGTCGAAGTCGTCGAACACCTTCTGCCACTGGGCCTCGGTGCCGGGCAGCACTGCCTTCCACTGCTCGCCGGTGTGCACGTCGCCGAACGCCTGGTTCTCGCGGTAGCGGCGCAGCAGGTCCGGTATGCCGCGCTGGACCCGTTCCACGGAGGCGTCGGTGCCGAGGAACCCCTTGAGGACGAGGCTGTCGCCCGGCTTCGCCGCCTTGACGGCGTCGTCGACCAGCTCCGCGAGATGGTGGGCCACCGCGGCGACGGGAGTGTGCTGGTTGCGCAGCGTGTAGGTGCCCCCGAAGCGGGCGGCGTCGGTGACGTGCCCCTGGAGGGCCGCGTCCAGGTCCTTGGCGGCCTGCTCGAGTCCCTCGGCCAGGCCCTTGAGTTCACCGTGGGGAGTCGCGCCCGCCGTGACCAGGCTCTCCAGTTCGTTGGCGAGCCGCCGGACGGTCACCGACTGGGACTGGATCTCCTCGCCGGTCCTGATGAACTGGTCCGAACGGACGGGGCCGTCGCCCGTGCCGCGGGCCGCGGTGTTCAGGTCCTGCGCGTGGGCCTGCAGCTTCCGGGCCCGGCCGATGTCGCCGGCGCCCGCGAACTGGTCGACGAGCTGGTTCAGTTCACGCTGGGAGAGCAGGCGGTTGTCGAGTTCGTGCCGGAGCGCGTCGTCGAGTTCGCGGGTGGCGTCCTTGAGCTTCGTGTCCGCCTCGGCCAGGTTGGTCCTGGCCTCGGTGACCTTGGCGGCGTCCTTGCCGGTCTGCGTCTGTTTGATCTCCGCCTGCTGCAGTTCCTGGTGGGCCCTGGTCTGGTCGGCCAGGATGTCGTTGAGCCGCCTGGGCGGCGTCACCGAGGCCGCGCCGCTCTCGCCGTGGGCGGCGGGGACGGCGCTCGCGGGCGGCGGAGTCGCGTCGTCGGACGTGCTGAGGACCGTGCCGCCGAGCAGCCGGGGCCGTTCCCGCAGGCTGATCTGGCGCAGGGCGGCGAGGTCGGTCTCCATCCGCGCCGGGTCGACGCCGAGTTCGGTCAGCCGGTGGTGCGTGGCGTCGTACCGCTGCTGGGCGGCGTCGACGTTCTCGCGGGCGCGGATCTCGTCGGGCGTCGGGCCGCGGGAACTGCCCGCGTGGCCGTTGTGCGGCACCAGGTCCTCGGCCCTGCCCAGGTCGTAGCGTGCCTGCACATGGTCCCGCCAGGCCTCGCGGCGGGCACCGCGCATCGGGTCGCCCAGGTCGCCGAAGAGCGCGTCGACGCGCTGGCCGTCCCGGAACCACGCCTCCTCGATCTGGGTGGGGGTGAGCCGGGAACCGCGCCCGGGCAGCTCCTGGCCGCCGGTGTGCGCGGAGTCCTGGTGCGGCCTCGGTGTCGTGTCCGGGTTCCCCCGGGTCGGGCTCGGGAGGTTCCCCTCGGCGTGGGTGCCCGGACGGACCGGGCTCGGCAGCTCCTTGCTCCAGGACGTCGGCGTCGGCAGCGAGCTGAGCAGTTCGTTGTTGTGCAGGACGTGGCCGCGCAGGTCGGCGGCGAGATCGTTGAAGCCGGTGCCGCTCCACTCCCTGGAGAAGGTGCGGTCGCCGCCGGTGATCGAGACCGAGACGGCGTCGTCGTCCACCTTGTGGGTGACGGTGATGGTCATCTCGTCCGCGTGGCCGGGCCGGCCGACGGTGAACGTCTTCACGTTCGGCCCGTCACCGCCCTCCCGTACGATCGCGTCGCCGAGGCCCTCCCAGCGGCGGATCGCGTCCTGCCCGAAGGCTCGGCCGAAGTCCTCGAACGCCTCGCCCGAGGGCAGCCCGGACCACTTCGCGTTGATGAGCCCCTCGAGCTGCGCCTCCGGGATCTGCTCGGCGCGCACCGGCACGACCGTGATGCCGTTCTCGACCCGGGCGGGCCCGCTCCGTACCAGCCGGGTCGGCGAGAGGGTGACCTCGCGCTGATCCTGGTTGAGGGCGATGGCGTCGTCGGCGGACCTCTCGTACCCCGGCGGGTAGGCCATGGAGAACTTGCCGTGGTCGGCGGGGACGTCGATCTCGAAGACGACCCGGTTGCTGTTGACGCCGTTCTTCGCCCACTCCGCCTGGAAGGTGAAGTCGTTGGAGGTCGAGGCGGGCAGCCGCTCCACGAACGAGTCGGCCTGGGCGGCCCGCGGGTCCATGGACACGCCCCGCCACACCGTCATGCGCTGGTTGGGGCCCTCGAACATCAGCTCGCCGGCGACCTTGTTGAACTGCTTGACCTTGCCGACCAGGCCGCCCTCCAGGGCGCTCGGGTTGACGAAGCCGCCGTACCCCTTCTTCGAGGTGAAGGCGCCCCCGATGACCCCCTGCATGAACAGCTTGACGTCGTTGTCGGCCGCGGCCCTGCCCATGTGGCCGCGGGTCGCACGGGCGGCGGAGTTCCAGTTGTCCGCGGCCGGCCCGGTGAGCCCTTCCGGGTGCGGGGGCAGCGGGACGTCCTGGGCGGAGTGCAGCAGCTCGCCGGTGGACCGGCTGTACACGTGGCTGCCGGAGGCGGAGGCGACCACGATCTCGTCCTCGCCGCCCAGCTTGGCCGGCCAGGTGCCCGCGCCGTCGGAGACGGAGTCCACGGTCTTGCCCGCGACCTTGACGCTCACCCCGCCGAACGGACCGTCGCCGAACCGCACGGTCTCCTCGGCGAGACGGAGACCGCCGAGCCGCTTGAAGGTCCAGCTGTGCACCACGGTGCCGCCGACCACGTCCAGCTGCCGTACGACGAACCCGGTGCCCATCTTGTCCACGGTGAACAGGCCCGACCCGGCGGCGCCGCCGTGGAGTTCGGGGGTTCCGGTGCGCGGCGCCTTGACCGCGAGTTCGTGGTTCCCCGGGATCCTGACGACGTTCGGGTCCTTGAGGAGGTCGTCGAAGGCGCCGGTGGTGTCGGCGGTGTGGGCGGCCGGCGCGGGGGAGGAGTGGCCCGGCAGCGGGGTGCCGGTCGCGGGCGGGGTGGGCGTCGCGTGCGCCGGCAGCTCGCCGGGGACGTGCGCCCCGGTGCCGTTGGCCGAGCCGGCCAGGCCCTTGTCGGCGTCCGTGTGGGCGGGCGCGCCGGCGAACGCGGGGCTGTCGGTGGGCCGGGCGCTGCGGCCGGTGTCGACGAGGTCGAGGGCCGCGCCGTTGCCGTGTCCGCCCGGGTGTCCGGGGCCGCCGGGGGACAGCGGGGCCGGGTCGTGCGGGCCGCCGTTGCCGGCGAACCGGTCGGGGGTGCCGGCGTTGCCGGGGCCGGTCGTGAGCCGCTCCGGGTGGGTGCCGGCCGTCGGGTTCGCGGTGAGCCGTTCCGGGCCGGCCGGGGGCGTCGCGGGTGTGTTGTGCAGCAGCTGCTGCGGCGAGGTGCCGGGGTGCGGGGAGCCGGGGCTGTGCACCAGTTCGTCCAGGTGCAGCCGGGTCTGGTTGGCCGACAGGGCGCTGGTGGTGCGGTCGGCCAGGGCGTTGCCGGTGCCGGGGGCCACGGGGGTGTTCGGGGTGTTGTGGCGGGTGCCGGCGAGCAGGTCGAAGGCCGAGTTCCCGGTGTCGAGGCTGCCCGGTCCGCCGTGTCCGATCCCGGTCGGGGACGGGTGACTCACCGTGGTGGGGCCGGTGAGCAGGCTGTTGGGCGCGGTCACGTCGTGCGGGGCGCCGGGCGCCGGGGCCGAGTCCAGCGCGGTGTGCGCCACGGTGGTGCCCGGGGTGCCGGTCAGGGCGGTGTGGGCGGCGCCGATGCCGGGCGTGCCCGGCGCGTGCACGGTGCCGACGCCCGGGTTGCCGGTGAAGGCCGAGTGCAGGGCGCCCGCGGTCGGGCTGCCCGCGGAGAGGTCGCCGAGGGTGCCGGCGACCGGCGGCGGGGTGGCGTGGGTGCCGGTGAGGACGGTCGTGCCGGGCACGTGGGTGGCGCTGTGCGCTCCGCCCGGCAGCAGCACCTCCGTGGAGGAGGTCAGGTTCGCCGGCGTCGGGTGCAGCCCGGTGAGCGTGGTGTGGGCGCTGCCCGAGACCCCCGTGACCGGCGTGTTGGTGAGGCCGTGCGTGGCGCCGGGGACACCCGCCGACGCGGGCACGTGGAGGCCGGAGGCGGTGGTGACCGTCGGCGTGGCCGCGCTCACGCCGACCTCCGAACGGCCGCCCAGCGCGCCGAAGTTCTCCACGTGGACGTTGGCGAGCTGTACGTGGGGCATGTCGACCAGCGCGTCCACCGTGCGCGCCGCGTGCACGCCGAAGTTGCCGCGGTGGGCGATGGCGCCGACGTCACCCAGGTTCAGGGACGGCGGACGCAGGGTGGAGGTGACGTCCAGCTGGGTGCTCGGCAGGTGCAGGTCGAGGTTGCGGATGCCGTTCTGGCCGACGCCCGCCCCGAACCGGACCTGGTCCAGCTGGACGCGCGGCATGTCGACCAGGGCGTCCACGCCCCGGGGGTCGATCGGGACCGAGCTGATCGTGCGGCCGATGCCACTGGTGATCGGGGCGCCGAAGACGTGCTGGCCGAGCACACCGCGGTCGAAGAGGCTGATCCGCAGGGCACGCGCGAAGCCGTACTCGCCGATCTCGGCCGCGTCCACGGGCAGGAAGATCCGCAGCCACTTGGTGCCGCCGAACTCCTGGCCCACCCAGGTCTTGGTCGCCTGCCAGCCCCTGGAGAACGTCTCGGGCAGCCCGCGCACGAACCCGGGGATCCCCTTGATGCCCTGGACGACGGTCAGGCCGGCCGAGTTGATGCCGCGGCCGATGATGCCGGGCAGGTTGTGGATGCCGTCCAGCACCCACAGGCCGCCCTTGAAGACCCAGGTGCTGCCCAGCTTCACCAGATCCCTCAGGCCGAGCAGCAGGGTGGTGGGGCGGAAGCCGTTGGTGAAGAGGTTGCGCAGGGCCTGGAAGGTGCCCCGCGCGATGTTGGCGAAGCCCTTGGCGAAGGCGGTCGTGCCGACGCCCTTGATGATCTGGAAGATCGGCAGCGCCTTGGTGGTGGGCGCGAGGATGCCGAGTCCGGCGAGGAAGAGGTCGAGGAAGCTGGCGTCACCGTTGGCGAAGTCGACGATCGTCTTGATGAAGAGCGTCAGGTTCACGCCGAGGGCGAGCAGCGCGATCGGACCGCCGAAGATCAGCGCGGGCACGATCAGGATGATCGCCAGCCACTGGAACGCCTCCCAGAAGATCTGGCACTTGGAGATCGGCAGCTGGATGTTGGAGACGCCCGAGATGCTGCCCGCCGCCGCCGAGGCGCCCTCGCCGTGCTCGGTGCCGGCCTGCCGGGCGGTGGAGGCGTAGGTCTCGCGGTTCGGGTCGTCCTCGGACAGCCCGCGTCCCGAGTTGAGGGCGCCGTCCGCGCGGGACTGGAGTTCGACGAGCTTGTCCGCCCAGGTGGTGAGCGCGGTGGCGGCGGACTCGAAGGACTGCGCCACGTCCTCGATGTGCCCGCGCAGCCGGCCGTTGACCTTGTCGCGCAGGGCGTTGGCGGCCTCGCCGACGAACACGCTGTCCCCGGCGGTGTTCATGACCGCGTCGATGGCCGTGCTGATGCGCCGGGCCTCGGAGCCCAGGTGGTTCAGCTCGGTGGACAGCGTCCGGATCTGGTCCGGGTCACCCGGTGTGGGGTCGCTGTCCAGCCCGATCGCGTTCCAGTCGGTCGGGCGTGGCATACGGGTTCCTCCCGGCAGCTGCGTGGCTCGGGGCGGTCACTCCCCAATGGACCACGCCTCAGTGCCCGCCGTGGTTCACGTGATCTGGGTTACACCCGCCGCCGGCGGTGAACCGGCGGGACGTGTGCGGCGTGGTCCAACTGACCGGAGTCTCGACTGGGAGGCCCACATGGCCGATAGCCTGAAAATCGAATACAACGTCCTCAACGACGCCAAAAGGGACCTGGAGAGCCTGGCCGGAGACATCGGCCCGCTGCTCGACAACAGTCTCTTCTCCCAGGTGGGACAGCGGGACTACGACGGATACACCTCCGGCGACGCCTTCACCATCCTCGGCGACGCGACCCTCGCCGACGCGGTCGCGGGCTTCTACGACAACGCCAGCAGCACCATGAGCCACGCCGACAAGGGCCTCAAGGAGCTGGCCGGCGCGTTCGGATCGGTGGGCGAGGCGTTCCTCTCCTTCGACTCTGAACTGGCCCAGGGCATGGGCATCACGGGCAGCAACCTGGGCCTGCAGAACTACTTCCGGGACAAGGAGCTGTGGGACTACAAGCAGTCCCACCTCGACCAGTGCGTCCCCGGCCCGGACGGCACGATGCCGGACTTCTGCTCCGCCACCGACCCGGGCGACCCGCCGCTGGACCAGACGATCAACACCGAGCGGGGCAGCGTCCACACGCATCTCACGCTCGACGACCAGCATCACGTGATCAAGGAGGAGTCCACCGTCACCTACGACGGCAAGACGTACACCTCGGTCACCAACTACTCCAGCGACGGCAACCACTACACCACGGACACCTCCTACCCGGACGGCTCCACCGTCCATTCGGAGACCAACCTCAACTCCGACGGCAGCGGCACGATGGTCACCACCGGCAGTGACGGCGACCGCACGGAGTACACCCGCGGGCCCAAGGACGCCAACGGCAACCAGCCGGACTGGCAGCAGGTGGGCGGCGACCCGGACGACGACGGCGGTTCGGGCGGCGGCGGTGGTGGCGGTGGTGGCGGCGGCGGGGGCGGCGGTGGCGGCGGCCACCCGGCCATCGCGTAGCCCGACAGACCTCCCTCAGAGAACGACCCCTTCGAGAACGACAGGAACGAAATGGCGAACTACAACGGCATCAACCTCGATTACCACAAGATCGAGGAGGTCGTGAACCTGCTGCACGACGCCCACGAGAACCTCCTGCCGGTCCTCAGCAACCTGCGCAACCGGGTCAACACCCTGGTCGACGACGGCATGGTGTTCCAGCAGTCCAGCGAGGTCATCCGGACCACCTACAACAACTTCGACACCAGCCTGCTGGCCGCCGTGAAGGGCATCAACGACTTCTCGGAGATGTTCAACGGCATCAAGGAGAACGCGATCCAGTTCGACCAGGGCATCAGCAGCAGCCTGCAGAACAACTCGTAACCCCGTACGCGAAGGGCCTCCCCGGAATCTCCGGGGAGGCCCTTCGCGTGTGCGCCGCGCCGGTCAGCCGCGCAGCGGTGTCAGCGGCACCTGTACGGAGAGCAGCGTGCCGCCGGGTCCGGCCGTCCACGCCCGGCCCGCGTGCGTGGCCGCCCGGACCACGCTCGGCAGCAGGCGCAGGCCCACCAGATCACCCTCGGACAGGTTCTTCGGCGCGAGCAGCAGACCGCTCCGGGCCCGCCGGGCGGCCAGCGTCCAGCCGCTCATGCCGCTCTGGAACCCCTCCGCGGAGGCCGCGTAGACCAGGCCGAGACCCTGGTCGCGGCCGGAGACGGCGAGTTCCTTGAGGAGCTTGTCGGCGGCCGAGTTCGTGAGCAGGTCGGCGTCGTCGATCATCACCACCTTCGGTCCGGGCAGCGCGTCCAGCGCCGCCCGCACGGTGTCCGACGAGGGGTCGCTCTCGGTGAGCACGGTGGCGGTGGCGTGCCGGTCCAGGGCCCGCAGCGGCGACTCGCGCGGGGTGAGGACGACCAGCGAGGTGCCGCCGGCCAGCAGCGACACCGCGATCGAGGCGAGCGTGTTGCTGCGCCCCGAGCCGGCCGGGCCGAACACGCCGAACGCCGAGGCGGTGCCGGCCAGGTCGGTGCCGACGGCGCCGCCGTCGTCGCCACCGACACCGAGCAGACCCCACAGCGGGCGCCGCAGGTCCGGCTTCACCTTCTCGTAGGCCTCGGCGAACTCCACCGAGCGCGGCAGCACGGCCACCTGGAACGGCCGCCGGGCGTCGGGCACCTGGGCGTCCCGCCTGCGGGCGTTCTCGCCGATCGAGCGCAGCGCCTCCGCCTGCTCGGTACCGCCGCCCTCGGCGAGCAGCGCCACCTGGGTCTCGGTGCCGCTGAGCACGTGCCAGCCGCGGCCCGGCGGGATGTCGGCCGGGATCTTGTTCGGCATCATGCCGACGGCCTGGTAGTCGCTGCGGTCGCCCTGGCGGAGCAGCAGCTTGTGGTCGTTGTGCGCGGCCATCCGCCCGCCCAGCAGCGACCGTTCCGAGGTGGCGACCACGTGGATGCCGGCCGCGGCCCCCTCGCGCATCAGCCGGATGACCTCCTGGAGCAGCTGGCCGTGGTCGTGCTCGTCGAGCAGGATCTGCAGCGAGTCCCAGCCGTCGATCAGCAGCATGATGTGGGCCGGCCGCTGCGCCTTCGGCAGCAGCCGGCGCAGCTCCGCGATGCCGGTCGCGCTGTGCGTCTGGGCCAGGTCCTGCCGTTCGGTCAGCTCCCGGTTCAGCCGGCGCAGCATCCGTCCGAGCCGCTCCAGGTCGTGCCGGGAGACCACGCCGCCGCAGTGCGGCAGCGCGCCGACCGCGCTGAGGCCGCCGCCGCCCGCGTCGATGCCGTACAGGTGCACGTCGGCCGTGCTCGCCACCCGGGCCGCCGAACCGGCGATGGTGCGTAGCACCTGCGTACGCCCGGAACGCGGCGCTCCGATGATGTACAGGTGCCCGAAGGTGGTGAGGTCGGCGACGGCGACCCGGCGCTGCTGGAGCTGCGGGACGTCCTCCAGGGCGTAGGGGATGACCAGACGTCCGTCACGGGTGGCGCCCAGCTCGTCCAGGTCGTCCAGGACCAGCTGCCGCTGGAGCGGCGGAAGCCAGGGGCTCGGCTGCTGGGTGAAGTCGTCCAGCAGGTCGGCGGCGGAACGGATCTCCTCGACGAGGACCTGGAGGTCGGTCGGCGCCGGGCCCTGCGGGGCCGAGGCCGTCACCGTCCGGGTCTCCGCGGGGAGTCCGGCGGGCCGGCCGAGCGCGTCCCAGCCGACGTCCACGGAACGCACGGGCTTGCGCGGACCGGCCTCCGCCTCGGCCGCCGCGGCCTGGTTCTCCCGCGGGCGTTCGGCGCCCACCCAGGCGGTCTGGAACGGATCCGCCTGCCGCGGTCCGCGCCGCACCAGGGCCCGGCCGGGTGTGGCCGTGGAGATGTCGACGGCGTCCTTGACGTCGATGATGTCCTGGCTCTCGGTCTGGTCGGTGACCCGCAGCGCGATCCGCAGGTTGGTGTTGGCCCGGATGTCACCGGTGACCACACCGGCCGGCCGCTGCGTGGCCAGGATCAGGTGGATGCCGAGGGAACGGCCCCGCTGGGCGATGCTGATCAGCCCGGGCACGAAGTCGGGGACCTCGCGGACCAGGGTCGCGAACTCGTCGATGACCAGCAGCAGCCGGGGCAGCGGTGCCAGCGACGGATCGGCGGCCCGCTTGGCCCGGTACTCCGGGTGGTCCTTGGCGTCGGCCGCGGCCAGCACCTGCTCCCGGCGCCGGAGTTCCGCGGCCAGCGACTCCAGGGCCCGTTCCACCAGGTGGGCGTCGAGGTCGGTGACCATGCCGAGGGTGTGCGGAAGGTTGGCGCACTCCTTGAAGGCGCTGCCGCCCTTGTAGTCGACCAGTACGAAGGTGAGCTCGTCGGGCCGGTTGGCGGCGGCCAGCGAGGCCACGAACGTCTGCAGCAGCTCGGACTTGCCGGAACCCGTCGTACCGGCGACCAGGCCGTGCGGCCCGTCCTGCACCAGGTCCAGGGAGAGCGGCCCGTCGAAGCCGGTGCCGACGAGGAAGGAGGTGCTGGCGGGTTCGCGCCGCCAGCGCTCCAGCAGCCCCTCGGCGTTCGGCGGTTCCTGCTCCAGCAGGTCCAGGAGGCGGACCCGCTGGGGGAGGCCGGCGTCGTGCTCGGGGCTGACGTCCCGGATCGGGGCCAGCGCACGGGCCAGCTGCTCGCACCACTCGGGGGAGACCCGGTCGGCACGGACGGCGGGCAGGTCCGGCGCGCCGGGGCGCCGGACGGTCAGCCGGCCGTCGGCCGCCAGGACCACACCGGTGCTCTCCTCCGGCAGCAGCCGCTCCTGCTCGTCCAGGCAGACACTGAAGATCCGCACCCGCGGGCCCTCGGTGAGCACCTGGACCATGCCGGGCACGTCCCGCAGCCGCCGGGCGCCGTCCGCGATCACCAGGACGTCGGGTCCGGTGAAGACCGCGTCCCGGTCGTTGCCGGCCTGCCGCCGGCGCGCCTGCACCTGGGAGACGAGTTCGCTCATCCGGGCGGCGGTGGACTCGTTGTCGTTGCCGATCAGCACCATCGGTCCGCCGGACGTACCGGGCTTGAGGTGCGGCAGCCAGCGCGTCCACGCCCAGTCCGTCACCCGGTCCGGTTCGGTCAGGATGACGATCCTGAGGTCGCGCGGGCTGTGCAGCACGCCCGCCTGCGCCACCAGCCAGCGGGCCAGCGGCTGCACCTCGGCGGCCGGACCGGCGACGCCGACGACTCCGTGCGCGGGGATGTCGACGCCGATCGGCGTGTCCGGGATGTTCCAGCGGATCGAGCGGTGGTTCTCGTCCCGCGCCGGGTCCTCCAGCTCCCGTACCGAGGGCTGGTCGACCGTGCCGAGACGGAGCACCAGGTGGTCGGGGTCGCGGCGGCGTCGCTCCCACAGCCGGCCGCCGGGCCCGGTCGCGATCAGGGCGACGGCGGCCGGGTCCGGGCCGGTCTTGTCGCGGACCCGGCGCTCGCCGACCACCGCGTCCCGCACCTGCTCCTCGAGGACGTCACGGCGCTGTTCGTAGGCCCGCTCGGACTCCAGGAACTGCTTGCGGGCCGCACGCCGGCCGGTGGCCCAGTTCGACAGCATCATCATCGGGCTGAGGAACAGGAACACCAGGAAGTAGTACGACTTGAAGATGCTGACCATGAACAGGCCGAGGATGATCGGGGAGATCATCATCACGGTCGGGAACGGCCGCTTCTGCGGCGGTGACGGCGGCTGCGGCAGCCGTACCCGCTCGGCGTCCAGGTGCGGGGCGATCCGCGGCGGCCGGTTGTAGTCCACGCCGTACCCGTCGGCGGACGGGGTCACGGCCGCGTCCGCCTCGACGGGCGCGCTCATCCGCAGCAGCACCGGACCGACCGTCAGGTCCTCGCCGGCCGGCCAGGGCACCGGGCCCGGGCCCGCGGGGCGTTCCCGCGGCGGCTGCGGGCGCGGCCTGCGCAGCTGGGTGATGGCGTCGTCGGGCGGCGGGGAGGCCAGCCGGGCCCGAACGGTCGCCTCGGGCTCGTCGTCGGTGCGGTGCCAGGCGGCCGAGCCGTCGGCGCCGACCGTCACCCACAGCCCGGACTCGGGCACCCCGGCGCCGGCGTCGAGGCGCAGGGCGCACAGCGGGTCGGTGCCGATCTCGTGGCTGCCCGGGCCGAGCCGCCAGGTACGGCCGGCACCCGGCCCGGAGACGACGTGCACCTCGGCGAGGACACCGTCGTTCCGGTCGCCGTCGTCGTGCACCCGGACCAGGTCGGCCGGGCGGGCCGGGCCGCCGAGTCCCAGCAGCCCGCCGTCGCGGATGCCGCTGCCGGAGACCCTGGTCGCGGGGTCGAGCCGGTGGCCGTCGGCGTAGAGGTTGCGGGCCTGCGGAGCGCCGGCCGCGGCCCAGTCGGCGCCGCCCGCGGCGGCCTCGTCCTGGGTCAGGGCGGCGGCGAGATCGCCGACGGTCGCGTTCGAGGGCAGCCGGACCTGGTGGTCGCGGCGCTGTCCGTCCGTGGCGTCCACGGTGGTGATGGTGAGGTTCACGGCTCCCAGCCGGGCGATTCGTTCGTACGGGATCGGGTGACGGTTACGGCGGTCACGGCGCCGGCGGCGAACTCGCGGAGACACCGGCCGCACCGGAGGTGCTCGGTTCCGCGAAGTCGTCGTCGCTCTCGACCGGCGCTGCCGGTGCGGGCACCGGCACGACGACAGGCTCGGGCTCCGGGACCGGCCGGGTGGCCGAGACGCCGGTCGGCTCGGCCACCGGTGTCGGGCCGGCGCCGGGGCCGGTGCCGGGTCCGTCCGGCAGCAGGTCGGGGTCGGCGGCGGAGACGACGTCCTGGGGACCCGGGGCCTCGTCGTCCGGGCGGTCGGGGCACGGCGGCAGCGCGGACAGTGTCCGGGCCACCGCCCGGGACAGCGGCAGTACGTCCACCCGCGCGGCGGCGGGCACGCCGTGCACCGTGAGCGTCGAGTCGGGGGCGATCTCCAGCAGCCGGGTCCGGCCGCGGGCCACCCCGAGGCTCAGCAGCCGCACGGCGGAGGGCAGCGCGCGCTCCAAGGGGTCGGCGCAGACCGCGACCTCGATGCCGGGCTGCCCGACGGTGGCGGTGGCCGTGGCCCCCGCGTGCCGGGGATGCACCCCGGCGGCGATGGCCACCCGGCCCTCGGGCAGCCGGGCGTCCACCTGGGCGGCCAGTGCCTGGAGCACGGCGCGGGTGGTGCGGGCGGCGCGCGGCGGGCCGTACAGGGACAGCGTGGGCGGCCCGGAGCGCAGGTCGAGAAGTACGGCGTGCCCCATGTCGTGGCCCACGCAGACCAGGAGCGGCGCGGCCGGGTCCCCGGTGTCGTCGCCCAGGTCGCCGCGGTCGATCCACCACAGCCTCGGATCGGTCTCGTCGGCCGCCCACGGCTCCGGGGGTTCGCGCAGCGCGTCGCCGTCCGCCGCGACCAGGACGGCCATCCACTCGGGCCCGGCCAGCACGCCGTAGGGGCGTACCCCGGGGCGGACGGACGCGGCCATGGCCGTGGCCCGCTCGGCGTCGGCCCACACGGTGGGATCGCGCAGCAGCCGCACCAGCAGGCGCAGGCCGCGCCGGTAGCGCAGTTCGGTGCGGACCGGGCCGGTGAACGCCCGGACGGTCAGGGCGGTCTCCCGGCGGAGGCGGCGCCACAGCGCCTTCCAGCCGCCGCCGCGCCGCACCAGCCAGCTGGTGACGGCGAGGACGAGGACCAGCACGCCGACCAGGCCGAGCAGGGTGGTGATGGTGTCGGAGGTCATCGCGTCTCTCTCCGGAGGTTCTCTGCTCCGGCCTGGTGGCAGCCGTGGGATTCGAGGGTGGTGCGCAGTGCGCGGATGCCGTGATGGGTCCGGGACTTGACCGTGCCCGGGGGCAGCCCGAGCTGGCGGGCGACGTCGTCGCCGGCCTGCCCCAGCAGGTGCACCCTGGCGACGGCCTCGCGGTGCGCGGGGGCCAGCGTGCGCAGGGCGGAGACCAGCATCCGCCGGTCACCGACCTGTTCGGCGTGGTCGGGCGCGGGTGCCGGCCCGGCGCCGCCGAAGTCCGCCGCGTTGATCCCCACCGGGACGGTCCGGTCCCGGCGCCTGCTGTCGACCACCAGGTTGCGGGCGACCCGGAACAGCCACATGCGGATGGGCCGGTCCTGCCAGTCCAGCCGGCCGGCCGACTGCCAGGCCCGCAGCAGGGTCTCCTGGACGACGTCCTCCACGCCGTGGGGATCACGTCCCATCATGCCGGTCACGAAGCGGCGCAGGCTCTCGCGCTCCGCGAGCAGGAGGCCGAGCGTCCGGTCCGCGCCGTCGGCGCAGTCGTGGTCGATGAGGCTCAATGCCTCCGCCTTCCGGTGTCGGATGTTGCTGTCGTGCTGTCGTGCTGTTGTGCGGTGCTGCTCTGTGTCAAGGTGAAACGCTTCAGGTACGAACGCTAGCGCGAAAAACGGAACTCCCCGACGCGGCTGTTGGTGCGGAGTTCAACAACTTCGTCACAGGCAACCCGGCATAGGTGGACGGAAGGTGACGTTCGGCGGGATCTTCGTCGACGGGTGTCCGGAGCCGTGCCCCGCCTTGGTTAGTGTTCCTGTGTCCCGCTCGTTCCGGGCGTTCCGAGAACCTCACGAGACCTTCAGGAGACGACGTGCCGCCCCTTCGCAGACCCCGGCCCCCGGCGGAACGGCCCGGCAGCCCGGCGGGACGATTCAGCGACACCTTCGCCAGCCGTCCCGCGGTGCCCCGCCGTGGGCTGGTGCCGGGGTTCCGGGTGTGGGCCACCGTCGGCGCGGCGGCCGGACTGACCGTCGTCGCGGCCGTGGCCGTACCTCTGCTGAGCCATGTCGACCTCTTCCCGGACCCGGACACCAAGGCGGCCGCGGCGGTGGTGCCGGGGGAGCCGACAACGCTGTCCGGCACGTCGGAGTCGCCGTCCCCGTCCTCGTCGGCGACACAGTCCGGCACGCCCGCCCACCAGCCCGCCAAGACCGGCTCCGGCGGCTCCGGGTCCGGCGGTTCCGGGTCCGCCGGCGGCGCGGGCGTCGGAGGGGCTCCGGTGCACCAGTCCGGCGGCGGGTCCGTCGCCTCCGGTTCGAAGTCGGACTCCGGCTCGGCCTCCGGCTCCGACTCGAAGCCGGGCTCCTCCTCGTCCGGCGGTTCCAAGTCGGGCGGCACCAAGTCGTCGTCCTCGGGCGGGACGTCCACCTCCGGGGGCTCCTCCTCGAGCGGGGGCACCAAGCCCACCACCGTGCCCGGAGTGGCGCTGATCGGCAACGCGTCCGGCCGCTGCGTCGACGTCACCAACGCGGGCGGGGACGGCACCCGGCTGGAGATCCTGGACTGCTCGGGCGCCGCGAAGCAGAAGTGGGTCTTCCAGTCGGACGGCACCATCCGCTCGCTCGGCCTGTGCATGGACCTGGCCTGGGGCAACACCGGCAACGGCACCGCGATCCAGGTCGCCAAGTGCAGCGGCAACCGCGCCCAGCTGTTCTACCTGAGCACGGCGGGCGACCTGGTCAGCGCGCAGGCCGACAAGTGCGTGGACGTCACCGACAAGGGCACCGGCAACGGCACCAAGCTTCAGCTGTGGACCTGCTCCGGCACGTCCAACCAGAAGTGGCACAAGGGCTGACGGTCCGCGCCGCGGCATCCGTCGGCGTCCCCCGGTGAGGGTGCCGAAGCCGAAGTCGAAGTAGAAGCCGACGGCGCCGGCGACCGTCCGCTGCTTCGCGAACCGGAGCGCGGGGGGCCGCCGTGGCCGTCGCACCGCATACAGCGCGGCCCGCCCGGCCCCGGCCGTCGTACCTGCAGCTGCTACCGCCGAGCCCGCCGCGCCTCGCGGCGGGCAGCGAGGACCAGCCGGAGCGTGCCCACCGCGGACGGCGAGGCCGAGCCCCGCAGGACGTCCGTGCCGGGCGCGAGCACGGCCTCGGCGGTGAGCAGTTCGATCCCGATCAGCGTGCCGACCAGCGGGCGGTGGGCGACCGGGATCAGTTCGAGCAGTTCCCGGGCCGACCGCAGATCGGCCCGGGCGGCCTCGACCTCGTGCGTCACCAGCGAGCGCAGACCGGGCGACGAACGGTCCGCCGCGAGGTCCTCCGCCGTGACGGAGAAGCTCTTCAGGGTCTCCGCGGGGATGCCCGGCCGGCCCTCCCGCAGGTCCTCCGCGAGGTCGTTGACGAAGTCGAGCCGCTGACTGCCGTCGATGAGCCGGCGGCAGCCGGCCAGGAACCGTCCGTCCGGGTCGGTCTCCGGGCCCAGCAACGCGCCTATCAGCAGGAAGGCCGGCATCGAGTAGGCGTCGAGGTAGTCCTGGTAGTCGGCCTCGGTCGCGAAACCGGTGAACTCGAGTTCGGTGGTGGCGGTGGCCAGGTAGGCATCCACGACGGCCCGGTGCGCGGGGTGGGCGGTGACCGTGTGCAGGAGGGCGCGGACCAGGGGGTCGTCACTGGTCCCCGTCTCCAGTCCCGCGCGCACCAGGCGCTCCCAGCCGGCCCAGGCCTGCGCGCGGCCCGCCTCGGGACCGCTGTCCAGCAGGTCGTCGCCGTGGTGCATGACGGCCGTCGCGGCCACCACATGGGGCTGCACCGCGGGCGGCAGGAGCATCCGGCAGGCCAGGTAGGCGCTGCGGCGATACCGCCGGACGGTACGCCGTTGGCTGCTGTAGTCCCGCCGCAGCCCCGGATCCCGGACACCGGCCGCGGTCAGGCTCTTATTCCACGCGCTCACGGGGAGATCGTAGAGGCAGCCGCCGGGCCGGCCGCCCGGGAGCGCTCAGGACAGGGACGTGAGGAAGTCGAGGAGCGCCGCGTTCACCTCGTCCGGGCGTTCCTGCTGGGTCCAGTGCCCGCAGCCCGCCAACTCGACCGGGTCGCGCACCAGGTTGGGCATCAGGGCGGGCAGCCGCTCGATGAGTTCGGGGGTGCCGGGGAACGCCGGGACCACGTCACGGTCGCCGTACACGTACAGCGCGGGCGGCGTCACCCGGGCTCCGTGCCAGGGCGCGGTCAGCTCCCAGTTGCGGTCGAGGTTGCGGTACCAGTTCAGCGCCCCGGTGAAGCCCTGGGAGAAGCCCTCGGTGAGGGCGTCCAGGTCGTCCTCGGTGAACCACCGCGGCAGGCGCTCGGGATCCGGCATGTCGGCGAGCCAGCCGCGCTCGGGGTCCACCAGGGGCTGCCCCGCCGCTCCACTGTCGGCGGAGGCCAGGTGGAAGAACTTCCGCAGTGTGGTGCGTGTGTCGCGGGCGAACTCGGCGTCGGCGACACCCGGGCGGTCGAAGTAGTTCCAGTAGAAGCGCCCGCCGAACATCTCGTCCATGGCCCGCAGCGGCGGACGCGTCCCCCGGAACGGCGGCGGCACGCTCAGCCCGGCCACCCCGCGGACCAGGTCCGGCCGGAAGAGCGCGGTGTGCCAGGCCACCGGCGCGCCCCAGTCGTGCCCGACGACGAAGGCCCGCTCCTCGCCCGACTCCCGGATCAGCCCGACGACATCGCCGACCAGGTCGAAGATGCTGTACGCGTCGACGTCCTCGGGGTGGTCGCTGCCGCCGTACCCGCGCTGGTCCGGGGCGACCACGTGGAAGCCGGCGGCGGCCAGCGGGCCGAACTGGTGCCGCCAGGAGTGCCAGGACTCGGGGAAGCCGTGCAGCAGCACGACCAGCGGGCCGGAACCCTCTTCGGCGATGTGCAGCCGGATTCCGTTCACGTCGATCATTCGATGCTGGACCATGGCACGAGCGTACGCGCGACGATCTTCGCCCGGGGGGTCCGGTGCGAGGTCCGGTACGCGGTCAGGCGACGGTGTCCCGCGCGGTGGCGCTGACGTCGAGGGCGTGCGTGACCTCCGGCTCGGTGCCGGGGAGCAGCAGGGCCCGGGAGGCCGCCTCGAAACGGCGGTCGGTCTCGGTCAGCCGGGTGTGGTGCTGGGCGAGGTGCTCGGCCCAGGAGGCGATGAGGTAGTTCTCCATGAACCGGCCCGGTTCGTTCCCGTCCTCGTACAGGCCCCAGGTGAGGGCCCCGGTACGGCGCCGGGAGCGGGCCACGTCCGCCATGGCGGCGGTGAACGCGGCCCGGTCGGCGGAGGCGACCCGGTAGACGACGGAGACGAGCACCGGTCCGTCGGCCGGGCCCGGTTCGTGGACCAGGGGCGGGGTGGGCCAGTGGTCGGACGGGGTCGGGTCGATGCGGCTCGCGTCGTACAGCGGCCACAGCGGGACGCTCGCCGCCGCGAGCAGCAGCAGGGCCGCCGCGATCAGCAGGGCGGCGGTCAGCCCGAGCCACTGGGCGAGCGCTCCCCACAGCGGTGCGGCCAGCGCCTGCCCGCCCTGGAAGACCAGGAGATAGACGGCCAGGCCACGCGCCCGCACCCACCCGGGCAGCCGGGTCTGGGTGGCGGCGCTGAGGGTGGACAGGGCACCGATCCAGGCCAGCCCGGCAGGAAGCAGCGCCAGTACGACGATCCAGGTGACGTGGACGGTGGCCAGGACGACCAGCACCACGGCGAAGACGGCGGCCCCGGCGGCGAGCGTGCCGTTGGCACCGAGCACCCTGCGCATGCGGGGCAGCAGGAAGGCGCCGCTGACCGCGCCGACGCCGACGGCGGCCAGGAGCAGGCCGTAACCACCCGAGCCCAGACCGAGCGCGTCCCCCGCGACCAGCGGCAGCAGCGACCAGACGGCGGCCGCGCCGGGGATGAACAGGGCGGTGCGCAGCAGGACACGGCGGACACCGGGCGCGTTGCGCACGTAACGGCGGGCCGCGTACAGGGCGGTGAGGAACCCTTCACGTTCGGCGGCCGGGACCGGCCTGGCCGGCGGCCGCTTCCACAGCAGCAGGACGACCACGATGCCGAGGAACGAGACCGCGTTGAAGGCGAAGGTCCAGCCCGCGCCGGCCGCCGAGACCAGCACACCGCCCACGGCCGGCCCGATGGCCCGGGCCAGGTTCATGTTCACCGCGCCCAGCGCGGACGCCTCGGCCAGCTCACCGCGCGGGACCAGCTCCGGCTGGATC
Organism: Streptomyces sp. NPDC001068; assembly: GCF_042897315.1. Taxonomy (NCBI): domain Bacteria; kingdom Bacillati; phylum Actinomycetota; class Actinomycetes; order Kitasatosporales; family Streptomycetaceae; genus Streptomyces; species Streptomyces sp. NPDC001068. Next base: position 553,348 of record NZ_JBIAYD010000002.1, on the reverse strand, counting down.
GCCTGCCAGGCCGGTCCCATCAGGGCGGTGCCGCAGCCGAGCAGGAACGTCAGGGCGAGCAGCGGCCCGGGGGAGAGCGCGCCGGCGAAGGCCAGGACGGCCAGGGCGGTGGCCACCGCGCACATGGCGAGCTGCGCGACCACGAGCAGCCGTCGCCGGTCGAAGCGGTCGGCGAGGACTCCGGAGGGCAGCGCCAGCAGGACCACCGGGAGGCTGGAAGCGGTCTGGACGAGGGTGACCAGGGTGGCTCCGTGGCCGAGGAGCAGCCACTGGGCGCCGACCGTCTGCATCCAGGTTCCGACGTTCGACACGAACTGCGCGATCCACAGGGCCCGGAAGACCGGGAGGGCCAGGGGCGCCCAGGACGATCCCGGGCCGGCGGACCCGCCTTCGGGGGCGGGTTTCGCGCTCACTGCCATGTCACCGCTCCGCGAGAGTTGGGCACCGGCGCCCCGGACCGCCCACACCGGGACCGGGCCGGAACGCCGTCATCCTGTCAGAAGCGCCACCGGAGATCATCCGCCGAACACCGATGTGCCTGTCCCCGCAGGTGAGTTCGCGCCGCGGGGTGGGGGGTTTGCTGCCGCGTGTATCGGCGGGTATCAGCGGGTGTCGGTCGGCATCGGCGGGAACCGGCGGTATATCGGCGGGTGCCGATCGGGATCGGCGGGGTATCCGCGGGTGCCGGCCGGGATCGGCGGGGCGTATGAGTTGTCCTCGATCGACCGGCGGGAGAGATTGGTGTCCATGGAGCTGCGGCATCTGAGGTACTTCCTGGCGGTGGCCGAGACCCGTAACTTCACCCAGGCCGCGGCGCGTTGCTACGTGGCCCAGTCGGCGCTGAGCCAGCAGATCGCCCGGCTGGAGAAGGACGTCGGCGCCACGCTGTTCAGCCGTACCAGCCGGTCGGTGCGGCTCACCGCCGCCGGCGAGCTGCTGCGGCCGCTGGCCCGGCGCATCCTCGCCGACGTCGACAACGCCCAGGCGGCTCTGGACGCGCTGGCGGGGCTGCGAAGGGGCCGGCTGCGGCTGGGCCTGGTGCAGACGATGGCCGTGCCCTTCGACATGGTGGAGGTGCTGGCCGACTACCGCGTCCGCCATCCCGGTGTGGACCTGGGCGTGTCCAACGCACCCAGTTCGGAGATGGCCGACGCCGTCCTCGCGGGCGGTCTCGACCTCGCGGTGGTCGGACTCGCCGGCGACCAGGTCCCCGACGGGCTGGACCACCGCACGCTGGGCAGTGGGCCGCTGGTGGTCGTCGTACCGGGCGAGCACCCGCTCGCGGACCGGGACGCCGTCGGTCTCGCCGACCTCCCGGACAGCCATCCGCTGATCCGGTTCACCCGGGGCAGCGGCCTGGGCCGCCAGGTCGAGGCGGCCTTCGCACGGGCCGGAGTGGATGCGGGCCGGCACTTCGAGGTGGGTCAGATCCGGGACATGATCCGGCTGGCCGCGCGCGGGGTGGGCGTCACGGTCGTGCCCCGCTCCGCGGTCGTCGGCCCCGGTTCCGTGATGGGGCTCGACACCGCCGACGGGCTGCCGCTGGGCGCGCGGATGCTCCGCCTGACGGATCCCGAGGCCGTGCACCACGTCTGCGTGGTGTTCGACGGGACCCGGCTGGCACCCGCCGCCGAGGCCTTTCTCGACGTCCTCGGACAGCACGCCGGTGACCGGTGAGTCGGCCTGAGCGGTCGGCCTGCGCGGTCGTCGGAGGTGCCTGACGAGTGGCGATCGATCGGCATGAGCGATCGCTGCGTCCGGATCCATATGTTGGACAGCGGGGCGGGGGCGGCGGAGCCTTGGAAGCACGCACCGCGCGAGGTGCGGTTCCGCACCAGTCCCGAATGGACCGCCATGTCGATCAAGGATGCCGTCCACCCCGTGATCCGTGAGGCACGGGCGACCGTGCTGCCCGACCCGGCGGACCGCCATGGCCCCCTGCCTCCGCTGATGCTCGCCCTGACGGTCGTGACCGGCCTCGTGGACGCCTTCAGCTACCTGGTGCTGGGCCACGTGTTCGTCGCGAACATGACCGGCAACGTGGTCTTCGCCGGTTTCGCGGTGGCCGGCGCGGCGGGCTTCTCCCTGGCCGCCTCGCTGGCCGCGCTGGCCGCCTTCGGCGTGGGCGCCCTGCTGGGCGGCCGGATCGCGCACCGGGCCCGCGGCCACCGCGGCCGCGTCCTGCATCTGGCGCTCGTCGTGCAGACGGTCCTGTTCCTGGCGGCCTACGCCGTCGCGCGGTACGGGGACCCACTGGACGCCACCGGGACCCGGTACCAGCTGATCGTGCTCCTCGGCCTCGCCATGGGAGTGCAGAACGCCACCGCCCGCGCACTCGCCGTGCCTGACCTCACGACCACCGTGCTGACCCTGACCATCACCGGCATGGCCTCGGACAGCAGGGCCGCGGGCGGGGCCGGGGGCAGGACCGGCCGGCGCGCCCTGTCGGCGCTCGCGATGTTCGCCGGTGCTCTCGTCGGCGCCTTCGCCGTCCGCTTCGGCAGCCCGGACCTGCCGCTGCTGCTCGCCACGGTGCTCCTCGCGGGCTGCGCGCTCGACGCGTTCGCCCTCTCCCGCTCGGAGGCCCGCTGGGCAGCCCCGCTGTGACGTGCTGCGCCGGCGCGGTGAAGGCCGCCCTCCGGGTGGGTGTCCACGGCTCCCCGGTGGGTACCCGGCGGCGATGGACAGGACTCAGGAACAGCTGGCCGCCGCCGGTTCGGCGGTGGGGATGATCGTCATCGTCGTCTGCGGTCTGCTCGTCGTGGCCGCGCTATTGGGCGCCGTCCGGCTCGGGATCGGGGTGCGGCGGCGGGAGTCCGCACCGCCCGGGCGCTCGGACCAACCGACCCTGCCCCGCACCGGACCGGTGCGCGAGGAGCGCGAGATGCGCGAGCCCAACGAGGTGCCACAGGCCGGACGGGAGGGCGAGCGTCTCACCCCGCACCAGCTCGGCAACGCGCCCAGCAGGTCCAGCGAGAACCAGACCCGTCCCCGCTGGTAGCCCGCCCGCGACCTCCCTGTACCGACCCTCCCTGTCCCGACCCTTCCGGGACCGAAACCCACAGGGCCGAGCCCTCCGGGACCCGACCCACCGTGACCGAAGCCCCCTGTGACCCGGGCCCCTGTGACTCAAGGACTCGTGACGCAAGCCCCCTTGACGCAAAGCCCCCGGAACGCAAGCCCCCGGGAGCGAGTCCTCGGTCCCGGGGGCTTGCCGGTCCACTGTTCGTCTCCGGGGTCCTTCCCGGTCCCTCAGAGCGTCGGCCCGGTGTCGCCCGGGCGGATGCGGCCGCGCCATGCGCCGGTCTCGCCTCCGCGCTGCTCGACGTAGTCCTTGAAGCGGCCGAGGTCCCCGTTGACGCGGCGGTCGATGAGGCCGAGCGCGTCGGCACCCCGCTCGGCCATACCGCTGGGCTCGACGTCCATGGTGAGTTCGACCCGGGTGTGCGTCTCGTCCAGCTGCTGGAACCGGACGGATCCCTGCTGCCGGGTGTCGCCCTCGACCGAGCGCCAGGTGATCCGGTCGTCCGGCAGCTGGTCGACGATCTCGGTGTCGAACTCGCGCCGTACCCCGCCGATCTTCGTGGTCCAGTGGTTGTGCCGGTCGTCGACCTGCCTGACCTCCTCCACCCCTTCCATGAAGTTCGGGAAGTCCTCGAACTGGGTCCACTGGTTGTACGCCGTGTGGACCGGGACGGCGACGTCCACGGCTTTCCTGACCGTGCTCATCGGTTCCTCCTCGTCGGAAACGGCTCGTCACCGGAAGGGCCGCCGATGTCCGGCGCCCGCCCTCCCGCGGCCGCCGGGTACCCGGTACCGCCCGGCGCACCCGTCCGGGCGGAACTCGGGTAGCGTGCCGGATCTCGCCACCCAGTGATGGAGTCCTCTGTGAACGTCGTCGTCTTCGGCGCGTCCGGCATGGTCGGCCAGGGCGTCCTGCGCGCCTGCCTCCTCGACCCCGCGGTCGACGGTGTCCTCGCGGTGGTGCGCCGCCCGCTCGGTGTCAGCCACCGCAAACTGACCGAGATCGTCCACGACGACTTCACCGACCTGTCCGCCGTCGGCGACCGGCTGACCGGCCTGGACGCCTGCTTCTACTGCCTCGGTGTCTCCTCCGCGGGCATGAGCGAGGCCGACTACACCCGCGTCACCCACGACTTCGCGCTCGCGGCGGCCCGTGCCCTGGTCACCGCCGGTGCCGGACCGGACTTCACCTTCGTGTACGTCTCGGGTGAGGGCACCGACAGCACCGGACAGGGCCGCACCATGTGGGCACGGGTGAAGGGACGCACCGAGAACGAGCTGCTGGCGCTGCCGGTCAGCGCGTTCATGCTCCGGCCCGGCTACATCCAGCCCCGCCACGGAGCGGTCTCCAGGACCCGCTCGTACCGCGTCCTGTACTCCCTCACGTCCTGGCTCTACCCGCTGCTGCACCGGCTCGCGCCCGCCCACACGACGACCACCGACCATCTCGCCCGGACCATGCTGGCCCTGACCCGCCCCGGCGTGACCAGCAGCCGGATCCTGGACAGCGAGGACATCAACCACCTGGGCGCCTGACGGCCGGGGTCCGGTCCGGCACCCGCGAGGAGGACGCCGGACGCCGACTGCGGCGCGCACATCGCGAATCCCTTTCTTCACGCCTTGACTTAACGTCGATGGCATTGCTTTGATCTCAAGTCGGCGTTTCCTGTGGGCCGTTGGTGACACGACGGTCACGCGCCTCTGGTTCGGCACGGCAACACCCCCCACCCGTCAGAGCCCAGGAGCAGCTGTGAGACGTACGCTCACCACGGTCGCGGCCGTGGCTGTCATGACACTGCCACTCATCGGAGCGGGCCCGACCGCCGGGTCCACGCACGGCCACGCCGTGACCGGTACCTACTCCACCGGGGGCGCGCAGGCCTGGCGCCCCCTGCCGGTCGTCAGAACCGGTACCGACACCGGCGGCCCCGTCGACGCCACCGTGGTCGCCGACCCCGGCGCAACGAGGCAGAAGTACACCGGCGTCGGGTTCTCCCTGGACGAGACGAGCGTGTCCAACCTCTGGAAGCTCACCCCCGGTGAACGTGCCAGAGCCGTCCGGCTCCTCGTCGACCCCGTGCACGGAGCCGGACTCGACCGCTTCCGGCTGACGATCGGCAGCCCCGACCTGATCGAGCACCTGCCCTTCTGGTCGGAGGACGACCTGCCCGCCGGCGCCACCGAGGACTTCGGCCTCAGGCACTTCTCCATCCGGCGCGACCTCGACCTGCACATCGTCGACACCATCAAGCTCATCCAGCGCTACAACCCGCGGGCCACGTTCTTCGCGTCGGCGTGGAGCGCGCCCGCCTGGATGAAGACCGACAACCGGTTCCTGGGGCAGGTCGCGCTCAAGCCCGGGAGCGCCACGGAGTACTACCAGGTCGGCAAGTTGCGGGACGACTGCATCGAGGTGCTCGCCCGGTACTACGTGAAGTTCGTCCAGGCGTACGCCCGGCAGGGCATCCGGGTCGACGCGCTGACCCTGCTGAACGAACCGGGCATGGACGTCGTCTACCCGGCCATGGACATCAGCGTCGCGCAGCAGCAGAAGCTGGCCCTGGCGATCAAGCGTGAACTCCGCGGCGCCCGCCTGGGCACCCGGCTCTACGTGCACGACTTCAACTTCTGGGACTGGCGCGACCCCAACAGCACGGCGACCAAGAACTACCACCGGATCTTCGACGACGCCCCGGACGGCTCGGTCACCGGCGCCCAGGTCCGGGAGGCGGCGGACGCCATCGCCTTCCACCCGTACTGGGGCGACCCGACCGTCATGCGCGACGCCTACGAGGAGACCGGGAAGCCGGTCGAGCTCACGGAGACGAGCGACCTGTCGCCCTCGACGGTGCTCGACGACTTCCGGCTCGACGCCGGTTCCTACATCCTCTGGGCCCAGACCACCGACCAGGACGGCGGCACCCTGCACTGGACGCCCGCGCGGGACAACGACATCGACTGGGACGAGGTCGCGGCCACCACGAAGTGGCCCGACCGGCTGGTCACGGTGCACACCGACACGCGGAAGTTCACCGTCCGCGACGAGCTCTACCCGCTCGGACAGTTCGCGAAGTACCTGTCACCCGGTGACGTCCGCCTGGAGTCCAGTGCCGCTCAGCACGGTGTCGCCAACGTGGTCTACCGGACCCGTGGCGGCGGCTACACGGCCGTCCTCGGCAACGGCGCCGACTCCGACCGCAGGGTCCGGGTGGCCGTCGGCGACCAGACGTTCGTCGTGACCGTGCCCGCGGGCTCCTTTGCCACCTACCGGTGGAAGGGCTAGGCACGCACCGGCGACCAGGCCCCGGCCGCCGGCGAGGACGGCCCGCGGGCCGGCCGGTCGGCGGCCGGTCGCCGACCCTCGTTCGTGAGCGTTCAGAACCGGACGGGGAGCTCGAGCAGACCCCGGGTGCGCATCGACGGCCGCCGGCGCAGCGTCTCGGCAGGGACGTCGAGTTCGAGGCCGGGCAGGCGTGCCAGCAGCGCCGTCAGGGCGACCTCGGTCTCCAGTCGGGCCAGCGGTGCACCGAGGCAGTAGTGGATACCGTGACCGAGAGCCAGGTGCCCCGTGGTGTCACGGCCCAGGTCGAGCCGGTCGGGCTCGGGGAAGCGGCGCGGGTCGCGGTGGGCCGCCGCCAGGGACAGCAGTACGGTCTCGCCCGCCGGGACGGTGACCCCGCCGATCGTGACGTCCTGGGTGGGGAAACGGCGGATGGCGAGCGGGGCGGGTCCGTCGTAGCGGGCCAGCTCCTCGACGGCCGCGCCGATGCGGGCCGGATCGTCGCGCAGGGCGGCCAGTTGGGCGGGGTCGAGGAGCAGGGCGAGCGTGGCGTTGCCGATGAGGTGGACGGTGTTCTCGTACCCGGCGAACAGGATCAGGAAGGCCAGTGACATCAGCTCGTCCTCGCTGAGCCGGTCCTCCTCGTCCCGTACGGCGATCATCGCGGAGAGCAGGTCCTCGGCCGGCTCGGCGCGCTTGCGGGTGAGCAGCGCGGCGAAGAAGGCCAGCAGCGACCTCACCGCCTCCCGCGCCCGCTCGGGCCGCGCGGGGTCCGGGGCGACCAGCGCGTCGGTCCAGCCCCGGAAGTCGGGCCGGTCCTCCTCGGCCACGCCCAGCAGCTCGCAGATCACGGTGATCGGCAGCGGCGCGGCGTACGAGGCGATCAGATCGGTCCGGCCGAGCGGTTCGATGGCGTCGAGCAGCGCGTCGGCGGTCCGCCGGACGGGTTCGCGCAGCAGGGCGGTCCGACGTGGCGTGAACGCCTGCGAGACCAGCCTCCGGACGCGGGTGTGGTCCGGCGGATCCATGTTCAGGAGGTTGGCGTCGAGCGCGGGCGGCAGCGCGAACCCGTGGTAGCCGCCGGGCTTGGCGTGGGCCTTGTCCAGTGAGAGCCGTGGGTCGGCGAGGGCCTGACGCACGTCCTCGTACCGTGTCACCAGCCACGCGGGCAGCCCGTCGGTGCCGGTGAAGCGGTGCACCGGACCGGCCTCGCGCAGACGCGAGTACACGGCGTAGGGGTCGGCGAGCAGCTCCACCGGGTCAACGGCGGCCTGGGCGGGGGGCGTTGTGCTGGCGTCCATGACTCCCACCCTAGACAGCGGCGCGCCGGACACGGATCGCCCCGGCCGCGTGCCGTCACCGCCGTGGGGGGCCCGAGCGCCCGGATCCGTGCCGGGCCCCGCCTCCGCGCTCGGGCGGTCCCCGGGCCGACCGGCCCGCGGGTTCGCCGGTCCACAGGTCCGCCGGTCCACAGGCCGGCCGGTCCGTCGGTCCCCCGGCCTGAAAGTCCGCCGCGGAGAGGGCCCGTCACCCCGGGTGCGGGCGGGTGATCCGCCGCCGGGGGTTGCAGCGCCTGCGGGACCGGCGTTCTCTTGAAGTATCCGATCGTGAAAGACGAGCGCCCAGGGTCACGGCATGGACCGGGGGCACGGTCTCGACATGTTTTTCCTGGCCAGAGCCTCGGTCTGTGCGGTCCGTCGTCGTGTCCCGGCGCTCGACGCGGAGGTGAACCAGTGAAAGCCGTTGTGTACGAGAAGCCCTTCAGCGTCGCTGTCAGGGACGTCGAGGACCCACGCATCGAGCACCCGAACGACGTGCTGGTACGCGTCACGTCGACCGCCATCTGCGGCTCCGACCTGCACATGTACGAGGGCCGCACGGCCGCCGAGTCGGGCATCGTCTTCGGACACGAGAACCTCGGGATAGTCGAGGAGATCGGCTCCGGTGTGACCTCGTTGTCCCAGGGCGACCGCGTGGTCATGCCCTTCAACGTCGCCTGCGGATTCTGCAAGAACTGCCTGGCCGGCAAGACCGGCTTCTGCCTCACGGTCAATCCCGGCTTCGCCGGCGGAGCCTACGGCTATGTGGCCATGGGCCCCTACGAGGGCGGGCAGGCGGAACTGCTGCGGGTGCCGTTCGCCGACTTCAACTGCCTGAAGCTGCCGCCGGGCGAGGAGTTCGAGACCGACTTCGTGCTCCTCGCCGACATCTTCCCGACCGGCTATCACGGCTGCGAACTGGCCCAGGTGACGCCGGGCGAGAGCGTCGCCGTCTTCGGGGCGGGCCCGGTCGGACTGATGGCCGCGTACTCCGCGCTGCTGCGCGGCGCCGCCAAGGTGTTCGTGGTCGACCGGGTGCCCGAGCGGCTCGCCAAGGCCGAGCAGATCGGTGCGATACCGATCGACTTCTCCAAGGGCGAACCGGCCGAGCAGATCAAGGCACAGACCGGCGGTGAGGGCACCGACAAGGGCGTCGACGCCGTCGGCTACCAGGCCCAGTCGCCCGACGCCAGCCACGAGGAACCCGCCGTCGTCCTCAACACCCTCGTGGAGACGGTCCGGCCGACCGGCATGCTCGGCATTCCGGGCCTGTACGTACCGTCCGACCCGGGCGGACCCGACGAGCACGCCAAGCACGGCCAGCTGCTGGTCTCCATCGGCAGGATGTTCGAAAAGGGGCAGCGGATGGGCACCGGCCAGTGCAACGTCAAGCAGTACAACCGCCAGTTGCGCGACCTGATCATCGCGGGGCGGGCCAAGCCGAGCTTCGTGGTCTCCCACGAACTGCCGCTGGAGGACGCACCGGGCGCGTACCAGAAGTTCGACCAGCGGATCGAGGGCTACACCAAGGTGGTCCTGCATCCGGGCCACGCCCTCGCGGCGTAGCGGCACGGCACCACCCGCCCCGCCCGGCGGCGGTCGCGGGCACGGAATGGGGCTGCCGGACCGCACCGGTCCGGCAGCCCCCGGGGATGTCCCGGCGCGGCTAGCCGGGCCGCCCCGCGGCCTGGTACTCGTCGTCCGCGGTGGCGGAGGCGCCGGTGTCGGCACCCGGCTCCGCCCGGTCGGCGTGACCCGGCCACCACGCGGCGTGACCGATGAGCGCGGTCAGGCTCGGGGTGAAGAACATCGCCATGACGAACGCGGCGACCGCGATGCCGAAGGAGACCGCGAAGCCCATCTCCGTGAGGAGCGCGTTGCCCGCCAGCATCATCGTGGCGAAGGTCGCCGCCAGGATGAAGCCGGCCGCGGCCACCGTGGGTCCGGCGTGCCGCAGCGCCATCCCGGCCGCCTCGCGCGGCTCACGGCCCTCGCGGGCCTCCTCGCGGAGCCGGGCGATCATCAGGATGTTGTAGTCCGTGCCGATGGCGACCACGAAGAGGTACATGATCACCGGGAGCATGAACATCAGGCCGGGCTTGTTCTGCGCCTCCTGGAAGATCCAGACCGTGGCACCGAGCGTGGCACCGAAGCCCAGCCCGACGGAGGCGATCAGGTACCAGGGGGCGACCACGCTGCGCAGCAGCAGCCCCAAGATCACCATGATCAGCAGCGCGGCCACGGGGAACACGGTCCGGTAGTCGTGGTTGACCGCGGAGTCGATGTCCTTGTAGATCGAGGACATGCCGCCCACGACGGCCTCGGTCCCGGCGGGGGCGCTCGCGTGCGCGACGTCCCGTACCCGGCCCACGGCGTCGATCGCCTTGTCCGTGGACGCCTCGTACTTGAGCGTGACCGTGAAGTCCGCGGTGGTGCCGGCCTTGTTGACCTGGCTCAACCGGGCGTTCGCGACGCCGTCCACCGCGCCGAGCTCGTCGGCGTAGGCGGTGAACCCGGACCTGTCCAGCGGCTTGCCGTCACCGCTGGAGAGGTAGACGTCGGTGGGCGCGGCGGCACCCGCCGAGTACGCCGTCTGCATCTGGTCCTGGACGACCATGGACTCCTTGGTCTTGGGCATCGAGCCCGACGCCAGGTCGAACGTGGCCTTGAAGTCGAGCATGCCGAGCGACAGCACGACCAGGACCAGTCCGGAGACCGCGGCGGTCAGTGCCGGTCGGCGCTGCACGCCACGGCCCAGCGCCGCGAACCGCGCGTTGGACGGCTCACGCTGCCAGGACTTCGAGGGCCAGAACACCTTCGGGCCGATGAGCGAGACCACCGCCGGGATCAGGGTGAGCCCCGCGATCAGGGTGACCGTGACCGAGATGGCCAGCGCCGGACCCATCTGCTTCAGGAAGCCCAGCGTGGACAGCACCAGCGCGAGGAAGGCGATGATCACCGCGCCGGCCGCCGAGGCGATGGCCTCGCCGACCCGGTCGACCGCGTTGATCATGGCCTGCTTCGGCTCGTCACCCGCGCGCAGCCGTTCGCGGTAACGGAACATCAGGAACAGGAAGTAGTCCGTGCCGACGCCGAAGAGCACCACGATCAGGATCGACGAGACGGAACTGTTGGCCTGCAGGCCGAACAGCTTGGTGGCGTACGCGATCAGCCCGTTGGCGATGGCCGACACCACGCCGATCACCAGCAGGGGCAGGAACGCCAGGATCGGGGCCCGGAAGATGATCAGCAGGGTGACCAGGATGATCACGAAGGTGCCGATGCCGATCAGCGCCTCACCGCGCTTGGACGAGTCCTGCTGGTCCAGGGCCTGCGCCGCCGAGCCGCCCAGCCTGACCTCCAGGTCCGTGCCCTTGGCCAGCTGTTTGACGTCGTCGCGCAGCACCTTGGCCGCGTCCGCCTGCACGGGCTGGCCGGCCTTCTTGCTGTCCATCTGCACCAGGGTCAGGGTGTACCTGCCGTCCTTGGACGGCGGGCCGGGGACGACCTTCTGCACCTGGTCGATGTGCTTGTCGCCCAGTTCGGTGGTGATCCGGGCGACGTCCTTGAGATCGGCCTCGCTCAGCTTGCCGCCGTCGCTGCGCTGGTACAGCGCGATCGCGGACGGCGTGAAGGCGCTGGGGAACGCCTTCTGCTGGAGATCGGCCGCTTGGATCGACTCGTAACTCCTGGGCAGGAAACTGCTCTCGTCGCTGTTCGAGGGCAGGCTCGGGGCGGTGGCGACGATCGCCACCGCCGCGATCAGCCATGCCACGATCGTCCAGACGGGATGTCGTACGACGGCAGTGCCAATACGTCGGAACATGCGGAAGGTCCTCCTGGGTAGGAAGATCACCGCAGCCCGGGGAGCGGACCCTGGCATCGGCGACCCCGACCGGCCCGCATCCGAAGGACCGGTCGCATAGTTGTCTTGCGGTCATATGGTAGGGAGCGCGGGTGGAGGTGAGTCCACCGGGTTTCCGGCACCGCCACGACCACCGCGCGCTGGCGGCGGGGCGCACCCGGTCAGCTCGTGTCCCGGTCGCCGGGTCCCTCGGCGCCCGGCCGGTCGTCACCGTCGCCGTCATCGGTCTCGTCGTCGCCCTCGTCCGGCGTGCCGGCCGCGTCCGCGGGCAGCAGGAAGGCGGTGAGCGCCGCGGTGTCGTCCTGCAACTGGTCGCCGCTGTACGTCTGCAGGTCCTGGTGGAGCCGGTCGAGCAGCTCCGGCGGCGGCATCGGCCCCCACGAACGCAGCCGCTGGAGCAGCGGGTAGAAGGAACCGTCCGGGGCGCGGGTCTCGGTGACCCCGTCGGTGTAGAGCAGCAGTTGGTCGCCGGGGCCGAAGGCATAGGTGTCCACGTGGTACGGGTCCCCGACGAGCATGCCGAGATTCAGCGGCGGTCCCGACCGCCCCCGGTCCAGCTCGCTCACCTCGCCGGGGCGGATCAGCAGCGGCGGCGGATGGCCGCAGTTGAGGACGCGGACCGTGCGCTCGCCGTCGTGGACCTCGGCGAAGACGGCGGTGACGAACCGTTCGGCGGTCTCGCTGCCGCCGAGCTGGTAGGCCCGGCGCGTCATGCTGATGTCCACCCGGTCCACCAGGGCCTTGAGGTCGGGTTCGTCGTGCGCGGCCTCCCGGAACGCGCCCAGCATGGCCGCCGCGGTCTCCACCGCGAGCAGCCCCTTGCCGCGGACGTCACCGATGAGCAGCCGCACCCCGTACGCGGTCGGTACGGCCTCGTAGAGGTCGCCGCCGATCCGCGCCTCCGCGGCGGCGGACAGGTAGAAGCTCTCCAGCAGCAGATTCCCGATCCGGTGCGGAACGGGTCGCAGCAGGACGCGCTGCGCGATCTCGGCGACGAAGCGGACGTCGGCCAGGGTGCGTTCCCGGCGGATCCGGTGCGCGGCCAGAATCGTGCCGAGGGCCCCCACCAGCGCCGTGCACGCGTAGGCGGCGACGTAGTGCCGCTCCCAGACGTAGCCGACGGGGCGGCCCGCGCAGCACGGGGTGCCGGCCAGTAAAAGTTCGAGGCCGATGCCGAAGGCGGTGGCACCGGCGACCACGGCCGGCGGGTGCGCGAACGCGGTCACCACGGGGAGGGCGATCAGCGCGAAGCTCACCGGCCACTGCACGGGGGTGACCGGCTCGATGAGCAGCACGCCGATGACATACAGCAGCGGCAGCCAGCGCATCCACGCGGGGGGCGCGGGCAGTGCTGCAGTGCGACCGTCGTGCCTCACCGGTGGCTCCTGGCATACGAATCTCGACAAGACTCCCAGCCTCGCGGGCGGCCGCCCGCCACACCGGGGATTGCTCCACCCGGCGGCATGTTCCCGTACCGGCGGACCGTGACCCGGGACCGGCGATCACGGAGAACGCCGCGACGGGCGGCGCGACGGGCGCCGAGACGGGCCGTCAACCGCCGCGCCCTGCTCACGAGTTCGGATGAACGGGGATCCGCGCCGCGCCCGCCGCCGCTAGGTTCGTCGGCGTGGACTACTACGACCTGGGCAGTCACAGCCGGCGCGTGACGACCTCGTTCCCCGAGGCGCAGACGTGGTTCGACCGGGGACTGATCTGGACCTACGCCTTCAACCACGAGGAGGCCGTCCGCTGCTTCGAGGCGGCGGGCGCGGCGGACCCGGAGTGCGCAATGGCCGACTGGGGCGTCGCCTACGCCCTCGGCCCCAACTACAACAAGCCCTGGGACTTCTTCGACCCGGAGGAACTGGCGCACACCGTGGAGCGCACGCACGCCGCGGTGGAACGCGCCCACGTCAAGGCCGCCCACGCGACCCCCGTGGAACGCGCCCTGGTCGAGGCCTTGCGCGCCCGCTACCCGCGTGCCACCGCCCCGGACGCGGAGGCCTGCTCGGTGTGGAATACGGCCTACGCGGACAGCATGCGCGACGTGTACGAACTGGCCCCCGACGACCTCGACGTGGCCGCCCTGTACGCCGACGCGATGATGAACCTCACCCCCTGGCAGCTCTGGGACATCCGCGCCGGCCGGCCCGCCGAGGGCGCCCGGACGCCGGAGGCCGCGGCCGTCCTGGAGCGGGCCCTCGGCACCGGGGAGGGCACCCGCCACCCCGGCCTGCTGCACCTCCACATCCACCTGATGGAGATGTCGCCCACGCCCGAGGCGGCCCTGCCCGTCGCCGACCTGCTGCGCGACCTCGTCCCCGACGCCGGGCACCTCCAGCACATGCCCTCGCACCTGGAGGTCCTCTGCGGTGACTACCGCCGGGTGCTCACCGACAACGCCGCGGCCGTCGCCGCCGACGAGAAGTACCACGCCCGCGCCGGCGCGATGAACTTCTACACCCTCTACCGCTGCCACAACCTCCACTTCCGGATCTACGGCGCGATGTTCCTGGGCCGCTTCCAGGACGCCCTGGCCACGGCCGAACGGCTGGAGGCCGCCGTACCGGAGGAGCTGCTCCGGGTGCCGAGTCCGCCGATGGCCGACTGGCTGGAGGGCTTCCTGGCGATGCGGGTGCACGTCCTGGTCCGGTTCGGCCGCTGGGACGACATCCTGCGACTGCCGCCGCCCGCCGATCCCCGGCTGTACTGCGTGACCACAGCGATGCTGCACTACGCGCGCGGTGTCGCCCACTCCGCCACCGGCCGGATCGCCGAGGCCGAGGCGGACCGCGTCCGATTCCGGGAGGCGGCCGCCGCCGTCCCCTCGACCCGGATGCTGTTCAACAACACCTGCGCCGACATCCTGGCCATCGCCGCCGCCATGCTGGACGGTGAACTCGCCTACCGAAAGGGCGACTTCGACACAGCCTTCGCGCACCTGCGCCGTTCGGTCGCCCTGGACGACGGCCTCCCCTACGACGAACCCTGGGGATGGATGCAGCCCACCCGGCACGCCCTGGGCGCCCTGCTCCTGGAACGCGGCCGGGTCGAGGAGGCCGAGGCGGTCTACCGGGCCGACCTCGGCCTGGACGACACCCTGCCCCGGCCGTCGCAGCACCCGGGGAACGTCTGGGCCCTGCACGGCTTCCACGAGTGCCTGCGGCGGCTCGGCAGGGACGGCGAGGCCCGGATCGTCGCCCAGCAGCTGAAGATCGCCGCCGCCACCGCGGACGTACCGGTCAGCGCGTCCTGCTTCTGCCGCACCGACTGCTGCGCGACGCCGTAGCGGCGTCCGCTCACAGCGTCCGCGCGATCAGCAGGGCCACGTCGTCGTGGTCGTCCGGATGGCGCAGGCCGTGCAGGAGCAGGTCGCAGGTCTCCTCCAGGGGCCGGTGCGGCTCGTCCAGGAAGCCGAGCAGCACCGCGAGGCGGTCGTCTATGGGATGGCGGCGGGTCTCCACGAGGCCGTCGGTGTACAGCACCAGCAGGTCGCCCGCGGCGAGATCGACGGTGCTGGTCTCGAAGGGGACACCGCCGACGCCGAGCGGAGCGGCCGGCGGCAGGTCCAGCAGGGTCGCCGCCCGTCCCGAGCACGCCAGCGCCGGCGGCATGTGGCCGGCGTTGGCGATCTCGCAGCGGTGCAGCGCCGGGTCGTACACCGCGTAGAGGCAGGTGACGATGTAGTGCTCCAGATCGCAGGTGATCTTGTCCAGGTGCTGGAGCACCGCGGCCGGGGGCAGCTCCAGGTCCGCGTAGGCGCAGGTGGCGGTGCGCAGCCTGCCCATGGTGGCGGCAGCGTCGATGCCGTTGCCCATCACGTCGCCGACGACCAGCGCGGTCCGGTCCTGCGACAGCGGGATCACGTCGTACCAGTCCCCGCCGACCTCACTGGTGGCCTGCGCGGGCTGGTAGCGGGAGGCCAGCTCCAGGCCCGTGTGGTGCGGCGGGTGGTCGGGGAGCAGACTGCGCTGGAGGGTGAGGGCGGTGTTGCGGACGCTCTGGAACCAGCGGGCGTTGTCGATGGCCACGGCCGCCCGCCCGGCCAGTTCGGCGGCGAGCACGACGTCGTCCTGGTCGAAGGGCACCGGATTGCGGGTGCGCTTGAGGTCGAGGGCGCCGAGCACCTCACCGTGGGCGATCAACGGCACCGCGAGATAGGAGTGCACGCCGGCCTGCGCCAGCAGTTCGCCCGCCTCGGCGTTGCGGGCGATGCGGGGCAGGTCGTGCGCGCCGACGTGCGGGACCAGGACCGGGCGCCCGGTGTGCACACACAGCGTGACCAGCCGGTCGCCCCCGTAGGCCGCGAGGTCGCCCGGCGGGTCGGCGGCCCGCAGCGCGACCGAGGGATGGTCCGCCTTCAGGGCGAGGGCGCGGAACAGCTCCGGCCCGTTCTCCGGCCGGCGGGAGCGCCGCAGGGCCAGTGCCGAGTCCAGCACGTCGACGGCGACCACGTCCGCGAGGACCGGGGTGGCGATCTCGGCCAGCTCGTGCGCCGTGCGCTCCACCTCCAGCGAGGTGCCCACCCGCGCCGAGGCGTCCGCGATCAGGGCGAGCCTCCGCCGGGCCCGGTCGGCCTCGGCGGCCGCCCGGTGCCGCTCGGTGACGTCGACGACCGAGGTCGCCGCGCCCAGGACCCGGCCGCCGGGATCCTCCAGCCGGTAGAACGACAGCGACCAGGCGTGTTCGTGCTCCGGATCGGTCGGCGGCCGGCCCACGTGGTACTGGTCGAGGAGCGGAGTGCCGGTGGTGAGCACCTGGCGCAGCGCCGACTCGACGCTGTCGATGTCGGGCAGCGCCAGGGTGTCCCGCAGCGGGCGGCCGATGTGCTCGCCGGCGGGAACACCGTCGATCCGCTCCAGCGCGGGGTTCACCAGCAGGTAACGCAGCTCCGGGTCGAGCAGGGCCAGCCCGATCGGGGACTGGTTGATCAGCCGCTCGCACAGCGCCAGGTCGGTCTCCACCCGCTGGAGCATGGAGTGATCGGCCACGATGCCGAGCGCGTACACGTCACCGTGGTCGTCCAGCAGCCGCATGGTGCGGAACTCCATCAGGCGGCCGGCGCCGTCCTTGCGCCGGATCGGGAAGGCGCCGGCCCAGCTGCGGCCCGTCTCCAGCACCTCCATGAACATGTTCACCGTGGCCTTGAGATGCTCGGGGTCCACGAGCAGCCGCGCCGCGTTCTGGCCGAGGGCGTCCTCGGCCGTGTAGCCGAAGAGCTCCTCCGCCTGCGGGGTCCAGAACACGATCCGGCCCTGTGAGTCCAGGGCCACCGCCGCCACGCTCAGCACGTCCAGCAGACCGGTCGGACGCGTCCCGCCGGGGATGCACTCGTCACCGCCGGGCCCGTCCGGGCCGCCCGGTGGCAGGAATCCCACAGCCATGCCTCCACCACCTCCACCGGCCGGCGGGCCGACAGCGCTGCTCCGGCACTTCCATGCTGCCCCGGCACGCCCTTCCGTGCCGACCCGGGGCGAGTACCCCGATCCGTGCGGGGCTCCCGGCCGGCGCCCCGGCGAGAGCGGTGCGCGCCTGCCCGTCCGGCGGGGACCACCCGCTGGACAAGCAGGAACATGGGGGTGCGTAGAGGATGTAGCCAATGGATTCTCCGCGAGAAGAACGCGACGCGCCGCCCTTCGTGGGCTCGCGCGATCTCCTCGACGCCTCCAGCGACGCGGCGGCGGTGCTCTCGTCCGAGGGCGTCGTGCTCGGCTGGACACCGGGTGCCGAGGCCCTGCTCGGGCGCCCGGCCGCCGAGGTGGTGGGCCGTCCCGCGACCCGGCTGCTCGCCATGCGCGTCGACCCGGCACGGGCCGCCGGCGTCGCCGAGCGCTGCCGCTCCGGCATGGGCTGGAGCGGACTGGTCCCACTACGGCACCGCGACGGCCGCACCCTCGACGTGGATCTGCGGGTCTCCGCCGCCTTCCACATCGAAGGACACGAGTGCTTCCTGCTCTCCGGCCGGGAACGACGGCCGCAGTGGGCGATGGGGCAGTCCGTCCTCGACGGGTTCCTGACCCGTTCGCCGATCGGCATGGCCGTGATGGACCCGGAGCTGCGCTACGTGTGGATCAACGACACCCTGGAACGCTTCGGCGGAGTGCCCCGCGAACAGCGTCTGGGCCACCGGCTGAGCGAACTGCTGCCCGGGCTGCAGGCGACCACCATCGAGGGACTGATGCGCAAGGTGCTCGCCACCCGCGAGCCGGTCACCGAATACGAGTACCTCGGGTGGAGCTGGGCCGACCCGCGCAGACAACGCGCCTTCTCCACCTCCTTCTTCCCGCTCGTCGACGCCGGCGACTCGGTGACCGGCGTCTGCTACATGGTCGCCGACGTCACCGAACGGTGGAACGCGCGGCAGCGGCTTTCGCTGGTCAACGAGTCCGCCACCAGGATCGGGACCACCCTCGACGTGCTGCGCACCGCCCAGGAACTCGCCGACTTCGCCGTCCCGCGCTTCGCCGACTTCGTCGTCGTCGACCTCCTGGAGCCGGTCCTCAGCACCGAGGACCACGGCACCTGGCTGGGCGACTCCCCTCAGGCACCCGCCGGGCCCGTGATGCGCCGGGCCGCGCTGCGCAGCGTCCGCGACGGCAGCCCCGAGGCCCTGGCGCACATCGGCGACCCGGTGGACTTCCTGCCCCCGGCGCACGGCATCGACCTGCTCATCAACGGGGAGCCGGTCCTCATCCCCGAACTCGACCCGCAGGACGCGCTGTGGCTCGCCGAACAGCCCGAACGAACCGCACGCATAAGCGAGTTCGGACTCCACTCGCTCATCGCGGTGCCGATGCGGGCCCGCAGGACCGCCCTCGGCCTCACCACGTTCGCCCGCTCCATCAACCCGGTCTCCTTCCAGCCCGACGACGTCCTGCTCGCCGAGGAACTGGTCGCGCGCGCCGCAGTCTGCGTCGACAACGCCCGCCGCTACACGAGGGAGCACCGGGCCGCCGTCACCCTCCAGCGGAGTCTGCTGCCCCAGGCCCTGACGGGCGGTACGGCCCTGGAGGTGGCCTCCTCCTACCTGCCGGCGGACGCCGCGGACGGTGTCGGCGGCGACTGGTTCGACGTCATCCCGCTGTCCGGCGCCCGGGTCGGCCTGGTCGTGGGCGACGTGGTCGGTCACGGCCTCGCCGCCGCGGCGAGCATGGGCCGGCTGCGCACCGCGGTCCAGACCCTCGCCGACATGGAACTGCCTCCCGACGAACTCCTGGCACACCTCGACGACCTGGTGCTGCGCCTGGGCGACGAGGAGAGCGGGAGCGCGGTGTCCCGGGACAGCACAGCCACCTTCGTCGGCGCGACCTGCCTGTACGCGGTCTACGATCCGGTGACCCGGCGGTGTTCGATGGCCCGGGCCGGTCACCCGCCGCCGGTCGTCGTGGCCCCCGACGGGCGGGCCTGGTTCGCCGAACTGCCCGCCGGACCGCCGCTCGGGCTCGGCGGCATGGCCTTCGAGGCCACCGAGATCGAACTGGCCGAGAACAGTCTCCTCGGCCTGTACACCGACGGCCTCATCGAAGGCGCGGACCAGGACGTGGAACGCGGCATGGCCAGGCTGCGCGCCGCGCTCGCCGACCCCGGCGCCGACCTCGCCACGCTGTGCACGGCCACCGTGCAGCAACTGGTCCCGGTGCCCCAGTCCGACGACATCGCCCTGCTCCTGACCCGCACCCACGCCCTGGGCGCCGACCACGTGGTGTCCTGGGACGTGCCCGTGGACCCGGCCGCCGTCGCCGACCTCCGGGCCCGGGCGGCCCGGCAGGTGGCCGAGTGGGGCTACGACGAGCTCGCGGTGACCACCGAACTCATCGTCAGCGAACTCGTCACCAACGCCATCCGCTACGCCGAACCACCCATCCGGCTCAAGCTGTTGAGGGACTCCCGGCTGACCTGCGAGGTCGCCGACGCCAGCAGCACCGCCCCGCGCCTGCGGCACGCCCGCAGCACGGACGAGGGCGGCCGCGGCCTCTTCCTGGTGGCCCAGCTCGCCCACCGCTGGGGCGCCCGCCACACCGGCGAGGGAAAGATCATCTGGGCCGAGCAGGAGATCCCGTCGGACCGGTCCGGACGCGGCTGATCACTTGCCGGGGGAGTCCCCGTCGGGAGCGACGATGTCCAGGACCGCCATCATGCCCATGTCCTCGTGGTTGAGGATGTGGCAGTGCAGCACGGTCTTCCCGGTGAAGTCCGTGTAGTGGACCCGGATCACCGCCCGGCCCCGCACGGGCACGTCGATGGTGTCGTACCAGGCGTGCGCGGGGTCGTGCGGCTTCCCGTCGGTGCTCATCAGCTGGAAGTCGTTGGTGTGGATGTGGAAGGAGTGGGTCTCGTCGGTGTCGTTGCGAATGGTCCACTCCTCGACGGTGCCGAGGGTGCCGGTGAAGTCGGTCCGGCCGGGATTGTACTTCCGGTCGTTGATGAAGAACTGCGTGCCCGCCTTGTTCTCCGTGAAGACGACGGTCTTGCGGGCAGTGATCCTGGCGTGGCTCAGGTCCTCGTGGGCGGCGACGGCGGTCGGCAGGGTGGCGCGGCGCACGGGCGTACCGCTGCTGACGACGGTGGCGAGGTCGGCCCGGGGCAGTTTGTTGCCGGCCGGGCCGGTGTCGTACGCGAGGGTCTCCAGCCGGGTGGTGCCGGGCCGGCCGCCCTGGACGAGGACGTCGAAGCGGGCCCCGGCCGCGATCAGCAGGGTGTCCGCGTCGTAGGCCCTGCGGACCGGGATGCCGTCCTGGGCGATCACCCGGAAGCGGGAGCCCGGCAGGTGCAGCTTGTAGTAGATGTTGGCCCCGATGTTGGCGAGCCGCCACAGCTGGGTCTCGCCCGGCCGGATGCCGATCACCGGGTTCTGCTGGCCGTTGACGGTCCGGTTCGTGGGCGCGCCGATGCTGAGCGGGTGCGTCCTGATCGCGTCGCCCTCGATCTGGAAGTCCTTGAGCGCGATCGTGTGCTCGGTGATGCCGCGCAGGGCAGGCGGCAGGTGCCGCTGGAGGCCCTCGACCACGATGACGCCCGACTCGCCCCCGGCGACCTGCGGCGCGGACATCATGTCCGCGTGCGAGTGGTACCAGAAGGTGCCGGTCGGATGGTTGACCGGCACCTGGTACACGTAGTGGTACGACTGGTTGTACCTGATGGCGACGAACACGTCGTCGGAGGGGGAGCGCGGTGAGACGTGCAGGCCGTGCGTGTGCAGGTTGGTGTCGTCCGCGATCCGGTTGGTCATGGTGAGGTCGATGCGGTCGCCGGGACGCACCCGCAACGTGGGCGGCATGTAGGCCCCGTTGTACGTGGTGGCGTACAACCGGTGGTCACCGACCCGGACCTTGCGGCGCTCCACCACGATGGCGGCCCTCAGGACGCCGTCGCGGCTGACCAGCTCCGGGGGGTCCTGCAGCCGGTGACCGTCCGCGTCGCGGCGACCGGCGTCCGCCGCGTCGCGGTGACCGGCGTCCGCCGCGGGGCTGCGGGTGGCGGCGGCGTCCCCCGTCGCGGTCCGGTCCCCGCACCCGGCGAGCCAGCCGGTGGTCAGGAGCAGGCCGGCGACCGGCCAGGCCAGCGTGGCACGGATGCGGGACCGGGTCACATCTCTCCAAGGGGAGCCGGGTGACCGGGCGGCGGTGTCACGCCCGGGGGTGTCGACGTCACGACGGTCCGGCCGGCGGCCCGTCAGCCGGAAATGTACGAGGGCGGCGCCCGGTGGCCCGGCTTGCCACGCGCGGGAGGCGACGGCAACCCCCGGCGGCGGCCGGGCTTTCACACGGATGGCGGTCGGCCGCTGCTCCGGGGCCGCGTCAGGGGTCCGTGACCCTGTCGGGTTCGCACGTTTGGTCGTACGCTGTCAATTCCGAAGGATTCGGCAGCAATTGGGGGAGCCGCCATGTCCGGGGACGCGTACGGCCCGTATCAGGGACCGCCGAACCAGGAACCTTCGCACCACGTGCCGCCGAATCCGGAACCCTTCCGTCAGGCGCCGCCCTTCGGCCAGGGGTTCCCGGCCCCGGAGCCCCTCCTGCCGCCGATGCCGTCGGGTCCGCCGCCCGCGCCGCCGGACGCCCTGCGCGCCGCCGCCGTGGCGCTGCTCAACCTCACCGGGCTCGGCCTCGGCTACCTGCTCGTCCGGCGGTGGATCCCGTTCGCCGTGTGCCTGGCGGTGACCACCGTCCTGCTGCTCGTCGCGCTGCCGGCGGACGCCGACGGCGTACCCGGATCCGTGCCGGCCGGCTACGCCGTGTTCCTGCTGCTCGCGGCCGTCCACGGCGCGTACGTCGGCCTGCGGACCCGGCTGGTGTGGCCGGGGCGGCGGCCCGTCGCGCTGGTCCTGGGCGTCGTCCTGCTCGCCGTCCCGGTGGGCGGCGCCCTCTGGTACGACAGCGCCCGGGACGAAGCCGTCGAGCGGGCGCTCCTCGCCCGCCTGGACGCCGCCGACAAGCGGGTCGACATCGCCGCGGAGAAGGACTTCGCCGTCGCCGAGTCCGACTACCGGGACGCCCTCGCCGTCTACCGCGACCTCGCGGTCCACCATTCCGGCTCCCGGGCCGCCGCCCGCGTTCCGGCCCGCATGAGGACGTACTACAAGACGGTCGCGGCGGCCTACGGCGACCAGGACTACTGCACGGCCGTCGAGCCGCTGAAGTACCTGCGGACGGTGCCGAACTCCATGCCCAGGGACCAGCTCGGCACGCTCACGCACTGGCCCGACGACCGGTTGGCCACCTCGCTCTACGAGTGCGGAGCGGACGGCCTGACCGCGGGCACCGACTGGGTTCCGCAGTTCGGCTACCTCCTCGACACCTTCCCCGGTTCCGAGCAGGCGGCCAAGATCGTCCCGGCCGTCGACGCGGCCGAGAAGCGGACGGCGAAGGCGGTCGCCGGGAAGGATCCCTGCGGCGCCGTCGAGCGGCTGCGCTCGCTGAACACCCAGATCATCCAGCTGTCGAACGGGAGCGCCGCCGAATCCGCGGGCCTGACCGGGGTCGCCGGCCGGGCCGACCGCAGCGGTGACGCGGGCGAGTACGCGTGCGGCGTCAAGCAGTACCGGGACGGCGACTTCGCGAAGGCCCAGCAGACCATGCGGCAGTTCGTCACCGACAACCCGCACGACGGGAACCGCGACCGGGCCCGCAAGATCGCCATCGGCGCCGAGGTCGCCCAGACACTGCCCGCGGCCGGCGGGAAACTGCCCACCACCGCGTCCGGGGGAGGCATCTCGGTGACCGTCAGGAACGACAGTCCCGACGAGATCACCGTCCTCTACACCGGCCCGGTCACCGGCAGCTTCACCCTGGGCCCGTGCGGAAGCTGCAAGGCGTACTCGTTCACGAGCTCGTTGCTCCCCGGCTGGGAGCCGTGCGGCGACAGCGGCAAGAAGTATCCCCAGCACACGATCAGCCTGCCGCCCGGCACCACGTACTTCGTGCACAAGCCGAAGAACGACACCACGGCCACCCCGGGCTCCGACACCGCCAAGCTGCGCTACGGCTACATCTACACGGAGTGCGCGTACACGACACAGTCCCTCGGGTCGACGTACTAGGCGCCGTCGGACGGTCCCGCCCGCGGAGGGTGACCCGGTGGAGGCCGTGACCGGCGGGGCCTCCACTCCCCGGGCGTCTGGTGCAGGGGCAAGGACGGCTTCGTTTCCGGGAGTTCACCCCTCCGCCGCCTGATCTGAGCAGGATCCCCACAGCGAAGGACGCGGGGGAGGAGAACAGGGCGGAATTCACGAAACGGGGTCGCGTCAGGCGCAGAGGCAGGCTGATGGTCGGCTGGGCGCTGGCACTGGAAGCGGCGTGCGGGCTCTGGCTGGTCGCCGGGCACGGGGTCGGCCTGCGGGCACTGGCCCCGTTCCTGTGCTTCTTCGCGCTGATCGGACTCGGCGGACTGCGGTACCTGCGGGAGGTGCGCAAGCCGTTCCGGCTGGAGATCGACGCCTGGGGAGTGCGGCTCCACGACGCGGAACTGAGCTGGGCGCAGATCGAGCAGATCGGACTGGAGTACCCGCCCGGCGGGAGCCCCGAGGGCGGCCCCGGCGACGACCCCGTGCCCGAGCCGAGGCTGGTGCTGTGGCCCGCGCCCGCCGTGGAGCTCCCCCGCGCGGCGGACCGCGCGTACGGCGGGCGGCGCTACACCCTCGTCGACACCGCCGACCTGGACCAGCCGCTGTCCCGACTGACCGACGCCATACGCCGGTTCGGCGGAAGCCGGATGAAACGACTGCCCGCCGGGCTGATGGCCGACCGGCCGTCCGGGACGACGAGAACCGCAGCGGACGCCGACGCACCGACCGGCGCGATCGACGCGGCCGGTTCAGGGCATCCCGTCCGGCCCGGCCTGCCCCGGGAGTTCACCGCGACAGGCGGTAACGCGACCCGGTTCACGGTGGGCCTGGTCGCGGCGCTGACGTTCACCCTGCTCGTGGTGGACTACCTCCGCTCGGGCGACGCGCCGGTGCCGGGACCGTTCATGGCCCTCGCACCCCTCGCCGGTCTCGTCTCCTGGGGGTACACCGGCCGCGCCTACCTGCACTGGACCAGGCCGCGCCGCCTCCTGGTCGGCCCCGAAGGGCTCACCGCACGGGAGGCGGGTGGCACCGGCACCGTGTTCGACTGGCCCGGGATCGCCGCGGTGACCGTGGCCACCCGCCCGGCGGACGAGCATCCGTGGCCGCTCGTATGGGCCGAACCGGGCCGGGTATTCACCCGCGATCGCTCGTACGTGCACGACGGGCAGGAGGTGTACCGCGTGATCCGCCTGGACCGGCTGCCCGGCGGAGCGGAAACCGTCGTCCCCGCCGTACGCGAATGGTCCACCGGCCGCTTCGGCTGGCTTCCGGAGAAGTGAACACCCCGCGGCCCGCCGTGCCCGCACCACCCACGGCGGTCCCCGCGGCCGTCGCGCCGGACCGCTAGCGCGCGAGCAGTTCGAGGGTGTCGATCACCCGGTTCGAGAAGCCCCACTCGTTGTCGTACCAGGCGACCACCTTGACGTGGCGGCCGTCGACGCGGGTGAGGGCCGAGTCGAAGACGGCGGACGCCGGGTTGCCCGTGATGTCCGAGGACACCAGCGCGTCCTCCGAGTACTCGAGGACGCCCGCCAGCGGGCCCTGGGCGGCCGCGCGGTACGCCGCCAGCACGTCCTCGCGCGTCACGTCACGGGCGACCGTGGTGTTGAGCTCGACGATCGAACCCACCGGCACCGGCACCCGGATGGAGTCGCCGGACAGCTTCCCCTCCAGGTTCGGCAGCACCAGGCCGATCGCCTTGGCGGCCCCGGTCGTGGTCGGCACGATGTTGACACCGGCGGCACGGGCGCGACGGGCGTCGCGGTGCGGACCGTCCTGCAGGTTCTGCTCCTGCGTGTAGGCGTGCACGGTGGTCATGAACCCGTGTTCGATGCCCGCCAGTTCGTCCAGGACGGCGGCGAGCGGCGCGAGCGCGTTGGTCGTGCACGAGGCGTTGGAGACGACCGTGTCCGTGTCCGGGTCGTAGGCATCGGTGTTCACGCCGTACGCGAGCGTGACGTCCGCGCCGTCCGAGGGCGCGCTGACCAGGACCTTCCTGGCACCGGCGTCGAGGTGGGCGCGAGCCGCCTTGGCCGACGTGAAGCGGCCGGTCGACTCGAGCACGATGTCCACGCCGAGCGCGGCCCACGGCAGTTGCGCCGGTTCCCGCTCGGCGAGCACCTTGATCCGGCGGCCGTCGACGACGAGGACGTCCTCGTCCACGGTCACCGGGCGCCCCAGACGCCCGGCCGTCGAGTCGAAGGCGAGCAGCCGCGCGAGCGCGGCCGGCTCGGTGAGGTCGTTGACGGCAACGATCTCCAGGTCGCTGTCGCGCTCCAGCAGCGCGCGCAGCACGTTGCGGCCGATGCGGCCGAATCCGTTGATGGCGATACGAGTCATTGTTGGCGTCCCTTCGCTACCCCACCAGGCTCGCGGTCGGCGCCCGGCGACGACAGCGGCGACAACGCCACGGTTCAAAAGGATCCCGCCAGGGCCCTGCCGCGGTGGCCGGCCGCTACTCGCCCCTGGTGAAGGTACGCCGGTAGTCGGTCGGTGTCGTACCGAGAATGCGCTGGAAGTGCAGCCGGAGATTGGCCCCGGTGCCGAGACCGGCGTCGTCGGCGATCTGCTCCACGCTCCGTTCCGAGCGCTCCAGCAGTTCCCGGGCCAGGTCGATCCGGGCGCGCATCACCCACTGCATGGGGGTGTACCCGGTGTCCGCGACGAAGCGCCGCGAGAAGGTCCGCGCCGAGACCCCCGCGTGCCGGGCGAGCGCGTCCAGGGTGAGCGGCTCGCCCAGCCGGTGCAGCGCCCACTCGCGGGTCGCGGCGAACCGCTCACCGAGCGGCTCGGGCACACTGCGCGGTACGTACTGGGCCTGGCCGCCGCTGCGGTAGGGGGCCGCGACCAGCCGCCGGGCCGCGTGGTTCGACGCGGCCACGCCGAGGTCGCCGCGCAGGATGTGCAGGCACAGGTCGATGCCCGAGGCGGCACCTGCCGACGTCAGCACGCTGCCCTCGTCGACGAAGAGGACGTTCTCGTCGACCTGGACGAGCGGATGCTTCTCCGCCAGGGACCGCGTGTAGTGCCAGTGGGTCGTGGCGCGCCGGCCGTCGAGCAGCCCGGTCGCGGCGAGCGCGAAGGCGCCCGTGGAGATGGCGGCCACCCGGGCTCCCCGCCGGTGCGCGGCGAGCAGCGCCTCGACGACGGCCGGCGGCGGGTC
Organism: Streptomyces sp. NPDC001068; assembly: GCF_042897315.1. Classification (NCBI taxonomy): domain Bacteria; kingdom Bacillati; phylum Actinomycetota; class Actinomycetes; order Kitasatosporales; family Streptomycetaceae; genus Streptomyces; species Streptomyces sp. NPDC001068. The sequence goes on along the minus strand of NZ_JBIAYD010000002.1, from coordinate 527,131 downwards.
GTTGCGGTCGGGGAAGCGGTAGCCGGGCACGAACACGATCTCCGCCCACTCCAGCGCGTCCAGGCCGTGGGCGACGTGGTACGACAGCCCGTCGCCGCCGGCGACCAGGCCGGGCGCCGCCCCGCACACCCGTACCTCGTACGGCATGCTCGCCCGGGTCGTGAACACCTGCGCGGGGATTCCGACGTCGAGCGGCTTCGCCCCCTCGAGGACCAGGACGGCGACATGATGCAGACGGGTGGCAGGCACGTCGGACAGGGTACGAGCCGGTTCCCGGTCGCCGCCGGGGCGGCGCCCACGTGTCGGGTCCGCTCGTGGCCGGTTAGGGCACGACTCTGTCCGAGGTACATCCCTCAACGAGGCACACCCATCTCCGGGGAGCGCCCTTGCCCGGGGAACGCACCCGCCCCGGGCACGCCTCCTCCCCGGCGCCAGGACGGCACCGGGCCGAGGCGGCGGCGGTCCCGAACGGTCCCGCGCGTCACCGGAGCCGTCTCAGATACGTCAGACCGGGCTCGCCGGACAGGCGTGTCTCCCCGGTGAGGGTGAAACCGGTACGGGCCAGCACGGCCCGGGACGCCCTGTTGTCGACCCTGGCCGCGGCCCGCAGCAGGTTCAGTCCGTATCCGGAGGCGGCGAGGGCGCAGACCTCGCGCACGGCCGAGGTGGCGAGCCCGCGCCCCGTGGCCCGCTCGGCGATCCGGTAGCCGAGGTCGGCGGCACCGTCCGCCACGTCCACCAGGTTGACCCGCCCCAGCACCTCGCCCGACTCGCCGAGTATCACGTGGAAGTAGCAGATCCCGTCGTCCTGTTCGGCCAGCAGCGCGCGGAGCCGTTCGCCGAACCGGGCGAAGTAGTCGTCGCCGCGGTCGGGGACGGCCGCCGCGAAGTAGGCCCGGTTCTCCTTCTCGAAGGCGAGGAGCGCCGGGGCGTGGTCCGGACGGAGCAGGTGCAGCTCGGGCATGCCGAGGACGGTAGGCACCCCGGCCGTTCGGCCGCCAGTGCTTTACGCCTTGCGCAGGTCCTTGACCCGGCGGAGCTTGCCGAGCGAACGCTCCAGGGTCTCCGGGTCGACGACGGTCACCTCCACGGTGACACCGACGCCGTCCTTGACGCCCTGCACGATGGCCCTCGCGGCGGCCTCGCGGTCGGCGGCGCCGGCGTCGGGCCTGGCCTCCACACGGACCGTCATGTGGTCCATCCGGCCACGCGTGCTGAGCTGGATCTGGAAGTGCGGGGCCACGCCCGGCGTACGCAGCACGATCTCCTCCACCTGGCTCGGGAAGACGTTGACCCCGCGCAGGATGATCATGTCGTCGCAGCGGCCGGTGATCTTCTCGATCCGGCGCAGTCCGGGACGCGCGGTGCCGGGCAGCAGCCGGGTCAGGTCCCGGGTGCGGTAGCGGACGACGGGCAGCGCCTCCTTGGTCAGCGAGGTGAAGACCAGCTCACCGCTCTCGCCCTCGGCCAGCACCTCGTCGGTCAGCGGGTCCACCACCTCGGGGAGGAAGTGGTCCTCCCAGACGTGCAGTCCGTCCTTGGTTTCGACGCACTCCTGCGCGACTCCCGGGCCGATGACCTCGGACAGCCCGTAGATGTCGACGGCGTGGATGTCCAGGCGCTCCTCGATCTCGCGGCGCATCTCCTCCGTCCAGGGCTCGGCGCCGAAGATGCCGACCTGGAGGGAGGTGGAGCGGGGATCGACGCCCTGCCGCTCGAACTCGTCGAGCAGGGTCAGCATGTAGGAGGGCGTCACCATGATGATCTCGGGACGGAAGTCCTGGATGATCTGCACCTGGCGCGCGGTCATGCCGCCGGAGGCGGGGATCACCGTGCAGCCCGCGCGTTCCGCGCCGTAGTGGGCGCCCAGACCGCCGGTGAACAGGCCGTAGCCGTAGGAGATGTGCACCTTGTGCCCGGGGCGGCCGCCGGCCGCCCGGATGGAGCGGGCGACCACGTCCGCCCACATGGACAGGTCGTTCTCGGTGTAGCCGACCACGGTCGGGCGGCCGGTGGTGCCGCTGGAGGCGTGCACGCGCCGCACCTCGGACATCGGGACGGCGAACATGCCGTAGGGGTAGGTGTCCCGCAGGTCCGCCTTGGTGGTGAAGGGGAAGCGGGCGAGGTCCGCGAGGGTGTGGCAGTCCTCGGGCCGGACGCCCGCCGCGTCGAACTTCTTCCGGTACAGCTCCACGTTGTCGTAGGCGTGCCGCAGGGTCGCGCGCAGCCGGGTCAGCTGAAGTGCCGTCAGCTCCTCGCGGGACATCCGCTCGGCGTCGTCCAGGAGTGCCTCGGGAAGCGGCTCTCCCCGGCGGGTGGCCCTCGGCCCGGGTGCGATCACTTCGCTGCTCATCACGGCTCCTCGATCGGGGTGCGGAGGGTCCGGCTGCGGCCCCGGAACTCCGCGATCACGTCGTCTCCGCGTACCACGCTCACGTCGTAGACACCGCTGCGGCCGAAGCGAACGCGCTCACGCGCCGTGGCCACCAGCACGTCGCCCTCGTACGCGGGCGCCACGAAGTCGATGTCGGCGCCGGCGGCGACGGTCACCGGGCCGTGGCTGTTGCAGGCGCAGGCGAACGCCGAGTCGGCCAGGAGGAAGAGATAGCCGCCGTGGGCGATCCGGTGCCCGTTGACCTGGGAGGACGTCACGGTCATCCGCAGTACGGCGGTTCCCTCACCGTGCTCGACCAGCTCGATGCCGAGCCCCCGTGACGCCTCGTCCGCGGCGAACATCGTCTCGACGGGGCCAGGCGTCGTCTCCGGTACCCGGGTCGTCATTCCCACCACCTTGTGGACCGACCGAACATTCGGTTAGCGTGCGGTGTGGTCAAGTAATCCAGCAAGCCCTCCGCATGTCAAGAGGTGCACCGAGTGCCGCACAGGACCCCCGAGAGGCCCCGCCGTCCCGCCCCCGACCGGGTCCCGGCCGGAGCCGTGAGGGCCGCCCGGGCCGAGGCCGTCCGCCACGCGGCGTCGCTGCCGTCGCGTCCCGTCCCCACCGCCGCCGAGGAGGCCGCCTGATGCCGGACGTCTACCTGATCGACGGTGCCCGCACCCCGCAGGGCCGCTACGGCGGTGCCCTGTCCGGCGTACGCCCCGACGACCTCGCGGCCCTCGTCGTCGGTGAGGCCGTCCGGCGTGCCGGAGTGCCCGGCGAGGCCGTGGACGAGGTCGTCCTCGGTGCCGCCAACCAGGCGGGCGAGGACAACCGGGACGTGGCCCGGATGGCGGTGCTGCTGGCCGGGCTGCCGCACACCGTGCCCGGCTACACCGTCAACCGGCTGTGCGCCTCGGGCCTGACGGCCGTGGCCTCGGCGGCCCAGGCCATCCGGGCCGGCGAGGCCGGTCTCGTGGCCGCCGGGGGAGTGGAGTCCATGACCCGGGCGCCCTGGGTGACGGAGAAGCCGGGCACGCCGTGGGCCAAGCCGGGCCAGACGTACGACACCGCCCTCGGCTGGCGGTTCACCAACCCGAGCTTCACCGCCGCCGACCGGGCCGTCCCGGCGGACGCCGGACCCGAGGCGGTCAGGGTCACGCTGTCCATGGGCGAGACCGCCGAGGAGGTGGCGGCGCTGGACGGCATCACCCGCGCCGAGTCCGACGCCTTCGCCCTGCGCAGCCACCAGCGGGCGGTGGCCGCCCAGGAGGCTGGCCGCTTCGACCGTGAGATCGTCGCCGTCCCGGTGCGGGACGGCGAGGTGACCCGGGACGAGGGGCCCCGTCCCGGCAGCACCCTGGAGAAGCTAGGGGCCCTGCGGACCGTCTTCCGCGCGAACGGCGTGGTCACCGCGGGCTCGTCCTCCCCGCTGTCCGACGGTGCGGCGGCCCTCGTGGTCGCCGGCGCCGAGGCGGTGGAGCGCCACGGCCTCACCCCCCGCGCCCGGATCGTCGCCTCGGCCTCCGCCGGGGTCCAGCCCAACCTGATGGGTCTGGGCCCGGTTCCCGCCACCGAGAAGGCGCTGGCCCGGGCCGGCTGGCGGACCGGCGACCTGGACGCCGTGGAACTCAACGAGGCCTTCGCCGTGCAGGCCCTGGCCGTCTCCCGGCGCCTCGGGCTCGACATGGACAGGGTCAACGCCGACGGCGGCGCCATCGCCCTCGGGCATCCGCTCGGCTGCTCCGGCGCCCGCATCCTGCTCACCCTCCTGGGCCGCCTGGAACGCGAGAACGGCCGCCGCGGCCTGGCCACGCTCTGCGTGGGCGTGGGCCAGGGCGTGGCGCTGCTGGTCGAGCGGGTGTGAGCACTCCCGCCGGCCGGTCGGCTTCGCCGGCCGCCGGTCCGGTGCGGCCCTTGCCAGATCGGGGAGGGCATCCCTTATGATGAACCGAACGAATGGTCGGTAGGGAGTGGGTGAAGATGACCGCAGCGGCCGAGAGGGACGCCGGGCACGACCTGGAGTCCCGTTTCGAGGAGACGATCTCGCGCGACCAGCGGATCGAACCGCGTGACTGGATGCCGGAGGGCTACCGCAGGACGCTGGTGCGCCAGATCGCCCAGCACGCGCACTCGGAGATCATCGGCATGCAGCCGGAAGGCGAGTGGATCACCAGGGCGCCCTCGCTGCGCCGCAAGGCGATCCTGTTCGCCAAGGTCCAGGACGAGGCGGGTCACGGCCTGTACCTCTACTCGGCCGCCGAGACCCTGGGCGTCGACCGGGCGGACCTCACCGAGCGACTGCTCGAAGGCCGCCAGAAGTACTCGTCGATCTTCAACTACCCCACGCCCAGCTTCGCGGACGTCGGGGTCATCGGCTGGTTCGTCGACGGCGCGGCCATCTGCAACCAGGTCCCCCTGTGCCGCAGCTCCTACGGGCCCTACGCGCGCGCCATGGTGCGGATCTGCAAGGAGGAGTCCTTCCACCAACGGCAGGGCTACGAACTGCTGATGACGATGATGCGCGGCACCGACGCCCAGCGGCGGATGGTGCAGGACTCGGTGGACCGCTGGTGGTGGCCGTCCCTGATGATGTTCGGGCCGCCCGACGACGACTCGCCCAACTCCGCGCAGTCGATGGCCTGGAAGATCAAGCGGCACAGCAACGACGAACTGCGCCAGCGCTTCGTCGACATGACCGTGCCCCAGGCGGCCAAGCTGGGTGTCACCCTGCCCGACCCCGACCTGCGCTGGAACGAGGAGCGCGGCCGCCACGACTTCGGCACCCCCGACTTCGCCGAACTCAAGGAAGTCATCAGCGGCAACGGCCCCTGCAACGGGGAACGGATGCGGCGCAGGCGCGACGCCCACGAGGAGGGCGCCTGGGTGCGCGCGGCCGCCGTCGCGCACGCCGCCAAACAGGCCGCCCGGGCAGGCAAGGAGACCGTCGCATGAGCGACTCGCAGAACTGGCCCCTGTACGAGGTGTTCATCCGCGGCAAGCGGGGCCTCAACCACGTCCACGTCGGCTCGCTGCACGCCGCGGACGACGAGATGGCCCTCACCCACGCCCGCGACCTGTACACCCGGCGCAACGAGGGCGTCAGCATCTGGGCCGTGCGCTCGGACCACATCGCCGCCTCCACCCGGGACGAGAAGGACCCCTTCTTCGCCCCCAGCGCCGACAAGGTCTACCGGCACCCGACCTTCTACGACATCCCCGACGATGTCCCGCACATCTAGGAGCCGGTGATGAGCGACGACCACGTCTACCTCTCGCTCGCCGAGGACCACGACGACGGTGACGCCCGATGGGCCTTCGGCACGGGCTTCGAGGACCCCCTGCACGGTGTCGACACCGCCGTGCCCGAGGGCGTCGACACGGCCCGGCTGGCCGCCGACTGCCTGGCCCTCGGGGACGACGCCCTGGTGCTGGCGCAGCGCCTCGCCGAGTGGGTCACCCGGGCGCCCGAGCTGGAGGAGGAGGTGGCGCTCGCCAACATCGGGCTCGACCTGCTCGGCCAGGCCCGGCTGCTGTACGCGCGCCGCGGCCAGGTGGACGGCAGCGGCCGCACCGAGGACGCCTACGCCTACTTCCGCGACGCCGACGACTTCCGCAACGTACGCCTCGCCGAGCTCCCCAACGGCGACTTCGCCTTCTCCGTCCTGCGGCTGCTGGTGTTCGCCAGCGGGCGCCTCGCCCGCTTCACCGAACTGACCGCCGCACCCGACCCGGTGCTCTCGGCGATCGCGGCCAAGGGTGTGAAGGAGCTGACCTACCACCGGCAGTACGCCGCCGAATGGGTGGTACGCCTGGGCGACGGCACGGAGGAGTCCCACGGGCGGATGCTCGCCGCCCTGGAGTCGCAGGCCCCCTACTGGGAGGAGCTGTTCGCCGCCGACGAGGTGCGTGACGCGGTCCTCGCCGACCTCCGGCAGGTCCTCGACGCGGCCGGACTCCCCATGCCGCACACCGCGCCCCTGCCCGGCCACGGCCGGCACGGCGCACACACCGAACACCTCGCCCCGCTCCTGGCCGAGCTGCAGGGCGTCGCGCGCGCCCACCCGGAGGCGACATGGTGACCGTCCTGTCCGACGCCGAGCGGGCGCGGCACCTCGCCGAACAGGTCCCCGACCCGGAACTCCCCATGCTCACCCTGGCCGACCTCGGGGTGCTCAGGGCCGTGACGGTCGAGCCCGACGGCACCGTGGTCGCGGGTCTGACGCCCACCTACTCCGGCTGCCCGGCCATGGCCGAGATGCGGGCCCAGGTCGCCGCCCGGCTGCGCGCGGCCGGCTTCGACCGCGTCGAGATCCGCACGGTCCTCGATCCGCCGTGGACCAGCGACTGGATCACCCCCGAAGGGCGCCGCAAGCTCGCCGAGCACGGCATCGCACCGCCCGCGCCGGCACCCCGCCACCGCGCCGGTCCCCTGCCGCTGGACCTGTCACCGATCCGGCGCACGGTCGCGTGCCCGCACTGCGGATCGGCCGCCACCGAGGAGACCTCGCGCTTCGCGGCCACCTCCTGCAAGGCGCTGTGGCGGTGCCTGGCCTGCCGCGAGCCGTTCGAGTACGTCAAGGAGATCTGATGGCAGAGCTGACGGCACCCCCCGCCGGTGCCCCCGCGACGACGGCTCGGCGCCGCCGCCCGGCCTTCCATCCCCTGCGCGTCGCCGCCGTCCAGCGCCTGTGCGAGGACGCGGTGGCGGTCACCTTCGACATCCCCGCGGGCCTCGCGAAGGAGTTCGCCTTCGGCCCCGGCCAGTCCCTCACCCTGCGCCGTGAGACCGACGGGCGCGACGAGCGGCGTTCCTACTCGATCTGCTCACCGGTGGGGGCACCGCCCCGGATCGGCGTGCGGGAGGTGCCCGGCGGGCTCTTCTCCTCCTGGCTGGTCCACGACGTGCGGCCCGGCGACGTCGTCGAGGTGATGGCACCGACCGGCGCCTTCACCCCCGACCTGACCGTGCCCGGCCACCACGTGCTCGTCGCGGCGGGCTCGGGCATCACACCCATGATGTCCATCGCGGAGTCCGTCCTGGCGGCCGACGACCACTCGGCGGTCACGCTGTTCTACGGCAACCGGCGGACCGACACCGTGATGTTCGCCGACGAACTCGCCGACCTGAAGGACGAGTACCGGACCCGCTTCCACCTCGCCCACGTGCTGTCCCGAGAGCCCCGCGAGGCCGAACTCCTCACCGGCCGGCTCGACGGCGACCGCCTCGCCGCTCTCGTCGCGGGGCTGGTCGACGTCTCCGCCGCCGATCACTGGTGGCTGTGCGGACCGCACGGCATGGTGCTGGACGCCCGGCGGGTCCTGGCCGGGCTCGGCGTCCCCGACGGGCGGATCCACCAGGAGCTGTTCTTCGCCGACGAACCGGTCGAACCCGTGCGCCACGAGGAGCCGGCGGCGACCGGCCCGGCCAGCGAGGTCACGGTCACCCTGGACGGCCGCTCGACCACGGCCCGGCTGCCGCGCGGCACCGCTCTCCTGGACGCGGCGGCCCGCATCCGCCCGGACCTGCCCTTCGCCTGCAAGGGCGGGGTCTGCGGGACCTGCCGGGCCCGGATCACCGAGGGCGAGGCCGACATGCGCCGCAACTACGCCCTCGAACCCGCGGAGGTCGAGGCCGGCTACGTGCTGACCTGCCAGACGTATCCGGTCTCCGAGAAGCTGACGGTCGACTACGACAGCTGACCGGCCCCGCGGCCGACGCCCCGGCATTCCCCCCGCGGCGGCCGTCCCGGCAGCCCCTTCGGACGCTGGCCCGGCAATTCCGGCGGCCGCCGTCCCGGCAGCCCCACGCGTCCCGCCCCGGCGGGGAGTCGGTCTCCGCCCCGCCGGGGCGGAGACCGACTCCCCGCCGGGCGCCGTGTCCACACCCTTGCGGCTTCCCGCGGATGTTGCCACGCTGGTCGTTCACGTTGTCTCTTCCCGCTCTCCGCGCGGCGTTCGCGAGTTCGCCGGCCCGACCAGTCCCGGCCCGACCGTTCGTGCGCGCTGCTCTCCGTCCCGGCACCGACGTGCGTACTCCGTGGCACGCCGGGGTGACCGGCCGGACGGCCGCCGCCTCACCTGGGGGAGCACATCATGGACACCAACGAGGAGGCCTCCCGCGGCCTGACCGACATCCAGGACTTCCTCTACCAGCAGGCTCATCTGCGGGCGGCACGCCGGCGGGTCACGGACTTCACCGCCCGGGAGCCGGGGCTGACGCAGGACCAGAGGACGGACATCGAACGCTGGTACCTCGCGGAACAGACCTATGTGGCCCGCATGGTGACGCAGCACATCGCCGCGAGCATCGACGTGGTGGAACAGCGCCATCGCGCCCGCTTCGGGCACTGGCTGCGCGGCACCCTGACCGCGATGATCCTGATCACCGCGGTGATGGCGCTGTGCGTGACCGTGGTGCTGGTCGGCGCGTCGTAGGCCCCGCCGCCGGCCGTGGCGGCGGCCCGGCCGGGGCAGGTCCGGTCCGCCCCGCCGGTGCCGCAGGGGAACCGGCGGGAGCGCCGGGGAGCGGGCCCCGGCCTCCTTCGCACGGGCCCTCGGCCCGTGGTCCTACCGCTGGCGCATGAGCCATTCGGTGAACCGGACCTCGCCGAGGTCCGCGTCCGGGCCGGGCAGCAGCGTGTCGTCCCGCAGCTCGGCGCCCCAGTACCGGGCGTGCGGGTCCGTGACGACCTTGCGGGGGTCGTGCGCCGCGTCGAAGGCGATCCGGATGAACTCCTCCAGCCGGAACACGTCCGGCCCGGCGACCTCCACCACACCGTGGACCGGCGCGGCGAGGGCGGCGCGGGTCACGGCCGCGGCCACGTCGTCGGAGACCAGCGGCTGGATCTTCGCGTCCGGCAGGCGCACGGTGTCGCCCTCGGTGAGCCCGTCGGCCAGCCCCTTCGCGAACTCGAAGAACTGCGTCGCGTGGACGACGGACCAGGGGGTGCCGGCGGCCTTGATCAGGTCCTCCTGGGCCTTCTTGGCCCGGAAGTACCCGCTGCCCTGGAGCCGGTCGGTGCCCACCACGGACAGCGCCACGTGGTGCCGTACGCCGGCCTCGGCCTCGGCCCGCAGGAGGTTGGCCGTGGAGGTGCGGAAGAACTCGAGGACGGCCTGGTCCTCGAACGACGGGGAGTTGGACACGTCGACCACGACCGAGGCCCCCTGGAGGGCTTCGGCGAGTCCCTCGCCGGTGAGGGTGTTGACGCCGGTGCTGGGCGCGGCCGCGACCGCCTCGTGCCCCTGCCCGACGAGCCCGGCGACGACCTTCGAGCCGATGAGCCCGGTGCCACCGATGACGACGACCTTCATGACGGAATTCCTCTCGGAGGTTCTCTGATGTCTGCACCAGAGAAGACCGGACAGGTGCGCCGTCTGTGACAGGCCCGCGGCATCCGGCCGGTCTCAACCGTCCAGCGAGGCCGCGTAGCGTGCCAGCTTGGCCGGGGTCAGCACCCACATGAGGCGTTCGATGCCGCGTGCCGAGACGTCTGCCGACAGCAGCGCCACCGGGTTCCCGTCGGCCGTGACCAGGATGGCCGGCCTGCCGTTGGCCTCGGTCCAGCGGACCTCCGACCCGGGCCAGAACCTTGGTGCGAAGGCGACGAGGTACCGGGAGACGTGCGCGATCCCGACGACCGGGATCCTGGACGCGCCGCGCATCCCGCCACCGTCGGCGTAGCTGACCACGTCCTCGGTGAGGACCTCCTCGAGCACCGAGAGGCGGCCGTTCTGCGCGGCGGCGAGGAAGACCTCCAGGAAACGCCGGTGTTCGGCGGAGTCCACCGGTTCCCGGCGCTCCGCCGTCAGGTGCCTGCGGGCCCGGCTCACCAGCTGGCGTGCGTTGGCCTCGCTGGTCTCCACGATGTCCGCGATCCGTGCGTAGGCGTAGTCGAACGCCTCCCGCAGCACGTAGGCGGCCCGCTCCACCGGGTTGAGCTTCTCCAGGAGCAGGAGTACCGCGAGGTCGAGCGCTTCCGCGCGTTCCGCGCCCAGCTGGGGGTCCGCGCTCGTGTCGACGGGCTCGGGCAGCCAGGGGCCGACGTAGGCCTCCCGGCGCACCCTGGCGGACTGGGTGACGTTGATCGCCAGCCGGGTGGTGATCGTGGCGAGGAACGCGGCCGGTTCCTGGACATCGGCGCGGTCGGTGTTCTGCCACCGCATCCACGCCTCCTGGACGACGTCCTCCGCTTCGGCGGCGCTGCCGAGCACGCGGTAGGCGATACCGAAGAGCTGGGGGCGCGCCGCGACGAATTCCTTCGTCGCCTGGTCGAGGGAGTCTGGGCTCCCGTTGTCAGCGCCGCGCATCGATGTCCTCCAGAGTCGGATCATCATGCTACAAGCTGGCATCGCACAGAACGGCACAGAGGGGTACGAACCGTCCCTACCGCGCCGCAGATCCATGTCTTCTCGGCCGCCGGCGTCGAAGCGTCGAAGGCCGGTGCCGAGGGACGCCGAATCCACGGAGGTGCCCCATCATGTCGGACAGGAACGCGGCGACCGGCCCCGGCGGACCGTCTCTGCCTGAGGGATGGCATGCGGCGGTGACGGTGTTGCAGGAGGCCGCGCCGATCGCCGTCCCCGAAGGAGCCACGGCGATGACCATCCGCGTCGAGTGGGAGCCGGGCGCTCCCGGAACCCCGCCGCACCGCCACTTCGGACCCGCTTTCGGGTACGTGCTCGAGGGCGCCGTGCGCTTCGAGCTGGAGGGCGAGCCGGAGCGGGTGGTCGAGGCGGGCGGCACGTTCTGGGAGCCGGGCGGTGACGTGATCCACTACCAGGACGGCAACGCCCTCGCGGACGCGCGGACCCGGTTCGTGGTGGTCATGATGTGCGCGCCGGGCAGGCCGATGCTGGAGCTGGTCGACGAGGGCGAACTGGCCGAGCGGGCTCACCTGCGCGCGCCGCGTCCCACCACGACCTGACCTGACCCGACCCGACCCGACCCGATCCGACCCCATCCGATCCGACCCCATCCGATCCGGCCCGGGCCGCCCCGACCCGGGTCGCCCCGACCCGGGCCGCGCGGTGGCCGCGCCTTCCCGCCCGAGGGCCGGGGAGGACGCGGCCGGTGCTGCCGGCGAACCGGGAGGTCAGCCGAACTGGCCGGGCTGGTAGTCCCCGGCGGGCTGCTGGTTGACGACGTTGATGCGGTTGTAGGCGTTGATGACCGCGAGCAGCGAGATCAGGGCGACGAGCTGCTCCTCGTCGAAGTGCTTGGCGGCGGCGGCCCACGCCTCGTCGGAGACGCCCCCGGCCGCGTCGGCGATCCTGGTGCCCTGCTCCGCGACCTCCAGGGCGGCGCGCTCCGCCTCGGTGAACACGGTCGCCTCGCGCCAGACCGCCACCAGGTTCAGGCGCTGCTGGGTCTCCCCGGCCACCGCGGCCTCCTTGGTGTGCATGTCGGTGCAGAAGCCGCAGCCGTTGATCTGGCTCGCGCGGATCTTCACCAGCTCCTGGACCGTGGCCGGCAGCGTCGAGTCCGCGACCGCCATGCCGGCGGAGTTGATGTGCTTGAGCACCTTGCCGGCGAGCGGGTGGCCGAAGTAGTTGAGACGTGATTCCACGATGATCTCCTTGCCGCGTTGCGGCTGCTGTGTGGCGGATACACAGGAATGACCGGAGCGGGCCGGGATGTGTGACAGCGAGCAGGGTGTGACGTGGGCCTCATCCGGCGGCCCGGTGGCGCGCGCCGGTCAAGACCGGGTCGGGCGGCGGTAAAGCCCGGGGCATGGGACCGCGGCCGCGGCCTGATGCCTGACGGGTGCTGGCCCTGTGGCCATGTGGTGTTCACGTGGGGGCAGTTGGGCTGGGCCAGGGTGCGGTCGTTGTCAGCTCAGCTGTTCCTCGGGAGGGCGTCATGACCGCACAGGCAGACTCGACACAGGACAGACCGGCGGAGGGTTCGGACGGGTTCAGCCGCCGTCACGCGCTGGGCCTGCTGGGGACCGCGGGGGCGGGTGTCGCCGCCACCGGACTGCTCGGGGCGGGGACGGCACAGGCCGCCGCGAACGAGGCTCCGGCCTTCCACCTCACCGCCGACTCCTCCGGCGCGCCTCCGGTCCAGGGCCTGCACCTGACCTTCGGGGCCGACCCGCGCACCCAGATGACGGTGTCGTGGATCACGGACCGGCCGGTGAGCCGGCCCGTCGTGCGCTACGGCACCCTGGAGCACGGCTTCGGATCGAGCAAGAAGGCCGAGACGGTCACCTACGTCGACGGCACCTCCAACCGCACCGTGCACGTCCACCACGCCCTGCTGAAGGGGCTGGCCCCGGACACCGACTACCTCTACCTGGCCACGCACGAGGGGGCGACCCCCGACAGCGGCACGTTCCGCACCGCTCCGCAGGGCCGCCGGCCGGTCACCTTCACCAGCTTCGGCGACCAGTCCGCACCGCAGGTCACCTGGGCCGCCGACGGATCCGTGGGCCTCGACGCCAACTCCACGCCCGCCACGAAGGACATCGTCACCGGCATCGAGCAGGTCGCCCCGCTCTTCCACCTCCTCAACGGCGACCTGTGCTACGCCAACCTGGACGTCGACCGGGTGCGGACCTGGAACAACTTCTTCACCAACAACACCCGTTCGGCGCGCTTCCGCCCCTGGATGCCGGCGGCGGGCAACCACGAGATCGAGAAGGCCAACGGCCCGCTCGGCCTCGGCGCCTACCAGGCCTACTTCTCCCTGCCGTCCACCGAGAAGGATCCCGAACTCGCGGGCCTGTGGTACGCGTTCACGGCCGGCTCGGTGCGGGTGATCGTGCTGCAGAACGACGACAACTGCCTCCAGGACGGCGGCGACGTCTACATCAGCGGCTACTCGGGCGGCCGCCAGCTCGCGTTCCTGGAGCGGGAACTGAAGGCGGCGCGCTCCTCGAAGGACGTCGACTGGGTGGTCGTGGCCATGCACCAGGTCATGGTCAGCTCCTCGGACGCCAACGGCGCGGACCTCGGCCTGCGCGAGAAGTACGGTCCGCTCTTCGACCGCTACGGCGTCGACCTGGTGCTCTGCGGCCACGAGCACAACTACGAGCGGTCGCTGGCCGTGCGGGGTGTCGTGGCCGGCAGCGAGACGCTGACGCCCAACCCGGTCTCCCACGCCACCGACGACATCGACGCCGACCTGGGCACCGTGCACATGATCCTGGGCGGCGGGGGCGTCTCGGGCACCACGAACGAGAAGTTCTTCACCGACGGCACCGGCAAGGTGATCACGGCGGTGTCGGCGACCCCCGGTTCCAACGGCAAGCGGACCTCCACCTACGTGAAGGAGCAGGCCGTCTGGGTGGGCGTCCGGGACGTCGAACACCCCTATGGCTTCGCGGCCTTCACCGTCGACCCGGGGCGGCACCCGGGGGACACCACCCGCATGCACGTCACGTACTACAACGTGAACAAGCCGAACGGCGACCTGTCCGTCTTCGAGAACTTCACCCTGCACCGCAAGCGCTCCGACGGCCACGGCCGCTGATCGCCGGCGGGGCCGGGCGGCCTGCGCCCGGCCCCGCCGGACGGCCTTCCGTGATCGTGTGCACACTGGCCGAAAACCGACGAACCCCCGTCGGATCGGCAGGGATTGTAGCGAAGCGCGCACTGGAAATACTTGGTTAAGCAAGTATATGCTCCCCGGTGGGGTGGCCGGCGGTAGAACGCGTGACCGGTGCCCCGGTTCAACAACATGACAAGCTTGTGGAAGGAAGTGCCGTGGCACCGGTGCTGGTCGGACTCGAAGGTCTGCTGGCGGGGGAGCGCATCCCGGTCCTGGACACCCGCGTCACCTTCGGACGCAACTCGGAGAACACCGTCGTCATCTCCAGCCTCAGTGTCTCCCGCTTCCACGCGGAGATCGTCTTCGACGAGGACAAGGGTTACGTCCTGCGCGACCTGGAGAGCAGCAACGGCACCCTGGTCAACGGCGAGGAGGTGGAGTCCCGGCTGCTGCAGCCCGGTGACGAGATCTCCCTGGGCGACCAGGAGTTCCGGTTCGAGGTCGCGGACGCCATGGAGACGCTGATGGCGCTCTCCCTCCCGCGGTCCGTGACGCACGGCGCGGCGGAGAGCGAACGCGGGCCGGTGCTGCGGGTCACCGTGGCCGGCGGCGGTCCGGTCGGCCTGTCCTTCGCCCTGCTCCTGGAGCACTTCCTCGGACCCCAGGCCCAGATCACCGTCTACGACGGCAGGTGGCGCAAGCAGGGCCGTTCCGTCGTCTGGAAGGGCCCGGACGAGGGGAACGTACGACGCCTGCAGGTGGTGACAGTGCAGAGCCGCCAGTACCTCGCCTGGCCGCAGGAGGTCCAGGACCGCCTCTTCGACCCGGAGCACTACACCGAGATGTGGCCCTCCGGCCCCGACTCGGTCGGCGACAACCATCCGCGCAACATGCGCATCGCCTACATCGAGGACCGGCTGCTGGAGCTGGCGAACGAGAAGCGGGACCGGATCCGGCTCATACCCGCCCGGTTCGACGCGGAGGAACAGCAGGAGGCGCTCGCCTCCCAGCACGTGCTCGCCATCTGCGACGGCGGCCGCTCCCGCACCCGGGACCGCTTCGCCGCCCGCTTCGGCAAGGCCGACGAGTCGATCTACTCCCTGGACGGGCGCCACCTCCAGGACGTCGTCCTCGGACTGCGGGTCAAGTCCGGCCTGACCGACCCCATGGCGGTGCTGCTGACCGTCGCCCAGAACCGCTTCCTGCTCAACTCGCTGCGCGGCGAGGGCTTCCTCAACATGCGGCTCACCGACGCCGAGGCCGCCGAGGTCATCGGACTCGACCCGGTCCGCCGCGTCTTCGAGGAGTGCATCGCCTCCCGGCCGTGCCTGATGGACCGCGACCAGTACGGCGACTTCCAGTGCGCGACCCACGGCACGCTGTTCCTGCCCGCCCTGGTCAAGGGCTCACCGCTGTGGCGGCGGGTGAACGAGGGGCTGAAGCTGTTCGGCGTCGAGTCCGACGACCTGTCGGCGGTCACCAGCTTCCGTCTGGACATGGTGCAGCGCCCGCGCTTCTCCGCCGAGTTGCTGCCGCCCACCGCCAACACCCCGGGGACGTACGGCTTCATCCTCGGCGACGCCGCCAACGCCATCCACTTCTGGCCCGGCCGCGGCCTGAACAGCGGTCTGGCGTCCGCGATCTCACTGGCCCGGTCCCTGAACGGGGCATGGAACGGACGGCCGTTCCGGGACGCGGACTTCCTGCGGCACGAGGCGGCCATGTCGATGCTCCAGTACCGGCACAAGAGCCGGGCCTGGAAGGCGATGGTCACCACCGACGACCAGGGTGTCACCTGGGCCATCAAGGACATCATCGGCCACGGCATCGACGGGATCCCCAGCGAGCCCGACCGTGCGGCGGACACCAAGACGCTGCTGGAGCGCATGCAGGCCATCCGGGCGCGGCTGGCGCTCCGCCTGGAGGGAATGCCGGACGACGAGGCGATCCTGGAGCGCCTGGCCACCCTGCAGCCCGCCACGCTGCGGATGCTCGTGCTCAGCGGCGCGTGGGACACCCTGACCATGGGCGGTGAAGAGGTCGACATCGACATCTTCTACGGCGAGGACTCGTCCGCGGCCGCCGCGGCGGTGGGTGCGCTGGAGCCGGCCGCCCAGCCTTAGGACGTACCCCGGCCGGACCGTTCGCCCGGCACCCCGCCGCCGCCCGGTGCGGCGGCGGGGTGCTGTCGCGATCAGGTGCGGGGACGGTGGCCCTTCTCCTGGTGCGGGTAGCTCTGGTCGGCCTGCGGGAGCGTGGGCTTGGGCAGGGTGGCGACCTCCTCCTTCGCCTTCTCCAGCTGCTCGGCCGTGTCGTGGGGGAGACGGGGCGGACGCGGCCTGCCCTCGCGGAACCGGAACGCGCTGGTGAGGTCGCCGAAGGTGGCGCGCCGCCAGTCGGTGACGTTCGGCTCCTCGACGCCGGTGAAGCGCTCGAGGAACTGCAGGGCGGAGGTGTGGTCGAAGGCCTCGGTGGCGACCCACCCGCCCACCGTCCACGGCGAGACGATGATGGCGGGGACCCGGAAGCCGCCGCCGATCGGCAGCCCCTGGATGAACTCGCCCTCGGTGCCCGCGGGCGGGGTCGGCGGCGCCACGTGGTCGAAGAGGCCGTCGTTCTCGTCGTAGTTGAGGATGAACGCGGTCTTGCGCCACACCTTCGGGTTCGAGGCGATCGCCTCGATCTTGGACGCCACGTAGTCGGCACCGGCGGCCGGCAGGTAGTTCGGGTGCTCCGACTGGTAACTCGTGGGGCAGATCCACGACACCGTCGGCAGCCGGTCGTTGCGGGCGTCGTCCTCGAAGGTCCCCTGCGGCTGCGGGCGTACGCCCCGCTCGTACAGGTCGGAGCCGGGCTGCGCGTTCTTGAAGGCCGCGAACTGCTCCAGCATGTTCGTGCCGTAGTCGTCCTCCTCCTGGTACACCTTCCAGCTGACGCCGGCGGCCTGGAGGCGTTCGGCGTAGGTGGTCCAGCGGTACGGAGCCGGCGCGGAGTTGCTGATGACGGGGCCGCCCAGGGTGCCGCCCGGGTCGATGCTCCCGGTCATCCACATCAGCCGGTTGGGCCAGGTGGGACCGAAGACGGAGCAGAAGTAGTTGTCGCAGACGGTGAAGGTCTCCGCGAGGGCGAACTGGAAGGGGATGTCCTTGCGGGTGTAGTAGCCCATCACGTACGGGCCGTTCACGCCGTCGGCCTTGCGGTGGGCCGGCAGCCACTGGTCCATCTTGCCGTTGTTCCACGCCTGGTGCTGCACGGACCAGGCGTGGCTGGTGGAGGGGATGGCCTGGGCGCTGGAGGTGTGGGTGTCGAGGTGGAAGGGCAGCAGGTAGCCCTTGGGGTTGACGGCGTCGGGCTGGTAGAAGACGGACTGCCCGTTGTCCAGCTTCAGCGCGTGCGGGTCGGCGAAGCCGCGGACGCCGGAGAGGGTGCCGAAGTAGTGGTCGAAGGACCGGTTCTCCTGCATCAGCATGACGACGTGTTCGATGTCGCGCAGCGAGCCGTGCTTCGGCGGTCCGGCGGCCACGGCCTGCTGGACGCTGGGCGGCAGCAGGGAGAGGGCCGCGGCGCCGCCGAGGGCGCCTGCTGCGGAGCCCAGGAGTCTGCGACGGGTCAGCTCAGCCATGGATGCTCCTTGTCTCGGGCCCTCGGGGGGAGGACCTTTGCGGGAGTGACGGCAGGCCCGGCCGCGCGGACGGGCCGCCGTTCACTGTGGGCCCCGGGAGGCGGGGTGCATCAGGGGTGGCCGGTGAACTCCGGGCCAACGCAGGGATGGAGTTGGCCCGGAGTTTGCTTTCAACACCGTTACGTCGTGCAGGCGTTGCCGGGCGTTGAGGAACGTTGGCCGTTACACCGGTCTCGTCACTGGCCGGGGGCGAGGACGTAGGTGTTGAGGGTGCCCACGGTGCTGAGCGGGGTGGGCGAGCCGGTGTCGTACCGGTCCACGGCGAGGTAGTTGGGCTTCTTGCGGGCCGCGGGGGTGCAGAAGTTCTGCGTGCGGTTGAGGAGCTTGCCGTTGTCGGTGGCGGCGGTGGAGGCGATCGGGTAGTCCCGGAAGTGGTTCATCACGAAGAGCGGGTGGAACGCGGCCGAGTCGGTGGTGAGGGGTCTGTCGGTGCCCCAGCGGCTGTAGCAGGACCAGTCGGAGCCGCCTATGCCGCCGCCCATGGACCAGTAGTTCTCCACGGTCCATTCGCGCTGGTACATGACGCCGAAGGTGTCCCGGGTGGCCCAGCCGGCCGCGGTGTCGCTCGCCCGGGTGCGGTCGCTGAAGATCAGCAGCTGCTTGCCGCGGGCCGCGAGGTCGGCCATCGTGGGCCAGCCGTTGGCGGCCACGCCCTCCTGGTCCGGCCGGTACAGCACGTCGGAGAGGCCGTTGACCGAGGCCAGGGAGGACTTCAGCACGTCGGACGACGCGTAGTCCTCCAGGAAGACCGTCGCGAACTGGCCGGGGTGGGCCTTGAGGAAGTCGACCATGCGCTGGAGGTCGGTGGCGAGCGGAACCGGGCTGCTCACCCCGTCGCAGCTGTTGTGGCAGAGCACGGCCCGGCCGGAGACCGTGTAGTCGTCGAGCATGAAGCCGCGGACGCCGTCCGACAGCTGCCGGGCGATGCCGTAGTTCTGGTTCGGGAAGAGGTTGACCGGGAACGACGCGAAGTTGCCGTCGGAGCCGTTGGCGAAGGCGTTGTGCGCGGTCAGGAAGGTGACCTGGTCCAGGGTCCTGGTGTCGGCGGACGGCATCGCCGAGGTGGCGTAGGCGGCCGGGGTCAGGTACCAGCGCGCGGGGTCGCCCGCGGCGCCCAGCTGTACCGTGCCGGAGGCGGAGCCGGTGAGGTACTGCGCGGTGCCGGGGACGGCGACCGTGTAGGTGCCGTCGGCGCCCGCCGTGACGCTCCAGGTGGTGCCGTCCGCGCCGCAGCCCGCGGTCACCGCGGCGGTGCCGCCGCGGCCCAGGCAGGTGCCCGACTCGTCGGCGTTGCGCAGCTGGTAGCCGCCGTCGACCGCGACGGCCGACCACTGCTGGTGGTCTTCGTTCCCCTTGGGGTTGTGGGCCGCCACGGTGCCGCCGCTGTCGGCCGCGTTCAGGCCGGTGGCCGCGTTCTGGAGGTAGACCGGGGCGGCGGGGAGGGCCGCCGAGGCGGTGCCCGGCAGCAGGACGGGTGCCGCGAGGGCGAGGACGGCGGAACAGCACAGGACGCGCAGGGGGCGCAGTCGCACGGGATTTCCCTTCACTCTGACACGAGGTACCAACGCTGTCAGAGGGATGAGATATCCGGTGGGACGTGTGCCGCGCCAGTGTTCCCGGCTGAATTGTCTTGCACATGACCGAATGTGACGACCAGTCAGTAGCCGAACCGCCCCGTCGCGGCCGCACTGCCGCGAAATCCTGGAATTGACTCTGTCGAAAGTAGCGGGCCATGTTCGACCGGCGCGGACACCGCGCACCCCACTCCGCGAGCCGGGTGGGCCAGATCTGACCGAGTCAACTCTGGGTTGTATCGTGGGCCGCGCCGGCACCGCGGCCGCACGGCGGCGCCATCCGCGGCCGGGCACCCAGGTGTGGAGGGCGGTGACCATGGAGCAGTCGGTGGGCGACCTCCTCAAGGGCAGGGGGCTGCGCAGCACGGCCCAGCGCCGGGCGGTGCTGACCGCGCTGCGGGGCCACCCGCACTCCACCGCGGCCGACCTGGAGACACGCGTCGCCGAGTCCGGCGGCCTGTCCCGGCAGGGCCTGTACAACGTCCTGGAGGACCTGACGAAGGCGGAGCTCGTCCGCTGCATCGAGCCGGCCGGTTCACCCACGAGGTACGAGCTGCGCGTCGGCGACAACCACCATCACCTCGTCTGCCGTCGGTGCGGTCTGATCGAGGACGTCGACTGCCGCGTGGGCGCGGCCCCGTGCCTCACCCCCGGGAAGGACCTGGGCTTCGCCGTCGACGAGGCCGAGATCACCTGGTGGGGCCTGTGCGCGGAGTGCCAGAGGACCGCCGAGGCCTGACCGGTCGTAGGCGGCACTGGTCGTAGGCGGCACCGGTGGTAGGTGGCACCGGTGGTTGGCGGCACCGGTGGTAGGCGGCACCGGCCGCCGGTGGTGCCCGCCGTCCGAGGTGGTGACGCAGGTCACCCCGCCAATTCGGCCGATCGCGGAATGCGCGCTCGGTCCGGTTGGCTGAAACGTTTCTGGGGGTGTGCTGGGCAAGGACGCTCGGCGCGGCGGACCCCGGAGGACGAAGACACCTCCCGGCTCCGCCCCGCTCCCCGTCCCCGGACAGCCGTCCCCGAAAGGTTCGCTCACCCACCATGCCTCTGGCCCTGCTTGCCCTTGCCGTCGTCACCTTCGGCATAGGCACCACCGAGTTCGCCACCATGGGCCTGCTGCCCCAGATCGCGGACGGGGTGGGTGTCTCCGTGCCGCATGCCGGCAACCTCGTCTCCGCCTACGCGCTCGGCGTCGTCGTCGGCGCTCCCGTACTCACCGGCATCGGGGCGCGGGTACCGCACAAGCGCCTGCTGCTCCTGCTGACCGGTCTGTTCGTGGTGGGCAACACCGCGTCCGCGCTCGCCCCGAACTTCGGTCTCCTCTTCGCCGCGCGCTTCCTGGCCGGTCTGCCGCACGGCGCGCTGTTCGGCGTGGGCGCCGTCGTCGCCTCCCGGCTGGTGGCTCCCGAACGTGCGGCCCGCGCCGTCTCCAGCGTGTTCCTCGGCCTCACCGTCGCGAACATCGTCGGCGTTCCCGCGGGTACCGCCCTCGGCCAGCACCTCGGCTGGCGGTACGCCTACTGCGCGGTCGCCGTCATCGGTCTGGTGGCGCTCGCCGCGCTCGCCCTTCTCGTGCCGCACCAGCCGCGCGGACCGCAGGCGGGCGTCCGGCGGGAGCTGCGGGCCATGGGCAACCGGCAGGTCTTCATCGGCCTCGCCACCGCCGTCGTCGGCTTCGGCGGCTTCTTCGCCGTCTACAGCTACCTCGTCCCCATGCTGACCCACCTCACCGGCATCTCCGACGCCTCCACCACCTGGGTCCTCGCCCTGTACGGCGTCGGCATGACCCTCGGCACCCTGGCCGCGGGCCCCCTCACCGACCGGGCCCTGCGCCCGACGCTGTACGCCGGGATCGTCCTGCTGGCGACCGGGCTCGTGACGTTCTACTTCACCGTCCACAGCACGGTGCCGGCGCTGGTCACGGTCACCTTCATCGGCGCCATGGGCGCGCTCATCACCACGCCCGTCCAGATGCTGCTGATGATCAACGCGAAGGACGCGCCGACCATGGCGGCCGCCTCCAACCACTCCGCCTTCAACCTGGCGAACGCCTCCGGTGCCTGGCTCGGCGGGCTGGTCATCTCGGCGGGCTGGGGGTGGGCGGCCCCCAACCTGGTCGGCGCGGCCCTCGCCCTGGCCGGGCTGGCGCTGGCGGTCACCGGCGGGGTTCTGGACCGCGGCGACCGCCCCTCGAAGGTGGTCACCTCGCAGGACGGCAATCCGGTGGTCGCCGCGGGCGAGGACGCCGGGGTCCGTTCCGTCGGGGAGCACCGGCCGGCCGGCTGAGCTGCCCGACCGAGCCACCGGCCGCCCACGGACGCCGCCGACCGGAACCGAGGGCACCGGCGACCGGAACCGAGGGCACCGGTCGCCGCCCACCCGGCGACGGGCCGGCCTGAGCCCAGGAGCCGGGTCAGGCCGGGGTGTCGCGCAGTTCGTCGAGGGCGGACGCGGTCAGCGGCCGGGGCGCTTCCGCCGGGTCGACGAGTACGACCGTGCAGGTGGCGGCGTGGGCGAGCGCGGTGGTGAGACTGCCGTCCGTGAACTGGGCGAGCGGACCGCGCGGCGACCGCCCTACGGCGACCGCCCGGGCCCGGACCTCGGCGGCGTGCCGGGCCAGCACCCGCCCCGCGGCGGCGTGGTCACCGACGCTGTCCAGGACCTGGCCGGTGGCGGCGACCCCCTGGGCGGCGAGCCGGTCCAGGTGGGCGGTCACGGCGGCCCGGGCCTCCTCGGCGGTCTCCGTGTCCGCGGCCTGCTCCTCGACCACCGCGGTCCGCTGGACGTGCACCACCTCCAGCGGGCTGCCGGTGTCCCGGGCGAGCCGGGCGGCCGCGTCGACGATGGCGGCGGCCCGGTCGTGGTTGCCGACGGCCACCACGACCGGCCCGGCACCGGCAGCGACCCGGCGCCCGACGGGGGTGAGGGCGGGCGCGACCGGCTCCCCGCCCCCGAGGCGGGACTCGGCCTCGCGCAGCAGCCCGTGCCCGCTGGCCAGGACCGGGATCGCCAGCAGGAAGGTGGCGGCGCCCAGATAGAACGGCACGCTCAGGTCGGTGGCGTCGGCGAGCCTCCCGGCGACGTAGGGAGCCAGTCCGCCGCCGATGAACCGCAGGAAGCCGTAGGCGGAGGAGGCCACCGGCCGCTCCACCGGCGAGACCACCATCACCGCCTGGGTGGTCAGGGTGTTGTTGACGCCGATGAAGATCCCGCTGACGACGACGGCGACGATCACCACCGCCGGCGTGTCGACCCCGGCGGCGATGACGGCCATCACCGCGCCCAGGCCGACCAGGTTGGCGTACAGGACGGGCGCGGTGCCGAAGCGGGCCTGCAGACGTGGTGCGAAGAAGACACTGAACGCGGCGACCAGCAGACCCCAGCCGGTGAAGACGAGCCCCAGCCGATGGGCGTCCAGCTCCATCGGGTAGGGCGCGTAGCCGAGCATCGTGAAGAAGCCCCAGTTGTACAGCAGGGCCATGATGCCCATGGTCAGCAGACCGCGGTGCCGCAGCGCGGTGATCGGTGCCAGCGGTGAGGTCCGGCGCTCCGGCCTGGGCAGCGACGGCACGAAGGCCAGTGTCGCGACGAGAGCGATCGCCATCAGCACCGCGACCCCGTAGAAGGGGCCGCGCCAGCTGATGGCTCCCAACTCGCCGCCCAGCAGCGGGCCGACGGCTATGCCGAGGCCCAGGGCGGTCTCGTAGAGGATGATCGCGCCGGCGAATCCGCCGCTCGCCGAGGCGACGATGACGGCCAGCGAGGTGGCGATGAACAGGGCGTTGCCGAGTCCCCACCCGGCGCGGAATCCGACGATCCCGTTGATCGAGCCGGACGTGCCGGCGAGCGCGGCGAACACGACGATGACCGCGAGGCCGGCGACCAGGGTTCGCTTGGCGCCGATCCTGCTGGACACCCAGCCGACGATCAGCATCGCGACCGCGGTCACGATCAGGTAGCTGCTGAACAGCAGCGACACCTGGCTCGGGGAGGCGTGCAGACTCGTGGCCAGGGCGGGCAGGATCGGGTCCACCAGGCCGATGCCCATGAACGAGATCACACACGCGAAGGCCACGGCCCACACGGCCTTCGGCTGCCTGAACGGGCTCGCGGTGCTCGGGTGCGAGGCACTCATCGACGATCCTCTCTCCGGATGCGGACGGACGGGACGGCCCTGAGGGGGCGGCTGCCGAGGGGTCAGTCGCGGGCCCGGCGTTCCTCGATGGCGCGGGCCAGGGCGGGCAGGGCGAGGTGCACGGCCCGCTGCTCGGGGCCGGTCAGCTCCTCGACCAGTTCCTGGAGGGCCAGGGCGCGTTCGGCGCGCCGCTGCCGGAAGACGTCGAGACCGGTCCCGGTGATCTCCACCAGGACGCCCCTGCCGTCGGTGCGGTCGGCGCCGCGCGACACCAGCCCCGCGCGCTCCATCCGGCCCACGAGCTGGGTCATCCCCGGCTGTGAGACGCCCTCGGCTCGCGCCAGTTCGGTCAGCCGCAGGGGACCCTCCCGGCCGAGCCGGGCCAGCGCGGACGAGGCGGCGGTGCTCAGGCCGCCGGCGGTGGCGCTGTGCCGCACATGGCGCACCAGCCGTTCCACGGCGATCATCAACTGCTCCGCCGAACCGGCGGGGCCCCGCGCACCCGCCTGCGCGTCGGCGGTGTCCTTGTCGGCGTCCCGGTTCTCCATAATGCGATTATGCATCTAGATGTAGCGTGAAACAAAGAGTCCTGGGGTATCGGATCGCCACGCGACAGCCACGCGACAGCCGCGGGGGCCCGTGGGACGGTCACGGAACACGCGCGGGGCGGCCGTGGGCCGATTACGGAACACCCGCTGTCGCGACCGGTGTCGGGGGAGGTCCGCCCGTCACAGGTCCACCCGCACGCCCCACCCCTGCTCGACCGCCACGTCGTAGGCCACCCGCACCGCCGCGACGTCGAGAGCCGCGTGGCCGGTGGACTTGAAGACGGTGACCGCCTCGGTGTCACCGCCCCGCCCGGGACGGGTGCCGTCCAGGACCGACCCGAGGAGGGTCACCTGCCTACCGGGGGCGAGGTCCTGGAGTTCATGGGCTCCCGCCGGAGGGGGTGCCCCGGCCGCGCCGGTCCACTCGGCGAACAGGATCGCGTCCCGGACGGTGCCGGCATCCAGTTCGGGCCCCTGGGAGCCCCCGACGGACGAGACGTGCGTGCCGGGAGCGAGCCACTCGCGGCGGATGACGGGCGCGGTGGCACCGGTGCAGCAGAACACCACGTCGGCGGCGCGCACGGCGTCCTCGATACCGGCGGCGACCCGGGCGCCGGGACACAGCGCGGCGGCCGACCGGGCCCGCGGCAGGTCACGGCCGGCCACCGTCACCTCGGCCCCCGGTCGCAGCGCAGCGAGCAGCGCGAGCTGGGCGCGCGCCTGGGCGCCGGTGCCCACCACCGCCACCCGGCCGAGGCCGGGCCGGGCGGCCAGGGCCAGCGCGCCCGTGGTGGCGACCGCCGCCGTGCGGACCTCGGTCAGCGACTCGCCGTCCACGAGGGCCAGCGCCCGCCCGTCGGCCTCGTCGAACAACGCCACCAGCCCCCGGTGGAAGCCCCGTCCGGGGTGCCGGGGATCGGCGGTCACGGTGACCAGCTTCGCGGCCAGTCCCAGTCCCGGTACGTAACCGGGCATCGCGCCCAGCAGGCCGGCCGGGGTCAGGGCCGCGATCCGCGGTGGCACGGAGGCCTCACCGCGGGCGACGGCGACGAGAGCCCGGCCCACCGCGTCGAGGACGGCGCCGGGCCGCAACGCGGCGGCCGTCAGGCGACGGTCGAGCACCAGCATGCCGCTCACCGGCCGGACTGCGCGTCGTCGGCGGTCAGGGCCGTCACCAGTTCGTCCGTGGCCGCGCGCAACTCCCGCTCCACGGAGGCCAGTTTCGGTCCGTCGAACTCGGCCTCCGGCCCGACGACCGTCAGCGCGCACACCGGAGCACCGCGATCGGGCACCACCGCCCGGCTGACGGAGGCCACCAGTTCGTCGTTACGGCCGTGCTCCACGACGACGCCGGTCCGTTCCGCCTCGGCCAACTCCCCGGCCAGCGTGCCGGTGTCGTCCGCGAGCCCGTCCAGCCACCGTGTCCTCGCCTCCGGTTCGAGCGCGGCGACCAGGGCCAGGGGGCCGGCGAACCGCCGTACCGGCAGTAGTTCGCCCCTCAGATGGCTGATCATCGCCAGCCGTTCGGGCCGGACCACGTCGACGACCCGGGCGCCGCCCTCCTCCAGCACCTGGAGGTTGACCATCATCGAGGTCGCGGCGGAAAGCCGTTCCAGCACCGGACGGGCCAGCGCGGTCAGCGAGTTGCCGGCGGCCGTCGCGGACATCCGGAGCACGGCGGCGCCGGGCAGATAGCGGTCGCCTGCCCGCAGCACCCAGCCCCGCCGGACCAGGTCGAGCAGGATCCGGTAGGCGGTGGCACGGTGCAGGCCCACCTCGACGGCGAGGTCGGTCAGCCGCGCCGGGTGCGGTGCCCGGGAGACGGCCTCGATCAGGTCGAGCGCCTTGTCCACTGCCGATCTGGGCGGCGCCGCGGCAGGGGGTGTGACGGGCATGGGGTCCCTCCGTCTCGCTCGTCCACGGCTGTGACCAGGGACCGGGTCCTCGGCTCCTTGCGGTGATCCGCCGTTCGCGGAGTACAGTACTCGCGTTTTCATCACACGATACAGTTGTTACGTAGAGCGTAACAAACTGTTGGCGAGCGGACCGAAGGTGACCATGACCGAACTGCCCCCGGGTGCCCCGACCCCCTGGGCCGCACCGTCCGCCGGATCCGTCACGGTCTACCGCGGCGCCGCCCTGTTCGACGGCACCGGCGACCGGGCCCGGCCGGGCACCACGATCGTCACGGACGGCGCCCGGATCCACACCGTCACGGACGACGGCGACCCGCTGCCCCAGCTCCCGGCCGACGCCCCCCGCGTCGAACTCGACGGGCGGTTCGTGGTCCCGGGCCTGATCGACACCCACCAGCACCTGGCCACCCCACCCGACCGCCCCGCCGCCGAGGCGGTGCTCCGGCGCCTGGTGCACAGCGGGGTCACCGCCGTCCGTGACATGGCGGACGACCTGCGGCAGATCGGCGACCTCGCCCGGGCCACGCTGGTCGGGGAGATCCCCGGCCCCGACATCCGCTACGCGGCGCTCATGGCGGGCCCCTCCTTCTTCGACGACCCCCGCACCCACGAGGTCTCCCGGGGCGCGGTACCCGGCGCCGTCCCGTGGATGCAGGCCGTCACCCCCGAAACCGACCTCCGGATCGCGGTGGCCCTGGCCCGTGGCACGTACGCCGCCGCGATCAAGGTCTACGCGGACCTGGACGCCGAGACCGTGGCCGCCGTCACCGCCGAGGCGCACCGCCAGGGGATCGCCGTCTGGGCGCACGCCGCCGTCTTCCCGGCCGCCCCCGGCGAGGTCGTCGCGGCGGGCGTGGACAGCGTCTCGCACGTCACCCTGCTCGCCTTCGAGGATCCGACCGGCCCGCTGAGCAGCTACAAGGCCAAACCTCCGGTGGATCACGCCCGTTTCAGCACGGGTGACGACCCGCGGCTGGCCGCCCTCTTCGCCGAGATGCGCCGCCGCGGCACCGTCCTGGACGCCACCGCGTCCATGTGGACCAGCGACGAACTCCGCGGGGACACCGCCGAGTCCGCCGAACGGGCCCGCCTCGCCGCGGAGCTGGCCGCCGCCGTCACCGCCCAGGCCCACCGCGCCGGAGTCGGCATCTGTACCGGCACCGACTTCGAGACCGAACCCGACGACCCCTTCCCCGCCCTCTACGGCGAACTCGCCTTCCTCGCCGACCGGTGCGGGATGCCCGCCGCCGAAGTCCTGCGCTCGGCAACCCTGGTCGGCGCCCGGGCCGCCGGGACCGAGGCGGACATGGGCAGCGTCGAAGCCGGAAAGCTCGCCAACTTCGCCGTCCTGGACGAGGACCCGCTCCAGGACATCGCCCACCTGCGCAGCATCAGCCTCACCGTGAAGCGCGGCCGCCGCTTCACCCGCGCCGACTTCGAGAAGGACGCCCAGTGACCGTCGCAGCCACCCACCCGATGATCGTCAACGCGCTGGGACAGCTCGACAACCCCAACGCACCGGCCGCCCTGGCGGCCGCCGCCGGACTCAACCCCGACAGCGGTCAACTCGCCGTCGACGCGCGGGCGATCACCGAGGCCCGCGCCTCCGGCCTGACCGCCGTCAACATCACCCTCGGCTACACCATGGGCGACCTGCCGCCCTACGAGCACACACTCGACGAGATGGCCGTCTGGGACGGGATCCTCGCCGCGCACCCCGCCGACCTGCTCAAGGTCCGCACGGCCGCCGACATCCGGCGCGCCCACCGGGAGCGGCGGATCGGCGTCGTCTACGGCTTCCAGAACGCCGTCGCCGTCGGCGAGGACCCCGACCTCGTGGACGAGCGTGTGGCCGGTTTCGCGGCGGCAGGTGTACGGGTCGTGCAACTCACCTACAACCAGGCCAACCACCTCGGCGACGGCTCCATGGCCACCGCCAACCGCGGCCTGACCCCCTTCGGCCGGAAGGTGGTCGACGCCCTCAACGACCACCACCTGATGGTCGACCTCTCGCACAGCGGTGAGAACACCTGCCTGGACGCGGCCCGGTACTCCCGGCAGCCTGTCTCGATCAACCACACCGGCTGCCGCGCCCTGGTCGACCTGCCGCGCAACAAGACCGACGAGGAACTGCGCCTGGTCGCCGAGCGGGGCGGGTTCGTCGGCATCTACTTCATGCCCTTCCTCAACCCGACCGGGCACGCCACCGCCGCCGACGTCGTCGACCACATCGCGCACGCGGTCGACGTCTGCGGCGAGGACCACGTCGGCATCGGCACCGACGGCGGTGTGACCGCCGTGGACGACCTCGACGCCTACCGCGCGGCCCTCGCCGAGCACGTCGCCGCCCGCCGGGCGGCCGGCGTCGGCGCGGCCGGCGAACGGGCCGACACCTACCCCTTCGTCGTGGACCTGCGGGGCGTGGAGCAGTTCCGCGACCTGGTCCGCCTCCTGGAGCGGCGCGGCTACCGCTCGGCGCGCATCGAGAAGATCCTCGGCCGCAACTTCCTCGCCTACGCCGACCGCGTCTGGACGGCCTGAGGGGCCGGCCGGTGGACGTCGTCCCCGCGCGCGGTCCCGAGGAGGACGCCCCCGCGGGCGGCGGCCCTCACCCGCGCACCGGTTCCGCGTCGCGTACCGCCCGCGGGGACCGGGCCGCCGGCGTGGCGAACGCGGCGGCCACCACCAGGGCGAGCACCAGGATCAGGGCGTGCCGCAGCCCGAAGTGCTGGCCGAGGTAGCCGAGGGTGGGCGGACCCACCAGGAAGGCGACGTAACCGACGGTCGCGGCCAGGGCGACCCGGGCCGCGGAGCCGCTGCCCGATCCGTCGCCGGAGTCGCCCGCCGCGGAGAGCGCGACGGGGAAGCCGAGCGACGCCCCGAGGCCCCACAGGATCGCGGCGGCGGCCGCCACCGCCTGGTCGTCGACGAATATCACCAGGGCCAGTCCGGCGGCCCCGACGAGCGCGCTCCCGCACAGCGCCGCCGCCCGCCCGAACCGGTCGACGAACCGCCCGCCGACGAAACGTCCGACGGTCATCGCGGCGGCGAACACCGCGTACACCGCCGAACCCAGCGCGGCGTCGAAGCCGTGACCGTCCACCATGACCAGCGGCAGCCAGTCGTTCGCGGTGCCCTCGGCCATGGCGAGGGCGAGGATGACGCAGCCGATGAGCAGCAGGGTGGGGTCCTTCCACACCGCCGCGGCCCGTGCCGTGCCCGGGTCCCGGCGCGACGGTGCCGAGACTGAAGAAGCCGTGCATGGCGGGCATCGTGGAACGGCCGAGCAGCCGCTCGACCTCCGCGCCCTCCACGTTGAGCGCCACCTCGCCGCCGCCCATGCCGAGTCCGAACAGCCCCAGGCCCAGGGCGACGCCGAGGTCCGCGCCCGCGGCGGCCCCGGCACCGATCAGCGCGGCTCCGACGGCGATCGCCGTCGTACCTGCGAGGACGACGAGCCGGGCGCCCCAGCGGGCCACCAGGGCGCCGGAGCACAGGATCCCGGCCATCGAGCCGACCGACAGCCCGAACAGGATCAGGCCCATCTGCGCGGTGGAGGCACCGAGCATGTCCCGCACGTCCGGGGTGCGGGTGACCCACGAGGAGATGGTCAGGCCGGGGACGAAGAACAGGACGAAGACGGCGGTACGGCGCCGGGCGAGGTCGGCGGTCATGGCGGTGGCTCCAGAGTGTGCCCGAGGGGTCCGTGCAAAGGTTCGTACGAATGTACGGTGTCCGCGACCACCCGCATCGGGCCCGCCTGCATCCGGGCCGCCCGCGTCCGGGCCGCCCGCCTCCGGCGCTCCCGCGGCCGGGACAGCCTCGCCCCGCACCTCACGTCCAAGGGGTCCCGCGCGCTCGACGCGCTGACCGAGGGCACCGACCGCCGGCGGCAGCCGAACCGGCCGGCGCCCCCGCGAGGCCTCAGTGCACGACGTCCGACAGGTGCGGTACGACGCGCGTCAGCTGGACCACGCCCCACGCGATCAGCCCGGCGCCGGCCACCTCGGGCAGCAGCCACCATCCGGTACGCACCGACTCGTCGAACAGGACGACGCCCAGCAGCAGGCTCACCGCCGCGTCGCCGATCGTCAGCGCGGGCTGGGACGCGACCAGCGGACCGGCCTGCAGCGCGTTCTCCAGGAGCAGCAGCGCCGCGATGCCGGCGAGCGCGAAACCGTAGGTCTGCCAGGTGGTGAGGAAGGCCGGCAGACCCTTGTCGGCGAGCCGGCCGGTGGCCGACTTCATCAGCGCGGCGGTCAGCGCGTTGCCGACCGCCGCCCCCGACGCCAGGGCCGCCGCCCGGAACAGCGGAGACGTCGAGGACCGTTCGAGCAGCACGATGCCGACGATGGCCCCCACGGTGAGGGCCAGCGCCGGGATCCAGCGCTGCATGGACGCCTGCTCCCGGCCGCCGGACGGAGCCGCCGAGCCGAGCAGCAGGGCCAGCCCGGCCACCACCACCGCGATCGCCCGCCAGCCCTGCGGACTCGGCCGCCGGTGCAGCAGCGGCACGGCGATCAGCAGGGCGAACGGCAGCTCCAGCATGAAAAGCGGCTGGACGAGCGCCATCGGGCCGTTCACCAGGGCCAGCGCCTGGAAGACCGCGGCCCCCGCGACACCGGCGATGCCGATCGCCCAGGCGGGCCGCCGGGCCAGCGCACGCAGCAGCCGCACCCCGCCTCCGCCGGGCAGGGTGGAGGCCGCCTTGCGCTGGAAGGCCGTGCCCGTCGCATTGCTGACGGCACCCAGGACGGCGAAGAGCACGGCGAGCACCATCATGTTCCCAGCATGCCGTGAGCGGGCCCGACGCTCTCTTCGAAGGCGTCACGAGGGCGTACGAGGGCGGGCCCGATCCTGACCGTCGGCTGGTCCCGGGGGTGCGCAGGTCAGGCCACCTGTCCGCCGTGCAGCGCGGTGTAGGCGCCACCCCGGCTCAGCAGTTCCTCGTGGGTGCCGATCTCGCGGATCCGGCCGTCGCCCATCACCACGATGCGGTCGGCGCCGCGGACGGTGGACAGCCGGTGGGCGACCACGAAGGTGGTGCGACCACGCAGCAGACGGCTCAGCGCCTGCTGCACCAGCGCCTCGGAGCGGGTGTCCAGCGCCGAGGTGGCCTCGTCGAGCACCAGGACCCGCGGGTCGCGGATCAAGGCCCTGGCGATGGCGAGGCGTTGGCGCTGACCACCGGAGAGCCGGGCGCCCCGCTCGCCGACCACGGTGTCCAGGCCCTGCGGAAGCCCGTCCACGAACTCCAGCGCGTTGGCGTCACGCAGCGCCGCGCGCACCGCGCTCTCGTCGGCCTCGTCCTCCATGCCGTAGGCGACGTTCTCCCGGATCGTGCCGTCGAAGAGGATCGACTCCTGCGGGACGACCGAGACGAACCGCCGGTAGGTGCGCAGGTCGAGCCCGCTCATGTCCGTGCCGTCCAGGAGCAGCCGGCCGGTGGTCGGCCGGATGAACCCGATGACGAGGTTGAGCACGGTGGACTTGCCGGCCCCCGAGGCGCCCACCAGGGCGACGGTCTCGCCCGGGGCCACGTCGAGGGTGAAGTCCGCCACCGCCGCCCGGCCGGTGTTCTCGTAGGCGAACC
Organism: Streptomyces sp. NPDC001068; assembly: GCF_042897315.1. Lineage (NCBI taxonomy): Bacteria > Bacillati > Actinomycetota > Actinomycetes > Kitasatosporales > Streptomycetaceae > Streptomyces > Streptomyces sp. NPDC001068. Next base: position 495,809 of record NZ_JBIAYD010000002.1, on the reverse strand, counting down.
CGACCCGGTCGAAGGCGACCGCACCGCGGACGGCGGTGACCTCCGCCCGGCCCTCGTTGTCCTCCAGCTCGGGCGCCTCCAGCACCTCGCCCACCGAACGGACCGACTCCAGCCCCTTGGTGACGACGGGAGCCAGACTGGTCAGCGTCGTGGTGGAGTTGGTCAGGGTGGTCAGGAAGGCGCTGAGCATGACGACGTCACCGGCGGAGACGCCCCACACGCCGTAGTACGACACCAGCGCGGCGGCGGCGAGCACGGCGACGCCGATCACGTTGAGGACCACCCAGGCCAGCGACCCGAAACGGCCGTTGACCAGGTCCAGGCGCAGCCCCGAGGTGAGCAGCCGGCTCAGGGTGCCGTCCATGCGGCGCAGCGCCTTGCCCTCCAGCCCGTGGGCGCGGGTGACCGGGATCAGCCGCGTCATCTCGGTCACCCGGGACGACAGGGTCTCCACCTCGTGCCGGAAGTGCTCGTTGTGGGTCCGCAGCCGGGATCGGAGCCGGGCCACGAGCAGGGTCGCGCCCGGCACCACGACCACGAAGACGGGCAGGAACTCCGGTGTGCGGACACCGATGATCACCAGCCCGCCGGCCAGCACGGTCAGCGCGCCCAGCCCCTGTTCGGAGGTCTGCTGGACCATCTGCTCGACGGTCTCGACGTCCCGTACGACCTTGGCCTGGAGGACACCGGCGCTGACCCGGGAGTGATAGCCGATGGACAGCTGCTGCATGCGGGTGCACAGCGCCGAGCGCAGCGTGGTGCCCATCCGGCGCACGCTGCCGTAGAGCAGCCGCACGTAGAGCACGTGCAGCGGGTAGTTGAGGAGCAGGACCGTCATGATGATCCCGACGGCGGTCCAGAGCCGGGATATCTCCCGGTGCTGCACGACCGTGTCCACCACCGAGGCGGTGATCAGCGGCAGGAGCCAGACGGGGCTGTGTTTGACGGTGAACACGACCACCGCGGCCGCGAGGCTGCGCCGATCGGCGCGCAGCAGGTAGAGGAGGGTGCGGACGGGGTGTTCGCCCCGGTAGCGGTGGTCGAGCGGGCGTTCCGACGTCGACGCCATCGGCGGTGGTCCTCCCTGCGCTGCCGGCCTTCGGCAACCGCTTTCCGCCGGTCACCGTACACCCCGGGACCCGGCCACCACGCAGGTACGGCCGAGCGGCCGATGCGGCCGGGGGCGGGGTGGGAGAAGGTGGGGGGAGAGGGGCGGCCGAAACGGCGGAGTGCCGTCGTGGGGGTGATCCGTTCCGTCTTCCGGAAAGAGGCAGCCATGACAGGACCCGAAGCCGAGGCCGAGAAGCGGATACTCGGCCGTATCACGGAGATGATCAGCCAGGAGAAGGACCTGCGGGAGCGGCTGGCGCAGCAGGAGATCGAGGAGACCGCCGAGCACGCCCAGCTCGCGCACCTGGAGACCGAACTCGACCAGTGCTGGGACCTGCTGCGGCAGCGCCGGGCCAGGATCGCGGCGGGACAGGACCCCGCCGAGGCGAACGTCCGCCCGGCGTCGGAGGTGGAGGGCTACCTGTCCTGAGGGCGGGCTGCCCGGTACCCGTCCTGAGGCCGGGCTGCTGCCCGGCGGTCGGCCAGGCCTGCTGATCGCTGAGCGTGTTGACCGCTGAGCGTGTTGATCGCCGAGCGCGCCGCCTGCCGGGCCGCGTGGGCGGGCGGGGACGGCGGCGGGAGACTGGATTTCCTGCGCGGCGGCACCGATCGTGGCGGTATGAACGATCACCGCACAGCACCCGCAGGCTCAGCCGAACCCGCCCCCGTCCAGGGCCACTACGACCGTGACCGTGACCACGGGGACGAGGCGGGTTCGCGTGCGGAAGCAGCCGAGGCCCCCGAGGTCCGCCGGTTCTGGGAACGGCTCGGGCTGCCCGGACTGATCGACGTCCACACCCACTTCATGCCCGAGCGCGTCCTGCACAAGGTCTGGAACTACTTCGACACGACCGGGCCGCTCATCGGCGGACTGGAATGGCCGATCACCTACCGCAAGGAGGAGACGGAACGCACCGCCCTGCTGCGGGAGTTCGGTGTACGAGCCTTCACCGCGATGCTCTACCCGCACAAGCCCGGCATGGCGGCATGGCTGAACTCCTGGGCCGCCGACTTCGCCTCCCGCACCCCCGACTGCCTGCACACCGCGACCCTCTACCCCGAACCGGGCGTGGAGACGTACGTGGCCGAGGCACTGGAGGCGGGCGCCCGGGTCTTCAAGGCGCATGTCCAGGTGGGGGCGTACGACCCGGCCGACGAACTCCTCCACAAGACGTGGGGAATGCTGGCCGACACCGGGACCCCCGTGGTGATCCACTGCGGCTCCGGTCCCGCACCCGGCAGGTACACCGGCCCCGAACCGATCGCGCGGGTGCTGGCACGCCATCCGAGGCTGCGGTTGATCGTCGCGCACATGGGGATGCCCGAGTACGCCGACTTCCTCGGCCTCGCGGAGCGGTTCGAGGAGGTGCGGCTGGACACGACGATGGCGTTCACCGACTTCACCGAGGACTTCATGCCGTTCCCCGAGAGCGCCCTGCCCCAGGTCGCCGACCTGGGCGACCGCATCCTGCTCGGATCCGACTTCCCCAACATCCCCTATCCGTACCTGCATCAGCTCCAGGCACTGGAACGCCTGGACCTGGGGGAGGAGTGGCTGCGCGCGGTGTGCCACGACAACGCGGCGCGGCTGTTCGGGGTGTGAGCCGTCCGAGGTCACCCGCCCGGTCCGGCCGGCGGAGGCAGGGGCGCGGCGGCGAGGATCTTCCGGTTCGCCGGCAGGGAGACGCGCAGCCGGCCCCCGGTTCGCTCGTACCGGGCCGTGGGATCGCCGGGCAGCAGGTGGAACACACCCGTCTCGCCCTCGTGGGCCCGGTTCAGCAGCACGCGGACCATGCGCTCGGCCGGGTCGGTGGACGCGTGGTCGATGTCCAGGACCACTTCCCGGAAGTCCGGGTCGAGCGAGGGAATCGCGCTGATCCACATGCGGGCGGAGCCGTCCATGGCCGGCATTCAAAGACACCGGTCCGGCGGGTTCGCGTCAACCGACGGCGATGCTGTGCGTCCCGGGCACCTGCAACGCCAGCCCCGGGGGGACGACCCGGATGACCTGCCCCGCGCAGCCCGGAACGTTGTGGATGAAGACGGGCTCGTCCGTGAAGTTGACGACGGTCGCCAGCCGAGGTATCTCGAAGCAGCCTCGCGGCGCGTAGTGATGGACTCCGTCGATCTCGAGGAACCCGTTCGCGGCGAATGCCGAGCCCGGGACGGCGAACGCGAGCATTCCGGCGGCGGCGAGCGTGGTGAGTGTCGAGCCGATGAGACGCATGACGAACCTCCGGACTGGACAGGCCAGGCACATCCCGGCCCTGTAACCGACCGTACGGACACGTGCACGCCTCGCATCTGGGCGCCCCCCAAACGGGCGACTGTGACGATCGGCGCGGCCGTGCACCACCGGCGGGACAGCCCGGCACTCCGCCGCCCAGGTGCGGCCCGCCGACGGACCGACCGTCCCGCCCTGAACGGGGTTGGGCGGGAGCGCCGCATCGAGCCGGTCCAGGGCGCTGCTCACCCCCGGTGCCTACGCATGGGCGTCGGTGCCCGCGAGCACCGGAGCGCCCGGGCACCGACTCGCGGTCGAATCGGTCTGTCGATCTGTCGATCCATCGACCAGGCCTTCGGCGGGTGTGGTCTGTGCCAGGAGTGTGAAAGCCGCCCTCACGGACCTCATCGTGAAGCGAGTTGTGAGGGCTGTCCCGAAAACGCCGAGGGAGAAGTAGCCGCTACGGTCGGTGTGCCAGGCCGTGAGCCGGTGACAGTTCTACCAACGCGTGTACGGCCTCAGCCGCGTTCGGCGTGGAGAGTACGAGTACGGGGTCGGGCTTCCGGAGGAGGAGGCCGCTCCAGACCCGGAAAGTGGGACGGCCCTCCGGCTCGTCGGTGTCGAAGGAGATGGACCCCTCCAGCTCCGCCACGTCCTGTGTGCCGGACATCCAGAACGTCGGGCCGTCCACAAACCGGAGAAAGTTGTGGCTGGTGAACGGATACCACCGACTCGACGCGCTCGCCCTGGCGGCCAGCACCAACTCCTCTGCGACGGCGGGAACCCAGGAGCCTGTTCCCCGTGCCGAGGCGTCGGCGTACCGCGCACACTCCTCCGTCCAGTCCCAAGCATCCGCCGGTGACCACGGGGTGTTCGTCTCCATCCACCAAGTCTGGCTCGACGCACGGGCGGTCACGTCGGAATCGGTGGGATGATCTTGGCGTCGCTCGTGTGATCACGGCGTCCGAGCCGTCCTCAGGAATCGCTGAACCAGGAGCCGATCGGGTTCCACTGGAAGGCTTGCTGCCAGGTGACCTCGCCCGCTGTCCAGCCTGTCAGGGCCGCGATGACCTTGTCCGCTGAGAGCGTCCGTGTCTGATAGTGCTCTGCAGGGCTGCGGTCACGGTATTCGAGCTGGTAGGTGCCGTCGGGCCGGAGCCAGACCTGGGCGTAGCAGTCCGGGTCCGCGGCGCACTGCAGAACGAGGTGGCCGTCACGGGGAAGGTTCAGCACAGTTGCTTCCAGCCTGGCGCCGCGTGGACAGTTCCGCTCAGGGCGGTGGCCCGGGTGCGCGGGAGGGTCCGAGACCGCGGGATCTTCCCGGTCAGGGTCGGCCGGCGGCAGTCCGCAGGCGTCGACCAGTTCGAAGAAGAGGTCTTCCGCGAACGGGTCGGCCCTTTTGGTCAGGACCGTGCGCAGTGCTTCCCGATCGGCGGTGAACCCTGCCTCGGCCGCCCAAACCGCGATCTGCTCGGCCGCTTCGGGCACGTCCGCGAGCAGACGACGGACCCTCTCCTCCTTGCCGGTCCTCCCCGGTGGCGCCTCGTCCTCCGAAGGCGACGGCACCGACACCCCGTAGTCGGCAGCCATCACCGGATCAAGGAAGGTCGACCATGCCACCCCGGACGGAGTGAGACCGCGGACGTGGCACACATCGCTGTCCATGACGCTTGCGATCATGACTGGCGAGCCCGTTGCTGTGACGAGCCGGTGCAGCCACCGGTCGTCGTCGTTCTCCGGCAGGTAGTCGTTCACCTGCAGCGTCTGCCAGCCGCCGGGGCGGGGCGGGCATTCGTGGAAGTAGTCGGCCTGCTCCTCGACGCACCACTCAGGGTCGTCGAACACCGGCAGGCCCGGCAACGAAGAATCGCTGCGCGCCAGGACGAAGTCGCCAGAACTGCCCATGCTTCCTCCCCAGAGACTGCCGCGATGCTAGCGACGGGTACTGACACCGGCGGGGGCCGATTCCTCCGTTGCCGGGGTGGCGCAGCAGGTGTCGCCGGTCGCTGCGGGGGCGGCGCTCCTGCCGAGGGTGTCGGCGTCGGCCTTGACGACGTAGACCTCCCACGGCTCCTTGCCGGGGCCGTGCACCCAGACCTTGTCCTGGAGGGCGTAGCAGCAGGAGGTGTCGTTCTCCTCGAAGGTGGCGAGGCCGGCGTCCGCGAGCCGGGCGGTCGCGGCCTGGACCTGGTCGGGGGACTCGACCTCCACGCCGAGATGGTCGAGGCGGGTCTCCTCGCCGGGGTCGCCCTCGATCAGGACGAGCTTGAGCGGGGGCTCGGTGATGGCGAAGTTGGCGTATCCCTCGCGCCGCTTGGCCGGTTCGGTGCCGAACAGCTTCGAGTAGAAGGTGATCGACGCTTCGAGGTCGCTGACACGCAGAGCGAGCTGGGCGCGGGACATGGCGGGTCTCCCATCGACTTGCATTGATGTCTGTCGATTCAACCTTGCCAACCTGTATCGAAGACTGTCAACATAGACACATGTCGAAGCAAGAGCTTGTGGTCCTCGGGCGGAACGACGGGGACGGGACGTGCTGCCCCGGACTCGCGGCCGCTCCGCTGGACGACGACCAGGCCGCCGAGCTGGCCAGGCTGTTCAAGGCGCTGGGCGACCCGGTACGCCTGAGGCTGCTGTCGATGATCGCCTCGCGGGCGGGCGGCGAGGTGTGCGTCTGCGACCTGACCCCGGCCTTCGACCTCTCCCAGCCGACCATTTCGCACCACCTCAAGCTGCTGCGGCAGGCCGGTCTGATCGACTGCGAGCGGCGAGGTACCTGGGTCTACTACTGGGCGCTGCCCGCCACCCTCGACCGGCTCGCCGCCTTCCTGAAGACGTCGCGGACCGCCGAGGCGACCGCGTGAGCATGCCGCTCGGCCGCCGGGTCGCCGCCGAGGCGGTCGGATCGGCGGCCCTGGTCGCGATCGTCGTCGGCTCCGGCATCCAGGCCGCCGAACTGACCCACGACGTGGGCGTGCGACTGCTCGCCAACTCGCTCGCCACGGTCTTCGGCCTCGGTGTGCTGATCGCACTCCTCGGCCCGGTCTCCGGCGCGCACTTCAATCCCGTCGTCACCCTCGCCGCCTGGGCCACCGGCCGCCGCACGGGGGACGGGCCGAGCGGGCGCGAGGCCGCCGCGTACATACCGGCGCAGGTCGCCGGAGCCGTCGCGGGCGCGGTGCTGGCGGACGCGATGTTCGGCAGGCCGCTCGTGCGGTGGTCCACGCACGACCGCTTCGCCGGTCACCTGTGGCTGGGCGAGGTCGTCGCGACCGCCGGTCTCGTCCTGCTCGTCTTCGGCCTGACCCGAACCGGCCAGGGCCGCTACGCGCCCGTGGCCGTGGCCTCGTACATCGGCGCCGCGTACTGGTTCACGTCGTCCACCTCGTTCGCGAACCCCGCGGTCACCATCGGCCGAACCTTCACCGACACGTTCGCCGGAATCGCCCCCGGGTCCGTCGGCCCGTTCGTCGCGGCCCAACTGGTCGGCGCCGCGCTCGGGCTGGGCCTGGTCGCCGCCGTCTTCGGGCGCCGCGCACCCGCACCCACCGCCGTCCCGGCCGGCCTCCCCGGCGAACCCGAACTCCCCGCACCCACCGTCCCGGCCGCCCTCCCGGGTGAACCCGAACCCGCCGCTCCCACCCTCCCCTGCCCCGGCCCTCCGTCAGAAAGCACAGCCGCCATGAACACCCCCGCCGAACAACCGTCCGTGCTCTTCGTGTGCGTCCACAACGCCGGACGTTCCCAGATGGCCGCCGCCTTCCTCACCCACCTCGCGGGCGACCGCGTACAGGTGCGTTCCGCCGGGTCGGCACCCGCCGCGACGGTCAACCCGGCCGTGGTCGAAGCAATGGCGGAGGTCGGCATCGACGTCTCGGCCGAGGTTCCCAAAGTGCTCACCGTCGAAGCCGTGCAAGCCTCCGACGTCGTCATCACGATGGGCTGCGGTGACACCTGCCCGGTCTTCCCCGGCAAGCGCTACCTCGACTGGGCGCTCCAGGACCCGGCGGGCCAGGGCGTCGACGCCGTACGACCCATCCGTGACGAGATCGAGAAGCGCATCCGCGGCCTGATCGGCGAGATCACCTCCACGGTCGGCGCGTAAGCGCCCCGCCCAGCGCGCGCATCACGCCCATGGGCCCCGAACACAGCGCCGGGGGCGGGCTTCGAACGGGGTAGCTCAGCCGACCCGCTTGACTCCGACGCGAGTTCGACCCGACTCCGGTGACCCCGCCGTCCCGGACTCCGGCAAGGCCCGCTTCGCCGCTCAGCGGCACCCGTCCTGCTCCTCCTTGCTCCTCCCTACTCCTCCGGTTCCCACTCGCGGAGCAGGTCGAAGAGGCCCGCGTCTCCCTCGATCCGCAGGGAGTGCGCCGGGATGCGGTCGTACAGGAAGAGAACCAGGTCACTGGCCGTGCCGTGCACGGAGACACCGGCCGCGTCCGGGCCGCTGTCGGCCGTGGTGGCAGGTGTCGTGCCGGGCGTGGGGACACGGGTGGTGCGTGCGCCGTCGCCGTCGACCGTGAGGCGCCAGGAGCGGCCCTCGGCGGCGTGGAAGTCGAAGGCGGTGGGCTTGTGCGGCCAGGGACTCGTCGTCGCGACGCAGGTGAACAGGAACTCCTCGACACCGTCGAGTGCCACCTCGTCCGGCAGCGGTTCCGGCGTACCCACGGTGACCTGCGCGTCGTAGGTGTGCACCGCGATCTGCTGGAGCTGGTGGCGGGCGACGGCGCCACAGTTCCCCGGCGACTGGGACGCACCCCACCAGGTCCAGCAACCCCGGTCCGGGCCGGCCTCACGCAGCGCGTCCAGCAACTCCCCTGTCGACGCGGCCAACCAGGCCGGCAGGGCCTCCCGCTCCCGAGGGGCGGCGGGGGCGTCCTCCGGTACGGACTTGGCCGGAGCGGGCCCTGCGGCGACGGTGGCGGCCCAGGCGCGGCGCCCCTCGCCGATGTGCTGCGCCAGATCGGACAGTGTCCACTCGGGGCAGGTCGGCACCTGTACGTCGAGGCTGGGCGCGGAGGCGACCGTGGCGCGGAAGGCCTTCGACCGTTCGTCGATGAGCCGCAACAGGACGGGGAACGCGAGTGTCGTCGTCACCCGGACTCTCTATCACCGTGTTCCGGCGGCCGGACAGCGATTTTCACAGCCGGGGCGGCGGACGCACCGCCGAGGCGACTGACGCACGGCATGGACCGGTCGCGCGGCACGGGCCGGACGCCCGCCGGTTACGTCCTGCCCGCATTCGGTGACGATCGGCCAAGGTGGCGCCGGACTACGCCAGTTCGACGCTGATGAGGCCGCGCAGCAGCTTGCGCAGGTGGTCCGGCATGTCGATGTCGGTGGGACTGAGCAGCCACTGGATCTGCAGGCCGTCGATGAAGGCGATGAGGTCGGCCGCCAGCCCGGACGCGTCGACGTGCGGACGCAGCAGGTCGCGTCGGACCAGGTCGTCGACGGCCAACTGCATCTGCCGGCGGGTGCGTTCGTAGCGTGCGACGAAGTACGGGTGCGCCGGGTGGTCCGGCGCGGTCGCCTCGCTGGACAGTACCGCGAACAGGCTCACGATCAGCGGGTTGGCCTGGTTGTGCGCGACGAGCCGGATCATGCTGGCGAAGTACTCCAGGCCGTCGCGGTTGACCGCGCCCGACCCGAAGAAGTGCGCGTCGTCCTGCCGTTCGCGTTCCTCCAGGACCGCTTCGAGCAGCGACTCCTTCGTCGGGAAGTGGTGGAGCAGGCCGGCCCGCGAGACGTCGCAGGCCGCGGCGAGCTGGACCATGCTCGCGTTGCGGTAGCCGACCTGCCCGAACGCGGTGAACGCGGCCTCGATGATCTGGGCGCGCCGGCGCTCCCCCTTGGGGTAGTTCCGGGGGGCCGTCCCCTGCCGCGCGGTCGCCTTTGCCATACGGAGATGTTAAACGCCCTCTAGAAACCAGCACCCCTGTCGGTATTCTGTTGTGCGGTCGTACACCCCGAGAGGAGTCCTCATGTCGACACCGCGGTTGTCGGTGCAGCTCTACTCCGTCCGGCATGCTCTGGAAGCCGACGAAGACGCGGCCCTGGGCCGCCTCGCAGCCCTGGGACTGCGCGATGTCGAGGCCTTCGGCTTCGTGCACCGCGCCCCGGAACTCGCCGACGCGCTCGCCCGGCACGGCCTGTCCGCCCCGACCGGACACGCCGGCTTCCTCTCCCCGGAGCGCGCCCCCGCCGAGGGGACCCCCACTCTCGACGAGACCTTCCGGGCCGCCCGGCGCCTGGGCGTGGAGGTCCTCTTCGACCCGTTCGTCCCCGCCGCGCGCTGGGCGGACGAGACGGAGATCGCCCGAACCGCCGGACTGCTCAACGAGGCCGCGAAGCGCGCCGCCGACCACGGGCTGCGCGTCGGCTACCACAACCACTCCCAGGAGTTCGTGCACACCGTCGCCGGCGTCAACGCCTTCGACCGCTTCGCCGAGCTGCTGGCACCCGAAGTCGCCCTGGAGATAGACCTGTTCTGGGCCTCGGCCGGTGGCTACGACGTCGTGTCGCTGCTGCGCCGCCTCGGTTCCCGGGTCACCGCCCTGCACGTGAAGGACGGCCCCGTCATCGACGACCCGTTCACCTCCGGCGCCCCCTTCGACGCCGCCGACACCCACCAGGTCCCCGCGGGCCAGGGGGAGATCGCCCTCGACGCCGCGCTCGCCGCGGCCCCGGACGCCGAGTACGCGATCCTCGAGTTCGACCACTACGACGGCGACATCTTCGAAGGCATCGCCACGGGCGTCGCCTACCTCGCCGGAAAGGGCATCGCCTGATGGCGGCGGACCACCCGGTCGGTGTCGGCCTCATCGGCGCCGGCAACATCAGCGACCAGTACCTGACCAGCCTCACCGCCTTCCCCGACCTGCGCGTGGTCGTCGTCGGCGACCTCGACACCGCGCGCGCCGAGACCCAGGCCCGCAAGTACGGCGTCGAGGAGTGGGGCACCGCGGCGGACGTCCTCGCCCACCCGGACGTCGACATCGTCGTCAACCTGACCGTCCCCGCCGTCCACGCCGAGGTCAGCTCCGCCGTCGTCGACGCGGGCAAGCACGTCTGGTCCGAGAAGCCCGTCGCCGTCGACCGGGCCGACGCCCGCGCCCTGCTCGACCGGGCGGCCGCGGCCGGGCTGCGGGTCGGTGTCGCCCCCGACACCGTGCTCGGCCCCGGACTGCAGACCGCCCTGCGCGCCGTCGCCCGCGGGGACATCGGCACCCCGCTGTCCGCGCAGACCGTCATGCAGTACGCGGGCCCCGACCTGTGGCACCCGGACCCCGAGTTCCTGTTCGCCAGGGGCGCAGGACCGCTCTTCGACATGGGGCCCTACTACCTCACCGCCCTGGTCTGCCTGTTCGGGTCGGTCAGCCGGGTCTCCGCCGCCGGCTCCACCGCGCGCACGGTACGCACCGTCCGCAGCGGCCGGCGCGCGGGCACCGAGTTCGCCGTCGCCGTACCCACCCACGTCTCGGCGCTCATCCGGTTCGAGAACGGCGGGGTCGGCCAGAGCGTGTTCAGCTTCGACTCGCCGCTCACCCGCACCGGGTTCGTCGAGATCACCGGCACCGAGGGCACGCTGGTGCTGCCCGACCCCAACACCTTCGCGGGAGAGGTCCGGATCACCCGGGTCCAGGAACGCGGGCAGGACCCCGTCTGGGAGACGGTCCCGCCGGTCGGCGTGGAGGCCGGACGCGGACTCGGCGTCCTGGACATGGCGCGGGCCATCCGCGCCGGCGTGCCCCACAGCGCCTCCGGCGACCTCGGGTACCACGTCCTGGACACCATGATCTCGATCGACGAGTCCGTCGTCTCCGGCGAGACGGTCCAAGTGGCCAGCTCCGCGGGCGAGACACCCCTCGTCCCCGAGGACCGGGACCCCTACGGAGCCACCCTGTGAACCGGCCCCTGCGCGCCGGATTCATCGGCGGCGGCTTCATGGCGGCCGTGCACACCCGCGCCAGCCGCGCGGCCCGCGGTGTGCCGACCGCCCTCGCGAGCTCGACCCCCGAACGCGGTGAACAGGCCGCCGCCGCCCTCGGCGTCGAACGCTGCGAACCGGACGCCCGCAGCCTCACCGCGGCCGGTGACCTGGACGTCGTCCATGTGTGCAGCCCCAACACGCTGCACGTCGAACACACCCTGGCGGCGCTGGCCGCGGGCGCGCACGTCATCTGCGAGAAGCCCCTGGCCACCACCGCGGCGGACGCCGAACGGCTGGTCGCGGCGGCGCGGGAGGCCGGCCGGGTGGCGGCGGTCCCCTTCGTCTACCGGTACCACCCGATGGCCCGTCAGGCCCGCGCCCTCGTGGCCGAGGGAGAGCTCGGCACCGTCCTCACCCTGGACGCGTGCTACCTCCAGGACTGGCTCCTGGATCCCGACGACACCAACTGGCGCGCCCACCCGGAGGCGGGCGGCGCCTCCCGGGCCTTCGCCGACATCGGCTCCCACCTCTGCGACCTCGTCGAGTTCGTCTCCGGACAGCGCGTCCACCGGCTGGCCGCCCGCACCCGGACCGTCTTCCCCGAACGCGGCGGCACCGCCGTCACCAACGAGGACACCGCAGCCCTCCTCGTGGAACTCGGCAACGGGGCGCTGGGCACCCTGCTCGTCAGTCAGCTCGCCCCCGGCCGCAAGAACAGCCTCACCTTCGAACTGCACGGCACCCGGCAGAGCGTGCGGTTCGAACAGGAACGCCCCGAAGAACTCTGGATCGGCGCGCGCGAGGGCTCCCGGCTCCTGCTGCGCGACCCCGGCACCGCCGCCGCCGACTCGGCCCGCGTGTCGGTCCTGCCTCCCGGCCACGCCCTCGGATACCAGGACGCCTTCACGGCGTTCGTGACCGACGTCTACGACGCCGTACGGGGCGGGCACCCCGAGGGGATGCCGACGTTCGCCGACGGGCTTCGGGCCGCCCGGCTCACCGAGGCCGTCCTGGCCTCGGCCGCCGAAGGCGGCACCTGGATCGAGACCGCACCCGACACCGCATCCAGGACCACACCCGAGACCGCACCCGACACCGCATCCGAGACGGAGGACCGCGCATGACCGCAGCCACCCACCCGGTCACCCTGTTCACCGGCCAGTGGGCCGACCTCCCCTTCGAGGAGGTGGCCCGGCTCGCCGCGCAGTGGGGCTACGACGGCCTCGAGATCGCCGCCTCGGGAGACCACCTGGACCTCGAACGAGCCGACGAGGACGACGCCTACGCGGCCTCCCGCCTGGAGATCCTGGACCGGCACGGCCTCAGGGTGTACGCCATCTCCAACCACCTCGCGGGCCAGGCCGTCTGCGACGCGCCCATCGACTTCCGCCACCAGGCGATCCTGCGCCCGTACGTCTGGGGGGACGGAGACCCCGAAGGGGTACGGCAGCGGGCCGCCGAGGACATGAAGCGGGCCGCCAGGGTCGCCCGCAAGCTGGGCGTGGACACCGTCGTCGGCTTCACCGGCTCCGCCATCTGGCCCTACGTCGCCATGTTCCCGCCGGTGCCCGCGACCGTCATCGACGCCGGCTACGAGGACTTCGCCACCCGCTGGAACCCGATCCTCGACGTCTTCGACGCGGAGGGCGTGCGCTTCGCCCACGAGGTGCACCCGGGCGAGATCGCCTACGACTACTGGACCAGCGTCCGCGCCCTGGAGGCGGTCGGCCACCGCGAGGCCTTCGGCTTCAACTGGGACCCCAGCCACATGATGTGGCAGAACATCGACCCGGTCGGCTTCATCACCGACTTCAAGGACCGCATCTACCACGTCGACTGCAAGGACACCCGGCTGCGTCCGCGCAACGGCCGGGCCGGCGTCCTCGGCTCCCACCAGCCGTGGGGAGATCCGCGCCGGGGCTGGGACTTCGTCTCCACCGGCCACGGCGACGTGCCCTGGGAGGACGCCTTCCGCGCCCTGGAGTCCATCGGCTACGCCGGACCCATCTCCGTCGAATGGGAGGACGCGGGCATGGACCGCCTGCACGGTGCGGCGGAGGCGGTGAACTTCGTGCGCTCGCTGCTGTGGCCGGTCCCGAAGGCGTCCTTCGACGCCGCGTTCAGCAACCAGTAGCCGCCGGGTGAGCGGTGCGCGCCGTCTACCGGGCCGTTCGTCCGCCGGGCGGGGGCGGCCGCCACTCGAGGAGCATGATCGTCGCGTCGTCCCTGAGCCGGCTGGTCTCCGCGTCGAGGATCGAGTGGATCAGCCGCCGCAGGGTCTCCGGAGCCAGTTCGCCCGCCGCGGTGGCCCGGATGAGGTAGTCGGCGAACCGCCGCAGCCCGAACAACTCCCCGTCCGGCATCCGGGACTCGGTGACTCCGTCGGTGTACAGCAGGATGCGGTCGCCGGGCCGCAGCGCTGTCTCGTGGATCGTGCGTTCGCGGTGGGACCGCAGGTGGGACAGCCCCAGCGGAGGCTCCGGGTCACGTTCGAGGGCGTCGGTCAGCAAGCGCTGCTCGCGGATGAGGAGCGGGGCGGGGTGTCCGCAGTTGCACCACCGCAGCACGCCCGTGCCGAGGTCGAGCTCGGTCAGCACGGCCGTGCAGAACTGGTCCGGCAGCCACGCGGCGAGCGTCTCGTCGACCGTCCGTACCAGCTCGGGCAGGTCGGAGCCGACCCGGCGGGCGTTGCGGCAGGCCGCCAGCGAGAGGGCGCTGGTGAGCCCGGAGGCGAGGTCGTGGCCCATGGAGTCGAGGACGCTGGCGTGCAGTGTCGACTGGGTCAGCGCGTGGTCGAAGGCGTCGCCGCCGATCTCGTAGGCGGGTTCGAGGACGGCCGTGGAGACCACGCGGTCGTTGCCGATCGTCCGCGGGGGCAGGAAGGCGCGGAGCAACTCGGACGGCAGTCGCATCCGTTCGGTGCGGGTGAGCCGGACGTAGGAGTCCTTGTAGACGCGCCGGGAGGTCACCATCATCGCGACCAGGGTGGCCAGTGCCTTGCCGCGGGTCACCGAGGCGGCATCGAGGGCGGGTGCGTGCACGGCCAGCACGCCGAGCCGTTCGGCGCCGTCGATCAGTGGGAACCAGGCGGTCACCACCCCGTCGCGGGACGGCTCGACGCGCAGCGACTGCGTGCGGTACGTCCACCCCGCCGGCGAGTCGTCGACGGGCAGCACCGAGGCCACGTCGGTGAGCGGGACCAGGTGCCGTTGCTGGAGATCGACGAGGTAGACGATCGCGTGGTGCAGTCCGAGCGCCTCGGCGCAGCGGGACAGGGCAGGGGCGAGGTCCTCGGTCCTGTTGACCTCGTCGGCGAGGAACTCCTGCAACGGATCGCCGGAATCCGATGTCACCACCTGCCCTCGCCTCCTCGTGTCCCTCGGAGCGACGCCGCGGGCCCCGGCGATCAGCAGTCTCACATCCTGGGGCGGCGCACGCATTCCGTGGGACGGGGAGGACCGCGTGGGGGCGGCCGCGAACGGACGGCCGCCGGACGACCGCGGGGGTTCCGCGAGGGGGCGGCCGCCGCCGCCCGCGCTCGCGTCCCGGCCCTGGGCCGTTCCGTTCAGCCCGAGCTCAGCTCAGCCCGAACTTCTGTGCGGCGGCGCCGTTGCAGTCCCAGATCTGCAGGCGGGTGCCGTTGGCGGTGGCGCCGCTGGGGGAGTCGAGGCAGCGTCCGGACTGGGGGTTGAGGAGGGATCCGTCGGCCTGCTGGACCCATTTCTGGCCGCCGACCCCGTTGCAGTCCCACAGTTCGACCTTGGTGCCGTTGGCCGTACCGTTCCCCACGACGTCCAGGCAGCGCCCCAGCGTGGCCAGCGAGTTGTCGGAGCCGTGGTACCAGTGCTGGTCCACCGCGTAGGTCTGGCAGCCCCACAGCTGTACGGCGGTGCCGTTGGTGCCGGTGTCGTCGGCGGCGACGTCCACGCAGGTGCCGCCCGGTCCCTTGACCGGCCCTCCGCCGTTCACCGAGAACTTCTGCGCGCCGGAGCCGTTGCAGTCCCAGATCTGCAGGCGGGTGCCGTTGGCGGTGGCGCCGCTGGGGGAGTCGAGGCAGCGTCCGGACTGGGGGTTGAGGAGGGATCCGTCGGCCTGCTGGACCCATTTCTGGCCGCCGACCCCGTTGCAGTCCCACAGCTCCAGCTTGGCGCCGCCCGCCGTGCCGTTGTTCTCGATGTCCAGGCACCGTCCGAGCGTGGACAGCGAACCGTCCGGGTTGTGCGTCCAGTGCTGGTCCTCGGCGTACGTCTGGCAGTCCCACAGCTGTACGGCGGCCCCGTTGACGCCGGTGTCGTCGGCGGCGACGTCCACGCACTTGCCGCCGGGGCCGGTGACCGTCCCCTGCGGACCGTTCGGCACGTCCGTCTGTCCGCTGTAGCCGACGGAGACGATGTTGGCCTGGACGGCGTTCTCGGCGGCGTCGGTGGGATAGCCGGAGACCATGACGCCCTCGAAGAAGGTGCCCCGGTTCCAGTTGCTGTTGTCCCCGCCGATCCCCAGGATGATGCCGCCCTCCTGGTGCATGGGCTGGTAGCCGCCCCGGGTCGGCAGCGCCCCGTCCCACCAGGTGCTCAGCCCGCCGGTCTGGGAGTTGCCGCCCTTGAGCGCGTAACGGGTCTGTCCGTTGTTCTTGAGGACGGCGGTGACGAAGGTGCTCTTGTTGCCCTGGTTGGCGGTGTTGGAACCGTTGTCGCCCTGGAACATGCCGTTCTCCAGGTCGGCCTCCACCCACGGTCCGCTCCCGGTACACGGCGCGAAGTAGCAGGTGGTGGCGATGGACACGGCGTCCATGTGGCCGTTTCCGGTGTCGGCCGGGGTGCTCTCGGCGTTGCCGTAGTCGAAGCAGCAGGCCGAGCCGACGTGGGTGCCGCTGGCCACCATGTAGGCGCCCTCGGGCTGGCCGTTCACGGCGACTCCGGAGGCGACCCCGGTGTAGCGGTAGCCGACGCCGGGGGAGATCCAGACGCCGTAGACCTTGTGGCCGCCCGCGGTGACGGCGATCTCCGAGGCGTCGGCGCCCCGGTCGTTGCCCATACCGGCGGTACCGGCGGGGCCCGGCTTGAGGTCGTTGTGCCGCCCGCTCTGGTCGTAGATCTTCGTGATCCGGCAGCCTCCGCTGTTCGCGCAGAACGCGTCCTGGGCCGCCGCGTCGGCGTACCCGCCGACCAGCCCGATGTCGGCGGTGGCTCCGTCCGAGACGCGGGTGACCTGGTAGAGCGGGCCGTTGTAGGAGGAGAGCAGCGCGCGGGTGACGCTGTGCGCGGCGACGCACGGGGTGCCGGCCGCGGCGTAGATGTCACAGGGCAGCGAACCCGCGGCCTGCGACACGGCCGGCAGCCCGAGCAGCAGCCCGAGGGCGAGTCCGAGCGAGGCCAGCACCGCGACGGCCCGCGCCCGCCATGCCCGGGGACCGCTCGCTAAGTTTGGTGAGTTCATGACATTCCAGACGGACAGGGCACCACGCATGGCACGTCCCTTCGGCACCGGAGTGGGGTGGTCGGCTCGGCCCGGAACCTACGACCCCTGTTCGACCACGTCAATATTTGTTTCCTTTTTGGTTCAGACCAAGTTCGGAAGCGTGGACTGCTGTCGGGGTGTGGGGAAACGTCCGCCCGCGGCATTGCGGGAGCACATTTCACGCGTGTCAACCAGACGTTCCGGGGCAGCCGGTTCTCGTGCGAGAAGTTCGCACCTGTCACAGAATTCGCTTCAGCGAAACATCCGATCAAACAGCCCAGGAGGTAGCGTGGCCGGGGCCACCCCCGACATACCGCGAGCGGTCGCCGAACTGCCCCGGCAGGTCCGGGACGAACTCACCCGCAGGCAGCGGCGGAACGAGCGGGCCTTCCGCCGCGACGACGTCCAGGTCGTCGAGCCTCCGCTGCTGCGGCGCGCCGTCGGCGCCTCGGCGCTGGGCAACTGCATGGAGTGGTTCGACTTCGGCGTCTACAGCTATCTGGCCGCCACCATCGGCAAGGTCTTCTTCCCCGGCGCCTCACCCGGCGCCCAGGTGATCTCCTCGTTCGCCACCTTCGCCGCCGCCTTCGTCGTACGGCCCCTCGGCGGACTCTTCTTCGGCCCGCTCGGCGACCGGGTCGGACGGCAGAAGGTGCTCGCCACCACCATGATCATGATGGCGCTGGGCACGTTCGCCATCGGTCTCATTCCCAGCTACGCCACGATCGGCATCGCCGCCCCGGTCCTGCTGCTGCTCGCCCGGATGGTGCAGGGCTTCTCCACCGGCGGTGAGTACGGCGGCGCGACCACCTTCGTCGCGGAGTACTCGCCGGACCGGCGCCGCGGCTTCCTCTCCAGCTGGCTCGACTTCGGCACGTTCGTGGGCTACGCCCTGGGCTCGGCCCTGGTCACCGTGCTGAACCTGCTGCTCACCGACGAGCAGATGCTCACCTGGGGCTGGCGCCTGCCGTTCCTGATCGCCGGCCCGCTGGGCGTGATCGGCCTCTACATGCGGCTCAGGCTGGAGGAGTCGCCGGCCTTCCAGCAGCAACTGGACGATCACGAGAAGAGCCTCGCGCAGGCGTCCGCGGGCAGTGAACTCAAGGGCGTGGTCACCCGGTACTGGCGTCCGCTGCTGATCTGCATGGGCCTGGTGCTGCTGTACAACGTCACCAACTACATGGTCACCGGGTTCCTGCCGACCTACCAGACGGAGACCCTGCACCGGTCCAGCGGTTCCGCCGACGTGCTGGTGCTGATCGGCATGGTCTGGATCGTCCTGCTGATCACGTTCATCGGCCGGCTCAGCGACCGGATCGGACGCCGTCCGGTCTACGGGGTCTCCGCGGCCGCCATGATCCTGCTCGCGGTGCCGTCCTTCCTGCTGATCAAGGCCCACGGCACCTGGCCGCCCGTCCTCGGCGTGCTGATCCTGGCCACCCTGCTGGCCTGCTTCGCCGCGCCGAGCGCCGCCACCCTGCCGGCCCTCTTCCCGACCGCCGTCCGGTACGCCGCCATGGGCATCGGCTTCAACATCGCGGTCGCCGCGTTCGGCGGCACCACACCCCTGGTGACCGAGGCGCTGGTGAACGCCACCGGCGACGATCTCATGCCCGCGTACTACCTGATGCTGGCCGGCGCGATCGGCCTGATCACCGTACGGTTCCTGCCGGAGAGCGCACAGGTCCCGCTCAGCGGATCCCGCCCGATGGTCGGTTCGCGCGCGGAGCAGCGGGAGCTGATCACCACGTCGAGGAAGCTGTACCTCACCTGCCTCCGGGAGCCGGGCAGCGGCCCGCACCCGGTGTCCTCGAAGCGCTCGCCGGTCAGGTGACACGCCGGAGAGCGGACGGGGATCCGGCCGTCTGGCTGCCCTCGTCGCCGAGTACGAGGGTGTCCTCCCCCTTCTTGGTCAGGACGTAGACGTTGCCCGGTGCGCACACCCCGCCGGTCGACGGGTCGGTGGGCGTGCTGGTGACCGCCTAGAAGACCATCGAGGTCGCGTGCGTCTCCTGGAGGCGCAGCGTCTCGGAACATCCGATGTCCCGGCCGCTGCCCGCCTCGGTCACGTGACTGACCTGCCGGCCCACCCGCTCACCCCGTGCGGCCGGGTGCAGGGTGACGGTCACGGACACGGACGTCGTACGAAAGCTGTACACGCCGTCCGCCGAAGGATTCCCGGGGCCGGTGCCACGCCAGGTGCCCACCCAGGAGGCGGGCAGCGCGTTCGCCGCGTTCTTCGACGACGAGGACGACGAGGACGATTCCGGGGACGTGGTGGGTGTCGCGGGTGGTGTCCTGCCCTTCGAAGCCTCCCCGTCCCAGGCCCCGCCCGCCCAGAGGGCCCCGGCGACCACCGCCGCGACGGTGACCACGCCCACGGCGACCACGGCCGCCCGCGTCCTCGCGGATCCGCGCGGGGCGGCGGCCGGAGCGTGCGGCCTCGTCGGCGCGACCGTGCCGGGCGGGACGGCGGGTGCGGGGATGTACGGCGGTCCGTAGCCGGTCGCCGGTGCCGACGGCGCGGGCTGCGCAACGCTGCCGGGCACGACGGCGGGCGCCGGGGTGTACGGCGGCGGTGGTCCGAATCCCGTCGTCGGGACGGGCGCGGGCGCGGGCGCGGCCGGGGCGGCCGACGCGTCCAGCAGTGCCCGCAGCTCGGCCTCCTTCGCGGCGAGGTCCGCGGCCAGCTCCGCCGGGGCGCCGGCGGCCCAGCCCACGGCACCGGCTGCGAGCCGCGCCGACAGGTCCTGGGCGCCGGGCCGGGACTCGGGCGCCTTGCGCAGGCATTCGGCCAGGACCGGCGCCAGCGACTCCGGTACGTCGTCGAGGTGGGGTTCCTCGTGCACGATCCGGTAGAGCAGCTGGGCCGCGGACGGCTCCTCCCCACGACGCAGGAAGGGCCCCCGGCCGGTCGCCGCGTACACCAGCACCGCGGCCAGCGCGAAGACGTCACCGGGTTCCGCCGCGCCCCCGGCGGTGACCTGCTCGGGAGCCATGTAGCCGGGGGAGCCGATGACACCGCCCGTGCGGGTGTGCCGGGTGTCGTCGGCGGCCCGGGCGATGCCGAAGTCGATGAGCAGCGGATGGCGGCCGGCGAGCAGCACGTTGGACGGTTTCACGTCGCGGTGCGCGAGGCCCGCCCGGTGCACCGCCTGAAGCCCCTCCGCGAGCTCCGCCCCCAGGGCCAGGACGGCCGCCTCGGGCAGCGGGCCGTGCCGCACCACCCAGTCGGCGAGACTCGGGGCCGCCACGTACTCCGTGGCGAGCCACTGCGGACGCTGTCCTGGCCCGCTGTAGTCGACGACCGAGACCGTCCACGGTGACCGGACCCGGTCACTGCTGGTGATCTCCCGTGCGAACCGCTCCTCGAACCCCGGGTCCAGGCCGAATTCGCTCCGAACCGTCTTCAGCGCCAGCGGCCGGCCGGAGGCCGTGCGGGAGAGGAAGACCTGCCCCATGCCACCTTCCCCGAGCCTGGCCAGCAGCGGGTAGCCGCCGACGGCCGGCGGATCCGTGGGATCGAGACGTCTCATCAAGGTCTCCGGGCGGTGGGCGCGTCACCGCCGGGGGCCGCCACGTGCTCGCGGAGCCCCCCTCGGCATCCGCGTGGACATGGCCTGCGGAGATTATTCATATCAGTTGGGGCGGTTCGGCCGTACGCGTGCCCGTGCCCCGGGCCGAGCGGATCGCTCGGCCCGGGGCACGGATGTCGCCCCGTTCGGTGGCCTCGGGGTCCTGCTAGCCGGCCTTGGACCGTACGCCGTCGGCGATGCGCTTGCCGATCGTCTCGTCGATGTTCGACCAGTACGTGAACGCGCGCTGCAGGACGGGTTCGGTCACGCCGTCGAGGAGGTGCCCCACGACGTTGTCGACCAGCCGGTCCCGGGCGGCGTCGTCCAGCACCTCCCGCACGAGTGTGCCGGGCTGCCCCCAGTCGTCGTCCTCGGGATGGGAGACGTAGGCGGCGCGGGTGATCTCGCCGTCGGCCTCCCAGGTGGGCGGCGGCCCGAACCGCGCGGGGTCGGCCTTCGGGCCGCCCTTGGAGTTCGGGGCGTACACCGGATCGGACGTCTTCCGGTAGGCCATCGCCCCGTCCTTGGAGTACGTGTGGACGTCGACGACCGGCGCGTTCACCGGAAGCTGCTGGTAGTTGGCGCCGATCCGGTGCCGGTGGGCGTCCGCGTAGGAGAACAGCCGCCCCAGCAGCATGCGGTCCGGGCTGGGCCCGATGCCGGGGACGAAGTTGTTGGGCTGGAAGGCGGCCTGCTCGATCTCGGCGTGGTTGTCGGTCGGGTTGCGGTCCAGCGTCATCCGGCCGACCCGGACCAGCGGGTAGTCGCCGTGCGGCCACACCTTGGTGAGGTCGAACGGGTTGAAGCGGTAGCCCGCCGCCTCCGCGTACGGCATGAGCTGCACGTACAGGGTCCAGCTCGGGAACTCTCCGTCGCGGATGTGCTCGAAGAGATCGCGCATGTGGTAGTCCGAGTCGGTGCCCGCCAGCCGGTCGGCCTCCTCCTGGGTGAGGAAATCGATCCCCTGGTCGGTCTTGAAGTGGTACTTCACCCAGAACCGCTCGCCCTCGGCGTTGATCCACATGTAGGTGTGCGAGGTGTAGCCGTTCATGTGGCGCCAGGTCCGCGGGATGCCGCGGTCGCCCATCAGCCAGGTGACCTGGTGGGCGGACTCCGGGGAGAGCGTCCAGAAGTCCCACTGCATGTCGTGGTCGCGCAGGTTGCTGTCCGCGCGGCGCTTCTGGGACCGGATGAAGTGCTGGAACTTCATCGGGTCCTTGATGAAGAAGACCGGCGTGTTGTTGCCGACCATGTCGTAGTTGCCCTCGCTGGTGTAGAACTTCACCGCGAAGCCGCGAGGGTCGCGCCAGGTGTCGGGGCTGCCCCGCTCACCGGCGACCGTCGAGAAGCGGATGACCAGGTCGGTGCGGGTGCCGGGCTGGAAGAGACCGGCCATGGTGTAGGCGCTGACGTCGTCGGTCACCTCGAAGTGACCGAACGCGCCGCTCCCCTTCGCATGCGGTTGGCGCTCGGGGATGCGCTCCCGGTTGAACTGCGCCATCTGCTCGATCAGATAGGCGTCCTGGAGCAGGACCGGCCCCCCGGGCCCCACGGTCAGCGAGTGCTCGTCACTCTCGACGGGGGCACCGGAGTCGGTGGTGGTGAGGGGTGGTTTCTCCGTCATGGCTCTGCCTTTCTCCGCCTGGGCAGCGAGCTGTGCCGGTCCGTACGTCGTTCCGGGACCGGCCGTCGCATCCGTGGCCACGCCCCGGGAGGGTGCCGTACGGGTGTGCTCGCTTCCTTCGCTTCCGGAGCGTCGGGCTCCTGCCGGGCGGGTGACCCCGCGCGTGCCGGGCAAACACCGTGCGCCCGGTGCCCGACGTGCCGGGCCGGCGCGCCGTGGCCGGGCCGTCCGGCATCCAGCCTGGTCCCACCGGGCCGGTGCCGCCACTCGGGGGACCGCCCGGCCCGGGCGGCCCCCCGATGCCGGAAGGCGTCAGGAGGTGCCGGCCGCTCCGGTGAACATGGCGATCAGGCCGTGCGGCGAGTCGTCGCCGAACATCAGGTCGTGGAGCAGGCCGGCTTCGGCCGCCTCGGCGGCGCTCCGGGAGAACATGGCCTGTTCGTACGCGGTGAGCGCGGCCCCGGTGTCGTCGGGGTGGGCGGCGAGTGCCCTGCCGAGTTCGGCGCCGTCGTACATGGCAAGGTTGGCGCCCTCCCCGTTCGGGATCATGAGGTGGGCGGCGTCGCCGAGCAGGGTCACCCCCGGCACCCGGTCCCAGCGGTGCCCGGCCGGCAGCGTGTGCAGGGGGCGCAGCACCGGCGGGGTCTCGCCGTCGGTGATCAGTGCGGTGAGTTCCGGTGCCCAGCCGCCGAACTCCGCCGCGATCCGCGCGGCCGCCGTGGCGGGGTCGGCGAAGTCGACTGCGGCGAACCAGTCCAGCGGCCTGCGGAGCGCCACGTAGGTGTGCAGGGTTCCGCCGTCCTCCCGGTGGGCCTGGATCCCCTTGCCCGGCGCGAGCGCGAACATCGCGCCGCCGCCGACCGCCTTCGCGGTGGCCGGGTGCCGGTTCTCGGCGTCGTAGAGGTAGGTCTCGACGAACGAGGTGCCGGTGTACTCGGGCACCGCGTCGGACAGCAGCGGCCGCACCCGTGACCAGGCGCCGTCCGCGCCGACCAGCAGGGTCGTGGTGACGGACGAGCCCTCGGCGAAGGCCACCTCGTGGCGGCCGTCGCCGAGGGCACGGACACCGGTGACCTTGTGGCCCCAGCGGACGGTGCCGGGCGGGAGCGAGTCGAGCAGGATCCGGCGCAGTTCTCCGCGCAGTACCTCGGGGCGGCCGCCGGTGCCGTCGTCGGGCTCGTCGTGCAGCACCGTCCCGTCCGGTGCCAGGGCCCGGGTCGCCTGGCGGCCGGGCAGGACGAGAGCGCGGAACTCCTCGGTCAGGCCCGCCGCGTCGAGGGCCGGCCGGCCGTTGTGCTCGTGGATGTCGAGCATCCCGCCCTGCGCCCTGGCAGCCGCGGACGGCTCCGCCTCGTAGACGGTGGCCGGGATGCCGTGCACGTGCAGGACGCGGGCGAGCGTGAGGCCGCCGAGTCCGGCGCCGACGATCGTGACGTGAGTGCTCATGGTGACTCTCCTCCAGCATGGTACGGCGTTCCAGTCTGGAACGCCGTACCATGCTGGAACGTCGCTCCAGATGTGTCAAGATGGCGGCATGGCAACGCGGACACGCCGGTCACAGCGGCGCACGGAGGCGCTCTCCCGGGAGCGCATCGTCGAAACCGCCGTCGAACTCCTCGACACGGCCGGGGAGGGCGGGCTGACCTTCCGGGCGCTCACGCAGCGCCTCGCCACCGGCCCCGGGGCGGTCTACTGGCACGTGGCGAACAAGGAGGAACTGCTCGCCGCCGCCACCGAGGGCGTCGTCACCGCGGCCCTCGAGACCGGTCCCGCCGACCCTGCGAGCGCGACAGGTCCCGCCGACCCTGCGAGGTCACCGCGGGACGGGATCCGCGCCGTCGCCCTGGCCCTGTCCGGCGCGATCGAGGAACACCCCTGGCTGGCCGCGCAGCTGGCCGCGCAGCTCGCCCGCAACCCCTGGGGGACGGTGACCGCGCGGATCTTCGAGAGCATCGGGCGGCAGGTCGCCGCGCTCGGCGTGCCCGAGAGCACCTGGTTCACGGCGGCCTCGGCCCTGCTGCACTACATCCTCGGCGCCACCGGCCAGAACGCCGTGAACGCCGGAGGCCCCGGCCCCGAGCCGGACCGCGCGGAGTTCCTCGGCGCCGTCTCGGCGGCGTGGCGGGAGCTCGACCCCGACGACTACCCGTTCACACGGGCCGTCGCGGACCAGATGCGCGAACACGACGACCGCGAGCAGTTCCTCGCCGGGATCGACTTCGTCCTCACCGGCATCACCACGCTCCACCCGCCGGGCTGAGCCGTCCGCGGAAACGGGGGGGGGGGGGGGGGGGGGCCCCCCCCCCCCCCCGGCGGCCCCCCCCCCCCCGCGGGGGGGGGCCGCCCCCCCCCCCCCCCCGGGGGGGGGCCCCCCCCCGCTCGCTCGCACGGCTCAGACCGCGTGCACGGTCCCCGCGTACCGCTGGGCGAACCGCGCTCCGGTCCCCGCCGTGACCGTGACGTCGTAACGGCCCTCGTCGGTCCGCCAGGTCAGCCGGGAGTGGCCGCCCGCCTTGACCCACTCGGTCCGCTCCTCGCCCGCGAAGTCGTTCGGGGTGACCGTGAAGGCCACTTCGGTGCCGCCGTCGTTGCGCAGTTCCAGCTCGATCCTGGCGTCCTCGGGACGGGTGGCGTGCGTCAGCGTCGCGGTGACCGACGGCACCGCCACGTCGTCCTGGCCGTCGCGCACGACCGTGCCGGCGAACCGGCGGACGAACCCGTCCGCGCCGTGCACCGAGAAGTCGTACCGGCCGTCGGTCGCGGCGGCGTCCCACACGTAGCTGCGCGAGGAGCGCGGCGGGACCGTGAACGGCACACCGGTGAAGGGCAGTTCGACGTTCGGCAGCACGGTGAAGTGGTAGCCGACGGAGCCGTCGTTGACGAGCGTGCAGGTGACCTGGCCGGTGGCGCGGTCGACGGAGACATCGGACCACGGGCGGTACGGCAGCGGGCGGTGCGGGCGCTGCCCCGGCTCCTGCACGGGCATGGACTGCTGCTCGGGTATCTTCACGGCGGGCAGCGCGCTGCCCGCGTCGGCCTTCGCCATCAGCGCGACGGTGTCGGGCAGTTCGGGGATGCTGTAGTCCGGCCGGGTGAAGTCGAAGCAGCTGGTGAGGTCGCCGCAGACGGTACGGCGCCAGTCGGAGATGTTGGGCTCGCGCACCCCGGTGACCTGCTCCAGGAACCGCAGCACCGAAGTGTGGTCGAAGACCTGCGAGTTGACCCAGCCGCCGCGTGACCAGGGGGAGACGGCCCACAGCGGGACCCGGCTGCCCAGCCCGATCGGCTTGCCGTTCGCGAACTCGTCCTTCGTGCCGGGCTCGGGGGACGGCGGGATGACGTGGTCGAAGTACCCGTCGTTCTCGTCGTACATGAGCAGGAAGACGGTGTGCTTCCACACCTCGGGGTTGGCGAACAGCGACTGGAGCGCGGTGTTCACCCAGTGCGCGCCGTAGTCGGGACTGGCCGCCGGGTGCTCGCAGAACAGGTACGGCGCCACCAGCCAGGAGACGGTGGGCAGGGTGCCGTCCTTGCAGTGCCGGTCGAACGCCGTGAGGTCGAACTTCGTCATGGCGTTGACGTAGCGCGGGTCGTCCTTGGGGAAGGCGTGGAACTGCTTGAAGTACGAAAGGGCGTTGTCGTCGTAGTCGCCGTACCGGTCGTCGGAGCCGTCGGGGTTGTGGTAGACGCGCCAGCTCACGCCGGCCTGCTCCAGGCGCTCGGCGTACGTCGTCCAGTCCGCCACCGGGTTGCCCGTGACCGGGGTGTTGTCGGTCCACGGGCCGGTGGTGCCGTCGACGCCGGGGCCCGCTGTACCGGTCCACAGGTAGAGGCGGTTGGGGTCGGTGGGGCCGTTGAGCGAGCAGTGGTAGCCGTCGCAGAGGGTGAAGGCGTCGGCCAGCGCGTACTGGTACGGGATGTCGGCCCGGGTGAAGTAGCCCATGGTGCGTTCGCCCTTGGCGGCCACCCACTTGTCCATCGCGCCGCCGTCGACGGCGGTGTGCCCGGTGTCCCAGTCGTGCGGGAGGCCTCCGGCGTTCTGCGCGTTGTACTTGGTGCTGTCCATGCGGAAGGGCAGCAGATAGCCCTCCTTGCGGCCGCGGTCGGGCTGGCGGAACACGGGGTCGCCGCCCGCCAGCACGCTGGCCTGCCGGTCGCCGAAGCCGCGGACGCCGTTCAGGGTGCCGAAGTAGTGGTCGAAGCTGCGGTTCTCCTGCATCAGGATCACCACGTGCTTGACGTCGTCGATGCTGCCGCGCGACTTCTCGCGCTGCGCCGCCTCCGCGGTGCCGGGCAGTCCGGCGGTGGCGGCGACGGCGGCCGTCGCGGCGGTGGTGCCGATGAAGGTGCGGCGGCTGATCTCGGTCATGGGATGAAGTCCTTCGGGTCGTTCGGGTCAGCCGCGGCGGGACAGGGAGAAGGTGACGACCGCGGCCGCGTGGTCGGAGGGCCAGCCGTTGGCGGCGGTGTCCGGTACCGGCCGGGGCCAGCCGGTGACCAGGCTGTGGGCCTCCAGGACCCGCAGCTTCCCCGCGTACTGGATCTGGTCGATCCGGTCCTGCGGCTCCGTGCCGCCGCCGTCGTGCCGCGGCCTGACGGGGGACCAGGTGATGCCGGGATCCTTCGCCGGGTTGTTGTGGGCCTCGCGGTAGGCGTCGGTCAGACCGGCCGCCTCCAGGGCCTCGGTGACCGGCCAGCGCACCCGGCCGACACCGCCGTGGGCGGAGGCGGTCCGGTCGGTCCAGTCGAGGTGCGAGGGCGAGGCGAGGCCGGCGGCCAGGACGACCGGGGTCCGGGAGGCGAGGTCCGGCCGCATGGCCGCCACCAGAGCCCTGGTCTGCGCGTACCGGGCCGTCTCCCGCTCCGCCGCCTCGACCTGGGCGGCCGTGCTGCCCGCGAGCAGCGCGTACGGGCCGTACCCGGACTCGTCCAGCCTGGCCGCCCACAGGCGCACCGGGCGGTCGCCGGGCAGTCGCAGCGTGGCCGCGGTGGCCGGCAGGGCGGCGGTCGGGGCGACGACGTCGGTGAGCGGATACCGGCTGACGATGCCGAGCCCGTCGGCCTGCTGCACGTGCCAGCCGAGCGCCGCGGCGAGATCGGCCGCGCCCCGGTCGCCGCACTCCTGCAGGGCCACGACGTCCAGGCCCTGGGTGAGCACCAGTCGCACCTGCTTCTCCAGGAACCCGTCGACGTGGCCGCCGCCGTCCCAGAGGTTGAGTGTGGCCACCTTCAGCCGGAGCCGGTCCCGGGAGGCGCGGACCGGCACCTGGACGGTGACGGTGTCAGCGCCCACGGCGCTGTCGGTGACGGAGGCGACCACCCGGCCGGGCGCGCGCTGCCCGAGGGGGACCCTGCCGCTGACCGTGCCGTCCGCCGCCACCGACAGCCATTCGTCGCCGGACGCGCGCCGGAAGGAGGCGCCGCCCGCGGCATTGCCGGCCGGCCTGATCCACAGGCCGCCGAGGGAGAGGGAGAAGGAGGTGCCCGCCGTCTGCGCGGCGGTGGTCACGGCGTCGACCGCCGCGTGCGGACGGGGGATCACCGGCCGGACCGCGAAGCTGAACGGCTTCGTCTCGGCGAGGATGTCGTAGCCGTCCTTCGCGAGCAGGTAGGCGGTGTACCGCCCGGCCTCGAGCCCGGAGGTGTCGAGGGTGACGTCGCCGGTGGCAGCGGGCGTGTACGCCCAGCTGAGGGAGGATCCCTGGCCGGGCTGCCGGTCGCCGTCGTAGACGCCGACCCAGTTCTTCGGGTCGGGTGCCGCGGTCGTCCAGTGGAAGGAGACCTTGTCGCCCTCGTGGGGATCCGGCGTGGTCAGCTCGATCGAGTCGCCGGTCGCCGTCCCCTCGAAGGTGAAGGGCGCCGTACGGGCGAGAACCCCGTAGCCGTCCTTGGCCAACAGGTAGGCGGTGTAGGGCCCGGCGCCGAGTCCGGAGGTGTCGAGGGTGGTCTGCCCGGAGGCGCCGGGGACGTAGGCCCACACGAGCGAGCCGCCGCCGCTGCCGGGCTGCCGGTCACCGTCGTAGACGCCGATCCAGTTCTTCGGGTCGGGTGCGTCGGTGGTCCAGTCGAAGGTCAGTCTGTCGCCGCGGTGCGGGGACGTCGGCGAGCCGACGCGGATGCTGCTGCCGGCCTCGGCGACCTGTGAGAGGGGTTGCACGGTGTTGGGTCCTCTCCGCCCCGGACGCCGTCGCTACGACGCCCGGGTGAGCAAAGTTGTCTATATAACTTCGCTCCTCAGCAAGCCGGTCCGCGGCGACGGCCGCATGAACGACGGATGGCCGGCATCAGGGGAACAGGCGGCGTTCTGAGTGGCCGAGGTTCCCGGTGAACGCCCGATCGCCAATCGGAAAATGGGGGTTGACCTGCTGCATCGCCGAGCTTCCGGGTCGCGAGTGGTCTCGTGCGACCGTACAGGAGCCTGTCTGGACGGGCCGCTCGACGAACCCGTGGCACCGGCGCCCGGGAGCCGACTCCAAGTCAAGACTGTGCACAGATGGCGTCATCGCGACCGACCCCGTGACGCCCGCGCGGAGCTGCCGGCGAGCCCCCGCCGACTCGGGGGGACGGCTGGGGGGGATGACTCGGGCGGGTCCCGGGGTCAGTGCTGTCCGGGCGGCGGGTTGCCGGCGGCGTCCGCCTCCCGGTCCCGCCCCGTGGTGGCGCTCCAGTTGGCGAGGAGGGTGAGGGCGTCCTCGGCGGGTGTGTCCCGGCGGGCGCTGTACACGACGACGCTCAGACCGCTCTCGTCGGCCAACGCCATGGTCTCCTGGTCGAGTTCGAGATCGCCGACCACGGGATGGGTCAGGCGTTTGGTGCTCTGCCGGAAGACGTGCACGTCGTGGGAGGCCCACATGACCCGGAACGGGTCGCTGCGGGTGGACAGTTCACCGATCAGGTCGGTCAGTTCCCGGTCGTAGGGGTCGCGCGCGGCCTCGACGCGCAGCGCGCCGACGGCGAAGCGGGCCATCGGCTCCCAGTCGCGGTAGAAGCGGCCGGCCCCGGAGTTGAGGAACGCGAACCGGGCGACGTTGCCCCGGCAGGCCGGGTCGTCGTACATGGGTGCGTACAGGGCCCGCCCCAACTCGTTGGCGGCCAGGGTGTCGAGGCGGTTGTTCATCACGTACGCCGGCAGGGCCGGCATGCCTTCGACGATCCGCAGGACACTCGCCCGGACCGTCTGCCGGGCGGTTCGCTGCCGGGTCCGCGCGGCGGGTGCCGGTCCGGCGGCGCGGGCGAGGTCGTACAGGTAGGCGCGTTCGGTGTCGTCGAGCCGCAGTGCGTGGGCGAGCGCGTCCAGCACGCTGTCCGAGACGCCTCTCAGGCTGCCGCGTTCGAGGCGCGTGTAGTACTCGACGCTCACCCCGGCGAGCGCGGCGACCTCGCCCCGGCGCAGTCCGGGCACGCGCCGCCGGCCGTAGACCGGCAGTCCCGCCTGCTCGGGGGTGATCTTCTCGCGGCGTGAGCGGAGGAAGGCGCTGACCGCGTCCCGGTTGTCCATGGGGTCAGCGTAGGCAGGCCCGGCGCGGGATGGGGGTCCCTGCCGGTACCCCTCACGGCGGGGGCTCCCCGGCGACGGCGGACGGGCGTTGCATGGGGTGTGCCCCGAGCCCGTCGGGGCGCCGAGGAGACCGAGGGGACACACCATGAGCAGTGACCGTACCGAGACGGCAGCCGGGACCTCCGCCGATGTCGTGAGGGGCCTGTACGAGGCGTTGGCGAAGGGCGATGTGGAAGGTGTCGTGGCGCGGCTGGCCCCCGAGGTGGTCGTCGATGAGCCGGCCCAGCTTCCCTACGGCGGTGTGCACCACGGCCGCGAGGCGTTCGTGGGGTCGGTCCTGGGAGCGATGATGCGGCGTGCGGCGGTCGCCATCACGGGGGCCGAGGTTTTCGAGGGGCCGGCCGGCGTGGTGGGAGTGCTGACCGGCACGCTCACCGCGCACACGACCGGGGAGCGGTTCGCGCTGACCATGGTCGAGATCCACGAGGTCGCGGACGGACTGGTGCGCGGGATCGACGTCTACACCAAGAACCCCCACGAGCTCGCCGCCTTCTTCGCCCGCGCGGAGGCCGGGGCGTCGTTGTAGGCGCGGACGGCAGGTTCGCGCAAAATTTTGCGCTACTTGCGTTCGCTTGCGGCCTGGTGATGCAAGCGCCCGACGAGTATCCGAGTGACAGACCCGTGTGCCGGTCACGTGAAGTACGCCTGGA
This sequence comes from Streptomyces sp. NPDC001068, assembly GCF_042897315.1. Lineage (NCBI taxonomy): Bacteria > Bacillati > Actinomycetota > Actinomycetes > Kitasatosporales > Streptomycetaceae > Streptomyces > Streptomyces sp. NPDC001068. The sequence continues at coordinate 465,675 of NZ_JBIAYD010000002.1, read as the reverse complement.
TACTTGCTGTTTGGCTGGCTGCATCACCATGCCGTGAGCGGTTCTGGTGAAACTTGTGTCGTCCTGTCTGTGGACCGGCTCGCAGCTCTCTGCAATATTTCGATGAAACAATGCAATATTCTGCGTACTGATCCATGTGCCTTCACCGCACCTTTCTGCACCACTCCGCCAGGAACGAGCCGCCCTCGCCCGCCCCCTCCGGCGCGCGAGCCTCCGCAGAAAGCGACCTCGCATGACCCGACACAAGCCGAGATCCTGGAGGCGGCGCGCAGCGACCGCTGTACTCGCCTCCACCGTCATGGTCCTGGGCCTGCCCGCCGTCGGCGCGCACGCGGCCGGGGGGCCCAACACCGCCGCGGACGCCAGGACCAGGGCGGGCAGCGCTCGCGCCGCGCACGCGGCCGCCAACGTCACCGACGGCGACACCGACACCTACTGGCAGGCCGGCAAGAAGTCCGCCCAGTGGGTGCAGACCGACCTCGGCCGGACCGAGCGCGTCCGGCAGGTCGTGCTGCGGCTGCCCGAGAAGTGGCAGACCCGCAAGCAGACCCTGGCCCTCCAGGTCAGCGCCGACGGAACGAGCTTCGCCACGCTCAAGTCGTCGGCGCAGTACGTCTTCAGTCCCGGCAACGACAACACGGTGAGGGTCTCGGTCCCCGGGACCCTCGCCCGCTACGTCCGGGCCGACTTCAGCGCCAACTCCGTCGCGGGCACCGCCCAGCTCGCCGAGATGCAGGTCCTCACGGCCGCCGCCTCGACCCCCAACCTCGCCCAGGGCAAGACCTTCAGCGAGAGCGGCCACGCGGACGTCTACGGCGCGGCCAACGCCGGTGACGGCAACCGCAACACCTACTGGGAGAGCACCAACAACTCGTTCCCGCAGTGGCTCCAGGTCGACCTCGGCTCGTCGGTCAAGGTCAACCAGGTGACCCTGCGGCTGCCCAGCGGCTGGCCGAGCCGCAGTCAGACGCTCAAGATCCAGGGATCGACCGACAACCAGAACTTCACGGACCTGACGGCCTCGAAGGCGTACACCTTCGACAGCTCCGACGACCAGTCGGCGGCCATCACCTTCGACACCACCACCACGCGGTACGTGCGCGCACTCTTCACCGCCAACACCGGCTGGCCCGCCGGGCAGGCCTCCGAGCTGGAGGTCTACGGACCCGCGACCGGCGACACCCAGGCGCCCACCGCCCCGTCCAACCTGGCCTACACCGAGCCGGCCAGCGGCCAGATCAAGCTGACCTGGAGCGCGGCCACCGACGACACGGCCGTCACCGGCTACGACGTCTACGCCAACGGCCAGTTGCGGTCGAGCGTCGCCGGGAACGTGCTGACCTACACCGACACCCAGCCGGCCGGCAGCGACATCACCTACTTCGTGCGGGCCAAGGACGCCGCGGGCAACGTCTCCGGCAACAGCAACAGCGTCACCCGCAAGGGAGCGAGCGGCGACACCCAGGCCCCCACGGCGCCCGGCAGCCTCGCCTACACCCAGTCCGGCAGCGACGTGAAGCTCACCTGGCAGGCGTCCAGCGACAACGTCCAGGTCACCGGGTACGACGTCTACGCCAACGACCAGCTCGTCAAGTCCGTGGCGGGGACCGTCACGACGTACACCGACACCCCGTCGGCGACGGCGACGGTCACCTACTACGTGAAGGCGAGGGACGCCGCGGGGAACGTGTCGGTGGCGAGCAACAGCGTCACCCGGCCCGGGTCCGGCGCCGGCTCCGACCTCGCCCAGGGCAAGCCCGTCGACGCCTCCTCGTACACCTTCACCTACGTCGCCGCCAACGCCAACGACGGTCAGATCGGCACCTACTGGGAGAGCGCGGGCGGCGCCTACCCGGCCACCCTCACCACCAAGCTGGGCGCCAACGCCGACCTCGGTCAGGTCGTCGTCAAGCTCAACCCGGACGCCGCCTGGTCCACCCGCACCCAGAACATCCAGGTGCTCGGCCGCGACCAGGACGCCACCGCGTTCACCAGCCTCGCCGCGGCGAAGGACTACACGTTCAACCCGTCGACCGGCAACACCGTGACCATCCCGGTCTCCGGCGCCGCCGCCGACGTCCAGCTGAAGTTCACCTCCAACACCGGCGCCCCGGGTGCGCAGGTCGCCGAGGTACAGGTGATCGGCACCCCGGCGGCCAACCCGGACCTCAAGGTCACCGGGATCACCAACTCGCCCTCCGCCCCGGTCGAGTCGGACGCCATCAGCCTGACCGCGACCGTCACCAACAGCGGCAGCAAGGCGTCCAAGGCCACCGACCTGAACTTCACGCTCGGCGGCACCAAGGCCGCCACGGCGGACGTTCCGGCGCTCGCGGCCGGCGCGTCGACGACGGTCACCGCGAGCATCGGCAGCCGGGACGCGGGCAGTTACCCGGTCGGCGCCGAGGTGGACCCGTCGAACAAGGTCATCGAGCAGAACGAGGCGAACAACGCCTTCACCCGCTCCGACGCCCTGGTCGTCAAGCCGGTCTCCAGCTCCGACCTGGTGGCGGCGCCGGTCGCCTGGTCGCCGTCCAGCGCCTCGGCGGGCGACTCGGTCGCCTTCACCGTCGCCATCAAGAACCAGGGAACGGTGGCCTCGGCCTCCGGCGCCCACGGCGTCACCCTGACGGTCAAGGACGCCAACGGAGCCACGGTCAAGACGCTCAGCGGCTCCTACACCGGCACGATCTCGTCCGGTCAGACGACCGCGCCGGTCTCCCTCGGGTCGTGGACGGCCGTCAACGGCAAGTACACCGTCACGACGGTCATCTCCGACGACGCCAACGAACTGCCGGTCAAGCGCACCAACAACACCACCACGCAGCCCCTGTTCGTCGGCCGCGGCGCGGACATGCCGTACGACATGTACGAGGCCGAGGACGGCACGGTCGGCGGCGGCGCCCAGGTCGTCGGCCCGAACCGGACCGTCGGCGACATCGCGGGCGAGGCGAGCGGCCGCAAGGCGGTGACGCTCAACAGCACCGGCCAGTACGTCGAGTGGACCACCCGCGCGGCGACCAACACCCTGGTCACCCGCTTCTCGATCCCGGACGGCACCAACACCACCCTGGACGTCTACGTCGACGGCCAGTTCCTCAAGGCCATCGACCTCACCTCGAAGTACGCCTGGCTCTACGGCAGCGAGACCGCGCCCGGCAACTCGCCCGGCTCCGGTGCCCAGCGCCACATCTACGACGAGGCCAACCTGCTGCTCGGCAAGACCGTGCCGGCCGGTTCCAAGATCCGCCTCCAGAAGGACGCGGCCAACACCTCCACCTACGCGATCGACTTCGTCAACCTCGAACAGGCCACGCAGATCGCGAACCCGGACCCGGCCGCGTACACGGTCCCGGCCGGCTTCACGCAGCAGGACGTGCAGAACGCCCTGGACAAGGTCCGCATGGACACCACGGGCAAGCTCGTCGGCGTCTACCTGCCGGCCGGCGACTACGAGACCTCCAGCAAGTTCCAGGTCTACGGCAAGGCCGTCAAGGTCGTCGGAGCCGGACCGTGGTTCACCCGCTTCCGTGCGCCCTCCTCGCAGGAGAACACGGACGTCGGCTTCCGCGCCGAGTCCACCGCCAACGGCTCGACCTTCTCCGGCTTCGCCTACTTCGGCAACTACACGTCCCGGATCGACGGCCCGGGCAAGGTGTTCGACTTCTCCAACGTCGCCAACATCACGATCGACAACATCTGGGCCGAGCACATGGTCTGCCTCTACTGGGGCGCCAACACCGACAACATGACCATCTCCAACACCCGCATCCGTGACACGTTCGCCGACGGCATCAACATGACGAACGGCTCCACGGACAACCACGTGGTCAACAACGACGCCCGGGCCACGGGCGACGACAGCTTCGCGCTCTTCTCGGCCATCGACGCCGGCGGCGCCGACGAGAAGAACAACCTCTACGAGAACCTGACGTCCACGCTGACCTGGCGGGCCGCGGGCATCGCCGTGTACGGCGGCTACAACAACACCTTCCGCAACATCCGGGTCGCCGACACGCTCGTCTACTCCGGAATCACGATCTCCTCGCTGGACTTCGGCTACCCGATGAACGGCTTCGGCACCGATCCGACGACGATCGAGAACGTCTCCCTGGACCGCACGGGCGGCCACTTCTGGGGCTCCCAGGTCTTCCCCGCCATCTGGGCGTTCTCCGCCTCGAAGGTCTTCCAGGGCATCAGGGTCAACGACGTCGACATCGACGACTCCACCTACGGAGGCGTGATGTTCCAGACCAACTACGTCGGCGGCCAGGCGCAGTTCCCGGTGAAGGACACCATCTTCACCGACATCTCCATCACCAACTCCAAGAAGAGCGGAGACGCGTTCGACGCCAAGTCCGGCTTCGGCATCTGGGCCAACGAACTGCCCGAGCCCGGCCAGGGCCCGGCCGTCGGCGAGGCCACCTTCCGCAACCTGCGGATGAGCGGCAACGCCCAGGACGTCAAGAACACCACCAGCACATTCAAGATCAACATCCAGTAGGCACCGCGGAGCGGTGAAGGGAAGGGGCGTCCCCGCCGGGGCGCCCCTTCCCGCCGTCCCCGGCGCTACCGCGGCGAGTGGCGTGGCGGCGGCCCGGTGAGGAGATGGTGCTCATGGGCCTCGTAGCGGTTGCGCTCCCGGGCGGTGGCCCGCCGCCCGGACAGGACGGTGGTGAGCCAGCCCGCGAGGAAGCCCGCGGGCACGGAGACGAGAGCGGTCGTGTTGTACGGGAACCAGACGAAGTCGGCCTCAGGGAAGGCCGACAACGGCGTCCCCGAGACCAGGGTGGTGCCGGGAGCCAGCGCCAGCACGCTCAGGGAACCCACGATCAGGGTGGCCAGGAGCGCGGTGCGCGTGTACCGGCGCCAGAACAGGGTGTACAGGAGCGCGGGTGCGATGGCCGAGGCGCCGAGGGTGAAGGAGACGGTGGCCAGCGGCTGGAGACTGCGGTGCTGGGCGAGGACGGCCAGCAGGATGGTGGGGATGCCGACGGCCAGCGCGCATGAGCGGGCGAGGACCAGTTCCCGGGCCGGGGCCAGGGGCCGGGCGCGGGACGCCGTGAGATCGTGCGCGAGGGTGTTGGCGCAGGCCAGCGTCATGCTGGCGACGGAGGCGAGAAGGGTGAGGAAGACGGCGGTGGTGACCGTGGCGAAGAGCAGGCTCTCCGGCCGGGACAGGGTGGTCCCGAACGCGGCCCGGGCGCCCAGCAGATAGGCGGTCGTGCCGTGCGCGTCGGCGGCGGCGATGTGGTCCCGGCCGACCAGGGCGGTGGCGCCGACGCACACCAGCGTGAGCATCAGGATGAACAGGGTCACCGAGGAGACCGCCCAGGACATCGCCCGGCGGACCTGACGCGGGGTGCCGGCGGTGTACATCCGCATGGTGACGTGCGGCAGGCTGGCACCTCCCAGCACGATCGCGCCCTGGGTACTGGCCATGTCCAGGGCGGGATGCGGACTGCTGGAGTACTGCAGGCCCCAGCGCAGATAGGCGGGTCCCGCCCCGCTCCGCCCTTCGGCCGCGTGGAACAACGCCTGCGGCTGCCAGTCGAACAGACGCAGGATCAGGAAGCTCACCACCAGCCCGGAGCCGAGCAGCACCACGGTCTTGATGATCTGGACCAGCGCGGTACCGGGCATACCGCCCAGCGCCGCATACGTGATCATGAGGACTCCGGCCCCGGCCACGCACCCGTTCTTCATGCCGGGATCCGTGAACCCGAGGACGTACGCGAGGAGTTCACCGACCCCGGCGAGCTGGACGACCATCATCGGGACCAGTGCGGCAAGGGTGACCAGACAGGCGGTCACGCGAACCGACCGCGCCGGGTGACGCTGGGCCAGCGCGTCCCCCATCGTGTAGCGGCCGGTGTTGTGGAGGGGTTCGGCCAGCAGGAACATCAGCAGCAAAAGGGACAGCAGGGCGCTCAGGGCCAGGACGATGCCGTCGTAGCCGCACAGGGCGATGATCCCCCCGATGGTGAGGACGGTGGCGGCGGAGATGTAGTCGCCGGCGACGGCCAGGCCGTTGCGTATCGGCGAGAGGGTCCGGTAACCGGTGTAGAACTCGGCGAGGTCGTCCGCCTCCGGACCGGTGAGCACGCACAGCAGCAGGGTGAGGGCGACGACCGTGCAGAACGCGATGAGCGACCAGGACTGGGCGGATCCGCTGAACTCGGTCATGGCGCCTGCTCCCGGTCCGCGACGGCCGCCCGCGTCTGGCGGCGGGCGTGACGTGCCAGGGGATCCACGAACCGGTGCGCCGCGGCTTCGTAGAGGAGGACCGCGAGCCAGGTGACCGGGATCTGGACCAGGGCCAGTAGCAGGCCGGTGGGCAGGCCGCCGGGGCCCGGACGGGCCATCACGGAGGGCGCCTTGACGGTCAGAGTGAGGAAGGCGGCGAAGTAGCCGAGCGCGGTGAAGGTCGCCACGCGCCGCTGCCAGCGGTAGGCGCGGCGCAGCAGACGCAGGGTCCGGTGGGCGCCTGAGTTCGGGTCCGGCGGACGGAGGCCGGAGAGCTCCAGCTCACCGGTCGACCAGGTGGGGGAGGGGCGGTCGTACGGTGTCCGGCCGCCCGGAGCGGGGTCGTCTGCCCGGGGATCGTACGCGGAACGGTCGTAAGGGGGGACGTCCTGCGGGGAGAGGTCGTACACGGACGGGTCGGGCGGGAAGCGGTTGTCGAGGGATTGGTCGTACGGCGGCCGGCCCGGGGGTAACTCGGGCGAATCATGGGACATTTCGGCAACTCCTCGTAGGGGGCCCGGCTCCGCGTGCGGGGGACCGTGAGCGGGGAGAGCGGTTCGGGTGACCGCACAGCGTGCGACCCGAGGTTCGTGCGAAGCCGATGGCGCCGGTCGTCCGGGCGATGTCTGGTACGTCGCGATCGTGTGAACAGGGCGCCATGGTCTCCGGCGTGGGCGTGGTCCGCCAGAGGCGCGGTCGGAGTCGGCAGGGGCACTCGGTGGTGTGCGGAGCTGACCATGGAATCTCTGCCCAGGAGTGAGGAAGCATTAACGGAGCATTAGGTGGCGCGAATGCTCCGCAGAGTGCGCCGTCGCACACCTCACGAGCCCCAGGAAGTCAGCCGGTGCGCCCGGGTCCCGCGCACGGCCGCTCCGACCGGCGAGAAGGTGAAGGACGGCGTCCGGATCCCGCCGGTGCTCCGGCACGGCCCGCGTCACCCTGGACCCATGACTCCCGCTTTCCCACCCCTGCCCATCCCGACCGCGACGCTCGGGGAACTCCGGGTCCGCGACGACGCCGGAAACCCGTCGAAGCCGCACACGGACGACGAGGGCGGCGCGCCCCTGCGCTGCTGTCTGCGGTCCAGTGCCGAGGGCGAGCGGATCGCCCTGGTCTCCTACGCCCCGCTGCGCCGGTGGGCGGCGGCCACGGACATCGACCCCGGGGCCTACGACGAACAGGGTCCGGTCTTCATCCACGCCGAGGACTGCGGCGGCCCGACGGGCGAGAACCCCGGCTATCCGTGGGCGCGCCCCGGCGCCCTGCGGGTCCTGCGCTGCTACGACCGGCGCGGCCACATCACGGGCGGCCGCATGCTGGAACTGCCCGAGGACCCCCGTGCGGCTTTCGAGACCGCCCTGGCCGAGGCCTTCTCCGACCCCGGCACCGCCCAGGTGCACGTCCGCGCCGTCGAATACGGCTGCTACCACTTCCGCGTGGACCGTCCCTGACGGGAACGGGCATCGCGGACGGGGACGCCGGCTCGGGGCCCGTCAGTACGCGTGATGGACCTGCCAGAACGCCCAAGCCTGGCAGGGGCTGCCGTAGGTGGTGTTCATGTAGTTGAGGCCCCACTTGATCTGGGTGGCCGGGTTGGTCTGCCAGTCGGCGGCGACGGTGGCCATCTTGGAGCCGGGCAGGGCCTGGACGAGTCCGTAGGCGCCCGAGGAGGGGTTGACGGCGAGGTAGTTCCAGGTGGACTCGTGGTCCACGATGTTGCTGAAGCACTGGAACTGGCCGCTGCCCACGATCTCCGCGGCCATCGCCTTCAACTGGGCCACGGTGTACGAACTGCGCACCGCGAAGGTGGCGGTGGGATTGCCCGCCGCGGCCTTGGCCTCCGCCCGTTCCTCGGCGGCCTTGTCCGCGGCGGCCTTCTTGGCCTGCGCGGTCCTGGCCGCCGCCGTCCGCGCGGCGTGCTCGGCGTCCTTGCGGGCGCTCGCGTCCGCCTGGACGGCCATCGCGTCCGCCTGCCGGGTCAGGGACGCCGTCTGCACCTGAGCCTGCTGACCGGCGGGCAGGTCCGCGAGGAGCGTGGCGTCGTCCACCGCCGCCCGGGCGTCGTTGTTCTGGGCGCTGCTGCCCGAGGCGACGCCGACGACGCTTCCGACCGCGGTGACCGCGGTGGCCGAGGCCACCGCGAGTCCCCTCAGGGGCATGGGGCTCATGCGCACGCATCCTCTTCGCCGGGGCAGGGTGTGCCGTGCCCGACGACGCAATGATCTCGCTTGCAGGGGTGGGCAGTTGGAACACTGTGGCGCGTGGGACCGGCTGACGCAATCCCGTGGCGAGTGCGGATCCTCACATTGGGGGAAGTGGCTGGTGGGGCGGGTGGGAGGAGCGCAGACGCCGCCCGGACCTGGTAGGGGCGGTGCCGTCCGCGCCCGGCGGAGGCCGTCAACGGCCGTGCGGGGCCAGCGTCCCGCCGAAGTGGGCGCCGGGGCCGGGGGCCCGCAGGGCCGCCCCGTCGAAGGACCAGGAACGGTTCAGGGAGAGTCCGCCGCCGGTGGCGGGGAAGACCCAGACACCGCCGTCACCGCCGTCCTCGCCGGGAGCGCCGGTGATCAGACTCGCCCTGCCGTCCCGGTCGGCGTCGATCAGCCGCACCGCGGCGCCGAACCGGTCGCCCCTCTCGGGGGTGCCGGGGACCGCTCGCGGGCTCTGGCTCAGCACCCGGACGCCCTTGGTGGTCAGGCCGGTGGCGGAGCCGCGCATCACCCAGACGGTGCCGGCGTCGACGGCGCCGCCGATGTCGTTGCCCGGCGCGCCGACGGCCACCTCGTCGTAGCCGTCGCCGTCGACGTCCCGCACGCTCAGCGCGGCACCGAAGCGGTCGCCGGGCCTGTTGACCCCCGGTACGCCCGGCGAGTTCTGCGTCCAGTACTGGCGGTTGTACCCGCCCTCCCGGCTGCCCGGACCGCCCGGCCCGCCGAACTGGACGAAGAACCCGCCGGGTGTGGTCAGGCCGCCCGCGGAGTCGCGGTCGTCGGATGCGCCGACGACGACGTCGGTGTAACCGTCCCCGTTCACGTCCCCCGAGGCCGCGACCTGGCCGCCGCCGGTCAGCTCGTAGTGGTCCGCCCAACCGCCTCGGCCGCCGGAGACGTAGACGGCCCTGCCGAACACGCCGGCCGCGTCGAAGGTCCCGTCGCCGAGGATGACGAGGTCGTCCGCGCGGTTCCTGTCGTAGTCGCCCATGGTGAGTCCGGTGGGGCGGAAGTCGGCGGGCACGAACAGGGACAGGGGGCTGCGGTCGGTGTCCATCCGGCGGCCGGTGGCGGTGACCTCGAAGCCGAAGGACCACAGCGTGTCCGCCGACAGGACGGCCACCGCGGAGTCGTCCACCTTAATCCAGCCGGCGGCCAGCGCCAGCCCGAAGCGGTGGCCCGCCACCGGGGTGGTCTCCTGGAGCACTCTGCTGCCGGCCGCGCGCAGCCCGGTGGGCGAGCCGAACAGGACGGTGGCCGAGCCCGCGTCGACGGCCGAGCCGACGTCCTTCCCGGGCGCGGCGACGATCAGGTCGTCGTACCCGTCCCGGTCCAGGTCCGCGGTGGCCGTGGCCTGACCGAAGCGGTCGCCCGCCCGGGCCAGGCCCGTCACGCCGGGGGTGCTCATGCTGAACGTCGCCCGGTGCGCGGTGGACAGCCCGTGCGCGGAGCCGTAGAGGACGGCGACGTAGCCGGCGTCCCGCTGTCCGCTGACGGTTCCGCCGGGGGCCGAGACCACGAGGTCGCGGTAGCCGTCGTTGTTGAAGTCGTCGTGCGTGATGGGCGCGGGCGCGGCCTGGACGGGCGCGACAGCCGTGATGGTGGCGCCGATCGTCAGCAGCAGCAGCGCCGCGGCGGCCGTGCCGGTGACGTGATTCGGTCTGCGTCTGCCGAAGGGTCTCTTGCGGAGCATGCTGGGTCTCCCGGGATCGCTGCGGGGCCGGACACGGGCGGCCGGGCCGGGCCGCGAAGGTCCGGTGGCCGCCGCCCGCCGCCGAATACAGGACCCGCGGACCGGACGAAGGGTTGTGCGAGGGCGCGTGTGACCGTCGAACCGGGGCCGCGCCCGCCTTCCCGGTGACGGTCAGCGGGCCGGCCCGGTGTCCTCGCCTTCGCCCGATCCGCTCACCGGCTCCCCCGGGAACAGCGCCGCGAGCGCCGTGCGGTACAGGACGTCCTCCGCGCGCTCCCAGGTCCAGCCGCTCTCCACCACGAGGGACCGCCAGCCGGTGGGTCCGAACCACTGCCAGAGCAGGTCGGCCGTCTCCGCCACCGGGTAGACGGGGGGCGGGGGCAGGGTGTGCAGATGGCGGGCCGCCGTACGCAGCGCGTCGCGGTAGTCCGCGGTCGCCCGCTGCCACAGCGCCTCGCCGTCCTCGTGGACCGGCAGCGCCTTGCGGATCGCCTCGTGCACGGTGAACTGGCCCTCGTTGCCCGCCCGGGTGCCACGGGCCAGCGTGCGCAGCACCGCCTCCGGGGTCCGTCCGGCCAGCAGCGCCGCCATCGCCCGCTCGTATCCGGAGGCGTCCACGCCGTGGTCCACGATCCGGTTCAGGATGTCGCTCTTGCTGCCGACGCTCGCGAAGACGGTCTTGGCGGCCACGCCCGCCGCCGTGGCGATGTCGGCCACGGTCACCCGCCCGTAGCCGCGCTCCGCGAACAGTTCCGTCGCCCGGCCGAGGATCAGCTCGCGAGTCCGCGCGGCGGCCTGTTCGCGCAGCGGGGAGACGTAGGGGCGCTTGGGCTGCATGATCGCACTCTATCGCGATGAATTCATTAGGCGTGCTGTAACCTCAATTTCCTGATCACTCCGGTCACCCCGATCACACAGCCGACGAGAGGCAGCCCCGCCATGGGAATGGAACCCGCAGAGCTGGCCCACGGACTCTTCCGGGTCCTCGAGACAGGGGACCGGGCGCTCGCCGCCGACGTGGTCCACGAGGAGTTCCACAACCGCGAAGCCGCCGTGGCCCCGGCGGCGTGCGCGCTGCCGGGCCCGGCCGGTGTCCTCGCCTCGGGCGCGTGGATGCGCTCCGCCTTCAGCGACCTGTGCTTCCCGGTGCTCGCCACCGCGCTTGGTGACGACGAGGTCTGGGTGCGCCTGCGCATGCGGGGCCGCCACACCGGTGCCTTCGTCCGCTACCGCGACGGCAAGCTCGACCAGGCCATACCGCCCACCGGCCGGGAGATCGACTTCGAGCAGATCCACGTGCTCGGCCTGCGCGACGGCAAGGTGGTGCGTCACGAGGCGGTACGGGACGACGTCGCCATGCTCGGACAGCTCGGCGTCTTCCCGCCGGCGCCGCCCACGGCACTCCGCATGGTCGGCTGGCGCGTGTCCGGACGCGCCGCCCGCGCCGCCGCCCGGGTGGCGGCGGAGGCCGCGGAGGCCGCCGCACCGACCCGGTAGCGGGCCAGGTCGAGCCGCGGGCCCCCTCGGGTGTCGCCGAGGGGGCCCGCGTCAGCAGGGGCGCGCGCTGTGGCGCGCGCCCCCGGTCCGTCCGCCGCGCTCAGCGGAAGGCTGCTGCCACCAGCTCCCTCTGCTCGTCGGCGTGCCGCCGGGCGGAGCCCACGGCGGGTGCCGACGCGGCGGGACGGCTGACGTGGCCGAGAGGACGGTCCGCGGACCGCCGCACGGTGGCGTTCACGAAGTGCCAGGCTCCCTGGTTCTCGGCCTCCTCCTGCACCCACCGCACCTCCGCGTCCGCGGGGAAGCGGGCGAGCTCCTCGGCCAGTTCCCGCACCGGGAACGGGTAGAGCCGCTCCACGCGGACGATCGCGGTGTCCGTCGCCCCGGTCTCCCGCCGGTGGGCGTCCAGGTCGTAGAAGACCTTGCCCGAACACACCAGCACACGCCCGACCCGCGCCGTGTCGGCCGTCTCGTCCGGCAGGACCGCGCGGAACCCGCCCCCGGTGAACTCGGAGAGCGGTGAGACGGCCGCCTTCGACCGCAGCATCGACTTCGGGGTGAAGACCACCAGCGGCCTCCTGCGCCGCGGCTCGACGAGCGCCTGCTGCCTGAGCAGGTGGAAGTAGTTGCCGGGCAGGGTCGGTACCGCGACCGTCATGTTGTCCTGCGCGCACAGCTGGAGGAACCGTTCGATCCTGCCGGAGGAGTGGTCCGGTCCCTGCCCCTCCAGTCCGTGCGGCAGCAGCAGGGTCACCCCGGAACGCTGCCCCCACTTCTGCTCCGACGACGCGATGTACTCGTCCACGACGGTCTGCGCGCCGTCGGCGAAGTCGCCGAACTGCGCCTCCCACAGCACCAGCGCCTCGGGCCGCGCCAGCGAGTAGCCGTACTCGAACCCGAGCGCGGCCAGTTCGGACAGCATCGAGTCGTACGGTGTGAAGGACGCGGCCCGCTCGCCGAGCGAGTTGAGCGGCGTGTACTCCGCGCCCGTGTGCCGGTCGGTGAGCACGGCGTGCCGCTGGCCGAACGTGCCGCGGCGGGAGTCCTGTCCGGCCAGCCGCACCGGAACCCCGTCCAGCAGCAGCGACCCGAGGGCCAGGGTCTCCGCGGTGGCCCAGTCGACGGCCCCCGCGTCCGGCATCGCGGCACGTCTGCGCAGCTGGGGAAGGACGCGCGGGTGCGCGGTGAAGCCGGGCGGGAGCTCGATCTGGGACGACACGATGTGCCGGACGGCCGCCTCCGAGATCGCGGTGACCGGTGCGGCGGGGGCGACGGCCCCGGCCTCCTCGTCGCCGACGTGGTCCGCCGGACGACCTGGCGCCCGCACCGGGTGGGTCTCGGCGAAGGCGTGCTCGAGCCGGTCCCGGTAGTCCCGCAGGGCACCCTCGGCCTGCCGCGCGCCGATGTCTCCCCGCCGCACCAGCGTGTCGGCGTACAGCGTGCGCACCGAGGGCAGGGCGTCGATCCGGTCGTACATCTCCGGCTGCGTGATCGACGGGTCGTCGACCTCGCTGTGGCCGTGGCGCCGGTAGCAGATCAGGTCGATCACGACGTCCTTGTGGAACGTCCGGCGGTAGTCGAAGGCGAACCGGGCGACCCGGACGACGGCCTCGGGGTCGTCTCCGTTCACGTGCAGGACCGGGGCCTCGATGGTCCGGGCGACATCGGTGGCGTAGGCGCTCGACCGGCCGTGGGCGGGCGCGGTCGTGAAGCCCAGCTGGTTGTTGATGACGATGTGAACGGTCCCGCCGGTGTGGTAGCCCGGCAGCTGTGACATGTTCAGGGTCTCGCCGACCACGCCCTGGCCCGCGAAGGCGGCGTCGCCGTGGACGGCCACGGGGAGCACCGCGAGCGTGCCGCCGCCGTCCCGGGCGGTCTCCTGCTTGGCCCGGACCACTCCCTGGGCCACCGGACCCACGACCTCCAGGTGCGAGGGGTTGGCGACGACGGACACGGCGACCGTGCCCCCGTCGAGGGTGCGATAGGTCCCCTCCGCGCCCAGGTGGTACTTCACGTCGCCGGATCCCTGGACCGACCGGAGGTCCACGCCGTCCTCGAACTCGTGGAAGATCTCGGCGTACGACTTGCCCACGATGTTGGCCAGCACATTGAGCCGGCCCCGGTGCGCCATGCCGATGACGGCCTCTCCCACACCGTGCGCGACGGCGCGGTGCAGCAGGGCGTCCAGCAGCACGATCGCCGACTCGCCGCCTTCCAGCGAGTACCGCTTCTGTCCCACGTACTTGGTGTGCAGAAAGCGCTCGAAGGCCTCCGCCGCCCCCAGCCGGTACAGGATCTGCAGCTGCTCGGCGCGGTCGGCCGGTCTCCGGGGCGACTCCATCCGCTGCTGCACCCAGCTCCGTTCGTCGGAGCTCTGGATGTGCATGTACTGGACGCCGACGCTCCCGCAGTAGGACTCCCGCAGCACGTCCAGCACGGAGCGGAGGGTCATGGTGGCCCGTCCGGCGAAGTCGTCCACGACGAACGTACGGTCCAGGTCCTCCTCGCGGAGCCCGAACGCCTTCAGGCCCAGCTCCGGGGACGCGTCCTCCTGCGGCGTGGCGAGCGGGTCGGTGCCGGCCATCAGGTGTCCGCGTACGCGGTAGCCGTGGATCAGCCCCGCCACCCGGACGGCCTTGAGGGCGGCCTCCTCGGCGGTGTCGCCCATGGGGGCCCGTTCGTCGGCCCCGGGGCCGCTGGACGTGAAGAGATCCCGCCATACCGGGTCGACCGAGTACGGATCGCGAAGGAAACGCTCGTGCTGTTCGTCGACGACCCATTCGTTCAGGCCGAATTCCTGTTCATCGAATACCGGCTGTCCGGCACGGGATTGCGATTCCACGGTGTGGATCGCCTTCTTTCCTCATCGCACGGTGGCTGTTGTCGGACGCGTTCGGCAATCGGAGGAAAACCTCCGGCGCGCGTCACGTTCTCCACGTTAGGTCCGCACGGCGGCCGCGCAGGACGGGTGAATGCGCCACAACGGCCACACATCAGGACATGCCGACGTGGCCGACGTGGCCGTGGGCCGCCGGTGATCGACGTCACCCGGGCCGGCGGCGCGTGCGGGACGCGTCCGGGGACGCGGTGTGTTGCAGAAGGAGCGGCGGCGGCCACGGGTGCCTGCAACGCTCCCGGTGCGCCGGCCGCGAACGGCCCCTCCGGCCCGGTGCAAGGGACAGCCCCGGACCCGGGGGGCGGCCTTCGTGCCCGGCACCGAGGCCCGTGCCACCAGAGGTGCCTCCGCGCCGTCCGCTCCCGCCCCGGATCCGTTTCCGACGCCGGTGCGGGCGGCGGCGGAGGGGATTTCGGAACGGAAGGAAGGACACCATGAGCTCCAGCAGCGGTGTCATCAGCAGGAGGGTGTCCGCGTTCGTCGTCGCGCCGGACGAGTCGGCCGTGCCGGTGCCCACGGATCTGCGGTACGACGCGGCCGATCCCTTCGCCGTGCATGCCGCCTTCCAGGTCGGGGCGGGCCGGACGGTCGAGTGGTTCTTCGCCCGCGGCCTCCTCGCGGAGGGGCTGCGTGGCCCCGCGGGCATCGGCGACGTCCGGCTGCGCCCCACCCGCCACCTCCACCGGCACATGCTGCGGATCACCCTGGCGTCCCCGGGGGGACGGGCCGATCTGATCGTCCCGAGAGCGGCGCTGGCGGACTTCCTGCGACGTACCGACGCGCTGGTGCCGCCGGGCACCGAACACGTCCATCTCGACCTCGACGCCCAGCTGTCGGAGTTCCTCGCCGGGCACTGAGCCGGACGGCCTCTGTACCGGGCGCGAGGGCGCACGACCGGGGCCGGCGGCACGGCGCGCCCCGCCCCGCGGACCGGTCCGGGGGGTGCCGGACGGTCCCCTCAGGGTGCGGTGCGGTAGAACTCGGCCGCGGTGAAGGCGGCCGGCACGCCGAGCTCGGCGGCGACCGCGGTGATCGCCGCGTCGCCGATCGCCGGGTCGGCCCTGCCGTCGGTGGTGAAGTACGGCGCGATGAACGCGTCGTAGTGGGCTCGCACCTCCTCCTCGGTGTGTCCGCCGAGAAACGTCCGCATGTGCCGCACCGTGGTGCCGGGGTCCTCGTGGATCACGTTCAGGGCGCGCCGGTGCGCCCGCAGGACGGCCTGGACCGCAGGGTCCGCCGGGTCGGTGTACGTGGTGTCGACGGCCAGGCCCACGGTCGGGACCCGGAAGTGGTCGCCCACCCAGCCCGGCACGTGCCAGCCGTGCTCGGCCGCCACCGCCTCCGGTGCCATGGTGCTGCCGACCAGCGCGGCGTCGATCTCGCCGTTCCGCAGCCACCGCAGGTCCATGCCGTAGTCGCCCGGTGGGCGGACGACCGTCCGGACGTCACGGTCCGGATCGAGACCGGCACGGCGCAGCACGATCCGGGTGAAGCACCCGGGCGCGGTGTGCGGGGCGTGCACCGCCAGCCGCCGCCCGGCCAGGTCGGGGAGCGAGGCGAGGCCGCGCCGGGCGAGGAACCAGAACAGCGGGCGGTGGGTGTTCACGAGGAGCCCGACCCAGGGGGTGCCGTCGGTCAGCCGGGACAGCAGGGACCGGCCGAGTCCGATGGTGACGCCCCGGCGCAGTCGCTCGTCGTCCCAGTCGCAGCCGTCGTGCAGCGCGACGTGGACGCCCTCGTCGGCGTAGAACTCCTGCTGGTCGGCGATGTAGGCGGTCAGTTCCTCGTGCAGGCCCCGTCCGACGTAGGCCAGATCGATCGTGTACATGAAGGCGCTTTCCTGATCGTGTCACCGGTGCGGACCGTGACGGCCACGGACACCGCGGCGCCCGCTGCCCGGGTTCGGCGGGGCGTCAGTACATGGCCATGCCGCCGTTGACCGCCGCCGTGGTGCCGGTCATGAAGACGTTGTCCTCGTCGGCCAGGAAGGCGACCGCGCGGGCGACGTCGGCCGGGTGCGCCAGGCGGCCGAGGGGAGTGGCGGCCACCTGCCGCTGCCTCGTCGCGTCGTCGAGCACGTCGGCGGCGACACGGGTCTCCACCGGTCCGGGCGACACGACGTTGACCGTGATGCCCAGGGGGCCCAGCTCCTGGGCGAGGTACCGGGCGAACTGCTCCAGCGCCGCCTTCGACGTACCGAGCGCGATCATCCCCTCCCGGGGCCGGCGGCTGAGGTTGGTGCCCAGGTAGACGATGCGTCCCCAGCCCTGGGCGGTCATGGCCGGGAGCACGGCCTTGGTGACCGCGAACGCCGAACGCATCTCGGCGTCGAGCTTGCCCCCGAGCTCCTCCCACGTCATCTCCTGGAACGGCTTGACGGTGTACGGGATGAGCGCGTTGTGTACCAGCACGTCCACCCCGCCCCACGCGGCCCGTACCCGCCCGACCATGTCCTCGACGGCAGCCGGCTCGCGTACGTCGGCCCGCACGGCCATCGCCCGGCCGCCCGCGGCCTCGATGCCGGCCACGACCGCGTCGGCCGCCTCGGTGTTGCTGAGGTAGTTGACCACCACGCGCATGCCCCGCTCGGCCAGGACGCCCGCGGTGGCCGCGCCGATTCCACTGCCGGCCCCGGTCACCAGCGCGACCCGTGCGCCCTCACCGGTCATCGGGACACCTCCTCGCCGTCGTCACGGACGGCGGGCACGACCGCCACGGGCGGGGCGTCGCCGGTTCACGGTTCGGAATCCTGGATTTCGACTTCCGCATTGTCAAGGAGACGGGCCCGCCCCACCCGGCCTTCACCCGGATGGACATATGGTGAGTGTTTCCATGGGCGTCGGAGATTCCCGGGTCGCGCGGACAGGGAATTCACGCGGTATTGCCCGCCGGATTCCGTGAATTCCGTCGACGTACGTCACGCCGGTTTCCCCTGGAAAAGGCGCGGCAGGACCGAGTGGATCACCGCGAGGAGACCCGGGTGCCGGTGACCGATCGCCGAACTGGTCGTCGGCGGCGGGACGCGTGACGCGGGGACCTTCCCCCCCCCCCGCGCCGAACACCCCTGTCGAGGCACCCGGGGGCGGTCGCGTACGCCGGGACCCCGGGCGCCGACTCCGCAGCGGCCGTCCGGCAGGGCCCGCCTCGCCCGTCACCGGATCGTGCGATGCCCGGTACGCGGTCCGGACCGCCGGCGACCGGGCCGGCAGACGCCGTTCCGGCGGGGCAGCCGGGTGAACTCCGGCGTGCGGGACGGGTTTTCCTCGCATGGTACGCACCGGGGCCGCGGGCCGCACGGCAGTGTTCCGATCGTGTCGGCGCACCTGTCCTCCCGCACCAGGATGGGGTCATGGCGTGGACGAGGCGGGACGAAGAGACTTCTTTCATCGGCCGGGCGGCGGAGCTCGAACGGATCGGCGCGGCGCTGGGCGAGAGCCGGCTGGTGACGCTCAGCGGCCCCGGCGGGGTGGGCAAGACCCGCCTCGCCCGGCGGGCCGTGTCCTCGGGGAAGCCGGTCGAGGAGGGCGCCGCCTGGGCGGACCTGGCTTCCCTGCGTGACGGGACGCTGCTGGCGGCCGTGGTGGCGGAGGCGCTGGGACTGTCCGACCACACCTCCCGGCCGCCGGCGGACGCGATCTGCGCCTGGGTCGGGGACCGCAGGACGCTGCTGGTCCTCGACTCCTGCGAGCACCTGCCGGCCGAGTGCCGTGACCTGGTCGGTGACCTGCTGACGGTCTGCCCGAACCTGCGGGTCCTGGCCACCAGCAGGGAGCCGCTGCGGGTCCGGGCCGAGACGGTCGTCGGGATCGAACCCCTCGGCTCCGTGACGGAGGCGGTCGCCCTGTTCGCCGACCGTGCCGCGGCGGTGGGCCGGCCGCTCGTGGACGACAGTGACCGGCAGCTGGCCGCGGGTCTCTGCGATCAGCTGGAACGACTGCCACTGGCGCTGGAGCTCGCGGCCGCGCAGTTGCGGAGCATGTCGCTGACGGACCTGTGCGCCGGTCCGTACGCGGCGGTGGACCTGCCCCCGGAGGCGCGGGACCTGCGGCCGGGCGGGGTGCGCACCCGGCCGGTCCGGCACGCGGCGCTGCGCACCACCATCGGCTGGAGCCACGAGCTGTGCACCCCGCTGGAACGGCTGCTGTGGGCGAGGCTGTCCTATCTGCCCGCCTCCTTCGACGCCGAGACCGCGCGCCGGCTGGCCGGCGGCGGCCCGCTCGCGGCGAACCGGGTCGGACGGACCCTGGCGGCGTTGTGCGAGAAGTCGGTGGTCGTCCGCGGGGACGGAACGTACCGGATGCTGGACGCCGTGCGTGAGTACGGCCGGATGTGGCTGTCCGAGCTCGGCGCCGAGCCGGAACTGGCCCGCCGGCACGCCGCTCACGTCCTCGCCCGGACCCGGCAGGCCCACCACGAGTGGTTCGGGCCGAACCAGCGGAGCTGGTACCGGCGGATCGGGTTCCTCCACGCGGACATCAGGCTGGCGGCCGACCATCTCCTGGCGACGGACCCGGCGGCCGCGCTGGAGCTGATCGGGAACGTCACCTTCTTCTGGGTCTGCTCCGGCTACCTGTACGAGGCCCGCCGGTACCTGGAGCGGGCGATCGTGCCGGCCGCGGCGGCCCGGAGCGGGACATGGGCCCGGGGACTGTGGAGTCTGGGTCTGACCCTGACCCTGCAGGGCGAGCAGCGAGCGGCCCACGAGACGGCCCTCCGGTGCCGGAACGCCGCCACCGACGCCGGGGACGGCGAGGAGCTGGCGCGGGCCGCCTACCTGGACGGTCTGCTGCACCTGCTGGAGGGACGCCCGCTCGCCGCGGCGACCGGCGTCGAGACGACGGGAACCGGCGCCGAGACGTCGGAAACCGCCCAGGACCCGACCGGCGCGGAGGGACTGAGCGCGCCCGCAGCGCTCTGCCGCCTGGTGCACGTCTTCGGGCTCACCGGCTCCGGCCGGCTGGACCAGGCCCGCCGGGAGGCGCTCGAACTCCGGGACGCCTGCGCGGCGTTGGACGAGCACTGGACGCGTTCCTACGCCGAACACCAACTGGCCCTCATCGCCTTCCTGGAGAGGCGGGCGCACGACGCGGTACGCCACGCGCGGGCCGCCCTCGACGCCAAGCGGCACATCGGGGACGCCTTCGGCATCGCCATGGTCATGGACCTCCTCGCCATCGCCCTGGCGGACGCGGGGGAGGAGGGCGCGGCCGCCTACGGCTTCGGCGCGGCGGCGCGCTTCTGGCAGACGGTGGGTCATCCGCAGCGCGGCACACCGGAGATGGCGTCGCTGCGGGACGAGTGCGAGGACAGGCTCGTACGCTCCATGGGGAGGGCGCGGTACGAGCGGACGTTCCGGCAGGCCGCAACGGGCGACACGCACGCACTGGTGACCTGGGGAGCGGGCGGCGGACCCGTGCCGGAGAAGTGAACGGCCGCCGTCACGGGAACACGACCGCCCCATTGTGTTGAACCTTGTGTACCCCTAGTGTTCGGCTTTGCCTGAGTCTGTTCGATGGTGAGTGCTCGGGCGGATGGAGGCCGCAGTGCGGGGCAGTGGGATCCGTTCAGAGGTCGTGAGACCCGCTCGCCGCCGGTGGTGGCGGGCGCTCCTCGCGGCGGTCGCGACCATCGCCCTGGCGGTGGGCATGACCGGGCCCGCCGCCGCGGCCCGGGACGCGGGCGGTCCCCCGTCCGCCGCCGCACCGGCCGCCGGTCCGCAGCCGCACACGGTGACGCTCGACGGCTACTCGTTCCTCGTGGACGGCAGGCGCACCTACCTGTGGTCCGGCGAGTTCCACTACTTCCGGCTGCCGAGCCCGGACCTGTGGCGCGACATCTTCCAGAAGATGAAGGCGGCCGGCTTCAACTCCACCTCCCTGTACTTCGACTGGGGATACCACTCGCCGAAGCCGGGCGTGTACGACTTCACCGGGGTGCGGGACGTCGACCGGCTCCTCGACATGGCCCAGGAGGCCGGCCTCTACGTCATCGCCCGCCCGGCGCCGTACATCAACGCCGAAGTGGACAGCGGCGGTCTGCCCGGCTGGCTGACCACGAAGGCCGGTAACAACCGCAGCGACGACCCGCGGTTCCTCGCGTACGCCGACGAGTGGCTGACGCAGATCGACGGGATCATCGCCCGCCACCAACTGACCAACGGCACCGGGCCGGTCATCGCCTACCAGGTCGAGAACGAGTACTACAACGGCTCCGCCGCGGGCCGTTCCTACATGCGGCACCTGGAGGACAAGGCCCGCGCCGACGGCATCACCGTCCCGCTGACCGGCAACAACAACGGCACCTTCAACTCCGGCACCGGCGCTCTGGACGTGGACGGGCCGGACTCCTACCCCCAGGGCTTCGACTGCTCCAACCCCTCGAAGTGGAACGGCGTCCCCGACATCAGCTACGACCACCCGGCCGGAAGGCCGCTGTACTCACCGGAGTTCCAGGGCGGCGCCTTCGACCCCTGGGGCGGTCCCGGCTACGACAAGTGCGCCGAGCTGATCAACGACCGGTTCGCCGACGTGTTCTACAAGCAGAACATCGCCGTCGGCGCCACCGCCCAGAGCTTCTACATGACCTACGGCGGCACCAACTGGGGCTGGCTCGGCATGCCCGAGAACTACACGTCGTACGACTACGGGGCGGCGATCCGCGAGACCCGCGAGCTCGATCCGAAGTACTACGAGGACAAGCTGATCGGGTACTTCACGCAGTCCGTCGCCGCGCTGACCAAGACCGAGGCGATCAGGGCCACCCCGCCCGACGACTCCGCGGTCGTGGACACCGCACGGATGAACCCCGACACGAAGACGCAGTTCCACGTCCTGCGGCACGGCGACTCCACCTCCACGGCGGTCGACAGGACCCACATCTCGCTGGATCTCAACGCCCAGCCGGCCGGGGACACCACCTACACCTGGGACGACCCCGACTCCGCGCTCCAGTACGGTGGTTCGTGGTCGCACGTGGCCGACACCAGCTACACCGGCGGCGACTACAAGCACACCGAGTCGTTCTCCGACAAGGCCGGTGACTCGCTCACCGTCCCGTTCGACGGCACCGCGATCCGCTGGATCGGCTCGAAGACCGGCAACCACGGCTACGCCGACGTCTACCTAGACGGCACCAAGGTCGCGACGGTCGACGACTCCGGTGGCCAGTACCAGGCCGTGCTCTTCCAGAAGACCGGCCTCGCGCCGGGTGCGCACACCCTGAGGATCGTGGTCGACGGGACGCACAGCTCGGGGTCGACGGACAACTACGTGGCCGTCGACGCCATCGACGTACCGACGGGCGACACCGCCACCGAGCCGACCTATCCGGTCGTGCCCCAGCAGCCCGGCACCGCGATCACCCTCGACGGCCGCGACTCGCACGTGATCGTCGCGAACTACCGGCTCGGTGACGCGCAGTTGCAGTACTCGACGTCGGAGATCATGACCAGTGCGACGATCGGCGACCGGGACGTCGCCGTGCTCTACGGCGACCAGGGCAGCGACGGCGAGACCGTCCTGCGCTACGCCACCGAGCCCACCGTCACCGCCACCGGCGGCACGGTCACCACCACCTGGGACGCCGCCACCGGCGACCTGCGCCTCGACTACCCGCACAAGGGCCTGATCCGCATCAGCGTCAGCGCCGACGGCAAGCGCCCGCTCCTGCTGCTGGCCGGCGACAAGGCCACCGCCGAGACCTTCTGGCGCCAGGACACGGCGACCGGCCCGGTGCTCGTGCGCGGCACCCACCTGCTGCGCACGGCGACCAGCCTGGACGACGGCCGCACCGTGGCCCTCACCGGCGACAACGCCGACGACGAGAACATCGAGGTGTTCACCGCCGCGGACCGGGTCACCTGGAACGGCAGGACGGTGCGCGACCGGACCACCGGCACGGCGAGCCGCACCGGGACCATCCCGACGGCCGACCCGGTCCGCCTGCCGGAACTGACGAACTGGAAGCACGCCGAGGAGGCGCCCGAAGCGGCCCCCGGCTTCGACGACACCGGCTGGCAGGTGGCCGACAAGGCGACCACCGACAGCGTCTCCGGCAGCGACGCGCAACCGGTGCTCTACGCGGACGACTACGGCTTCCACACCGGCAACACCTGGTACCGCGGCCGCTTCCGCGCCACCGGCAAGGAGACCGGCGTCCACCTGGTCTCCGACTCCGGCGGCGGCGCGCAGGCCTTCTCCGCCTGGCTCAACGGCACCTTCCTGGGCAGCTCCACCACCGGTGGCGCCGACTTCACCTTCCCGCCCGGCGCGGTGAGGTCCACGGGCGACAACGTCATCTCCGTCCTCACCGTGAACATGGGGCACGAGGAGGACTACAATTCCACCAACGGCAACAAGACCGCCCGCGGCCTGACCGGCGCCTCCCTCACCGGAGCGCCGCTGGCCTCCGTCACCTGGCGGGTGCAGGGTGTACGCGGTGGCGAGGACCTCCAGGACACCGTGCGCGGCCCGCTCTCCACGGGCGGCCTGTACGGCGAGCGGGCCGGCTGGTCCCTGCCCGGCTACCCGGACCGGAGCTGGGACCAGGTGTCCCTGCCGACGACCGACACCCGTCCCGGCGTCTCCTGGTACCGCACCGACGCCGACCTCGACCTGCCGCACGGCCAGGACACCTCGATCGGGCTGACGTTCACCGACGACCCGTCCCGCAGGTACCGTGCCACGATCTTCGTGAACGGCTGGCAGGTGGGCAACTACGTCAACTACCTCGGCCCGCAGCACACCTTCCCCGTGCCCGACGGCATCCTCAACCCCAACGGCCACAACAGCATCGCCATCGCCGTCTGGAACCTGGACGGCAGCACCGGCGGCCTCGGCAGGGTCTCCCTCACCGACTACGGCAGCTACGCCTCGTCCCTGCGTGTCGCGCAGAACGACAGTCCCCGCTACGACGCCGGGAAGTACGCGGTGCCGCAGCGCCCGGGTGCGGACGTCGCCCTGGACGTGCCGGACACCGCGCAGTCCGCCCGGGCCTTCACGGCCGAGACGACGGTACGGGTGCCGGAGGACCGGCCGACCGCCTCCCGCCTGAGGGCCTCGCTCTCCGCCCCCGACGGCTGGACCGTGACCGCCACGGGCCCGGGCTCGGTCGAGCGGGTACGGCCGGGCGGATCGGCCACCTTCACCTGGAGGGTGGAGCCGCCGGACGGGACCCTCCCCTCCGCCTCCCCGCTCACCGCCACCGTGGACTACGCGCAGGGCGGACGGCAGGCCACCGGCGGTGACGAGCGGATCGTCCGCGGGATCCCGTCGGCCCCGCCGGCCGGGCGGAGCGCGGTCAGCGACCTGCCGTTCCTGTCGGCCACCAACGGATGGGGCCCGGTGGAGCGCGACACCAGCGTCGGCGAACAGGCGGCCGGGGACGGCCGTCCGATCACCGTCGCCGGAGTCCGGCACGCCAAGGGCCTGGGGACCAACTCCGTCAGTGACGTGCAGCTCTACCTCGCCGGACAGTGCTCACGGCTGACCGCGGCCGTGGGGGTCGACGACGAGACGGGCGGTGCGGGCACGGTCACCTTCTCGGTGATCGCCGACGGCAGGACCCTGGTCACCACGCCGACCGTCCGCGGCGGGCAGGCCGCCGTGCCGATCGACGTCGACGTCAGCGGCGCCCAGGTGATCGACCTGCGGGTCGGCGACGCGGGCGACGGCAACGGCAACGACCACGGGGACTGGGGGACACCCGCGCTGACGTGCGGGTAGTCCGCCGGCGTCACCCGGCCTCGGCGAGCCGAACCGCGTCCGGACAGCGGTCCGCCGGCCGTATCCGCAGGGCCTGCCGGTGATGAGTACGGTCTTCGTGACGGGTCCTCGCGCGGGCACGATCCTCCACAGACCCGCGCTGAACCTAGGGCAGGACGCCCGCCGGGGACCGGGTGCCGTCGCGCAGCCGGGCGGCGTCCCGGCTCGGGGGCGCGCCGAACTGGCGGCGGTACTCCCGGCTGAACTGCGAGGCGTTGTCGTAGCCGACGCGCTGACCGACACCGGTCACGTCGCCGGGACGGGTGGCCAGCAGCAGCCGGGCCTCCTGGAGCCGGATCTGCTTCTGGAACTGGATCGGGCTCATCGCCGTCACCGCCTGGAAGTTGCGGTAGAAGGCGGAGACGCTCATGCCGGACATGCGGGCCACCTCCTCCACGCGGAAGGACTGCGCGTAGTGCTCGCGGATCCAGCGCACGGCCCGTGAGACATGGCTCAGACCGCTGTCCGCCAGGCCGAGTTCGCGTACCGTCGCGCCCTGCTCACCGGTGATCAGACGCCACAGGATCTCGCGTTTGACCAGCGGCGCGAGCACGGCCCGGTCCCGGGGCTCGTCCAGCAGCCGCAGCAGCCGGACCACGGCGTCGAGCAGCGCGGC
The DNA here is from genome assembly GCF_042897315.1 of Streptomyces sp. NPDC001068. Taxonomy (NCBI): domain Bacteria; kingdom Bacillati; phylum Actinomycetota; class Actinomycetes; order Kitasatosporales; family Streptomycetaceae; genus Streptomyces; species Streptomyces sp. NPDC001068. The sequence continues at coordinate 440,759 of NZ_JBIAYD010000002.1, read as the reverse complement.
CGGCGCGTCGCTGACCGCGATCCCGGACGGAACCCCGCCGCCGGCCCGGGGGAGATCGCCGGGGCCGGCCTGCAGCAGGAGTTCGGCGACGGCGGACGGCTCCAGGGTGAGACCGAACCCGAGTGCCGGGTGCTCGGGACCGGCCTGGGTGAACTGCCCGGTGACGGGCAGGTCGACGGAGGCCACCAGGTACTGGCCGGCGCCGTACTCGTAGACCCGTTCGCCCAGGGCGAGGCGTTTGGCGCCCTGGGCGATGACCGCCAGCACCGTGCCGGACATGGCGGGCGCCGGGGGGTCCGGCCGGTCCACCTTCGAGACGAGGACACCGTCGATGGCGGTGGTCCAGTCGGGCCGGGCGTGCCGCTCCAGCAGGCTGCGGAACTCTTCGAGGGGCATGAGCCCATTTCAGCACCTCGCTCTCGGTCCGTTCCCGGGATCGCGAGGATCGTGCAACCACCCGCGACCATCGTTCAAACGTCTCCGCAGGTCAGGGCTCTTCGGTGGAACCGTCGCACTCCACCACCGAGAAGAGGGAACCGTGATCGCCGCCTGCGGCTCCGACGCCGCCCCGACCGCGGCCCCCGGTCCGGGCGACCAGGCCGGCGATCGGGGGTGACGGACCGGGCGGCCGGTGACACGATGCGAGAGGCGAGAAAGGTGGCAGCCGTGGTGCCGGACGTCCGTGCCTCACTGGGCGCGATGCTCTTCCGCCGGGTGGCGGGCCCCGAGGGACCGGCCACCCGTGCCCGCATCCACGGCACACCGGGCCCGCGCTGGTTCGTGCCCGGCAGCCCGATCCGCACCGTCCACGCGGACGCCGCCATGTTCGTCGGCGGCCTCGGCGCCCTTCTGCTGCAGTCCCTGCACCCCCTCGCCATGGCCGCGGTCGCCGCACACTCCGGATTCCGCGGCGACCCGTGGGGACGGCTCCAGCGCACCAGCGCCTTCCTGGCGGTCACCACCTACGGAACCGCGGACGACGCCCAGGCGGCCGTGACCGCGGTGCGCGGCATCCACGAGAAGGTGCGCGGGACGACACCGGACGGCGAGGCGTACCACGCCGCCGACCCGCACCTGCTCGGATGGGTGCACGCGGCCGAGACGGAGTGCTTCCTGCGCGCCCACGAGCGCTACGGCTCCGCCCCGCTGGACCCCGGTGGCTACGACGCCTACGTCGCCGACACCGCCCGGGTCGCCGAGGCGCTCGGGGTGGTCGACCCGCCGCGCGACCGCCGGCAGCTGTCCGCCCGGCTGGCCGGCTACCGGCCCGAGCTGAGGGCCACGCCCGAGGCCCGGTCCGCCGCCCGCTTCCTGCTCCTTGACCCCCCGCTGCCGCTGCCCGTCCGTCCCCTGTACGGCATCCTGGCGGCCAACGCCGTGACCCTGCTGCCCTCGTGGGCCCGTTCCCTGCTGCGGCTGCCCCGCCTCGCGGTCGTCGAGGACGTCACGGTGCGCCCGGCCGGCCGGCTGCTCACCCGCACGATCCGCTGGGCCATGAACACACCCGACGTGGCGTAACGGCTGCCCCGGAAAAGCGGAAACCTGCCGCGCCCCGAAGGGCACGGCAGGTCGGGTGGCCGCTTCGTGTCCTACGAGAGGGACAGTCCGCGGGTCCGCGCCCACTCCGTCGCGGGTGACCAGAGCCCGGCACCACCGGCGGAGCCGGGGCCGCCGTCCGACGTGCCGGAGCCCGCCCAGCCGCCGGGTGCCGCGACGGCACCGCCGACCCGGACCGGCCGGTCGTCGCGGTCCGTGCGCTGGATCCCCACCGTGTAGGTCCGGGTGACCGAACCGTTGGCCGAGGTCACCTTGATGGTGCGGGTGGTGAACAGCGACCCTCTCGGGGAGAGGACCGGGCTGCCCTCGGTGACCTTAACCCGCGCGCCGGACTGGGCCGGTACGGCGGAGACGGCCGGGATCCCGCGGCTCTTCGGCCAGTCGACGACGTAGGTCGACACGTCCGGGTCGAACCCGTCGATCGCGACGCCTCCCACCTTGATCGCCGTGGCGTCGGCGACACTCGCCTTCGTGGCGTCGGAGTAGTTCTTCACCGTGACCGACCCGTCGGCGTTGACGACGACCTTCGCCGCCATCGCGGCCGCCAGGTTGATCCGCTGCCAGCCGGCCCCGCCGTCCGCGGTGAGGTCGAGCGGGTAGCCCGAGTCCGTCGCGGTCTGCTCCAGGACCTGGGTGCGCTGCGCGGTGGTGAGGTCCGGGAACGCGGTGATCAGCAGGGCCGCCGCGTCGGCCGGCGTCCTCAGCGCCTGCCCGCCCTCGCCGACCTGGGAGAACCCGTAGGTAAGGCGCTGGGTGTACAGGTCGACGTCCTGCGTCGTGCTCAGGCCGTCGTAGGGGTCGCCCGCGCAGGCCGCGAGCGTGTCGCCGTACCCTTGCGCCTCGCACTGCGCGAGCAGCACGTTCTCGATCTCGGTGTGGGCCTGCATCAGCAGGTCCTGGAACTCGGGGTCGGCCCACCGGTGCGCCACGGTGGCCTGTCCGGTGATGCGGCCGCCCATCACGTCGAGCGGGTAGTGGAACCCGAGGACGACGCGGTTGTCGCCGTACTCCGAGGTGCGGGCGAGGATCGAAGGCGCCAGCTCCGGCAGCAGCGTGGCGAGGACGGTCCCCGCCTCGTAGCCGCCGTAGGTGTGGCCGCTCGGGTACGAGCCGCTGGTGGTGAGGCTGCCGTAGGAGCCGTCCTGCGACTCGTAGACGTCACCGCCGTCGCCGACGAACCCGAGGCGCACGTAGGGGCGCTGGTAGCCGTAGTGGTTCTTCGCCGCGTCGACCTTGTCGAGGCCCTGCGTGACACGGCCGAACAGCGCGCTGGTCTTGGGCAGTCGGCCGCCGCCGAGGGCGGCGCTGTAGATCTGGCCGAGGCGAGAGCCGAGACCGTCTGCCATCGTGACGGTGGAGCTGTTGGTCGCGTCGACCTCGGCCCGGTCCACCTGCTTCTGGGTCGCCGCGTTGTTGATGCGTACGGCGATCCTGTCGTTCTCGGCGGTGAGCGCGGTGCCCGCGGGCACCTTGGTGTTGGCGGCGAGGATGCCGGTGCCGAGGTCGCCGACGCCGTTGAGCAGGCCGTAGAAGTAGTCGGTCCCGTCGCCGGTGCCCGGCCAGGTGTCGGAGGAGTAGTCCGCCTTCAGCGTCGCGTCCGGGAAGGGCGAGGGCTGGTAGGAGGGGTCGGCGGCGGCCGTGGCCGGGTCCGCCGTGGCCGGGTCGTCGGAGGTGCCGGCCAGGGTGACCGCGGTGACGGTGGCCGTGTGCGCCTTGGCGCGGCCCGTGGTGGTGAGCAGCGCGGTGTGCGCGCCGGCGGGCAGGTGCGCGGTGGTTCCGTCGTTCAGGGCCACCGTGTAGCCGATGACCGGGAATCCGCCGTCACCGGCCGGCCGCCAGGTCACGCGGACCTGCCTGCCGTCGGTGATCACACCGGTCACGTTCGGCTTCTGCGGCTTGCCGCCGCCGGTCACCACGGGAGCCGTCCAGGCGCTCGGGCGAGAGGCGCCGAACTTGTTCACCGCCTGGACCCGCGCGGTGTACGACCGGCCGGCCCGCAGCCAGCTGAACGTGGTGCTGTGGGTGTCCGGGTCGTCGATCCTGATCCGGTGGCCGTCGCTGAGCGCGATCCGGTAGCCGGTGACAGCGGAGCCGCCGTCGTCGCCGGGGGCGGACCAGGCGACCGTCACGCTGGTGCCGGACGAGGTCGCCGACACCGCGTCGGGCGCGGCCGGCGCCGTCCTGGGCCTGGTGGTCAGCCGGGACATGGCGTGGTTGAGGGCGTCGTACCGTGCGGTGAGCGCGCCGTCCGTGGCCGTGTCGTCCGCGAGGGTGGTCCTCGCCGCGGCGAGCGCCCCGGTGAACGCCTGCCAGGAGGCGTCCGTGTAGCGGTCGTCGTCGAGGGCCGACGCGGTGGTGACCAGGTCCTCCAGGGTCAGTCTTGGCAGCGGTACCAGCTGGCCGGCGGCCAGGGTGAGGCTGCGGGTCTGCGTGTCGACCTCCGTCTGCGTCGCGTCGTCCGCGTCCACGAGGGCGCGGGCGGCGGCGAGTTCGCGCAGGTACACCCCGAAGTCGATCGCGTTGTAGCGGTCGGCGTCGGCGGCGAGCCCCGCGTACCGGTCGATGGCCTTGCGCAGGGCGGTCCGGTCCGTGACGGCGGGCGTGTCGACGTGGGCGAAGGTGATCCGGCCCAGGTTCGCCACGTACGGGTGCGAGGAGTCCGGGGTCGTGACCAGCCGCAGGTGGACACCGTGCTTGCCGGTGATCCCCTTGGGCAGCGTCAGGCTGGTCGTCCCGCCGGAGGACCACGCGGCCCCGGTGACCGGCAGCGGCACGGTCGCGTACGGCGTGCCGGGGTTGGCCGTGTCGAAGGAGTCCAGGTAGAGCTGGACGGCCGAACCGGTGCCGCAGCGGGCCGAGTTGTTGACGTAGGTGATCGTCATGGTGCTCTTCGGCGAGGTGCCGAAGTCGATGTCGCCGTAGTCGAGCCAGGCGCCGTTGTAGGTGCCGCCGAGGTCGGTCGCGGAACCCGCGCCGGTCCAGCCGACCGGCTCGCTCTTGAGCCCGCCGCCGCTGTTGGCGTGCCACGCGGTGGCGTCGAAGCCGACGGGCGCGTCGGCCTGCCGGGTCAGGGCCAGCGAGTAGACGTTGCCCACGTAGGGCTGGGAGGACGTCTGGGTGCCGGAGACGAAGTCCGCGTACACGTCCTGGACGCCGGCGAAGACGCTCGGGTCGAGCTGCGCGGACGCGGTGGCGACGGTTCCCCAGCCCGAACCCGTGTAGGCGAGCGGGATGTCGACCTTCTTCGCGCCGTCCTTCGAGCCGAGGTGCAGCTCGATGTGCGAGTCCGACGCCGCCCGCGACTGCGGCTTGTCGTAGCTGACGGTGACGGTGTCGGCGCCGGCCTTGAGGTCGGTGTCCTTCCACTCGGCCCAGGCGCCGTTCGTCACGTTCTCGAAGATGCCGTTGCCGAGGTTGAGCGGAAGCGAACCGCTGCCGGTCGTGGTGCTGTTGACCGCGGTCAGGGTGGCGAGTGTGGTCGTCGGGGACGTGGTGACGCCGTTCGGCGAGAACTGGTACCAGTCGAAGTTCGACACCCACTGCTGGCCGGACGGGGCGTGGAAGACGAACGTCGCGCTCTTGGCGGCGAGCAGGGCGTCCGGGTCGGTGACGGTCGCCTGCACGGTGGTGTAGTACTGCCAGCCACCGGTTCCGGGCAGTGCGACCGTCGCCACCACCGGGCCGTCCGCGGTGCCCGCGTGGATGTCCACACTGCTCGGTTTGGCGTCGGTCGCCTGCGAGTTGGCGTAGCGCACCGACACGCTTCGCGGGGCGACCCCGCCGAAGTCCAGCTTGCCGTAGCGTTCCCAGGCGCCCTCGGTGACGCCGCCGAGGTCGCCGTCCGAGTAGTACGCCTCCTTCACCAGGCTGGGGCCCTCCATCTGGTCGGCGGCCTCGGCCTGGAGGACGGCGTAGCCGCCCTCGTCGATGGTCAGCGCGTCGATGGCCGAGTGCAGCGCGTCGTCCGCGGCCATGATGGTGCCGGTCTCGGACGCGGGGTCGGCGACGACGGTCCGCGCGCGGTCGAGAGCGGACCGGAACACGGTCCACGATCCGTCGGAGTAGTCGCCGGCCCGGACCTGGGACGCCTGGTCGACGAGCGTGCTCAGGGTCTTGCGGTGCACCGCGGCGGCCGAGATGCGCAGCGGGTCGGTCGGGGAGATCCCGGTGCCGGTCACGGAAGAGGCCGCCACCTTGTGGGCGAAGGCCTCGTCGCGGAAGGTGACGCCGAAGCGGACGTCGGTCCGGGTGCTGCCCGACAGGGTGAGCGTCGCCTTGCGTGAGCCGCTGACCCGCAGGTCGGCGGTGACCCCGTCCGGCAGGCCGGTCACGCTCGCCGCGCCGGACCCGGTGAGGCTGGTGCCCTTGCGGGCCTCGAACGAGGCCCGGCCGGACAGCGTGAGCTCCACGCTGTCGTCGACCTTGCCGTCCGCCGAGGTGGCGACGGTGCCGGGGTCGGCCGAGACGACGGTGCCGTCCTTGCCGGTTCCGGCGCCGCCGTCACCCGTGTCGCCGCCGTCGGTGTTCAGCGAGTACGCGGGCTGGGTGCGGGCGCCCCACTGGGAGGGCTTGGAGCCCATGGTGAAGTCCAGGGTGCCGCCCGAGACGATCTGCGAGTAGTCCAGCCACGTGTTGTCGAACCGCTTGCCGTTCAGGGTCGCGCTCTGCACGTAGTAGTCGCTCGGCGAGACGCCGTCGGCCTTCACGGTGAACCTGGAGCCGTTGGCGTAGCTGATCGTGGTGGAGTCGAAGAACGGGCTGCCGATCTGGAACTGGCTGGAGCCGGCGGTGACCGGGAACAGGCCGAGCGCCGCGCCGACGAACATGGTCGACATGGTGCCTGCGTCGTTGTCCATGGTGGGCAGGAAGCCGTTCGGGGACAGCTTGTAGACCTGCGTCTTCACCGGCGGGGTGAACTGGCCGCCGGAGCTGGGCGCCTCGTTCGTGGAGCCGGTCGCGATGTAGCGGTTCCAGGTGGCGCCGGTGTAGATGGCGCGCACCCACTTCTGCGTCAGGCTCGGCTCGCCGACGTAGTTGAAGAGGTAGGGGGCCTGCAGGTCGATCTCGTTGGCGTTGGAGTGGAGCATGGTCGAGCCGTCGTCGGCGGTGGAGTCCTCGCCGAACATGTGCTCCACCGCGGCCCGGCCGGCCTTGTCGCCGCCCATGGCCTTGATCAGGCCGCCCATGTCGTAGGCGTCGTACCAGTGGTACTGCCACAGCGTGCCCTGGTAGAGGCCGGCCGCCTCGAACTTCTCGTAGTCGGCGCTCTGCCAGTCGCCGCCCGTGGCGCGCGGGGTGAGCAGACCGACCTCGGTGCCGTCGGCCGCCGTCCAGGCGCCGGACTTCACCAGGTTGTCGATGGCCATGGTGGACTGGGTGCGCAGCTTCTTCGCGTCGTCCTTCTTGCCGAGCGCGTCGGCGATGACGGACAGCGCCCACTGGTCGTAGCCGCGCTGCACGGTCGTGCCGGGGTCACCGGACACGTAGCCCTGGCGCAGCTGGGCGCCCGTGTAGTAGCCGGAGTACGCCAGCAGCGCCGGGTAGGCCTCGTCGAGCCGGTCGAAGTTCTTGAAGCCCTTCGACAGCGCGTCGGCCACCAGGACGGCCGAGCGCTCCCAGCGCACGGTCGGCACGGAGTGGGTGAGGCTGCCGAGGTTCTTGCCGGAGGCGCGCTGGTCGGCGAAGAGCTCGATCAGCGACTGGATCATGTCCCGGTAGGTGGCCGGGTCGATGTACGCCTCGACGGAGTACTTGCGGAAGTCGTCCCAGGTCGACCAGCCGTCGTAGTACGTGAAGCCGTTCGCCCGGTGCACCGCGCCGTCCGCGCCGCGGTAGGTCCCGCTGGTGCTGGTGGCGTTCACCGGCAGCGCGTACATGCGGTACAGGTGCGTGTAGAACTCCTTGGTCAGCGTCGACCCGGGGTCGGACTTCGCCGAGGAGCGCACGTCGACCGCGCCGAGCGCGCTGTTCCACTCCGCCTTGGTGCGGGCGCGTGCCTGGTCGAAGGTGAGCGCGCCGACCTCGTTGTGCTGGTCGGTCGCGGCCTGCTCGGCGCTGATCGGGGAGAGCGTGATGCGCAGTTCGACGTCGTCGCCGGCCGACTTGTCGAAGCCGAGGACGGCGCCGGTGTCGGTCCCGTCCTGGCTGGTGGCGTCGGTCAGCTTCCCGTCGTTGCCCCAGCTCTTGAGCGAGGTCACCGGGACGTTGGTGGTGGCGTCGTAGTACAGCTTGTACGAGGCGCCGTTGAACGACCCGGCGATGAGCCCGCTGATCGAGGTGGTGCCGTCGGCGAGGGTGGTCGCCTTCATCGTGGCGCGGGTGCGGCTGGTGAAGTTGTTGGCGAGGTCGAGGACGAGCTCGGGGCTGGATCCGGCCGGGAAGCGGTACCGCTGGAGCGACGTGCGCGTGGTCGCGGTCGTCTCGGCGTCGATGGTGCCGGGTCCCTGGGTCACCGAGGAGGCGGTTCCGGAGAGGGCGCCGAGGCCCGCCCGGTAGTAACCGGGCGTCGCGGTCTCGTCGTCGTGGCTGTACGTGTGGGAGTACGTGCTCGGAGCGGGCCGCTTGTCGTACTGCACCGAGGTCGGGACCACGAGCAGGTCCCCGCCGCCGCCGGAGCCGCCGACGCCGTCCAGGTTCGTCGAGGTGAACCCGGCGATGTGGGTCTCGTTGTGGTCGTACCCGGTGTGGTTGCGGTTCGGCGTGGTCAGCGGGTTGACCTTGGCCAGACCGTGCGGTGCCTGCGCGCCCGGCATGTCGTTGCCGTCGTCGCCCGCGGTCGACACGAAGGGGTCGACGAGCTTGGTGTAGTCCGTACCGGACGTGCCCGCGGACGTGCCCGGGCCGGGTGCGGCCACGGCCGTGCCCCCTCCCGCCAGCGCGGCGGCGCCGAGCGCGCCGGCGAGGAGTGCGGCGACGGTGGCGCGCCACGGCCTTCCTCGCCCGCGGGCGGTTCTCGGTGGGATCGAGCGGGGCACGAGGGCATCGGGTCTGACAGGCACGGAACCTCTCCAACGTCGCGATACACCGCACGGTCCGGCCCGTCGGGGGACAACGTTGTCAGCCCGTACGACCCCCGGATCGTGCGGACTCGGGGCGAGAAGGCAGTGGACGCACGGGTTCCCCCGCCGCGTGCACGGCCGCCGTCATAAGACACGGGTAAAACGTGCAATGGGCAAACAGTATTCGTACAGCAGGTGCGTGGACGGACCGTGCGAGAAGAGGGCGACCCCGGCCGACCGCACGTCAGACCGCCCTGGTCGGAGCCGATGTGACACGGCCGGCGGCCGCGTCGGGGCGGACGGCGGACCGTGGGAGGAGCCGGCCGACGCGGCCGCCGGGCGGCTCAGCCCCGCTGGTACTCCGCGACGGCGACCCTGCCCGACCGCAGGGACGAACGGCGTTCGGCGGGGCTGCCGAGGCTCTGCGCGAGCGTGTGGAGGTCGTCGTCCGAGACCACCCGCAGCCCGTGTTCCGCCAGCAGGCCGGCCATCCGCTCCGGGGTCCACAGGGACCGCCACGGCTCGCCCGACGTCATGGAACTCTTGAGCACGCGGGCCAGCAGCCGGCCCGCGGACGCCCGCGCCGACGGCGCCTGGTAGTTGAGGACGAGCGTGCTGCCCGGGGCCGACCTGGCGGCGAGCGCGGCGACGGTCGACCGGACCTCGTCGCGGGTGAGGTAGGGCACCACGCCCTCCCACAGCCAGGTGGTCGGAGCCGACGTGTCGTGACCGGCCCCGTCCAGTGCGGCGCCGAGGTCGTCGACGGCGAAGTCCACCGGCGTGAACCGTACCGAACGCGCGGCGTCCGGCAGTTCGGCGACGGCACGTAGCCGGTCCCGCTTGTCCTGCTGGGAGGCCGGATGGTCGACCTCCCACACATCCGTGCGGGCCAGCTCGGGCAGCCGCCACGCGCGGGTGTCCAGACCCGCGCCGAGGATGACGAGCTGTCCCACCGGCCGGGCGCGCAGGGCGTCGTCGATGGCGCACGTCCGCGGCACGACCACCTCGGCGCACGCCCGTACGCCCTCGAACGCGACCCGCGCCTGCCAGCCCTGGGGTACCGCGCCCGCCCGCACCTCGGCCACGGGCACCCGCTCCGCGTCGGTCAGCAGCCGCAGCGCCACCGGGTCCGTGAACCGGTCCGCGGCGATCCTGCCGTCCGCCGCCGCCCGTCCCTGGCAGACCAGTACCGCCGTCCGGCTCGCCGCGCGTCCGCTCTCGCTCATGGACCCGTATTCAACACCACGCCCCCCGCCCCACTCGGGCGAGCGGCGTCAGATGTTCCCGACGATCCTGCGGGGCGTGACGCGGACGACGACCCGTTGCGCGTCGTCGCCCGCCGCCGGGTTGAAGTCGCGGTAGTCCTTGCCGGTGTACTTGAGGGAAAGCCGGTCGATGAGCTCCTGGCCGCCCTCCGTGGTGACCACGGCCGTGCCGCGGACCTCGGCGTAGGTGTAGGGCGCGTTGGGCGGGTTGATCATGATGTTCACGCGGGGGTCTCGGAGCAGGTTCCGCTCCTTGCGGCGGCCGAGGGTCGTGGAGAACAGCAGGTCGTCGCCGTCGCGCTGGAGCCAGACGACGGACTGCTGGCAGTCGCCGTCGGGTTGTACGGTCGCCACGACCGCGAACACCGGCGTGCTGTCGACGAGCTGCTTGAGATCATCCGAGAACGTGTCGGACAAGGCGGGACGCCCCTTTCCTCGACGGTGGACCGGCGCCGGGCCCGCTCACCGTACGTGATCAGGTCCCCCGGGTACCCGGACCGGGACGGGTACACGCCGGTGACGGCCCGCGTGGTCCAGCGGCGGGTGCGGACGGGCCGCTGCCGTCGGCGCACGGCGCGGACCGCCGTGGACGGCCGCCGCCCGGTCCGACGGCCTGCGCGTCCGCGGCGGTTGCGCGCCGTACGCCCCGGGGTCGGCCTCAGGCCGTGTGGAGCGTCAGCCCGTACCTGCCGAGGATCTCGTTGACCGGCTGGTACCAGGTCTCGCCGCACGAGCCGCAGTTGCCCCAGCCGCCCGAGGTGACGCCCTGTGCCTGGTCGCCGCTGATGAACGAGCCCCCGGAGTCACCGGGTTCGGCGCACACGCTGGTCCTGGTGAGCTGGTGGACGGCTCCCTGGCTGTAGTTGACCGTCTCGTTCCTGGCCAGGACGGTCCCGCAGTGCCAGTGCGAGGCGGAGCCCGAACGGCAGACGGACGCGCCGACGGGCGCCTCGGCGGATCCCCGGACCAGTTGGTCGGAGACCGTGCCCCAGCCCAGGACCACCGGTACGGTCCACCAGCCGCTGCCGACGCTCACCCAGGAGTAGTCGTTGTCGGGGAACGACGAGCCCTGGAAGGTCCCGACGTAGGAGCCGTCCCAGCCGTACACGGCGGCGCCGGGCTGACCGCAGTGCCCGGCGGAGACGAAGCCGCCGTACACGGAGAAGCCGATGGAGCAGCGGACGTCGCCCGTGTAGTAGGGATCGCCGCCCACGTGGCCGGCGGCGAGCGTGCTCGGCGTGCGACCGGTCGTGCGCACCAGGACGGGTGCCGTGCCGCGGGCCCGGGACAGGAAGGAGCGGACATCGTCGTCGTCCCGGTGGCCGCGGACGACGTTCACGACGACCGCGTCCGCCTCGGGATCGGCGTACCAGCTCGCGATCCCGGCCGGGGCAGGCAACTTGTCGATGCGCGCCCTGGCCGCGTCGAGCTGTCGCGCGCTGTGCGCGACCAGGCGTACGGTCGCGCCGGTCGCCCGCACGGCGGCGGTGTCCGCGTCTCGGGTGACGGCGACGGTGAGGGTGCCGCTCGCGGGGTCGAACCAGGAGCCGCCGTACGCGGGCCCGGCGGCCCGCTTCGCCTCGTGTTCCACGGCGGCCGCCGTCCTCTCCGCGGCCAGGCGGGCCTCGGCCTGTGCCCCGGTGAGTCCCAGGTCGTGCCGCATGGCGGAGAGCAGGGAGGCGGAGGCCGGTGGCCTGGCGGTGTGTGCCGGGGTCTCCGCGGCGGAGGCGGGCAGGGTGTCCGCGGCCGCCCAGGTGACGACGAGCGGTAACGCGGACAGGGCGGAGCGCAGGGCTGTGGTGCGTCTCAGGGGAGGACTCCTTCGTCGTTCCGGTGGTGTGGGGGTGGGACATCGGACCGGTGAGAGCGCTCTCAGACGTGCGCGGCAGAGCCTGGCCACGGATCATGGGCAGGTCCATGCCAATCTCGGATCGGCTGGTCACTCCGGACCGCCACGCCCGGTGCGCCCCGTGAACACGGGCGGCGCGAGCGCCCCGGCCGCCGCCGCGAGTGTCCGGTACACCCGGTAAGTGCGACGCTGGGACGGCAGGCATCCGCCGAGGGACCCGGGAGGGCCCGATGGGACGTGACGTGCCGGCCCGGGTGTTCACGCGGGAGGACCGGCGCCGGTACCGCGAGAAGATGTACACCTGCCTCGACGTACTGGCGCAGATGCTGAGCGGGTCGGGCTTCGAGGCCGAGCGCCCCCGGGTCGGCATGGAGATCGAGCTCAACCTGGTGGACGACGACGGGCTCCCGGCGATGCGCAACACCGAGGTGCTGCGGGCGATCGCCGACCCGGCCTGGTCCAGCGAGCTGGGCCGTTTCAACCTGGAGATCGACATCCCGCCCCGGGAGCTGACCTCCGGGGGCCCGGGCGCCTGGGAACAGACGATCCGCGACGCGCTGAACCACGCCGAGGACCGTGCCGCGACGGTGGGCGCCCACCTGATCATGATCGGGATCCTGCCGACCCTGGGCGAGCCGGACGTGGGCGAGACGTCCCTGTCCGGCGATCCCCGGTACCGGCTGCTGAACGAGCAGATCTTCGCGGCACGCGGCGAGGACCTGCGCATCGGCCTGGAGGGCGTGGAGCGCCTGTCGATGTACGCCGACGCCATCACCCCGGAGGCCGCCTGCACCAGCACCCAGTTCCACCTCCAGGTGGCCCCGAAGGACTTCGCGTGCTACTGGAACGCGGCCCAGGCGATCGCCGGCGTGCAGATCGCCCTCGCCGCCAACTCGCCCTTCCTCTTCGGCCGGGAGCTGTGGCGCGAGACCCGCATCCCCCTGTTCGAGCAGGCCACCGACACCCGCCCCGAGGAGATCAAGGCGCAGGGCGTACGGCCCCGGGTGTGGTTCGGCGAGCGGTGGATCACCAGTGTCTTCGACCTGTTCGAGGAGAACGTGCGCTACTTCCCGGCGCTCCTGCCGCTGTGCGACGACGAGGACCCGCGGCAGATCCTGGACGCCGGTGGCGTGCCGCGGCTCGGGGAGCTCACGCTGCACAACGGCACGATCTACCGGTGGAACCGCCCCGTCTACGACGTCACCGCCGGCGGGCCGCACCTGCGCATCGAGAACCGGGTCCTGCCCGCCGGCCCCACCGTGGCCGACATCATCGCCAACGCCGGCTTCTACTACGGCCTGACCCGCGCCCTGGTCGACGAGGACCGTCCGGTGTGGTCCCGGATGTCCTTCGCGGTCGCCGAGGAGAACCTGCACGCCGCGGCCCGGGACGGCATCGACGCCCGGCTGTACTGGCCGGGGGTGGGCGAGGTGCCGGTGACCGAACTGGTGCTCAGGCGCCTGCTGCCGCTGGCGCACCGGGGGCTGGAGCTGGCCGGCCTGGACGCCTCCTGGCGCGAGCCCATGCTGGGCATCGTCGAGCAGCGCTGCGTCAACGCCCGCAACGGCGCCCTGTGGCAGGCCGAGACGGTCCACCACCTGGAGCGCGGCGGGGTCCGCGACCGCCGGGAGGCGCTGCGCCGGATGACCACCACGTACATGGACTACATGCATCTCAACGCGGCGGCGCACACCTGGCCCGTGGAGTGAGCACCGCGGCGGCCCGAGGGCCGGCGCCGACCCGGCCTCGGGAGCCGGCACCCGGCATGTCAGGATGCCGGGTGATCGCCGTGTTCCCGGAGGCTTCCTGACGTGAGTGAGACCGAGGTGGCCGTCGCGCCGCACCCCCTGCTGCTGGCCGACGGCTCTCCCGCCGCCGACGCGTGGTCGCTGGACCCGGCGCTGCTCCACCTGAACCACGGTTCGTTCGGCGCCGTTCCGCTGGTGGCGCAGGAGCGGCAGGCCGAGCTGCGCGCCGAGATGGAGCGCGCGCCGGTGGCGTGGTTCCCGGAGCTGCCGGGGCGCCTCGCCGCCACCCGCGCCGAGCTCGCCGGCTTCCTGCGCGTCGACGCCGGTGACCTCGCCCTGGTGCCGAACGCCAGCGCCGGCGCCAGCGTGGTCTACAACGCCCTCACGCGCCGCCGCGGCGGGGAGATCGTGGTCACCGACCACGGCTACGGGGCCGTGACCATGGGAGCCGAGCGGCTGGCCCGCCGCTGGGGCGGCCGGGTGCGCACGGCGCGGGTGCCGCTCGACGCGGGTGAGGACGAGGCGTACGAGGCCGTCGTCGCCGAGATCGGCGCGGCCACCGACCTCGTGGTGGTCGACCAGATCACCTCGGCGACCGCCCGCCGGCTGCCGGTGGGGCGGATCGGCGCGGAGGCGCGCAGGCAGGGCGTGCCGATGCTCGTGGACGGAGCCCACGCGCCGGGGCTGATCGAGGCGCCGCTCGACGGCGCGACGTACGACTTCTGGACCGGAAACCTGCACAAATGGGGCTGCGCCCCGCGCGGCACCGCGGCTCTGGTCGCCCGCGGGCCGCAGCGGGACCTGCTCCACCCGCTGATCGACTCCTGGGGCGCCGGGGAGCCGTACCCCGACCGCTTCGACCAGCAGGGCACGCTCGACGCCACCTCCTACCTGGCCGCGCCCACGTCCCTCGACTTCGTCGGGCGTACCTGGGGCTGGGCCGCCGCCCGCCGGTACATGGACCTGATGGCGGACCACGCGGCCCGGGTCGTCGGCGCCGCGTTCACCGGTCTCACCGGTGAGGACAGCCGGGTCGACGTCGGGATGCCGGTGCCCGGCATGCGCCTGGTGCGGCTGCCCGAGGGCCTCGGGCGCACCCGCCTCGAGGCCGACGCGCTGCGCGACCGGGCGGCCCGCGAACTCGGCGTCGAGGCGGCCTTCACCAGCTTCGGCGGCATCGGCTATCTGCGTGTGTCGGCGCACGTCTACAACACCGAGGCCGACTACGAACGGTTCGCCGAGAAGTATGTGCCCGTGCTCGCCGACTGGGCCCGCCGGCCGACCTGTTGAGCTGTCAGGTCAAGCGTTCCCGACTCTTGACTCGTCGGCCGGGCGGCCCCATCCTCGTGCGAGGTATTGCGCGGGTCATGACAACCTCAAGGGTTCGCCAACCGCGCCTTCCCGTCGACCGAGGGACGTGGCCGTGACGCTGACCCGACGCTCGTACCGCAGGCGCAGAAACGTCACTGTGCTGTCGTTGCTGCTTCTGGTGGTGGCCGTGGTCCTCGGACCCACCCCGAGTTCGGCAGCCGGCGGCGACTGGTGGAACCCGACCGCACGGCCCGCTCCGGACGTCGGGATCGGTGTCACGGGGGAACCGTTCACCGGCACCACCGCGACCGGCGAGGTGCGCGGGTTCGTCGACGCGCACAACCACCTGTTCGGCAACGAGGCCTTCGGCGGCAGGCTGATCTGCGGCAAGGTCTTCTCCGAGGCCGGGGCCGCCGACGCCCTCAAGGACTGCCCCGAGCACTACCCCGACGGCTCGCTCGCGCTCTTCGACTACATCACCCACGGCGGCGACGGCAAGCACGACCCGGTCGGCTGGCCCACGTTCAAGGACTGGCCGGCGTACGACTCGATGACCCATCAGGCCGACTACTACGCCTGGGTGGAGCGCGCCTGGCGCGGCGGACAGCGGGTGCTCGTCAACGACCTGGTCACCAACGGGATGATCTGCTCGGTCTACCCCTTCAAGGACCGCGGCTGCGACGAGATGACGTCGATCCGGCTGCAGGCGAAGATGACGTACGACCTCCAGGCCTACGTCGACCGGATGTACGGCGGCACCGGAAAGGGCTGGTTCCGGATCGTCACCGACAGCGCACAGGCGCGTGCGGTGATCGAACAGGGCAAGCTGGCCGTCGTCCTGGGCGTCGAGACCTCGGAACCCTTCGGCTGCAAGCAGATCCTCGACGTCCCGCAGTGCGGCAAGGCCGACATCGACAAGGGGCTGGACGAGCTGTACGCGCTCGGCGTGCGCTCCATGTTCCTGTGCCACAAGTTCGACAACGCGCTGTGCGGCGTCCGCTTCGACTCCGGCGGCCTCGGAACGGCCATCAACGTCGGGCAGTTCCTGTCGACCGGCACGTTCTGGCAGACCGAGAAGTGCACCGGCCCGCAGCACGACAACCCCATCGGCAACGCCTCGTCGAAGGCCGAGTCGGACCTCCCGGCGGGCGTGACCGTCCCCGCGTACGACTCGGACGCGCAGTGCAACAAGCGCGGCCTCACCGCGCTCGGCGAGTACGCGGTACGCGGCATGATGAAACGCAAGATGATGCTGGAGATCGACCACATGGGCGTCAAGGCCGTCGGCCAGGCGCTGGACATCCTCGAATCGGAGTCCTACCCCGGCGTGATCTCCTCGCACAGCTGGATGGACCTGGACTGGACCGGCCGGGTCTACGGCCTCGGCGGCTTCGTCGCCCAGTACATGCACGGCTCCGAGGGGTTCGTCGCCGAGGCCGCGCGGACCAGGGCGCTGCGCGACCGGTACGGCGTGGGCTACGGCTTCGGCACCGACTTCAACGGCATCGGCGACCACCCCGCCCCGCGCGGCGCGGACGCGGCGAACAAGGTGACGTACCCCTTCCGGAGCGTCGACGGGGGTTCGGTCATCGACCGGCAGACCTCCGGCGAGCGCACCTTCGACATCAACACCGACGGCGCGGCCCATGTCGGCATGGTCCCCGACTGGATCGAGGACATCCGGCGGGTCGGCGGCCAGGACGTGGTGAACGACCTGTTCCGGGGCGCCGAGTCCTACCTCGGCACCTGGGGGGCCACGGAGCGGCACCAGGCCTCGGTGAACCTCGCCGCGGGACGGCCGGCGAGCGCCGGTTCCTCCGAGTGGAACCCGTTCACCAGCTACCAGCCGGGCAGAGCCGTCGACGGCGACGACACCACGCGCTGGGCCAGCGACTGGAGCGACGACCAGTGGTGGCAGGTCGACCTGGGCTCCACACACCTGGTGTCGCGGGTGACGCTGGACTGGGAGCGGGCCTACGGCAGGTCGTACCGGATCGAGCTCTCCACCGACGGCGCGAACTGGACGACGGCCTGGTCCACCACGTCCGGTGACGGCGGCCTGGACACGGCCCGGTTCGCCGGTGCCCCGGCCCGTTACGTGCGGGTGCACGGCCTGGGCCGTGGCACCGACTGGGGTTACTCGCTGTACGAGGTCGGGGTCCACAGCGCCTGAGCGGCCCGCGCGAGTCTCCAGGAGTGCAGGGTCACGCGGGAGCCCATACCGTCGAAGACAACGACCAGCAGGCCCCCAACGGCCGCCGGGCGGTCGACGGAGGCCCGTCCGATGCGGGAGGAGCCCCTGTGAGACCGCCGGGCCACTCAGGGAGACACGCATGAGTCGCGCCAAGCGCAGGACCCGTAACACCTCCCGCAAGCGGGCGACGACCGGGCTCAAGGGCACCGTCACGACCACGGACGAGCCCCGTTCCACCACCGGCCCGGGGCTCACGGAACACGCCGGGCACGCCGGGGCCGGGGCCGCACGCCGTGCGGCGCGAGTGGCGCCGCCCGAACGCGCGGACGCCTCGCCCCCCTCCGGCCCCACGCCACCGACGACCGCGCCGCCTCGCCCCACCGGCGCCGGGACCGTGCCGGACGGCGCGACCGGCACCGAGCCCACCGCGCCGGGCCACCCCACCGACGGCGAGCCCACGGTCCCGGGCCACCCCACCGACGGCGAGCCGACGGTGCCGATCGAGCCCGTCGACGCCGGGACCGTGACGGATCACCGGGACGGCGACGCGGGCCGGGCCGACGGGGAGGCCTCCGACGCGGTGGGCGGCCCGGTCGCACCCGTCGCCCGCGACGCGGACCCGCGCCGCCCCGCCCGCGGCTCCTCACCCCGGGCACGGACCATGCGCATGCGCATGCGCGTCGCGGAGGCGGAACCCTGGTCCGTGACCGCCATGAGCTTCCTGCTCCTCGGCGGTCTCGGCGTCCTCACCGTCGTGGCCTCGGTCGCCGCCTGGGGCCTGGCCGCGCTCCTCGCGCCGGACTCCCTGCCCCGGCTGGGCACGTTCCTGACCATCGCGTTCACCGTCATCGCCCTCGAAGTGGTGCTCGGCTCGTGCCTGGCGGCCCTGACCACCTTCCTGTACAACCTGACCGCCCCGTACAACGGTGGCGTCGAGATATCCCTCACCGACGACCTGGGTCCCCCCGAGGCAGGCGCCAAGGCCCACCTGGCCATGGACCGTGCCCACATCCGGGCCCGCCGCTACCTCCGCGCGCACACCCCGGCCCGCGTCGCCGACACCGTGCGGCGCGCCACGGCCAACTGTGCGGCGCTGCGCGGCAGACTCACCACCGCTCGACGCGAGGAGCCGCCCGCACCGGGCGAGCAGCCGGTCCCCGTCGCACCGGACGCCGGTCGGGAGTGACCCGTCCGGCCCCGCCCTCCCCTCACCGAACGACGGGCCGGGGCGGCGGCCCGCTGGTACGGGTTCACGCGGATGGGTGAAGATCCGCTCCCGGTTACCCGACACGCGGCGCTGCCGCCCGCCGTGGACGCACTGCCGCCCGCCGTGGACGCGAGGCACGGCGGGCGGCAGCGGGGCTGTCGGGACGGTCCCGTCCCTTCGCGAGAAGGCGCGCAGCGCGGCGCGACCTTCGGGCGGGACCCTCGGCACCCCCTTCAGGAGCCGTCGAGTGACACGACGGTCGCCTCCGTGCTGCCCTGGGGCGTCTCGAAACGGACGGTGTCGCCGACGCGGTGTCCCAGCAGCGCGCGTCCGAGCGGGCTGTCCTCCGTCACCAGGTTCTCGTCGTCCGCCGAGGCGATCTCGCCGATCGCCACACTCTGCACCGCGCCGTCCGCGAACCGCACGGTGACGGTGGAGCCGACACCCACCACGCCCGCGGGCGCCGGCGCGGCGACCGCCGCCTGGTGCAGCCGCAGGGTGATGTCCTCGATGCGCGCGTCCAGGCGCCGCAGGTCGTCGGCGCGCTGCAACTCGTCGGCCTGGTCCGCGTGGTCGCCGGGGGAGTCGTCGCCGGACAGTGTCGCCGCCACGTCCTGCCGCTCGGCGTGCAGATCGGCGAGCTGCTGCTCCAGCGCGCGACGGCCCTCGGCGCTGATCGGTTCGGTCCCACCCATGGCCGCTCCTTCGGTGACGGGACGGTGTTTGTTGCGGTGAGGCCGCTCGGTCAGCGGAGGAAGCCCTCGTAACTGCGCTGCTGGAGCTGGCTCTCGATCTGTTTCACGGTCTCCAGGCCGACACCCACGATGATCAGGATGCTGGTGCCGCCGAACGGGAAGTTCTGGCTCGCCCCGAAGCCGACCAGCGCGATGGTCGGGACGAGGGCGATCACTCCCAGGTACAGCGAACCCGGCCAGGTGATCCGGTTCAGCACGTACGACAGGTACTTCGCGGTCGGCCGCCCGGCCCGGATGCCCGGGATGAAGCCGCCGTACTGCTTCATGTTGTCCGCCACGTCCTCCGGGTTGAAGGAGATGGAGACGTAGAAGAACGCGAAGAACACGATGAGCAGGAAGTACAGGGCGATGTAGATCGGATGGTCGCCCTTGGTGAGGTTCTCGGCGATCCACCGCTTCCAGACGGAGTCCCCGCCGGAGAACTGGGCGACCAGGGCGGGGATGGACAGCAGCGAGGAGGCGAAGATGACCGGGATCACGCCCGCCTGGTTCACCTTCACGGGGATGTAGGTCGAGGTGCCGCCGTACGACTTGCGGCCGATCATGCGCTTGGCGTACTGGACCGGGATCCGGCGCTGGGCCTGTTCCACGAAGACCACCAGGCCGACCATGGCGAGGCCGACGACGATGACGGCGCCGAACTCGATCCAGCCGTCGGCCAGCTTGCCCTGCTTCTTGATGGCCCAGAGCGCGGACGGGAAGGAGGCGGCGATCGAGATGAACATCAGGATCGACATGCCGTTGCCGATGCCGCGGTCGGTGACCAGCTCGCCGAGCCACATGACGAGGGCGGTGCCGGCGGTCATGCAGACGACCATCGTGATGGTCGTGAAGATCGACCGGTCGGGGATGATGCCGGAGGCGACCGAGCAGCCGGAGAAGATGGCACCGCTGCGGGCGGTGGCGACCAGGCCCGTTCCCTGGAGGACGGCGAGGGCCACCGTCAGGTAGCGGGTGTACTGGGTGATCTTCGTCGTGCCCGCCTGGCCCTCCTTCTTCATCGCCTCCAGGCGCGGGATCACGACCGTCAGCAACTGCAGGATGATGCTGGCCGTGATGTACGGCAGGATGCCGAGCGCGAAGATCGTGATCTGCAGGAGCGCGCCCCCGCTGAAGAGGTTGACGAGACCGAACAGGCCCTGGTTTCCGGACGCCTCACTGACACACGTCTGGACCGCCCGGTAGTTGACACCGGGGATCGGGACGTGGGTGCCGACCCGGTAGAGCACGACGATGCCCAGCGTGAAGAGCAGCTTCTTACGCAGGTCGGGCGTCTTGAAGGCATTGATGAACGCGGTGAGCACGGTGCCGCCTGCACCCCTTCGTCCTGATCGGTCCGGGCGACACATGCATCACTCGGCATGCGGCGCCCGACACCTGTTCAGCCGGAATTAGGAACTTTTGGACTCACCTCTCAAAGGTGGCGTAGGCGGCCTCCTGTCGCCACTGGACGGCGGCCTTCGCGCTGGAGCCGAGGAACCGGCGGCACTCCGCGGTTGGGGTCCGGCCGCTGCCGGGCAGCTGACCCGCGCAGGCGGTCGCCGGGTGGTAGCCCTCGCGGGTGGGGTTGCCCCGCCACAGGCTCCGGCCGGGCAGGAAGGCGTACTCGAGGGAGGCGCGGGCCAGGTCCTTGAGTTCCGGGTAGGTCAGGCCGTAGGTCTGGGCGGCGTACTGGTACTCGTGGGTGACGTCGACGCGGGAGACGCCCGGGTCGTCGGTGGCCAGGACGACCGGCACGCCGTAGGAGCGGTAGGTCTCGAAGGGGTGGTCGGCGCCGCGCACGCCGAGGATCTGGGCGTTGCTGGTGAACGGCACCTCGACGGCGATCTCGCGGGCGGCCATCGTCCGCGCCGTCTGCTGCCAGCCGTCCTCGTGGACCAGGTCGACGCCGTGGCCGACGCGCTCGGTGCCGGCGACGTTCACGGCCTCGGCGATGTGGAACTTGAGGTCCTCGGGCTTGACCAGGCCGGGCCACAGCTCACCCGCGTGCAGGGTGACGTGCGCCTCGGGGTAGACGGTGCGCAGATAGTTGATCATGCGCATCTGCAGGCTGTAGTTCTCCAGCGAGCTGTCCCAGTCCTCGGGCTGGACGAGGTTGACGGCGACGAACCGGGGATCGCGCTCGGCGAGCCGCATGCCGAGGGCCAGCTGCGTGAAGACGCGCTCCGGTGAACTGCCGCGGTTGACCTGCGAGATCCAGCGGACGGTCAGGCCGCAGCCGGGACGGGGACGGCTGGTGCCGCAGCGGGCGGCCGTACGGAACTCGGCGTCGCCGTCGTCCGCCTCCTTGCGCGCGTCGGCCACCACCCTGTCGAGCCGGCCGCCCGCCACGAGCTTGGCGTGCAGCGCGGCGAGGTCCGGGTCCCAGCCGACCTCGGCGGCCAGCTGCCGGGCGCCGTCGGAGGCGGGGGTGACCATGGTCTCCAGGTAGAACTGGTTCTGCGCCGCGTCCGTGTCGGCGACCTGGGCCAGCAGCTTGCCGCGATGGCGCCAGGGCACCTCGCCGAACTTGTTGAACGTGTCGAAGAAGTGGTCGTGGCCGCTCTGGTCCGGCGGGAAGTCCTGCATCGACCAGGCGCGCACGATCGCGTCGTGGAAGTCGTCGTCGGTGCGGGCGTCGGCGGCCGGCCGGGTGCCGGGACCGCACGGCGGTACGACGGCGGTCAGCGTGGTCGTGTCGACGCACAGCCCGTCCTCCGCGGCCAGCTCGATCAGGTATTCGGTCCTGACCGCCCCGGAGAGGTGGTTGTGCAGGTCGCCGCCCTTGGGCAGGTGCCGGAAGAAGCCGCGCAGCAGCCGGGGGTCGTTGCGGATCGACTCCAGGTAAGCGGCCGTACGCGCCTCGGCGGCCGTCATCGGCCGCGGCGCGCCCGGGGCCGGCCTCTCGTGCGCGGCGGCGGACGGCGCGGCCGACAGGGACGCGAGGCAGAGCAGGGAGAGGGCGCCGAGTCCGGCGGAGAGCGCCGTGCGGCGTGAGGGGTGCGTGGCGCGGGGGCCGTGAGAGGTCGTCACACCCAGATGATCATCAGGTCCGCCCGGCCGGTCCCGGCTGCCGCGCGGTGGGCACGACGGAGTCACCCGCGCGGGCGCAGGCCCGCCGGCCCCCGGCGGGCGGGCCTCGCGTTGCGGTCCCGGGCACGGACGCGCACCGGCTGGGTTCCGTCGAGTCCGCGGCCGTGAACGCGCACCGGCTGGGTGCCGTCCGGTCGGCGGGCGCCGACGCGTGCCGGCTGGGTGCCGTCGAGTCCGCGGGCGCCGACGCGCGCCGGCGCCGTCCCGTTCAGTCCGCCGGCGGCCCGGTCCGGCCGGTACCCGCGGCGTCGGCCAGCGCGCGCTGCCGGGCGTGGTCGACGGCGGCGGCCAGCGTCTGGATGTCGTAGGCGCCGTGGTGGCGGCGGCCGTTGACGAAGAAGGTGGGCGTGCCGGAGACGCTGCTGAGGTCCGCGGAGTCCACGTCCTCCGCCACCCGGTCGGCGCCTCGGTGCTGTTCGAGGTCCCGCCGGAACCGCTCCACGTCCAGCCCGAGTTCCCGCGCGTAGCGCAGCAGGTCGCGTCCGCCGAGGGCGTCCTGCCGGTCCAGCAGCAGGTCGTGCATCTCCCAGAACCGGTCCTGGCGGGCGGCCGCCTCCGACGCCTCCGCCGCCAGTTGTGCGTTCGGGTGGACGTCGGTCAGCGGCAGGTGCCGCCACACGTAGCGGACGTCCGCGTCCGTGCCCAGCAACTCCCGCACCACCGCCTCGGCCTGGCCGCAGTAGGGGCACTCGAAGTCGCCGTACTCCACGAGGGTGACCGCCGCCCGTTCGGGTCCGCGGATGCGGTCGTGGCGGGCGTCGACGGCGACCGCGAGGTCGGTCAGCGGATCGGTGTCGCCCAGCAGGGCCCGCGCGCGGCGGGCGGCCGGCAGCAGGTTGATCGCACCGGTGACCGCCCAGCTCGCCACGAACGCGCCGACGAGCGTGGCCAGGATGCCGATGCGCGCCTGGTCCAGTTCCCTGCCCCGGAAGGCCAGCGAGGCGATCAGCAGGGAGACCGTGAAGGCGGCTCCGGCGATCGCTCCGCCGGCGGTGACCGAACCCCATCCGACTCCGGGCCGCAGTCTCCCGCCGGAGAGCAGCCGTGCCGCCGCCATGGACCCCACCAGTCCGATCACCTTGCCCGCCACGCAGCCGCACACGATGCCCAGCGTGATCGGCGAGGTGAACGCGCCGGCCAGCTTCGCACCGCTGAGTTCGATCCCGGCGTTGGCGAGCGCGAACAGCGGCACGATGCCGAAGCTCACCCACGGCAGGAACTTCTGCTCCAGCCGCTCGTTGGGGGAGATCGCCGCGGTCAGGCCCTGTACGGCCGAGCGCTGCAACTCGGGTGTGGGCTGTTCCCGGAACAGCCGGAAGAGACGACTGGCCTGCTCCAGGTCCTCGCGCGGCGCCGGGTACGCCACGATGAGGGCGCCGACGGCCAGTCCGGTCACGACCGGGTCCACTCCCGCCTCGTGCAGCGCCACCCACACGACCACCGACAGGATGGCGCAGTAGCGTCCCTTGCGGACGCGTGCCAGCCGCAACAGCATGATCACCAGCAGGGTGCCCACGGCCACCAGCAGCGCGGGCAGGTGGATGTCGTCGCTGTAGAAGACCGCGATCACCAGGAGCGCGACCAGGTCGTCGACGACGGAGATGGACAGGACGAACGCCCGCAGGGAGGCCGGCAGCCGCGATCCGAGCACGGCCAGGATGCCCAGCGCGAAGGCGGTGTCCGTGGACATCGCCGCGCCCCAGCCGTGCGCCGAGTCCCGTCCCGCGTTGAAGGCGAGGTAGACCAGGGCCGGAACGACCATGCTGCCCAGTCCGGCCACCGCGCTCAGCAGCAGCCAGCGCCGGTCGCGCAGTTCCCCCATGTCGAACTCGTGCCGGGCCTCCAGACCGACGACGAAGAAGAACAGGCTCATCAGCCCGGCGTTGATCCACTCGTGCAGGGTCAGCGACAGATGCGCGCTGTCGAAGCCGATCGTGAAGTGCGCCTGCCACACGGCCTCGTACGAGTGCGGGCCGAGGTTGGCCCACAGCAGCGCGACGCACACCGCGCCGAGGAGCAGGACGGCACTGCCGGTCTCGGTCTGCACGAAGGAGCGCCAGCGCGTCGTGCTCCGCGTGGCCGGCCCCTCGGACGCCTCAGTGGACTCATCACCGCTCACGTGCCGATTATCACCGGCGCGCCCGCCGGGGTGGCGTCAGTGGACTGACGGCGCGTCAGACCCGGCCCCGGCGGCGGCCCGGAGCACGTCCGCTCGCGGGGTGTGTGACTTGTCACGCCGACCGAAGTCGGTCTGAGTTGTGTGCATCACAGCGTAAATGTCCCTTTGGCGGTCAAGCTCGGTGCGCCGACCGGCTCCCGAACTGGAGCCCGTCACCGACGTCTTGGGTGCGCGGTCCTGAAGTGACCCACGGCACAGCGTTCGGCGATTCACCTCCCCAATCATCCCGGAAGGATGCGTTATGTCCGCTTTCCTTTGTCCTCCTGCCGTGATCCACGGCGAGCACACCGTGGAAACCAGCCAGATCGTGGCGGAGGTGCGCGACCGGCATCCGCATGCGGCTTGGGCGCCGCGGACCGACGGCATCGCGGCCAGTACGGGCATCGCGACCCGGGGGTGGATGCTGCCGCTGGAGGCCGCCGTGGCGCCGGGCGGGGGCGGCGGGCTGGGGGCCGTCGGCGCGCGCCGGCCCAAGACGCCCTGGCACGCGAGGGGTTCAGCCCGCGGGACGTGGAACGCGCGATCGCCGCGCTGGAGGCGATACCCGCACCGCAGACCGTGCAGGAGCGCACCGCGCCGGCCTGGGAGGCCGTGCAGTCCTACGGCGAGCACGCGGCGCGTGGAGCCCTGCAGATCGCCGCTCTGGACGTCTCGGACGTCGACTGCCTGATCACCAGCAACTCCACCACCCCGGCGCTGCCCGGCCTGGACGTCGCCCTGGCCAACCGGCTCGGGCTCCGCGACGACGTGATGCTGCTGCCGGCCACGCAGTGGGCCTGCGTCGCGGGAACCCGCTCGCTCGCGCTGGCGGCGGATCTGGTGGCCGCCGACCCCGACCGGGTGGTCCTGGTCGTCGTCTCGGAGGCGCTGAGCACGACCTACCAGCCCGCGGACGACACCCTGGAGTCCCTGATCGTCCGGCTGCTGTTCGCGGACACCGCGGTCGCCGCGGTGGTCACCGGCCGCCGGCGGCCCGAGTCGGCGCTGCGGCTGGACGCCGCCTGGCACCACACCCTGCCGGGCACCCAGGACCTGCACCGTCTCGACACCAGGGCGGACGGCACCCACTTCGTGATGGACC
The DNA here is from genome assembly GCF_042897315.1 of Streptomyces sp. NPDC001068. Classification (NCBI taxonomy): domain Bacteria; kingdom Bacillati; phylum Actinomycetota; class Actinomycetes; order Kitasatosporales; family Streptomycetaceae; genus Streptomyces; species Streptomyces sp. NPDC001068. Next base: position 415,543 of record NZ_JBIAYD010000002.1, on the reverse strand, counting down.
GGCGCGGGCCGCGCGCCGTGCAGGAGACGGTCACCGCGATGTGGGAGTGGCTGCGCCTGCGCTACCGGGACGACGCCGGATCCTGGCACCCCGACGTGCTGCTCGCGCACCCCGGCGGGACCCGGGTGCTGGAGTACATGGAGCAGACGATGCCCGACACGTGGCCCGCCGGCCTGCTGGAGTTCAGCCGGGACAGCTACCGCAGCGGCAACCGCGGGGGCGCGGCCGTGTTCGACATCATGCGGCGGGCGTACGACGCCGGGCAGCAGCCGGGGGGCCGCACCGTCCTGTACGCGGCGGCGCCGGGCCTGAGCGCGACCGCCCTGGAGGGCGAGTGGCTGTAGCGCGGGCCCGGGTCACCCGCGCCGCGCACACGCGTCACGTCGCGACCTCCGCCCAGACCACCTTGCCGGTGTCCGTCCAGCGCACGCCCCACCGGGTGGAGAGCCTGTGTACGACGTACAGGCCGCGCCCCCTGTCGTCGTAGGGCCCGCCCCGCCGCAGTCGCGGCCGGCCGTTCCCGGTGTCACCCACCTCGCACAGCAGGCTCGGGCCGGCCCTGATCAGCCGGACCGTGACGGGTCCGGTGGCGAACCGCACCGCGTTGGTGACCAGCTCGCTCGCCAGGAGCAGCACGTTGTCCCTGGTGCCGTCCCGGGTCCGCCACTGCCGCAGCAGCGCGGAGAGCAGCGCTCGGGCACGGGCGGGCGCGTCGTCGCGGGCGGGCAGCCGCCAGGTCGCGGTGTCGCCCTTGCGGTGGCCGATCATCCGCGCCAGCAGCAGCGTGACGTCGTCGCGCTGGTGCGCCGGTGCCAGCGCGGTGACCACGTCCCGTGCGGCCTGCTGGAGGGCGTCCCAGGGGTGCACCTCGGACACCACGTCCGCCAGCCTCGCGATGCCGTCGTCGATCGACACGGCCGGGTCCTCCACCAGGCCGTCGGTGTAGAAGGCGAGCAGCGATCCGGAAGGTGTGTCGAACGTGTGCACGTCGAACGGCTCGCGTAGAGCGAACTCCGCGCCCAGACCCGGATGCGGGCGTATCGCCAGCACGCTCGCGTGTCCGTCCGGGGACACCAGGACCGGGGGGAGGTGCCCGGCGCTGGACAGCGCCAGACTGTGGCCGACCGGGTCGTACAGGGCGATGCAGCAGGTGGACCCCAGGGCGCTGTAGCCGGCCGCGAGCCCGGACTCCGTGTCGTCCAGCAGCGTCACGGTCTCGTCCAGATGCTGGAGGACCTCGTCGGGTCCGAGCCCCGCCGACAGCAGCGCGCGGGCCTCCATGCTCAGCTGGCCCATGGTCGCCGCGGCTCCCAGGCCGTGTCCGACGACGTCCCCCACCACCAGCGCGGTCCGGCCGTCCGGCAGCGGGAAGCTGTTCACCCAGTCACCGCCGACACCCGCGCTGTCCGGCGTCGCGGGCTGGTAGACGCTGGCGATCTCGATGGTGGCGCCGCCCGTACGGGGCAGCAGCCGGCGCTGCAACGCCAGCACCTGCTTGTGCTCGCGCTGGTGCTGACGGGCCAGGTCGACGTGGTGGACGGTCCGGGCGACCAGTTCCTGGAGGTCGAACAGCTCGCTGTCCCGGAAGGGGCTGTCGGCCCGCCGCCAGATCTCCGCCAGGCCGAGTACGACGGGCGGCGCGCCGTCCAGGACCAGCGGGACGCACGCCACCCCCGCCGACCGGTCACCGGGCACCAGGGCGCGGATCAGCCGCGGGCTGCCGAGGACCCGCTCGACGGCCTCCCGGTCGGGGATGACCATGGCCTGCGGGGCGTCGTCCCGCCGCACCGCACGCGCCAGCAGGCGGCTCGCGTCGCCGGGAAGGTCCTCGCCCGGCATGACGTACCCCTCCGGCCAGGCGCGGTCCGGTACCAGGGCCGCCCGCCGCAGCCGGATACGCCCGTGCGCCTGCCCGAGGACCCCCTCGCCCGTCCAGACGGTGAAATCGAGGTCGACGGCGGCCACGTCGCCCCAGGCCAGCAGGGACCTGGCCAGGGACTGGGCGGTCTCGCCGATGTCCAGGGAGGTCCCGATCGCGGTCTCGGCGGCGTACAGGTGCAGCCGCTTGGCCATGGCGATCACGGAGACGGTCAGGCCCTCCTCGGGCACCGCGGCGGGCAGGATGCTCAGCGACACCACCAGTTCCGACCCGTCCCGGCGCCGCAGGCGCTGGATCCGCGCGACATGCGCCTCGCCGGTCTCCAGGACCTGCCGCAACCGCCGGGTGACCGTCGGTACGTCCCCCGGCGGCAGCAGGTCGACGAAGGGGCTCCCCGCCGCGGGGTCCAGACCGGCGAACACCGGGGCGTCCAGATTGGAGCGGATCACCCGCAGACCCCGGTCCAGGTTGAGCACCCCGAGGATCTGGTCCTGCCGGCCCGCGCCGCGCTCAGCCCGGCCGGCGCCGGTTTCCGTCCCCCGACGCGGGACGTAACGCCCCAGGGCGCTGCTGACCATGTCGAACGGCGAGGACGACGAGGAGGATGGTGAGGCGTCCATGTCGCTCTCTCAGCAATCGCCGACGCAGCGCCGGTGCCGTGCTCGGCCCCGGCGACGGGGCCCCGAGATCCCAGACCGCACATCTCATTGAATATCACCGCGGCTCGCTTCGCCCACACCGGCGGATCATGCGGCGGACACGGACACGGACACGGACACGGACGCTCGTCGCCGCGGGCAGTTCCCCGGACCCGCTCGTCGGCCGGGGCCGGGCGACGAGCGGACCCGGGCGACGAGCCGGTCCGGCGTCGGTCAGTCGGTGGTGCCGGTCCGCAGCGGCAGGCCCAGCCGGTCGGTGAGCTCCGGTACGCCGATGCCGAAGGTCTGCCGGACCGTCACCCCCTCCGCCGTGATGTCGAAGACGGCCAGATCCGTGTAGACGCGGTCCACGCACGCCAGACCGGTCAGCGGATACCCGCACTCGGGGACCAGCTTGGGTGTCCCGTCCCGGGTGAAGAGGTTCATCATCACGAAGACCTTCTTGGCGCCGATGGCCAGGTCCATGGCCCCGCCGACCGCCGGAATGGCGTCGGGCGCGCCGGTGTGCCAGTTGGCCAGGTCTCCGCGCGCGGAGACCTGGAAGGCACCCAGGACGCAGATGTCCAGGTGCCCGCCCCGCATCATGGCGAAGGAGTCCGCGTGGTGGAAGTAGGCGGCGCCCGGCAGCTCCGTGACCGGAACCTTGCCCGCGTTGGTCAGGTCCGGGTCCACCTGGTCCGGCGACGCGGCGGGACCCATGTTGAGCATGCCGTTCTCGGTGTGCAGCACCACACCGGAACCGGGGGAGAGGTGGTCGGCCACCAGGGTCGGCTGGCCGATGCCGAGGTTGACGAAGGCGCCCTGCGGGATGTCACGGGCGATCAGGGCGGCGATGTCGTGCTTGCCCAGCGGGCCCTGACCGCCGGGAGCCGGGGAGTTCTGTGTCATGAGGGATCAGCCACCTGTACCACGCGGTCGACGAAGATGCCGGGTGTCACGACGGTCTCGGGATCGATCGCGCCGGTCTCGACGACCTCGCGGACCTGGGCGACGACCGTGGTGGCCGCGGTGGCCATGACCGGACCGAAGTTCCGCGCGGTCTTCCGGTAGACGAGGTTGCCCATGCGGTCCGCGCGATGGGCGCCGATCAGCGCCAGGTCGCCGCGGATGGGGTACTCCAGCACGTGGAGGCGGCCGTCGATCTCGCGCACCTCCTTGCCCTCCGCGAGCAGCGTGCCGACGCCGGTGGGGCAGTAGAAGGCACCGATGCCGGCGCCCGCCGCCCGCAGCCGTTCCGCCAGCGTGCCCTGCGGGACCACCTCCAGCTCGATCTTGCCCGCCCGGTAGAGACCGTCGAACACCCAGGAGTCGGTCTGGCGGGGGAAGGAGCAGATCACCTTGCGCACCCGTCCCGCGGCCAGCAGCGCGGCGAGCCCGGTGTCGCCGTTGCCCGCGTTGTTGGAGACGACCGTGAGGCCGGTGGCGCCCTGCCGGATCAGGGCGTCGATCAACGCCACCGGCATGCCCGCCATGCCGAAGCCCCCGACGAGCACCGTCGCGCCGTCCCGGACCCCGGCGACGGCCTCGTCCGGGTCGGCGCACAGCTGTGTGGTCACCTGTCGCTCCCGGCCACGTTCTCCAGGACCACGGCGAGGGCCTGTCCGACCCCGATGCAGATCGCCGCGACCCCCCACCGCTCGCCGGACTCCTGCAGACGGCGGCTGAGCGTGCCCAGCAGCCGGCCGCCGGACGCGCCGAGCGGGTGGCCGAGCGCGATCGCCCCGCCCTTGGCGTTGACGATCTCCGGGTCGACGTCCCACGCGTCCACGCACGCGAGCGCCTGGACGGCGAACGCCTCGTTGAGTTCGACGGCGTCCACGTCCGACCAGGAGATGCCCGCCCGCTTGAGCGCCCTGTTGACGGCCTCGACGGGCGCGTACCCGAACATCTGCGGATCCACCGCGGCGACCCCGCGGCCCGCCACCCGGGCGAGGGGGGCCACGCCGATGCGGTCGGCGGCGGCGGCCGAGCCGAGCAGCACCGCGGAGGCGCCGTCGTTGAGCGGCGAGGCGTTTCCGGCGGTGATGCGCCCGTCGGGGCGGTAGGCCGGCTTGAGCCTGGCGAGCTTGGCCAGGTCGGAGTCGGCGCGGACGCCCTCGTCACGCTCCAGCAGGGTGCGCCCGCCGTCCGCGACGGGGACCACCAGGCTGTCGTAGAACCCCGCGTTCCACGCCTGGTCGGCGAGGGTGTGCGAGCGCAGCGCGAACTCGTCCTGGCGCTCGCGCGAGACGCCGAAGCGGTCGACGAGCTGTTCGTTCGCCTCGCCCAGGGAGACCGTCCACTCCTTGGGCATGCGCTCGTTGACCAGGCGCCAGCCGAGGGTCGTGGACACGGCGGTGACGTCCCCGGCGGGGAAACCCCGGCCGGGCTTGGGCAGCACCCAGGGCGCACGGGTCATCGACTCGACCCCGCCGGTGAGGACGATGTCCGCGTCGCCGCTCTCGATGGCGCGTGACGCGATCATGGCGGCGTCCAGGGACGATCCGCACAGCCGGTTGACGGTGGTCGCGGGCACCGAGGTGGGCAGGCCCGCGAGCAGGACGGCCATCCGGCCGACGTTGCGGTTGTCCTCGCCGGCGCCGTTCGCGTTGCCCCAGACGACGTCGTCGATGCGTCCGGGATCCAGCTCCGGGGTCTTGGCGAGGACCCCGCCGATGACCTGTGCCGCGAGATCGTCGGGCCGGACCTCGGAGAGGGCGCCCCGGAAGCGGCCGAAGGGGGTTCGCACCGCCGAGTAGAGATAGCTGTCGGTCATGGGGCCACGGTAGGAGCGCGCACTTCACCGCGTCCAAGACCCAATCCGTATGGATTGATAAGCCGGTCTTATAGAATCGGGGCATGGAGCTGCGACAGATCCGGTACTTCCTGGCGCTGGCCGAGGAATGTCACTTCGGGCGGGCGGCCACCCGCCTGCACGTGGCCCAGCCCGCCCTCTCCCAGCAGATCAAACAGCTGGAGAAGGAGCTGAGGACCACCCTGTTCACCCGCTCCACCCGGCATGTCGCCCTGACCGAGTCCGGACACCACCTCCTGGAGCACGCCCGCACCCTGGTCGCGGAGGAGGAACGCACCCGCCGGCACATGTCGGAGCTGGCCGGCGGCCACGCCGGACGGGTCTCGACCGGCTTCATCGGCACCGCCACCTACGACCTGCTGCCGCGGGTCGCCCGCACGGTGCGGGCCCGGCTGCCCGGGATCACCATGGACCTGCGCGGCGAACTCCTCAGCCCCGACCTGGTCGACGGCCTGCTCACCGGCGTCTACGATCTGGCGGTCCTGCGCGGACCGGCCGAGCACGAGGACATCCGCACCACACCCCTGCGCTCCGAGTCCCTGGTCGCCGTGCTCCCCTCGCACCACCCGCTCGCCGACCGGAGCAGCGTTTCGCTCAAGGCGCTCGCCGACGAACCGTTCGTCGTCCACTCCTCGCGGTCCTCCATGTACGGCCGGGTCCTGGCCGCCTGCCGGCGCGCCGGATTCCAGCCCGCCTCCCTGATGGAGGTCGGCGAGACGGCGACCCTGGTCGTCTTCGTGGCGGCAGGACACGGCGTCGCCCTCGTCCCCGCGCCGGTGCAGAGCCTGCGCCTCGCCAGCGTCGCCTACGTACCCCTCAGCCGGACGGAATCCGTCGACCTGGTCCTCGCGAGCCACGCCCGGCGCTCCACCCCCGCCACCGAACAGGTCGCCTCCGTGATCAGGGAATGTGTCGACGACCCCGACCACCGGCCGGGCGCGCCCTCTACGCTGGAGGGATGACGAGCGGCACAGCGAGTGCACCGGTGCGCTTCAGCACGGCCGGACTCCCCGAGGCGGAACGCATCGCCCTGTGGGAGGACCACAACGCCCAGGCCCTGATCGGGCTGCGCTGCCGCTCCCTGCACGACACGGCCCTGGAGGCCACGGAGATCAACCTCCAGCTGCCCAGGGCACACCTCGCCCGGGTCCTCGGCAGCCCGCACGTCGTCGAGCGCCCCGACGCCGAGATCCGCCGCGTGCCCTCGGACGCCGTCGCCTGCTACCTGACCGTGGCCGGTGACGCCTTCTTCTACAGCGACGACGGCGTACGGCTGCTGCGCCCGGGACAGCTGCTGGTCTGCGACGCCGACCGGCCCTTCGTCCGGGGCTTCTCGCACGGCCTCGAGGAACTCGCGGTGAAGATCCCGCACACGGTCTGGCGCGAGCTCGGCGCACCGCCCGCCCTGCCGCAGCCGGTGGTCGTCGACGCCGACGCCGTCCACCTGCGCACCCTCGCCGCCCTCGTCGGCCGGGCCCTGGCCCCGGAGTCCGCCGTCGCCGCGGACGTGGACGAGGACGCCGTGCTCGACCTGCTGGTGTCCGCCGCGAGCGGCCGTGCCCCCGCCCTGTCCGCCGTCCATCTGAGAGTCGCGAAGACCTACATCGACGACCACCTGGCCGATCCGGGACTCACCGCGGCCCGCATCGCCCGCGGCATCGGGATCAGCGAACGGCATCTGTCCCGGGTGTTCGCCGCGGGCGGCACCAGCGTGCCGCGCCACCTGCTGCAGCGCCGCCTGGAGCGGGCCCGCGCCCTGCTCGGCGCCGGGGGAGAGACCACCGTGGCCGAGGTGGCCGAGCGCTGCGGGTTCGCGTCGGCCGCCCACTTCTCCCACCGGTTCAGGGAACGCTACGGCCTGCGCGCCACCGACGTCCGGCGCGAGGCACGCGCCGGATCCTGAGGCCGGAGGGTCACGTGCCGTCGGGTGCCAGAACGATGTCGAAGCGGACCCGGGACCAGGACCGCCCGCCGAGTTCGCGCCCGTCCGGCGTCGGCGTACCCGGGGGCTGCGACACGAAGTCCTTCACGAGCGACTCCTTCACTCCGAACACCGAGTCCCGGTCGAGGAGTTCGTCCCCGCGGACGAAGATGTGCGTCACCAGGGTGCGCAGCGCGGGCGCGCTCACCATGAAGTGCAGGTGGGAGGCGCGCATGGGCGACCGGCCGGTCGCCGCCAGCAGCCCGCCCACCGGGCCGTCGTACGGGATGGGATACGGCGTCGGCGTGAGCCCCCAGAACCGGTAGCGGCCGTCGGCGTCGCTGAACAGGTGGGCCCGCGCCGCCAGCCGCTCGTCCCCGTACTGCGTGTCGTAGAAGCCGTCCTCGTCCGCCTCCCACACCTCGAGCCGCGCCCCGGCCACCGGGTTTCCGGCGTCGTCGGTGACGGTGCCCTCCACCCAGCAGGGTTCCCCGGCGGCCCCGAAGGCGAGATCGCCGCCCTGGGCGATCTCGGGGCTGTTGTCCACGAAGAACGGACCGAAGACGGTGGCCTCGGTGGCGTCGCCGTACGCCTCGTTGTTCACGGCGACCGTCTGCATCGACGCGCCGAGGACGTCCGAGAGCAGGATGAACTCCTGACGGCGCTCGTCGGTGATGTGACCGGTGCGGGTGAGGAACTCGATGCCCCGGGTCCACTCGTCCTCGGTGAGCCGGACGTCCCGGACGAAGGCGTGCAGGTGGTCGACGAGCGACCGCATGATCTCGCGCAGCCGGGGGTCCTCGCAGCCGTCGAAGGAGGCCAGCACCTGGCGGGTGATCCGCTCCTCGCGCTCCCGCTGCTCGGCCGGGACGGGTTTGCGGGCGGCGGGGGTGTCGTTCATCGGCCCTCCCAGGCGTTCCGGACGAGTTCGGTGATCGCGTCGGGGGTGACCGGCCGCGGGTTGTCCGGCGGCGCGGCGGCCACCACGGCCGCGGCCGCGGCCGCCACGCCCTCCCGGGGCATGCCGAGTTCGCGCAGCGAGCGCGGCGCGTCGAGCCGTTCGCGGAGCCCGGCGAGCCCTTCGACGGCGGTCGGGGCATCGAAGGCCGCGGCCAGCCGCCGTTCGGCGTCGGGCGCGAACGGCGCGTTGAAGGCGAGGACATGGGGGAGGACGACCGCGTGGGTCTGGGCGTGCGGAAGGTTGAACATGCCGCCCAGCACATGGCAGACCTTGTGGTGCAGTCCGGATCCGGCGGAGGCGAACGCCACGGCGGACAGGTAGGCGCCGTACAGCGTCTGTTCCCGGCCGTCCAGGCCTGCCGGGTCCTTCACGACCAGCGGCAGTCCCGTGCGCAGCGCCCGTACGCCCTCGGCGGCCAGGGCCTGGTCGATCGGGTCGGTCCGCGGTGCCCACATGGAGTCCACGCAGTGGGCGAGCGCGTTGAGACCCGAGGCGACGCTCAGGCCGGCCGGCAGGGAGAACGTCAGGGAGGCGTCGTAGACGACCGCGCGCGGCAGGACCCGCGCGTCCGTGCCGGTGGTCTTCACGGAGTTCTCGGTCAGCCCCCACACGGCGGTGGCCTCGGAGCCGGCGTACGTCGTCGGGACGGCCACGATCGGCAGTCCGGTGGTCAGCGCGACCGCCTTGGCCAGGCCGGTGGTGGAGCCGCCGCCGACGCTGACCAGCGCGTCGACGTCGTGTTCGGCGGCCGCAGCCCGGGCCCGCCCGGCGACCTCGACGGGCACGTGCATGACGACGTCGTCGTGCCGGTGCGCCACCGGCAGTCCCGCGGTCACGCGGTCGGCCGACTCCCGTTCGGAGGTGCCCGCGATGACCATCACCCGGCGGGCGCCGAGCGCGGCGACCTCCGCGGCCAGCTCCTCCCGCGCCGAGCCGGAGGCGAACCGCACGCGCTGCGGCAGCGTGTCGTGGACGAACCGCATGGACTAGCCCCTTCCCAGGACGGAGAGCAGCGCGGCACGCAGCTGCTCGTCGGGATTCTCCGGCAGTTCCATGGCCCGCCACGCGATGTGCTTGTCGGGCCGCACCAGCAGCACACCGCTCTCGTCGATCTCGCGCAGCTTGGCCCAGTCGTAGTACAGGTCGGTCACCTCACGGCCGGGGCCGATGACCACCGCGGCGAGCGGAACACCGAGTTCCGCGCCGACCTTCTCGGCCGCCCGCTCCCAGGCCTCGCCCGCGATGCCGGTCAGCAGCGTCCAACGGCCGTACGGCGCCAGGTCCATGAGCGCGTGACGGTGCGCGCTGTCCCCGACCCAGGCGTGCGGAAGGTGCGCGCCGGGGACGGTCGACATCTCGTAGTAGAGGTCGGCGTCGCGGGCCGGGGCGGGCCGTTCGCCGCCGGCGGGGACGACGGCCGTCGAGGTGTAGTGCTGGCCCAGTTCGACGCCGTGCGCGTTGAACTCGTAGTTCTTGAGCTCCATCGCGCGCACCAGCGCGGCCCGCTTGGCGGCACCGGCCGGGGTGTTGGCCTTGCGCTCCTCGATGGCCGCCGTCATCGCCGCCTCGTCCGGCGCCCCGAGCACGCCCAGCGCCTCGAAGATGTCGACGAACTCGCGGCTGGACCTGTTGGCGCGCTTGACGATGCGCTCGGCGACGGGCGCCCGTTCGGCCGTGTAGGTCTCCAGCAGGGCCGGTCCGGCGTGCCCCTTGAGCACCGCCGCGATCTTCCACGCCAGGTTGTACGCGTCCTGCACCGAGGTGTTGGAGCCCAGGCCGTTGCTCGGCGGGTGCCGGTGCACTGCGTCGCCCGCGCAGAACACCCGGCCCTGCTGGAGCCGCGTCGCGTACATCTCGTTGTTGCCCCACAGGCTGGTGCCGGTGATCTCCACCTCCAGGTCGGGTGCGCCGAGGAGGTTGCGGACGATCTGCACGGCGGCGGCCTCGTCGACGACCGGGGGTTCCCCGGAGATGTCGTAGCCCCACACGATCAGCCACTCGTTCCACGGGCGCACCATGCGCACGAGCCCGGCGCCGATGCCGCCGACGTTCGAGCCGGGCTGCACCACCCAGTACAGGACGGACGGGCGGTGGGCGACGTAGCGGCTGATGTCCGCCTTGAAGGTGATGTTCATCGAGCCGGCGATGTCCATCGCGCCCTCGAAGGGCAGTCCGATGTCCGCGGCGACCTTGGAGCGGGCGCCGTCCGCGCCGATCAGGTACTTCGCGCGGATGCTGTACTCGTGCCCGGTGAGCCGGTCCAGGACCCGCACGGTGACGCCGTCGGCGTCCTGGGTGTGGGACAGGTACTCGCTGGAGAAGCGCGTCTGCGCCCCGCGCTGCGCCGCGTTGCGGACCAGGATCGGTTCGAGGTACGTCTGCGGGATGTCCACGGTGAGGCAGGGAGAGGCCAGCCGGTAGTCCGCCTCGCGGTCCGGCCGGGTCCCCCAGGTACGGATGCGGCCGATCTCCTCACCGGTGATGCTGGTGCAGAAGACCGTGTCGCCGACCAGCGAGTGGTCGGTGGCGTCGGCCAGCACCTGTTCCTCGATGCCCAGATCGCGGAAGACCTCCATCGAGCGCTGGTTGGTGATGTGCGCGCGGGGGGTGTTCGCCGTCCACCGGTACTTGGTGATCATGATGGTGTCGACGCCCAGCGAGGCCAGCAGCAGCGTGGCGGAGGCGCCCGCGGGACCGGATCCGACCACCACGACGTCGGTGGTGACGGCCGAGTCGGCCGGTGGCTCGGTCTCGGACATCCCGTCGTTGAAGATGGGCATCGTGCTGGCCTTTCGTCGATCCGGCGGCGTTGCGCCAGTGTGGGACCGACTCGGACGGGACGGAACAGCACGGCGGCGAGGTCGGCGGATACGCCAAGACATGGCGGATCCACGAAGTTCCCGGCGGCCGGTTCGGGGCCGTGGCGCCGCACGCGCGGCGGACCGGACCGTTCCGGCGTCGGCTCGGAACGATCCGGTCCCCGGGACCCGGAGAGCAGCGGTCAGACACAGCCCGCCGCGAGGGGCGTGCGCTGGGAGAGCAGGCGGCGCCGGGGTTCCTGGGGCGACACCCCGCCGAACTGGACGTCCCAGCCGCCGCCGCGCCAGGTGAGGAAGACCGCGCGCAGCGGTGGCACGGCCAGGTGCCAGAAGGCCCGAGCGGGGACGGCCAGCGCGTCGATGAGCACGGCCCGCACGACGGCCGCCTCGGTGATGGCCACCGCGTGGCCGGTGTGCGGGGCCACGCTGCCCAGCCACTCGGCCGACCGGCGGCAGAGCTGCCGCACCGATTCCCCGCCGTGCGGGGTGGCGTCCGGGTCCGTGAGCCAGGCGGTGAACCCGGCCGGGTCGGCCGCGGCGACCTCGCGCACGGTGCGACCGGACCACCTGCCGACGTTGAGATCGCGCAGCATGGGTTCCGACGACGCGACCAGGCCGATGGCGTCGGCCGTCTCCGAGCAGCGCATCGAGGGCGCCCGGACGGCCTGCTCGCCGGGGGAGAGCACCGCTCTCGCCGCGTCCGCCATGTGCATGGCGTCCTGGCTCAGGTGGGCGTCGCCGAGCAGCGGGTCCTGGGTGGGGTCACCGCCGGGCGCGCACAGGAGCGTCAGCTGGATCGACATGGGGTTACCCCTTTCCTGGCCGAGCGTGACCGCAGACGGTGGGAACCGCTGCCGGCACCTCGTGTCTCATGTGCTCCACCATCGCTGCGCACCCCCCGGCAGCACCATCCGCCAGGTGTCCGAACCACCCGGCCACCCGGCCGACCCACCCGCTTGACCTGCGAAGACGCCAGAAGGCGATGCGGCGGCCGAGTCACCGGTCGCGTTCGAGAGGCAGCTCCAGGCACAGCTCGTAGCCGCCCTCGGCCGTCGGCCCGGACGTGACGGTGCCGCCCAGGAGCTCCGCCCGCTGGGCCAGGCCGGCCAGGCCGTGGTGGGCGCTCGGCAGGGCGAGCGCGCTCCGCGTGGGTGCCGTGTTGGTGACCGTCGCGCGCAGTACGCCGTCACAGAGCCCGATCCGGACGGTCACGGTGGCGCCCGGGGCGTGTTTGCGCACGTTGGTCAGGGCTTCCTGCACGGTCCGGTAGACGGCCCGCTGAACCGTGGGCGGAGGGTCCTCGGGCAGGTCGATCTCCAGCTTCGCCTCGATGCCGCCGGCCTCCAGCAGATGTTCCAGGTCGGCGAGGGAGGGCTGCGGGGTGAGCTCGGTGGGTCTGCTGCCCGAAGCCCGCAGGACGCCGACCATGTGCCGCAGCTCCTCCAGCGTCTGCACGCTCAGCCGTCGGATGGTCGCCGCGGCCTGTCTCGTCTCGTCGTCCCGGCCGCCGACCTGGAGCGCGCCGGCCTGTACGGCGATCAGGCTGACCTGGTGGGAGACCACGTCGTGCATCTCCCTGGCCAGCTGCGCGCGCTCCTTCGCCAGGACGCTCTGGGCGGTCAGCAGCCGCTCCTGCCTGCGGGCCGCGGAGATGTCGGCCAGCCGCACCGACAGCTCGCGGCGGGCCTGGACGAGCTGCCCGAGGAAGACCGGGGCGGCGGCGGTGGCCAGGGTGTAGCTGAGGTGGAACACGCTGTTCGTCCGGGACAGCTCGGTGGCGTCCAGCGACGACCAGGGCCACGGCAGGAAGTCGATGATCGCGTAGACCAGCGCGCAGCCGCCCAGCAGCAGGCGTTTGCGGTTGAGCGAGGACAGCGTGTACAGCGCGACCATGGGGGCGGCCACCGCGTCGGTGACCAGGCCGGTGGGCAGGGTGAGGGCGAAGGTCAGCAGGGGTGTGCGGTGACGCAGCAGCAGGGAGAGGGCGCCGACCACCGCACAGGCGGTGGTCGTCCGGTCCGCGAGGTCGACGTGCGCCCATCCGTCCGCCAGCGCGATCGCGACGAGGGCGAGTTCGAGGAGCGCGGGCCGCGACGGCCGGCGGATCACCGGACGCCCTCGTCGTCGGCGTGCGCGAGCAGGCCCGCACGCTCGGCGATCAGGGCCGCCTGCACCCGGCTGCCCACCCGCAGTTTGCCGAGCACGCTGGTCACGTGGCCCTTGATGGTGCCGGTACTGAGGTGCAGCCGTTCGCCGATCTCGTTGTTGGCGAGCCCTTCCGCCATGAGGACCAGCACGGCACGCTCACGCTCGGTGAGCCGCGCGGTCAGCCGCATGGCGCCGGGCTCACGGACGCTGTTGTCGAGGAAACCGCCCACCACCAGCCGGGTCACCTTGGACGACAGCACGGTCCCCTGCTCGGCCAGCGAGCGGACCAGATAGGGCAGCTGTTCGGGGTCGGTGTCCTTGAGCAGGAACCCGGCGGCTCCCGAACGCAGGGCGGTCGCCACGTACTCGTCGGTGTCGAACGTGGTGAGCATGGCGACCACCGGGGGTTCCGGCAGGCCGCGCAGGTCGGCCAGGATCGTGAGGCCGTCCACGTCCGGCATCCGGATGTCGAGCAGGACCACGTCAGGGCGCAGCTCCCGCACGGTGTGCACGGCCTGCCCGCCGGGTACCGCGGCGACCACCTCGATGTCGTCCGCCGTCTGGAGGATGTGCGTGAACCCCGTGCGGATCAAAGCCTCGTCGTCGACCACCAGTACCCGGATCATGTGCGCTCCGCTCCTCGCATGTCCCGGTCGATGCGTTCCCCGGGGGAGCGGACGCCTCGGCGGACGGCGGGCAGAACCCGCCGGTTGGCCCCGCGACCTCAGCCGGTCGGCGGGCGGCAGCCGCCCGCCGACCGGCGCACCGGTGGCTCAGCCCATCTGTCCGGTGCGGGCGTCGTGCCACAGGTCGACGCCGCCGTCGATCGCGTACGTGTCGATCTCGGCCAGCTCCTCCGCGGTGAACTCCAGGTTCTCCAGCGCCGCGACGTTCTGCTCCAGCTGTTCGGTGCGCGACGCGCCGATGACCAGCGAGGTGACCCGCGTGTCGCGCAGTGCCCAGGCGAGGGCCATCTGCGCGAGGGTCTGCCCACGGCGCTCCGCGATGCCGTTCAGGGCACGGAGCCTGCCCACCATGTCGTCCGACAGCCAGTCCGTGTCGAACGACGTGCCGGCCGCGGCCCGCGAGCCCTCCGGGATCCCGTCCAGGTAGCGCCCGGTGAGCAGGCCCTGGGCGAGGGCCGTGAACCCGATGACGCCGAAGCCCTCCTCTTGCGCCACGTCCAGCAGCCCGTCCGTCTCGATCCAGCGGTTCACCATGTTGTACGACGGCTGGTGGATGAGGAGCGGAGTGCCGAGGTCCCGCAGGATCGCGGCGGCCTGCCGGGTGCGCTCGGCGTCGTAGGAGGAGATGCCGACGTACAGCGCCTTGCCCTGGCGGACGGCGGTGTCCAGCGCGCCCATCGTCTCCTCCAGGGGCGTGCCCGCGTCCAGGCGGTGGGAGTAGAAGATGTCGACGTAGTCGAGGCCCGTGCGCCGCAGGGACTGGTCCAGGGAGGCCAGCAGGTACTTGCGGGAGCCGCCGCCCTGCCCGTAGGGCCCCGGCCACATGTCCCAGCCCGCCTTGGTCGAGACGACCAGCTCGTCCCGGTACGGCGCGAGGTCCTGCTTCAGCAGCCGCCCGAAGTTGGTCTCCGCGGAGCCGTAGGGCGGCCCGTAGTTGTTGGCCAGGTCGTGGTGGGTGATACCGAGGTCGAAGGCGCGCAGCGCGATGTCCCGCTGGCTCTCGAACGACCGGTCGTCACCGAAGTTGTGCCAGTAGCCCAGCGACAGGACGGGCAGGTCGAGGCCCGAGCGCCCGGTGCGCCGGTAGCGCATCGTGCCGTTGTACCGCTCGGGATCCGCGACGTGGTTCATGGGGGTCTCCGCAGGTGACAGTGGGTTTCGTACCGTTCGAGGGGTGAACGTGCCTACTGTGCCCCGGCTCGATTGCCGAGTCCAACAGCTCACGTACATCGGATTTATCGCTGTCACTTCTCAAACGGGCACCCTTCGGCGGGCCGCCACGGCGGTGCGGGGACGGATCGCGTGTCCGTCCCCGCGTGCGGTGGGGAGGGTCAGACGTCCGCCGTGAAGGAGTAGTGCCCGGACGGCAGATGGTAGGCGGCCGGGCCGGCCGGGACCGCCTCGGCCGGGGCGGCGACCGACTCCGGCCGGGAGGTGGGCACGGTGACGGCGGCGAAGGTGTTGACGGGCACGGTGACGTGCAGCCGCAGCCGGCCGCCGGAGACAGCCCAGTTGCTCGCCGCGCTCCCGTAGGGGGTGTCGTACGTGCTGACCGCGGAGGTCAGGCCGCCGCCGGGCCGCGGCGCGATGCGCAGCGAGGCGTAGCCGGGGCTCGCCGGGCCGAGGCCGCCGACCTGTCGGTAGAGGAAGTCGCCGACCGACCCGAGGCCGTAGTGGTTGAAGGAGTTCATGCCCGGGTCGTTGAACGAGCCGTCGGTGCGGATGCCGTCCCAGCGCTCCCAGATCGTGGTGGCCCCGTGGTCGATCATGTAGCCCCAGCCGGGGAAGGAGCGCTGGAGCAGGATCCGGTACGCCGTGTCGACGTGCCCGTGGTCCGCGAGGACCGGCAGGAGGTTCTCCACTCCGAGGAAACCGACGCTGAGGTGCCCGTCCCGGGCCGCGACCTCGGCGGCGAGCCGGTCGGCGGCCGCCCGGGCCAGGGGATCGGGCAGCAACTCGAAGGCCAGGGCCAGCACGTAGCCGGTCTGGGTGTCGCCGCGGACGGTGCCGTCGTCCGAGACGAAGCGGGCGCGGAAGGCGGCCGCGACCTGGTCGGCGAGCCGCCCGTAGGCGGTGGCCTCGGCGCCGCGGCCGGTGGCGGCCGCCATCCGCGCCACCAGGCGGGCCGACCGGGCGAAGTAGGCCGTGCAGACGAGATCCTGCGCGGTGTTGTCGTCGACGTTGAGCCAGTCGCCGAAGGTCTGCCGGTCGCGGATCAGATCGGCACCGGCGGTGGCACGCAGGTGGTCGACCCACGCGGCCATCGCCGTGAAGTGCCGGTCCGCGACGGTGAGATCGCCGAAGCGCTGCCACAGCGTGTAGGGGACGACCGTGCCCGCGTCGCCCCAGCCGGCCGTGCCGGAACCGCCGATCACCGCGGGCGCGACATCGGTGAAGGCGCCGTCGGACTGCTGCGCGTCCACCAGGTCGTCCACGAACTTCGCGAGGAGGGCGTGCGTGTCCAGGTTGAAGGTGGAGGTCGCGCAGAAGGCGGCTATGTCGCCCGTCCAGCCCAGGCGTTCGTCCCGTTGGGGGCAGTCGGTCGGGATCGACAGCATGTTGCTGCGCTCGCCCCACACGATGTTGTGCTGGAGCTTGTTGAGCAGTGTGTCGGAGGCGCCGAACGTGCCCGGCCGCCGGGCGTCCGTCCACACCGCGCGACCGGTGACGGTGGTGGCGTCGGGCCGGAAACCGGACGGCAGGCCGCTGAGCTCCACGTAGCGGTAGCCGTGCACGGTGAACCGGGGCTCGTACGTCTCCACGCTCCCGGTCCCGGCCAGGGTGAGGCGGTCGGTGGCCTGGGCGGCCCGCAGGTTGGTGGTGTAGAGCGTGCCGTCGGGGTTGAGGACCTCGCCGTGCCGGACGGTGACGGTGGTGCCGGCGTCCCCGCGGACCGCGATGCGGTTCCAGCCCGCGAAGTTCTGCCCCAGGTCGAAGATCCACACCCCCGGCCGGGGCTCGGCCACCGACACCGGGCGGAGTTCCTGCTGAACGGTGACACCGCCGTCGACCTGCGCCACCAGCCGCGGGGCCGGTGCGTCGCGGATGGCGACCGCCGCCCAGCCGGCGTCGTCGAAGCCCGGCGCGTCCCAGCCTTCGACGTGCAGGCGCGCGTCGTAACTCTCGCCCTGGTAGAGGTCGTCAGCGGTGATCGCGCCGGTGGCCGTCCGCCAGCTGTGGTCGGTCACCACCGACTGGGTGGTTCCGTCGGTGTAGGTGAGGAGCAGCTGCGCGCCGTAGTACGGCTGGGTGCCGTAGTGCCGGCTGCCGGCGAAGCCCAGGCTGCCGGAGTACCAGCCGTTGCCGAGCCAGGCGCCGAGCACGTTCGCCCCCCGCCGGATGTGCGCGGTGACGTCGAACACCTTGTACTGGAGGCGCTTCGCGTAGTCCGTCCATCCGGGGGCGAGGACGTCCTCGCCGACCTTCACGCCGTTGAGCCGCGTCTCGTGCAGACCGAGCGCGGTGGTCAGCAGCCGCGCCGAGGCGACCGGACCCCGTACGTCGAAACTCCTGCGCAGCATCGGGGCCGGCCCGACGACCTGGACGCCCGCTCCCCACGGCCCGCCGCCGTAGGGGGCGAGCACCTGGGCGGCGGGCCAGGCGCCGTCGTCGTACCCGGGGTCCGTCCAGTCGGCGGGCGGGTCCTGGTGGGCCCGCCACGCGTCGTCGGTGACCAGGGACGGTCCGCCGCTCACCGTGAGCCTGGCGATGAGCCCGGCCGGGGAGACGGTCGTGTTCCGGCAGGCGACCGCGAGGGTGTTGGCGCCGCTCCTCAGGTGCGGGGTGACGTCGACCGACACGGCGGTCTTCCACGAGTCGGTCACCCGGGGCGAGGCGCTGACCGGGGTCCCGTTGACCCACACGTCGGCGGTGTCGTCGCCGGTGACGATCAGGCTCGCGGCGGCCGGTGTGTCCGTCAGGGTGAAGCCGCGCCGGAAGTACCGGGTCGCGACGGGTGCCTCGGAGGCCGGATCGCCTTCCGGGTACCAGATCCAGTCGGCGCCGGACAGGTCCGGTCCCGGTGGCCGCCCGACGAACGCGGCGGACCACTCCTGCGCGGGCGCCAGCAGCCCGGTCTCGAACCACGCCGGCTCGCTCCACGCGGACGCCCGGCCCTGCGTGTCCCAGACCCGCAGCCGCCAGAAATAGCGGGTCAGGCTCTTCAGGGGCGCGCCTGCGTAGGCGATGTCGAGCTGCCGGTCGGACGCGACCCGGCCGCTGTCCCACAGGTCACCGGAGCCGTCGGCCCCGGCGGAGACCTGGATCCGGTAACCGCCCTGCCGTTGCTGCCGCTCCGCCGAGTCGAGGGTCCAGCCGAAGCGCGGCCGGGCCGCGTCCACGCCCAGGGGGAGTTCGCGACGTTCGACGCTGCGGGCGGCCACCCGCAGCGGGGACGGGGCCGCGAGGTCGGGAGCGGCGACACGGGAGTACCAGGGTGCCGTTCCGTAGGCGCCGAGATCGCGGGCGGCCGGCCAGCCTTCGCCGGTGAAGCCGGACCGCTCCCAGCCGGCGGGCACGTCCTTGCCCGCCGACCAGCGGCCGTCGGTGACGACATCGGTCGTGCCGCCCGTGGCCAGCACGCGGATCCGGCCGATGACGCCGGCCGGGCCGCCCTCGTTCCGGCACGCCAGCGCGAGGGTGTTGGTTCCCGCGGTGAGGGCGGGCCGCAGGTCCACGTACAGGGCGTCGCGCCAGGACTCGGCGACTCTGGGGGAGCCGGCGAGGGGTGTCCCGTTGAGCCACACGTCGACCGAGTCGTCCCCGGTGACGACGAGTTGGGCGTCGCTCACCGCGCCTTCGGCGACGGTGAACTCCGTGCGGAAGTAGCGGTGTCCGGCGGGGGCGCCGGAGCGCGGATCGCCCTCCGGGTACCAGATCCAGCGGGCCGGGGACAGCCCGACGGGCCCGGCGGCCGGTGTGCCGGTGGCCGCCCGCGCGGGCTGGGCGAACGTGCCGACGGCTCCCGCGGTGACGGCGCCCGCCGTCAGCGCCGACGCCGTGGAGAGGAAGCCGCGTCTGCTGACCGGGGACTCCTCGTGGGGCGTGCGCGAGCCGGGGGTGGGGGGTGTGGGCTGACTGTCCAACGGAGCACTCCTTCACACGGGACGGGCGAAGCGGAACGGTGAGTGCGAACGTGATTGCGATGGAAGCAATTGAAACGTTTCAATCTGTTAATGCGGTGGCAATGTACGAAAGTTGCCGAGGAGCGTCAAGAGGAAGCGGCATCGTTTCACCGATGTCCGTGAGCCACTGTGAACGGCGGCCGCGCAGGCCCGCGCATGCCCGCGCGGGCCCGTGGCGCCGGCGAAGAACCAGGTCGGAGCCCGGTTCGAAGACCCCGGAAGCACGCGACCCACGGCCGGCGCGGCCGCTGGCGAGAAATGAGTGCTATTTTCGGTCAAAAGATCTCGATAATCGGTGAGTCGGCTTGCGGGTGAATTGCGGCTGGCAGAGCATTCGGGATGCACCCGGCGGGGAGGCTGGGGGTCAGGGGAGAGGAATGGCCGAGGGCATTCGGTTCGTCGTGCTCGGGGCCGTACAGGTAATCCGCAACGGGACGGCCCTTCCCACCAGGTCTCCGCAGCAGCAGGCGCTGCTGAGCGCCCTGCTGCTCAGGTCGGGCAGGGGCGCCTCCGCGCACGAACTGATCAGCGCCGTCTGGGGCGAGGACCCCCCGGACTCCGCCCTCTCCACACTGCGCACCTACGCGTGGCGGCTGCGCCAGGTCATGGAGGAGGACCGGGCCGCGCCCAAACTCCTGGTGTCGCTGCGCGACGGCTACCAACTCACCGTGCCACCCGCGTCGGTGGACGCGGTGCGCGCCGAGGCGCTCGCCGCCGAGGCCCTGCGGGCACGGGACGCCGGCCGGGAGGCCGAGTGCGGCAGCCTGCTGAACGAGGCGCTCGGGCTCTGGCAGGGCGAACCCCTCGCCGGGGTGCCGGGACCCTTCGCCGAACAGCAGCGCTCCCGGCTCGGCGCGCTGCGGCTCACGCTGATGGAACAGCGCTTCGAGCACCGCCTCCGGGAGGGGCGGCACGGGCTGGTCATCCCCGACCTCATCGCCTTCACGCACGAGCACCCGATGCAGGAGAGACCCTACGGCTTCCTGATGCGGGCGCTCTACGCCGCCGGACGCCAGGCCGAGGCGCTGACGGTGTTCGGCAGGGCGCGTCAGGTCCTCGCCGAGGAACTGGGCATCGACCCCGGCCCGGAACTGACCGGCCTGCACGCCCGGATCCTCGCCGGTGACCCCCAGTTGATGGCCCCGGCGGCGGACCGGGCCACGGACTCCGCCGGACCTGCCGCGACGGCCGCCCGGTCGGCGCCAGCACGGGTCGTCGCCGAGGCGGACGAACCCGCCGGACGCGCCGAATCCGCCGAACGCGCCGAACCGGCCGAAGCAGCCGTCGCGATGCCCCTGCGGCCCGCCCAACTACCCGCCGACGCAGCCGACTTCACCGGACGCATCAGCGAGGTCGAGGCGCTGTGCACCGCGCTCACCGACCCCGCCCGGGTGGCCCTGCCCGTCGTCTCCATCAGCGGCATGGGCGGCATCGGCAAGAGCACCCTCGCCCTCCGCGCCGCCCACCGGGCCAAACCCGACTTCCCCGGCGGTCAGCTCTACGCCGACCTGCACGGCAACGGCCTGGAACCGGCCGACCCGGCGGCCGTCCTCGGCAGCTTCCTCACCGCGCTCGGCACTCCCGGACACAGCCTGCCCGCCGCCGCCGAGGACCGCGCCCGTCTCTTCCGCACCACACTCGACGGCCGCCGCATCCTGCTGATGCTGGACAACGCGCGCGACCCCGCCCAGGTGAGACCGCTGCTGCCGGGCTCGGCCGACTGCGGGGTGATCATCACCAGCCGGGGCCGGCTGAGCGGTCTGCCCACCATCCTGCAGACCGACCTCGACGTCTTCGACACCGAGGAGGCGCTCTCCCTGCTCCGCTCGATCGCGGGTGCGGGGCGCGTCGCGGAGGAACCCGGGGCCGCCGCCGACCTGGTGGCCCTGTGCGGGCACCTGCCCCTCGCCGTGCGGATCGTGGCGTCCCGGCTCGCCGCCCGCCCCCGCTGGCGGATCGAGGCCATGACCGTCCGTCTCGCCGACGAACGGCTGCGCATCGGGGAACTGCGCGCCGGCGACCTGGGCGTGGCGGCGGCCTTCGAACTCGGATACCGCCAGCTGACGGACGACCAGGCCCGCGCCTTCCGGCTGCTCGCACCCCTCGCCCGGCCCGGCATCGGTCTGGAGGCCGCCGCGGTGGTCCTCGAACTCGACGAGTACGACGCCGAGGAACTGCTGGAGTCGGTCGTCGACGCGGCCATGCTGGAGGCGCCGCTGCCCGGCCGCTACCGCTTCCACGACCTGCTCCGGTCCTTCGCGCTCCAGCTGACGGCCCCCGCCGCGGCGCACCGCGCCGACGAGCCGTCCGGCACGGCGGGCGCCGAGGGCACCGCCGCCCTCGGCAGGCTCCTCGACCATCTGCTCGACGTGGCCTGCGCGGCGTTCCAGAGCATGGTGCCCGGCGACCCGGTCGGCGCCATCCTCGGCGGCGGCACCCCGCCCGGGCACCGCTTCGCCACCCTGGCCGAAGCCCGTGCCTGGGTGACCTCGGAGTTCGACTGCACCACCAACGCGGTGGCCGCCGCCGCCCGGCTCGCGCTCGGCGGCGACACCCCCATGCTGCGCACGGCCACCGACCTGCTGGTCGCGCTCACCCCGTTCGGCCGGGACATCCCCTACGCGCAACTGGCCACCGCGGCCCGGGTGGTGGCCGAGGCCGCCGCACTGCGGGGCGACGACCAGGCCGAGGGCCGGGCCAGGTTCGTGTGCGGGAACGCGGCGCTGCAGAACACCCAGCTCACCGAGGCGGAGACGCAGACCCGGCTGGCCACCGAAGCCTGCCGACGGGCCGGTGACACCGTCATCCTGCGGCAGATCCTCAACGACCGTGGCCTGATAGCCCAGTTCCAGCACCGGTACGCCGACGCCGTGGACTCCTACGACCGGGCGATCGAACTCGCCAGGGAACTGGGCCACCGCTCCGGCGAGTTGGTGACCCGGCTGAACGCCGCCCAGGCACGGCTGCGCAGTGGACGCGCCCAGGAGGCCGTGACCATGTGCGAGGAGGTGCTGGCCGAACTGCGGGGGGTGGCGGACCCGCACGGCACCTCGTACGCGTGGTACGTGCACGGCATGGCCCTGCACGAACTGGAGCGCCACCCGGACGCCGTCACCAGCTACACCAGATGTCTGGAGACCTGCACGTCCTACCGGATCCGCGGACGCGAGGCGCAGGTCAGGTCCCGGCTCGCGGCCACCTGGCGGACCATGGGGAAGCCGGACCTGGCGCTGACCGAGGCGGCGGCGGCCCTGGCCCTGTGCGAGGAACTCGGCGCCGACCGCGAACGGGGCAACGCCCTGCTGGTGCTCGGCCGGTCCCTCGCCGACCTCGGCGACCGGCCGACGGCACTGACCCGGGCCCGCGAGGCGGTCGCCGTCTTCACCCGCCTCGGACTGCCCGACGCCGACGAGGCGGAGCGGCTCGCGGTCCGGCTGGCGGATCCGCCGGCGACTCCGTGAACGGCTGAACCCCCCTCTCCGACCGGCCCGCTGAACGCCGGAGCGGCCCAGCCGGAGACCGGCTGGGCCGCTCACCCGTACGGGCGGGGCGTCCCGGGTCAGCCCGTGCTGTTCCACTCGTCCGGGGTCCCGCCGTCGGCGAGCACGGTGGTGGCGTGGGCGGGCTTCGGAGCCTCCGGGTGGGTGCCCGCCGACACCGCCGCGGTCAGCGCGACGGCACAGCCGACGGTGGCGATCAGGAGCGCGGCCTTACGCCGGACCAGGGACTTCGGGAGTGCCTTCATCAGGTGCCGTCCGCCTTCGGGATCGGGCCCAGGAGCTGGGTCTCGGGTACCGGGGGGAGCCCGGTGAGGCCGTGTGCCTCGTTCTGCTTCGAGACTGCCGATGTCCGATCTACACAGGATGGAGGCCCGATCACCGCCGCGCCTCCACGGCCGCGGACCGCTGATGATCCCCCGTATATCCGCTCCCACCACCATCCATTGCAGGCGGAGACCAGAACCGGCCTCGGCTCGATCTCGGTGTGGTGATGTGAAGGGAACTCGGCATGGATGGTGGTCAGCCGGTGTCCGGCTTCGGCGAACTGCTCAGATACCGGCGCGAACGCGCCGGAATGACCCAGCAGTGTCTGGCCGATCACGCGACGCTGAGCGTGCGTGCGGTACGGGACATGGAGGCCGGCCGGGTCAGGCGGCCCCGGCACGAGACCGTACGGCTGGTGGCCGACGCGCTGCGGCTGACCGGCGGCGCACGCTCCGCCTTCGAGGCGGCGGCCCGCCGGCAGGTGCCCGAAGAGGAGCCGCTGGCCCCGCCCGCGGCGCGCACCGCGATCGTCGGACGCGAACGGGAGACCGCGGCGCTCACGCACTGCCTCACCGGGGACGGCGACCGGCTGGTGTCGGTGGTCGGCCTGGGCGGGGTGGGCAAGACCCGGCTGGCCCTGGAGGCGGCCTGGCGCACGCACCGCTCGCAGGGCTGGCCGGTGCACTGGACGACCGGCGGCGACCGGCTGTCCCCGGCCGCGCTCACCGGCGGCGACGGCCCCATGGAGATCGCCGGCGACCGGCCGGCGCTCCTGGTGCTCGACGGGGCCGACGACGGTCTCGACCACAGCCTGCTGGACCGGGTCTTCGACCGCCGGCCGGGCCTGCGGGTGCTGATCACCACCCGGTCACCCCTGTCGCTCGACGGTGAACAGGTCGTCCCACTGGCGCCGTTGGACACACCCGGCCCCGACACGGCACCCGGGGACCTGGCGGAGGTGCCGGCCGTACGGCTGATGCTCGCGCACATGCGCCGGCTCCGCCCCGGCCTCACCCTGGAGCCGTCCGACACCCTGGCCATCGCCGGACTCTGCGCGTTCCTGGACGGGCTGCCCCGGGCACTGGAGTACGCGGCCGGCTGGACGCTGCTGGAGTCCCCGCGGCGGCTGACCGAACGGCTGTCCGCGTCCCCCTTCGGGCTGGCCGCCCCGCCGGTGACGCACTGCGAGCGGGGGGACGTGCGCGAGGCGCTGGACGAGGCCCTGCGCTCGCTGACCGCAGATCAGCTGGCCTTCGTACGACTGCTGTCGGACTCGGCGTCCGACTGGTCCCTGGAGGAGGCCGCCGCGGCGGGCGGCCGGAGCGCGCGGGACTGTCACCAGTCCGTGCACGAGCTCCTCTCCCGCGGTCTGCTCCGGCTGACCCCCGATCCGGACGGGGCCCGGTTCGCCGTGCTCAACCTCGTCCGCACGGTCTGCCGGGAGCAGTACGCCACCCCGGGCCTGGCCCAGGTGTCCGGCGAGCCGCTGCCCCGCACCCCCTTCCCCGCGGCGCTGGTCTCCTGACCCGCGACGCGACCTCACCTCGCCGTTCCGCCGCTCCCCCCACCTCCCCATCCCTCACCTCCCCATCCCTACTGAACCAACGAGGAATCTCCGTGGAACTGGGAAAGGCCGAGCGCGTCGGCCTGGACGTCGTCGTCTCGACCATGGCGTCGGACGCACACACATGGAATCTGGTCTTCCTGCAATTGCTGCTGGAAGAACTCGGCCACCGCGTCACCAATCTGGGCGCCTGCGTCCCGGACGCCGAACTGATCGCCGAGTGCCGGCGGCTGGCCCCCGACCTGATCGTCCTCAGCAGCGTCAACGGACACGGGTTCATCGACGCCCAGCGGGTCATACCCGGCCTCCGCGCCTGCCCCGAACTGCTGCGCACCCAGGTGGTGATCGGCGGCAAGCTGGGCATCACCGGCGCCGACGACGGGTCGGTCGCACGGACGCTGCGCGCCGCCGGCTTCGACAAGGTCTTCGAGGAGAGCGCGTCCCCCGACGAACTGCGCTCGTTCGTCCGCGCGCTGTCCCGGGCGGTACCGGTATGACAGCCCCTCCGGTCCCGCCGGCGGTGCCGTTCGGACGCTTCGTGACCCGGGCGCAGGCCCGCGGCCGCCTGGTGGTGCAGCCCCGGATGGGGATGAGCCGGCCCGACCGGATGCGCGACGGCCTGCGGGCCACCCGCGGCGCCGCGGCCACCACGGTCGGCACCATCACCGTCGACAGCTACACCAGGACCGACGACGCGGTGGCGGCCCGCCGGGCCGTCGCCCAGGGCGCGCCGCTCAACGGGTACCCGATCACCACCTACGACCCCTCAGTGACCCGGCAGGTGCTCCGGGACGTCGCGGACGACACGTTCCCGGTGCAGGTCCGGCACGGCTCGGCCCGCCCGGAGCAGATCGTGACCGCGCTGCTGGCCGCCGGACTCGACGCCACCGAGGGCGGCCCCGTCTCGTACTGCCTGCCCTACAGCCGGGTCCCGCTCAACGTCGCCGTGGCCTCCTGGGAACGGAGCTGCGCACTGCTGACCGAGGCCCAGCAGGCCGGCGCCCACCCCCACCTGGAGACGTTCGGCGGCTGCATGATGGGCCAGCTCTGCCCGCCCGGGCTGCTGATCGCCCTCAGCGTGCTGGAAGCCCTGTTCTTCCGGCAGCACGGGCTGCGCAGCGTCTCCCTCAGCTACGCGCAGCAGGCCAACTCCCGCCAGGACGAGGAGTCGGTCAAGGCGCTGTCCCGGCTCGCCACCGCACTGCTGCCGGACGTCGAATGGCACATCGTCGTCTACGCGCACATGGGGATGTACCCGCTGACACCCGAAGGGGCGCGGCTGCTCCTCCAGGAGGCGGCCCGGCTGGCCGTCCGCACCGGCGCCGCCCGGCTGATCGTGAAGACCACCGCCGAGGCGCACCGCATCCCCACCGTCGCCGAGAACGTGCGGGCGCTGGAGACGGCCGCGGCCGCCGCCGCGGACACGTCGGTGCCCGGCGCGGACGACACCCCGGACACCGGGATCCACGCGGAGGCGAGCGCCCTGGTCCACGCCGTCCTCGACCTCGACCGCGACATCGGCCGCGCCCTGGTCACCGCCTTCGCCCGCGGCTACCTCGACGTGCCGTTCTGCCTGCACCCGGACAACGCCGGGCGCGCCCGCAGCGGCCTGGACGCCGAGGGCCGCCTGTACTGGTCCGCCGCCGGAGCGATGCCGCTGCCCGCCCGGCCCGAGCGGGGCCGGTCCCCGATCCTCGGCTCGGACGGCCTGATGGCCGCCCTGTCCCACGTACAGCGGACCTTCGACCGGCGCGCCCGCGCCGAGACCGTTCACCACGTCCCGCCCGTGCACCGCGAGACGACCGACAGATGGGATCCACGACCATGAGCCACGACCTGCTCCACTCCCTGCCCGACCCGCGGGCCCACCTCACCTCCCCGGCCACCCGCAGCACCCTGCGCATCCAGAACCGGCTGGTCGCGGCAGCCCGCGAGTACCTGACAGCGGCGGGGTTCACCGAGCTGCTGCCGCCGGTCATCGGGCCGGTCACCGACCCGGGCAGCCGCGGCTCCAAGCAGGTGGACATCGACTACTACGGCCACCGGTACAAGCTCATGACCAGCGCCATCCTCTACAAGCAGGCGTCCCTGCTGGCCTTCGGCAAGATCTTCTGCATCGCCCCCAACGTCCGCCTGGAGCCGCTGGAGACCACCGACACGGACCGGCACCTCGCCGAGTTCCACCAGCTGGACGTGGAGGTGGCCGGCGCGGACCGCGAGCGGATCACCGGACTCCTGGAGGACCTCGTCGTCCACATGGTCGGCACCACCCGCGACGCGCTGCCCGCCGACTTCGAAACCCTCGGCAGGGACGTGGACGCCTTCACGGAGCTGCTGCGCGGATCGTTCGGCCGGCTCACCCACACGGAGGCGGTCGCCGAACTGCGGGCCGTGGGACACGACCAGAACCCGGACGCCGAGATCGACTGGGCGGGCGAGGCGATGCTGTCCGCGAAGACCGCCCGCCCGTTCTTCGTCACCGACTACCCGAAGGGCTCCCGCGGCTTCTACGACCGCGAGTCGCGCACCGAACCGGGTGTGCTGCGCAACTTCGACCTCATCGCCCCCGAGGGCTACGGCGAGCTGTGCAGCGGCAGTGAACGGACCAACGACTACGCGCAGATCGTCACCCGGATGCGGGAGACCGGTGAGAACCCGCAGAAGTACCGCTGGTACCTCGACCTGGTGCGCGAGGGTGTCCCCGCCAGCGCGGGATTCGGCATAGGCGTCGAGCGGCTGACCCGGTACGTCGCGGGGCGGGACGCGGTGTGGCAGGCCGCGGCCTTCCCCAAGCTGCCCGGGGTGGTCTCGCCGTGAGCCCCGTCGCCCCCGCCTTCCCCGAGGACGAGGTCCGCCGTCGGGCCCGGACCGGAGCGGCCG
This sequence comes from Streptomyces sp. NPDC001068, assembly GCF_042897315.1. Lineage (NCBI taxonomy): Bacteria > Bacillati > Actinomycetota > Actinomycetes > Kitasatosporales > Streptomycetaceae > Streptomyces > Streptomyces sp. NPDC001068. The sequence continues at coordinate 388,345 of NZ_JBIAYD010000002.1, read as the reverse complement.
CCGCGTTCCCGGCCGCCGAGGACTACGGGCGCGTGCTCTTCGGCGCCGGTACGGCCGCCGGTCCGGAGGACGAACTTGACCGGATGCGTCTGGTCCCGCCCGTGTTCATGGAGGAGCGGCTGAAGAAACTCATCGAGCTGGGCCGCGAGCCGATGTACGACGACGTCGAACTCACCACCGGAATCGGTGGGTTCACCGCCGCACTGCCCGTGTACGTGTCGGCACTCGGTTCCACCCGCGCCGCGGGCGGTGACCCCGGCCTCGCGCTCAGCCGCCAGGCCGGCCGCCTCGGACTGCCCATGGTCATCGGCGAGAACGTCGTCCCGGTGCACGGCTACGGCCGCCTGGCCGGCCCCCGGGACCCCGACGGCCCGGACCACGGCGCCTCCACCACCCTGCTCGGCCGGCTGCGCGCCTACAGCGGCGAACTCCCGGACGGACTCGGCGGGGTGGCCGTGCAGCAGAGCACCGAGGACGCCGACGCCGAGGTCTGGAACCTGGTCTACAGCGACCCCGCCGCCCGGCCCCTGCTGGACTCCGGACGCCTAGCCTTCGAGCTGAAGACGGGGCAGGGCGCCAAGCCCGGGCTCGGCGGGATGACCGTGCTCGACGCGGCGACGGCGGCCCGGCTGGCCGACCGGTACGGCCTGGACACGGCTGCCCTCGGCGAGCGGTACGTGCTCCGCTCCAGCAGCCCCGGCACGTTCACCGCGGAGATCCTGCGCCAGCAGGTCCGGCTGATGCGCAACAACTTCCCCCGCGCCCGGATCTGGGTCAAGCTCCACCCCGGCCGGGACGTCGCCGAGGCGGCTCGGGTGGCCGTGGCCGCGGGTGCGGACGCGGTGACCGTGGACGGCGCGGAGGGCGGCACCGGCTGGGCGCCGATCGCCTTCACCGGCCGGGTCGGACTGCCGCTCGCCGCCTGCCTGCGGCGCCTGGCCGCCGATCCGCCGCCGTGCCTGCTGGTGTCGGGCCGGATGTGGGAGGGCACCCGGGCCGTCAAGAGCCTGGCACTGGGCGCCCGGGCGATCGGCCTGGGCCGGGCCGCGCTGCTGGCGGTGGCGGAGGACCAGGACCGGGGGCTGATCCGGTTCACGGAATGCCTCGCCATGGAACTGCGGCTGCTGATCAGCGCCTTGGGGAAATACGCCCCGGACGCGCTCGACGCGCAGGATGTCTGGCATCCGGACGGCGACTGAGCGGGCCGCCGATATTGCCTTTCTTCTTCCTCTCCATCTGCCCGTCCGCCGGGTGCGCGCGACCTAGCGTTTCTCGCGTCGCCCATTCCGCGGGCTTTTCCATCATCGGGGTGAACCCATGTCCTCACGCGGTATTCCCTTCGCATTCGCGGCGGCCGTACGCCGCCATTCCGGCAGGCCCGCCGTGCGCGCCGCGGGCCGGACCCTCACCTACGCCGAACTCGACGGGCTGACCGCAGCCCTGGCGGCGGACATCGCGCCGGGCGAGGTGGTCGCCGTGTCCGGCCGGGACCGCCTCGACCACGTGGTCGGACTGCTCGCCGTGCTGCGGGCCGGCGGGATCCACCTGGCGGTCGACGCCGACGCACCGGCGGAGCGCGCGGAGTTCATCGTCCGGGACGCCGGGGCGACGGCCTTCCTGACCCACGGTGGACTCACCCGCGCCGCACCCGCCACCGGAGACGCGGGAGGTGACCGGGCCGGCGGCTCCGGCTACCTCGTCCACACCTCCGGCACCACCGGCCGCCCGAAGGGCGTGCACGTCTCCGAGTCGGTGCTGGCCCGGCACGTCGAGGCCGCCACCGCCCGGTTCGGCATCACCGACCAGGACGTCGTCCTGCACATGGCCCGGCCCTCCGTGGACGTGGCGGTCGAGCAGGTCCTGACGGCCCTGACCACCGGCGCCTGCCTGGTGGTACCGGAGCGCGCACTGCTCGCCGCCGGTGAGCTGCTCGACCTGCTGGCGGCCGAGCGGGTCACGGTCGCCAACCTGTCAGCCGGATACTTCCAGGAGGTCGTCACCGCGCTGCGGACCGGCGCAGGAGTCCCCGCCTCCCTGCGCCTGATGATCTCCGGCAGCGACCGGCTCTACCCCGAGACGGCCGCCGCCTGGCACGAACTCACCGGCGTCCCGCTGCTCAACGCGTACGGACCGACCGAGACGACGATCACCGCGACCGTCCATGACGTGCACGTGCCGGCGGACCCGGCCGACGGCGAGCGCCGTGTCCCCATCGGCGAGGCGCTCGGCGACCGCGCCCTGTACGTGCTGGACGACGCGCTGCGTCCGGTGCCCGACGGAACCGTCGGCGAACTCTACGTCGGCGGGCCGCTGTTGGCCTCCGGATACTGGGGCCGTCCGGCGCCCACCGCCGAGCGCTTCGTGGCCGACCCGTTCCCGGCCGCCCCCGGCGCCCGGATGTACCGCACCGGTGACCTGGTACGACGGGTCCTCGGCGCCCTGGAGTTCGTCGGACGCGCCGACCACCAGGTGAAGGTCCGCGGCTTCCGGGTGGAGCCCGGCGAGGTCGAACAGGCCCTGGCCGCCCACCCGTCGGTCGCCGCCTGCGTGGTCACCGCCCACGAGGGCCGGCTCGCCGCGTACGCCACCACCGGCGCGCCGGTGCCGCCGGAGTACCGCGAGATACGCGCCCACCTGGCGGACCGGCTGCCCGAGCACATGATCCCGGGCAGCCTCACCGTCCTGGACGCCTTCCCGCTGACCCCGGGCGGCAAGATCGACCGGGCCGCCCTGCCGGACCCCGGCGCCGGCGAGCGACCGGTCCGGGACGGGTACGTCGCTCCGCGCACCGAGGCCGAGCGGCTGCTCGCCGGGGTCTGGTCGGACGTGCTCGGCGTGCCCGAAGTCGGCGTCCACGACAACTTCTTCCACCTCGGTGGCGACTCCCTCACCGCGGTACGCGTCGTCGGAAGGGTCGCGGACGTCTTCGGCGTGGTCTCCCCGTACGCGATCTTCGAGGCCCCGACGCTCGCCGAGTTCGCCGCGGTGGCCACCGCTCCCGAGGGCGAGCGGCTCCCGGCCCTGACCCGCTCCGGGCGCACCGAGGCGCCCCTGTCGGCGTACCAGCGCGGCCTGTGGTTCCTCGACCAGTGGAACCCGGGCTCCGCCACCTACAACGTGCCCTGGGTGTTCCGCTTCGATACGGCACCCGACCTCGGCCTGCTGCGGCGGGCGCTGGAGACCGTGGTGGCCCGGCACGAGAGCCTGCGCACCTGCTTCGTCCTCGGCGACACCGGCCCGGTACAGGTCGTCCGGGACGGCGTCACCGTGCCGTTCACCGTCGTCGAGGCCCCCGGCGAGCGGACCGCGGAGCTGATCGCGGCGGCCGCCGTGGAGCCGTTCGACCTGGAGACCGGGCCACTGCTGCGCGCCCACGCCCTGTGCGCGCCCGACGGCGGGACCGTGCTCCTGCTGGTCCTGCACCACATCGTGTGGGACGAGGGCTCGCTGCCGGTCCTGGAGACCGAACTCAAGGAGGTCTACGAGGCGTTGCGGGCCGGCCGCCCGCACCGGCTGGCCGAACTAGACGCCCAGTACGCCGACTACAGCGCCTGGCAGTACGACGACGCCGTGGCCTCCGCCACCGACGCCCAACTCGACTACTGGGAACGGCAGCTGGCGGACGCGCCGCAGGCCGCCGCGCTGCCCACCGACCACCCCCGCCCCGAACAGCAGGCGTTCCGGGGCGCTCATCACGGCTTCACCATGCCGGAGCCGGTGGCACGCGCGGTGCGCGAGCTGGCCCGCGAGGAGGACGCCACCCCGTTCATGGTGCTGCTGGCCGCGCTGGCGACCACGCTGCACCGGCGCTCGGGGGAGCGGGACATGGTCCTCGGGTCACCGGTGAACGTACGCGGCCGGGCCGGAGCGTCCGGACTCATCGGCTACTTCGTCAACCTGCTGCCGCTGCGGCTGCGCGTCGACCCCGGCCTGCCCTTCCGTGACCTCGTACGCCATGTCCGGGACGTCTCGGTGGGCGCCTACCGCAACCAGGACGCCCCCTTCGACGCGATCGTCGACCGGGTCGTCACCGAGCCGCCCCGGGACCGCAACCCGCTCTGCCAGGTCCTGCTCGAACTGCATCCGCTGGACACCCGGCCGCTGGAGGTCGACGGCATCTCCGTCACGCGCGAACTCCACATGCAGGGCGTCTCCCGGTTCGACCTGTCGGTCTCCGTGGACGACCTGGGCACCGGATTCACCGGCCGGTTCGAGTACGACAGCGACCTGTTCGACGCGCGCACCATGGCGGAACTCTGCGACGGCTGGCTGGGCACACTGGCCGCGGCCGTCGCCGCACCCGCGCACACCCTGTTCGAGGCGGCCGCCGCCCGGACCCCGCACGCCACCGCGCTGATCGCCGGCGACCGGGAACTCACCTACGGGCAGCTCAACGCGCGGGCCAACCGCCTCGCCCGCCACCTCGCCGAACAGGGTGCCGGGCGCGGCACGGTCGTCGCCGTGCTCGTCGAACGCGGCATCGACCTCGTCGTGGCCCTGCTCGCGGCGCTGAAGACCGGCGCCGGATACACCCTGCTGGACCCCGACTTCCCGGCCGAGCGGCTCGCCGGGGCGGCCGCCGACAGCGGCGCCGCACACCTGATCACCCACCGCGGCCACGAGGTCCCCTTCGCCTGGCCGGGCGCGCACACCGACCTGGACGCCGTGGCGGGGGAGCTGGCCCGCCGGCCGGAGCACGACCTCGGTCTGCCCGTCACCGGCGACGACCTGGCCTGTGTGATGTTCACCTCCGGCTCCACCGGCCGCCCGAAGGGCGTGGCCGTGCCGCACCGCGCCCTGACCGGCACCTACGCCGGCCAGGACTACGCCCGGTTCGGCCCGGACGAGGTCTGGCTGCAGTGCTCCCCGGTCTCCTGGGACGCCTTCGCGCTGGAGCTGTACGGCGCCCTGATGTTCGGCGGGACGTGTGTCCTCCAGCCCGGCCAGCGACCCGACCCGCAGACCGTCGCCGAGCTGACCCGCCGGCACGGGGTCACCCAACTCCAGCTCTCCGCGAGTCTTTTCAACTTCCTCCTGGAGGAGTTCCCGGACACCTTCGCCGGACTGCGCACCGCCTTCACCGCCGGGGAGCGGGCCTCGGTGACCCACGTCGCCAAGGCGCTGGAGATGTTCCCCGGCCTCCGGGTCGCCAACGGCTACGGCCCCGTCGAGAGCCTCGGCCTCACCACCTGCCACACCGTCGTGCCCGCGGACGTCACCACCGCCTCCATCCCCATCGGCCTGCCGCTCCACGGCAAGGACGTCCTCGTCCTCGACGAGACCCTGCGCCCCGCCGGGACCGGTGTCACCGGCGAGCTCTACACCTCCGGATGCGGCCTGGCCCTCGGCTACACAGGCCGTCCCGGTCTCACCGCCACCCGCTTCGTCGCCGATCCCGGCGGCTACGGGGGACGGCTGTACCGGACCGGGGACCTCGGGCGCCGCACGGCGGACGGCACGCTGGAGATCACCGGGCGGGCCGACGACCAGGTCAAGATCAGGGGCTTCCGGGTGGAACCCGGCGAGATCGAGGACGTGCTCACCCGTCACCCGGGGGTACGGGAGGCCGTCGTCACCCTGTACGAGCCCGCCCCCGGGGACCGGCGGCTCGCCGCCTACGTCACGACCGTCTCCGACGGCTCGGCGCCGGCCGGCCCCGACGACCTCCTCCGGTACCTGTCCGGACGGCTGCCGGAGTACATGCTCCCCGCCACCGTCGACGTCCTGGCCGAGCTGCCCCTGAACGCCAACGGCAAGGCCGACCGCCGCGCCCTGCCCGCCCCGGCGGCGGTGACCGCCGCCGGACCGGACCGGGACGGGAGCGAGGGGACGGGCGGGGAACTGGTCGGCCGGGAACGCCTGGTGGCCGACGTGATGCGGGAGATCCTCGGCCTGGACGAGGTGGGCCGTCACGACAGCTTCTTCCGGATCGGCGGCAACTCCCTGTCGGCCGTGCGCGTGGCGATGCGGCTGTCCCGGGAGACCGGCACCCGCGTCCCCCCGCAATGGGTGTTCCGGGCCAGGACGGTGAGCGCGATCGCCGAACTGCTGCCGGCCTGAGCCCGGTGTGCCCGGCGCGCCCCGCGTGCCTGGCGCGTCCAGCACCGGGCACGCGACGGCGCCGGGCCCGCGACGCCGACGCCACGCGCGTTTCCCGCGTCGGCCGCGGGCGTGCACCGCGTCGGCGGGGACGTGTTCCGCGCCGGTGGGGGGACGTGTTCCGCGGGCGTGTGCACGGTGCCGCTGGGGGCGCGTCCTCCGCAGGCCGCGGGCGTGTTCCGCGCCGGGCGGGCAGCTCGCCGCGTCCTGCGCCCCGGCCGCTCACGGCCACCGCTCCGCCGCCGGCCCCACGACGACCGGTACCTCCGCTCCCCGACAAGGAAGGCTGACCGACAGTGAGTTCGCCCACGGACACGGCCCCGCCGCCCGATCCCACTCCGCCCCCGATCCCAACCCCGGCTCCCGCCCACGCCCCCGCATCCGTGCCGGCGTCCGCCTCGGCACCGGCCTCGGCCTCGGCATCCACCCGGGAGCCCACTGCGGCCCCGCCAAGGCCCGCACCCCTGTCCGGACTCCAGCGAGGTCTGTGGTTCCTGGACCGCTGGCACCCCGGGACCGCCACCTACAACACCCCCTGGGTCTTCGAGTTCACCGGCCCCCTGGACACCGCGCTCCTGCGACGCGCCCTCGACTCGGTCGTGGCCCGCCACGAGGCGCTGCGCACCACCTTCACCCTGCGCCCCGAGGGCCCCGTCCAACTCGTGCACCCCGCCGCCGACATCCCGCTGACCGTCGTAGACCTGCGGGACCTGCCCGCGGACGAGCGGGAGCGCCGGGCCGGAGAGCGGCTCGCCGCCGAGGCCGCGGCCCCGTTCGACCTCGCCGCCGGGCCTCTCCTGAGGGCGTCGGCCCTGCTGCGGTCCGACACCGAGACCACCGTCGTCCTCGTCGTCCACCACATCGTCTGGGACGGCTGGTCGGCCGACGTCTTCGAGACGGAACTGGCCGAGACCTACACCGCCCTCACCGAACACCGGGCGCCCAGGCTGCCCGAACTGACCCTCCAATACGCGGACTTCGCCGCCGAGGAGCAGGGCCGCACCTTCGAGGGGCACCTGGCCTACTGGAAGGACCGGCTGGACGGCGCTCCCGGCCTGCTGGAGCTGCCCGCCGACCGGCCGCGCCCGGCCGAGCGCGACCACCTCGGCCGCACCGAGCCGTTCGCCCTGCCGGCCGGCACCGCGGCCCGGGTGCGCGCGCTGGCCGAGAGCGAGGGCGTGACGCCGTTCATCGTGCAGCTGGCCGCCTTCGCACTGCTGGTGAACCGCCACACCGGGGCCGAGGACATGGTGATCGGCACCCCGGTCACCACCCGCGACCGGCCCGAACTGGAGAACCTGGTCGGCTACTTCGTCAACCTCCTGCCGCTGCGGATCCGGCTCGGCGCCCGCACCACCTTCCGCGAGCTGCTCGCCCACGTGTCCGACGTGGCCTTCGAGGCGTACGGCTATCTGGACCTGCCGTTCGACACGATCGTCGACCAGCTCGCCCCGGACCGCTCTTCCGCCCATCCGCCGCTCGTCCAGGTGGTGTTCGGCTCGCACACCGAGAACCGGGCCCCGCTGGCGTTCGGGCCCGCCTCGGCGGACCGGCGGGTGTACTCCAACGGCACCAGCAAGTTCGACCTGACCTGTTCCGTCTACGACGACGGCGAGCTGCGCGGCGAGGTCGAGTTCAGCTCCGCCCTCTTCGACACCGCGACGGTGCGCCGGATGACCGAGGACTGGCGGGCCCTGCTGGCCGCCGCCCTGGACGACACCGGCCGCACCGTACGGGAACTGACGCGCGCGGCCGACCGGCGGCCACCCGCCGCCCCTGTCCGCATACCCGAGGGACGCCTCCTGCACCGGCTGTTCGAGGACGCCGTCGACGCGCACCCCGGCCGTACGGCCCTCACCTTCGGCGACCTGTCCCTGACCTACACGGAACTGGACGAGCGGGCCAACCGGCTGGCGCACGCGCTGATCGCCCGCGGTGTCCGCCCCGGCGACCGGGTCGGCCTGCTGCTCGACCGCACGCAGGAGATCCCCGTCTCGGTGCTCGGTGTACTGAAGGCGGGCGCGGCCTACGTGCCCGTGGACCTGACCGCCCCCGCCGGCCGGGCGGCGATGGTCTTCGGGGACACCGGGGTCCGGGTCGTCGTCACGGACCGGTCCGACCGGGTCCCGGAAGGCCCCTGGGAGCTCGTCGAACCGACCCTGGGGGAGCGCGAGTCGGCGGTCCACCCGGCCACCAGGCCCGCACCGCGAATCCGTTCCTCGGACACCGCGTACATCATCTTCACCTCCGGCTCCACCGGCCGCCCCAAGGGCGTGGCGGTCGCCCACGAACACGTCACCCGGCTGATGGAGGCGGGCGCCGCCCACTTCGCCTTCGGCCCGGACGAGGTGTGGACCCTCTTCCACAGCTACGCCTTCGACTGGACGGTCTGGGAGCTGTGGGGTGCCCTCCTGCACGGCGGACGGCTGGTCGTGGTGCCGTACCTGACCAGTCGCTCGCCCGAGGAGTTCACCGAACTGCTGGCCGGCGAACGCGTCTCGTTCCTGTGCCTCACCCCCTCCGCGCTGCGCCAGCTCGAACTCGCCCTGCGGCAACGGCCGCGCGCCCTGCCCGAGCTGAGGCAGATCATGCTCGGCGGCGAGGCGCTCGACCCCGCCGTGGTACGGCGCTGGAACGCCCTGGACCCGCTGCCCCCGGCCCGGCTGTGCAACCTGTACGGGATCACCGAGACCACCGTCCACGTCACCACCCACGACCTCGGTCCCGGCACCGACGACTTCGACCGCAGCCTGATCGGCACACCGATGCCGCACCTCGCCGCGACGGTCCTCGACGACTGGCTGCGGCCCTGCCCGGTCGGCGTCCCCGGCGAGCTCTACATCGGCGGCGGCAGCCTCGCCCACGGCTACTGGGACCGGCCGGGCCTGACCGCCGGACGGTTCGTCGCCGACCCCCACGCCACCGTCCCCGGCGCCCGGATGTACCGCACCGGAGACGTGGCCAGGCGGCTTCCCGGCGGCGGTCTGGAGTACCTGGGGCGCGCCGACTTCCAGGTGAAGCTGCGCGGCTTCCGCATCGAACTCGGCGAGATCGAGAACGCGTTGGCCGCCCATCCCGACGTGGACACCTGCGTGGTCACCGTCCACGAGCAGCGCCTGGCCGCCTACGTCACCGGCCGCGAGCCCGCCGGGATGCGCGGGTTCCTGGCCCGCTCCCTGCCCGACTACATGATCCCGGCGACGGTCACCGTCCTGGACACCCTGCCGCTGACCGTCAACGGCAAGGTCGACCGCCGAGCCCTGCCCGACCCGAGCCCGCACGGCACCGCGCCCACCGGCTCCACGGGCGGGCACGTGGCTCCCCGAGACGACACCGAACGGGACTTCGAGGCCGTCTGGTCACGGGTCCTCGGCGTCACCGGCATCGGGGTGCACGACGACTTCTTCCACCTCGGCGGCGACTCGATCCGCGCCGTGCAGCTCTCCGGAGAACTGCACGAGGCCGGCTGGGCGGTCACCCTGCGGGACGTCTTCAACGCGCCGACCATCGCGGCGCTCGCGCCACTGGCCCGCCCGGTGGCCGGTGCGGACACCGCCGACGGACCCTTCTCACTGGTGGACGCCGAGACCCGGGCCGAACTCCCGGTCACCGTCGTGGACGCCTACCCGATGGTGTCGATGCAGCTCAGCATGGTCTTCCACATGGAGATCGCCGGATCCACCGACAGCTACCACAACGTCAACAGCTACCGGATCAAGGCACCGCTCGACGAGACGGCGTTCCGCCGGGCCGTGACCGAGGCGATGACCCGCCACCCCGTGCTCCGCACCGGCCTGGACATCTCCGGCTACACCGAACCCCTCCAGCTCGTGCACGGCGAGCTGGCCCCGCCCGTCACCTTCGACGACCTGAGGCGACTGGACGACGGCGAGCGGGACGCGGCGATCACGGACGTCTTCGAGCACCACCGCCGTACCCCCTTCGACCTGCTGGAACCGCCGCTGTTCCGGATCACCGTGCAGCGGCTGGCCGACACCGCCTTCCAGCTCACCGTCTCCGAGCACCACGCGATCCTCGACGGCTGGAGCTTCACCTCGTTCCTGGCCGAACTCCTGGAGCGGCACTCGGAGTTGTCGGCCGACAAGGACAGTGCCCCGGCCGCCGCGCCCGGCTCCCGCTACCGGGACTTCGTGGCCGTCGAACGGGAGGCTGCGGCCGACCCCGCGTCCCTCGCGTACTGGCGCGACAAGCTCGACGGCGTCAGCGGCGAGCTGTGGGACGCGGCCGGCGAGACCCATGAACTGGCCCGCACCGTCGAACGGGTGCTGCCCGAGGCACCCGGCCGGCTGCGCCGCGTCGCCGACGCCACCGGCGTCCCCGTCAAGTCCGTGGCCCTCGCCGCCCATGTGCACGCGCTCCGCGCGATCACCGGGCGCCGGCGGATCACCACGGGTCTGGCGGTGAACGGCCGCCTGGAGCGGCGCGGCGGCACGGAGGTGTACGGGCTGTTCCTCAACACCGTTCCCCTGGTCGCCGGAACCGGCACCGACGACGGCGATCCGCTGGCGCTGGTGCGCGAGGTGCACCGCGAGGAACTCGACATGATGCCGCACCGGCGGGTCCCGGTCGCCCGCCTGGCCCGGCTGATGACCGGCACCCGGCTGGACAGCCAGTTCGGCTTCCTGCGCTTCCACGCCCTCGGACATCTCGGCGGCGCGCGGATCGAGGACGACCGGATCGGCTGCGAGCCCACCATGCGCCACGAACCCAACAGCTTCGCCTTCGGCGCCTCCCTGATCCAGGACCCCGTCTCCGACCGCGTCCTGCTGGCCGTCGACCACCAGCGGTCCGTGGTGCCCGACGCACTCGCCGAGGCCTTCCTCGACGCCTACGAGACGGCGCTGCGGGAGATGGACGCGGCCCTATGACCAACGTCGCAGACCGACAAGAGAGCGAGACGAACCCCATGAACGACACCCACCACCTCCGTCCGGTCGACCCGCTGGCCCGGTTCCTGGCCGCCGTCGACGCCACCCCCGACCGCACCGCGGTCGTGGCCGCCGACGGCCGGCTCGACTACGCGGGACTCGCCCGCCGCACCGCCGAGCTGGCCGGCGCGCTGCGCGCCCACGGCATCCGGCGCGGCGACCGGGTCGGCATCCACCTGCCCCGCACCACCGACCTGCCGGTGGCGCTGCTCGCCGTGTGGCGGGCCGGAGCTGCCTACGTACCCCTCGACCCCGCCTACCCCCGGGAGCGGCTGGCGTTCATGGCCGAGGACGCGGGCCTGTCCCTGCTGCTCACCACCGAGCCGGGCGCGGTCCCGCTGCCCGGCGGTGTCCCGGTCCTCGGCCCGGACGCGACGGGCGAACCCGGCCCGGACACCCCGGTCACCGCGCGGGACGCCGCCTACGTCATCCACACCTCGGGCTCCACCGGCCGCCCCAAGGGCGTCGAGGCCACCCGCGGCGGAGTCGCCGCCCTGCTGGCAGGCCTGGAGGAACGCGGCATGTACCGGTCCGGGCCGGGCGTGGTCGGCTGGAGCGCGAGCGTCTCCTTCGACGCCTCGGTCCAGCAGTGGGCGCGCGTGTGCCGGGGCGACACCGTCGTCGTGGTGGACGACAGGACCCGTACCGATCCGGCCCGGCTGGCCGCCCTGCTCGACGAGCACGGCGTCACCGACCTGGACCTCACCCCGTCCCACTGGGAGCTGCTCCGCGAGCCGCTGACCGCCCGCCGGGTCCGGCTGTTCATGGGCGGCGAACCCGTACCGCAGGCGACCTGGGACGAGATCACCGCCGCCGGAACCGACGCCCTCAACCTGTACGGCCCCACCGAGTGCACCGTCGACTCCACCGCCACCCGGATCGCCGGGCCCCGCCCGCACATCGGCGACGCGCTGCCCGCCGTCACCGTGCACCTGCTGGACCGGGCACTGCGGCCGGTGGCCCCCGGTGACACCGGCGAACTCTACGTCTCCGGTCCGGCCGTCGCCCACGGCTACGTCGGGCGCCCGGGCCTGACCGCCGAGCGCTTCGTGGCCTGCCCCACCGTCCCGGGCGCGCGCATGTACCGCACCGGCGACCTGGCCCGCCGCGGCCCCGACGGCGCCCTGGAGTTCGCGGGCCGGGCCGACCGGCAGCTCAAACTGCGCGGCTTCCGCATCGAACCCGGCGAGATCGAGGACGCCCTGACGCGCCATCCGCACATCCGCGAGGCCGCCGTCAAGGTCCACGAGGCCGCCCCCGGTGACCAGCGGCTCATCGCCTACGTCACCACCGGCACCCCGGGCCCGGCCGGCGACGAGATCCTGGCCCACGCCCGCACCCTGCTGCCCGCCCACATGGTCCCGGCCGCGGCCGTCGTCCTCGACGCGCTGCCGCTCACCCCCAACGGCAAGCTCGACCACGCCGCGCTGCCCGCCCCGGCGCCGGCCGCCCCGAGCCGGCCGCGGTCCGCCGACCCGGCGGCGACCGACCTCGCGGAACAGGTCGCCGACGTCTGGCGGACCGTACTCGGCCGCGACGACATCCGCCCCGACGACGACTTCCTCACCCTCGGCGGACACTCCCTGGCCGCGCTGCGGGTCATCCACATCCTCCGCCGAACCCTGAGCGTCGAACTCCAGCTGCGCCACCTCCTCGACGCCCGCGACCTCGCCGACTTCACCGAGGCGGTGCGCACGGCCCGGCAGGCCCCGGCGGTCCGGCGGCCGGCCCTCGTCGGCGGCGCGGCGGGTGCCCGGTGAGCACCGGCCGGCCGCGCACCGAGGGGGACTGGCTGCTGGTCCCCGCCCCCCAGGAGCACCGGCCCTACCGGCTGTTCTGCTTCCCGCACGCCGGCGGTGACGCCACCGCCTTCACCCCGCTGGCCCAGGCGATCGCCCCGGCCGCCGAGGTGTGGGCACTGCGCATGCCGGCCCGGGGCGGCCGCAGCCGCCACCCGATGCCCGCCACCTTCGACCTGCTGGTGCGGACCGTGGCGGACGCCCTGCTCCCGCACCTGACGGGCCGGTTCGGGTTCTACGGACAGAGCTTCGGATCCCTGCTCGCCTACGAGGTGGCGCGCGCCCTGCCCGCCGGGCACCGCCCGGAGGTGGTGATCGCCGCCTCGGCCACCGCCCCCGGCACCTGGGCGGACCCGACCCCTCCGCAGTACGGCGCCGAGGACCTGCTGCGGACCTGCGGCATGGGTGAACTCGTCGCCTCGGAGCCGGAGTTGCGGGAGCTGGCGCTGCGGGCCATCCGCAGCGACCTCGCGGTGCGCGACACCTACCGCCACCGGCCCGCCCCGCTGCTCGACACCGCCCTGCACGCCGTGGCGGGCGACGCCGACCCGATGCTCGACGCCGCCCTGCTCGCGGGCTGGGCGGAGCACACCTCGGGTGCCTTCGGCCTGACGGTGGTCCCCGGCGGACACCTGCTGGCGACCGTACAACGGCCCGGACCGGTGGGCCTGCTGACCTCGATCGTCGGGCACCGGCCCGAACCGACCACCAGGGAGCCCCGATGGCCACGAGCACAGCCCCTCGTCCACTGACCCCCGCCGCCGCACAGGCCGCGCCCGTCGACCTGAGCGACCCCGGCCTGTGGACCCGCCCCGACCTGCCCGCGGTCGTCGACCGGCTGCGGGAGGCCGGCCCCGTCCAGCGCACCGAGACCGCCGACGACGGGCCGGTGTGGTCGGTGCTCTCCTACGACCTGGCCGTCGAGGTCCTCAAGGACGCGGCCACCTACAGCTCGGAGGGCGGCTCGCTGCTCGGGGCCGGAGCCGGGAACACACCCGTCGGCGCGGGCCGCATGATGGCCCTGACCGACCCGCCCCGGCACCGCGAACTCCGCGCCCCCGCCAACCCGTTCCTCTCACCGGGCGGGGCCCGCGGCGCGGCCGACGGCATCACCGCGCTGTCCCGCCGGATCGTCGCCGCGGCCGTGGAGCGCGGCGAGGTCGACCTCGTCGACGTCGTCTCCCCGCTGCCGCTGACCGTGATGTGCGACCTGCTCGACGTCCCGGACCAGGACCGCGAGATGGTCGTACAGGTCTGCGACGACGCCTTCCTCGGACGCACCGCGCAGGAGCGCAGAGCCGGTCACCAACGGCTCATCCCGTATCTCATGCACCAGGTCATGAAACGGCGGGCCGACCCCCGCGACGACCTCATCAGCACGATGGCCACCTACCGGATCGCCGGACGGCCGCTGCCCGTCGAGGACGTGGTCCTCAACCTGGACAACATCGTCGTCGGCGGCGTCCAGACCGTCCGGCACACCGCCGTCATGGGGCTGCTCGCACTGGTACGGCACCCGGAGCTGTGGCACCGCCTGCAGAGCGGCGAGGCCGCCATGGGGCCGGCCCTGGACGAACTGCTGCGCTGGACCTCGGTCGGACTGCACACCCTGCGCACCGTCACCAAGGACACCGTGCTGGGCGGTCACCACATCCGGCGGGGCGAGCGGGTCGTCGTGTGGACCTGGGCGGCCAACCACGACCCGGCCGCCTTCGACCGACCGCACGACATCGTGCTCGACCGCAGCCCCAACCGGCATGTCGCCCTCGGGCTCGGCGCGCACTACTGCATCGGCGCGCCGCTGGCCAAGACCGAGCTGTCCGCGCTCTTCACGGCCTTGCTGGACCGCGTCGAGCGGATCGAGCCGGCCGGTCCCGTCGAGTTCAACCGGTCGATCATCAACTTCGGCCTGGACCACTTCCCGGTGCGGCTGATCGCCCGCTGAACTTCCGCTCTCCTGCCGGAACTCCTGCCTGTCGGCGGTGACCGTCGCCGATAACTTCGAAAAGCCCGGACGGAACGCGACCCGGGCGGAATTCCGGGAAGTCCGGGAATTCCCAGACCGCGAATTCCCGCCCCGCTCACGACGGAGGAAAGACCATCATGACGAATCCCTTCGAGGACGAGAACGGCACCTACAAGGTCCTCGTCAACGACGAGAACCAGCACTCCCTGTGGCCCGCGTGGATCGACGTCCCGGCCGGCTGGACGGTCGCCTTCGGCGAGGCCGACCGGCAGGCCTGCCTCGCCTGGATCGAGGAGAACTGGACCGACATCCGCCCGGCGAGCCTGCTCGCCGCCCTCGGCCGGTAGGGAGGCTCCGCCATGTCGACCGCACCGACCGCACCGACCGCCCCGCGCTGGGAGACGACTCCCGGCCACCCGGCCCTGACCCGCGTGACCGGCGTCCACGACATGGACGCGGCCGTCCGGTGGCTCCGGGACAACGGCCCGCAGCTGGCGGCGGCCCTCGCCGAGCACGGCACGATCTTCCTGCGCGGCCTGCCGGTCGCCGGCAGCGAGGACGTCGCCCGGGTGAGGGACGTGCTCCTGCCCGAGCCCACCCCCTACCGGGAGAAGGCCACCCCGCGCAGCGACTACGGCCACGGGGTCTTCTCCTCGACCGACCTGCCGTCCCACCAGTCGATCCGCATGCACAACGAGAACAGCTACACGCTGACCTTCCCCGGCAAGCTGCTCTTCGCCTGCCTGACCGCGCCCGCGGAGGGCGGCGCCACCCCCGTCGCCGACTGCCGCAAGGTCCTGGCCGGCCTGCCCGCCGACCTCGTGGACCGGGTGCGTGCCACCGGCTGGACGCTCACCCGGAACTACTCGGAGTACGTGTCCCTGGACTGGCGCACCGCCTTCGCGACCGACGACCCGCACCAGGTCGAGGAGTACTGCGCGGAGAACCTCGTCTCCTGGGAGTGGCGGGAGGACGGCCGGCTGCGCACCCGCCAGCTGCGTCCCGGCACGATCACCCACCCGGAGACCGGCGAGGAGGTCTGGTTCAACCATCTCGCCTTCTGGAACGAGTGGTCCCTGGACCCGATGATCCGCGAGGCCCTGACCGACGAGTTCGGCCCCGACGGCCTGCCCTTCAACACCGGTGTCGGCGACGGAACCCCCCTCACCCAGGAGGACGTGGACACCCTCAACGCCGCCTACGAGGCCGCCACCGTCCGCGAGCCCTGGGAGCGGGGCGACGTGATGCTCGTCGACAACATCCTCGCCGCCCACGGCCGCGACCCGTTCGCCGGCGACCGGAAGATCGCCGTCGCCATGGGATCGCCCGTCGACGTCCTGGACTGCCGGCCCGGCGTGGCCCCCGCCGCGTCCGGCGCCGTACCCCTGCCCGCCGCCTGACCAGGCCCCCGTGACCCGTGACGTAAGGACAGATCCGTGATCCCGGTTTCCTTCGCACAGCAGCGTCTGTGGCTGACCGACCAGATCGAAGGGCCTGGCCCGCTCTACAACCTGCCGTTCGCGGTCCGCCTGCGCGGCGCGCCGGACCCGGTGGCCCTGCGGGCCGCGGTCGTGGACGTCATCACCCGCCACGAGGCGCTGCGCACGGTCTTCCCGGCCGTGGCCGGCGTCCCCGTGCAACGGGTGGTGCCCGCCGGGCAGGCGGCGGCGGATCTCTCCTTCACGGTGGTCGACTGCACGGCCGACCCCGACGGGTACCCCGCCCGGCGCGACGCCGCGGCGGCCGAACCCTTCGATCTGCGCGGCGAACTCCCGATCCGCATATGGATGTTCGTCGTGGCACCCGACGAGTACGTGCTGTTGACGGTGATGCACCACATCGCCGGCGACGGCTGGTCCAAGGGGCCGTTCCTGCGCGACCTGGCCACCGCCCACAAGGCCAGGCGCGCGGGCCGGGCCCCCGACTGGGAGCCGCTGCCCGTCCAGTACGCCGACTACGCGCTCTGGCAGCGCGAGTTACTCGGCAGCGACAACGACCCCGACAGCCTGATGTCCCGTCAACTCGACTACTGGCGGGTGAAACTGGCCGGACTCCCCGAGGAGCTGACCCTTCCCGCGGACAGGCCGCGCCCCCGGGCCCTGGGCGCCGGCGCCGACGCGCTTCCCCTGCGCTTCGACGCGGACCTGCACGCCCGGCTGCTGGAGCTGGCGCGCACCCACCGCGTGACCCTGTTCATGGTGCTCCAGGCGGCCCTGGCCGCGCTGATCTCCCGGCTGGGCGGCGGCACCGACGTGCCGGTCGGCTCGGTCGTGGCGGGCCGTTCCGAGGAGGCGCTCGACGACCTGGTCGGCTTCTTCGTCAACACGCTGGTGCTGCGCACCGACGTCTCCGGCGACCCGTCCTTCACCGAACTCCTCGCCCGGGTCCGCGAGACCCACCTGGAGGCCCACGCCCACCAGGACGTCCCCTTCGAGCGGCTGGTCGAGGAACTCAACCCGGTCCGCTCCACCGCCCGGCACCCGCTGTTCCAGGTCCTGGCCGTGCTCCAGAACGACGAGCACGCCGCACCCGCCCCGCCGGACCCGGACCCGGACGGCCTCGACCACGTGCCCGAGCCGCTGGGCATCCGGGTCGCGAAGTTCGACCTCAACATCGGGACGGAGGAGCACCACGCCCCGGACGGCAGCCCGGCCGGCATCACCGGCTCCATCGAGTTCGCCGCCGACCTGTTCGACACCTCGACGGTCGCGGCGCTGGCCGCCCGCTGGGAGCGACTGCTCAGGGCGGCCGCCGCGGACCCGGGCGCGCCGCTCGGCCGGCACGACCTGCTGGACGAGGCGGAGCGCGCCCGGATCCTCGGGGAGTGGAACGACACCGCCCGCCCGCTGCCCGGCGACGGCACCCTGACGGAGGCGTTCGCCCGCCAGGCCGCGCGCACCCCGCACGCCGTCGCCGTGGTGTCCGACGAAGTCACCTACACGTACGCACAGTTGAAGGCCCGCGCGGAGAGCCTCGCGGCCCGCCTCACGGCGCTGGACGTGGGACCCGAGACACCCGTCGCCATCCTGCTGGAGCGCTCCGCCGAGGTGGTCGTCGCCACCCTGGCCGTCGTGCTCGCGGGCGGGGCCTACGTTCCCCTGCACGCCTCGCTGCCGCCGGACCGGCTGGCATGGGTGCTGGCCCGATCAGGCGCCCCGGTGCTGCTCACGGACCGCGACGACCTCGGCTTCGTCCCGGACGCCCTGGTGATCGGCCCGGACGGCGAGCCCGTGCCCGGCTTCGAGGCGCCGACGGTCCATCCCGACCAACTCGCGTACGTGATGTACACCTCGGGCTCCACCGGCACGCCCAAGGGCGTCGCGGTCCGCCACCGCGACGTCGTCGCCCTGGCCACCGACCACCGCTGGCAGGACGGCGACCACCGCCGCGTCCTGCTGCACTCGCCGCACGCCTTCGACGCCGCGACCTACGAACTGTGGGTGCCCCTGCTGTCCGGCGGCACGGTCGTCGTCGCCCCGCCGGGCCACCTCGACCCGGCCGTCCTGCGCGCCACGGCCGAACGCCACGCGGTGACCGCGGCCTGGCTCACCAAGGGCCTGTTCGACGTCGTCGCCGAGGAGGACCCGCGGGCCCTCGCCGGGCTGCGCGCCGTCACCACCGGCGGCGACGCGGCCGCGCCCGCCATGCTGCGCCGGGTCCTCGACGCCTGCCCCGGCCTGGTCCTGGGCAACGGCTACGGCCCCACCGAGACCACCACCTTCGCCACCTTCCGCCGGGTGACCGAGGACGACCTGACCGGAGCGCGGGTGCCGATCGGCACGCCGCTCGACAACATGCGCGCCTACGTCCTGGACGGTGGCCTGCGCCCGGTGCCGCCCGGCGTGAACGGCGAGCTGTACGTGGCGGGCGCGGGACTGGCCCGCGGCTACGCGGACCGCGCCGCCCTGACCGCCGAGCGGTTCGTGGCCTGCCCGTTCGAGGCGGGCGAGCGGATGTACCGTACCGGCGACCTGGCGCGGCACCGCGCCGACGGCACCATCGAGTTCCTCGGCCGTACCGACCACCAGGTCAAGATCCGCGGCTTCCGCATCGAACCCGGCGAGATCGAGGCCGTACTCGCCCGGCACGAGGGCGTCGGCCAGGTCGCCGTGGTGGTGCGCGAGGACGACGGGGAGAAGCGCCTGGTCGCCTACTGCACCCCCGCGGACGGCAGGCCCGGCCTCGCGGACGCACTGCGCCGGCACGCCGCCGACACCCTGCCCGGCTACATGGTGCCGCTCGTGATGGTCCTCGACCGGCTCCCGCAGACCGCCAACGACAAACTCGACCGGGCCGCCCTGCCCGCCCCCGACCTGGGCGGTCCGGCCGGCGGACGGGCCCCCCGCACGCCCCGCGAGGAGATCCTGTGCGGCCTGTTCGCCGAACTGCTCGGCCTGGCCGCCGTCGGCGTCGACGACGACTTCTTCGCGCTCGGCGGCCACTCCCTGACCGCCACCCGGCTGATCAGCCGCATCCGCACGGTCCTGGGCGCCGAGATCCCGCTGGCCGAGCTGTTCCAGGCACCTACCCCCGCCGGCCTCGCCGACCGCCTCACCGACACCGCCTCCGGTGTCCCGGCGCGCCCGCCGCTGCGGCCCGCCGACCGGCCGGAGCGGCTGCCGCTCTCGTTCGCCCAGCAGCGGCTCTGGTTCATCGGCCAGGCCGAGGGTCCCAGCGCCACCTACAACGTCTCCCTCGCCCTGCGCTTGCGCGGGACCGTCGACACAACCGCCCTGGAGGCCGCCCTCAGGGACGTGGTCGGCCGCCACGAGGCCCTGCGCACCGTCTACCGCACCGTCGACGGCGTCCCCCACCAGCACGTCCTGGACGAGCCGCCCGCCCCGCTGCTGACCGTCGCGGACCTGCCCGTCGCCACCGCCGCGGGCCATGTCTTCGACCTCGCCACGGACGTCCCCCTGCACGCCCACCTCGTCCCCGACGGCCCGGGCGAACAGATCCTGGTCCTGGTCGTCCACCACATCGCCGCCGACGGCGCCTCTCTGCGCCCTCTCTTCGACGACCTCGTCACCGCCTACGGCGCCCGGCGCGCGGGCACCGCCCCCGACTGGCGTCCGCTGCCGGTCCAGTACGCGGACTACGCGCTCTGGCAGCGCGACCTCCTCGGCGCCGAGGACGACCCGGACAGCCTGCTCGTCCGGCAGCTCGGCCACTGGAAGCAGGCCCTCGCCGGCCTCCCGGACGAACTCGGCCTGCCCGTCGACCGGCCCCGCCCGGCGGTACCCGGCCACCGCGGCGACACCGTCCCGTTCACCGTCGACCCCGCCCTCCACACCCGGCTCACCGAACTGGCACGCGCCCACGGCACCACCCTTTTCATGGTCCTCCAGGCCGCGTTCGCCACCCTCCTGCACCGCTTCGGCGCCGGCGACGACATTCCGATCGGCACCCCCGTCGCCGGGCGCGCGGACGGCGCCCTGGACGACCTGGTCGGCTTCTTCGTGAACACCCTCGTGCTCCGCACCGACCTGTCGGGCCGCCCGAGCTTCACCGAACTGCTGGACCGCGTCCGCACCGCCGACCTCGCCGCCCACGCCCACCAGGACGTGCCCTTCGAACGGCTGGTGGAGGAGCTCAACCCGGTCCGCTCCCCGGCCCGCAACCCGCTGTTCCAGGTGATGCTGGCCTTCGACAACACCGCCGAGGCGGACATCGCCTTCCCCGGCGTGCACGCCGAGCACGAGACCACCGACTTCACCACCTCCCCGTTCGACCTGTGCCTCAACGTGACCGAACGGCGCGGCCCCGACGGGACCACGACCGCTCTGGGCGGCGCCCTGGAGTACGCCACCGACCTGTTCGACCGGGGCACCGCCGAGCGTCTCACCACCGCCCTCACCGCCGTGCTGAGCCAGGTCGCCGACGATCCCGGCCGCCCCGTCGGCAGCCTGGACGTCCTCACGGCGGACGACAGGGCGGCGCTGGAGCGCTGGAACGACACCGCCCTCCCCGCCGCACCCGAGCTGCTTCCCGAGGCCTTCGCGGCCCAGGCCGCCCTGACCCCCGACGCCGTGGCCCTGGTCAGCGGTGACGTCCGGCTGACCTACCGCGAACTGGACGCCCGCTCCGACGCGTTGGCCCGGCGGCTGGCCGCCGCCGGGGTCGGACCCGAGCGGGTCGTCGCCCTCGCCCTGGACCGCTCGGCCGACTCGGTCGTCGCGATCCTGGCCGTGCTCAAGGCGGGCGGCGCCCATCTCCCGCTGGACGCCGACCATCCGGCCGACCGCCTGACCCACATGCTCCGTGACGCCGACCCGCATCTCGCCCTGACCCACGCGGCCTGGCCCCTGCCGGGGATCCTGGACGGCCTGCCCCGGCTGTCGGTCGTCGAGGACGGCTCCCCGACCGGGCACCCCGGCCCCGACCCGTTGCGGGCGGGTGCCCGCAACGCCGCGTACCTCATCTACACCTCCGGCTCCACGGGCCGTCCCAAGGGCGTGGTGATCGAGCACCGGGGCGTCGCCAACCTGTACGCCTTCCACCGGGCCACCACCATCGCGGAGGCCGAACGCGCCCGCCCGGGACGGCGGTTCAAGTTCGCGCTGACCGCCTCGCTCTCCTTCGACACCTCCTGGGAGGGAATCCTCTGGATGGTCGCCGGACACGAGCTGCACGTCCTCGACGACGACTGCCGGCGGGACGCCGCTGCCGTGGTGCGCTACGTGGCCGACGCGCGGATCGACGCCATGGACGTCACCCCCACCTACGCCGAACAGCTGCTGGAGGAAGGCCTGCTGGAGCGGCGCCGGCTCCCGGTGCTGATGCTCGGCGGCGAGGCCGCGGGACCGGCCCTGTGGACCGCCGTGCGCGAGACACCCGGGGTGACCGGGCACAACCTCTACGGCCCGACCGAGTACAGCGTCGACGCCCTCCACGCCCGGCTGGCCGACCACGCGGTCCCGCTGATCGGCAGGGCGCTGACCGACACCCGGGCCCATGTCCTGGACGAGGGGCTGTGCCCTGTACCGGCCGGAGTGGCGGGCGAGCTGTACCTCGCCGGCGCGGGCGTCGCCCGCGGCTACCTGAACCGCCCCGGCCTGAGCGCCGAGCGGTTCGTGGCCGATCCGTTCGCGGCGGGGGAGCGGATGTACCGCACCGGCGACCTGGTGCGCCGCCGCCCGGACGGCGAGGTGGAGTACCTGGGGCGCACCGACCACCAGGTCAAGATCCGCGGCTTCCGCATCGAACTGGGCGAGGTGGAGGCGGTGCTGACCCGCTGCCCCGCCGTGACACAGGCCGTGGTCGTGGCCCGCGAGGGCCGGCTCGCCGGATACGTGACCGGCGACGTGGACGCCCTCGCCGTACGGGAGTTCGCGGCCGGTGTACTGCCCGGGTACATGGTCCCGGCGGTGGTCACGGTGCTGGACGCGCTGCCCCTGAACGCGAACGGGAAGCTGGACCGCGCGGCGCTGCCCGCGCCGCGCTTCGCCGGATCGGCCGCCGGACGGGCGCCCGCGAGCCCGCGCGAGGAGACCCTGTGCGCGCTCTTCGCCGAGGTGCTGGAACCGGCCTCGGTCTCGGTCGACGACGACTTCTTCGCCCTGGGCGGCCACTCGCTGCTGGCGACCCGGCTGCTGAGCCGGATCCGGGCCGTCCTGGCGGAGGACATCGGCATCCGCACCCTGTTCGAACACCCCACCCCGGCCGGTCTCGCCCGCCGTCTCGACACCGCGCACGGACCCCAGGACTCCCTCGGGACCCTGCTGCCGCTGCGCACCGGGGGCACCGCGACCCCGCTGTTCTGCGTACACCCCGGCGCCGGCATCAGCTGGGTCTACTCCGGCCTGCTGCGCCACCTCGACGCCGCCCACCCGGTCTACGGCCTGCAGGCCCCCGGCCTGCGGGGTGTCACCCCCGACAGCGTCGGCGCGCTCGCCGCGACCTACCTGCGGCACATCCGCTCCGTCCAGCCGCAGGGCCCCTACCACCTGCTCGGCTGGTCCTTCGGAGCCGTGGTCGCCCACGAGATGGCCGTACGGCTCCAGGCGGACGGCGCGGAACCGGGCTCCCTGATCCTGCTGGACGGCTACCCGCCCGCCACCGGCGGCGACGGCGAGGCGGTGCCCGGGGAGTCGCCGGATCCGCTCACGGCCCTGCTGGCCTCACTCGGGTACCCCGCCGAGGACCGGGGCGACGGCGAGGACGGCATACCGGAGGCCCTGCGGGCCATGCTCGGCGACGCCGCCGCCACCCTGCCCCAGGTCTTCGCCGACCACGACCGGCTGCTGGCCGCCCACCTGCCCGGCGTGTACCGCGGCGACGCGCTGTTCATCGGCGCCGCGCTCGACAAGCCCGCCGACTGGCCCTACGAGAACGCCTGGCGGCCGTACGTCACCGGCCTGATCGAACACGACCTGCTCGCCTGCGAGCACGGCGCGATGACCGGTCCCGGCCCGATCGCCCTGATCGCCGAGGCGGTCGCCAAGAAGATCCGCACCACACAGCCGGGAGTACACCGATGAGCCACGCCTACGCCGATCCCGCCTCCCCCGGACGGGAGGACGAGCGGCCCGCCCGCGGCCGCCTCGGCCTGTGGTCCGAACGCAACTTCCGCCGGCTCTGGCTCGGCGAGACCACGAGCGGCCTGGGCACCGCGGTCGGCCATGTGTCCCTGTCCCTGGTGGCCGTGGTCACGCTGCACGCCTCCCCGTTCATGATGGGCGTGCTGACCGCCGCGGCCTGGGCGCCCTGGCTGCTCATCGGGCTCCCGGCCGGCGCCTGGGTGGACCGCTGGCCGCGCCGCAGGACCATGCTGGTCAGCGACCTGACGCTGCTGGTCCTGTTCGGCAGCGTTCCGGTGGCCGCCTGGCTGGGCGTGCTCACCCTCGCCCAGATCGTGCTCGTCGCCCTGCTCTCGGGCGCGGCCAAGGTGTTCTTCAGCACCGCCTACTCGGCGCTGCTGCCCGCGCTGGTGGCCGCCGACGACATGCTGGAGGCGAACGCCAAGCTGCACGGTGCCGAATCGGCGGCGGACGTCGCGGGCCCCGGTGTGGCGGGGCTGGTCACCCAGGCCTTCGGCGCGGTCACCGGGGTCCTCATGGACGCCGCGACCTACCTGGTCTCCGCGCTCTGCCTCGGCGGGATCGACGTACGCGAGAGTCCGCCGGAGCGGTCCGAACGAAGGCCGCTCCGGCGGGAGATCGCCGAGGGCGTCCGGTTCCTGGCCCGCGACCGGTACCTGCGGACGCTGGCGGGCTTCGGCGCCCTCGCCAACCTCGCCCTCAACGGCATCCAGGCCGTGCAGACCGTGTTCCTCGTCCGGGACGTCGGCCTGCAACCGGGCGCCGTCGGCACCGTGTTCGCCGTCGTCAGCGTCGGCGGGCTGGCCGGCGCGGCCGTCGCCGGCCGGATCGCCCGGTGGTTCGGGACCGCCCGCGGACTGCTGCTGTGCATGCTGGTCGTGGCGCCCTTCATCTTCCTTCTGCCGTTCGCCGGACGGCAGTTGCCGGTCATGGTGAGCGCCCTGGCCTGGAGCGTCGCGGTGTGCGGTGTGGTCGCCGGCAATGTCATCGCGGCCGGCTTCTACCAGACGTACTGCCCCTCGCACCTGCTCGGCCGGGTCCGGGCGAGCGCGTCGACCGTCAACTACGGGGCGATCCCGGTCGGCGCCCTGCTCGGCGGCTGGCTGGGCGGCGCGGTGGGCACCGGACCCACCATCTGGATCATGTCGGCCGTGCTGCTGACCGCCGCCCTCGTCCTGCTCGCAAGCCCCCTCCGCACTCTCCGCAACCTTCCCCGGATGTCGTAAGGACTGGTGATCACCATGGAACCCCGCACCCAGCGTTCGGCCCGTGCCCGGCACTACCTCATGTGCCGCCCGACCCACTTCGAGGTCACGTACTCGATCAACCCCTGGATGGATCCCGCCAAGCCGGTCGACACCGAACTCGCCGTCACCCAGTGGGAACAGCTCGTCGCGCTGCACCGCCGGCTCGGCCACCGCGTCGAGTTCATCGAGCCGCTGCCCGGCTACCCCGACATGGTGTACGCGGCGAACGGCGCGACCGTGGTGGACGGCAGGGTCCTCGGGGTCAGGTTCCGCGACGTCGAACGGGCGGCCGAGGGACCGGCCTACCTCGGCTGGTTCCGCGACCGCGGCTACCAGGTGCACGACCCGGTCCACGTCAACGAGGGCGAGGGCGACTTCCTGCTCGTCGGCGACCGGCTGCTGTGCGGTACGGGTTTCCGCAGCACCCCCGAGAGCCACGTCGAGGCAGAGGAGTTCCTCGGCCGCCCGGTCGTCGGCCTGCAGCTGGTGGACCCGCGCTTCTACCACCTCGACACGGCCCTGACCGTTCTCGACGACGACGAGATCATGTACTACCCGGGCGCCTTCGCCCCGCACAGCCTGGCTGTCCTGGAGAGCCTGTACCCCGACGCGATCCGCGTCGACGAGGCCGACGCCGAACACTTCGGCCTCAACGCGGTGAGCGACGGCCGTCACGTGATCCTGCCCGAGTCGGCGTCCGGCGTGGCACGGCGCCTGCGTGAACGCGGCTTCGAACCCCTCGGCCTCGACCTGTCCGAACTGCTCAAGGGCGGCGGCAGCGTGAAGTGCTGCACGCTCCTGATCCGCGACCGCACCCGCACGTGAGCGGTGCGCGGATCGGACCCGGCCACCGCACCGATGGCGGGATCGAGCGTCCATCCGCTGTAGATCGCCCCCCGGTTACATCGACCGACGAGGGTCTCCGACGGGGGAGCCCGGAGAGGAACGGCCACGCATGACTACCGAAGAGTTCACCCACCCTCCCACCGAGGAGGAGGCCCGGGCCGCCTTCGTGTCCCGGGCGGCCGGGGCGGCGACGGACGCCGGGGAACTGTTCGACCGGGCGGCGGCGCTGCTGCCGTCCGCCCGCACCGGGGGCCGGGACCGGGCCCTGACCGTCGGCGACGAGGAGGATCTGACCTCGCTGCTGGCCGCGCTGGCAGGGCACCTGAGCGGCCCCGCCCGCCTCGGCGCGGTCCCCCCGCAGTCCGCCGTGTGGGGCCTGGACCTGGACGCGGGCACCCAGCGCAGGGTGCCCGCCGACCGGCTGACCGGCCCGGCCGGCCCGTCCGGACACGCCCCGACGGGGGTGGCGGCAGGTCTCACCTGGGTGGGCGCGCTGGAGGCCGGGATGACCGCGCACTGCGAGGCGCTGCTGGCCCGGCGACTCGCCGAGCCCGGCACCCGGGTACCGCGACTGTGCCCGGCGGACCGGTGCGACGGCCCGTGTGTCACGGACGCCTGTGAGAAGGGGGCCACGGGCGCGGCCCGGCACCTCTACGCGGCGGGCGGACCCGTCGCCCACGACCTGTCCGCGCTGCTCTCGCTGCCCGCCTGCGCGATCCGGCTGGACCCGGGTCCGGACACCGTCCTCGCCACGGGCACCACCCGCGCGGAGGCCCTCCGGCGTGCCACCGCACGCGCCCTGCGTGCCCTGACCGTCACCGCCGGCCCCGGCCCGCGCGTTCTGCCCCCGATCACCCGGGACCGGGAACTACCGCCGGCGGCACCCGGACCGTCCGCCCCCGTGCACTGGTCCCGTCCCCTCGACGCCCTGCGCGCCCAGGGCTTCACCCCGGTCGCGGTGCTCCTGGACCAGGACCCCCGCGTCAACGAGGTCCTCCCGTACCTGGTGCAGATCGTGCTGCTGGACGGGCCCCGGTGACCCGGCACCGGCGCCGGGCCCCGTGATCCCGGAGGGCCACCCGTGCCCTCGAAGCGGAGGGCGAGGAAAGCGAAGGAACTCGTTACAGGAGGAGTTGAGAAGGAAGCCCCTTCATGGCCTCGCCGCGGGTCACGCTAGCACCCGGTCCGGGATCAGGTCGCGCAGGTTTTCGAGGGTGACGACCTGTGAGTCCGGATGCAGTCCCTCGGGACGTTCCAGGCCGATGTACAGCACCGGCTCGTCCGGGACCGGACCGCCGTTCCACAGCTGCACGGCGGTGCGGTCCGCGGACATCAGCCCGGTCAGGTAGCGCACCGTCAGCTGTTCGCGTTCCACCAGCGCGCGTACCGCCTTCGACACGGACACCTGGTTCTCCTCGACCCGGTTGGCCGAGGAGATGCCCCTGAGGTGGAGATGCAGCCACTTCGCGTGCCACCGGCCGTCGTCCCCGCGCCGGAACGCCAACGGCAGTGCCACCCGGCCCGCCCCGCGCAGCTCCGACTTCATCCGCACCGTACGCGGCTCGAACGGCCGGCCCCGCTGCGCGGCGTCGCGCACCATGAAGCCGAAGAACGATTCCTCGACCTCCTCGAATCCTTCGCCGGCGTAGATGTTGACCTGCGGAACGACGAACGTGCCGGGCAAGCGGTCCAGGGCCAGGTCGATGAACTCCGAGGCCCCGTCCGGCGCTTCGGTGACGTCACCCGAGTGCGTGCCCCCGACGGTCGTGAGGGAGGTGTAGGAGAGCCAGGATTCGGTGCTGTAGTCGGCGTCGAGCAGCAGCGCCGACAGGTCGAAGTCGGTGGTGACCTGGGTCTGCTTCCAGTACACGAAGAAGCGCAGGTGTTCCCCGTCGACCGGGGAGACCGACCCCCGCGGCAGCACCCCGAGTCCGGCCGCGGTCGCCCGGCCGCTGAGCGGAAGGGCCACGTCGAGGACGTCGGGGTCGAGCAGCAGCCGGGCCGGAACCGGCAGCCGCCGGCACATCTCGGCGTCGAGGGCCGCGATCAGACGGTCACGGTCGGCGGCCGGCAGCGGCGGCCGGTGGTCGGGGGTCACCCAGGCACGGCCCCGGCGGTTGACGAAGATGCGGGGCTCGTCGCTCTCCCGTTCCCGGTTGTGGAGGTGCTCCCGTACCGAGAGCACGACCCGGCCGGACACGTCAGGGGCGACCCGCACCGCGGCGGCCACCACCGCGTCCCGTTCCTCCTGGCCGGCGGAGACGCGCAGCAGCAGGTCCAGGGTGCGGAACAGCTTGCCGGGCGCGGACTCCAGCAGCTTCACCGCCCCGCGGACGTCGGACCGGTCGAGCAGCTGATCCACCCGGCTGTCGAAGGATCGTGCCCGCTTCTCGCCCCGCGCCACCGCGAACACGTCGGCGGCGTGCGGCCAGCGCGGGTACTCGTGCGGGTGGAGGCGCTCCCCGAGCCGCTTGAAGGGCTCGCGGTACGCGCTCACGTCGGCGAGCTTCGCGGGGTTCGCCGCCACCACGGCGTCGAGGCCCGCGAGCAGTGCCCGGCGCAGCGGCCGCGACAGCTTCCGGAACCGGGTCGGCTCCCGCAGGGTCACGTCGCCGCCCGACAACGCGCAGGCCAGCCGCAGCACATCGGTGACGGTGTCGAGGAGGAGATCCGCGCCCGCCCTGATCCGGGCCTCGTTGACGACCGCCCGGATCTCCCGGACCGGGACCGACTCCGGCTGGGGGCCGAGCGCGCAGCGCTCGGCGAGGACCGACAGGTCGCGCAGGTCGTCCTCGCCCAGCGGGGTCGTGCTGCCCGCCAGTGCCAGGTACAGGTCGGTGAGTTCGGTGTCGAGGTCCCGGCCGAGATGCAGGACGGTGACCCGGTCGCCCGCCGCGGCGATCAACTCGTCCTGTGCCGCCAGCAGATCCTCGTACGTGTGCCGGTACCGCCCGTACGCGGGGAGGTCGAGCAGGTTCAGCACTCCGTGCCGCAGCTGCCCGCGGATCTTCGCCCGCGACCTGTCGTCGCCGAGTGCCTCCATCACGCACCGCATCCAGAACTCGGCGGTGTCCGGCACGTTGGCCGGAAAGTCGATGAAGTACGTGTTGTGCCGGACGTGGTCGCCCGTCATCTCGCTCACGGTGCGCAGCGTGCGCCTGGCGGTGTGCAGGACAGCGGCCTCCGACAGCCCCGACAGGCGCGCCAGCAACTCCGCCGAGAGCTTGAACCCCACGGTCGCCAGTGCCGCGTCGAACTGCCGCGCTGCGACCGTCCCCTGCCCGGCGGAGCCCGAGGGGCAGGGAAGGCGGTGGGTGTGCCGGAGGACCAGCGATTCGAGACTCTGCGCCATCCCGGGATGATCGCAGAGGCGCGCGAGCAGGCGCACGGGAGTTTCGCGGGCACCACACACCCCGGTCCGGGTGCGCCGGCCCCTCCCGCTCCGCGACCGTGACAGCCGCGCGAGCCGCCCCCGGCTCCCCGTCCCCCCGGGCGCCGGCACCGATGAGTCCGAGGCGGACGGGCGGTCGTACAGCCGTAGCCGTAGCCGTAGCCGTAGCCGTAGCCGTAGCCGTAGCCGCCGACGAGAGGCCGAGTCCGATGAGCACACTGACCGCACTGCTGGAGAAGCACGTTGCCGAGGGCGCCTTTCCCGGAGCGGTGGCTCTGGTGGACCGCGCGGGCGAGGTGGAGGTCGCGGCCGTCGGATCGACGGAGCCCGCCGGCTCGGCGCCGATGAGGACCGACGCCCTGTTCCGGCTCTCCTCGGTGACCAAGCCGGTGACCGCCGCCGCCGTGCTGGCGCTGGTCGACGACGGCGTGCTCGCCCTGGACGCACCGATCGCGCGCTGGCTGCCCGAACTGGCGTCCCCGGTGGTCGTCCGCACCCCCACCAGCGAAGTGGACGACGTGGTGCCCGCCGTCCGCCCCATCACCGTGGAGGACGTGCTGTCCTCGCGCTCGGGGTGGGGCATGGGGGCGGACTTCACCGCACCGGCCCTCCAGCCGCTCTTCGCGGACGTGGCGGTATACAACGGCGGTCCGCGGCGGGCGGTGAGCCCGGACGAGTGGGTCGCCGCGCTCGCCGGGGTCCCGCTGCTGCGCCAGCCCGGCGAGGCGTTCCTGTACAACGCCGCCTCCGACCTCCAGGGGGTGCTCGTGGCACGGGCGGCGGGGCGCCCGTTGCCGGAGTTCCTGGCCGAGCGGATCCTCGCGCCCCTCGGGATGACGGACACCGGCTTCTTCGCACCGGCCGCCGCGCGGCACCGTCTCACGCCCTACTACCGGACGGGCGACGGCGGCCGACCGGTCCTCGCCGACGCTTCCGACGGCGCGTGGGCCACCCCGCCCGAGTTCCCCTCGGGCGCGGGCGGCCTGGTCTCCACCGCCGCGGACTGGCTGGCCTTCGGGCGGATGCTCCTGGCCGGCGGCGGCACCGTGCTCTCCCCTGAGTCCGTACGCCTCATGACGGCCGATCACCTCACCGCGGACCAGCGTGCCGAGGGCTCCCTCTTCCTGCAGGGCCAGGGATGGGGATACGGCGGTTCGGTCGACGTCGACTCCACTGAGCCGTGGAACGTCCCCGGCCGCTACGGCTGGGTGGGCGGCACCGGCACCGCCGCCCACATCGTCCCGGCCACCGGCACGGTCACCGTCATCCTCACCCCCTGCGGCCTGTCCGGCCCCGCCTTCACCGCGTGGATGCGGGACTTCTGGACCTATGCCGTGACCGCGTGACCGCGTGACCGCGTGACCGTGTCACCGCCCGACCGTACGGCCGCCTGACCGCAGGGCCGAGTGGGCGCGCGCCCCACCCGGCCCTGCTGCCACGTCCAACTTCCGCGCCTCATCCGGTGATTGACGCGCCGGTGCGGAGCCTGCTTCACTGAGGCAGTGGCTGAGCCACTAGACCAACAAGTAGCTGAACCGGTGGGCCACTGGACCAGTGAGCCGCCGAACCACCGACCGAAGCCTGGGAGATCCTCCGTGGCCGTCGAAAGCATCCCGCGCCAGACCGTGGTCGACCTGCTTGAAGCACGGCTGCGTGACGACATCCTGAGCGGCACGCACCGGCCCGGAACCCTGCTGCCCCCCGAGCGGGAGCTGGCGGCCGGGTACGGCGTCACCCGTACCACCCTCAAGCACGCGCTGACCCGGTTGGAACAGGCGGGACTCCTGAGCACCCGGCACGGCATCGGCACGCGCATCCTGGACTACCTGCGGGTCGGCGGCGCCGACCTGCTTCCGATGCTGGCCGCTCAGGACCCCACGTGGCTGCGGGAGGTCTTCGAGGTGCGGCGGCAGGTCGGCACCCTGATCGCCGGACGCGCGGCATGCCGGCGCACGGAACGGCAGGCCCGTCGGCTCGAACACCTGCTGCGTCAGGTCGCCGAGGGCGCGGACGCCGACGGCGTCCAGCTGGCCGACGTGGAAGTCCACCGAGAGCTGGCCCGGGCCACGGGGAACCGGGTCTATCTGCTCCTCACGAACACGCTGTTCAACGCCTACCTGCCGGTACGGACCTCGCTGCGGGCGCCGTTCGAGGACGCCGCGCGGGCCGCGGACCGCCTCGCACCGGTGGTGCGGGCCGTGGTCGACCGCGACGGCGAGGCCGCCAGGCGTGCCGCCGAGACGTATCTGGCCGGCACCGAGAAGATCATGCTCGACTCGCTGAGCAGCCCCCGCGGCCGGCCGGCCGCCGACGGCCGCCGGTAGCCGCGCCTGCGGCCACTGCCCGGGCCCACCGCCGGACGGCGAGGCGGGACGGGCCGGGCCGGCCGCCTGTTCCGCATGTCCCGACAGTGAGCGGACTCCCGTTCACTCCACGTTCTCCCTTCTGTCATGCCCAGCTCAATGCGGGCATGCCCTGATGTGCGCCCGGCTCAAGCCGGGCCCACTACCCCCGGACAGCCGCCCGTTCACCGTGGGCGCGGCGGCGAACACCAACACGAGGAGCATGGTGAGCAGATCCAGCAAGAGACGCGGCGTCCTCATCGGCGTGATGCTGTGCGCGGTCGTCGTCGGCGCCGTCCAGCCGGCGATCGCGGCGCCGGTGCGGGACGCGGGGGACCAGGCCGCGCCGTCCCGGAAGTCTCCGGTGGGTGCGACCGAGCAGGAGATCGCGAGGGCGCTGTCCACCTCGCTGCGCGACCCGCGGTGGCGCGAGCAGGTCCGTGCCGCCGCTCTGGGCACCGGGGACGTGGACCTCCAGGCGCTGGCGCGCGGCACCGCCGCTCCGCGGGGCAGGGACCTGCTCGCCACCGTCTCCGCCGCGGACCGTCGCATCGTGGGCCTGAAGGGACTGCCCGCGTCGACCGGTTCGCTGCTGCGCCTGCGGCTCGGCGCGCCGTCCATGCGGGCCGGCCTCGGCGCCGACGTCACTCCGTGGATCGCCGTCGCCGCGGCGGCCGACGACGCCAGGACCATCACGGCGTACGACAGCCAGGGCCGTGCCCACGCCGTGGACACCGCCCGCGTCCCCGACCGCCCGATGTACATCCTGGACATCGACGTCACCAAGGCGCACCGGGCCGGTCTGAAGGTGCTGCAGAAGGCCTTCGCCGACAAGGGCCTGACCTCCCTGCCGAAGGCCGCGGACAGCGCCGCCACCGCGAACAGGGCCGCCACCACGAGCGCGGCGGGCTGGTGGGCGACCAAGGTCACGGCCGTCGAGGTGAACGACGACGAGGAGCCGTGGTTCAAGGGCGCCGCCGAGATGTTCTCGCTGGTGACCGGTTTCGGGCAGGACGGCGCGGCACGCGTCGACTCGGTGGACATGCCGTACCTGGACTACGACGGCACCGTCTACTACCCGAACCAGATCCTGGTCAACTGGTCGAACTACAAGTACAACCTGGCCGACGTCGTCATGATGGAGGACGACGACGGCACCAACTACCGTGCGCTGGCGCAGGCGATCACCACGGCGCTGCTCACCGTGACCGATCAGGGCACCTACATCCCGCTGGTCAACGCGGTCCTGAGCGCGATCCCCGACGGCTGGTTCACCGACGACCCCGACTACGTCGAGTCCTGGTACACCCTGGCCCAGAACTCCACGGGCCGACTGAACGGCGCCTCGGGCAACGGCTGGATGACCGTCGAGCCCTACTTCGTCGAGCAGTTCTAGCCCTCGCGACAGGGGCGCCCACCGGACGACGCTCCGGTCGGGCGCCCCACCCGTCGTGGACGCCGGCCCTTGACGGGGCCGCCGTCGATGGCGACGCGCTGCCCGCAGCGGGCGCGCAGGGGTGGTAGTCGTACGTCGCGTGGTGCTGGACGCACCGGTTGTCCCAGAAGACCGGCGTGCCCGGGGTCCAGTGGACGCGGCAGTGCAGCACGGGCCCGCGGGCACGGCCCGGCTCTCGTCGGCGGCCGGCTGCGGCGTGTGGCTGGTGCAGGTCTTGTCGACGTACAGCAGGCGGCGGTCGGTCTCGGGGCGCGGAGCGATCAACGGGTCCAGCGCGGTTCGGGTGTCTCGGTGATGTGGAGCATCGACCTGACGGTTCGGCGTCGGCGGGACCGCTTATCGAGTCGCCGCGCGGTGGCCGATTTCCGATGATGCCAAATGTGTTCCGACCAGGGCGTGTTGCGAAAGTCCGGCCTGTCGGCGCTTCGGGCGAACGACGGCGCTTTCGCCACGCCCCCTAAGGGCTGTCCCGTAATCCCCGGCGGGCGCACGACGACGGCTACGGCACCTCGCAGCGTTGTCGGGGTCGCCCGGATACGCCCAGTATGAGGGCGACCCTCCGCCTTGCGATGCACCGCATCCGACGCCGTGCGCCGACCCACCGGGGACTACGGGACAGCCCTTAGCCGCGCGCGGCGGCTCGGCGGGCGACCTCGGCCCGGACCGTCTCGCGCAGCTCGTCCGGCGTGAAGCCGAGCTCGTTGAGGATCCCTGCGGCCGGACTCCCCTCGACCCGGATCAGACCGAGGAGCGAGTGTTCCGTGCCGACCCAGTCGTGGCCGAGGCCGGCGGCGGCGCGGAGCGCCTGCTCGATGGCCTGCTTGCTCTCCGGGCGGAACGGGATGTGGCCCCGCGGCGTCTTCTGGCCGCCCGGCGGCATCGCTTCCCGGACCGCGTCGCGGATGCGCTGCTCCGGGCCGGCATGCGCGACCAGCACCTCGTACGCGAGGCCCCGGGGTTCGCCGAGCAGGCCGAGCAGGAGGTGTTCGGTGCCGATCGAGTCGTGCCGGTGGGTCCGGGCGGCTTCCTGGGCGAGCACGATGCTGTGCCGGTTCAGGTTGGTGAACCGCTCGAACGCGTTGGACGTGTGACGTTGCTGGGCCGCCTGTTTGGTCACGCCGATGGCGTCGCCGATCTCGGTCCACGACGCGCCGTTCCGCTTGGCCCTGCTCACGTAGTGGTCGATGAGCTGGTCGCCGAGGTCGGACAGGGTCTGGGAGCGCAGTCGGGCCTCGCTGACACGGGCCAGTGCGTCGGCTTCGGGAAGTTCCTCGTCGAGCCGGGCGATCAGGTCGGCGAGGCTGATGTCGAGTGGACTCATGCGTCAATTCTAAATTGACGACCCCCGGGCGTCAATCCGTACTTGACGCTCGGTCCGGGGTAACCCGCTTACCCGGAGCGGGCGTTGGGAATCACGTGGGGAACGTGTGCCGATGCGCACCTAGGTGGCCGGCGTTCACGCCCGGCATGCGACATTCAGGGTCTGCCGAAGATCCTGAAGACAACGGACCACACGAGGTCAATGGTTCACTTCGGTCGTGACGCACCGTCGCCGTCGGGCACCGCGTACCCGGAGACGGAAGGCCAGCGCACGGTCATGACCACGGAGTCGTCCTCGGCGAGCCAGGAGTGATCCACCCCCCTGCCCCAGACGGCGTAGTCGCCCTGCCGTTCCAGCAGCACGCTGCGGCCGGGGAACTCCATCCGGAAGCGTCCGGTGACGAGAACCAGCAGAGCCGTCCGCACCTCGCCCTCCACCCACCGCGCCCGTCGCTCGCCGCGCGGATGGACACCCCACTTCACCTCGACGGCCTCACTGTGGCGCGGATCGTCCGGCTCCTTGAAGTGCCCGAGCAGCCATCCCCGGTCCGCCGCCGCGTCCTTGCCCGCGTTGCCCACGTACACGCCGTCGTCCATGCACCCGAACGCTAGCAACCGGCGGGTCGCGCGGCAGCTGCGGCCGGTCCGTGGGTCCGGGCCCGCCCGGCCGTCCCCGCCCGCCTCGTGGCGACGACGGGACGGGCCGGATCGGCCCTGCGATGCCGCCTCGTCCACCGTGCCGCGTCGGCCAACCGGCGCGCGGCCACCTCAGCCCCGTCGGTACGCGGCCGGCCGCCCAGCGACTCGGCACGCTCCCGGGTCTCGGGTGCCGGCACGTTCTTCAGCGCGACGTCCAGGTACGTCCGCCCAGCCGCGGGACACGGGCACCCGGTGACCCTGGGCGCGGATCGCCTCGGCCGCGTGCCGTCGATCCCCTGGGCCGGCGGCAGGCTGCCGAAGCCCACGTAGACCGGCGGACTGCCCGCGTCCTGGAACCTCACCAGGTCCGCCGGCAGGGCACGTTCGTCCGGGAGGGGCCATGCCCCGGGCCGCACGACGTCGAGGCCGGGCGCCCCGGGCCACGCCCCCAGCACCGGGTCCGCCGCGGAGGGCCGGCCTTCCCCGGGCGTGCGGCCACGTCACGGGTTCTCCGCCGCGTCGCCGGTGTGCTGGTCGCGGGCCAGGGCGTGGGTGACCGCGATGGTGTTCTCGTACAGGGCGCGGTACTGGCCGAACCGGCGCGCGTACACGCCGGCGGTGGCGGGGTCGGGCCGGACCACGGACTCCGCCGGGTTCCAGGCCGTGATGTCCGGCCGGCCGATCAGCCCGGCGGCGAGGAAGGCCGCACCGTAGGCGGCGCCGATGGTGGTGCGGGGGACGATCTGTTCGAGACCGGTGACGTCGCTGACGATCCGCGGCCACAGACCGCCCCGGGTGCCGCCGCCGACCGCGACGATCCGGCGGATGTCGGCGCCCGCGGCGAGCATCGTGTCGACGTTGTGCCGGACCCCGTACGCGGTGGCCTCCAGCGCCGCCCGCATCAGGTCCCCGCGGGTGTGACTAAGCGTCAGGCCCGCGATCACGCCCCGGGCTTCGGGGTCCATGACGGGAGTGCGCTCCCCGGCGAAGTACGGCAGCATCACCAGGCCGTTCGCGCCCGGGGGTGAGGCGGCCGCCTCGCCGAACAGCACGGCCGGGGCGACGTCGCCGACGAGGTGCCCCAGCCAGTCGGTGACGGCTCCCGAGGTGGCCATGCCGCCGGCCAGGCAGCGGGTGCCGGGCAGGGCGCCGACGGTGGACCACATCGACGGGCTGGTCACGAGCCGGTCGACGGTGTTGACCAGGAACATCGTGGTGCCGTACATCAGCATCAGGTCGCCGGCGCCGTGGCCGCCGACGCTGACGGCCTCGCTCCAGGCGTCGATCGTCCCGACGATGACCGGTGTCCCGGCCGGGATGCCCGGCACGGGCGTGCCCACCCGGCCGGCCTCCTCACCCGGCCAGCGCAGCGGGGGCAGTTCGAGGCCGGGTGCGATCCGCTCGGCCCACTCGGGGATCCAGCACTGCTCCCGGATGTCGAACAGCGGGGTGCACTGGCTGGCCGAGTGCAGGTCCAGCACATAGGCGCCGGTCAGCCGGTGGGCGAGCCAGGAGGCGGGCATGAGGAGGCGGCGGGCGCGGGCCCACGCCTCGGGCTCCCGCTCGCGGATCCAGGCGAGCTTCGGCCCGACGGCCTGCGACGACAGCGCCGACCCGCACCTGCGGAAGATCTCCTCCGGCCCCAACTCCCGGTTCAGGCGCATGATCTGGTCCCCGGCACGCGTGTCCACGCCGTACAGCACCGCCGGACGCACCGGGTCGCCCGCGTCGTCGACCAGGAGGGCGCACGGACCCATGCCACTGACTCCGACGGCGCGGACGGTGAGGTCGTCGCGGTCGAGCAACTCGCCCGCCAGGGACCGGAACTCGTCCCACCACACCCGCGCGTCCATCTCGACGTGTCCGGGCCGGGGACGGTCGACCGCGTGAGCGCGCACGGCCTCGCCCAGGATGCGGCCGGCGGTGTCGACCACCACCCCCTTGGTGCTGGAGGTGCCCACGTCCACACCGAACACGACGTGGATCATGTCCTGCCTCCCTCGGCTCCTGTCTCCCGCGGCGCCCGGTGCGCCACCGTAGCCTGTCGCCCGCTCCGCCCGGGGGACGCGGGGCGACGCGACCGGGTGCCGGGGGAGGGCTTGCCACAGTCGTTGACATGCTCCTGCCTTGTGGCTAGCTTCACGAGGAGTTCCCGCTCCGCCTCCCGGGTGCGAGCCGCCCCGGGGACCCCTCGAAGCACTCGCACCTCAGGCACCTCATCTCCACGGTTGGACAACGTTGTCAGCCTCTGGGAGCAGTATCTCGGCACGCCGTTCATCACCCGGGGCCGCGATCGCGACGCGCAGACAACGTTGTCGGACCTCCACTCCCGAGTAGAGGAGCACACCCCGTGATCACACGACTGTCGAGACCGCCCGGCACCATGGCGATCGGTCTCCTCGCCGCCGCGGCGCTGGCCGCCGCCGGCCTGTGCACGCCCGCGTGGGCGGCCGGGAAGGCCGCGCTCGTCACGGCGCCGGCGACACTCGTCAACCCGTTCATCGGAACGTCGAACCAGGCCGACGACTTCCCGGGGGCCGACGTCCCGTTCGGCATGGTGCAGTGGAGCCCGGACACGCCGTCGCGTCCCGACGGCGGGGGCTACGAGTACAACGACTCGTCGATCACCGGCTTCAGCCTGACCCACATCGCCGGACCCGGCTGCGGCGCGGCCGGTGACGTACCGGTGCTGCCCACGGTGGGAGCCGTCAACACCAATGCCACGGACGCCTTCTCGCACGCCAACGAGTCGGCTTCCGCGGGGTCGTACAAGGTCACGCTCAACAACCAGGTGACCACCGAGCTGACCACCACGACCCGCAGCGGCATGGCCCGGTTCACCTTCCCCTCGACCAGCCAGGCCAACCTGGTCTTCAAGCTGACCGGCAGCCAGAACGGCGCCAGTTCGACCCAGTTCACCAAGGTGTCGAACACCGAGGTGAGCGGTCAGGTCACCAGCGGCCGGTTCTGCGGCGCGGGGAACACCTACACCGTCTACTTCGACATGGTCTTCGACCAGCCGTTCGCCGCCCAGGGCAGCTCGCTCGCCAAGGCGACGGCCGACACCTCCTCGGGACCGGCCAAGGCGTCGAAGAACGCCGCCGAGAAGCCCAACAAGCCCGTCCTGCACGGAAGTTCGCCCGCCAAGGCCACGAAGTCCACGAAGCCCGCGAAGTCCGCGGAATCCGCCATGGAGGGCGCGGCCCCGGCCGCGGCCGCCTCCAACGGCTACGTCACCTTCAACACCACGAGCAACCCCGTCGTGCAGGCCAAGGTCGGCGTCTCCTACGTTTCCGTCGCCAACGCGGTCGCCAACCGGAACGCGGAGAACTCCGGCTGGGACTTCAACGCGACCCGGACCGCCGCGCAGAACGCATGGAACAGCACGCTCGGCAAGGTGCAGATCGCGGGCGGGACGGCCGCGCAGCAGCAGATGTTCTACACCGCGCTCTACCACTCGCTGCTGCACCCGAACGTGATCAGCGACAGCAACGGCCAGTACTACGGCTTCGACGGCAGGACGCACACCGTGGACTCCGGTCACGGCGCGGTGTACGCGAACTACTCCGGCTGGGACATCTACCGTTCGCAGGCCCAGCTCGAAGCCCTGGTCGCGCCCCAGGTCGCCTCGGACACCGCGCAGTCCATGGTCGACGACTACGCCCAGACCGGGATCTTCCCGAAGTGGTCGGAGAACAACGGCGAGTCGTACGTCATGGTGGGTGACCCGGCGGACGCCATCCTCGCCGACTACTACGCCTTCGGCGCCCGGAACTTCGACACCGGCACCGCGCTGGCCGACATGGTCAGGCAGGCGAGCACCGCCAACAACGACCGGCCCGGCCTCGGTTACCTGAACTCGCCGGGGTACATGCCGCACGACGGCAGCTACGGCTGCTGCAACTTCTACGGCCCGGTCGCCACCACCCTGGAGTACGACACCGCCGACTTCGCTATCTCCGCGATGGCCGGCGCGCTCGGGGACACCGCGAACCAGAAGACCTACGCCAACCGCGCACAGGACTGGCGCAACGTGCTCAACCCCGCCTCCGGCTTCGTGGAGCCCCGCAACGCCAACGGCTCGTGGACCGGCGGCTTCGACCCCACCAGCGGCACCGACATGGTCGAGGCCGACTCGTGGATCTACACCGGGATGGTCCCCTTCAACATCGGCGGCCTGGCGAAGGCCAAGGGCGGCAACACCGCCATGAACCACTACCTGGACACCGTGCTGCGCAGCTACACCGGCGCCAACGGCTACGCCTGGGTGGGCAACGAGCCGAGCATCGAACTCCCCTGGGAGTACGACTACACGGGCCAGCCCTGGAAGACGCAGGGCACCGTGCGGGCCATCCAGGACCAGATCTGGTCGAACACCCCCGGCGGCCTGGCCGACGGCAACGACGACCTCGGCGCGATGAGCGCCTGGTACGTGTGGTCGGCGCTCGGCATGTTCCCCGAGACGCCCGGAACCGCCGACCTCGCCCTCGGCTCACCGCTGTTCACCCAGGCCGTGGTCACGCTGCCCTCGGGCAGGACGCTCACGGTCAACGGCAACGGCGCCGCCGACAACGCCCCCTACGTCCAGTCCGCGGCGTGGAACGGCACGGCGTGGAACAACGCCTACGCCCCGACCTCGGCCATCACGGCCGGCGGCACCATGGACTTCACGCTGGGCACCAGCGCCAACACTTCCTGGGCGACGGCGGCCTCGGCGGCCCCGCCCTCGTACGCGGGGGACACCTCGGCACCGGCTTCACCGCGCATCGGTCCGCTGACCTCGGCGGTGGCCGGGAACCTGTGCGTGGACGTCGCCGGCTCCGGCACCGCCGACGGCACCCACGCCCAGATCTACGGCTGCAACAGCAGCTACGCGCAGGACTGGATCGTCGCCGGTGACGGGACGGTCCGGGCTCTCGGCAAGTGCCTGGACGCCGATCACAGCGGGACCACCAACGGCACGCTGATCCAGCTGTGGAACTGCAACGGCAGCGGTGCCCAGCAGTGGACCGCCGGCAGCAACGGGTCGCTGGTCAACCCCGAGTCGAAGCTCTGCCTGGACGACCCCAACTCCTCGACGGCGAACGGCACCCAGCTCCAGCTGTACACCTGCAACGGCACGGCGGCCCAGAACTGGAGGCTTCCGGCCTGAGCCCTACGCGGCACCCTCCCGTGGGTCGGGGCCGACGGCCCCGACCCACGGGAACGGGTTCGCCGGAGCGGCCGGCCGGGCCGCCCGCTCCGGCGACGATCAGCAGTACAGGTTGGCGCCTGCGGGGACCCCGAGGATCGAGGTGAAGCGCTGGTAGGCGTCGACGCGGCTCTGCACCTGTGCCGGGTTGCGGCCGTCGCACTCCAGGGAGCCGTTGATGGACCGGATGGTCTGGCCGAACCCGGCGCCGTTGACCATGGCGTTGTGCGGGGTCATCGATCCGGGGCCGCTCTGCGTGTTCCAGTACCACAGGCCGGTCTTCCAGGCGACGGCCGAGTCGTTCTGCACCAGCCAGGGGTTGTTGAGCAGGTCGATGCCGAGTGCGTCACCGGCCGCCTTGTAGTTGAAGTTCCAGCTGAGCTGGATGGGGCCGCGCCCGTAGTAGGCGGCCTGGCCCGCCGGGCAGCCGTAGGACTGGCTCCGGTCGCAGTACGTCGGGTAGTTGGCGGTGTTCTGCTCCACGACGTACACCAGTCCGCCGGTCTCGTGGTTCACGTTGGCCAGGAAGGCGGCGGCCTCCTGCTTCTTGACGGTGTCGCTGCCGGTGTTGGCGAAGCCGGGGTAGGCGCCGAGCGCGGCGGTCAGACCCTGGTAGGTGTAGAAGCCGTTCCGGTTCGGGAACATCTGGTTGAACTGAGCCTCGCTGACCACGAACCCGGACGGGTTGCCGCCGCCGCCACCGGCGGCCGGCGCGTTCCACTTCTGGTTCGCACCGCCGGTGCAGGTCCATATCTGCAGGCGGGCGCCGTTGGCGCTGCTGTTGTCCCGTACGTCGAGACACTTGTTGGCGGCCGGGTTGACGATGTCGTGGGCGGCGGTGACCACCCACTGCTGGTTCGCTCCGCCGGCGCAGTCCCAGAGCTGGACGGCGGCCCCGTCGGCGGTGCCGCGGTCGACCACGTCGAGGCACTTGCCGAGGGCGCGCAGCGTGCCGTCTCCGCTGTTCGACCAGTTCTGCGCGCCGGTGCCGTTGCAGTCGTAGAGCTGGACGGCGGTGCCGTTGGCGCTGTTCGCGCCGGCCACGTCGACGCACTTGCCGGCCAGCCCGGTGATCTGGCCGGTCGCCGCCTGCGCCGGGGCGACCGTGAACAGGGCGGTGAGGACGGCGGCGAGGAGGACGCCCAGCGTCAGCCGGCCGAGGCCGGTACGTCCGCGGGGGCGGGACATGAGAGGGGGAAAGCGCATGGGGGCTGCTCCTGAGGTGTCACGAGGGGGTGAGTGCGGGTGACCGGACCGCGGATGCGGACGGCTCAGCCGAGGACCTGCTGGGTGACGACGATGTGTCCGGCGTCGGGGTCGAGGACGCCGCCGAGCCGGCCGAACGCGCCGTCGGTCAGGTCGAGGCACTTGGGTTCCTGCGGAGTCTGGGCGAACGTGCCGCGGTCGTTGACCCGAACGGTCAGGGACCGGCCGTTGGCGACGTTGGTGACCTGGACGCGGGTTCCGAAGGGCAGTTGGGGCTGGCGGGAGAGGGAGGTGGCGGCCGTGTCCGCGTTGTTGTCGAAGACCTCGCCGCTGGCGGTCAGGGCGCCCGGCGGCTGGGGGCCGTAGTGCGTGGCCCAGCACTGTTCGCCGGTCTGTGTCACCGGGGCGCTCCACTTCTGGTTGGCACCGCCGGTGCAGGTCCAGATCTGGATCCGCGCCCCGTTCGCGGAGGAGCGGTCGGTGACGTCGAGGCACTTGTCCGCGGCGGGGTTGACGATGTCGTGGGCGGCGGTGACGGTCCACTTCTGGTTCGCGCCGCCGGTGCAGGTCCACAGCTGGACCTTGGCGCCGTCGGCGGTGGAGTTCGCGGTGACGTCGAGGCACTTTCCGAGCGCGCGCAGGGTGCCGTCGGCGCCCGTGGTCCACTGCTGGGCGCCGGTGCCGTTGCAGTCGTAGAGCTGTACCGGGGTGCCGTCCGCGGTGCCGGCGCCCGCGACGTCGAGGCACTTGCCGGCGAGACCCGTGACCGTGCCGGTGGCGGCGGCCGCCGGTGCGGCGGTCAGCGGAGTGAGCGACAGGGCCAGCAGGGCTAGGAGGGGAGTTCCGCGTAACGCGGTGGTGAGGAGCGAGGAGCGAGCGGCCATGGGGGGTGAGGAAGCCTTTCCGGGGCGGCACAGGGGGTGCGGCGGACACCGGCAGGAGGTGTGCCGGGACGACCTGACATCGGGAAGGTAAAAGGTCTATACCAACACCGTCAAGATGTGAACATGACAGATGTGGGGCGGTTCCGCGTGCCGGGGTCAAACCGGCGCCCGGGGGCGTCGGCCCGGCTGGTGGAGTCGTCGGCCCGTGGTCCGGTGCGCGTGTGCGCCGTTGGGGGAGCCGTGCCCGCGGACAGCATCTCCTCGGTACCGCATGAGGAGGCGTGTGATGGCCAGTGAGTTCCAGCGGGACAAGCTCCGGGCGATGTTCGACGCGTTCGACGCCGACGGCAACGGCTATCTGGAGGAGGCGGACTTCGTGGCGCTGGCGGTCCGCTGGGGCCGACTGCCGCGCGTGAGGGCCGAGTCGGAGCTGGCGCTGCGGGTGGAGAGCGTGATGAGGGGCTGGTGGCGGCATCTGTCGGAGACCGTCGACGCGG
Organism: Streptomyces sp. NPDC001068; assembly: GCF_042897315.1. NCBI lineage: Bacteria > Bacillati > Actinomycetota > Actinomycetes > Kitasatosporales > Streptomycetaceae > Streptomyces > Streptomyces sp. NPDC001068. The sequence goes on along the minus strand of NZ_JBIAYD010000002.1, from coordinate 345,973 downwards.
ACGGGGACGGCCGGATCGACCTGGACGATCTCCTCGACATGGTCGACGTGCTGCCTTCCATCCCGGAGGCCGTCACCGCCACGGCCGACACCGTCTTCGACGCGGTGGACGAGAACGGCGACGGGCGGATCGGCCGCGACGAGCACAAGCGCCTGATCGACACCTGGCACGGTCGGCCCGTCGAGACAGGGGACGTGTTCGACCGCCTCGACCAGGACGGCGACGGCTACCTGGGCCGCCCCGAGTTCGCGGACCTGTGGACCCAGTTCTGGACCAGCGACGATCCCCGCGAGCCCGGCAACCTCATGTGCGGCGAACCGCCCCGGGCTCGGTAGCGGTGGGCCGTTCCGGGTGCGGAGGTATGGACCTGGGATCACGGGGCAAACGGAGATTCACCCGGCGCGGTCCCGCGCCGGACAGTGGCGCCGGGCGCCAACTGTGCAACCTGTGACTCGCGGTGGCGCCGACGCGCCCGCGAGCCGAGCTTGGGGGAGTGGGAATCAGCATGATTCTTCCGGCGGAGAAGGAACTGCGGGCCGCGCTGGCCCGGTTCGCCGACGCGCGCATCGAGCACGACGTATGCCCCGACGGTCGCACCAGCCGCCGCCTGGAGGACGCCACCTACACGCTGTGCGTGATGACCGGGGCCACCGGCACCGAGGAGGCGCTGCGCACGGCGGACGGACTGCTGCAGGACTACCTCGCCGGCCGCGGTGACGTCACCCGGCAGGACGAGACCCTGGCGGCCTAGGTGTACTGACCCGCACGGAGACCGACGCGGTTCCGGACCCGGCCCGCGGGCCGGGTCCGGAACATCTCCACACGACCACCGCGAATGGCGAACGGTCCTCGGGGCACTCGTGCCTTCCGCGGCGCGTGGAGCGAAGACTTGGGACACGCTTTACGCGCGAGAGGCAACCATTGGCCATGCCGTCACAGTCTGAACAGTGAGTCGGCAGTCGGGCCCGTCGGGGCCGAAGAACGAGAGAGCGGGGCAGACCGTGGGGCGGCGCAAGGGCGGCATAGGTATCGCACTCGTCACGGGCGTACTGGTGATGGCGGCGAGTGCCTGCGGCGGGGGCGGCAGTGACAAGGCGAGCGGTGGCGACGACGCGAAGCCGTCGGCGAAGCCGACCGCGAGCGCCTCGCCCAAGCCGACGAAGCCCGCGGGTCCGCCGATGCTGCTGGACACGATCACTCCGCAGACGGGGACCACGGTCGGTGTCGCCATGCCGATTTCGGTGATCTTCACCGACCCGGTGGCGTCCAAGGCACGGGCCACGGTGGAGAAGCACATGACGGTCAGTGCCTCCCAGCCGGTGGCCGGCGCCTGGCACTGGTTCGGCGACAGGCGCGCCGACTGGCGGCCCAAGACCTACTGGCCCTCCGGTACGACGGTGAAGATCGACGCCGACATGAAGGGCGTCAGCAACGGCAACGGCCGCTACGGCGTGCACGGTTACACGCACACCTTCAAGATCGGCGACGACGTGCGCGCGGACGTCTCGGTGACCGCCCACACCATGAAGGTGACCAGGAACGGCCAGGCGGTACGCACCCTGTCGATCAACGCGGGCAGCCCCCAGTACCCGACGTGGAACGGCACGATGGCCGTCATCGACAAGCAGGAGAAGGTCCACATGACCTCCTGCAGCGTCGGCATCAGCTGCGACAAGGGCAGCCCCAACTTCTACGACCTGACGCTGCCCTGGGACGTGCACCTGACCCAGTCCGGCACGTACGTGCACTACTCGACCGGCGACCCGAACCCGGGCAGCGGCAGTGCCCGCGGCTCGCACGGCTGCGTCCACCTGTCCATGTCCGACGCCAAGTGGTTCTACGGCCAGGTCAAGCAGGGCGACCCCGTCACCATCACCGGTTCGCCCCGGGCCAAGGCTCCCGCCGACAACGGCTACGCCGCCTTCAACCTGGGGTGGGACGAGTGGCTCGCGGGCAGCGCGTCGGGCGAGCAGACGACCGCGACTCTCTGACCCGGCGTCATCTCAAGAACGAAATCAGGCCCGTTCTGAACTGACGGTTCACCAAAAGACGGTGTTCCGTTCACCACGGGCCTACAAGTTCATGACATGACCTCAAGACCTCGCCTGCGCAGGCGTACCCGGATCGGCATAGCGATCGTCGTCACCGCCGCCGTGGCGGGCACCGGCACCGTGGTGGCCCAGGCCCACGGCTGGCTGTCCGCCCCGACGCACGACTTCGACGCGGCCGCCGACTCCTTCTCCGGCCACGACAAGGTGACCGGCAACGTCCTGCGCAACGACAACGGCGCGACCGCCGTCGTGCGGCACACCGATCCGTCCCACGGCACGGCGACGGTCAACGCGGACGGCACGTTCACGTACACCCCGAGCTCCGGCTTCAAGGGCACGGACACCTTCACGTACACGGCGACCGACGCCGTGGAGCTGTTCAGGGACACCCAGCCGAACGGCGACCCGCTGCCCTCGCTCGCGACGGTGGCCGGACCGGGCGGCACCACCACCCGGATCTCCGGTGAGGGCTACGGGTCCTCGCTGGCCCCGGTGCCGGGCAGGCCGGACCGCTTCTACGGGCTCACCGACCGCGGCCCCAACGCCGACGCCCCGGACGGGAACAAGTCCGAGATGCTCACCGACTTCACCCCGCAGATCGGCGAGTTCAAGCTCCGCAAGGGCAGGGCCGAACTGGTCAAGAGGATCACCCTCAAGGGCCCGAAGAGCCTGGGCGCCGTGCCGTACAGCGGCCGCCCGCCGCACGACACCGCCGAGGTGATCGACGACGTCGACGCGACCAACGCGGCCGGCGGCACCCCCGTGCCCGTGACCCGGGACCCCTACGGCTACGACTCCGAGGGCCTGGTCGCGCTCCCCGACGGCACCTTCTGGGTCTCGGACGAATACGGCCCGTACCTCACGCACTTCGACGCCAAGGGCTACGAGCTGGGCCGGCTCACCCCGTACAAGGACAGCGCCGACAACCAGTACCACAAGATCCTCGGGTACCTGCCGGCCGAGCTGGCCGACCGCCTGAAGAACAAGGGCATGGAGGGCCTGACGGTCACGCCCGACGGCTCGACCCTGGTGGGCGTCATGCAGGCCGCGCTGCAGCAGCCGGATCTCGGCGGCACCAAGGCGTCCAACCTCGTGCCGACCCGTATCGTCACCGTCGACCTGCGCACGCTGAAGACCAAGCAGTACCTGTACCTGCTGGACGACCCGGCCACCACGGGCGACGCCGGCAGCGAGATCACGGCGCTGTCCGACACGAAGTTCGTCATCGACGAACGGGACGGCAACTTCGAGCCGTTCGCCAGGAAGACCCTGTACGAGGTCGACGTCAACGGCGCGACCGACGTCAGCGGGCTGACCATCGGCGGCAAGTCGCCCGAGGCGTTCGTCGGCAAGGTCGGCACCAACGCCGCGCTCACGGCGCTCACCGGTGCAGGCGTCCAGGTCGCGCAGAAGCAGCCGTACCTCGACCTCGGCACGCTGGTCAGCCAGCTCGACCCGAGCGGGAAGTTCTTCGCCCACGACAAGGTCGAGGGCGTCGCCACCACGGACGCGGGCAAGACGCTGTACCTGTCCAACGACGACGACTTCGGCATCGACACCATCGCGGTTGACCCCGACGGGAAGTGGACCGTCCACCAGAAGGTGCTGCCCTCCACGGGCGGCACCGACAGCGGTGAGATCCTGAAGGTCGACACCACCAAGCTGCCGGCCGTGCTCAAGACCGTCACGGTGACGGTCCGCGTGAACTGACGTCCGCGGCGCCCGGCGCCGGGCCCGTCCGAGGCAGTGGACGGGCCCGGCGCCGGACCGTGTCAGTCCGCGCGGGGAGCGGATCCGTGGAGCGCGGCCTCGGTGCCGCGGTCGCGCAGGACGGTCCTGGGGGTCCGGTCGATCTGCAGGCTGAGGATCTCGGGCCGGCTGTAGTGCCCGATCGTGTCGGCCATGCGCTTGCGCCGGTCGATCATCGTGAGGTCCAGGTCCGCGATCACCTCGCCTTCGCCCGAGGTGAGCGGCTCACCGGCCAGTTGGCCCTCGGGATCGACGATGGCGGTGAAGAAGCCTCCGGAGAAGGCCGCGACGGGGCCGCCGGTGTCCTCGGCGAGCTTGGCCCGCTGGCCTTCGTCGAGCCACGCGGTGGCGTTGACCACGAAGGAGGCCGCCTCCAGGGCGTGCTGGCGGATGGCGGTCTGCATCTGGTCGGCGAACTTCTGGGCGCCGAGGCCGCCGGGGAACATCGCGGCGTGGATCTGCTCGCCGTCGGCGATCAGCGCGTAGCGGGCGAGCGGCTGGTAGTGCTCCCAGCAGGCGAGCTGGCCGACGCGGCCGACGGCACTGTCCACGGCACGCAGGCCGGAGCCGTCGCCCTGGCCCCACACCATCTTCTCGTGGTAGGTCGGGGTGATCTTGCGGCGGCGCTGGATCAGGGCGCCGTCGGCGTCGAACAGCAGCTGCGTGTTGTAGATCGTGCCGCCGTCACGTTCGTTGACGCCGATCGACACCACCATGTTGTTCTGGCGTGCCGCCTCGCCTATCGCGTCGGTCTCGGCGGACGGCACGGTCACCGCCTCCGCCAGCAGGAGCAGCTGGTCGGCATCCATCGAGTAGGGCGGCTTCACCCAGGAGAAGTAGGGGTAGTAGGGCACGAGCGTCTCGGGGAAGACCGCGAACTGGACCTGCCGCGTTCCCAGTTCGTGGATCTTGGCGACGACGCGCTCGACGGTTCCGGCCCGGCTGTAGAGCACGGGACTGATCTGGACGGCTGCGGCTCGGACGATGGTCATGGTGTGGCTTCCTGTTGTGTTCGGGCAGTGGCGACGCGCATCCGCGTCGATTACGAGCATATGCTCTTATTTGGTGGAAGGGGGGCCGGGGAGTCGCAGGTCACTGACCGGTCCGCGGGCTCCCGGCGGCGTGCGGTGCTCAGGACGTGCGGATGCCCCGGCAGCCGGCGGTTCGTCGTGGGCGGCTCAGTGCGTGTGGTCCTCGTGGCCGCGGTGGTCGTGGCCCGCGGGGCGAAGTGCCAGGGCGCGGGCGCGGGCCGAGACCTCGTCGGCGGACACGGCGCGCAGGCCGCCGAGTACGTCCTCCAGGGCGGCCAGCCACAGGCGGTAGTAGTGGTACTCCTCGTCCGGTGCCGCGGTGGCCTCCCAGGACGCGATGCGGGCGACCAGCGCGGACCGGAAGTCCGGCCACGTCAAGGCGCCCGCCTCGCACAGGCTCACGGCCATGCCGAAGGCGCGGCTCTCCCAGGGCTCGGTGAAGACCAGTTCGCCGTTGGCGCGGGGCGGCGCCGCCGGCCCCTCGATGTCGAGCGGGGCGCTCACGGGGCCGCCACCCTGGCCACGCCGACCATCGCGTCCCTGGTGACGAGCGGCACCAGTTCCGCCTCGGTGAGGTGCTCGGTGCCCGCCGGCCGCTCGGGCAGGACCAGCCAGCGCACCTCGCTCGTCGAGTCGCGGACGGTGATCTCCACGTCGTCGTCGAGATCCAGCCCCATCTCCGACAGGACGGCACGCGGCTCCCGTACCACCCGGGCTCGGTAGGCCGGGTCCTTGTACCAGCTCGGCGGCAGCCCCAGGACCGGCCAGGGATAGCACGAACACAGCGTGCAGACCACGACGTTGTGGGTGCTCGGAGTGTTCTCCACGACGACGATGTGCTCGCCCTGGGGCCCGGAGAAGCCCAGTTCCGCGATGGCGGCGGTGCCGTCCGCGAGCAGGCGTCGCCGGTAGCCGGGATCGCTCCACGCCCTGGCGACGACCCTGGCGCCGTTCAGGGGGCCCACGTTGGTCTCGTAGGTGGTGATGATCGCGTTCATCGCCTCGGGGTCGATCAGGCCGCGCTCGGTGAGGAGTTGCTCCAGGGCCTCCGTGCGCAGCGCCACGGGAACGGTCTCGTCAGGGCCGCCGGGGGTGGTCATGAGACGGTCTCCAGGTAGCTCTCGTACATCTCGACGACGAGGGTGAAGGACTCGGCCCCGGTGCCCCAGAGTTCGTGCGAGTCGAACCGCACCGAGTAGACGTACTGCGGGTTCTCGCCCTTGAAGTGCGCGTTGGTGTCGGGCAGCACGTGCGCGGGCTGGACGATGTCCACGACTCCCGCGTGGCCGCGTACGTAGCCGGGCAGCCGGGTGTGTCCGGGCACGCTGACGTTCCTGGCGCGCACGTGGTCGCGGCGGCCGGGACGAGGGAACGGAGGATGGTCCTGCGCATGGGTGTCGCTCCTGACTGGTGTGTCGGCCGGGTCCTGTCGCCGGCCGTTCGGGTGTGGGTGCGGGGACTACTTCAGGATGCCGAGCTTCGTGCCCCAGAGCTGGCCGTCGGGTACGTGGCCCGGATCGCCCGCCAGCCTGCGCACCTGGATCTGCGCGCGCGGGTGGTGGTGGGCACGCGTGTGGTGGCGGGCGTGGGTGCCGTCGAGGCGGCCGTGCTCCGGCACGGTCATCGCGAACGGGTGGACGAAGTCCCTGGTGGATCCGTTGACCAGCGGGAAGAGGCCCTGGGCCGCGGTGGAGGGCGAGTCCGTGGTGTCGACGATCCACACGGTCCTGCCGGGCAGGTCGCACGGCTGAAGGGTGAGCCCCTCGCCCTCGTACGCGGTCGTGGCCAGGGCGGCGCACAGTCCGCTGGGCCTGCCGGAGGGCGCGTACTGGATCTGGGCCGCGTGCAGGTTCCCGTAGTGCCGGTTCACCGCGGCCGAGACCAGGCCGGCCCGGTGGAAGTCGGACACCTTGGCGAGGTGCGGCAGGAAGTCCTCCGCCGGGTCGGTGCCGCCGGCGCGGTGCAGGACGGTCGGCTGACCGGCCCGTGCCACCCCGTGAAGAACGGTCTCCACGAACCGCGGGTCGTCCGCGGTACCGAGCTTCTTGCTGTAGATGTCGATGCAGTGCCCGCCGCACCGAGGCGTCGCCGCGCTCGCGGAGAGGGTGCTCACACCGGTGACACCACCGGCCAGAGCCACGGTCAACGCGGCGGCGAGCGCCGATTTCCTGAAGATCATGTGAAGCCGTTCACTTTCCCGATGCCGATGCCGATGCCGATGCCGATGCCGATGCCGATGCCGAGGCCGAGGCCGCGCGCGACCGCGGGTGTGTTGCCGGACGGGCTGTGGGGGGTCCGGGAGGACGCGTCCCCGGTTCGCCGAGAGGCGGCGAAACCAAAAGGAGCATATGCGCGTTTTTTGCGGACGGTCAAGGGGTGCCCGAGTGGTGTGCGGCCCCCGGGTTCCCCCGGGCCGTCGGTTCGCGGACGGCGGCGGGCCGCGCGCGGAGCGCACCGGCCCCCGCCGCGCGGCCGTGCCGAAGGCCGTTCAGGCGGTGAGGCGGACCGACAGGTCCCAGAGCCTGCGCGCGCTGTCGGGGTCGACGGCGTGGGCGGCGACACCGCGCCGTACGCCGGGGGTGTGCGGCCCCGCCTCCCGGCAGTCCTCGAAGTACCGGCCGGTGACTCCTTCGACCAGGGGTGACGCGGCCAGCAGGGTGGAGGTCGCCGCGCCCTGGGCGATGTTCTTCTCGGAGACGCCCGATGCGCCCGACGGGTCGAAGGACGCGGGCGGTGCGTCCATGTGACGGCCGAGGCCGGTCTCCCAGATGCGTCCCGGGTTGAGTGCGTTGACGGCGATGCCGTCGGCCGCCCAGCGCTTCGCGGCCTCCACCGCGAAGAGAACGTTCGCCGTCTTGGACTGGGCGTACGCCAGCCACGGATCGTAGGGCTCCGCGGTGAAGTCGGGGTCGTGGAAGCGGACCGGGCCGTTGACGTGCCCGACCGAGCTGACGACGACCACGCGGGCGCCGCCCGCCGCCGCGAGGGCGTCGTGGAGACCGACGGTGAGGGCGAAATGGCCGAGGTGGTTGGTGGCGAACTGCAGTTCCCGGCCCGCGGGGGTGCGCAGTTCGGGCGTGGCCATGATGCCGGCGTTGTTCACCAGGATGTGGAGCGGGCCGTGCCGGCCGGCGACGAAGGCGGCGACCGAGGCGGGGTCCGCGAGGTCCAGCCGCGCGGCCCGGACGCGGTCGTTGCCGGTCTCGGCGGCGATCTCCGCTGCCACGGCGGTGGCGGTGCGCAGGGTGCGGCCCGCGACGGTCACCTCGGCACCTGCGGAGGCCAGGGCTCGGGCGGTCTCCCGGCCGAGGCCTCCGGTGGCGCCGGTGACGACGGCCCGGCGGCCGCTGAGATCGATGCCGGCGACGACCTCGGAGGCGGTCGACAGCGCGCCGAAGGCGGGGGTGGGGATCTGAGTCATCTTCGTTCCTGTGGTGGGTGCGGGCGCGTGGCCGGGTGGATGCCGGGCGCCCGTTCTGTGGTGGGTGCCGGGCGCGGCGCGCCTGAGGGAGTGGGCGGATGCGGAACGACCGCCTACGATGAAGGGGTAAGCGGAGCCGAGTCCGCTTACCTGAGGACTATAAGCGGAGCCGACTCCGCTTGCAAGGAGGGGTGATGCGGCGTTCGCTGCGGGCCGATGCCCAGGCCAACCACGACCGGCTGCTGGAGGCCGCCGCCCGCGCCTTCGCCCAGCAGGGCGCCGACGCCTCGCTGAAGGCGATCGCCGCCGAGGCGGGCGTCGGGATCGGAACGCTCTACCGCCGCTTCCCCGCCCGGGAGGACCTCATCGAGGCCACCTACCGCAACGAGACCGACCGGCTGTGCGCCTCGGCGCGGGACCTGATCGCCGAGCGTCCGCCCCTGGCCGCGCTGAGCGCGTGGGCCGAGGCGTTCGTCGACTACATGCTCACCAAGCGCGGCATGGCCGACGCCCTGCCCGCGATCCTCGCCGCGCGGGAGGGCCTGCGCCGGCACAGCCGCGACGCGCTGGGCGAGGCGGTGTCGGCGCTGCTGGGGGCCGGTATCGCGGCCGGGCGGGTGCGCGGGGACGCGGACCCGAACGACGTCCTCATGGCACTCGGCGGCATCACGCTCATCAGCGGGCACGAAGGGCAGCGCGACCTGGCGTCCCGGCTGATCGTCCTGCTCCTGGACGGCCTCGCCACCGGTCACGCGACCCCGGCGGACGGGACCGGGACCTGAGGCGAACGGGACTTGAGGCGGACGGGAACTGACGCGAACGCCCGCGGGCCCCTCAGTCGATCCCCGACCGCTCCACGCCTGCCACGATCCACCGCTGGAAGCACAGGAACACCAGCAGCAGCGGCAGGATCGACACCGCCGCCGCGACGAACAGTTCGTGGACCCTGACCACCTGCGACGTGATGAAGGACGACAGGACCACCTGCACCGTCCAGGCGTCGCGGTCCTGCCCGATCACCAGCGGCCACAGGAAGGAGTTCCACGCGCCGACGAACACGATCGTCCCGACGGCGGCGAAGACGGGCCGCGCGTTCGGTACGACGATCAGCCAGTACGTCCGCCAGTACCCCAGCCCGTCGACCTGCGCGGCGTCCTCCAGCTCCGCGGGGAAGCCCAGGAAGTACTGTCGGAAGACGAAACAGGCGAAGGCCGGGAACAGCGTCGGGACGATCAGCCCCCGGTAGGTGGAGACCCAGCCCAGCGACGACACGAGCACGAAGGCCGGGACGAAGGCGACGGCCGCGGGGACCATCAGGGTGCCGAGGACGGCGTAGAAGACCCCGTTCGCGTAGCGGCAGGGGATGCGGGCCAGACCGTATCCGGCGAGTGACGCGAGCAGCAGCGTGCCGAGCGTCGTCGCGACCGCGATCACCGCGGAGTTGAGCAGGGAACGGGCGAAGGGGACGGAGCTGTCGGCGAACAGTTCGGCCACGTTTCCCCACCTCGACTCCGCCGGGAAGAAGGTCCATCCGGGCGCCGTGATGTCCTGCTCGCTCGACAGCCCGTTGCGTACCAGCAGATAGAACGGGATGAGGAAGAGCAGAGCCAGCGCGCTCAGCGCCACCAGCCGCAGGGCGCGTCCGGCCCGGACCCGCGTGTCCCGCACGGTCACACCTCCCTCCTGCCCAGCCCGAACCAGCGCGCCTGCCCCACCGTCGCCACCACGACGATCAGCGAGAGGATCACCGCGCCCGCGCTGCCGAGCCCGAGGTTCTGCCCCTGCCCGAGGGCGACGTAGTAGAGGTAGACGAGCGGCGGACGGGCGTACGGCGGGTAACCGCGGGCGTCCGAGAGGAGGTTGTAGAACTCGTCGAAGGCCTGGAAGGCGTTGACGACGAGGAGCAGGACGACCGCCACCGACGTGGCCCGCAGCTGGGGCAGCGTGATGTGCCGCAGCACCTGCACACCCGGCCGCGCGCCGTCGACGGCGGCGGCCTCGTACAGCGCGGGGTCGATCCGCTGCAGACCGGCCAGGAAGAGGATCATGTAGAAGCCGGCCTGCAGCCACAGCCGCACGGTCACGACCACCAGCCAGTACCAGGGCGGATCGGCGGCCGACAGCCAGGCGACGGAGTCGCCGCCGAACCAGCCGAGCACGGTGTTGGCGAGCCCGAACCGCACCCCGTTGAAGAGGGAGGTCTTCCAGACGAGGGCGGCGACGACGTAACTGCACGCGGCCGGCAGGAAGAACACCGAACGGAAGAACGCCCGGGCCCGCCGCACCCGGTTGACCATCAGGGCGAGAGCGAGCGAGAAGGCGTACGTCGTGGGCACGATGAACGCGGTGAAGACCACGAAGGTGCGCAGGCTGTCGACGAAGGCGCCGTCCGACAGCATGGCCGTGTAGTTGTCCAGGCCGACGAAGCGGGTGGGGGTGACCGTGTTGTGGGCGTCGAAGAAGCTGAGGGCGATGCTCCACAGGAGCGGGACGTACGTGAACACGACCAGCCCGGCGACGAACGGGCCCACGAAGAGCCAGAACCAGAGAGTGCGGTTGCGCCCGCGGTGCCGGGCTGCCGCGGCCGCGGCCGTCACGGATTCCTCCGCACACGGTCGAGTTCGGCCGACACCGTGCGGATCACCGTCCGCAGTTCGCTCTCCGGGTCGGCCCCACCCCTGATGATCCGGCTCAGCGCGTCCTGGTAGGCGGTCTGGCTCGCCGGAGTCCACAACAGCGGCTGCGCGTAGCCGTGTTCGGTGGTGAGACGGACCGCCTCGGCGGCCGCGCCGGTCCTCAGCCGGGCGGCCTTCCTGGCGAGAGAGACACGGGCCGGGAGGTGGAAGCCGTAGGTCAGCGCGAAGTCCTGCTGGTAGTCGGTGCGTTCGACCCACAGCCACCTCACGAAGTCCTTCGCCGCGGCCTGGTGTCGGCTGCGGGCGCTGACCACCGCCCCGTACGCGCCGACCGGGACCGAGGGAGCGCCCGATCCGTCCTCGGGGAACGGCAGCACTCCGAAGTCGTCGCCGAGCTCCCTCTGCACCTGCGGCAACGCCCACAGGCCCGACCACTGCATGGCGGTCAGGCCCTGGATCAGGGCGGACGGGTCCGACCAGTCGGCGGGCGCGCCGAGCAGCAGGGTCCTGTCGGCGTACAACCGGTGGAGTGCGGCGAGGGCCCGGGCGGCCGCCGGGTCGTCGAAGCCGACCTTGCCGTCCGCGGTGACGAGCTGAAGGCCCGCCGCGTACAGCGGGGTTCCGCCGAGGACGCCGGCACCGCCGTCGTTGCCCAGGAAGAGTCCCTTGACCTTCTTCGTGGTCAGCTTCCCGGCGGCGTCGACCAGGGCGTCGAGGGTGGCCGGGGGCTGCACCCCGGCGGCGGCGAGCAGGCTCTTGCGGTAGTAGAGCAGTTGCGTGTCGATGACCTGCGGCACGCCCCAGATCCTTCCGCCGTACGTCTTCGGGGCGAGGACGGCGGGGTTGAAGTCGTCCTCGACTCCCTGGAGCAGGTCGCTGAGGTCGACGACCTGGCCGCCCCGGATCTGGTCGAGGGTCGGACTGCCCTCGAAGACGTCGGGACCGGAGTCGGTGAGCAGCGCGGCGGCGGTCTGCTGGTCGTAGTTGCCGGGCCGCCACTCGACCGCGACCCTGGCCTTCCGGTACGCGTCCGCGTACCGTTCCACCGCCTGCTCGGTGCCCGCCTCGCCGTACTGGTGGTACCACTGCGAGAGCTCCGGGCCGGCGCCGGAGCCGCGTCCGGTGTCGGACCCGCAGGCGGTGAGCAGTGCGGCCCCCGCTCCCGCGGCGAGCAGGGCCCTGCGGCTGATGGTCATGGTGCGCGCTCCCTGACGATCGTCGTTGCAGGGCCCAACGATCAACCGGGCCGCGGGATTACGACGGGAGTGTCACGGCTTCTGTCCGAATCCGGCCGACGGCCCCCGGCCACCGCCGTGGGCGACCGTCACCGGGGCCGGACCACCCGATCCGGGACATCCCGCGGGCCGCGGGGGTGGCGAACCCGCCGTGGTGGCCGTGCCGGTCGACAATGCCCCCATGTACGCGGACCTGCTGCCGGAATCAACGCTGCGCGATCTCGTCGACCTGGGCGTGCGGCTGGTCGAGTTCGTCGGAGCCCTGATCATCTTCGCGGGGACCGTATGGGCGTTCGTCCAGTTCGTGGGGTACGGCACGGGCCGGGTGCGCAACTGGCGGGGCCCGGCGGGCGCGGCCTTCGGCTTCAACCGGATCCGGCTGGACCTCGGCCGATTCCTGGCCCTGGGCCTGGAGTTCCAGCTCGCCGGAGACATCCTGCGCACGGCCATCGCGCCCTCCTTCACGGAGATCGGGCAGCTGGCCGCTATCGCCGCGATCCGGACCGCCCTGAACTACATCCTGGGCCGGGAGATCGAGCAGGAGCGCCGTGAGATCGAGGGGAGCACCCCCGCGGCGGGTGCCGGCTCGCCGGGAGCGGCCCGATGACCTGGCTGATGACCCAGGCCGCCGTGCTGGTCACGGCGTTCGGACTGGTCGGCGCCGGGTGTGTCGGCCTCCGGCTGCGCCGGGTGCGGGTGAGCGTCGCGGTACTCACGGACTTCCTGGTGGCGGCGGGCCTCGTCCGGCTCGCCGGACACCCGTCCTGGACCTCGCTCGCCACCGCCACCGCCGTCCTCGTGGTGCGGCTGAGGGTCGGCTCGGGCCTGCGGGCGGGCCCGGAGCGGCGAGGCCCGTCGTGAGGGACCCCGGGTCCCGCCGACGGCGGCGCGGAACGGCCCGGCCGGTGTCACCGTGAGGGGGCGGAACCCGTCCGACCGCACCATGACGACCGGCGGTTCGGTCCCGTCACGCCTGGAACTCGGTGAGATCGATGGCATGTACTCGCAGCGGGTGGCCGTACACCGGATGCACCGTCTCCCGCTCGGGCACCATGCCGAGCTTGCGGATCACGTTCTCGGACGCGGTGTCCCCCGCGCGGCTGATGCTGACGACACGGTCCAGACCGCGGTCCTGGAGCGCGAACTCCAGCGTGGCGTGCGCCGCTTCGGACGCGTAGCCCTGCCCCCAGAACTGTGCGCCGAGCCGCCAGCTGATCGCCACGGCGGGCATCACCTCCGGCAGGAACGCGGGTACGGACAGCCCCGTGCAGCCGATCAGCTCACCCGACCCGAGCAGTTCGACGGCGAAGAGGCCGAAGCCCTCCTCGTCCCACTCCTCCTGCCACCCCTCGATGGCTTCGGCCGTCTGTTCCAGGTCGCGCACCGCGCCGTCGTCGACCCAGCGCATGACGCGCGGGTCGGAGTCGATGTCCGCCATGGGCGCGAGGTCGTCGTCGTGCCAGTCGCGGAGGAGGAGACGGGGTGTGCGGATCTCGGTCATGCGCCCATCCTGCCGAAGACACCTGCCTCACCGGTAATCCTGGGCGCCCGCGGGCGGGCCGTCCCCGTGCGTGTCGCGGCGGCGGCCGCGGGGGAGCGCTCGTATCGGGGCCGGGGTCCGGCTTCGCGCTCCCGGCCGGGTATCGGTCTTACCGGCCGGGTCTTCACCGATCGACGGCGGTCGGACGTGATACGCCTGCCGTACCGGGCCCCCGCCGTTCCCCCGGCATGACCGGGGAGCCCGGGGCAGACGTCCTGTCGTACGGGAGGTACACGTGAACGTTCTCACCGCCCCGTTGTGGGACGTGAACAACGGACAGGGGCTGCGGCAACTGTCCGAACTGGGACTGGCGTTGCTGTTGTCGAGCCTCATCGGATGGGAGCGGGCCAGACAGCAGAAGAGCGCGGGCCTGCGCACCCACACGCTGGTGGGCATCGCCAGCGCGCTGATGATGGAGGTCTCCCAGCACGGCTTCACCAACGTGCTCGGTCTGGAGAACGTCTCCTTCGACCCGTCCCGGGTCGCCGCGCAGATCGTCTCCGGCATCGGGTTCATCGGCGGGGGGCTCATCTTCGTACGACGTGACGCGGTGCGCGGTCTCACCACCGCCGCGACCATCTGGCTGACGTGTGCGGTCGGCATGGCCTGCGGCGGCGGGCTGCCCGTGCTGGCCATCGCCGTCACCGCGCTGCACTTCCTCGTCGTACGCGGATACCCGCTGCTCGCCGACCGTCTCGTACCCGGCGCGGCGGCCACCGCGTTCGAGCTGCGGATGACGTACCGGACCGGCTCGGCGCTGTTGCCACAGCTCATGGAGACGTGTACGCGACGCGGCTTTCGCATCCTCCAGGTCAGGGTCGACCGGCTGCCGGGACGTACGGACCCGGCGGCTCAGGTCCTCCTCGAACTGGAAGGCGAGTCCGATCCGGCGCCGCTGACCGCCGACCTGTTCCAGAGCGACGGCGTGATCGACATCGAACTGACCGCCGCCACGGACGAATGACACGCGTGGGGCGTCGGCCGGACCGCCCTGAGCGCGCACCCCGTCAGGTCGCCCGGTCGCGGTGCCCGGACGCGGCAGGCCACGCGCCCCGTTCGGAGAGGTGGAGTACGAGGCCCGCGATGTTCCAGGCGTCGTCCTCCCCCCGGTGGTGACGGCCTTCGAGCGGCCGGCCCGCGATCTCCAGGGCCTGCGCCATGCCGGGGCGCTTGCGCAGGCCGTACGCCTCGGTGAAGACCGCCTTGGCATTGGTGTGGTGACGGCCGAAGGGGTAGGGCGTCCCGGTGGCCAGACACTGCCGGGTGAACTGGCTGCGGTCGTAGTCGCCCCAGCTCACCCATGGCCGGGCGCCCGCGTGGTGACCGGCCGAGAGCAGCCGGCACGCCTCGGCGAAGCCGACTCCCTGACCGACCTCGTGCGCGGTGAGGCCGGTCAACTCCGTGCAGAACGCGCTGACCGTGGACCGGGCCGGCCGCACCAGGACGCGGTGCCGGGAGACGCGCCGGCCGGCCTGCAGGTCGATGACGGTCAGTCCGATCTCGATGATCTCGCTGACCTCGCCCGGTGGCGGGGAACCGGTCCAACAGGTCGCTTCGACGTCCACGACGTTGACGAGTCCGTCGCCCCATGTTCCTTCCATGGCGGCGAGCCTAGACAGGCACCGCTTGCCGCGCCACGCGATACCGGGACCGGGAAGGACAGCCGGCCGCCCTGGCCACGGGCGGCCGGCTCCGCGTCCGACTCACTCCGCGGTGGCGAGGGCGGCCAGCTCGCGGTTGACGGCAGCCTCGTGTTCCTCGGCGTCCTCGCGTGCCTTCCTCGGGCTCCAGCGTCCCGCCATCACGAAGACGAAGGGCAGGAAGAGGACCTGTCCGCCGACGCAGATCCACCACCAGGTCCGCCACTCGCCGGGCCCGTCCTTCGAGGCCTTCTGGACCTTGGCGCCGTACTCGTTCAGCACCGTCAGCTGTGGGGCCGCCTTCTGCACGACGGCGAGGTTCTCCGCGCCGACCTCCCTGGCGGCGCGGGCGCCCAGCTCGGGCGGCACGGTGGCCGGGGTGTACTTGTTCAGCTCGGCGAAGATCTCCGGGTGCGCGTCGACGATGGCCAGCGCGGGCGCCGCCTGCGCCGAGGCCGCCTTGACCTCCGCGCCGTGCTCCACGAGCGGGGTCACGGAGGTGACCAGTACCGGGATGAAGGCGGCGGAGACCGCGACCACGATGCGCACCGTCCAGCCCCACACCGCCAGGCCCGCCGCGGTCGCGGCCGGGTTGTGCTTCTCCACGGTCTCGGTGAAGCTCGCCATCCAGGGTGCGTAGGCGATGCCGCTGAAGACGCCGATGCCGACGAACAGCCAGGCGAACGTGTAGTAGTCGGTCGTCAGGTGGGTGGCGCGGGTGGCGAAGACCGCGGTCATCACGATCGACCCGACCGCGCCGACGATCATGAAGGGTTTGCGCACCTTCAGCCGGTCCGAGAGCAGGCCGACCAGGACCAGGGCGATGGCGTTCGCCGCCCAGTACCAGTTGGCCAGCGCGTTGGTGCGCTGTTCGCTGTAGCCGAAGATGGTCGCGAAGTAGACGACGAAGTTGCCGACCGCCGCGTAGTACAGCAGCAGGAACACGGCGATGGCGAAGGCCGAGCCCAGTACGTCCAGGCGCATCATCTGCCGCCACTCGCCGCGCCGCAGGGCCTCGGTGTCCAGCCCCTTGGCGCGCGCCTCGATCAGCGCCCGGTCCCGCAGCGTCACCATGATCTGGTCGCGCAGCGCCGGGGACAGCTCGCGCAGCGCGATGATCGCGACGACGAGGACGACGAACCCGGCGATCGCCGAGTAGCGCAGCTCGTCCTGCCAGGTGGAGCCGTCGAGGGTGTTGCTGGTGACGGTGGTGACCACCAGGGAGCCGATGACCGGCCCCATCGTCCAGTACCCCATCGCGGTGGCCCGGCCCAGCTGCGGGGAGAAGTCCCTGATCAGCGCCGGGGTGGCGACCAGCACGATGCCTTCGATGAAGCTGACGAGCGCGAAGAGCACCAGATAGGTGGTCTTGTTCGCCGCGTTCGGCAGTCCGAAGAAGACCAGCAGCGCGGCGATCAGCAGTCCGTAGACCACCAGGTTCGCGCGGCCCCAGCGGTCCGCGAGGCCGGCCACGAGGGAGGCGAAGGCCCCGACCGCGTTGCCGATCACCGAGACCCAGATGAAGTAGCGGTACGTCATGCCGAAGTGCGTGATGATCGAGGTCGCGACCGCGTACTGGATGTACAGCATGTAGTACAGGACGACCGTGGTGACGACCACGATCGCGAGGTACCCCATACGGCGGCCGGTGGACGGGTAGTCCGCCAGTTCGCGGCGGTACAGCCAGGCCAGCGGGGTGCGGGCGTCGGCGGAAGGCACATCTGGCGCGGGTCTGTCGGCGTCGAACGGCGTCGTAGAGGCGGACATACGGCTCCTCCCGGGGATACCCGGAAGCCGGGAGCGTGCGTCGGTACGACGAAGGTGCGGGGCTGCCCGGCTCCGAGAGTGTGGCCAGAGGCTAGTACCGACTAGTCGGTACGCCTAGGGGGCTGCACGAGGTCGTTCACCGGGTCCGCCTTCCGGCCGTCGGCGGTACGGGTGCCGGGCAACCGGGCGCCGGAGCGCGGCCGTTGACCGGCGACGGCCCCGGCGCGGACGGCGGCTCCCGACCCGGAGACCCTCTTCCCCGACGTGGGCGAGGTGCGGCGGGGCGGTGGTGTCAGCCCCGCCAGATGAGGAATTCGTGGGCCATCGCGACCAGGGCGCGTGCCGCGGCGCCGGGCGTGCGCCCGGACGGGGCGGCCAGGGAGAACGGCCAGCCGAGGTCGGTGGCGGAGACGGTCAGCGTGGCGACGCCGTGCGCCTCGGCGAGTGCGGGCCGTGGCAGGAGGGCCACGCCCAGGCCGTTGCGGACGTAGGCCACGCCGGTGGGGAGATCGGTGATCTCCAGGGCTACCCGTCGGGTCACGGAGGCGGCGGCGAAAGCCTGGTCGGCGACGGTCCGGATGCCGTAACTCACGGGGAAGTCCACGAAGTCGAGGCCGGCCAGTTCGGTGATCGGCACGCTGCGGCGGTCCGCGAGCCGATGGCCGGCCGGCACGACGAGGTCGAGCACCGACGTGGCGAGGTCGGTCAGCGTGACGCCCGCCGGGGGCGGCCCGGGCAGGGAGACGAAGGCGAGGTCGAGCCGTCGTTCGAGGAGGGCCTCGACCAGGCCCTGGGAACCCGAGGCGGTGGCGCTGGTCTGCAGGAGCACGCCCGGATGGCGCCGGTGGAACTCGCCGAGCAGCGCGGGGAAGTCGATCAGCCCGACCGTGGTCATCGTGCCCAGTCGCAGGGTGCCGCGCAGCCCTCCGCGGACCTCGGCCACCGCGTCGACGGCTTCACGGGCGGCGTCGAGAGCGGCGAGGGCGCGCGGGAGGAGGGCGGCGCCGGCGTCGGTGAGCTGGACGCGCTTGGTGGTCCGCTCCAGCAGCGGCGTGCCCAGTTCCCGCTCGAGGTTCTTGATCGTGGCGGAGACCGCGGACTGGACCACGTGCAACCGTGCGGCGGCGCGGGTGAAGTTCGCTTCCTCGGCGACGGTGACGAAGTGTTCGAGTTGGCGCAGTTCCACCGTCCCAGTATCTCCCGGGCCCCGCGATCCATCTCCGGGGGAGATGGGTTCTCTCGCTGACTTTCGTTGGACAGCGGCGGCCGCGGTCAATGATCCTGTTTATCAGAGGAACCGCTCGAAGGGGGCCGGTGCAGGGATCGCACTTCCTCGCCCCTTTCCTTTCCGGCGGAATACTCGAAATTACCGGTACGACGAATCTTCCCAGGTCCGAGGAGAAAGCTGCCATGACCACATCGAACGAGCGCACCAGCGGGTCGGAGAACCAGGCCCCCCACCTGGACTACTACCCGGAGTGGCTCGACAATCTCGCCGACGACGTCATTCTCCAGGGTAATTTCGCCAATGGTGAGATCCTCGGCAAGGAAAAGGTGGGGAAGCTGCTCGGCTTCGCCCGGAGCAACTACGCTTTTCAGGACTTCCGCTTCTTCGGAAAGCGCGGTGAGCTGTTCCTCGAGGACTACCGTTCCACCATCCGCGGCACCGAGAACCGCCGCCCGGGTGGGATCGAGATCTACAACTTCGTCGTCGTGTACTTCAACGAGGCGGGCGAGACCAGCCAGCTCGTCATGAACCACCGGCCGCAGTCGGCCGCACTGCTGTTCTCCTCCCTGCTCGCCGACCACTTCGGTGACGAGTTCGGCGCGGACCTCTTCTACGACGGGGATGTCGGCGACCGGCTGCTCGACCACGACCTGTCCCGCGGCCGGTGGCCGTCGCCGCCCCGCTGACGCACCGGCCCACCGGGGTGGGCGTGCGATGACGTCATGCCGACGCGCGAGGCCACCGCGACCGCGACCCTCCTCGCGCGTGCGGCGTCGGCTACGCGGACTCCGCCCGTCGGCCGTCCGTCTCCCGCGCCCGGTCACGAGCCTGCGCGCCCTGCGACGCGGCGATCGGTTCCAGGTGCTGCGCGGCGCTGTCCAGCAGCCCGAGATCGGCCTTGGTGTGCGCGATGGCGGCGTCGATCAGGACGGCGACCAGTGGCTCGTCCGCGTGGGCCCGGCGCTGCCGTGCCAGGCCCGCGAGTTCGGACAGGTACGTCTGCCGCTGCGCCTCGATCAGCGTGGTCAGCGCCCGCGTGCCCAGCGCGGCGGCGCCGAGGAGCTTCAGGAACAACTCGTCGCGAAAGCCGCCCACGCGCACCCACGACGTGGTCGCCCACGAACGCAACTCGGCCTCGCCGGCCGCGGTGAGCGTGTAGAGGTTCTTGTCGGGCCGGTCGGTCTGCGCGACCTGTGATCGCGAGACGTAGCCGTCACGGACCAGTCGTTCGAGGATCTGGTACAGGTGACCGATGTTGAGACCACCCCACTGAGGGCCGATGGTCTCCTCGAACCGGGCCTTGAGCTCGTACCCGTGGTTCGGCCGCTGGGTCAGCAGCGCGAGCACGGCGTGGTGGAGCGGCATGTACGTCCCTTCTACGTTGTGACAACATACCTCTGCATTGTGACAATGTATGAGGGCGAGGCTGCATCTATGGCTGTGAGCGTGGCGCTGCGCGGGGTCAGTCGCCGATACCCCGGGCTGACGGCTCTGGACGGGGTCGACCTGGAGGTCGCGGCGGGCGAGGTGGTGGCGCTGACCGGGTCCTCCGGTGCCGGCAAGTCCACCGTGCTGCACGTGACGGGCGGCATGGACCGGCCCGACGAGGGACACGTCGAGATCGACGGGACCGAACTGACGGCCCGGGACCTGGACGCCCACCGGCGGCGCATCGGCTTCGTGTTCCAGCGGTTCCACCTGCTGCCCGCCCTGACCGTGCTGGACAACGTGCTCGCTCCCGTGCTGCCGCGCCGGGTGGACTTCGACCGGCGCGAGCGCGGCCGCGAACTGCTCGACGCGGTCGGTCTCGGAAACCGTTCCGACGCCCTGCCCTCGCAGTTGTCGGGCGGTCAGCAGCAACGCGTCGCCGTCGCCCGTGCGTTGATCAACCGGCCGGGGCTGCTGCTGGCCGACGAACCGACGGGCAACCTGGACAGCGTCATCGGACGGGAGATCGTCGACCTGCTGATGACACTGCGCGAGCGCTACGGGATGACGATGCTGATCGCCACCCACGACGCGGAGGTCGCCGCCTGCGGCGACCGTGTCGTACGGCTGCAGGACGGCAGGGTCACCTCCGACCAGCGCCTCACACCGTCCGCCGACGTACTGGACCGGCTGGGGGGCCTGCGCCCGTGATGACGATCATCCTCGACCAACTGCGGCGGCGGCGCGGGCGCGCGCTGGCCCTGGCGGCCGGGATCCTGGTGGCGGCGACCAGCTTCACCCTGCTGACCGCGACGGTGAGCACGAGCCGGGCGACCACGGTGGGCACGGTACGCAAGAACGCCCGGTCCGCCTACGACGTACTGGTGCGCCCGCCCCAGGCGCAGACGGACGTGGAGCGGCGGAGCGGCATGGTCGTGCCCAACTTCCTGTCCGGCACGTTCGGCGGGATCACCATGGCCGAGTACCGGCGCATCCGCACCATGGCCGGGGTGGACGTGGCCGCACCGGTCGCCAACATCGGCTACCTCATGGTCGCGAGCACCGTCACCGTCGACGTGTCCCGCTTCCTGGACAGCCGGGCGTCCCGGCAGATCCTGCGGATCAGCCCGACGCTCACCGCGGGACTGGGCAGTTACCGCACGTCCGACCAGTACGTCTACCTCACCCGTTCCCCCCTGGCCTCGGGCTCCTCCTCGGACGACCTCTTCGAGTCCGACACCCTGGAGGCGGGAGCGGCCGACAAGCGCACCCGGCGGTACCGGCTCGACGGCAAGTACGACGTCTGCTTCTACTTCAACGACGACAAGTCCGAGCAGACCGAGTTCAACCTGGAACTGCCCATGAAACCCAACATCATCGCCGAGGACCTCCGCGACAAGTCGCCGTTCGACCCGGAGCTCAACTCGCTGATGAACTGTCAGTCCGGGCGGGACAAGGCCACCGTCGACGTTCCGGTCGCCTACCCCGTGCTGCTGTCCGCTGTCGACCCCGCGGCCGAGGACCGGCTGGTGGGTCTCGGCCGCACCGTCACCTCGGGCCGCATGCTCACCGAGCGGGACAAGCCGTGGACGCTCTCCTCCGCCAAGAGCGTCCACGGCCGGCACGACACGTACATCCCGGCGATGCTCAGCAGCAAGCCGCTCACCTCCGGAAGGCTGAGCGCCACCGTCGAACAGCTCGACGTCGGCGACCCGGCCGCGTTGCCCTCCGAACTGGGCAACCCGAAAGCCGGTGACTTCGTCCGGGCCCTGCACGGCACCCGGGTGGGCCGGATCGGCGTCGACCTGGACCCGGGCTACCGCAAGGCGCTCGACGAGGACTCCTTCGACACCGACGCCTACTGGACGGTCGGCCCGGTCACCTACCGCCGCACCCCGGGCGGCGACCTCACCGTCGAGCCCCGGCGGCCGCAGAAACCCGGCCTGTGGGTGACCGAGGCGGACCGGCAGCCGTTCCCCTTCGTCCCCGAGGAGAACCAGGGCAGGCAGTACCGGAAGGTGACCGCCCACAGCTCCACGAACTGCGTGGGCCTCGGAACCTGCGACGGCGTCGACTCCGGGCGCCTGCCCAACCCGTTCGTCCGCCTCGTCGGCCGCTACGACACCGGCAGGCTGCCCGGTTTCTCGCCCCTGTCCGACGTACCGCTGGAGACCTACCAGGCCCCGCAGGTCACCGGCGCGGACCAGGCCACCCGCGAGGCCCTGCACGGCCGGCCGCTGCGGCCCGACCGCAACCTCGGCGGCTACGTCAGCCAGCCACCCACCATGCTGACCACGATGAAGTCCGTCACCGCGCTCACCGGGAGCCGCCGGACACCGAGCCTCCAGGACAAGGCGCCGGTCAGCGCGATCAGGATCCGGGTGGCCGGGGTGACCGGCGTGGACACCGCCTCCCGGGCCCGGGTCAACGCCGTGGCCGGGGCGATCCGGACGGCCTACCCGCGGCTCCAGGTCGACGTCACCGTGGGCAGCTCGCCCGCCCCGCAGACGGTGGTGCTGGACGCCTCGGCGCGGGTGACGGAACGCTGGGTCGCCAAGGGCGTGGCACTGCGCGTCCTGCGGGCGGTGGACGCGAAGAGCGCCGTCCTGTTCGTCCTCGTGCTCGTCGTGTGCGCGCTCTTCCTCGGGCAGGCGGCGCTGGCGTCGGTACGCGCCCGCCGCACGGAGATAGGCACCCTGCGCTGCCTCGGCTGGAGCGGCGGCGAGGTGCTCCGCCTGGTCCTCGGCGAACTCCTGGTGATCGGCCTCGCCGCCGGATCCGTCGGCGCCGTGCTCGCCTACGTACTGGGCCGGACACTGGGGCAGCCCGACGCCGGCGGCAAGTCGCTGCTCGTGCTGCCGGTGGCACTGCTCCTGGCCACGGCCGCCGGCCTGATCCCCGCCTGGCTCGCCACCCGCCTCGGGCCGATGGAAGCCGTCCGGCCGCCGGTGAAGGCGGTCCGCGGTGCCCGCCCGGTGCGTTCGGTGGCCGGACTGGCGGTGCTCAACCTGCTGCGGATACCGGGCCGCACGCTGCTGGGCGCGGCAGGCCTGGCGCTGGGTGTGGCCGCCTTCACCGTACTGCTCGCCCTGACCCTGGCCTTCCGCGGCGAGGTGGCCGGGTCGCTGCTCGGCAGTGCGGTCGTCGCGCAGGCGCGCGAGGCCGACTACCTCAGCGTGGCCCTGTCCCTGCTGCTGGGAGCCGCCGGCGCCATCGACGTCCTGGTCCTCTCACAGCGTGAACGCGCCGCCGACCTGGCGGTGCTGCGGGCGACCGGCTGGACCCGTCGCGAACTGGCGCTGCTGACCCTCTGGGAGGGAATCGGACTGGCGCTGCTGGGCGGCCTCTCCGGCGCGGTGTTCGGCCTGGTCACGGTGGTCGCGCTCGGTCAGGGCGTGCTGCACGGCCACCTCCTCGCGGTCGCGGGCGCCGCACTGCTGGCCACGCTGGCCGCGACGGCCCTCGTGTGCGCGGCGCTGACGGTGCCGATCCGAGGACTGGCCCGGATCGCCCCCGCCCGCCTCCTCGCCGCCGACTGAACCGCCCACCACCGGCCCACAGGCCACGCCGGTCAGACATATGACGGTGCGTCAGAAAAAAGGTCGACCTTCCACCGAACT
The DNA here is from genome assembly GCF_042897315.1 of Streptomyces sp. NPDC001068. Classification (NCBI taxonomy): domain Bacteria; kingdom Bacillati; phylum Actinomycetota; class Actinomycetes; order Kitasatosporales; family Streptomycetaceae; genus Streptomyces; species Streptomyces sp. NPDC001068. The sequence goes on along the minus strand of NZ_JBIAYD010000002.1, from coordinate 322,627 downwards.
CTTCGCCGCCGGCATGGATCCCACGTGCGTGACGCGTCGCGACGCGATCACACCCAACAGGGTTTACGCAGAAGGGATTCGTGCATCCGTGGATCGAAGAAGAGGAAGAACCACCGCCCTGCGCAAGGCCGTCCGCCTGGCCGGCGGGACCCGGCGGGCGACCGGGGGGCTGGCCGTCCTGACCGCGGTCTCCGCCCTGCTGGTCGGAGTCCTGACGTCACCCCACGCCCTTGCCGCGGCGCCGACGGGCGACGAGACCGGCCGGACGGCTGCCGCCGGTGGCGGTGACCCGGTCGTACGGCTGCGCCAGGAGGTGCGGACCGGGTCCCTGCTGGCCGCGCACGGCGTACGCAGCGTCTGCCCGCGATGTGCGGCCCAGGTCGTCACGGAGAAGACCGGCAGCACCACTCCGCTGCGCGCGTCGGCGCCCGCCGGTTACGGTCCGGCGGACCTCGCCAAGGCCTACGGCCTGCCCGCGAAGTCGAAGAGCACCGCGACCATCGCGATCATCGACGCGGGTGTCGACGCCAACCTGGCCTCCGACCTGGCCACCTACCGCGCCGCGTTCGGGCTGCCCAAGTGCGACACCAAGTCGGGCTGCCTGACGCTGAAGAACTACACCGGCGGCAAGCAGCCGGCACCACAGAAGAGCGGCCCGGGCGCGGCGCTGGAGGAGGCGGTGGCCCTGGAGACCGCGCTCGACCTCGACGCGGCCTCCGCCGCCTGCCCCACCTGCCACCTGCTGGAGATCTCCGTGCCCTGGCAGGACGGCGAGGACGACAACGACGTCTCCACCGGCGACTTCGCCAAGGCGGTGGACACCGCGGTGGCCTCGGGAGCGTCGGCGGTCAGCATCAGCTACGGCTACACCGCGGACGTGACCAACACGAGCGGCGCCCACCTGAAGTCGCTCAAGCACAAGGGCGTCGCGATCACCGCGTCCACCGGGGACTCCGGCTTCAACGGCGGCATCCACCAGTCCTGGCCGTCCAACCTCCCCTCGGTGACCGCGGTCGGCGGGGTCACCCTGCCCGCCGACGCTCCGGCGACGGGCTGGTGGGCCGCCGGCAGCGGCTGCGAGACCGCCTTCCCCGCGGCCACCGGGCAGCCCGCCTCCGCCACCGCCGCGTGCGGACACCACCGGGCGGCCGCCGATGTGTCCGCGGACGCCGACCCGGCCACCGGCCTGGCCGTGTACGACACCTACGCGCCGAGCAGCGGCGAGCCCAACAAGTGGACGATCGTGGGCGGTACGAGCGCCTCCGCCCCGTACATAGCGGGCCTGTACGCCCGGGCCGGGCACCTCGCCGCCGTCCAGGGGCCCAACACCCTCTACCAGGCCCCGTCGTCGGACTTCTCCGACGTCACCGGCGGCAACAACGAGGACTTCCGGCAGTGCGCCGACTATCCCGGGACCAAGGCGTCGCTGTGCAACGCCGGCACGGGCTGGGACGGGCTGACCGGCATCGGCATGCCCCACGGGCTCGGCGCGTTCTGAACCGGCTCCGCAGCCACCGATCCCACTTCCCCCGAAGAGAAACGAGAGGACCCGTCCCCATGCGTCGAAGGACCCGGGCCACCGCCGTCGCGGCGGCGCTCGCCGCCATGATCCTGACCGGCACCGCGATGGCGAGCGCCAGCCCCGCCAAGCCGTCCGTCCGGCCCTGTTCCACCAGCAACGTCTCGTTCTACTTCGGCGGCTACTCCTACGGGCTGAGCCACCGCAGCTTCGACGTGACGCTCCTCGCGCACGACGGCATCACCTGCACGCTCAGCGACACCCCGCTGATCACCTTCAGTTCTCCGCCGGACCAGACCGGGAAGATACCGGTGACCGTCAACGGCCGCGGCGGCACCCTCGTGCTGCGCTCCGACTCGCCGTTGCACACGACGATCGCCTACTCGGTCCCCGACGCACCGGAGAACAAGGCGCAGATCAGCGGGCTCAAGCTCGCGATGCCGGACGGCAGCAGCCGCGCGACGAGCTTCCTCTTCCCGGGTACGACCGACATCTACAAGGGCGGGGTGTACATCACGTCCTGGACGACGGGTCTCGGCCTGGGCCAGGAAGAGCAGCGCTGACCGTCGACGGCGGTCGGTCGACGTCGGACGGTCACGAGTGACCCCGGGTCGTACGGTTCGCACCGCCGGACCGTACGACCCGCCGAACGGACCGGTCGTGTGCGCGCTCCGGGGCACGGGCCACAGGCCGGAGCCGCGACAGCCACGTTCTGGCGTCCACGCGTCCGGCCGTGATCCGGGCCCCCGACCCTTCCCGCCCCCTTCGGAACCGGTCGGTCTAGGCTGGCGCGGTGACTGATGAGCAGGAGCGGGTGCGGCCGTCGGGAGTGTGGGCCACCGCGGTCGGGGTGGCCAGAGTGCGGGCGCTGGAGACCGGGCGGGAGAACGCGCTGTTCCGGGACCCGCTGGCACAGGCTTTCGCGACGGCCGGCGGCCTGGGGCCATCCTTGCCGCACCTGCCCGGTGACGAGGCCGCGCGACGCCGTCGGCTGGGCATCGCGTTCTCCATCGTCATCAGGACGAAGTTCCTCGACGACCTTTTGCGGGACGCCTCCGCGGCCGGAGTCCGCCAGGTGGTGCTGCTCGGCGCCGGCATGGACAGCAGGGCGTTCCGGATGGACTGGCCGCAGGGCACCCGGCTGTTCGAGGTCGACACCGCCGCGCCACTGGACTTCAAGGCATCGGTGCTGCGCCAGGAGCGGGCCGTCGCGCGCTGCGAGCGGATCACCGTCCCGGTGGACCTGCGCGAGGACTGGCCGGGCGCCCTGGCGGCGGCGGGGCACGACCCGGCGGCGCCGACCGTGTGGATCGCCGAAGGACTGCTGATCTATCTCCCCGAGGACGCGGTGGAGTTGCTGCTGACCCGGATCGGCGAGCGGTCGGCCGCCGGCAGCCGGATGGGACTGACGCTGGGCTCGCGCGGCGTGATCGAGCGCTTCGGCGCGGACGCCGTGCCGGGGTCCGCGGCGTCCATGTGGGTCTCCGAGATGCCCGACGACCCGGTCGGCTGGCTGGCCGGACACGGCTGGGAGGCCGACAGCCACACCCTGCGCGAGCGGGCCGCCGCCTACGGCCGCCCGATCAGTACCCCGCCCGAGCGCGAGGAGCGGCCGGGCGGGCTGATCTCGGCGGTGCGCCGGTAGAACGTCGCCCGGTTTCCCGGGCGGTGGGCCGCCGGCTCACCAGGCGGGACGGATCGGCCCCGGCGGCGCGAGCCGTGTCAGGTCGGCGACGAGTTCGCCGAAGCGCGCCTCGCCCAGTGCCTCTCGCCACGGTGCGACGGCGGTGCGGGCCGCGTGGTCGGCGGCGCGCGTGGCGGCCCGGCCGGTCTCGGTGAGGGCCAGGAGGCGGGCGCGGGCGTCGTGCGGGTGCGGATGCCGCTCGACGTACCCCTTCCGCACCAGCTCCTGGACGAGTTGGGCGGCGGCCTGCTTGGTGACCCCCAGGTGCTCGGCCAGGTCGGCCGTGGTGGCGCCGCCCGCCGAAATGCGGGCGAAGGCGAAGCCGTGGGCCGGCCGCAGGTCCTCGAAACCCTGCCGGGAGACGCTGGTGTGGATCTCCTGGACCAACTGTCCGGAGAGTGCCAGCACGAGTACGGAGAAGGCGAGGGCGTCGTCCATGGGGTTGACTATAACTCGTCAAGTTGCTTGTCTATCTGGACAAGCAACTTGTCCATATGGGGGTAGGCATGCCATTCGTCCGCAGCAACGAGGCCGTCGTGCACGAGATCCACGGTGGTCGTTTCGTCTCCTACATACGTCCCGGCTCCGGCAGCCGGGACCTTGCCTCCTGGCGCGTCGAGATCCCGGCCGCGAGCGTGGGGCCGACCCACACGATCAGCGACGAGGAGACGTTCTACGTCCTCTCCGGCGGCCTCCGGCTCACCATCGACGGTGAGAGCGCCGAACTTGGCGCGGGTGACGCGGCGGTGGCACCCGCGGGCGCCGAACTGGCGGTTGCCAACACCTCCGACCGGCCCGCCCACATGTGGGTCACCACATCCGTGGGACTCACCGCGGTGCTGGCCGACGGCACCACCATCGCGCCGCCCTGGGCCCGCTAGCGCGCGGTCGACCGGCCGGGGCCGCAGGGCAGGACCCGTCGCGCTACTGGATGCTCCACCGGTGCGGGTGACCGGGGTCCTCGGGGCAGGCGAACACGTTCAGCTCGCCCCAGCGGCCCACGGTGACCTCGGTGGGTCTGGCGTACTGGTGAGCGGGCGGGTTCCGGTCCTCCAGCGGTGTCCAACTGTCGCTGCCGCCGTCCCATTCCGTGCTGTCGACGGTCAGCAGCAGGTGCATCGGCGTCGCGCAGGCGGGGCAGTCCATGGGGTACGGGTCGGTCACGTGCCAGGAGGCGAAGCCGCCCGCACGCCGGCCGGGCGGGATGGACAGGTCGTACTGGTAACCCGGCGGTTCCGGCGTGCCGTCGCCCACCGCCCGCCCGGTCTCCTCCTCGAGGGCCTGTTCTCCGAGCGCCTCCTCCCAGGCGTCGATCCGGGTGCGCAGTGCCTCGGGCAGGAGACCGGCGAACGGGTAGGTGGTCACCTGCTCGGGGTGCAGGACGCAGGGTTCGGGCACGAAACCGTCGAACCCGACGACCAGTGGCCGCGGCGGGTCGGTCAGCACCTCGGTGACCTCCCACGACCGCCGCCAGCGCAGGTGCAGCCCCAGGTCGTACCCGCTGGGGCCGTGCGCGTCGAAGGGACACCAGAAGACCTGGAGCAGATCGCTGTCGCCCGGCCCGGCCGGCAGGTCGGGCACATCCCGGCGGTGGAGCTGCGCGAGGCCGATCATCGGCACCGGGTCGGTCGCGCGGGACCCGGGGATCCGGTGCTCCCGGTCCAGCCGGTCGAGGAGATCGCGTTCCGCCTCCGTCGGGCCGCTCGCGTCCGGCCGGCCCCATGCGGAGGCCAGCACCTCCCGATACCGGTGGATGTCGGCGGGGCGGCGGCCGTGCCCGCGACCGTGTGCCTCTTCGCACACCGGCCACGGCTCGTCCGCAGGCCACAGCATGGGCCCGCCCACGGAACTGGCGGACCGGTCCGGCCTGCCCGGCCGCGGGTGGAGCCGGGTCGTCGTCCCCCGGAAGCCGGCGAGTCCGGGGAAGAGCGCCTCGACGTCGAGGGGGCGCGGGGGAGTCGTCCTCGTCATTGACGTGACCGTCGTTCTGTCGTGCGCGGCGGAACACGCCCCGGCGGCACCGGGATCCCGCGGAAGACGTCGTCGCCACCGAACATCGCTGCCCCCGCTCCCCAGTTCGAGCCGACAGCATATCCGGACCTGGCTCACGGCCTGCGGTGCGATCACTTCCGGGTGGTCTCCGAAACACAAGATCCGAATATGGAGCAAAACCGCTCTTACCGGCGTGTTCCCGTCGGGACAGTGCAATCGTGGTCAATCCACGGCCGAGCAGAGGGAGTCGACCATGTCCCAGCCGCGCCCCACCCACGTCAGCGCCCCGCTGCCCGACCGAGGCACCCGTCCCGCACCGCTCCGGGCCGCCCGGACGACGGAAGGCGGTGCCTGATGGTCCTGTCCACGTGCCGCGGCATCGACGTCTCCGAGCACCAGGTCCCGCAGGACTGGGCGGCCCACAAGCGGGACGGCGTGGCCTTCGGTTTCGCCAAGGCCAGCGAGGGCGAGCGCAGTCACGACAGCCGCTTCGGTCAGCACATCTCCGGCATCATCGCCGCGCAACTCCTGCCCGGCAGCTACCACTTCGCATGGCCCAACCAGGACCCGAGGACCGAGGCGGCGAACTACGTCAGCGCCGCCCGGCCGTACGCGGCGGCGCAGCCGCGGTACACCCACTGGCTCGACCTGGAGGCCTACCCCGACCGCCGCAACTACGCGGGCCGCACGGCCGCACAGATCCACGCCTGGGTGACGACCTGGATGGCGGCCGTCGGGGCGGCGTTCCCGAAACAGCGGGTCGGGATCTACACCTCGGGCGACGACCTCGCCGCCGGCCACGTGCCCAGGGGCCTGCCCCTGTGGTACCCGGCCTACCCCTGGGGCGCCGCCGACTACTCGCGCGCGGAGGCCGCCGCACAGCCCGCGCCGTCCGGCTGGACGCCGTTGCTGTGGCAGTTCACCAGCACCCCGCTGGACCGATCCATCGCCTACCGCTCCGAGGCCGCCCTGCGCGCGTGGGCCTCGGGCGGCACGGCGAGCACGACAGAGGAGGATCCCGTGCCCGACGAAGTGAACCTCGGCATCGCCGAGCCCTACGATCTCGCCCCCGGCGCCTGGGACTCGATCGAGTTCACCACCGAGTGGAACGACTCGGGGAACGAACACGCCCCGGGCGGTTCGGTGTTCGCCCGCGGCGCCTGCCGTTTCACCGGATCCGTCAGCCTGCACATCACGGGCCTGCCCGTGGGTGAGACCGTCCAGGTCCGCATGTCCGAGTACGACGGTGACCAGCACGTGGCCGACCACCCGGTCGACGAGGCCATCGGCACCCGCGGCGACACCTACCACGTCACCCCGCTCACCAAGCACCTGACGTCCGGCCGCGGCATGCGTGTGCGGCTCTTCAACAGCGGCGGCACACCGGTCACCGTGCAGTCCGCGGTCCTCACCGCGCTCTCCTGGCCGACGAGCTGACCCGTCCGTCCGCGGACGCTCCCACCGGCCCCGGAGACCACCGGGGCCGTCGTCACACCCGGTCAGGCGAGACCGATGGCGGTCCTCGTGTCACCGTCGGCCGCTTCGAGGCGCCGGGCCGCCTCCTCCGCCGTGGTGCCTGCGAGGAGCATCACGATGGCGGTCTTGGCGTGACCGCCCGCCTCCCGCAGTGCGACCGCGGCACGCTCGGGGTCGGCGCCGGTGGCCTGGACGACCATGCGGCGGGCGCGGTCGACGAGCTTGTCGTTGCTCGCCTTCACGTCGACCATCAGGTTCCCGTAGACCTTGCCCAGGCGGACCATCGACGCGGTCGAGAGCATGTTGCAGACCATCTTCTCGGCGGTGCCGCCCTTCAGACGGGTCGACCCCGTGAGGATCTCGGGTCCGGTGGGGACCTCGATCGGGATGTCGGCACAGCCGCTGATGACGGCGTCGCGGTTGCAGGCGATCGACACCGTCCTCGCGCCCTTGGCGGCCGCGTGCCTCAGGCCGCCGACCACGTACGGCGTCCGACCGCTGGCGGCGAGTCCGACGACGGTGTCGCGGTCGTTCACGCCGATCTCGTCGAGGTCGGTGACCGCCCTCGCGGGTTCGTCCTCGGCTCCCTCGACCGCCACGATGAAGGCGCCGGGGCCGCCCGAGAGCAGGCCCACGACCTGCTCGGGGGAGGTCCCGAAGGTGGGCGGGCACTCGACGGCGTCGAGCAGGCCGATACGCCCGCTGGTGCCGGCGCCGAGGTAGATCAGGCGTCCGCCCCGCCGCAGGGAGTCGGTGATGGCCTCGACGGCCTCCCCGATCTCCTTGAGGGCGTCACGCACCGCGAGGGCGACGGTCTGGTCCTCGGCGTTCATGACGGCGAGCAGTTCGGTGACCGGCATGCGGTCCAGGTCGGCGGTCCGCTCGTTGCGGGTCTCGGTGCCGAGTGTGCCGAGTGTGCTGAGGTCCACGGCGCGGTCGTCCTTTCAGGGCGGTGCTCAGGGTGGTGCGGGTGCGGGTGCGGGTGCTGGTGCGGGATGGGGGTCGGTGGTCGGTGTCGGGGCCGGCGGGGACCGGGGGTCAGTCGCCGGACTGTGCCGGGCGCGGCGGCTGCCGGCGCTTGCGGCGCTGGACGGCCCCGTAGGTCTCCTTGAGGGCCACGGTCGTGGCGTCGAAGGAGCGCTGGGCGACGCCCACGAACAGGCAGTCGATGACGGCGAGCTGGGCGATGCGGCTGACGGTCGCCCCGGACCGGAAGGGGGTCTCCCGGGCGCAGGTCGTCAGCACGAGGTCCGCGTTGGCCGCGAGGGTGGAGCGCGGGACGTTGGTGAGGGCGATCGTGGTGGCGCCGCGCTCGGCGGCGGCCTGGAGGGGTTCGACGGTGTCCTCGGTCTCCCCGGAGTGCGAGATGGCCACGGCCACGTCGCCGGGTCCGAGGAGGGCGGCCGCGGTGAGGGCCGCGTGCCGGTCGGTCCAGATGAACGCGATGTGGCCGATGCGGTGCAGTTTCTGGTGGAGGTCCTGGCCGACGAACGCGCTGGCGCCGACGCCGAATATGTCGATCCGCCGTGCTCCGGCCACGGCGTCCACCGCGCGGCCGAGCACCTCGATGTCCAGGTCGGCTCCGGAGTCCTCCAGGGCGCGTACCTCGTTGTAGATGATCTTGCCGACGATGTCGCCGAGGGTGTCGGTGGCGCTGATGTCGGTGCCCGGTGCCGGGCGCTCGCCGCCCACGGCGTGTTCATGTGCGGCCGCCGCCGCGAGTGCGAGGCGCAGCTGGGGGTAGTTGCCGAGCCCGATGGCACGGCAGAAGCGCATCACCGTCGCGACCGAGGTCTCGGCCTGCTTGCCGAGCGCGCTGATGGACAGCTCCGACGCCTGCGCGGGGTCGGCGAGGACGGCCTCGGCCACCCGCCGTTCCGACGGCGCGAGGGACGGCAGGGCCGCACGGATCCGCGCCAGGGTCGCGGCGGGCGAGGTGTCCTCGGCGGACTGGGTGGTTCTCGGTGGTTCCCGGCGGGCCATGGGCCGTCCCTCCTGAGTGGTGGCGACACAGTAACCAGGGCGTACGTGGTGCGTCAAAAATTTACGTACTGAATTGCTTGAGGTTACTTATTGACATACGGATGTCGACCTTCCGATACTCGCTGCACCGCGATCCGCGCCGGTCACCGTGCCCACGGGTGCCACGACCGTTCGACGCGACGGATCCGTGAAGATACGAAGGCGTGCCGAAATGACAGCAGCAGTGGCGGTGGACCTGGGCAAGACCGGCTGCCGTGCCGTGCTGTGGCACGACGGCGCCGGTTCCGCCCCGGACGCCCACGAGGTGCCCGGGGCCCCGGGGCTCGCCGCCGACCAGGGGGTGGAACTGGCCCGTGCCGCCGTCCGGGCCGCCGTCCTGCCGCTTCTGGAGGGGCAGCCGGAACTCCGGCTCGCCGCGGTCTGCGTCGGAGCCGCGGGAGCGGCCGCCGCGCCGGAGGCCGCCCGGGAACTGGCGGGCCTCCTCCTGGAGGATCTGCCCGCCGACGAGGTGGCCGTCACGAGCGACGCCGTCACCGCTCACGCCGGCGCCCTCGGCGGCCGTACGGGTGTGGTCCTCGCGATCGGCACCGGATCCGTCGCCGTCGGCATCGGCGAGGACGGCTCCTACGCCCGCGTGGACGGGTGGGGTCCCTGGCTCGGCGACGAGGGCAGTGGTGCCTGGATCGGCGCCGCCGGACTGCGTGCGGCGCTTCGCGCCCACGACGGCCGCGGGCCGGACACCTCGCTGCTGGCCGCCGCCGGGGCACGTTTCGGCGACCCCGACCGGCTGCCCTCGGCCCTCGGCCGGGACGGGAACCCCGCCCGTACCGCCGCCGCCTTCGCCCCGGACGTGGCCCGCGCCGCCGCCGCGGGTGACGCGGTGGCCGCCAAGATCGTCCAGGAGGCCGCCGCCGCGCTCGGCGAGGCCGTGCTCGCCGCCGCCCACCGGCTCGGCGGTGACGACGCCCTTCCGGTGACGATCACCGGTGGGCTCACCGGCCTCGGCGAACCGCTCGTCGGTCCGCTCCTGGCGGTGCTCGCCGGTTCCGCGCGCCCGCTCGAGACGAAGCCCCCACTGGGGGACCCGCTGGACGGCGCACGCCTGCTGGCGCTGGACGCGTCCGCACCGCACGAACCCCACATCGCCCGCGTACGGCGGACGGTGTCCCAACCCCCTGTCCCCTCCGCGCCGGTGACTCCGCCGGCCGTTGCTTAGGAGTGAGCGTGCGCCAACTCGACCTCGTGGTGATCGTCGTCTACCTGGTGGCGATCGCCTGGATCGGACTGCGCCTGGCCGGCCGGCAGAAGACCGCGAAGGACTACTTCGTCGGTGAGGGCCACATGCCGTGGTGGACCGTCTCGTTCTCCGTGGTGGCCACCGAGACCAGCGTGCTCACCGTCATCAGCGTGCCCGGCGGCGCGTACAGCGGGCAGGGCTTCGGCAACGTCGAACTGGCCCTCGGCTACGTGATCGGCCGCGTCGTCGTGGCCACCGTGCTGATCCCCCTGTACAAGCGCGGCGGCTTCGTCAGCGCCTACCAGTACCTGGGAAGCAGGTTCGGGCTCAGACTGCAGGGCCTGGCCTCGGTGACGTTCGTCTTCACCCGGCTCCTCGCCGAGGGCGTCCGGCTCTTCGCCTCCGCCATCCCGATCAAGCTGCTGCTCGACGAGTTCGGCGTGCACGCCGGATACCGCGTCATCATCATCGTGCTCACGGTGATCACCGTCGTCTACACCTACCTCGGCGGCATCAAGGCGGTCATCTGGACCGACGCCATCCAGATGGGTCTGTACCTGGGCGGCGCGCTCCTCGCCATCGCGGTGCTCTCCGGCCACGTCGGCGGCGACGGCTACTCCAGCGCCCTGCACTCGGGCCACTTCAAGCTCTTCGACACCAACTTCGATCTGGCGCACATCCTCACCAGCCCGTTCGCCCTGCCTACGGCGATCATCGGCGGCGCGATCTTCGCCATGGCCAGCCACGGCTCCGACCAGCTGATCGTCCAGCGCGTCCTGGCGACCCGTTCGCTGCGCGACGGCCAGAAGGCCATCATCGCCTCCGGTGTCTTCGTCACCCTCCAGTTCGCCGCCTTCTCCCTCGTCGGCGCCCTGCTGTGGTCGTACAACAACGGCAAGGACTTCAAGTCGCTGGGCCTGGCCAGTTCGGACAACCTCTACCCGAACTTCATCCTGCACGGCCTGCCCGTGGTGATCTCGGGCCTGCTCGTGGCCGGCATACTCGGCGCCGCGATGGGATCGCTGTCCTCGGCGCTGAACTCCATGTCCAACTCGACGGTCGCCGACATCATCCACAGCTTCTTCCGCAGCACACCCTCCGAGGAGTCGCTGCTGAAGCTCGCCCGGGTGATGACCCTGGTGTGGGCGGTCCTGATGGCGATCTTCGCCTGCGCCTTCAGCGCCAGCACCGGCAACGTCTACCTCACCGGCCTGACCATCGCGGGCTACACCTACGGCGCCCTGCTCGGTGCGTTCCTGCTCGGCAGGCTGGTCCGGCGGGCCAACGAGATCGACTCCGTCGTGGCCTTCCTGGTGACCGTCGGCGTCATGACCTACATCGTGCGCAGTGTGAAGATCGACGTCACCGTGGCCGGTGCCACCGTGCCCACGGCGATCGCCGCCCAGTGGCTCGTACCGATCGGCGTGCTGATCACACTCGTCGTAGGCGGCGTGATGAGCCTGTTCCACCGCGCCCCCGAGCCGGCCGAGCTCCCGGCAGCCGACGACGAGCCGGGCCCCGACCGGGTCGCCGTCACCGTCGGCCAGGACTGACGCCGGGCCCACCCCACCGGGTGCGGGGCCGCCACGACGGTCCCGCACCCTCCCCGCCGCGACGTTCTCGTTCCGAGCGGCCCCGGGCCTCAGCTCCGGCGACGCCTGCTCCCACGATTCCTGCTCCCACGACTTCTGCTCCCAAGACACCCCGTTCCGACCTACCCGGTTCCGGCCGCCCCGGTTCCGGCGTTCCAGGGAGAAGCCATGCCACAGCCGACCCCGCCCGCGCGGCGGAACGTACGCCGGGAGGCACCGTGCGCGTGATCGGCCTGATGTCGGGCACCTCGTACGACGCCATCGAGGCCGCCGCGGCGGACCTCACCCTGGACGGCGACACGTTGCTGCTGCGGACGCTCGGACACCTCTCCGTCCCCTACCCGGACGACCTGCGGGCCCTGATCGAGGCCGCGCTGCCGCCGGCCGCGACGACCATGCGGGCCGTCTGCGAGCTGGACACCGGTGTCGGCCGGGCGTTCGCCGAGGCGGCCGGCCGTGCTCTGCGCGAGCTCTGCGACGGCGACGCCGACCTCGTCGTCTCGCACGGGCAGACCATGTACCACTGGGTCGAGGACGGCAGCGTCCACGGCACCCTCCAGCTCGGCCAGCCCGCCTGGATCGCGGAGTCCACCGGCCTTCCGGTCGTCTCCGACCTGCGCGGCCGGGACGTCGCCGCGGGCGGGCAGGGTGCTCCGCTGGTCGGCATGACCGACACCCTGCTGCTGCGCGGCCTGCCCGGCACGCCCGCCGCGCTGAACCTCGGCGGGATCGCCAACGTCACGGTCCTCGTCCCGGACGCGGAGCCGCTCGCCTTCGACACCGGCCCCGCGAACGCCCTGCTGGACGCGGCGGTTCGGCACTTCACCGACGGGGCCGCCGGCTACGACGAGGACGGCCGGCGGGCCGCCGCCGGCCGCACCAGCCCCGAACTCCTGCGTGTCCTGCTGGACGACCCCTACTACCGAAGGCCCGCCCCCAAGAGCACCGGCAAGGAGCTCTTCCACCTGCCGTATCTCCTGCGCGCGCTGGAGGCCGCCCCCACACCCGCTCCCGACGACGTGCTGGCCACCCTGACCCGGCTCACCGCCGTCACCGTGGCCGACGCCTGCCGTGCCCAGCGGGTGACCGAGCTCGTCGTCTCCGGCGGCGGCACCCGCAACCCCGTGCTGATGCGCATGATCGGCGAGGAGCTTCCCGGCGCACGCATGCGCGCCAGCGACGAGCTGGGCCTGCCCTCGGACGCCAAGGAGGCGCTCGCCTTCGCGGTGCTGGGCTTCCTGACGGTCCACGGACTTCCCGGCACCCTGCCGTCCGGCACCGGGGCGCGCCGGGCGACGGTGCTCGGCAGCATCACCCCGGGCGCGGCGCCTCTTCGTCTGCCCGACCCCGCGTCGCGGCCGCCGCGCCTGATGCGGATCACCGCATCCGCCCCCGCGGCCCGCTGAGACCGCCGATCCGCCCCCTGCGCCCCCTGGCGCCGCCGATACCCCCGCGCCCACTGACTCCGCAGCCAGCGAGGACCCATGAGCTCCACCGCCGTCACACCCCCCGCCGCGGACGGTTCCGCAGGCCTGGCCGAACTGCTGGCCGCGTGCGTCGGCGACCCGGCCCGCGTGAGCACCGACGTGCCGCGCCGGGTCGCCGCCGCCCACGACGCGTCGCCGTACCTGTTCACGCCGCAGGCGGTGGTGCGCGCCGCGTCCGCCGCCGAGGTCGGCGCCCTGATGGCGGGGGCCCGCACGGCGGGACTGCCGCTGACGCTGCGCTCGGGCGGCACCAGCCTGGCGGGGCAGGCGGGCGGCGACGGCATCCTCGTGGACGTCCGCAGCCACTGGCGCACCGCGACCGTCCTCGACGACGGTCTGCGGATCCGGCTGCAACCAGGCCTGACGGTCCGTCAGGCCAACGCCCGGCTCGCCCGGTACGGCCGACGGCTCGGCCCCGACCCGGCGAGCGAGTCCGCCTGCACCATCGGCGGCCTGGTCGCCAACAACTCCAGCGGCATGAACTGCGGCACCCAGGACAACGCCTACCGGACCATGGAGTCCCTGCAGTTCGTGCTGCCCTCGGGCACCGTGGTCGACACCGCGGCACCCGACGCGGACGCGGCGCTGCGCGCCCGGGAGCCGGAACTCCACGCGGGACTTGTGCGGTTGCGCGACCGGGTGCGCGACTCCGCCGCCTCACGGGCCACCGTGGAGCGGCTGTTCGCGATGAAGAACACCATGGGCTACGGCCTCAACTCCTTCCTGGACCACGGCGATCCGGCCGACATGCTCGCCCACCTGATGGTCGGCAGCGAGGGCACGCTCGGCTTCGTCGGCGAGGCCGTCTTCCGTACCGTTCCGCTCCTTCCGCACACCGCGACCGGGCTGCTGGTGCTGCCCGGCCTCGCCGAGGCCACCGACGCGCTGCCCGCGCTCCTGGCCGCGGGTGCCCGGACCGCCGAACTCCTCGACGCCGCCTCACTGCGGGTGGCCCAGCAGTCCCCGGACCCGGTGGACGAGGTGCGCGGGCTGCGTGTGGAGCGGCACGCCGCCCTCCTGGTCGAGTTCGCGGAGGACAGCGAGGAGGCGCTGGCGGAGCGGGTGGCCGCCGCGCGGCCGGTCCTCGACCGGCTGCCCGCGGTGACCGGGACCTCGCTGGTCCGCGACGCAGGCGTCAGGGCCAGGCTCTGGCATCTGCGCAAGGGCCTCTACACGGCCGTCGCCGGCGCCCGCCGACCCGGCACGACCGCGTTGCTGGAGGACATCGCGGTCCCGATGGAACGACTGACCCGTACCTGCGAAAGACTCATCGGCCTCTTCGACCGGCACGGCTACCAGGACGCGGTGATCTTCGGTCACGCCCGCGACGGCAACCTGCACTTCATGCTGACCCAGGACTTCGACTCCGCCCCGGAGGTCGAGCGCTACGCCCGCTTCACCGACGCCATGGTCGACCTGGTCCTGGACGCCGGCGGCACGCTCAAGGCCGAGCACGGCACCGGCCGCGCCATGGCCCCCTTCGTCCGCCGCCAGTACGGCGACGAACTGTACGACGTCATGCGCGAGTTGAAGCAGTTGTGCGACCCGCACGGCGTGCTCAACCCGGGCGTGCTGCTGGCCGACGACCCCGCCGCGCACCTGCACAGCCTCAAGAGCGTTCCCGAGGTCGACCCCGCCGTGGACGCCTGCGTCGAATGCGGCTACTGCGAGCCCGTCTGCCCCACCGCCGACGCCACCACGACGCCGCGCCAACGCATCGCCCTGCAACGCGAGATCGCACTGGCCACCGCCGCCGGAGACGACGAACGCCGCCGCGCGCTGGAAGCCGACTACGCCTACGCGGCCGTCGACAGCTGTGCCGCAGACAGCCTGTGCGTCACCGCCTGTCCGGTCACCATCGACACCGGCGCCGTCATGAAGCGACTGCGCGCCGAACGGCACAGCGCCACCGCGCAGCGTGCCGGTAACGCGACCGCCCGCCACTGGGGGACCGCCGTCAAGGGCGTGCGGGCGGCGCTCAACACCGCCCACGTGCTGCCCGTCCCGGTTCTGCGCGCGGCGACCGGCGCGGTCCGCCGGCTCGGCGCGGGGGAGTTGGTACCCACGTGGGCCGACGACATCCCGCGCGGCGGTCCGGCGCGCCCCGCGCCCCGGCGGCCCGCCGAGCCGAAGGCGGTGTTCTTCGCGGCCTGCATCGGCAGCGTCTTCGCCCCCGAGGGCACCACCGGAGGCGCGTCCGCCGCGTTCCTGCGGCTGTGCGAACGGGCCGGCGTCCAGGTCACCGTGCCCGACGACCTGGCCGGACTGTGCTGCGGCACGCCCTGGCAGTCCAAGGGCTACACCGACGGACACCGCACCATGGCCACCCGCACCCTGGAGGCGCTGTGGAGGGCCAGCGACCGGGGCCGGCTGCCCGTGGTCTGCGACGCCTCCTCCTGCACGCACGGCCTGGAGCAACTCCCCGACACCCTCCCGGAGTCCGACCGCGCCCGGTACGCCGCCCTGCGCTTCGTCGACAGTGTGGTCTTCACCGCCGAGCACCTGCTGCCCGCCCTGCCCGAGCCCCGCCGCCTGAACAGCCTCGCCCTGCACCCCACCTGCTCCACCGTGCACCTGGGCGTCGACGGCGCCCTGCGCACGGTGGCCGCAGCCGTGAGCGACACCGTCACCGTGCCCGACAACTGGGGCTGCTGCGCCTTCGCCGGGGACCGCGGCCTGCTGCACCCGGAGATCACCGCGAGCGCCACCGCCGCGCAGGCCGCCGAGATCAACGGGAGCAGCTACGACGCGTACGCCTCCTGCAACCGGACCTGCGAGATGGGCATGAGCCGTGCCACCGGCCGTCCCTACCGGCACGTGCTGGAACTGCTGGACGAGGCCACCGCCTGAGCCGCGGGGCCGTGCGAGGTCGATGGCGTCCACAGACAACTTCGCGCTCCGGCACGGGAGTTGATGTAATGCGCGATGACGGGAAGCCCTGTGCCCGTCCGGACTGCGCGCGGTGTACCGACCGCCGCGCGATCGGCAACGTCATCACCTGGAGCTCGCGGATGATTGTGAACTGGGCCAGGCACGCCGTGCGGCGGGCCCTGCGCGTGAACGTCGTGGTGGCCGGGCTGTGCGCGCTCGTCCTGGG
Source organism: Streptomyces sp. NPDC001068 (assembly GCF_042897315.1). Classification (NCBI taxonomy): domain Bacteria; kingdom Bacillati; phylum Actinomycetota; class Actinomycetes; order Kitasatosporales; family Streptomycetaceae; genus Streptomyces; species Streptomyces sp. NPDC001068. The sequence continues at coordinate 306,560 of NZ_JBIAYD010000002.1, read as the reverse complement.
CAGCGGCCTGGTGAGCCCGGCGCCCGCCGCCGCCGGCGTGCCCTCGATCGACGGGAGTTACGCCTTCGACGGCAACGGCTGGAAGGGCACGCTCTCCGTCTCCGGCGCCGCATCCGGCTCGCCGAGCGTCACGATGCGGTACGACGAACTCGGCCGCAGCGAGTACCTCACCGGCACCTGGTCTCCGGGCAGCGGGACGCTGAGCGTCGTCCGGCCGCTGCCATGGGGCAACTCGCAGACGTACACGCTCTTCCTCGGCGACCACATCGCCTCCAGCCCGGTCTTCGGCGGCTACTTCACCCAGTCCGACATCCCCGGGATGCGCTACGGCGCGTACGCCGACGCCTATGTGCGGCCGGGCCTCGCCCGTCCGGCGGCGAAGGCGGCCTCCCGGGCGGCCGAGGCCGCCGGCACGCGGGCGACGGTCGTCCAACGGCGCACGGCGGCCGCCGCCTCGCTGCCGACCGGGATCCTCGGCGCCTACGACTTCAACGGCAACGGCTGGCAGGGAAGGCTGCTGCTGCAGTTCGCCGAGTGCCTGAACCCGGACACGCAGATGTACTACTACGAGCGCGGCTTCTGGGAGGGGATCGCCAACCGCACCTGGGACGCCTCCACCGGCACGCTCACCCTCGTGAGGCCGCTGTCCGGCGGGGTGACCCAGACCTACACCCTCTACATCGGCACGCACCGGGCGGACGACCCGATGTTCGGCGGCTACTTCACCGAATCAGACGTCCCGGGGCGGCAGTTCGCCGCCTTCGCCGACCGCAGCCCCGGCGGGGTCGGCTGCTGACGGCGCGCCCGTCATGAGCCGCGGAGCCCCGGACGGGACGTGCGCCGGGGCCCCGCGCACATCCCGTCCGCCGGGACCGCTCACGCTGGGGTGCCGTGTCTCTCACCGTCCGTGCCGGAGGTGATCTGGTAGGACAGCAACTGCTGGAACAGGCCCGGCTGTCGGGAGAGCTGGGCGTAGGTGCCCTGCTGGACGATCCTGCCCTCGTCGAGGACCACGATGTGGTCGGCGACGGCCACGTTGCCGATGCGGTGGGTCACCAGCAGCACGGCCCGGTCCCGGGCGAGGGTCCGCAGCCGCTGGAAGATGCGGTACTCGGCGCGCGGATCCAGGTTGGCCGTGGGCTCGTCGAGGACCAGCAGACCGGCCGGGCGGAAGAACGCCCGTGCCAGGGCGATGCGTTGCCACTGACCGCCGCTGAGCTCCTCCCCGTTGAGCCACTCGCGGGCCAGAAGGGTGTCCAGCCCGGCCCCGAGCCCCTCGACGACCTCGTCGGCGTCCGAGGCCGCACAGGCCTCGCGGACCGCCGCGTCGCCGCGCGCCGTGGGCTGTCCCTGGGTCACGTTCTCGCGCACCGTCAACGGCCAGCGGGCGTAGTCCTGCGGCACGAGGGCCACCTGCCGCCACAGCGCCTGCGGGTCGGCCTCGCCGGTGGGCACGCCGTCCCACAGCACCTGACCGTCCGTGGGCAGGTAGAGGCCGCTGACCAGCTTCGACAGTGTCGACTTGCCGGAACCGTTGAAGCCCACGAGAGCGGTGACCTCGCCGCGGCGCAGGGTGAGCGACACGTCGGACAGCGCGGCACGGTCCTTGCCGGCGTAGCGGTGGGTGACCGACCTGACCTCGATCGTCGTGGGCGGCCCGGGGTGGTGCGGACCCCGGCGCATCCGGAAGCCGCCCGCCTTGTCGAGGAAGCCGCTCCAGTCGTCCATGTACAGCCCGGTCCGCACGGCCCGCGCCCCGACGGACACCAGACCGCGGATCGACGTGCCCACCGTCTGCAGGGCGAAGACGGCCGTCCCGGCATGCCCGACGGTGATACGGCCGGTCGCGAGCAGCCATACGACCGCCGCCCAGACCACCGCCGACCCCACTCCGCCGCACACCGCGCCGACCAGGGACATCCGGGCTCCCTTGTCCGCCGCGGCCCGGTCCTCGCGGTTGATCCGGGCGACCGTCTGCCGGTACCTGCCGGACAGGAAGCCGGACATGGTGCCGGCCCGGATCTGGTCGGCCGCGTCCTTGGTGTAGATGTGCCAGCGCAGCACCGACAGCATCCGGTTGTCGCCGTTGCTGCGCAGGTTCGCCAGGTAGCGCACCCGTGCCGCGCTGACCTGCGCCAGGGCCTGGGGCAGGCTGGCGGCGACGAGAAGGGGGAGGAGAACCCAGCGCACACTGGCCAGGACCAGCGCTCCCGCCAGGAAACCGGCGCCCGAGGCGATCAGGTCCTGACCCTCGTTGATCAGGTCGCCGGTGACCTGGGCACCGCGGTCCGCGGCTTCCCGGTCCCGGTTGAAGCCGGGGTCGTCGTACGCGCACAGCTCGACCTCGACGCAGCCGGTGAGCAGCATCTGTTCGGCCTCGCGTGACATCAGCGGGCCGAGCCGTGAGGACAGCCAGTTCACGGTGATGCCGAGGAGCGCGCGTACCCCGGCGGCGCCGACGAGCAGGGCGACGGAAGGCCAGGCGCCGAGGAGCCGGTGGTAGACGTCTCCGCTGCGCAGCAGGGCGGTCAGCGTGCCGGAGACGGCGATCAGTCCCAGCGCCTGCGTCACGCCGGTGACGGTCTGGCACAGCAGGAGGCCCGCGGTCGCGCGTCGGTCGACGCGCCAGGCGAGCCCCAGCGAGCGGCGCACCAGCTGCGGCAGGCGACGGGCCATGTCACGCATCCGGATCGAGCGGCCGGCCGCCTCGCGGCTGCCGGTGAGGTCGACGTACCGCATCTGCGGCTCGGGGTCGGGCGCGGACGCCGTGCCGCCCGGTGCGGCCGGTCCACCCGGCGAAACGGACGGGGCCGCCCCGGGGGTGGTGCGCGGCCCCGGGACGCCGCCGGCCGGCGCGTCGGTGGGCTCGCTCATGCCGCCCACCCCGTCCTCGGACGTGCCGACAGGAGCCTGTCGTCTCCGCCTCGCGTACCCGGCCCGCGGCGCCGTTCGATTCTGGGCCGCCGCGCGGGAGCAGGGGTGGGGCGCATGGCATGTCCTCCGTCTGGGCGTCGGTGTGGCACTGATGCTCGGAGAACGTGCCGGAACCGGTCCCGTCACGGCCCGGCCGGAAGGCGGGCGGCGAACGCGAGTTCCCATGCCCGCGACGAGCGTGCGGGCGCTGGGCGGTCGCGGCTCAAACTCGTTCGATCCGGGCGGTTCACTCTCGCAGGGGTTGCGGACCGGGCGGAAGCGGGTGTGTCGGCCGCGGCCCGGACTCAGGACTCAGGTCTCAGGGCGCGGGACGTCCAAGCCCGGGCCGCGGCGCCGCACTTCACTGGGAACCGCGGCCGGTCCGCGCCCCGCCCCCGGTTTGCGGGCGGGTGAGGAGCAGCCGATGCTGAGAGGGAGGCATGTCATCAGGTCGTGTCGACCGAGCGCAAGGGCCGCGGAGCCTGCGGCATACCGGTTCGTCCAGCCGCACGCCTGGTCAGGGCCCGGTGCGGCCCGAGCCCCTCAGGAGACACCATGACGCCCGGCACCCTCTCCGCCCAGATCACCGACTACGCCAACCGGGCCGATCCCTACCCGCTGTACGCGGAGTTGCGCAGGACCCCGGTCCTGCGGGAGGACGACGGTACGTACCTGGTCAGCAACTACTACGACGTGCGGCGCCTGGCCAACGACCCACGGCTGAGCAACGACACCCGTAACCGTTCGTCCGGCCGCACCCAGACGGCCGAGGCGTCGGACACCGGTCTGCCACCGAGCTTCATCTTCACCGACCCACCGGTCCACGACCGCCTGCGCAGCACCATCAACCGGCCGTTCGGCCCGCCGCACAGCCCCGGATTCCTGGACAGTCTGCGCGGGGAGCTGAGCCAGGTCGTCACCGAACTCCTCGACGGCCTCGAGGGCAAGGACCAGATCGACATCGTCGAGGACTTCGCCTACCCCCTGCCGGTCACCGCCATCTGCAAGGTGCTCGGCGTCCCCCGTGAGGACGAGACGCGCTTCCACGTCTGGGCCGATGCCCTGGCGGCGTCACTCGATCCGCAGACCGGCGACGAGGGCCGGGAGAAGGGACAGCAGGCGCGCCGGGACCTCGGTGCCTACCTGTCCGACCTGATCGAGACCAAACGTCGCCACCCCGGGCCGGGAATCCTCAGCGCGCTGGCCCCCGAGATGACACCGGAGGACCTGGAGTCCACCGCGGTGCTGCTTCTGGTCGCCGGCCACGAGACCACGGTCAACGCCATCACCAACACGACACTCACGCTGCTGCGCAACCCGGACGTGCTCGACCGGTTCCGTGAGGATCCCGCGCTCGGCGTACCGCTCATCGAGGAGGTGCTGCGGTACGAGCCCCCGGTCCAGTTCGTCCCGTGGACCACCGCCCTGGTCGACATCGAGGTGGCCGGCACCACGATTCCCAAGGGCTCTCCGATCTGGCTGATGCTGGCCGCGGCCAACCGGGATCCCGTGCGCTTCGACGATCCCGACCGGTTCGACCCGGCCCGCGCGGACAACGAGCACCTGGGTTTCTACACCGGCATCCACTACTGCTTCGGCGCGCCGCTCGCGCGCATCGAACTCCACCTGGCGGTACCCGAACTGTTCCGCCGGGTCAGCTTCTCCAGGCTGCTGGAGGACCCGCCGCCGTACCGCGCCAACGCCGTGCTGCGCGGTCCCCGCCATCTTCCGGTGGCCATCGACGGCGTCACCGCCTGAACCGCGGGTCCGCCGGAGACGGGTGTGGGGGTGCCCGGTGGCCGGACACCCCCACGAGGTCAGCGCGTCACTGCACGACGACCTGGGTGCTGCCCGTGACGCCGCCGGAGGTCACCGAGACGGTGACGGTGCCGTGGCGGTGGGCGGTGAGGGCTCCGGTGGACGGGTCCACCGAGGCGATCTTCGAGTCGGCCGAGGACCACACGTGCGAGGCGGGGTCCGCCACCGGGAGGGTCAGCGGCGCGATGTTGTCGCCGGCCACCTGGGTGCCGGTCGCGGTCAGGGTGACGTGGTCGCCCTTGGCGATCGGGTCCTTCGGGCCCTGGACGGCGATCGAGGCCAGCGCGGGCTCGACGGAGTACTGGAGGTCGCCGTCGTCACCGATGCGGATCAGCCCGAAGTGGTAGAAGCCGCCCTGGTCCGCGGGAGCGTACGCGGGCATGCCGAGGTCGGCGAAGGTGAACTGCGGGATGCCGCCCTTCTCCACCGTGGTGCCGTGGCCCTCGGGGTCGAGGATCTGCTCGGCGAAGCCGCGGGCGTGACCGTACATCATGATCACGTGCTGCTTGGGGTGCGTCTGCTGGAAGCGCTGCACCAGCCGCAGGTACATGCGCGCCTCCCAACGGTCCGTGAACTGGCTGTTCGCGGCCGGGTGCGGGTCGTAGGCGGGCATGTGCGTGACGACCAGCACGTCCTTGGCGGTGGTGTCCGTCAACTGCTGGACCAGCCAGGGGTACTGGGCGCCCTCGGGGTCCTGGAACGGGTCCGAGGACTGCAGGCTGCCGTGCGAGTTGTCGGTGACGATCAGCCGCGCCGCACCCTCGCTGTAGGCGTAGTGCGTGTCGCCGAAGGTGGCGCTGTAGTTGCCGTTCTCGGCGTCGGCGCCCTGGGTGATCTCGTGGTTGCCGACGATGTCCCGCTCGGGCACACCGAGCGCGTCCATCTTGGACTTGGCGAACTGGAGGTCGGGGAGCTTGCCGTCGTCGGCCATGTCACCGAGGAACTGCGCGGCGTCCGGCCGGGCCTGAGGGCTCAGGGAGGGCAGCCGCTTCGCGATGGAGTCCATCACGTTGCTGCTGACCGACCCGGGGTCGGAGGCCAGCATGTGGGCGTCGTCACCGGCGAGCAGGGTGTTGCCGTTCCGGGCGAAGTCCGCCGAGTCCTCCTCGTAGGAGAGCCACTTCGGGTTCTTCGGTACGGCGTGGTACTCGGGCACGGTCACCGGGCGGGGCGAGTAGAGCGCCTGGAGGCCGGCCACGTTGAGCGAGCCGCTGTAGGCGGTGCTCGGGCTGATGGCCAGGAAGTCCACGAAGCTGATGGTCAGCGGGAACTGCATGCCCGCCGGCAGCTGCGCGATGGCGAGGTGCCAGTCCTTCCAGGTGACGTACGTCGGGTACAGCGTGGTCGCCGACCCGTTGACGCCGATGTAGCGCTCGGCCAGCTCGATGCCGTTGCCGTCGCCCTTGATCCACATGCCGATCGCGGTGGGGACGTGGCCGCCCGCGGTGTCGGTCTTGAGGGTGACGTTCGGGGTGAGCACCAGCTGCTTGACGCCGGAACCGGCCGGCATCGAGTAGTCGAGCTTCAGCGAACCGGACTCGGTGGAACCGGGCGGTACGACCCCGGCGTCGGCGGTCAGCGTGGCCGGCTTGCCGGAGGTGTTGTTGCTGAGGCGCCAGTGGTCGAGGCTGTTCATCGGGTCGATGACCTTGCTGACACTGCCGACCGCGATGGACGTGGTGGCGGTGGCGCCCGCGACGCTCGCGGTCACCTCGGCGAGTCCGCCGTCGTCGGCGCTTGCGGTGAACAGGCCGTGCGCGTCCACGCTGCCGAGGTCCGCCGGGTCCGTCTTCCAGGTGGCCGCTTCCGCGGGGATCTGGACCTCGTCGTTGTCCTCGTCCTTGGCGGACAGGGTCAGCTGCTGGGTGGCGCCGTTGTCCAGGTCGACCTGGTCCGGGGAGACGCTGAGGGACTTCAGCTTGCTGACGACCTCCAGCTTCTCGGAGGTGGTGGCGCTGCCGTTCCAGGCGATGATCCGGCCGGTGCCCGAGCGGTGCGGGGTGAGCTTGCCGTCCTCGTAGGTGGCGAGGCTCGCGGGCTCGATCCGGACGTGGGTCTCGCCGGCCGCCGGGTTGTCGAAGTGGTCGACGGAGTACACCGGCAGCGGGATGGAGCCGCCGGTGACGGTGGTGACCGTGTCGCCGCCGTTCACGACCACCTTGGTGGCGGGCCCGGCCTGCTTGGCCGTCGAGTAGAAGAAGATGCCGTTCGCGACCGGGCGTTCGGTGTTGCCGGGCAGGTCGGACGGCGTGTTGACGACCTCGGCCTGGTCGGCGCCGGGAGCGCGGCTCACCATGCCGGTGGAGCCGCCGCCGTCGAACAGCATGGCGGTGTACGCGCCCTGCTCGACCAGGTAGCCGGCGGCCTGCTCCGGGGTCACGCCGAAGGCGGTGTCGGAGCCGCCGTGGCCGTCGATGGCCACGACGATGGCGTGCTTGCCGTCCTTGGTGATGCCGACGGCGGTCTCCGGGTTGGCGCCGCTCGGCGGGGTGCCGGTCGGGTCCTTGTAGACCTTGCCGTCCTTGACGAGCGTGTCGACACCGCTGACCAGCTGGGTGACATCGTTATCGGGGGACAGCCGGGTGGCGATGCCGACCGTGTCGCCGGTGTGCAGGGTGTCGGAGAGCCACTGCCCGCCGTCGCCCGCGCCCAGCAGGCCGGTCTCGTCCGACGCCAGGCGCGGCACGGTGGTGATGCCGGTCTGCACCCGGTCGACGACGAAGCCGCCGTCGGTGCCGTGCCCGACCACCAGCGTGGACGCCTTGGTCAGACCCGGGGTCTCGCCGAGGTCGGAGGTGACCTTCGTGATGCCGCCGCCGGCCACGTCGTTGACCGTGTTCACAGAGGTGAGCGCACGGGTCGCGGTCCCGGCGGTGATGGTCCCGGAGAACGTCTCCGGACCCATGACCATGGTGCCGTCGGCCTTGACGGCCAGCTGGGAGGCGAAGCCCGGCTTGGGGCTCTTCAGCAGACGGCCGTCGGTCATGACGCCGCCGACGGGACGACCGCTGGCGTGGATCTCGAAGTAGTCGCCGTTCACCCCCGCCACCGCGTGGGTGCGGTGGGCCATCGACGACGGGGTCTCGTCCGCCGGGTTGGTCAGGGTGTCGCCCGCCTCGACCATGCCGACCCGAAGGTTGCGGTTGGAGAGGTCGGCCTGGAGCACCTGGACGTGCTGGCGGCCGCCGACGGTGTCCCAGGTCTCGCTGTGGTGCTTGAGGCCGCGGGTAACGGTCTCGGACCGCGTGCTGGTCCGGTCCACCACCAGGGGCCAGTTCTCCGGGGTGTCCGGGAGCCAGTTCTGCGGTGCGGTCCGGTCGTGGCCGTGTGCGGCCGTGGCGTCGGAGCCGAAGGCGGTGCCCGTCGCGGTCACGGCGCCGATGAGAGCCAGTGTCGCGGCGGCTGCCGCCGCGCGGCGCACGCCGACGGCCGCGGGTCTCTTCTCTCGAAGTGTCATGTGCGTTTCTGTCCTTGCAGTCGTGCGCGTCGGTCGACCCGACGCGCAACGACCACCGCACACCCGCTCGGCGGACCCCAGGTTTCCGTTCAGAGTGCACCGGATGACCATCGTGGTGGACGTTCCCCCCGCTTCATGAACATCCCGCCAATTCTCGGATCCGTCCGAACTTTCCCGCGTCCACGCGCATCTCAGGCCCGGCGCTCCGGCGCCGGTGCCCGGCCGGCCGCGCGGGCTCGGGACCGGCCGGCTACCCGCGTGTTCGGCACGGCGGAAGCTCCGGACCGGCGCCCGGCATCGCGGGCCGCCCCGTAATGCGGAGCGGGCGCGCGCGAGCCACAATTACTGTGATGCGTGGAAGGATTCTCCGGAATTCTGCATTCCGGCGGAATCGAGCCGAATTCTCGCGCAGTTTATTCACTCACTGGCCGCAAGGCGTCGCAAATCAACTCCGTCAGGATGAGGAAAATGGAACTCAAGCTCGAGGCCGTGGTGCTCCCCGTCTCCGACGTCGACCGTGCGAAGGACTTCTACGAGGCGGCGGGATTCCGCACGGACGTCGACAACACGTTCAGTGAGGACTACCGGTTGGTGCACCTCACGCCCCCCGGCTCCGCGTGTTCGATCCTTTTCGGGAAGGGGATGACCGCCGGTGATCCGGGCTCGGCCCAGGGCCTCTACCTCATCGTCTCCGATGTCGAGAAGGCGCGTGCCGAACTCGTCGGCAGGGGGATAGAGGTCAGTGAGGTTTTCCATGACGCCGGTGGGATCCTCCACCACGGCCACGAGGCCGGCGACGCCGTGCACCGGGGTGCCGGCCAGGAACGGCTCGCGGGCCTCGACCCGGACCGGACCTCGTACGCCTCCTACGCCACCTTCAGCGATCCGGACGGGAACGGATGGGTGCTGCAGGAGATCACGCAGCGGCAGCCCGGCCGATGACATCCGCCGTCGTGGCGACGGCACGGCCGCCGACACCCCGGGCGCGACCGACGTCCTCAGGCGGGACCGGCGGCTGACTCCGCGCGGTAGCACGGGTCGCACGTGATGCGCCTGGCCTCCGGCGCTCCGGCGGCCCCGGAAAGCGATTCGCAGGTGGCGTGCGCGTGCCTTCCGCAGACACCGGCCCCGCAACGCGCGCAGGCCGCCGCCGCCACGACCGGGCTCGCCGGAACGGTCGAGGCGCGACTCTCGAGAAAGCAGTCGTAGCAGTGCATGGTGACTGGCCTTTCTGGCGTCCTAAGCTCGCTACCCCCCATATAGTAGGCTCGCCCCGTATACCGCGCACCCGTAGGTTTTCATCGATGAATTACGGTCGATATTCTCCTGGGCCGGACCGAATGGAATAGCGCTCTGAGGGGACGGCCCTCAGGGCCGGTCCTCCGCCCGGCGCGGAACCCGGTCCTGCCCGGTCGACGCGGTGAGCGCGTCCACCAACTCGTCCAGATCCGCCCCGAGTGGCGTGTCGCAGTCCCAGACGGCCTCGTAGGCCATCTCGACGGGCGAGCCGGCCAGGAGGAGCGGGCGGCAGTCGGTGTGCTCGTAGGTGACTTTGGAGCGGGGCAGGAGGGCCGCGCCCAGGCCCAGAGCCGCCCACTCGTCCACGGCCCGGAAACTGGCGGCCTCACCCGGATACGTGCGCATCGCCAGGTTGTTGTCCTCGAAGAGACCTGTGGTGAAGGTGGTCAGGCCGCAGGTGCGGGGGCCGAGGATGTAGGCCGCGTCCGCCACTTCCTTCAACTCGACCGGGCCGTCCCCTCCCGGGGCCGAGGTGTCGACCACCACCATCGGTTCGCTGGCGATCACGCGGTGCCGAAAGCGCGGCATCCCGGGCACCGCGGGGACGAGGATGATGTCCAGACGGCCCGCCCGGAGGTCGTCGGCGAGGGGCTCCTGGTCCGCTTCCCGCAGGACCAGGTCGCTCGGACGCTTCAGCGTGCGGGCCGCCTGGTACGCCCGGCCCACCAGTTCACCGCTGATCAGGGGTGACACGCCCATGCGGATCGGCTCGGCGGCTGGCCTGGCCAACCGCCGGGTCTCGGCGAGGAGCGTGTCCAGGTCGTCGAGGACGCGGTCGATCAGCGGCAGGATCCGCGCGCCGTGCTCTGTGGGCCTGACCCCGCGGGGCGAGCGGTCGAAGAGCTTGACGCCGAACTCCTCCTCCAGCCGGGCTATGCCGTTCGACAGGGACGGCTGGGTCACGCCGTAGGCCCGCGCGGCGGCGCTGAACGAGTTCGTGCGGGACACGGCCTGTGCGTAGCGCAACGTCTCGATGTTCACGGCGGCCGTTCTCTCCTCATAGGCACTCGCTATGCCCGCATTCGCCCTGATCCTCTACCGCCCGCACGGTGGGCCTCCTACAGTCGAGGCATCGCCCGCGACCGTGCGGACGGGCCGGACGGCGGGTTCCCGACCGCGGCGCCCGGCGGACGTCCCACCGTTGACCGGAGGCGTCGGCCGGCCGGGCCGAGTTCCCGCTCGCAATCGGCAACCACACATTTTACCCGCGCGGGCGGGAGCGGCGCTCGCCATCCGGCGCGTCCGCGGACACCCCTTTCCCCGCATGCCCGGAAATTCGCGATTCTGTATTCGCAGTGCACCTGAGGAGCACCAGCATGTCCACCAACGCTTTCGACTTCACCGGACGCAAGGTCGTCGTCATCGGCGGCACCAGCGGCATGGGGCTGGCCTCCGCCCGCCGGGTGCTCGAAGGAGGCGGCACCGCCGTCGTCACCGGCCGGAGCCGGAACAGCGCCGACAAGGCCGTCGCCCAGCTGGCCGACCACGGGAAGGCCGTCGGCCTGGCCTGCGACCTGTTCGACCGTGGCGCCGTGGATCGTCTGCGCGCGGAGCTGACGGAACACCACTCCGACGCGACCCTGCTCGTCAACGCGGCAGGTGTCTTCGAGCCCAAGTCGTTCCTGGAACACAGCCAGGAGGACTACGACCGCTACCAGGCCATCACCCGGGCCTTCTACTTCGTCACCCAGACCGTCACCGGCAACATGATCGCCCGCGGGGCCAGGGGAGCCGTGGTCAACATCGGCGGCATGCTGGCGCACCAGGCCATGGCCGCCACCCCGTCGTCGGCCTACTCGGTGGCCAAGGCGGGCCTGCACTCCCTCACACAGCACCTCGCCATGGAGCTGGCGCCGTACGGGATCCGGGTCAACACCGTGGCCCCCGCGGTGGTGCGCACTCCCATCTACGAGGCGTTCATCCCGAAGGACGAGATCGACTCCACGCTCGACGGGTTCAACAGCTTTCACCCGCTCGGCCGGGTCGGAACCCCCGACGACGTGGCTCCCACGGTGGCCTTCCTGCTGTCCGACCAGACGGACTGGATCACCGGGGCCACCTGGGACGTGGACGGTGGCGTGCGGGCCGGCCGCAACATCTACTGATCCGCCGCCCGGCCCGTCGGCATCCCTCGCACACCCGGCACCGTTCACAGGCCCCCATGGGCCCCGCGACCGAGACCACAGGAGCGTCGTGTCCTATCACGAGCACACCGACCACCAGTACGCCAAGCACATCCGTGCCGGCGCTCCGGACGCCTTCAAGGCGTTCGTGGCCTGGGACAACCAGGTCCTGCGCGGCAGCGGCAACGCCATCCCGCCCAAGTACACCGAGCTCATGGCCGTGGCCGTGGCCCTGACCACGCAATGCGCGTACTGCATCGAGGCGCACACCAAGGCGGCGCGTTCCGCCGGCGCGACCCGGCAGGAACTCGCGGAGACCGTCATGACGGCCGCCGCGCTGCGCGCAGGGGGCGCCTACGCACACGGATTCATGGCCATGAAGTTCTTCGAACAGGACGGTGACACCACGGCCGCCTGACCTCCCCCGGAAGCCGGCGCGGCCGTCGGCCGCGCCGGTCTCCGAGCGGAGGGGGAGCGCCGCGCGACAGGCCGAGCCGGTCGGCCGACCGCTGGAGCGGGCCGTCCTCACTCGTGGGCCGCGCTCTGCCGGGACCCGGAGTCACCCGGTCGTCGGAGAGGCGCCGGTGACGATGGCGCGGATCGTCTCCATCGGCAGTTTCGGCGAACCGCTCGCGTCCAGGAGGCCGTTGGTCTCCTGGGCGGTGTCCATGAACTGTGTGTAGCAGAAGCCCGCGACGACCGGGCTCGTGCGCAGCACCCCGAAGATGTCACCGAGCAGGGCCGCGTACTGGTCGGCGGTGCCGGTCCGGGTGTAGGAGAACTCGTCGTCGTCGGCGCCCACGGAGAGCCCGCCGAACTCGGTGACCATCAGCGGTGCTTCACCGGAGTGGTACCGCCCGGTCTGCCGCGGGTCGAGCGAGAGGGTCCGCCCGGCCGGGCCCGGCGAGGAGAGCAGGGCCTCGAACCCGGCGGCGTCGCCGTAACGGCGGGTGAGCAGTTCGGGGTCGGAGGAGTAGTCGTGCACGCCCATGATGTCGCTGTCGGTGTGCTCCCACCCCTCGTTGGACATGACCGGGCGGGTCGGGTCCAGCGCCCTGGTGAGGTTGGCGAGCGCGACCGTGTAGGCCTGCTGGGCCCGGTCGTTCGCGATGTCGGAGCAGCCCCAGCTCTCGTTGACCGGCACCCAGGTGACGATCGAGGGGTGGCTGCGGTCGCGACGCACCAGGTCCAGCCACTCGCGGGTCAGCAGTTCCACGGCCTCGGTGCCGTACTCGTAGGCGGCGCCCGTCTCGCCCCACACCAGCAGTCCGAGCCGGTCGGCCCAGTACAGGAAGCGGGGGTCCTCGGCCTTCTGGTGGATCCGGACCGCGTTGAAGCCCATGGCCTTGATCAGCTCGACCTCGCGGCGCAGTTCGGCGGTGCCGGAGTTCGCGATGAGGGTGTCCGGACGGTAGCCCTGGTTGAGGACCGAACGCACGTAGTAGGGGCGGTCGTTGAGGAGGAAGGCGCCCCGGCCGACACCGGCGCTGCGCAGGCCGACATAGCTGTCGACGGTGTCGAGCACAGCCGAGGTGCCGGCGTCGCGGACGGTCACCCGCGCGTCGATGAGGGTGGGCCGCTCGGGGCTCCACAGCAGGTCCTCGCGGTCGATGCCGTTGCGCAGGGCCGGGACGACGAGTTCGACGCGGCCGCGCGGGGTGCGCACCACGGAGGTGGACTCGGCGAGCGGCTCGCCGTCATGGCTCAGTACGATCTCCACCGCCACGGGGGCGGACGGCGCCGCGGCCAGGGTGATCTCGGCCTCGACGCCGCGCGCCGGGTCGGGGATCCAGGCCAGGTCGGTGATGTGCAGTCCCGGCACGGTCTCGGTCCACACGGTCTGCCAGATGCCGGTGGTCCGCTCGTACCAGACCGCGTGCGGCCGGTCCTGCCAGTCCTGCTTGCCCCGCGGCTGCGCCAGGTCGGCCGGGTCGTCCTCGGCGCGGACGACGAGCACGTGCTCGTCCGCCCCGGGGAGCAGGGCGTCGGTCACGTCGGCGGTGAAAGGGGTCTGGCCGCCCACGTGCTCGGCCACCTGCCGTCCGTCCAGCCAGACCTTGGCGCGGTGGTCGACGGCCCCGAAGTGCACCAGCGACCGGTGGCCGTCGCCGACGGCGAGTACGTCGTGGGGTATGCGGCGGCGGTACCAGACCACCGGGTGCGGGGCCGTCTCGCCGATGCCGGACGCGGGTGCCTCGGGCGGGAACGGAACGGTGATCTCCCGGTCGAAGGGCTCCCGGTCGGACCCACCCCCGCCCGGCTCGGAGAACCAGGCCTCCCGTTCGCCCTCGCGGGCGTCGTCGTACCCGAACTCCCAGGTGCCGTCGAGGCTGTGCCACCGCTCCCGCCGCAGGATCGGCCTCGGATACGTCCCGTCCTGCTCGCTCGCCTTCACGGACCCTCCTCCTGCCTTTTCCGGAATTCCCGGCATAGGCGTTTCTACGATCGAAGCCCTGTCATCATGAGTGATCGTTTGCATCGATGCAAGGCCCAGTCGGGATGCGACGATGAGCCGGGGCTCCACTGTGCGGCAGACTCTGTGGAGCCCGCCGGGCGCCCGATCGGGGGCCTTCCGGCGGGACCGAGTGCCGGCGCGGCGGGAAGGAGGCCCCAGTGGCCAAGGTGCGGATGCGGGACGTGGCCGAGCACGCCGGGGTGTCGGTGCGGACGGTGTCGAACGTGGTCAGCGGCTACTCGCACGTCAGCCCCGGCACCCGCGCCAAGGTGCAGCGTTCGCTGGACGAGCTGGGCTACCGCATGGACTACCTGGCCCGCGGCCTGCGCTCGGGCCGTACCGGGTTCATCGCCCTGGCGGTGCCGTTCCTCGCCGAGCCCTACTTCGCCGAGCTGGCGCAGGCCGTCATCCGGGCCGCGGGCCGCCGGGGGATCACCGTGCTGGTGGAGTCGACCGCCGGCGACAGCGACGTGGAGCGGCGGATCATCGAGGGCGGGCTGACCAACGTCGCCGACGGCGTGCTGCTGAGCGCCCTGACCCTGCCGGCCGGCGACATCGGCGCGAAGAAGCCGGATTTCCCGCTGGTCATGCTGGGTGAACACAGCGTCGGCGACCAGTTCCCACGGGTCGGCATCGACAACGTGGCGGCCGCGCGGACCGCCGTCGAGCACCTGCTGGAACAGGGCTGCCGATGGATCGTCGCGCTCGGCCGCAACGGCAGCGAGAACGGCCGCCAGCGCACCGAGGGGTACGAGCAGGCGATGTCGGCGGCCCGGGTGCGCCGGGTGAACTGGCTGGTCGTACCGGTCGAGGACTGGACCAGGGACCAGGGCTACGCGGCCGTGCGCGAACTGCTGGAGGGCGACGGTCCGCTGCCCGACGCCATCTTCGCGTTCAACGACGCGCTCGCCGTGGGTGCGCTGCGCGCTCTGGACGCCTCCGGGGTCCGGGTGCCCGAGGAGGTGGCCGTCGTCGGCATCGACGCCGTCCAGGAGTCCGCCTACACCCACCCGCCGCTCACCTCCGTCGCCCCCGACCTCGACGCCATCGCCGAGCGTTCGCTGGTCCTGCTGGAGGAGCAGATGCAGGCTCCCGGCGAGGCCGGGGAGGCCGCGCCCGACGAGGAGGAGCATGCGGGAGTGGCGGTGGCGGCCCCCCAGGAGGCCACGCCGTACCGGCTGATCGTGCGGGAGTCCTCGCTCCGGCAGGGCTCGAAGGGCTGAACCGGGGGCCGCCGCACGCGAGGCGGCCTCGCCGCGGCGGCTCCGACGGGCCTCGGACAGGCTTCGGACCGGCACGGACGGGTTCTTCACGGCGATCTATTGCATCGTTGCAAAACGTGTGCGAGGGTCTGCGCCATCGAGTTCACATCGAATTAACGAGGTGAATACCCCCATGAGCGGAGCGATGACGCGCCGACGGTTCCTTGCCCTCGGTGGTGGCCTTGCCCTGACCGGAGGGCTCGCGGCGTGCTCCTCCCCGCTCGCGGCCGGCCTGACGGGCTCGCAGCCGAACACGGCGGATGTCGTCTTCTGGAACCTCTTCACCGGCGGTGACGGCGCCAACATGGTGCGGATGGAGGAGGCGTTCCGGAAGGCCGACCCGGGAACGACGGTCGAGGCGACCATCCTGGGCTGGGGCAATCCGTACTACACGAAGCTGGCCCTGGCGACCGCGAGCGGTACGCCGCCGGACGTCGGCATCACCCACCTCTCACGGCTTCCGCTGCTGGCCGCCTCCGGTCTGCTGGAGCCGATCGACCGGACCCCGCTCGGGGAACTGGGTGTCACCCGGGACAAGTTCACCCCGGCGGCCTGGGAGAAGGCCACCGTGGACGGCACCGCGTACGCGGTACCGCTGGACACACATCCCTTCGTCCTCTTCTACAACGTGGAAATCGCCCGCAAGGCGGGCCTGCTCGACTCGGCCGGTGACGGTCTCGTGCCCCTCAAGGGCAAGGAGGACTTCGTCGACGCGGTGAAGGCGATGCGGGACGCGGGCGGCGCCCAGTACGGCGCGGTCATGTCGATCACCGCGGACCCGTCCACGGCCTGGCGGTTCTTCAGCATGGTCTACTCCGGTCTGGCCGGCCCCATCGTCACCGACTCCGGCACGAAGATCGCCATCGACGACGAGGCGATGCGGGAGACCGTCGCCTTCATGCAGAGCCTGACCGGTCCGGACCTCATGCCGAAGAACCTCACCGGAGCCGGCGCCAACGCCCTCTTCAGCACCGGCAAGGCCGGTTTCCTCTTCGACGGCGAGTGGCAGATCCCGACGTACCGGCAGGTCGAGAACCTGAAGTTCAACGTGGTGCCGTTCCCGGCGCTGCTCGGCCGAAAGCCGGTGGCGTACGCCGACTCGCACGCGCTCGTCCTGCCGCGCAACGACCGGGGTGACGCCACCCGCACCCGCAACGCGGCGAAGTTCGTCAAGAGCCTGCTCGACAACAGCGCGGTGTGGGCCGAGGGCGGCCACATCCCGGCCTGGCTGCCGACCCAGCAGAGCAAGGCGTTCCTCGGCCTGTCGCCACAACGCAACTACGTCCGGGCCGCGTTCGACGCCCAGTACGACCCGGTGGCCTGGTACACCGGCGCCGGCTCCGACTTCCAGGGCGTGATCGGCGGGACCGTCATCGAGGCGCTCGCCGGGCGGATCACGCCCCAGGGCATGGCCGCCGCGATGCGTTCCGCCCTGAAGCGGTACACCACGTCCCGACCGCCGGTCACGATGAAGTAGGAGGCAGTCACCATGACGACCGTCGTCTCGGCGCGACCGGCATCCGCCGGGACCGCCACGGGCCTCGCCGCCGACCGGCCCGCCCCCTCGGAACGGCGGGCGGGCAGGCTGCTCACCGCTCCGTTCCTCGTGATCTACCTGCTGTTCCTGGTCGGCCCGCTGCTCGTCGGCGTGGTGCTGAGCTTCTTCAACACCACCACCGTCAAGAGCGGCCTCGGGGACTTCGTCGGCCTCTCCAACTACCGCGAGGTGCTCACCGACTCCCTGTTCTGGGAGAGCATGTGGCACTCGGTGCTCTTCACGCTGCTGACCACGCCCCCGCTGGTGATCCTCGCCCTCGGCGTCGCCGTGCTGGCCTCGCGGGTACGGCGCGGCCGCCTCTTCTACCGCATCGCCTTCTTCGTCCCCTACGTCGTGCCGTCCTCCGTGGTCACCCTGGTCTTCCTGTGGATGTACACCCCGCAGATCGGCCTCATCCCGAAGGTCTTCGACGCCGTCGGACTGCCGGTGCCGGACTTCATCGGCAGCACCTCGGGCGGCTGGACCGCCGTCGTGCTGATGACCGTGTGGTGGACGTTCGGCTTCAACTTCGTCCTCTACACCGCGGCGATCCAGGACGTCCCCGCGGACGTCTACGAGGCGGCGGCCATCGACGGCGCGAGCCCCTGGCAGCAGATCCGCCACATCACCGTGCCGCTGCTCGGCCGGACCACCAGCCTGGTGCTGATCCTCCAGATCCTCGCCTCGCTCAAGGTGTTCGACCAGATCTACCAGCTGCTCGGCGGCGGACCCAACCAGTCCACCCGGCCGGTCATCGAGTACATCTACGACACCGGCTTCACCGCCTACCGAGGTGGCTACGGCGCTGCCGCCACCATGGTCTATTTCGTCATCATCGTCGCCGTCTCGGCGGCCTGGTACGGGCTGCGGCGCCGTCGTGCGGCCGGCAGCGCGGCCTGAGCGGAGGACCCATGACCACCATCACCCAGCCGCGGCCCGCCGAACCGAAGGACGCGCCCGACGGCGCCAGGCTCTTCAACCGGCTCTGCGCCACCTGCCTGACCCTGTTCGCCCTGATCTGGCTGGTTCCCTTCGTCTGGGCACTGATCACCTCGCTGCGCGACGACGCGGCCATCACCCGCAGCCCGACGTCGATCTTCGACGGCGGCTGGTCGCTGGACGCGTACTCGACCGCCTGGGACAACCACCCGATCGGCACCTGGTACCTCAACAGCCTTGTCATCTCGGTACTCGCCGTGATCTTCACGGTGGCCTTCTGCTCGATGGCCGGATTCGCGCTGGCGTTCCTGCGCTTCCGCGGGCGGGCCCTGGTGATGGCCGTCGTCACGGCAGGCCTGATGCTGCCCACCGAGGCGCTGGTGCTGCCCCAGTTCATCGAGTACCGGTCCTTCCACCTGCTCGGCACCTTCTGGGCGCTGGTACTGCCGTCGGTCGCGGCACCGATCTCGGTGTTCGTCTTCCACTCCTTCTTCCGCGGCATCCCCGTCGCGCTGATCGAAGCGGCCCGTATCGACGGTGCGAGCTGGTGGCGGGTCTACGCCGCCGTCTGCATGCCGATGTGCCGCCCGGCGGTGTCCACGGTCGCGATCCTCACCTTCATCGGCTCCTGGAACTCGTTCCTGTGGCCGCTGCTGGTCCTCAGCCAGACCAGGTCCCAGACCATCCCGGTCGGCCTCGCCTCGCTGGTGGACCCCACCAGCCCGCAGTACGCCGAGATCATGGCCTCCTCGGTCCTCGGCTTCATCCCGCTCGTCGCCGTCTTCCTGGTCTTCCAGCGCCAGATCGTCCAGGGGATCGCCACGACGGGCATCAAGTGACCGGTGGGGCCCGGCCGTTCACGGCCGTTCAGGGAACCGGGCTCGCCGGGCCTACTTTCCCGCGGTCTTCTGCGGGCGCAGGGACGAGAACGCGGCCCGGAGCTCCTCGCTGAAGATGCCCGGTACCTCCCAGGCCGCGAAGTGGCCGCCGCTGCGGGCCCGGTGGTAGTAGATGAGATCGTGGTAGGCGCGTGCCGCCCAACTGCGCGGAGCCTGGTATATCTCGCCGGGGAACACCGAGACGGCGGCCGGGACGGACACCGAGACGGCGTTGAAGTTGTTGGCGTTGTTCTCCCAGTAGAGCCGGGACGAGGAGACCGCGGTGTTCGTCACCCAGTAGAGCGTGATGTCGTTCAGCATCTCGTCCTTGGTCAGGACGCGCTCCGGGTGGCCGCCGCTGTACGTCCACGCCGCGAACTTGTCGTACATCCAGGCGGCGAGTCCGGCGGGCGAGTCCGTCAGCCCGTACCCCTCGGTCTGGGGCCGGGTGACCATCATGGCCGAGTAGCCGGAGCCGGTCTTGTAGAAGGTGGCGAGCTTGTCGTACGCCGCCCTCTCGTCGGTGTCGAGACCGGCCGGCGCCGGATAGCCGCACTGGAGGCGCTGCGCGATGTCCGGAGGAACGGTGGCCGGGAAGTTCACGTGGATGCCGAGCAGTCCCGGGGGCTTCTGCACGGCCATCTTGTCCGAGATCACGGCGCCCCAGTCGCCGCCCTGGGACACGAAGTGCCGGTACCCCAGGCGGTCCATGAGCACCGCCCAGGCGCGTGCGATGCGGTCGGGATTCCAGCCGGTGGTCGTCGGCCGCTCCGAGAACCCGTAACCGGGCATCGAGGGGATGACGAGGTGGAAGGCGTCCTCGGCGCGGCCGCCGTGCGCCGTGGGGTCGCTGAGCGGTCCGATGACCTTGAGGAACTCCAGGACGGAGCCGGGCCAGCCGTGGGTGAGGATGATCGGCAGGGCGTTCGCGTGCCGGGAGCGGACGTGGATGAAATGGATGTCCAGTCCGTCGATCTCGGTGAGGTACTGCGGCAGGGAGTTGAGGGTCTCCTCGACGTTCCGCCAGTTGTACTTCGTCCCCCAGTACTCGGTGAGTTCCTTCATCGTCGCCAACTGGACGCCCTGGGACTGGTCGTGGACCGTCTCCCGGTCGGGCCAGCGGGTCGCCCGTATCCGGCGGCGCAGCTCGGACAGGTCCTGCTCCGGGACGTGCACCCGGAACGGACGGATGCTCTGTCTCTCGCTCACCGAGGCCGGCTTGGCCGGTCTCTCCCAGGGCCGCATGCCGACGGCCCCGGTCGCGGCCCCGGTCGCCGCCACGGTCACGGCCGTGGCGGACGTGGAGAGGAACGTCCGACGTGAGTACGAGCGCAGGAACTCGGGCATCACGGATCTCCTTGCGGTCGGTCCGGGGACCGTAGGGGGAGCGCGGAGGAGGCGCTTCAGCAGCGTGGAACGAACGCGTCTCACGCACCGCCGCGTCGTCGCGGAGGATGAGAATGGCGTGGGGTGACGACCCTTTTCGACGCAGCATGCTCATTACATAGGGTAACGATATCTCGCCCTGTGTGAGCGCGCGACCGGAGCGCCGTGGCAGCCGCGGGCGCGGGTGCCGTGTGCGGGGCGTGACGGACGGGGTGTCACCGCGATGCGGGCGGTGCCGCCCGTGGCGCCCCCGGTCCGTCCGGCCCCTCGTCCATCACGCGTCTCAATGGTCGAGACGGGTGTTTGACATTAGGCGATCTTATGGCGGATAAAGTACTTGCTTTGGCCACGTTATGACTTTCCGTGGCGATCCAGCCCTGCTAGCCGAATGAGTACCGACGTGTCCCACCCCTCCGCCTCCCCGGCCCCCGTCGACCCCCGGCAGGAGTGGGACGCCTGGTGTGCCGGGCGTCTCCGCGCCCTCACCTCGCCGACCGGCAACCTCGCCCTCGTCGAGACCCGCTGGCTCCCGGCGGGGGAGGAGGGCGACGCCGACGCGGCGCGCGCCGGGCAGCCCGAGGGTGTGACGGTCACCACGCTGAGCCGCACCGACCTCGTCACCGGCGAGCCCGAGCACGGCCTGCGCTTCTGGGACGCCGACGCGCCCGCCATCCGCCACTTCGCGGGCGTCGGCACCTTCCCGTACGACCCGGCCTGGGTCCTTGAAGCCGCCTACACCCCGGTCCCGGGCGCCCGCCGGATCGCCTTCGAGCACATCCGGGACAACGGCGGCAGCCGTGACCTCGTCGTCCCCGGCGACATCACGCTCACCGTGGACGGCCGCGACTACACCCTCAGCGCCTTCGACGACGACGGCACCCTGCTGCTCGTCTTCGGCGACCCGACCAACGGGGACATCACCTACGGCGCCGGCCGCTTCCTGTTCGTCGAGCGCACCGCCGACGAGAGCCGGGTCGTCCTCGACTTCAACCGGGCCTTCGTGCCGCCCTGCGGCTTCTCCGATCAGTACAACTGTCCGATGCCGCCGCGGCAGAACCGCTTCCACCTGCCCGTCGAGGCCGGCGAGAAGCTCCCCGTCTTCCGCGACGGCTTCGCCGCACAGCACTGATCGTCCGCAGCCCCTCTCCCCGTACCGCAGCACGAAAGCGCACGCACGCCATGAGACTGAACAAGCCCGCCCTGTACGCCGCCGCGACCACCGCCACCCTCGCGCTCGTCCTCACCGCCTGCGGCGGCTCGGCGACCAGCGCCTCCGGCGGCACCTGGGACAAGAACGCCACCGTCAACATCGGGTCCCTGTACGAGCCGCAGAACCTCGACAACACCGCGGGCGGCGGCCAGGGCGTCACCGAGGCCCTCAACGGCAACGTCTACGAGGGCCTCTTCCGGCTCACCGACGACGGCAAGGTCGACAAGCTCCTCGCGAAGGACTACAAGGCCAGCGCCGACGGCCTGACCTACACCTTCACCCTGCGCGACGGCGTGAAGTTCCACAGCGGAAAGGAACTCACCAGCGCCGACGTCAAGTACAGCCTGGAGAAGGTCCTCGCCGACGACTCGCAGTCCGCCCGCAAGAGCAACCTCGAGGTCGTCAAGGACATCGCCACCCCCGACGCGCACACCGTCAAGGTCACGCTGTCCCAGCGGTCGATCTCCTTCGTCTACAACCTCTCCTACGTCTGGATCATCAACTCCGAGGCGAAGAACCTGAAGACCGGCGAGGACGGCACCGGACCGTACACGCTGGGCAAGTGGACCCGCGGCTCGGCGCTGAGCCTGAACCGCTTCGCCGGCTACTGGGGCGACGCGGCCGCCAACAAGCAGGTCGTCCTCCACTACTTCAAGGACGCCACCGCCCTCAACAACGCCCTGCTGACCAACGCCGTCGACGTGGTCACCAGCGAGCAGTCCCCGGACGCCCTCGACCAGTTCAAGAGCAACCAGAACTACAAGGTCAACGACGGCAACTCCACCACCAAGCTGCTGCTCGCCTTCAACGACAAGGCCAAGCCCTTCACCGACGTCAAGGTGCGCCAGGCCGTCTCCGCCGCCATCGACGACAAGAAGCTCCTGGAGTCGGTCTGGGGCGACTACGGCAAGCTCATCGGCTCGATGGTGCCGCCCACCGACCCCTGGTACGAGGACCTCACCAAGGTGAACGCCTACGACGTCACCAAGGCCAAGCAGCTGCTCGCCGAGGCCGGTTACGCCAAGGGCTTCTCCTTCACCCTCGACACGCCCAACTACGACCCGCACCCCACGGCCGCGACCTTCATCAAGTCACAGCTCGCCAAGGTCGGCATCGACGTCAAGATCAACACGATCACGCCCGACGAGTGGTACACCAAGGTCTACAAGAACCACGACTTCACGGCGACGCTCCAGGAGCACGTCAACGACCGGGACCTGGTCTGGTACGGCAACCCCGACTTCTACTGGGGCTACGACAACAAGCAGGTCACCCAGTGGGTCGCGCAGGCCGAGGAGGCCACCACGACCGCGCAGCAGACCGAACTGCTCAAGAAGGTCAACCGGCAGACCGCCGAGGACGCGGCCAGTGACTGGCTCTACCTCTACCCGCAGATCGTCGTCGCGAGCACCAAGGTCTCCGGGTACCCGCTCAACGGCCTGAACTCCCAGTTCTACGCGTTCGACATCAAGAAGAAGGACTGATGGGGCGCTACCTCCTCAGACGCCTCGCCTTCCTCGCGGTGTCACTGGTGCTGGCGAGCGTGGTGCTGTTCGTCCTGCTGCGGCTGCTGCCCGGCGACCCGGCCAACGCGCTCACCTCGGTGGGCGCGAGCCCGGAGCAGATCGCCGCGGCCCGCCACTCCATCGGCTCCGACCGGCCGCTGCCCGAGCAGTTCACCCACTGGCTCGGGCAGCTGGCGAGCGGCGACCTCGGCACCTCTTTCGTCAGCTCCCTGCCGGTCGGCCCCGAGGTGAGCGCCCGCCTGAACGTCACCGTCCCGCTGACGCTGGCCGCGTTCGTGCTGGCCGTCCTCGTCGCCGTACCCGTCGGCTTCGTCGCCGCCCACAGGCGGCACACCTGGTACGGCGCCCTGCTCAGCGGGGTCTCCCAACTGGGCATGGCGGTACCGGTGTTCTGGCTCGGCATGATCCTCATCGCGGTGTTCGCGCTGAACGCGGGGTGGCTGCCCTCCGGCGGCTTCCCGCAGGACGGCTGGGCGGCGCCCGCCGACGCCGTCCGCTCCCTGGTCCTGCCGGTGGTGACCATCGCCCTCGTGATGAGCGCCTCCCTGATCCGGTACGTCCGCTCGGCCACCCTCGACGTCCTCGGCAGCGACCACCTGCGCACCGCCCGTGCGCTCGGCGCGTCCTTCCCGGCCGCCATGTGGCGGCACGGGCTGCGCAACGCCTCCGTGCCGGTGATCTCCGTGCTCGGCATCGAGCTCGCCTCCACCCTGCTCGGCGCGGTCGTCGTGGAGTCCGTGTACGCGCTGCCCGGCCTCGGTTCGCTGCTCGCCACCGGTATCGCCCAGCACGACTACCCGGTGATCCAGGGCGTCCTGTTCGTCTCCACCCTCGCCGTCCTGCTGATCGGGTTCGTCGCCGACCTCGTGCAGCGGATCATCGACCCGCGGCTGCGCGGCCGGCTGTCGGGAGGCGCCCGATGACCACGACCGACACGACCGACGTCCTGGACAAGGCCCCGGCCGCCGCACCCGCCCGCGGCCGCCGCCGCTCCGCGACCCTGCTGGCCGGCTGCACCCTCACCGGTCTGATCGCGCTGCTCGCGCTCGTCTCGCTGGTCTGGCTGCCCTACGCCACCGACGACACCTCCGGCGGCCGGCTCGCCGGTCCCGGCGACGGACACCTGCTCGGCACCGACAAGCTGGGCCGGGACCTGTTCACCCAGCTGATGACGGGCTCCCGGATAGCCGTCGAGGCCGGCCTCGGCTCGGTGCTGATCGCCGCGCTGATCGGCGTCACCCTCGGGGTGCTCGCCGCCTTCGCGCAAGGATGGCTCGACGACACCCTCGCCGCGTTCCTCGACATCCTGATCGCGTTCCCGACCCTGCTGCTCGCGATGCTCGTCGTCGCCGCCCGCTCGGCGACCCTCTCCTCCGCCCTACTGGCCATCGGCCTGGCCCAGAGCGCCGTCGTCGCCCGGCTGGTGCGGATACTGGTCAAGCGCGTCCTCGCGCAGGACTACGTCACGGCCGCCCGCACCTCGGGCACCTCCTGGCCGCGCACCGTCGCCGGGCACGTGCTGCCCAACATCTGGCCCACCCTCGTGGTCAACCTCGCCCTCCAGTTCGGCCTCGCCGTGCTGGCCGAGGCCGGCCTGTCCTACCTCGGTCTCGGCGCGCCGCCGCCCAACGCCTCCTGGGGCCGCATGCTCCAGGAGGCCCAGGCCACCTTCACCACCGCCCCGGCCGGCGCGCTGGCCCCCGGCATCCTGCTGGTCCTGCTGGTCGTCGGCGTCAACCTGATCGCCGACGGACTGCGCGACACCCTCGACCCGGCGACCCGACGGAGGCGGTCATGACCCTCCTCGACGTGGACGGCCTGACCGTGCGCACCGCCGACGGGCGCACCCTGGTCGACGACCTCTCCTTCCGGATCGACGCGGGCGAACGGCTCGGCCTGATCGGCGAGTCCGGCTCCGGCAAGTCCCTGACCACCCTCGCCCTGCTGGGCCTGCTGCCCGACGGGATGCGCGCCGAGGGCAGCGTGACACTGGCCGGCACACAGGTCGTGGGCGCCACCGAGAAGCAGCTCACCGCGGTCCGCGGACGCCGCGCGGCCGTGGTCTTCCAGGAACCGCTGACCGCGCTCGACCCGCTGATGCGGGTCGGCCGACAGATCGCCGAGCCGCTGGCCCGCCGCACCGGCCTCAGGGGCGGGCGGCTGCGGGACGCCGTGGGGGAGGCCCTGGACCGGGTCCGGCTGCCCGAACCCGGCCGGATCGCCCGTGCCTTCCCGCACGAGATCTCCGGCGGCCAGCGCCAGCGCGTCGCCCTCGCCATGGCCCTCGCCTGCGAGCCGGACCTGCTGATCGCCGACGAACCCACCACCGCCCTCGACGTGTCCGTGCAGGCCGAGGTGCTCGACCTGCTCGACACCCTGGTGCGCGAGCGGGGGATGGCCGTGCTGTTCGTCAGCCACGACCTCGCCGTCGTCGCGAAGATCGCCGACCGCGCCCTCGTCCTCAAGGACGGCCGGGCCGTCGAGGAGGGGCCGGTCCTCGACGTGATCGGCACGCCGACCGCCGAGTACACCCGAACGCTCGTCGCCGGTGCCCGCAAGCTGGAGGCCGCGCTGGACCTGAGGAGCGCCCGATGACCCCCGTACTCGAACTCGACGACGTGGCCGTCCGCTACCGGGGCGCCGCCGCCGACACCGTCCAGGGCGTGTCCCTCGCCGTCGAACCGGGACAGTCGCTGGCGCTGGTCGGCGAGTCCGGCGCCGGCAAGACCACCCTGCTGCGACTCCTGCTCGGCCTCGCCCGCCCCACGAGCGGCACGGTCCGCTTCGACGGCGAGCCCCTCGCCCCGCGCGACCGGCGGCAGCAGCGCCGGTTCCGCCGTGCTGTGCAGTGCGTCTTCCAGGACCCGTACTCCTCCCTGGACCCGCGCCGCCGCGTGGCGGCCATCGTCGCCGAACCGCTGCGTTCCCTGGGCCTCGACAGCCGTACGACCGCCGCGCCCAAGGTGGCCGCCGCCCTGGAGCGGGTCGGGCTGCCCGCCGACGCGGCCGACCGCTACCCGCACGAGTTCTCCGGCGGCCAGAGGCAGCGCATCGCCATCGCCCGGGCCATCGTCTGCGACCCGCGCGTGCTGCTCGCGGACGAACCGGTGAGCGCGCTCGACCTCACGACCCGGGTGAAGGTCGTCGACCTGCTCGCCGAACTCAAGCAGGAGCGCGACCTCACCCTGGTCATGGTCAGTCACGACCTGTCGGTGGTCGCCTCGCTGTGCGAGCGCACGGCGGTGCTGGAGCGGGGCCGGCTGGTCGAACAGGGCGCCACCGGCCGGGTGCTGGGCGCTCCGGAGCACCCGTACACCCGGCGGCTGATCGACAGCGTGCCCCGGCTGCCCGTCTGAGTCAGACGGCCGGGCCGAAGTAGTGGCCCTTGTCCAGGTCCTCCAGCAGGCCCGGGTGGGAGGGCCGCCAGTCCAGCAACTCGCGGGTGGCGATGCTGGAGGCCGGGTTGTCCAGGCCGATGAAGCCGCCCAGCCAGGTGAAGTGCGCGGCCGCGTCGGAGGGCGCCACCGATACCACCGGCACCCCCAGGTGACGGCCGATCACCTCGGCGACGTCGCGGATCGCCACGCCCTCCTCGCCCGCGCCGTGCAGTACGGAACCGGCCGGCGCCTTCTCCACGGCCAGCCGGAACAGCCGCCCGATGTCGAGCCGGTGCGCGGCGGGCCACCGGTTGGAGCCGTCGCCGACGTAGCCGGAGACGCCCCGCTCCCGGGCGATGGCGACCAGCGCCGCCATGAACCCGTTGTCGCCCTCGCCGTGGCAGGTGGGCGCGAGCCGGACCACCGAGGCACGCACACCACGTGAGGCCAGTTCCAGCGCCGCCAGGGCGGTGGCCTGTCGCTCGTGGACCGGAGAGCCGTCGACGTCCGGCATGTCCAGCTCGGTGACCGGTCGGCCCGTGGCGAAGCCGAGCAGACCGGAGGCGAGCACGAAGGGCCGGTCGGAGCCCGCCAGCACCTCGCCGAACGCGTCCACGGCCCGGCGGTCCGCCTCGGCCGCGCCCCGGAAGTCGCCGCTGAAGGCGATGTCGTGCTTGAAGGCGAGATGGATCACGCCGTCCGAGGCGGCGGCCCCGCGCAGCACGTCCAGATCGTCGACGGTGCCGCGCACGACCTCCGCGCCGGCCTCGGTGAGCTTCGCGGCGGACGCGTCCGAGCGGGCCAGCCCGACCACCTGGTGCCCGGCGTCGAGCAGTTCGGGAACGACGGCGGAGCCGAGCCAGCCCGACGCGCCGGTGACGAAAACACGCATGGGAGAACCCCTGACTATCGATGACAGTGACTGACATCGACAGTAGCACTCGATGTCAGTCACTGTCATCGCGTAGGATTCGGCCATGGGCAGATGGGAGCCGAACGCGCGCGAGCGCCTGGCGGCAGCGGCGTTGCAGCTCTACGGCGAGCAGGGGTACGAGCAGACGACCGTGGCGCAGATCGCCCGGCAGGCGGGCCTGACCGAGCGGACCTTCTTCCGGCACTACGCCGACAAGCGCGAGGTCCTCTTCGCGGGCTCCCCGCTCCAGGATCTCTTCGTGGGCGCCGTCGCCGGGGCGCCGCCGTCCGCGCCGCTGCTCGACGTGCTCGGCGCCGGATTCGACGCGGCGTCGGAGATGTTCGCCGGCCGGCACGAGTACGCCCTGCGCCGGCAGGCCGTGGTGAACGCCCACTCCGAACTCCGGGAACGTGAGCTGATCAAGCTCGCCGCACTGGCCGCCGCCCTGGCCGACGCCCTGCGCGGGCGAGGGATCCCGGAACCCACCGCGGCCCTCGCCGCGGAGACCGGGGTGGCCGTGTTCAAGGTCGGCTTCGAGAGGTGGATCACGACGCCGGAGGAGACCGACATGGCGCCGCTGATGCGGGAACTGCTGGACGAACTCGGCAGAATGACGGCCACCGCCTGAGAGCCGGCCCCGGCGTGCGGCGGGAGACCGGCGGGCGCGGGGGCGCAGGCCTTGGGGACCGCGTCCCGCACGGGCGGGACGCGGTCCGCGACGACGCCGAAGCGCAGCCGTACGGCACCGCCGATCACCCTGGCGCACGCCGATCGCTCATGGGGCGTGCTCAGGCTCCGGAATGCAGGTGCGTGGTCCGGGGACCCCGGCCCAGGTCCGCGTCGTCCGCGCGGACAGTGCCCACCAGAGCGGTCGGGGTGACCTCCAGCGCGGTCACCAGTACCGGACCCGGGTCGGGCTGCCGTGTCGCCTGGTCGTGCAGGGCCTTCTCGATCGCGGCGGTGATCGCGGGCGGTGCGGGCCGGCCCAGGACGCGGGCGGCCACCAGCTCGAACGCGGTCCGGCCGTCCTGGAGCAGCGGCCGGACCGTGACGGTGGCCAGTCCGCCGCGTACCGACAGCACCAGGGTGCCGTGCGCCGGATCGGTGCTCACCGCGGAGACGGCCAGTCCGGGCGCGTTCCGCTGCAGGGACCGCGCGACCGCGTCGGCCGGCACCGTGACCCGGCCGCGCAGCCGTCCGACGCGCGGTGTGCCCCGCAGTTCCACGTCCGTCAGCCGGAGTTCCACCGAGGCCCCGGTGAGCCGGCCGAGCCGCGCGTCGTCGCCGGTGACCGTCACCCGGTCGAACCGTCCCCGGGCCAGGCCCAGCAGCGCGGACCCGCCCAACCGCACCCGGTTGTCGCCGATCCGGGTCCGCAGCCGGCCGGAGAGCCGTCCGTCGACGAGCTCGCGCGCGACGACTTCGCCGGTCCCCGCGAGCAGCACCAGCAGGGCCAGTGCGACCGCCGCCGGCCGTCGGACCCGGCGGAGCCGCCGCCGCACCGGACTTGGGGCGGGCTTCGCCGAGGTGCCGCGCGCAACCGGCGCGGACGTCGCGCCCGTCCGGGCCGTCACCGGGTCACCGCTCCCGACGCCGACGGTTCCGCCGGAGCGTCCGGATTCCCGGAGCCCTCCGGATCGAGGCGCGGCAGGATCCGGTCCAGCCACCGGGGTATCCACCAGTTGGCCTCGCCCAGCAGGTACATGGCGGCCGGCACCAGCAACAGGCGTACCACCGTGGCGTCCAGGACCACGCTGACACCCAGTCCCAGCGCGAGCATCTTGATGACGACGCTGGTCGACAGCAGGAACGCGAGGAACACACTGGTCATGATCAGTGCGGCGCAGGTGATGACCCGCGCGGTGCCGGCCAGTCCGACGGCCACGCCGCGGTGGTTGTCCCGGGTCTCCAGCCAGGTCTCGCGCACCCGCGACAGCAGGAAGATCTCGTAGTCCATGGAGAGCCCGAAGACGATCGCGAACATCATCATCGGGACGTACGACTCCACCGACACCTTCTCGTCGACGCCCAGCAGGGCCGCACCCCAGCCCCACTGGAAGACCGCCACCACCACCCCGAACGACGCGGTGATCGACAGCAGGTTCAGCACCGCCGCCTTGAGCGCCACCACAGGGCTGCGGAACACCGCGAGCAGCAGCACGAAGGCCGCCGCGACCACGACCCCGACGACCACCGGCAGCCGGTCGGCGAGGATGTCCCGGAAGTCCTGCTGGGCGGCGGTGGTGCCGGTCAGGTAGCCCCTCGCGCCCTTGCCGGACAGGACGCCCGGCAGCACGTCGTCGGACAGCCGGTGCACCAGGTCGGTGGTGGCCCGGTCCTGGGGCCCGGTGTCCGGCGTGACCGTCGAGACCAGCAGCGCGCCGTCCGCCGTGGGCACCGGCCGGGTGGCGGAGGCGACCCCGGGCGTGCCGGTGAGCGCGTCCCGCAGCGCGCCGGCCAGCGCGTCGCGCTCCGCGCCGGTCGTCGCGTGGTCCTTGTCCAGGGTGACGACGACGGTCAGCGGCCCGTTGGTGCCCGGCCCGAATCCCCTCGCGACCAGGTCGTGGGCGCGGCGCTCGGTGTACGACGCCGGTGAGGCACCGGCGTCGACGTGCCCGAGCCGCAGTGCCGCGGCCGGTGCCCCGAGCACGCCCAGTACCACGAGGCCCAGCAGCAGGAACGTCCACGGGCGCCGGCGGACCGTCGCGGCCCACCGGTGCCAGACGTCACCACTGTCGTCGGGCTCGTCCACCGGGGTGCGCACACGCCAGCGGTCGATCCGCCGCCCGGCCAGCCCCAGCAGCGCGGGGGTGAGGGTGAGCGCGGCGACCGCGCCGACCAGGACGGTGGTGCCGGCCGCGACCCCCAGCATGCCGATGAAATCGACGCCGGAGGCGAACAGCCCGGCGAGCGCCGCGGTCACGGTGAGAGCGGCCACCAGCACGGCCCGCCCGCTGGTGGCGACGGTCCGCGCGGCCGCCTCCACCGGCCCGTCCGCGGAGTGCAGCAGCTTGCGGTGGCGGGTGACGAGGAACAGCGAGTAGTCCAGGCCGACACCCAGCCCCATCATCGTGGCCAGCGTCGGCGAGGCCGCCGCGAACGAGTACCGGGCCGCGAGCAGCCCGAGCGTGCTCAGCCCCGCGAGCAGCCCGATGATCGCCGTGAGCAGCGGGAAACCGGCCGCCGCCACACTGCCGAAGCCCAGGAGCAGCACCAGCACGGCCGTGCCGATGCCGATGGCCTCCGACGCGCGGTCGGCAGCCGCCGGACGGGCCAGCTGGCCGAGCGGCCCGCCGTACTCCACGGTGACGTCGTCGGCGCGCAACGCGTGCACGGCGCCGTCGACCCGCTCGACGTACGACTTCTCGAACTGCGCGGGATTCCTCCGGAACCTGACCGTGTAGTAGCCGGTACGGCCGTCGTCCGCGACCGCGCCGGCCGTGTCGAGCGGTGCCGCGACCGAGACCACCTCGGGCAGGGCGGCGAGCCGTTTCCCGGCCGTCACGAGCGTGTCGCGGTGCCCGGAGAGCGGCCCGTCGTCCGAGCGGACGACGATCTGCGCGGCGACTCCCCGTGAACCCGTCGCGCCATGGGCGTCGAGCAGGTCGGATCCGGTGCGGGACGGGGTGCCGGACAGGTCGAAGTCGTCGGCGTAGGCGCCGCCCCAGGCACGGTCGGCGGCCACGGCGGCCAGCAGCACGAGGAGCCACACGCCGATCACCCGCCAGGGGTGGCGCGCGCACGCACGCCCCACGCGGTGCAGCAGCCCGCGCCCGGGCGAACCGCTGTCCTCCACCGGTGTCGTGCCGGTGAGGCCGGAGAGTCGCATGCCTTGCTCCCTGGGTCGTGGAGGGGACGGCGCGCCGCGACCGGGAGACAGGGTACGGACGGCGCCCCGCCCCCGGCCGACGGCAGACCGCCATGGAGTCGGCCCCGATCATCACCCGGGGACCACGAGGAGATCATTGGCGCAGTGTTAGGGGACTGTTAGGCCGCCCCCGCGGACCGGGCCGGGACGGGAGCACGCCGCCGGTGCTGCTTAGGATCACCGCAGGCCCACCGGGACGCGGGGGCGGACACCCGAGCGGCGGAAGGAGGCGGGCATGAACCCCGGGAACGGACTCGTGCTGATCGTCGAGGACGACCCGAACATCGCCTCCCTGCAGGAGCTCTACCTCGCCCGCAACGGCTTCGACACCCACGTCGAGACCGACGGCCTGCGGGGACTGGACGCCGTCGTACGCCTGCGCCCGGTGGCGATCGTGCTGGACGTGGCGCTGCCCAAACTCGACGGCGTGACCTTCTGCCGGCGGCTTCGGGAACGCGACGACTGGACGCCCGTCCTGATGGTCACCGCCCGCGCGGACGAGTCCGACCGCATCCTCGGCCTGGAACTCGGCGCCGACGACTACATCACCAAACCCTTCTCGCCGGGCGAACTCGTCGCCAGGGTCAACACCGTGCTGCGCCGCACCCGGGGCCGGCCCGCCGGCCGTACCCACGTGGTCGGCGGCCTGCGCGTCGACACGGACCGGCGCACCGTGCACCGGGACGGCTCGGAGGTCGAGCTGACCGCGACCGAGTTCAACCTCCTCGTCCACCTCCTGGACAGACGCGGCCGCGTCTTCACCCGGCGGGAACTGCTGGCGCAGGTGTGGGGCGAGGAGTCGTCGTACCGCGATCCACGTGTGGTCGACGTCTACGTTTCCCAGCTGCGCGGCAAACTCGGCGAGGCGAGCCCCATCCGCACGGTCCGCGGGGTGGGCTACGGAACCACGGACCCGGCCGCGTGACCCGGCGCAGAACAGGACTCGCCGGCGAACTCGTCCTGCTGGCCGCCGCCGTGACCACGGTGGCCGTCCTGCTGACCGGACTCGTCGCCTGGCACACCCTGCGGGGCGCCGCCGAGGCCCAGGAACGCGACCAGCTCGCCCGGCAGGCGAAGGTACTCGGCCGGGTACCCGCCCTGTCGGCGCTCCTGTACGAAGGGGAGCAGCGGATCGCCGGGGCGAACGGCGTCGAGATCGCCGTCGTCGACCCGGCGGGTGTGGTGACCGGGCCGGCCGCCCCGGCTCTGGACACCGCGCGCCGGGACGTACTCCTGTCCGGCAGGGCCCTGTCCTCGACCGGCGAACTCCGGGGCGCGGAAGTGCTCGTCGAAGGTGTGCCGGCGCGCACGGGCGGCGCCGTCGTCCTCACCAGACCGCTCACCGACGTCGACTCGGCGGCCGCCCGCATGCGCCGGGACCTGCTGCTCCCGCTCGGCGTGGGCCTGGCGGGCGCGGTCGCGGCCGGCGTGGCGCTGGCCCGGCGGTTCGCCCGTCCGCTCGGCCGCGCCGTGGACGTCGCCGCCCGCCTCGCCGCGGGTGAACGGGGCGTCACCGCGTCCGACCCGTCCGCCACGCCCGGCCCGGCCGAGGCGGTCGAACTGGGGCGGGCCCTGGGCGTCCTCGACGCCGCGCTGGTGAGCGGGGAACGCCGGCAGCGGGACTTCCTGCTGTCCGTCTCCCACGAGATCCGCACTCCGCTGACCAGCGTCCTCGGCTATGCGGAAGCCCTCGCCGACGATGTCGTACCGGCCGGGCGGCTGCCCGAGGTGGGCCGCATCCTGCACGCCGAGGCCCGGCGCCTCGACCGGTTCCTCGCCGACCTCCTCGACCTTGCGGCCCTGGAGACCGACGACTTCCGGCTCGACGTCGCCGACACCGACCTCGACGCGCTCGTGCGCGAGGCCGCGACGACCTGGCGGGAGCGGTGCGCGCGGCACGACGTCGAGTTCCGGCTGGAGCACCCCGGGCGGCCCGTGGCGGTGCGCACCGACGGCTTCCGGGTCCGCCAGCTGACGGACTGCCTGCTCGCCAACGCCCTGCGGATCACCCCGGCGGGCGCCCCCGTCGTGCTCGCTACGCGCGTGGGGGACGAGGGCGCGGAGATCGAGGTGCGCGACGGGGGCCCCGGGCTGACGGAGGGGGACCTCGCTGTCGCCTTCGAACGCGGCGCCCTCCACGAGCGGTACCGCGGGCTGCGCCCGGTCGGCACCGGGCTCGGACTCGCCATCGCGCACCGCCTGGCGACCCGGCTCGGCGGCACCCTGACCGCCCGGGCCCGCGGCCCGGAGGGCGGTGCCGTCTTCACCCTCCGCCTGCCGACGGCCGGGGACCCGGCGCGGGACCGCCCCTCGCACCGGCCGGACCACCACTGAGCCCCCGGGAGGCGGCGACCCCACCCGCCTCCTCGCCGGCCTCGGAGCCCGATCAGGTTTCAGCGCCCCGGCGCTGCCCGAAAGGATGAAGGTCCCGGTCGGACGGCGTGTCGCG
The DNA here is from genome assembly GCF_042897315.1 of Streptomyces sp. NPDC001068. Taxonomy (NCBI): domain Bacteria; kingdom Bacillati; phylum Actinomycetota; class Actinomycetes; order Kitasatosporales; family Streptomycetaceae; genus Streptomyces; species Streptomyces sp. NPDC001068. The sequence continues at coordinate 273,150 of NZ_JBIAYD010000002.1, read as the reverse complement.
GCCCCGTGCCCGGCACCCTTCACATCGCCGAGGCACATGCCGGGGATCAAGGGGGGCTGACATGGCACGCGAGCGGGAACGCAATCCGTTACGGCACCGGGCGCGGTACCTGTTCGACACAACGCTCGCCCGCAGCACCGCAACGCTGCTCGGCTGGCTCGCGATGTGCTGTCTGGCGGTCGTGGTACCCGTCAGCACCCTGCTGGTGTGGACGGATCCCGACGCGCCGCACTCGGTGTCCGGCAGGCTCACCCAGGTGTGGCGCACCAGCGCGGAGACGCTCCGGCTCGGCGCCGTGGCGGGTACTCCCACGCGGATGCTGCTGTCCGTACTGCTCGGCCTCGTCGCCCTGCTGTGCGTGTCGACGGTCGTCGGCGTCGTCACCACGGGCCTGGGCGACCGGCTCACCGATCTGCGGCGCGGCCGGTCGCGGGTGCTGGAGCGCGATCACGACGTGGTGCTCGGCTGGACCGACCAGATCTTCACGGTGGTACGCGAACTGGCCGCGGGCCGGGCGGGAAGCGGCCGGGGAGGAGGCAGGCGGGCCGCCGGAGCCCGGCGCGTGATCACCGTGCTCGCCGACCGGGATCCGGCCCACATGGAGAGCGTGCTCATGGCCGCGCCGGGCGTCACCGGCGCCGTCCGCCTGGTCTGCCGGACCGGCTCGCCCACCGACCCCGACGCCCTGGCCCTGGTCAGCCCGGGAGCGGCCAGAGCGGTGGTGGTACTGCCCGCCGACGACACCGACGGCGACCTCACGGTCGTGCGGACGCTGCTGGCGCTGCGTGCCCTGCTCGACGGCGATCACCGGGCGGGCACGCCGCGCGTGGTCGCCGCCGTGCACGACAGCCGGTACGTGCCCGCCGCGCGACTGGCCGCCGGGCCGCGCGGGACGGTCCTGGAGACCGACCGGACCGCGGCACGGCTGCTCGTGCAGGCGGCGCGCAGCCCCGGAATGCCCGCGGCACTGCGCGACCTGCTCGACTTCTCCGGGGCCGAGTTCCACGTGGTCGACCTCCCGGAGGCGGTGGGAGTGTCCTTCGAGGAGGTGGCGCTGCGGCTGGAGACGTCCTGTGCCGTCGGACTGCTGCGGGCCGGCCGTCCGTTGCTGACACCCGCGCCGCACACCGTCGTGGAACCGGGGGACCGGCTGGTCACCGTCGCCCACGACGACCGGGTCACGCCGCTCACCGACCGTTGGGCCCGCATCGACACCACGGCCATCGTCCCGGCCGGTCCCCCTGCCGAACTCCCGCCCGTACGACTGCTGTTGCTGGGGTGGAACCGCAGGGCGCCCATGATCGTGGACGCCCTGCGCGCAACGGCACGGCCGGGCTCGGTCCTCGACGTGGTGGACGCCACGCCGACCGGTCCCGTCTCCTTCAGTACCGCTGGTCCATCGGACGCGCCGTTGGTCCTGGCCCATCACCCCCGCGACCTGGCGGCTCCCGAGGCCCTGCACGGGCTCGATCTCGCCGCCTACGACAGCGTCGTCGCCCTGGGTTCCGACCAGGAGACGGGGCCCGAACGAGCCGACGAGCGAACCCTGCTGGCGCTGCTGACCCTGCGGTCCTGGGAGGAACGGACGGACCGGGTGCTGCCGGTGGTGGCCGAGCTGCGCGACCACCGCAGCCGCAGGGTCGCGCCGCTCGGGCCGGCCTCCGACGTCGTACTGCGGGGCGAACTCACCGCCCTGCTCATGGCGCAGATCGTGCACAACCCGGAACTGGCCGCCGTGTTCGAGGAGATCTTCGCCGCGCGTGGCGGCGCGCTCGCCCTGAGGCCCGCCGCCCGCTACGTGGTCCCCGGCCGTGAGGCCACGTTCGGCACCGTGGTCGCGGCCGCGCTGGAACACGGTGAGTGCGCGATCGGCCATCTCGCGCACGACCCGCGGGCGGCCCGCCCCTACGACGGTGTGGTGCTCAGCCCCGCCAAGTCCGAACGCCGGGTGTGGAGTACGGATGACCAGGTCCTGGTGGTGACCGCGGGACCGGCCGTCCCCGGCCCCGCCGACGGCCCGCCCGTCGTCGTGGCCGCCCGGCGACCGGAACCGCCGCGTCTCCCTTGTCCCGAGTGCCGTGACGGGCGGCGGCCGCCGTCGGGGGGCGGGGGGCGGGAGTGAACGGGCGTGCGGATGCGCTACGATTCATCACGAGCTGGCCGCCGTGAAGTCCCGGTGTCCGGTGTCGCGTTGGTGGTCCAAGGAAAGACGCCCCGCTTCCTGCGGGGAAATGCAGGTGCAAGGCCTGCCCGGCGCTCGATGAAGGGGCCCGTCCGTGATGCGGACGGGCCCCTCGGCGTCGTACGCCCGACCGCTCCCGGACGCTCCGGGCCCGTGCGGTCGGCGCCCGACAGGGCGGGCAACGGGTCAGAGCCCCGCCAGCCAGGCGGCGGTCTCGTCGGGGTGCGCGAAGCGGAGGCAGTCGAGCGGGGCGAAGCGCGGATCGCTCGTACGCCGGCGGACCTCCTCCTGGCGGGCGGTGTGCTGGGACCAGGACCACCACACCGGGTGCTCCCGGCTCAGCCAGCCGCCCCAGGTCTCCCTGTTGCCGCCGAACAGCACCTCACGCCTGGCTGAACGGCGGAAGGACCTGCGCACCACCCTGGGCATGACGACGTGCCGTGGATAGTCCAGCCACACCACCGTGTCGGCCCGCTCCCACAACAGGTCGCGGACCTCCGGGTACCCGAGGGAGTCCACGATCCAGCGCGGTGCCGCGCTGAACCCGGACACGTCCTCGGCGAAGGAGCCGTTCACCGCCCAGTCGGGGCCGTTGAAGTACAGGGCGTCCATCTCGTGGTACGGCAGCCCGAGCCGGCCGCCGAGGGCGCGGGCGAGCGTCGACTTGCCCGCGCCCGTGACACCCACCACCAAGATCCGTTCCACGACGGCACCCTATCCCGGCAACTCCGGCCGGTCCGGGGCGCGGTCGTCCGGACGGCATTCCGGCGGCGCGCGAGCGGGAGGTCAGCCGCGTCCGGCGCGCGGCAGGACCTGGACCGTGTCGCCGACGGCGCGTTCGCCGGTGGCGTCGGAGGTGACGTTGACGAGGCTGCCGGCGACGGCCATGGCGGTGGAGCCGCCGCCGTCCAGGTTGAGTGCCTGCACCGCGCCGAGCGAGCGCATGAACCGGGCGGCCTCGGCGAGCGTGAAGCCCTCGCTGACACCGGGCTGCCGGCCGTCGACGGTCGCCAGGAGCAGCCGTCCGCGACCGTCGACGCCCGCCATGGTGCGCGGCTGGCGCACGTTGGACCAGGCGAACCCGAAGGAGAGGTCGAGCGGGTCGAGCGTGCCCTCCGCGGTGGCGTCGATGTGGACCCGGCCGTCCTCGACCAGGGTCGGGGCCGCGCTGACGACGCTGTCGTCGGAACCGAGCCGGACCCGCCTGCCCGAGGCGTCCCGGACGGTCTCGCGCAGCTTCAGCCGGCTGCCCGTTCCGGCGTGCTCGGCGAGCCAGGCGGCCGCGGACCCGGTGCCCTGGAGAACCGAGCCGCCCGTGGGCACGGAGCCGCCCCGTTCGCCGCGGGCGACGACGACACCGTGCCGGTCGAGAGCCACCTGGACACCGGCGCCGGTCGGCAGCGGCGCCCCGAACTCGGAGGTGAACTTCACCAGGTCGTCCGCGAGCGAGCAGGTCACGTCCTGACGGGGAAGCGCGGTGGGTACCGCGCCGGGGCGGCCGCAGTCGCGCACCTTGCCCGGCACCCGGTTGATGCCCTCCACCGCGCGGACGGCGGAGCCGGAACGGACGGTCACGGTGGTGGACAGGTCCGCGACCCGGACGTGCCGTCCGCCGTCGGCGAGGATCAGCGCGGCACGGGAACCCACCGCCATGGACTGCAACTCGCCGTGCACCGCGGACAGTCCGGACGAGGTGCCCTGGACGCCGTCCGCGTCGGAGGTGACGAAGAACCCGCCGTTGACACCGACCAGGGAGCCCAGCCGGGCGGCCACCGTCGACGTCTTCTCGCGGTCGGCGGCGTTGCCTCCGTCCGTCACCTCGACGGTGCCGCGCAGCCGGGCCGGGTCGACGACGGCGACGTGGACGCGTTCCGCGTCGGCGCGCTCGCGCCCGTCGTAGCCTGTCCACTCCACGGAGGTACGGAAGCCGGCGGCCGACACCGCCGAGCCCAGCGTGGCCGCGTCGGCCTGCGTCGCGGAGCCGCCGACCCTGACCTGCCAGCCCATCGTGCCGTGCGGGGTGTCGGCGTACCGGTCCCATGTCACCCGCTCGACGCGCGGCGCGAACCCGGCGGCCCGCAGCCGTCCGGCGGTGCCGTCCGCCCAGTCGCGGTCGCCCAGCTGGGCCCAGGTGGCCGCGCCGGTGAGGCGGTTGACGGCAGGAGCCTGGACGGTGACCGTCCACACGCCGCCGGTCCGTCCGCTGTCGAGGATGCCGGTACGGACCTCGACCCCGGGCGCGAGCTGCCGTGTGGTCCATGTGACGGCGTCGGCGGCGGGACTGCCGGTCCGCGTGCTCACGTCGACCCGCGTGCTCGCGTCGGCCTGCGGTACGCAGGCGACCAGGGCCAGCGCGGTCCCCAGCACCCAGCCCCGTGCTGCCCCGCGGCGCACACCCCGCGCCGCGCACCCGAACGTCCCGGTTCCGACAGACATGCCTCTCCCGACGTACGACTCGACGCGTGCGGCGCCACCCGTCGTGTCCGCACCGCCCCGCCATCACAGGCCGACGTGAAGGCTCCCGGGTGAAGTGCCGGACACCTGGTGGAAAAGCCTGTCTGACATCCGGCACACCCTCATGTCCCGCCCGGACGACGGACATCCGCCGGACCCGGGGGCTCCCGGGAGCGGGATCAGGCGACCGGGGCCGGGCCCTCGGCCACGAGGGACGGATCACCGCCGAGGAGCCGTCCCCGGTTGCCCTCGTTGGACTCGTGCGGGACGCCGAGGGGCACGGCGCTGACGTCGGTCAGGCGCCTGTACTGCCCCTCGGTGAGCGTCACTTCGAGGGAGCCGAGGTACTCGTCGAGCTGGTGGGTGGTGCGCGGACCGATGATCGGGACGTACGGTGCGGCGGAGCGCGCGCCGCGCTCCCGGATCCAGGCCACGGAGACCTGGGCGGGGGTGGCGCCGGTCTCGTCGGCGACGGCGAGGACGGTGTCGACGATCGCGGTCTTCCGCTCGTCGGACTCGGTGTGGATGAGGACCTTCAGGTCCTGGAGACGGCCCTCGGTCCCCTTGCGGTACTTGCCGGTCAGGAGGCCTCCGCCGAGCGGTGACCACAGGGCGGATGCCAGTCCGAGGCTCTCCGCCATCGGCAGGAGCTCCCGGTCCGCCGTCCGCTCCACCAGGCTGTACTCCATCTGGACACCCGTGACGGGCGCCCAGTTCCGCAGCTCGGCGAGGGTGGCGGCCCGGGCGACGCGCCACGCGGGGAAGTTGGACAGTCCGATGTGCAGGATCTTTCCCGAACTGACCAGGTCGTCGAGGCCACGCAGCAGTTCCTCGGCCGGGGTCAGCCCGTCCGGGAAGTGCACCCAGTACAGGTCGATGTGGTCGGTGGCCAGGCGCTTCAGGCTGTCGTCCACCGAACGGACCATGTTCTTGCGGCTGTTGCCGGTCCTGGAGACGTCCGCCCGCTGCTCCGCCCCGACGCTGAACTTGCTCGCGAGGACGAAGTGGTCGCGGTCGGCCGCGACGAGCTTGGCGAGGATGCGCTCCGACTCGCCGAACTGGTAGTTGTCGGCGGTGTCGATGAAGTTGCCGCCGGCCTCGGCGAACCTGTCGAACATACGGCGCGACTCGTCCTCGTCCGCGCCGGCGCCCCAGGCGGTGCCGAAGTTGCCGGTTCCGAGGGCGAACTCGGAGACGCGAAGTCCGGTGTGGCGGCCGAAAGTTGTGTAACGCATGGCATTCCCCTTGATGGTTGGGACATGGATGTGCGGAAGGATTCCGGTCGTGACTCGTGCGCGGAGTGCGCGGAGTGCGCGGAGTGCGCCGGGATCGTCGGGAGGGCCGAGAGGGCCGGGAGGCTCGGGATGTGCCGTCACGGCCGGCGGGTGGTGGCGGCGCCGGTGCGGCGGGGTGTGATCCCGAGGGCGGCGACCCCGCTCAGGGCCATGACACCGACCGAGACCCACCACGCGACGGCGAAGGCGTGCACGGGGCCGCCGGATCCGACCGCCGACAGGATGATGACCAGGAGGCTCACGCCGAACACCGTGCCGATCTGGCCCGCCATGGTCACGATGGCGCTGCCGGTGGCGCCCTGGTCCTGTGGCAGACCGGAGGTGGCGGAGGAGATCAGGGTGGGGAGGGCGAGGCCGACACCTATGCCGGCGGTCATCCATCCGGGCAGGACGCCGGTGGCGTAGTTCGGGCCGCCGCCGAGGTGCAGCGCGATCCAGGCGATGCCGAGGGCGACCAGCGCGGAGCCCGTCGCGGCCACGACGCCGACCGGCAGCCGGCGGGCGAGTCGCTGGGCGGACAGAGCCCCCGCGAACACCATGGCGGGGCCGGGGGCGACGCCGAGTCCCGTCTCGATCGCCGACCAGTGCCAGGTCTGCTGGAACCACAGGGTGAGTCCGAGGAGTTGCCCGGCGAACGCCGTGTAGAACAACAGGGTGGCGATGCCCGCCCAGCCGAACACGCGGTCGCGCAGCAGGCCGGGATCCACCACGGGCACCGGGTGGCGGGCCGACCGGACGGCGCAGAGCGCCAGGGCCGCGGCGGCGGCCACGAAGCTCGTGACGGTGGGTACCGCGCCCCAGCCCCACTCAGGAGCCTGCACCAGTCCGAGGGCGAGCGCACCGACCCCGGTGACCAGGAGCGCGCCGCCCGCCAGATCGGGCAGCCGGGTGTCCGCGCTCCGGCGTCCGGCGGGCAGCAGCCGAGTCGCCGTCAGGAGGGCGAGGACGCCGACCGGCAGATTGAGCAGGAAGATCCACTGCCAGGAGACCTGGACGAGCAGCCCGCCGACCACGGGCCCGGCCGCCGCGGCCAGCGAGCCGCTGGCCGCCCAGATCTGCACGTATTTCCCGGTCTTGCCGGGTGGGGCGGTGGTGAGCACGAGGCCGAGGCTGGCGGGTGTCAGGACCGCCGCGCCGACCGCCTGGAGCAGGCGGAAGGCGACGAGGACCCACAGGTTGCCGCTCGCCGCCGCCCCCAGGCTGGCCGCGGTGAAGACGCCGAGGCCGAGCAGGAAGCCGTTCTTGTGGCCGAAACGGTCGGCCAGCCGGCCGGCCGGGACCAGCAGCGCCGCGTAGACGATCGCGTAGGCGTTGAGGATCCAGCTCAGGTGGGACAGCGAGGTCTCGCCCAGACCCCGGCCGATCGGGGTGAGGGCGACGTTGACGACGAACGAGTCCAGCGCGGACACGAACATCGCCGTGGCCAGCACGGCCAGCACGAGTGCCGGATGCGGCTTCCGGCGCCGGGCGAGGTCCTGCCCGGACGCCCGTGGCCGCACCCCGGCCCTACTGCCGGGAGGCGAATCGACGGAGGGCTGCGACATGGGACTCCTTCGGAGCGGGGGTGTGCGGGGGAGGTCCGACGGCGGGGCCGGGAGTGGCCGCGGCGGCGACATGGGTGGCCGGGCCGTTCCGGACCCTTAAGTACACCGATCGGTTTACTTATGCCTGTCACCGTAACAGCGGTTTCCCGTTAAGTAAAACGATCGGTGTACCATCGGGGTGTGACCGACGAAGCCCGCCCTGTGCGCCGACGCCGAGGCCGTGGCGCCCGGGAGCGGATCCTCAAGGCGGCGACCGAGCTGTTCACCGCCCAGGGGGTCAACGCGACCGGCATGGAGCAGTTGACTGCCGCCAGTCACGTGTCCAGGCGCACGCTGTACGCCCACTTCGCCGGCAAGGACGACCTGGTCCACGCCTATCTGAGTGAGCTCCAGGACGCCCTGATGCCCGCCGAGCCGTCGGCGGACGCCGATCCCCGTCAGCAACTGCTGGCGATCTTCGACTGGGACTGCCACGCCGCGGGCGGGCCGCTGCGCGGCTGCCCCTTCCTCAACGCCGTGGTCGAGGTTCCCGCCCCCGACCATCCCGTGCACCTGCTCGCGGCGTCGTACAAGGCCGAGTTCGCCCGCCGTCTCGCCGCTCTCGCGCGCCAGTTGGGTGCGCGCGACCCGGAGGAGCTGGGTGAACAGCTCGCTCTCCTCTACGACGGCGCGGTGGCCCGCAACATGGTCTTCGACAGCACCGGCCCGACCGTGCGTGCCCGCGCCGTAGCGGTGAGACTCATCGACGAGGCCACCGCGCCCGCGCGGGACTGACCCGGCCTGCGCCGGTCCCTGCGTCTGAGGCGTTGTCGCGCCCTCCCGCCGTACGTCCCGGGGAAGGCTTCACCCAAAGATATGGACGGCGCGTTCATTTCCTGCTTATATGAACGTGTCGTTCATTTGAGTGCGTCCGAAGAGGAGACCCCCATGAGCAACCCCGCCATCGACCGTGTCGCCCTGGTCACCGGAGGCTCGGGCGGCATCGGCCGCGCCGTGTCCGAGCGGCTCGCCGAGGACGGGTTCGCGGTCGCCGTGCAGTACGCGGGCAACAGGACCAGGGCCGAGGAGACCGTTGCCGCGATCACCGCGGCGGGCGGCAGGGCGCTGGCGGTGGGCGGCGACGTCGCCGACGAGGGTGCGATGAGCGCCGCGTTCGACGCCGTCGAGTCGGCCTTCGGCGGCATCGACGTGGTCGTGAACACCGCCGGCAGCATGATCCTGGCGCCCGTCGCGACCTTCGACCTCGCCGACCTGGACCGCATGCACCGCACCAACATCCGCGGCACCTTCGTCGTCTCCCAGCAGGCCGCACGACGCGTCCGCGCGGGAGGCGCGATCGTCAACTTCTCGACCTCGGTGACCCGCACCCAGCTCCCCGGCTACGGCGCCTACGTCGCCAGCAAGGCCGCGGTCGAGGGCATGACCCTCATCCTCGCGCGTGAGCTGCGCGGCCGTGACATCACCGTCAACGCCGTCGCGCCCGGCCCCACCGCCACGCCGCTCTTCCTGGACGGCAAGGACGAGGCGGCCATCGCGAACTTCGCCAAGGTGCCCCCGCTGGAGCGGCTGGGGCAGCCCGAGGACATCGCGGAGGCCGTCTCGTTCCTGGCCGGCCCCGCACGCTGGGTCAACGGACAGGTCCTCTACGCCAACGGCGGACTCGCCTGACCCGGCCCGAGTCACCCCACTCCACGCCACCCCACCCCCGTACCGCCCTGCGGAAAGGAACCACGTCCATGTCCACCACCGGCGACATCATTGTCATCACCGGCGCCTCCAGCGGTTTCGGGGCGCTCACCGCCCGCGCACTGGCCGACGCCGGTCACACCGTCTACGCCGGCATGCGCCGGACCACCGGCCGCAACGCGCCCCAGGTCGAGGCAGCCGCCGACTACGCCGTCGAGCACGGGGTCGACCTGCGGGCCATCGAACTCGACGTGAACTCCCAGCCCTCGGTCGACGCCGCCGTCGCGCGGATCGAGGCCGAGCACGGCCGCGTCGACGTACTGATCCACAACGCCGGGCACATGGTGACCGGACCGGCCGAGGCCTTCACCCCCGAACAGCTCGCCGAGCTCTACGACGTGAACGTCCTGTCCACCCAGCGCGTCAACCGCGCCGTGCTGCCGGGCATGCGCCGGCGCCGGCGGGGACTGGTGATCTGGGTGTCCAGCACCAGCGTCAAGGGCGGCACCCCGCCCTACCTCGCGCCCTACTTCGCGGCCAAGGCCGCCATGGACTCGCTGGCGGTGTCCTACGCCGGGGAACTCGCCCGTTGGGGCGTGGAGACCTCGATCGTCGTCCCCGGCTCGTTCACCAGCGGCACCAACCACTTCGCGCACTCGGGCCGGCCCGACGACACCGCCGTCGACGCCGAGTACGAGACCCGCTACCCCGGCCTGATGGACCAGGTGGCTACCAAGCTCGCCGCCCTGGCCCCCGAGGACGCGCCCGCGTCACTGGTCTCCGACGAGATCGCCCGCATCGTCGCCCTGCCCGCCGGGCAGCGCCCCCACCGGGTGCACGTCGACCCCGCCGAGGACGGATCCGAGGAGGTCTCCGAGACCGCCGACCGCGTCCGCCGCGACTTCCTCACCCGCATCGGCCTGGCCGACCTGCTCACCGTCCACAGCTGAGCCCGCATCGCGGAGGCCCCCACCATGAACGACATCGAGACACCCGCCGCCGTCCGGACCTTCGTCGAGGCGACCAACCGGGGTGACGCCGAGGCCTTCGCCGCCGCGTTCACCCACGACGCCGAACTCGACGACTGGGGTCGCCGGTACCACGGCCGTGAAGGCGTGCGAGCCTGGGACCGGACCGACAACGTCGGCGTACAGGCACACTTCGCACTGGAGGCGATCGAGCCCGGCGCGACGCCCGACACCTACGTCGTGACCCTCACCGTCACCGGCAACGGCCACAACGGCACCGGTCCGATGACCTTCCAGCTGCGCGACGGGCTCATCGCGAGCCTGCGGATCGCACCGTGACCACCCGCGGGACATGAGACAGGGCACCGCCCCCGGCAACCGAGCAGGAGCACCCATGGCGAAGGACGCGAACCCACCCGCCGCCGCGGAGGGCGGTGGCCGCGGGCGGGGACGCCGGCCCGCTGACGAGGTCCGGGCGGACGTCCTGCGCACCGTCGGGGAACTGCTGCTCAGTGAAGGCATGGGCGACCTCACCTTCGAACGCGTCGCCCGGGCGGCGGGCGTCAGCAAGACCACCCTGTACAAGTGGTGGCCCTCCCGGGGCGCGCTAGCCCTGGACGGCTACTTCCACGCGGTCGAGGACACCCTCGCCTTCCCCGACACCGGAGACGTCCGCGCCGACCTGCTCGCCCAGCTCCGTGCCTTCGCCCAGGTCATGACCCGGACCCCGGGGGGCCGCGTACTGACCGAGCTGATCGGCGAGTCACAGACCGACCGGGACCTGGCCACCGCGTACCGGAAGCTGTACTCGGCGGAGCGGCGGCGGCTGGCCGGAGAACGCCTCCGGAGGGCGCAGGAACTCGGCCAGATCCGCGCCGACACCGACGTACAGATCCTCGTCGACCAGCTCTGGGGGGCCGTCTACCACCGGCTGCTCATCCCCGACGAACCCGTCACCGACGACTTCGTCGCCGGGCTCGTGGGCAACGTGCTGGACGGGGTCCGCCCGAGATAGCCCGGCCGGGGCCCCGTACGGCACGCGCCCCGCCCGCCGCCCCACCGCGGACTCCCCGCGGAGCCGGGGCGGCGCCGGGGCGCCGACGGTTCAGCCGGCCGCGGCGGCCGGGTCGGGCGAGAGGTGCTCGTGGACGGCGCGCCAGTCCCCGTCGTCCCCGGTGCGGTGGAAGACGATGGTCTCGCGTTCGCGCACCGTCTCCTCCCCGGCCCTGGTGGAGACGCGCGTGGTCACCGAGTGGGTGAACACGGCGGTGTCGCCGAAGAGCTGGAGCCGGCGGTCCGCCGACTCGCAGGCGAGGACCCGGAAGCCGTCCTCCTCACTCCAGGTGCGCCACAGGGCGCGGTACTCCTCGGTGGACTCCAGCCGCCGTTCGGTGGTGTGGAAGACGAAGCAGGCGTCCGCCGAGAAGGCGTCGAAGTAGTCGTCGGTGCGCCCCTCGGCGAAGGCGGCGACGAGTGCGTCGGCCGCCGCGAGGACGGCGTCGTGGTCGTTCGTCATGGCTGCGGCTCCGTGATCCGGGCCACCGCGCGGACGGGTGCGCCGTCCGCGCCGGGCAGATGAAGGGGGAAGAGGCTGACGTGCACCTCGTGGCCCGCGAGCTGCGCTTCCAGGACCTCGGCGAGGTTGGTGAGGTTCTCGGCGATCACGGCGTCGGCGCCGCACAGGACGCGGTGGGCGGGAAGCGTCTCGCCGGGGGTGGGATCGACGCTGAGCGCGTCGATGCCGACGGTGCGCACGCCACGGGCGACGAGCAGCGCGGCCGCCTCCTCCGTGAGGTAGGGGTGGTCGTGGTAGGCGTCGCTGCCCCAGTGGGCGGACCAGCCGGTGGCCAGCAGCACGATCCGGCCCGCGGGGACACCGGCGAGCACGTCCGGCCCGATGGCCGAACGGGGCGCCAGGCCCCGGGCGTCGACGACGTGGGCGGGCCCGTCGAAACGGTCCAGCGGCAGCTCGTCCAGCGCGGACAGCCCGTCCTCGATGTGCGAGGGGGCGTCCACGTGGGTGCCGGACTGCGAGCCCATCCGCACGTGGAGGACGTTGACGCCGTCCGCGGCGGCGGTGAGCGCGGGCCGGACGTCCACCTCGGGATCCCCGGGGTAGACCGGCATGCCGGTGCGCAGGGGCACGGAGAGGTCGATCAGGCGCACCGGCTCACACCTCCGCCGGTTCGGGGGTGCCGACGGGCGCGCCGTCGGCGGCCGTGATCGGCGGCACCGGGGTGTCGACGGCGCGCACCAGCCGCGGGCCCTCGGGACCGAAGACGGCGCGGGGCTCGGGGAAGAGCCACAGCAGGGCGAGGTAGCTCACCGCGGCCAGGCCCAGGCCGACCGGCAGGGAGATGTCCACGCCGCCGGCGAGGTCGCCCAGGGAGCCGACGAACTGGCCGGGCAGGTTCACGAACTGCACCGCGAGCAGGGCGGAGGCCAGCCAGGCGGCCATCCCGCGCCAGTTCCAGCCGTGCGAGAACCAGTACCGTCCGCCCCGCTGACGGCGGTTGAAGACCTGGAGCGAGTCGGGGTCGTACCAGCCGCGGCGGGTGAGGAAGCCCAGGGTCATGATGACCATCCACGGCGCGGTGCAGACGATGATCAGCGTCGCGAAGGTGGAGATGGACTGGGTGAGGTTGGCTGCGAAACGGCCGACGAAGATGAAGGAGATCGACAGGACACCGATGAACACGGTGGCCTGCACCCGGCTGAACCGGGGGAACACGCTGGCGAAGTCGAGTCCGGTGCCGTAGAGCGAGGTGGTGCCGGTGGACATGCCGCCGATCAGCGCCAGCAGGCAGACGGGCAGGAAGTACCAGGAAGGCGAGACGGCCAGCAGCCCGCCCACGTAGTCCGGGGCGCTCGGGTCGAGGAAGTTCCCCGCCTTCGCGGCGATGATCGAGGCGGTCGCCAGACCGAAGAAGAACGGCAGGATCGTCGCGATCTGGGAGAGGAAGGCCGCCCCCATGACCCGGCGGCGCGGCGTGTCGGCCGGGATGTAACGCGCCCAGTCGCCGAGGAAGGCGCCGAAGGAGACCGGGTTGGACAGCACGATCAGGGCCGAGCCGATGAACGCCGGCCAGAAGCCGGGCGTGCTCAGCGAGTGGAAGCTGCCCTGGTAGCCGGCGTCGAAGTCGCCGCCGAACGCGAAGAGGCCGAGGACGAAGAGCAGCGAGGCCGCGGCGACCGCGATCTTGTTCACGAAGAGCATGAACCGGAAGCCGTAGACGCACACCGTCAGCACGAGCGCCGCGAACAGCCCGTACGCGAGTGCGTAGACGCCCTCGTTGGTCGGCAGGTGGAACATCCGGTGCGCGCCGCCGACGAGGGCGTCGCCGGAGGACCACACGGAGATGGAGAAGAACGCGACCGCGGTCAGCAGGGAGAGGAAGGAGCCGACCACCCGGCCGTGCACGCCGAGGTGCGCGGAGGAGGACACCGAGTTGTTGGTGCCGTTGAGCGGTCCGAAGACGGCCAGCGGCGCGAGGATCAGGGCGCCCACGGCGAGCCCGAGGCCGGTGGCCGCCAGGCCCTGCCAGAAGGACAGCCCGAAGAGGATGGGGAAGGCCCCCAGTACACAGGTGGCGAAGGTGTTCGCACCGCCGAAGGCGACCCGGAACAGGTCCAGCGGCCGGGCGGTGCGGTCGGCGTCGGGGATGCGCTCGACGCCGTACGTCTCTATCTCGGTCAGCGCCGGGGCGTCGTGCTGCTCGCCGTGCGGGCTGGTGGTCATCTCTGCTCCTCGCGGGGGACGGCGGAGTCCAGGGTCAGCAGGCTGATCAGGTCGTAGGCGACATGGGACGCGGCGAAGGAGGTGATGTCCGCGTGGTCGTAGGCGGGAGCCACCTCGACGATGTCGCCGCCGACCAGATTGAGTCCCGCCAGGCCGCGAAGGATCTCCAGCAGCTCGCGCGAGGTCATGCCGCCGGCCTCGGGGGTGCCCGTGCCGGGAGCGTGTGCGGGGTCCAGGACGTCGATGTCCACGGACACGTACAGGGGTCGGTCGCCGATGCGCTGCCGCAGCGCGTCCACGGTCTCGTCGACACCGCGGCGCAGCACGTCGGACGAGGAGACGATGCCGAAGCCGAGGCGACGGTCCTCCTCGAGGTCCCGCTTTCCGTACAGAGGTCCGCGGGTGCCGACGTGGCTGAGCGCCTCGGTGTCGACGATCCCCTCCTCGACGGCCCGGCGGAACGGGGTGCCGTGGGTGTACTCGGCCCCGAAGTAGGTGTCCCAGGTGTCGAGGTGCGCGTCGAAGTGGAGCACCGCGACCGGCCCGTGCCGCTCGGCGACCGCGCGCAGCAGCGGCAGCGCGATGGTGTGGTCGCCGCCGATGGTGACCAGCTTCGTGCCGTCCGCCTGGAGGCGCGAGGCCTCCGCCTGGACGGTCTCGATCGCCTCATGGATGTCGAAGGGGTTCACCGGGATGTCACCGGCGTCGGCGACCTGCGCCGTCGCGAACGGTGACACGTCCAGGGCCGGGTTGTACGGGCGCAGCAGCCGGGACGCCTCGCGCACCGCGGCCGGGGCGAAACGGGCGCCGGGCCGGTAGGAGACGCCGGTGTCGAAGGGGACGCCGACGACGGCGATGTCCGCCCGCCCGACCTCGTCCAGCCGCGGCAGCCGGGCGAAGGTGGCGGGTCCCGCGTAGCGGGGGACGCGGGAGGAATCCACGGGTCCACGGGGCTCGGTCGTCATCGGGCACCTTCCTGTCGAGTCCACCGCCCCGAGAGAACGGACGCCGGACTCGGAGTGAACAACTCCGGTAGCGGGATGCCTCAGTCTGCGAATCGGCCACCCGGACGGTCAATTGTCGAGAACACGAAGAACTACAGTGGCTTTGTGACAGACCACAAAGCCGACGTCGGGGCCGATGCCCGGGGAGCCGCCGGAGCCGGTCCTGAGGCCGATCCCGGAGGCGCGGTCGGTGCCGATCGTGCGGCCGATGCCCGTGCCCGTGCCGCGGCCGGTCTCGAGGACGACGGCCGAGCCGTCCGCCCTGTCGTCGGCGGAGCCGATCCGCGGGCCGGCCGGGAGACGGGTGACCGTGCCGCCGCCTCGCCCTCCGCCCTTACCGTGCGCGACCTGCTGTCCTTCCCGGCCCTGCAGATGCGCCTGCTCGCGGGCTCCGGAGGCCTGGGCCGCACGGTCTCCTGGGCGCACGTCAGCGAACTGGAGGACCCCACCCCCTGGCTGGCCGGCTCCGAGGTCCTCATGACCGTCGGCCTCGCCGTGCCCCGCGCCGGCGAGGCCCAGAAGCGCTACCTTGAGCGGCTCGACGACGCCGGTGTCGCGGCTCTGGTGCTCAGCACCCAGCTGCGCACCCCTCCGCTGCGCCAGGCCTTCCTCACCGCCGCCGAGGAACGCGGCTTCCCGGTACTGGAGGTCCCGCTCACGGTTCCCTTCGTCACCATCGCGCAGGAGGTCGCCGCCGCCGTCAGCGAGAAGTCCGCCGACCGGCTCGGCGCCCAGTTGCAGGTCTTCGGCGCGCTGCGCTGGATGGCCGAGGAGAACCTGGACATCCCCGCGCTCTTCGGCCGCCTGGAGCAGCTCAGCGGGTACCGGATCTTGCTGTGCACGCCTCAGGGACGCCCCCTGCTGCCCGGTGTCGCGGCGCCGGAGGACCTCTCTGTCCTCCCGGCGGACCCTGACGCCCCGCCGACCGTGCCGGGCGGCTTCGTGCTGCCCGTCCTCGGTCCGGGCGGAGCCGCCGGCTATCTGGTAGCCCTCGAACAGGCGGGTGCCAGGCCCGCCGGTCTGGCCGTCGTCCAGCACCTGGCCACGGTCGCCGCCCTGCGGCTCGCGATGGTCCGCCAGGAGCGCGAGGTGCTCCGCCGGGAGGGGGCGGAGACCCTCGCCGAGATGCTCCAGGACACCTTCGACCCGGCGAGCGCCCAGCGCCGGCTGGCCCACCACGGGCTGGACGCCCAGCGGCCGGTCGTCCTCGCGGTGGTGCGGAGCACCGCGGAAGAGCAACTGGCCGTCGCGCTCTCCGACCACCCCCACCTGACCCTGCGCCGCGGCGACGACCGGCTGGTCCTGGCCGACCCCGGGTTCACCCAGGCCCTGGCCGACCTGCCCGGCGCGGTGTGCGGGGTGAGCCGGCCCTTCGCCGTCGGCGAGCCGCTGCGGGTCGCCCGGCAGGAGGCGGAGTGGGCGGCCGGACGCGCGGAGGAGGCGGGCAAGCCCCTCGTCCACTACGGCGAGGACGCCACCGGCCGCTGGCTGCCCGAGGACCGGCGCCTGCTGGCCGCGCTGGTCGAGCAGGTCCTCGGCGAGGCCCTGCGCTACGACCGTACGCACGGGTCACAGCTGCTGGTGTCCGTACGTACGTGGATGGAACGCGACCGGCGCACCGAGGACGCCGCCACGGCTCTGCACATCCACCCCAACACCCTCGCCTACCGGCTGCGCCGTTTCGGCGAGGTGACCGGCCGGGACCTGACCACGACCGCCGCCTTCACCGAGGTCTGGTTCGCCGTCCGCGCGGCGACCGAACTGGGCGTGACGGCCGAAGGGCCGTAGACCGGCGGCGGTGGCGCGACCCCACGCGTCCCGGGGCCAGCCCTCCGCGCCCCCGGTCCGGTCCACCGCCCTGCGCGTCCGCTCCGCGTCACCTCCGCCAGAACAGGTGGTGCGCCACCCCGCTCGCGCTGGGCACGACCTCCAGGTGGAAGCGGTCGAGCAGTTCGTCGGGGGACTCCCAGAGCCGGATCCCGTCACCGAGTTCCAGCGGCGAGACCGCCACGTGCAGGGTGTCGACGAGGCCGGCGTCGAGGAACTGCCGGACGGTGGTGACGCCGCCGCCGAGCCGGACGTCCCTGCCCTGCGCCGCCTCGCGCGCCCGCTTGAGGACCGTGGCCGGGTCGCCGTCCACGAAGTGGAAGGTGGTGTCGGAGAGGGTGATCGAGGGACGTTCGTGGTGGGTCATGACGAACACCGGGGTGCGGAACGGGGGCTCGTCGCCCCACCAGCCGCGCCACTCGTGGTCCGACCAGGGCCCGCGCTGGGGGCCGAACTTGTTGCGGCCCATGATCTCGGCGCCGATGTTGTGGGCGAAATCCCGGGTGAAGTAGTCGTCCAGGCCGCGGCTCCCGCCGGGCTCGGTGCGCATCGGCCAGCTCGCCGTGGCACCGGCCCAGGAGAACAGTCTCTCGGGGTGGGGAAGGCCGAACGGGTTCTCCAGACTCTGGTGCTCACCCGCACCGATCCCGTCGCGCGAGACGTTGAAGTTCATGACTCGTAGCAGCTGATCCATGGTTTCCCTCGGTAGGTCGGGTCCTGTCGCATCCTGCGGGGCGGGACGCCTCGCACCAGGACGTCGAACGCGGGCCCGCCGGATCGACATCGGCCGCCGGATTTCTTCGAAACGGCGGGCCGGCACCAATGGGCGCTGTTCGCGGCACTTTGGTGCACACCTGCGGGGGCCACCCCGTCGTAGCCTTCCCAGGGGTGCCGAAAGCCGGGTGAGGAGCCGACGGCCCGCGCCACCGGAGACCACGGGAGCGACGCCCGCAGACGCCTCCCGACGGACCGGCAGCCGATCGGTGTCCGGCCTTCCGGCGGCACCCGAAATCCGCACGGGCCGAGGAGCACCATGACCACACATACACACGCGACCGCGCCCACCCGGTACCTCGAGGCGGACGGTGTCCGTTACGCCTACCGGCGATTCGGGGCCGAGACCGGTGTTCCGCTGCTGATGCTGCCGCACTTCCGGGCCGGAATGGACCACTGGGACCCGCTCGTCACGGACGGACTGGCGGCGAACCGTCCCGTCGTACTCTTCGACAACGCCGGCGTAGGAGCGTCCGGCGGCGACACGGCGACGAGCGCCGAGGGATTCGCCGAGAACACCGCGCGCTTTCTGGCGGCCCTGGGTCTGGAGGAGATCGACCTGCTCGGCTTCTCGGTGGGCGGCTACGTCAGCCAGGCGCTGGTGCTCGCCCACCCCGATCTGGTGCGGCGTCTGATCCTGGTCGGCACCAAGCCGCGTGCGGGTGAGACGGAAGGGCTGGGGGAGCGGGTCCCGGAGGTCGCCGGCCACGAGGTCCTGACCGAGGACGACTACCTCTACCTCTTCTTCGGCCCCTCGGCGGCCAGCCGGGCCGCGGGCAGAGCGTTCTGGAAACGCCGGCACGCCCGCACGCACGACGCCGACCCCGAGTCGGGCCCGGACAGCGTCAGGGCCCAGGACGCCCTGCGCGCGGACTGGGGCACCGCCCGCGGCGAGCGGTTCGAGGAGCTCCGCGGGATCCGTCAGCCGACCCTGGTCGTCAACGGGGACAACGACGTCATGGTGCCCACCGTCAATTCGTGGATTCTCTTCCGGCACATCCCGGACGCACAGCTCTTGATCTTCCCCGACGCCGGTCACGGCTCACTGTTCCAGTACCCGGAGCTCTTCTGTTCCCACGTGACGCGGTTCCTCGACGGCGAGGTGACACCGGGCGGCTGAGCGACGGCAGGACGAGGACGGCATCAGCGGTGGTCACGGTGGCCGGCCCCCGCCTCCGTGAAGCCTCCGTGGGGCCGCCACGGCCCCGCAGCCCTGGAGCAGACCCGTGGGAAGCATCCGGCACACCCTCCGAGAGACCCTGACGGGTCTGCCGGGCGCCTACTGGTGGCTGTGGACGAGCACGCTGGTCAACCGCCTGGGCGGTTTCGTGGTCGGCTTCCTCACCCTGTACCTGACCCTGGAACGCGGCCGTTCCGCCACCTACGCGGGCCTGGTGGCGTCCCTCTACGGGCTCGGGGGCGCGATCGGCGCGCTGGCGGGCGGGGCCCTCGCGGACCGGGTGGGGCGGCGCCGGACCATGCTGTGGGCGCAGCTGTGTGCGGCGGCGGCCACCGTCGCCCTGGCACTGGTGAGCGGGTCGGTGCCCATGGCCGTACTGGCCGCGTCGCTGGGCGCGGCCTCCGGTGCCCCGCGCCCTGCGGCACAGGCCGCCATGGCGGATCTCGTCGACGACGAGGACCGGGTGCGTGCCTTCTCCCTGAACTACTGGGCGGTGAACATAGGCTTCGCGGTGTCGTCCGCGGTCGCCGGACTGATCGCCACGCACGGCTATGTGTGGCTCTTCCTGGGCGACGCCGGCACAACCCTGCTCTGCGCCCTGGTGGTACGGCTCCGCGTTCCCGAGACGCTGCCCGCGGCAACGGGCTCCGGCTCCGGCGAGCGGCCCGGGACGGAGCGGCCGGCGGGCGTCGGGATCGTCCTGCGGGACGCGAAGTTCATGACGCTCGTCGGGCTGACGTTCCTGCTGGGCCTGGTCGTCCAGCAGGGATCCACCATGCTGCCGGTGGACATGGGCAGGCACGGACTCACGGCCCGCGACTACGGAACGGTCATCGCCCTCAACGGCGTCCTCGTCGTGGTCCTGCAGATTCCGCTCACCCGCCTGACCGCGCGACGCGGCCAGGCCGTGGTCCTGGCCGTGGGAACTCTCCTGATGGGCTGGGGGTTCGGCCTGACGGCCCTCGCGGGTTCGGTCCTCGCCTACGCGGGCACCGTGGCCGTCTGGACCGTCGGTGAGATCCTGTACGCGCCCGCCTCCATGTCGTTCGTCGCCGATCTCGCACCGTCGCACGCCCGTGGACGCTACGACGGTGTGCACACCGTCGCCTGGGCGGCGGCGTCCTTTGTGGGGCCGGTCCTCGGAGGCAGCGCGCTCGACCACTGGGGGAGTGCCGCCACCTGGGGGACCTGTGCGGTGATCGGCACCCTCACCGCGGCCGGATCCCGGGTACTGCTCGGATTCCGGCGGCCGGCCGGGGCGGCCACCGGCGGGCGGGTGTGAACGACGGTCCTGTCCGGGCTATCCGCCGTCCCCGGAGGGTGCGTCCACGAGGGTGTACCGGACGGAGTGGCCGTCTCGTGAGCGCTCCGCGGCTCCCTTGGCCACCAGGGCCTCCAGCGTGTTGCGGACGACGACCTTGCCCGAGAGCTGCACCTTGCCGGGAAGGGCCGTGAAGATGTCGTTGACGGACACCGGGCGCGCGGACGCCCGCAGATGGCCGAGGACGGCGTCCCGGACGGAGCCCCACTGGGCGGCGGGAGACCGGCGTCCGGCGTCGGCGGCCGAGGGCCGCGGGTGCGGGGTCGCGGCCACGGCGTCCGGCGGGGTGTTGACGGGGCCGCCGAGGTTCTCCCGAAGGCGGCTGAGGAGAGCGTGGTCCGCGCGGAGTTCCGCGAGCCGTGCTTCGGTCCGGGCGATCTCCGCCTCGACCCGCTCCAGGTCGGCCGTGACCCGGTTCATGTACACGTTGTTCAGGGATTCCTGCGCGACTGCCTCAGCGGACATCGAAAGCCCTCCCTTTCGGGAAGTGTAACGGACGGTCAGACACATCCTGTGGGGTCGACGTGCGCCGATCGGTGCGGCACCGACCGTGGCCGCCGGAAGTGTGTGACGGGACAACACACCATGTTCGCAGACATGGTGGACGGGCCTGCGCGCGTCGACGGGTGCCCGGCCGCGGTGTGCGCGAAAGCCGCCCTCGCTGCCCGTCGGGGCAGTCGGGGCACGGGTAACCCGCCGGTGGGTTCGGCCTGTTGCGTTACGTTTTCGCGGACCGCCGCGCGGTTCGACCGCCGGATCCGGCATCGCCGCGGCTCTTCGGCGAGACATCCGCTCAACCCCGAGGCAGGACACTCATGCCCATGATCGATGTGTACGCCGCCGTAGGCACCTTCAGCGACAAGAAGGCCCTGGCGACGGAACTCGCCCGGATCGTCATGCGCTGGGAGAAGGTGCCGGACATCCCGTTCTTCGGTGACAACACCGCCGCGTTCGTCCACGAACTGCCCGCGGACGCGCTGTCCACGGCCAGTGGCAGGAGCGACTGCGTACGCGTGCAGGTGACCACCAACGCGGGTGCCCTGGACCGTGGGCAGCAACTGGGCGTGGTCGGTGACATCACCGCGGCGGTGGCGACGGCCGCCGCCGACCCGGACCTGGCGAGCCGGACCTGGGTCGCGCTGACGGAGGCCGTGCCCGGTGGCTGGGGCATCGCGGGCCGTTCCTTCACCAACGAGGAGATCGTGCGACACGTGCGCGAACTGCTGGGCAGGCCGTAACAGGCGCGGGAGAAACCCGCCCGGACGGAGGCCGCCCGGACGGGGCCGTCCGGACGGGGCCGCCCGGGCCGGGGGCCGCCGGACCACGACGGGTGCTTCAGGCCGGGGACTCGATATGTGCCCGTGCCGCATCGAGGATCGTCTCGGACAGTCCGGGGTCGGCCTTGGCCACCGCTCGTGAGAGAGCCAGTGCGCCGATCATGGTGGACAGCGTGGCGAAGTCGGGCCCGGCCCCCGCCGCCCGGTCCTGAGCGTCCAGCGCCCGCAGACGGCTCAGCGACTGGGCCATGCCCGTGATGCCGGTGGCGAAGATGCGCTGGAGCTCCGCGGAGTTACGTCCGGCGTCCTGGGCCAGTGCGGCGACGCTGCAGCCGTCGTCCGGGCTGTCCCGGTGCCGGGCGGACACATAGTCCTCCACGAACTGGTGCAGCAGGGGCTCGGCGACCGGTCCGCCGTCCTGCGCCGTCTGTGCCGCCACGGCGTCGACGGCCGCGACGCTCTCCGCGATGCCCCGCTCGCACACCGCCGCGGCCAGTGCCTCCTTGGAGTCGAAGTAGCCGTAGAAGCCGCCGTGGGTCAGCCCGGCGGCCTTCATCACATCGGCGATGGTCACGTCGTCGAAGCCGCGCTTCCTGAACTGCTGACCTGCGCTGACGATGATGGCCTCACGGTTTGCAGCCACTTGCTCACGAGAAGCACGCATGTCCACCTCCTGGACCGTATCCCTGCTTGACAATTTACATGACGGTCATCATGATGGAGTTATTCATGATGGTCATCATATAAATGGGATGACCGTCCCGACCGCCGAGCAGCGGACTCCTGGCGCCGGCGGCGCGCGACCAGACAGAAAAGAACCCCATGAACGCTCACACCTACCCTGCCGACCGGACCGCCGTGGTCCTGATCGACCCCCTCAACGACTTCCTGGCCGAGAACGGGAAGCTGAGCGGCCAGATCGGCCCCATGCTGGAAAGCACCGGCCTGCGCGCGCAGTTGGCCCGGCTGTCGGCGGGCGCCCGGGAGGCGGGCGTCACCGTCTTCTACGCACCCCACGGACTCCACGAGGGCGTCTTCGACGACATCAGGCACGTGCTGCCGCGCTTCAGTTTCGCGGTGGACAACCAGGTCTTCTGGGAGGGCACCGAAGGCGCTGACTTCTACCAGCCACTGCGCCCCCAGGAGGGAGACGTCGTGGTCGGCCGCCACCACATGTTCGACTCCTTCGCCGGTACGGACCTGCACGAGCAGCTCACCGCCCGGGGCGTCGAGCACGTGGTCCTGGCCGGACTGACCTCCCAGACCTGTGTCGAGGGGACCGGCAGGCACGCGCTGGAAGCCGGGTACCACGTCACGTTCCTCACGGACGCCGTGGCCGACTTCACGGAGGAGGCCCATCGGGCCGCCCTGGAGATCTCCTACCCCACCTACGGCCACGAGGTCACGACGGTCGACGGCTTCCTGGCCGCCGTCGTCCCCTCCCCGGCCGCCTGACGAACACCACGCAAGCAGAGAGAGGTTCCCCCACATGGCTACTGTCACCGTCGTCTACCACTCCCCGAACGGCCACACCCGCGCACTCGCCGAGAGCGTCGCCCGCGGAGCGAGGAGCGTGCCCGGTATCGAGGTGCGGCTGGCGGAGATCGCGGGGCACCAGGTCCACGAAGGACGCTGGTCCGACGCGGCGACCATGGAACTTCTGAAGGAGTCGGACGCGATCGTCTTCGGCGCGCCGACCTACATGGGCAGTGTCTCCGCCGTGTTCAAGGCCTTCCTGGAGGCCGGCTTCTACCCGTACCTCGGGCAGGAGTGGAAGGACAAGCTGGCCGGCGGGTTCACCCACTCCGCCTCCCAGAACGGCGACAAGCTCTTCTCCCTGCAGCAACTCGCGGTGTTCGCCGCGCAGATGAACATGCAGTGGATCTCGGTCGGTGACGCCTCCGGCAACAACTGGACGGGCGGTTCCGTGTACGACGTGAACCGGCTGGGTTCCTGGCTCGGTGTCATGGGCCAGACCAACGTGGACGAGGAGCCCGGAGCCGTCGGCGCGCACGGCGACCTGGTCACCGCCGAGCGGTACGGGGCCCGGCTGGCCGAGCTGACCGCCCGGTGGACCCACGGCCGCGGCTACGACGTCGAACGTCACACGCTGGAGGACTTCCGGGAGATCTCCGCCCGCAGCGCGGCGGACGCGAAGGCCCGTACCGAGCAGGGCGCGAGCGCCGCCTGACCGTGGTCCCCGAACCCCGGGCACCACTCGGCAACACCCGTGAACGAGGACCCCACATGTACCTGCACGTGACTGGCACCGTCACCGCCGAGCGCGAACAACTGGCACCACACGCGGAAGAAGAGGCCCGCGTCCTGCGGAGACTGAAGGCGGACGGCGTCGTGCTCTCCTCCTTCCGCCGCACCGACAGGCCCGGAGCCTTCCTGATCGTGGAAGCCGAGAGTCTCGACAGCGCGCGTGAGCAACTGGGCCAACTGCCGTACGCGGCCAACGGCCTGCTGACCTTCGAGTTCATCGAGGTCGGCCGGCTCTGACACCGGGCCCGGCCGTCGGCCACCGTGACGCGCGGCCCAGGAGTGCCCCAAAGGCGGCGGATCGCCGCGCGAACGGCCTTGACTTCGGCCCGTTCGCCGGACATCGGGCGCTCGGGACGGTGTGTCCCGCACATGGACGTCCATACTCACTCCATGGTCGATACCGGGACTCCCGGACGAGCACCTTCATGTGTGGGTTCATGTGCGGCACCGGGCCGACGGCCCGTCAGAAAGGAGGCGACGCGGGGTTGAACGCGGACGATCCCACAGCTGCGGGTCATCAGGCGGCCGACGGGCGGAGCGGCACCGCCGAGACCGGTACTCCGCTCGCCGTCGCCGTCGTCTCCGTTGACCAGATCACCTACGAGGGCGGTGTCGCCGCTCTCGCCGGCTTTCCCGGCCTGCGGGTGCTGCCGCGCGGGGACGAGCGGGAGGCGGACGTCCTGGTGGCCTTCGACGACGCGGCGTCGGACCAGGTGCTCAAGCACGTGGAGCGGATATCGGCCGACCGGCCGCACACGCGTGCCGTGCTGGTCACCGGCTCCATCACCGAGCCGAGACTCGTCCGGGCCATCAGCCTCGGGGTCGTCAGCGTGGTGCTCCGCCCGACCGCCACCTTCTCGGAGATCGCCGACGCCGCCGTCGCCGCGAGCATCGGGCACGCCGATGTGCCTCCCCACATACTGGGCCCCCTGATCCAGCACATGAGGCGCATGGAACGCCATGGACCCGGTCCCGGACCGGGCCTCAGCACCCGGGACATGACCGTTCTCCGGCTGCTCTCGGACGGTCTGGACACCGCCCAGATCGCCGGTCGCCTCAGTTACTCCGAAAGGACGATCAAGAGCATCGTCCACGCCATCATCAACACGCTCGGAGTGAACAACAGAACGCACGCGGTGGCGTACATGATTCGCGCCGGCCTCCTCTAGCTGCGGCCGGCGGCCGGCGACCGGCGACGGTATCGCGAAGGCCCCGCACACCGACACATCAGCGACACACCGGAGACACCCATGAACGACCTCCTCGACCATGTCATCTCAGCCCACGGCGGTCGTGAACGCTGGTCGCGCATCGACGGCCTGCAGGTCGAAGCGAAGCTCCACGGTCCCTTCTGGGCCGTGCGGGGCTTCTCCGACCGACCACTGAACGAGACCGTGACGATCGACACCCGGCGTCAACTGGTCCGGTTCAGTCCCTGGGGCCGGCCCGGTCAGGACTTCGTGTTCCGCGCCTACGACGACGTGACCGAACTGCGGGCCGCGGCCGACGGCACCGTACTGGAGTCGCGGTCCGGCATCAGATCGACGTACCGGGGATACGACCTCACCTCGCCCTGGGAGCCGCTCCAGGTCGGCTACTTCATCGGTTACGCCATGTGGAACTACCTCACCACCCCCTTCCTCCTCGACCGTCCCGACGTCACCTCGCGCGAAGGAGAACCCTGGACGGAGAACGGAGAGGTCTGGCGGCGGCTGCACGTGGAGTTTCCCGAGTCCATCGCCACCCACACGGCCAGGCAGACCTTCTACTTCGGCGACGACGGCCTGCTGCGCCGACTCGACTACGAAGTCGACGTCAACGTCGGCGTGGCCGTCGCGCACTACGTCAGCGACTACCGGACGTTCGAGGGGATCAGGTTCCCGACCCGGCGGCGGGTGCACCGGCGCAACGCCGACAACTCGGCCGGCGAGAACTGGTCGATCGGTATCGACATCGACCGTGTGGTGGCCGGCGGCCGGGTCTGACCTCGCGACCCGCGAGGCGTCAGGACCGCGCGGGACCGGACCCGGCCCGCGTCCGCCGGTGTCCGCCCGGTCCGGACGGGAGGCGAGGACGGCGGCCCGGACGTAGCAGGGCCGACCGGCTCCACCCACGTTCCCGGGCGGCGCGCTCCGCGAGGTGCTCAGACGCGGGTACCGGCGCCGTACGGCGCGTACAGGTCCGGCAGCCGGATCCGGGCGGAGCACAGACGGTGGGCCACTAGGCACCGGCCGGGCGCCCGCCCGCCCCGTCACCCGCCCGGGCGCCGCCGGGCCTCGGGGCCGGACCGTCGCCGCCGCGGTCGGCGACGGGCCGCCCGGTCCCCTCACCGGGACCACCGGCCCATGCCCGCGGCCTTTCCGGAGGCTCGGGGTGGAAGCGGTCCCCGCGCGGGGACCGCTCGCCTGGGGGACCCTCACCGTAGGAGGTGAGGATCATGCTCCGAACCGTGACCGCGGGCGCCGACGGCCCGTCCGGGAGCTGTGCCGCCGCCGAACGGGCCGTCCACGGGACCGGGCCGCGCGACCGCTCCCCGAAGTCCCCGCTCCCCTTCGACGCGGGGCGGTGAGGGCGATGCGCCGTGTCCTGCCGATCGTGGTCGGTGTCGACGGCTCCGAGCCGAGCCTGCGGGCGGTCGACTGGGCGGCGGACGAGGCCGTGCTGCGCGGCGTGCCGTTGCGCCTGGTCCACGCCTCACTGTGGGAGCGGTACGAGGGCACCCACCCCGTCAGGGACCCCCACCGGCCGTCCGAGGAGGTCATGGCCGACGACGTCGTCGGTGTCGCGGCCCGGCGGGTCCGGCGCAGGCAGCCCGACGCGGCGGTGTCCACCGACGTTCTCGCCGAGGAGCCCGAGTACGCGCTGGTCCGGGAGAGCCGGGACGCCACTCTGCTGGTCACGGGCACCCGGGGCCGCAGCGGCCTCGCGGAGGCACTGCTCGGCTCGGTGAGCCTGACCCTCGCCGGCCACGCGCACTGCCCGACCGTCGTCGTGCGCGGCGCGCCGGGCGACCGGGGCGCCGCCCCGTCGCGCGGCCGGGTCGTCCTGTGCGTCGGGACGGACGGCAAGAGGTCCCCTGTGGTGCGCTTCGCCTACGAGGAGGCACGCCGCCGAGGAGTACCCCTGGACGCCGTACGGGCCTGGCGGATGCCCGCGTACGAGACCACCGATCTCCCCCGGACCTCCGCCGAGCTCGCCCGGCTCCACCAGCAGCAGGCGCTGGAGGCGCTGGAGACCGCACTCGCCGACATCCCCGCCGACATCGAGACACACCGCCGAACCGTCGAGGGCCACGCGCGGTCCGTACTCGCCGCCGCCTCGCAGGACGCGGCCCTCCTGGTCGTCGGAGCCCGGCGCCGCCCACGGGCCTTCGGGCTCCAGCTCGGCCGGGTCGCGCACGGCGTGCTGCACCGGTCCGCCTGCCCGGTCGCCGTCGTACCGGAGCCGGTGTGACCGCGACGGGCGACCGCTCAGAGAGTCGCCGAGTGGTCGGGGACGTAGGTCTGCAGATCGCGCGGCGTGCGCTGGTACCCGGTCGACGGCGGCCGCTCGGGCAGCTCCAGCACCTGCGGCGGCACCTCGTCGTACGGAACCGACGACAGCAGATGGGCGATCATGTTCAGCCGGGCCCGGCGCTTGTCGTCGCTCTCCACGGTGTACCACGGGGCGTCGGAGACGTCGGTGTGCACCAGCATCTCGTCCTTGGCCCGGGAGTACGCCTCCCAGTGGGTGATCGACTCCAGGTCCATCGGCGACAGCTTCCAGCGCCGCAGCGGGTCCTCCAGCCGTTTGCGGAACCGCTCCTGCTGCTCGGTGTCGCTCACCGAGAACCAGTACTTGCGCAGCAGGATCCCCGCCTCGATCAGCATCCGCTCGAAGATCGGGCACTGCCGCAGGAACAGCTGGTACTCCTCCTTGGTGCAGAACCCCATCACGTGCTCGACCCCGGCCCGGTTGTACCAGGACCTGTCGAACAGCACGATCTCCCCGGCGGCCGGCAGATGCTCCACGTACCGCTGGAAATACCACTGGGTGCGCTGACGCTCGGTCGGCTTCGGCAGCGCCGCGATCCGTGCGATGCGCGGATTGAGGTGCTCCGTCACCCGTTTGATGGTGCCGCCCTTGCCGGCCGCGTCGCGCCCCTCGAAGACCACCACGAGCCGGGCACCCGTCGCCCGCACCCACTCCTGCATCTTCACCAACTCGGTCTGCAGACGCAGCAGTTCCTTCTCGTACGCCTTGCGCGGCAGCTCCGCCGCCCGTTCGCCGGCCATGCCGCCTCCACCGCCCAGTGACCGCCAAGACATCCGGAGTCGACCTCATGTCCAAGGCCGAGCACCAGGACGCCACCGTACTTTCCGACGACGAACTGCGCACCGTGGACGCGCACTGGCGGGCCGCGAACTACCTGGCCGCCGCCCAGATCTACCTGATGGCCAACCCCCTGCTCGCCGAGCCGCTGCGACCGGAGCACATCAAGCCGAGGCTGCTGGGCCACTGGGGTACCGCGCCCGGCCTGAACCTCGTGTACACCCACCTGAACCGGGTGATCAGGACACGCGGGCTGGACGCGCTGTGCGTCTGGGGGCCCGGGCACGGCGGCCCCTCCGTGCTGGCCAACTCCTGGCTGGAGGGCAGCTACAGCGAGACCTACCCGGACGTCCCGCGGGACGGGGCGGGGATGGCACGGCTCTTCCGGCAGTTCTCCTTCCCCGGCGGAGTGCCCAGCCATGTGGCCCCGGAGACCCCGGGCTCGATCCACGAGGGCGGCGAGCTGGGATATTCGCTGTCCCACGCCTACGGCGCGGCCCTGGACAACCCGGACCTGCTGGTCGCCTGCGTCATCGGCGACGGCGAGGCGGAGACCGGACCGCTCGCCGCCGCCTGGCACTCGAACAAGTTCCTCGACCCGGTCCACGACGGTGCCGTCCTGCCCATCCTGCACCTCAACGGGTACAAGATCGCCAACCCGACGGTGGCGGCCCGCATCCCCGAGGCCGAACTCGACTCGCTGCTGCGCGGCTACGGCCACGAGCCGATCCACGTCGGCGGCGACGATCCCGCCCGGGTCCACCACGCGATGGCCGCCGCCCTGGACGAGGCTCTGGACCGGATCGCCGAGGCGCAGCGCGCCGCGCGCGAGGACGGGGCCACCGGGAGAGTGCGCTGGCCGGTGATCGTGCTGCGCACCCCGAAGGGCTGGACCGGCCCGGCGGAGGTGGACGGCGAGCCGGTGGAGGGCACCTGGCGCGCCCACCAGGTCCCGCTGCCCGGCGTCCGGGAGAATCCCGGGCACCTGCGGCAGCTGGAGGAGTGGCTGCGTTCCTACCGGCCCGAGGAACTGTTCGCCGCGGACGGCCGGCCCGTCCCCGACGTCCTCGCCTGCGTCCCCGACGGCGCCCGCCGGCTCGGCGCCACCGCGCACGCCAACGGCGGCCTGCTCGTACGCGAACTGCCCATCGCCGGCCTCGACGCGTTCGCGGTCCCGGTGGAGAAGCCCGGCACGACCCTGCACGAGCCGACCCGGATCCTCGGCGACCTGCTCGCACAGATCATGGAGGACACGCGGCTCCGCAGGGACTTCCGGCTGGTCGGCCCGGACGAGACCGCCTCCAACCGGCTCCAGGCCGTGTTGGACGCCGGCGGCAAGGCCTGGCAGGCGGAGCTGCTCCCGGTCGACGAACACCTCGACCGGCACGGCCGGGTGATGGAGATCCTCTCCGAACACACCTGCCAGGGCTGGCTGGAGGGCTACCTCCTCACGGGCCGGCACGGACTGTTCTCCTGCTACGAGGCGTTCGTGCACATCGTCGACTCGATGGTCAACCAGCACATCAAATGGCTCAAGACGTCACGGCAGTTGGCCTGGCGGGCACCCATCGCCTCGCTCAACTACCTGCTCACCTCGCACGTCTGGCGCCAGGACCACAACGGCTTCTCCCACCAGGACCCCGGCTTCGTCGACCACGTACTCAACAAGAGCCCCGAGGTCGTCCGCGTCTACCTGCCGCCGGACGCCAACACCCTCCTCTCGGTCGCCGACCACGTCCTGCGCAGCCGGGACTACGTCAACGTCATCGTCGCCGGCAAACAACCCTGCTTCGACTGGCTCTCCATGGACCAGGCCCGCGCCCACTGCGCGCGCGGCGCCGGCATCTGGGACTGGGCAGGCACCGAGAACGGCGCCGAACCCGACGTCGTCCTCGCCTGCGCCGGCGACGTGCCCACCCAGGAGATCCTGGCCGCCGCCCAGCTGCTGCGCCGGCACCTGCCACGGCTCGCCGTGCGCGTCGTCAACGTCGTCGACATGACCCGGCTGATGCCGCGCGACGAACACCCGCACGGGATGACCGACTTCGAGTACGACGGCCTGTTCACGGCCGACAAGCCGGTGATCTTCGCGTATCACGGGTATCCCTGGCTGGTGCACCGGCTCGCCTACCGGCGCACCGGCCACCGCCACCTGCACGTGCGCGGCTACAAGGAGTCGGGGACCACGACCACCCCGTTCGACATGGTCGTCCGCAACGACCTGGACCGCTACCGCCTGGTGATGGACGTCATCGACCGCGTCCCCGGCCTCCCGGTCCGGGCGGCCGCCCTGCGCCAGCAGATGGCCGACGTCCGCACCCGCCACCAGGCCTGGATCCGGGACCACGGCACCGACCTGCCGGAGGTCGTCGACTGGAGCTGGAACGCCTGACCGCCCCCGACCGGCGGCCCGTAGAACCCGCAGGAACCGGCCGTCACCGGTGACCGGCCGGAGCCGGCCGTGACGGGCCCGGGCCCGGACCCGGTGCAGGGTGCGGCACAGTACTCCGAGCCCGGCGCAGTCGATGAACGTCACCGGACGCAGGTGCCCTACGGAGCAGGGTCCTCCGCCCGCGGACCGCACATGGCCGGGGCCGCACCGCCTCAGCCGACGCGCGTGCCCTCGACGCGGTTCTGGTGCACGCGCAGATGTGTGGTGGCCAGGCCGAGCAACGGAACGGCGATCCCGAACTCGTCCGCGCGGCGGACCAGATCGCCGAAGACCTGTTCCACTTCCGCGCTGAAGCCCTGTGTCACATCCCGGTACAGGGACGAGGTGAGCGGCGAGCCTTCCTGGGTGACGCTCGCCAGCGTCTGCCGCAGGGCCGGGTCGGGTGCCGGGTGGCCGGCGGCAGCCGCCACGGACGCGCACTCCTCGACCACCGCCCCGGCGAACTCCGCTCCACCCGGTACGGCCACGACCTCGCCGACCGACCCCCGCATCAGGCAGGTCACGGCACCGACCGAGGCGATGAAGATCCACTTGGACCACATCTCGGTGTCGATGTCCGCCGACAGGCCGGTCGGGAAGCCCGCGTCGCTCAACACCCGGTGCACCTCGGCGAGTCGGGCCGGAGCGGTGCCCCGACGTGCCCCGTAGCGCAGATCCTGCGCGTCGGCCAGGCGGACGATGTCTCCCTGGGCGTCCAGGGCGGTCGCGACTTTCGCCACACCACCGAGGAGCGCTCCGTCGCCGAATCGCGCGGCCAGCGTGTCGATGTGCCGGAGGCCGTTGAGGAAGGGGACGATCAGCGTGTCCGGACCGACCGCGCGCGCCACGTCGGCGACGGCCTGATCGAGCCCGGTGGCCTTGACCGCGAGCAGGACCAAGTCGTACGGACCGTCGATGTCCTCGACGCCGATCACGCGGGGCCGGAGGACCGTCCGTTCCCCGAGGCCGGTGACGCGCAGCCCGCGCTCCGCCATGCGGTCCGCGCGCCGCGGCCGTACCAGGAAGGTCACGTCCCGGCCGGCCTGGACCAGTCGCGCCCCGAAGTATCCGCCCGTCGCGCCGGCACCCACCACGAGGATCCTCATGGGCTCCCACTCCTCTCCACGCCGCCATCCAGTCGACATAATCAAAAATCATACGGCTATGTCGCTCGTGTCGGCCGCCGATGCTCGCGGAGTCCGCCCGGACGTACGAGGGCGTCCGGCACTCCTTCGGGGGAGGTGCCGGGCAAGGCGGTCGTGCGTCGTGGCCGGGAGTCAGGCTCGGGTGATTCGGCCGCGACCGGGGGCGGCGCGGCGGCGATCCGTCACCGGACCTGCGGGGGCGACTGCCAGGAGACGGGTGTTCCGCCCCGGGTGCGGTGTCGTTCCGTGGCGCCGCCGGTGTCTCACTCGGCCCAGGGTGTGAAGCCGGTCTGGAGGACGGCCTGGAGGAACGTGCGCATCCGGGCCGCGTCCTCGGATCCGAAACGGTCCTCGAACTGGGCCTGCACCTCCCGCCACAGCGGCAGCGCCGCCTTCATCCGGGAGACGCCGTCGGGCGTGATCGACACTATCCGCGCGCGGCGGTCCGTCGCCGACGGTTCGACCACCAGCAGGCCCTCGCGCGCCAGCGGCTTGAGGTTCGAGGCCATCGTCGTACGGTCCATGGCGATCATGTCGGCCAGGGTGGAGATCGTCATTTCCCCCTGCGCGCTGAGTTTCTGCAGAATGCTGAGCTGCGTCGCGCGAAGGCCGACCGGGGACAGGGCCCTGTCGTAGGTGGCACTCAGATAGCGGGCCGCCTTGCGCAGGGCCAGGTTGTTGCACGCGTCGGAGGGGTCGGCGGGTGTAGCGGTCATGATCTCCTCCTGGGTGCTGTAAGCCCATGATAAGAGCATATGCGCCCACCGTAAAGTCGCGACAAAGAAATCCGGATGCCGGTCGAGGGGGAGTGCGGGCATCGCCGTGCGCCCCGCTCCGTCCCGGCGTCGGTCAGTGGCAGACCGTCCTGCCGTGGCGCCCCTTCCACAGCAGGTCGACGTGTTCCACGGCCGTGCCGTGAGCGCGGACGACGGTCACGGTCACGGATCCGCCGGTCTCACCCGGGAGGTCGAAGGCGTAGAGCGCACGCCTGCGGTCGAGAACGCCGTCGAGCCTCCGAAGGGCCAGGGGCGCGCCGTCGCACGTCACCGACCGCACGGTCTCCCGGTCCGCGCCGAGCACGAGGGTCTGGCTCGTGCCGATCGCCACGGTGGTGGCGAGGCGGATGAGCGTGGGGCGGGCGGAGAAGGCCGTGTCGCGGGCGGACGCGGTGCAGGTGGACGAGGTGAACCCGCCGTCCGACGCGGCGTCGCCGAAGCAGAAACGGTCGTCGGCGGTCGCCCAGAGGAACAACGCACTGCCCCGGCCGACGGCGGCGGTGGCCGTCCCCGCGTGGCCGGGGAGGTCTTCGGTGGACAACCCCGCCAGCAGGGCTGACCTCGCCGCCTCGGTCACCGCACCCCGGTCGACGGCCGTGGCCCGCGGCGAGGCCTTGCGTCCCGCGGTGGCGAGCGTGGTCGGGCCGTGTGTCGGCGCCCGGGGCGGCCGGTCCCCACCGTCGCACGCGGCCACCGACACCAGCGCGACGCCCGAAACGGCCGCCGCCAGAAGCCTGTTCATGATCCCCCCGATACCCCAGGCAATGCCTTCAGGGTATCGCCGCCCCCGGGGACACGTCCGCCGCTGCGCACGGCGGACGTGCGGCCGGACCGCCGTCGGCGCCACCTGCGCGTGGGTTCCGGCGGGGCGCCCGCTCGCTCCGGACCGTCGAGGCCCGGCAGGTCCGGATCCGGCGCCGGATGCCCCGCTTCCCGGAAGCGGGGCATCCGCCGGGCACCGGCCGTCAGCCGGGCTGGTCCAGGCCGGCGAGGTCCTGGCCGGAGGCGAGCCGGGCCCGAACCGCGACGTGGGGTCGCCCGGGCGCGGGCAGGGCCAGCGTTCGGCCGTCCCGGGCGCCGGAGACGTCGCCGGTCACGCGCAGTTCCGTCACGGCCCGGCTCCCCGCCGCCAGCACGAACCAGTTGCCCTTGGGCGACCGCCAGCCGGTGGCGGCCACGACGTGCTGCCCGAACCGGCTGCACGCGGCCGTGGACCGGGCGCGCCCGGCCGTGCGCACCGGTTCGGCCTGGCCGTCCCGGCTCGTGCGCAGGCCCACCGTGACGTCCCCGGGCCCGCGCCAGGAGTCGGCGCGCGCGCACGTCCATACCGCCTGCCCGCCGCCGTCGGGCAGGTCCTGCTCGGCGAAGTCCCAGGCGTTCACCGCCCGTACGCCCGCCCCGCGCAGCGACGTCAGCCCGCAGGCCTGGTGCGCCCAGGCCAGCAGGGCGGCGCTGCCGGTGGCCTCCCGGGGCTGCCGGGGCGGGTTCCCCTGTCCTGGCAGGGGGGTGTAGGTCAGGTGTACGGGGGACAGGTCCCCGAGTCCGGCGAGCAGGAAGGCGTGGTGCTCGGCGATGCGCTCCGACGACCGCAGCTGGAGCACCGGACGGCTCGCGCAGCCGCCGCCGGCCGGCACCGCGGGGACCGGGGCGGTTACCCCGTCCCCGCCCACCCGGAGCGGCCGGGCGAGCACGTCCGGACGCAGCAGGTCACGGGTCTGCGCCTCGGCGACCCACGGAGCCAGCAGGTACCGCTCGGATCCCCGCGACGCGGTCAGGGCCACGGCCGCCGCGGTCGTCACGTCCGCCTCGTCGACCCGGGCCACGCTCAGTCGGGCCGGGCCCGCCGCGGGCTCGGTGTAGCGGGCGATGCGTTCACCGTCGTACAGCACCACCACGGCGGTGTCGTCGACGTCTCCCGCGTACAGCAGCCGGGGAGCGGCGACCGGGGCACCGGCGCTCGTTCCGGGTGCGAGGGCCGGCCGGATGCCGGTGCGAGCCGGACGGAGCCACGCGGCCAGTGCTCTGCCGAGCAGCGCCTCGTCGCGCACCCGGGATCCCCGGGCCGGCCATGCCGTGAAGTCGACACGTGAGGTGTTGTCCCAGACGGTGGCCCCGGTGCGCGCCAGGTCCGCCGGACCGTACGCGGCCCGTACCGCGGACGTCGGCGTGCCGTCGGAGGGCGCCGGGCCGTCGGCCAGGGTCGCGGCCAGCGTCACTCCGGTCGCGGCGCAGACGGCCCCGGCGGCCAGGCCCAGCCGAACCCGGCGCCTGCGCCGCAGCAGATCGGTGGGGCTCGCCTGGAGTGCGCAGGCGTTGAACTCCGGTGACGTCAGCAGCCCGGCGGCCGAGGGGCCCGCGCTCTCGGCGAGCCCGTCCGCCGCGCGCAGGGCGTCGTCGGGGCGTGACACCCCCGCCCCGGCCAGGACTTCGCGCACGGCGTCGTCGGACAGGCTGTGCAGCACGCGCAGCAGGAACGCGGCACGGCCGGCCGCGGTGACCTCCGAAAGCCGCTGGGCGAGGGCGAGTTCGTCCGCGCCGCCGGAGCGGGGGAACAGGCTGAGGCCCACCACGAGCGGCAGCCGGGGCAGCAGCGGTATCAGGCGTCGGCGAGGGCCGCGGTCGTACGAGAGCGCGCCGCGCACGACGGTCACCAGCAAGGCCTGTTCGACCGGTACGGCGGCCGGCCGCTCCGTGCGCGGCGGCGGGACCGTCGTACCGGGAACCGTGCGGGCTCCGGTCAGCGCTCGCTGCACGAGGGAGTGGGCGACGACCACCCGGCGGTGTCTGCCCAGGGCGGCGGGCAGGACGAGGTGCGCCAGGCGGACCAGATCCCCGTACTGCTCGACGAGGACGGACTCGACCTCCAGGACCCGCGGCCTGGCACCGCGTGCGGAACTTCTGAGCGAACGAAGGTGCATGGAGCGGAACGCTTTCGGATGAGGGGACACGCTGGGACACGCTGGTGTGCCGCTCCGTCAAACGAGTGAATCCGGTCGGAGTCACCGCCGACGCGGGGCGGAGGGCCGCCGGTGTGCG
The DNA here is from genome assembly GCF_042897315.1 of Streptomyces sp. NPDC001068. Lineage (NCBI taxonomy): Bacteria > Bacillati > Actinomycetota > Actinomycetes > Kitasatosporales > Streptomycetaceae > Streptomyces > Streptomyces sp. NPDC001068. The sequence continues at coordinate 237,932 of NZ_JBIAYD010000002.1, read as the reverse complement.
CGACGGCCCTGCGCCCCGCCTTCGGCGGTGAACTCCTGCCGGTGGGTTCGTTGGTCAGCCGGTGAAGGTGTAGTGGGCGGTGGTGTTCTGGTAGGTCTGGGTGGTGGGCTGGTAGTCGAAGTAGTACGTGAGGGTGGCGCCCGCGGGCACAGTGACGGGGAGTTCCCAGCGGGCGGTCGAACTGTTGTAGGTGGACATGTAGTTGAGCTGGCCGGTGCCCGGCAGGGAGTAGTGGACGGCGACGAAGGTCTCGGCCGCGCCGTTCGGCTTGAACCAGATGGTGTCGTGGCCGCCGCTGCCGGTGGCCACTCCCTGTGTGAAGTCACCACTCGGCGGCGGGGTCGTGCCGCCCGTCGGATCGCCGGTCGGGCCGCCGCCCGCGCAGGTACCGGTCGTGCCGCCCACGAAGACGCACTTGCGGAGTTCGCCGAGGAAGGCGTCCCGGACGGCCGGGTCGGCCTGGACGCGGGCGTCCCCCCAGTAGCCGTTGGCGCAGCCGGTGCCGCCGGCGGGAGCGCCGTTCGCGCACTGCCACTGGGTCTGGGCGTCCCAGTCGGTGTTGATGTACGCGGCGACACGGATGACGTCGCTGTTCTGCTCGATCCAGGACCAGTAGCCCGCGTACCACTCGCTGAGCAGCGTGCCGGCATCGGCGGCCTGCGGGTTCTTCCTCATGATGCAGCTCTTGGTGTGGCCCGATGTGCTGTAGCCCTGCGGGGAGGCCTCCGCGATCATCACCGGCTTGCCGTGCGAGCGGGCGAAGTCCAGTACCCGGTTCTGCAGGGTGACGGGGTTGGCGTCATAGCTGCTGCAGCCCCATTGGGTGGCCAGCGAACCGGAGTTGTAGAAGGCGGACAGGCCGACGTAGTCCACGTACTGGTCACCCGGGTACCAGGGGTTGAGGTGGTTGGCGTCGGTGACCGTGTAGTTGTACTCGGGGTGGTCCGGGGAGGCGTTCAGCGGCCACGCGGCGGACTGCCACACGGTGGCGACCTTCGTGGCGCCGAGCGCGTCGATACGGCCCTTGATGTACTGGAAGGCCTGCTTGTAGAAGTCGGCGTTGTAGCAGTTCCAGGGGCCGTCGAACTCGTATCCGATGCGCAGGAAGACCTGCCGGTTCCAGGTCTTGAACTGGCTGACCATACGGTCGATGTCGCCGCGGTACCGCTGGGTGAGCTGCGGGCTGATGTCGGCGTCGGAGCGGCCGATGATGGCGCGCAGCGGCTGGTTGCCGCAGCCCGCGGTGGCGTCGGACAGGTAGAGGCCCACGGCGAGGGCCGCGCCCGGGTACTGGGCGAGCGTCCTGTTGAAGTCGACGGTGCCGCTGCCCCAGTCGGCGGGCGAGAACATCCCGGCGAGCGGCGCCGGGCTGCCCCCCTCGACGAGGTTGGTGTAGAGGGTGACGCCGCCGGGTTCCGGGGCGTTGAGCGCGCCGTTGTCCAGGACCTGCGTCCTGTAGTCGGACAGGGTGTCGGAGTCCTGACCCATGACGGGCAGGATCTTGCCGTCGGCGGGCAGGTTGCGGGCGGTGAGCGCGGCGCTCTGCGCCGTGCCGGGCGCGGTAGTGCTCGCGGCCGTGCTGGACGCCGTCCCGGCGGCGAGCAGGGCGAGAGCGGCGGCCACCGCGGTGGCGGACGCCGTCAGGGCGGTGCGAAGTCTCAAGGCGGACTCCCTGGCAGTGAGTACGGAAAGGACGCGGAGGGTGTGAAGGACGCGGAGACCCCGTGCGGTGACGCTCAGGAGATGGCTCCGAAAGAACGACATTTGAAGTCGGAAACTGTCGCTGTGTTTTCGATCCGGAACCGTAGAACCCCGCGGGGTGCGCGTCAATGGATCGCACCGGATCCCCCTGGACCGCCCTGTCCGGCCTCGTTCCGGCGCATGCCGAGAAGGGGCCCCGCAGTGCGGGGCCCCTTCGGGCGGGAGGCGCTGCTACCGGACCGGCGGCCGCCCGGTGCTCTCGCGTTCGACCAGGGCGGTCGCCAGCTCCAGACGCTGCATGCCGCCGGTGAGCACGTTGTCCACGCCCTGCAGGACGATGCGGGCGGCCATGGCGGCCATGTCGCTGAGCGGCTGCCGCACGGTGGTCAGCGGCGGGGAGGCCCAGGCGGCGACGGGCAGATCGTCGAAGCCGACGATGCTGATGTCCCGCCCGACCTGGAGCCCGGCCCGGCGCACCGCGTCGTAGGCGCCGAGGGCCTGCAGGTCGCTGCTGGCGAAGATCGCCGTGGGCGGCTCCGGCAGCGCGAGCAGTTGCCGGGCGCCGGTGAAGCCGGTCTCGTGGTGGAAGTCGCCGCGGATCTCCAGCCGTGGGTCGACGCCGATCCCGGCGCTCTCCAGCGCGGCGCGGTAGCCGTCGAGGCGGGCGCGGGCGCTGAGCACGTCGTCGGGTCCGGTGATGATGCCGATTCCGCGGTGGCCCAGTTCCAACAGGTGCTGGGTGGCGGCGAGACCGCCGTGCCAGTTGGTGGCGCCGACCGAGGGGATGGTGGGGTCCGGGTTGCCCACGGGGTCCACGACGACCAGCGGGACGCCGAGGTCCTGCACCTTGCGGCGCTGCCCCTTGGCCAGGGCGGTGACGGCGAGGATGACGCCGTCGCTCCCGCGCCTGGTGAGGTTGTCCAGCCAGCGCAGGGTGTCGGCGGGCCGGCCGTGCACGGCCGTGACGACCAGGCCGCTGCCGTGCTGCGCGGTGGTCTCCTCCACGCCGCGTACGACCTCCACCGACCAGGGGCTGTCCAGTTCGTTGATGACCAGGTCGATCAGACCCACGGAGTGGGTGGGGCGGCTGCGGCGGCGTACGTAGTTGTGGCCCTCCAGCAGTGCCTCGATCTTCTCGCGGGTGGCGTCGGCGACGTGCGAGTGGCCGTTGAGGACCTTGGAGACCGTGGCGACCGACACCCCGGCCTCGCGCGCGATCTCCGCGATCGTCACGCGGGCAGGGGGGGCTGCCTGCTCGGACACTGTGGAGCGGTCGGTGTCGACCACGGTCACCTCGCTGCTGTCGGACGGTCGCGGCCAGCGTAGAGGACACCGATCGGGACGCCTCCGGTCTCCGAGGGGCTCACTCCCGGCCGGTGCCCGTGACCGCACTGTTACCCACCGCCGCGTTGACGCTGACGGTCGGAAACCTTACGTTCCTCCACGCAGAAACTATCGTAACTTTCGGTCGAGTGGAGCCGCAATCTTCCGGCTCCCGGAGGAGCGTGTTCCCTCGATGAAGCGTGCCCTGACCCTCAGAACGGCCACCACCCTGGCCACCGCCGCGGTCCTGGCGGCCACCGCGACGGCGTGCGGCAGCAGCGGACCCGGAACCGGCGCCGGCGGCGCCGGCGAGGTGAGCGTCTGGTCCCTGCAGGACACGGCGCTCAACCCGGTGCAGAGGAAATCCGTCACGACGTACAACGCCTCGGCGAAGGACACCGGGGCGAGCATCGAGTTCTTCGTCAACGATCCCTACAAGCAGAAGCTCCAGACCGCCCTCGGCTCGCCCAACGCCCCCGACGTCTTCCTCAACTGGGGCGGCGGCAATCTGTCCACCTACGTGAAGTCCGGCGAGGTCGCCGACCTGAGCGGCGACCTCGCCCCCGCCTTCAGGGCGAAGTTCCTGCCGAGCGTCCTGGCCGGCGGCACGATCGACGGCAAGATCTACGGCGTGCCGATGGAAGGTGTGCAGCCGGTCGCGCTCTTCTACAACAAGGACGTCTTCGCGAAGGCGGGCATCGACGCGCCGCCCGCGACCTGGCAGGACCTCCTCGACGACATCGACAGGATGAAGGCCGAGGGCGTCACCCCGATCGCGCTCGCCGGTTCCCAGGCCTGGACCGAGCTGATGTGGATCGAGTACCTCCTGGACCGCGTGGGCGGCCCCCAGGTGTTCGCCGACATCCAGGCCGGCAAGCCCGGCGCCTGGAAGAACCCGGCGGTCACCACCGCCCTCACGATGATCCGCGACCTGGTCGACCGCGGCGCCTTCGGCACCAACTACGGTTCGGTCGGCCAGGATTCGGGCGGCGCCGACGCACTGCTGTCCAAGGGCCGGGCCGGGATGGAGCTGATGGGCTCCTGGGAGTACGCCGGCCAGCTCGCCACCGCGCCCGACTTCGTCAAGCGGGGCAAGCTCGGCTGGACCACCTTCCCGACCGTCCCGCACGGCAAGGGCGACCCGAAGGACATCGTCGGCAACCCCTCCAACTTCTTCTCCGTAACCGCCAGGTCGAAGAACCGGGCCGCCGCCGTCGACTTCGTCACCAGGACCGTCGCCGAACCCTCGTACGTCGAGGACCTCATCGGCATCGGCCAGGTCCCCGCCATCGCGGGCATCGAGGACCAGCTCGAGTCCGGCCCGCACGCCGACTACACCACCTTCGTCTACGGCCTGGTCGAGCAGGCCCCGTCGTACACCCAGTCCTGGGACCAGGCCCTCGACCCGGCCACCGCGCAGAAGCTGCTGACCGAACTCCAGAAGGTCTTCAACAAGCAGTCCACGCCGAAGCAGTTCGTCACCGCCATGGACACCGAGTGAGCTGCACCGCCACCCGCCGGCACGACGGACGGCCCGGCGCCCTCTGGGCCGTCCCCGCTCTGCTGTACTTCGCCCTGTTCGCCGTCGTCCCCATGGCCCTGGTCGTCGGCCTGAGCTTCTGCCGGTGGAGCGGCCTGGGCAGCCCGCACTGGGCCGGCACGGCCAACTGGTCCCGCCTGTTGCACGATCCCCGACTCGGCCAGTCGCTGCGGCTGTCCCTGCTGCTGACCGCCGTCACCTGGGCCGTGCAGACCCTCATCTGCCTTCCCCTCGGCGTCTGGTGCGCCGGCCACCAGCGCGGCCGAGCCGTTCTGAGCACGCTGTTCTTCGTCCCCCTGCTGATGTCCAGCGCCGCGGTCGCCCTGCTGTTCTCCGCGCTGCTCGACCCCAACTTCGGCCTCGCACACACCATCGGACCCTGGCTCGGAGTCGACGACGGCAACTTCATCGGCGACCCGAACCTCGCGCTGTGGACCGTCATGGCCGTCATCACCTGGCAGTTCGTGCCGTTCCACACCCTGCTCTACCAGGCCGCCGCCCGCCAGGTGCCCGCCCAGCTCTACGAGGCGGCCACCATCGACGGCGCCGAGCGGTGGCGGCAGTTCTTCTCCATCACCCTGCCCCAGCTGCGCAACACCGTCGTCACCTCCTCGGTACTGATCCTGGTCGGCTCCCTCACCTACTTCGACATCGTGTTGATCCTCACCAACGGCGGCCCCGGAACCTCCACCCGCATCCTGCCGCTGCACATGTACCTGACCGGCTTCAGCAGCTTCGACATGGGTTACGCCAGTGTGCTCGCCGTACTCCTGCTCGTCGCCGGCACCACCCTGTCCCTGCTGGTGGTCCGCGTCACCGGCTTCCGGCGCATGGCCAGCCAGCGGGAAGGACTGTGATGAGCGCCAAGACCCTCACCCCCGACGGACGGTCCACCGCGCCCGGCGCGCCGGGCGGTGTCCGCGTGGCGGCGCCGGGCCCGCGGACGGCACGCGCGCCCCGCCCCGGCCGTCGCCGTCCGCGCCGGCGCCCGGACCGGCTCGGCGGCCTCGGCGCCGCCGTATGGCTGGTGATCGTGGCGGTGCCGCTGTACTACGTGCTCGCGTCCAGCCTGCGCGAGAAGAGCGACTACCTGGACGCCGGACCGCTGTCGGTGCCGCACCACGTCGTGCTGTCCAACTACCGAACGGTCCTGGACTCCGGCTTCGCCACCTACCTGTGGAACAGCGTCCTCGTGACGGTGTCCACCGTGGCCCTGGTGCTGGCCCTCTCCCTGCCCGCCGCGTACGCCGTCGTCCGCAGCCGCAGCCGTCTCGTCTCCGCCGGGTTCTCCGTGATGCTGATGGGCCTCGCGATCCCCGCGCAGGCCACCATCGTGCCGGTCTACCTGCTGATCACCCGGCTGCACACGTACGACACGCTGACCGCGATCGTGCTGCCGACGGCCGCGTTCTCCCTGCCCATGGCGATCCTCGTGCTCACCTCCACCATGCGCGACATCCCCGGCGAGCTGTACGAGGCGATGACCGTGGACGGCGCGAACTCCACCCAGGTCCTGCGCTCCCTGGTGCTGCCCCTGACCCGGCCCGGCCTGGTCACCGTCGGCGTCTACACCGCGCTCGGCGCCTGGAACGGCTTCATCTTCCCCCTCGTCCTCACCCAGAGCGACGCCCGCCGCACCGTGACCCTGGGCCTGTGGAACTACCAGGGCCAGCAGGGCGGCATCAACGTCCCCGCGACCATGGCCGCGGTCGTGCTGTCCCTGCTGCCGCTGCTCGCCGCGTACCTCTTCGGACGCCGCCACCTGCTCAGCGGACTGACCGCCGGCTTCGGCAAGTGACCGCCCGACGCCCCCTCGGAAAGGCATACATGACCACCGGAGCCACCAAGGCCGCCGCCCCGGACGCGACGTCCGCGCACCAGCCCGGCATGCTCACCAACCCCGTCCTGCCGGGCTTCCACCCCGACCCCTCGATCCTGCGCGTCGGCGACGACTACTACCTCGCCACCTCCACCTTCGAATGGCACCCGGGCGTCCGCATCCACCACTCCCGCGACCTCGTCCACTGGCGCCCACTGCCCGGCGCCCTCGACGACCTCCGGCTGCTGGACCTGTCCGGTGTCCCCGACTCGGGCGGGGTGTGGGCACCCTGCCTGTCGTACGCCCACGGACTGTTCCACCTGGTCTTCACCCGGGTCGACAACCACCACGGCGGCTGGTGGGACGCCCAGAACTACGTCACCACCGCTCCCTCCGCCTCCGGCCCCTGGTCGGACCCGCTGCCGGTGCACGCCCGCGGCTTCGACCCCTCGCTGTTCCACGACCCGGACGGCACCTGCTGGATGCTGTCGCTGACCGGCGACTGGCGCCCGCGCCGCGACCCCTTCGCCGGTATCCAGGCGCAGCGCTGGGACTGCGCCACCGGCCGCCTCACCGGCGAGGTCCACATGCTGTTCCACGGCACCGCCGCGGGCGTCACCGAGGGTCCCCACCTGTACCGGCACGGCGGCCGCTACTACCTGATGACCGCCGAGGGCGGCACCTCCTGGGACCACCAGGTCACCGTCGCCCGTTCCCGCACCCTGCTCGGCCCCTACGAGCCGGACCCCGCCGGGCCCACCCTCACCTCCCGCGGCCGCCCCGAACTGCCTCTGCAGAAGGCGGGCCACGGCAGCCTGGTCCGGACCCAGACCGGCGAGTGGTACCTCGCCCACCTCACCGGCCGCCCCGACGGCCCGCTCGGCCGTTGTGTACTCGGCCGGGAGACGGCCCTGCAGCGGGTGGAGTGGTCCGAGGACGGCTGGCCCCGGGTCGCCGACGGCGTCCCCGCCCGGCAGGTCCCCGCTCCCCGGCTCCCCGCCCACCCGTTCCCGCACCCGCCCGCGCGCGACGACTTCGAAGGCGACCGGCTCGGCCCGCACTGGGCCACCCTGCGCCGGCCGGCCACCCCCGACTGGGCCGACCTGACCGCCCGCCCCTCCCACCTCCGCCTCCACGGCGGCCAGTCACCGCGTGGGCTGCGCACGCCGAGCCTGGTCGCCCGCCGCGCGGGTTCGTTCCACTGCTCGCTCGAGACGTCCGTCGACTTCGACCCGGCCGACGTACGCCAACTCGCCGGCGTCACCGCGTACTACGACAGCCGCACCTGGCACTACGCCTACGTCAGCCGCGACGACGACGGGCGCCGGGTGCTGGCGGTCCTCACCTGCGACGACGGCCGGCGGCTGGAGGGGCCCACGGTGGTGCTGCCGGACACCGGACCCGTCGAACTGCGGGTGAGGCTCGACCTGCCGCAGGTCCGCTTCGACCACCGTCCGCCCGGCAAGGACTGGACACCGCTCGGGCCGCCCCTGGACGCGACGATCCTGTCCGACGAGTACGCCGGGGAGAAACAGGCGCCCGACGGCCGCGCCGCCAGCCCCGCCTTCACCGGCGCCTTCCTCGGCCTGTGGGTCCAGGACATCGGAGCCGACGGCGCCGTCGCGGACTTCGACCACGCCACGTACCGCGAGCACTGACCCACCCCCGGACAACCGGCCGCCGGCCCCCCGCATCCGGCGTCCGGTCTCCACTCCGTCCGGTCACACCCCACCGGGCGGGCCGATCCGGCCTCGCCCGCGCTCGGCGATGGCGTGATTCCGCGTGATGGGCGTCACTGTTCTGATAGGTGATCAGGAAGTGCCGGTCGCTCCGCGGCGGTACACGGCGCGCCTGAGTCCCGGGCACTCCGGGAGCCAGGCATGTGCGATAGGCCATCGTCGACCCTCGTTGACAGGTCTCGAAGCGCCATGCCGAGATCGTCACCGCTTGAACCGGTTACGTGAACTCCTCGTGCCGGTTCGAGGTGAGGACGCCGCCGACCGGGAGCCGCCCCGGCCCGACTGAGCCGCGCGGGGTGTGCCGGAGGCCTGCCGGTGGCTACAGGCCAAGCAGCGCCTGCTCGACGGCCTCGGTCAGCGCCGGGTGGATGTACATCACGTCGCGCCCGATCCGGTCCACCGTCAGTCCCAGGGACATGGCCTGGATCAGTGGCTGGATGAGCGTCGCGGCCTGGGGTCCGATGATGTGCGCGCCGAGGAGCATGCGGTCGGCCCGGCTCGCGAGGAGTTTGACGAAACTGGTGGTGTCCTCAAGGGCCCACCCGTAGGCGGTGTCCGCGTAGTCGCGCACGCTCACCACGTAGTCGATGCCGCGGTGCCGCGCCTCCTGTTCCGTGAGGCCGACGCAGGCGATCTGCGGGCTGGTGAACACCGCGTGCGGCGCCACGTTGTTCGACAGCGTCCGTACGTCCTGCGGGTGGAGGATGTTGTGCCGCACCACCCGTGACTCGGCGTTCGCCACGTGCTTGAGCTGGAAGTGGTTCACCGCGTCACCGAGTGCCCACACCCCGGGTACGGAGGTGCGGTAGGCGTCGTCGGTGACGACGTGACCGTGTTCGTCCAACTGCAGCCCGCCGGCGGCGGCCCGCAGCCGGTCGGTGTTCGGCCTGCGCCCGACGCACACCAGCAGCATGCCGGCCTCGACGTCGTGCTCGCCGTCCGGTCCCGCCACCCGTGCCGTGACGCCGTCGCCCTTCGGTTCGACCGCGGTGACCTCGGAGTCGAGCAGCAGGCGTTGCCGCTGGGCGGCGAGTTCGGTGAAGCGCTGCGACACCTGCTCGTCCTCCGCCATGAGCAGGCGCGGCCCGCGCTGCACGATCGTGACGTCCACCCCGAACGAAGAGAACACGTGACCGAACTCGGCCGCGATGAAGCCGCCGCCCAGCACCAGCATCGACGCGGGCAGGTCGTCGATGCGCATGATCGTGTCCGAGGTGTGGAAGGCGACGGTGTCGAGGCCGGGGATGTCCGGCACCACCGGTCGCGATCCGACCGCCACGACGATCGTCTCGGCGGTGATCCGCTCCGTCCCGACCTCGAGGACCTTGGGGGCGACGAAGCGGGCCGCTTCGGTGAACACGTCGACGCCCTTGCCCCTGCGGTACTCCACCGCGCTCTCGTGCAGCGGATCGATGCGGTTGAACACGCGGTCCCGGACGGACTTCCAGTCGACGTGCGACACGCTCGCGTGGACACCGAGACGCTGCGCCGTCCGGGCGTCCTCGGCGGCGTCCGCGGCGACGACGAACATCTTGCTCGGAATGCATCCCCGGTTCAGACACGTGCCGCCGAACCGGTCCGGGTCGACGATGGCGGTCCGCAAACCGTCGAATTCCTCGGACAGCAGCATGTTGCCGCTGCCCGCCCCCAGGACGACGAGATCGTATTGCCGCATGTCTGGCCACCTTCCGTGGGCGGGACACCGGCCGCGTGGCCGTGAGAGCGCGGTCGCACCGATCACAATTCTGTGCGCGCACGCCGCTTTCCACCACCGCCGGACCCGAGCCCGGCACCTCCTGGCAGCCGCCGCCGGGTCCGAGCCCGGCACGTGGTGGCAGCCGCCGCAGGCACCGGGGCGGAGCCTCGCGGGCCGTCGGCTACAGGTCGTACTGGTACTGGTGGGTGACGTGGGTGGGCCGGTAGCCGAGAGCGTCGTTGACACGCCTGATGTGGCGGTTGCCGTCGGCGGTCTCCGTGAGCAGGGCGCGGAGGAGGGGGTGGACCTCGCGCGTCCGCCGGACGGACGCGGCCTTCATCCACAGGCCCAGGCCGTGTCCCCGGTGCTCGGGGAGTACGGCGGTGCCGTAGTGCCGGGCGTCACCCCGGCCGTCGCCCGGCACGGCCAGTTCGGTGTAGCCGGCGATCGTGCCGTCCGACTCGCTGACGGCGACGACGGTGTGAAGGACCTCGCCGCGTTCCGCGACCGCCGCGACCGCCGCCCGTACCCGCTCCGAATCCCAGGGCACGGCCCGGAAGTCGACCCCGCCGGACGGGGTGTCGTCCATGGCACGGCGGGATGCCACGAAGGTGCCGGTGAACCCTTCCGGGACCATGCCGTCCCAGGACGCGAGCCGGTACCCGGGGTGCGGCCGGTCGACGGCGGCGGACAGGGCGGTGAGGTCCACCTCGGCCAGGGCCAGGCGTGCGGCCGTCAGGGTCAGCACCCGGTGGAATCCCCGGGCGGTGAGGAGCCGCTCGGGGAGGGAGCCGTCGCCGGTGTGGGCGATGACCCGCCGCCGCGCGTGCTCCCGCGCGGCGGCGAGGACCTCGTCCAGCAGGCGGGGGCCGGTGTCCGACGGCGAGTCGTCCGGGCGCACGTGCAGTTCCAGCTCGGCGAGATGCTCCTGGCCGGGACGGGTGTACACGCGGAGGAAGGCCGAGCCGACGGGGAGGCCGGCGGTGTCGGAGGCGAGCCACGCCAGACGGTGGCTCGTGGTGGTGGCGTCGGGTTCGACCAGCGCGGTGATGCGGGCGGGCAAGGCGTGTCCCTGGGGTGTCGTGGGGGCTGGCGGACGTGTGCGATGCGTCAGTTCACGACGCGCGCCGCGCCGCGCAGCCGGCGCCAGGTGTGTCCGACGGACGCCACCGCGCCGCGCCTTGCGCCGGGACCGTCGGCCTGCCAGGTCCGTGCGGACTCGGTGAACGTGCCGGTCGACGGGCCCGGGGCCGCCCGGCGCGCCTGCACGGCCCGTGCGGCGCGCCGAAGTTCCTCCGGCCCGATCGTGTCGAGCCGCGCCCGGACATGGCTGAGCAGGGTTGCGCAGGCGTCGCCTATCGCCGCCTCACCGAGCGGTCGCGCCGGAAGGCTCAGCCCTTCGTGGAGGCACTCCTGGAGGACCGCCCGCAGGTCCGGTACGGAGATGTCGCGGATCGTCAGCGACAGGTGGGCGGACAAGCCGTCCGCGCCGACCGCGCGGTGCGCGAAGCCCCGGGGGACGTAGAGCACGCTGCCGGGCACCAGGTCGCTGTTGAGGAGCAGGGGAGAGCGTTCGCCGTCCGGCAGCTCACCCAGTGTCCAGTCCGCCACCGCCGGTGCGTCGTGCACGTACCAGCTCTTGCGTCCGGACACTTGGAGGACGAAGACGTCGGCGTCGTCGCGGTGGAGGGCGAGACCCTGGCCGCCCGCGGGCGTGACGAAGAAGAACGCCTCGACGTGCCGGCCGAGCTCCTCGGACAACCGTGCCACCAGCCGGCCCGTAGGCCCGTGCCACTGGTCGACGTAGCGCAGGAGCAGTGTCGCCCCGGTACGCAGCAGGGAGAGGACCCTCGCGCGGTCGGCGAAACCGTGCTGCGCGGTGCCCTGGACCGTGCGTGACGTGGTGTAGGCGTCGGCCGGTACGACGACCTTGTCGGAGCGGACCATCTCCAGGTACGGCGTGCGCAGCAGCCCGCTGTCGAAGGCCGCGTCCAGTTCGGCGAGGTCGAAAGGCGAGGTGAACCCCTCGGGCGTGTAGAGGGCGGGTTCGCGCTGCCATCGCCGGCCCGCGAAGCTCTCGACGTCGCCGACCCAGTCGGCCAGCGTGGGTGATTCCATGGTGTTTCCCGTGGTCGGTGCGAGTGGACGCCGCGCGTGGCCGGCGGTGCCGGCGGTCGGCGAGGGGGGCGGTCGGCAAGGGGGGTGGTCGGCAAGGGGGGCGGTCGTGTCGGCGCTCCGCGCCCGTGTCCGGTGTCGGCGGGATGCCGAAGCGCGGTGGCGTCGGGTCACACGCCGGTGTCCGCCTCGAACCGGACCGACAGCAGGGAACGCAGGGGTACGTGCGTCTCCCGCGGTGTGCCGCGCAGGGCGAGCCGGTGGTCGAGGGCGACGTCGAGGAGGCGCTCGGCCAGCGGTACGACCAGGTGCTTGGCCCAGCAGCGGGCCCCGTCGAACCCGAACGGCATGAACGCCGGTGTCTTCTCCGGGTCCGCCACACCCGCCCACCGTTCCGGCCGGAACTCCAGCGGATCGGTCCAGTGGTCCGGATCCCGGTGCATCAGGAGGGGGAAGAGCGCGAGGTCGTCCTCGGGGCGGATTCCGGGGTGGAGCCCGGCGTACCCGGGGCCGCCCTTGCGGAACAGCATCCACGCCGGCGGGAGCAGTCGCAGCGTCTCCCACAGGACCGTGGTGAGGCCGGCCCCGGATTCCTCCCGCGCACGGGCCGGCCCCATGAGCCACAGGGCGTTGGCCGCCAGGGCGGCCACACCGTCGCACAGGGTGGCCGTCGCCCGCCGGTACAGGGCGACGGCCTGTCTTCGGTCCCGGTCGCCGGTGGCGTCGTGGATCAGCCCGGCCAGCGCGGTGCTTCCGCTCCCGGCGCCGGATCCCGGCCACAGGGTGACCGCACGGTCGGCGAGGCGCGAGAGCCCGTCGGAGCGTGTGACGCCGCGTTTCGACAGCAACGAGACCGGAAGCGGGTCGGACGCGAAGAGCCAGGTGCGCAGGTACGAGGTGGCCGATTCGGGCCAGGCGCCGGACAGTCCGCGCGCCGGCGGGGGGAGGAGTCCGGACGCCCGCCATGACGTCCTGCCCCAGTGCGCGGATCGTGCGCGTCGCGCTGTCGTGGTCGACGTCCGCTCCCGCGGCCGGCTTGTAGACCGAGCGTTCCGACGCCAATACGGGGCGCGCGGCGACGATGTCGGAGAGAAGGCGGAAGTCGGAGACGCCGACCGTGGTCGCGTCGATCCGGAAGACCTTGTCCTGTCTCGCGAGCAGGTCCTGGATCCGTGGCGCGAACACGACGCCATGGCCGTGCACCGCTGCGGGCGCCAGTTGTTCCACGGGTGGATCCGCCTTCGGTGGAGGGGAATGGAGGGGAATGCAGGGGATTGCAGAGAACTGGAGGAACCTGTGAGCGATGCCGTCCGGCCCGCGGCTGCGGGCCGGACGGCGACGGAGTACGGCACGGCGGTTCCGGCCGGCCGTACTCCGCCCGCGGACCGCCGGCGGAGGCAGCGTCGTGTCCCTGCCCTCCGCCGGCGATGCGCATCAGATGACGTGGTAGGGCCACGCGTTGGTGGCGAGGTCCTCGTCCTGCTTGAACTTCTTCACGATCGCCTTGATCATCTTCATGGTTTCTCCGTTTCCGGGTGCCGGGCAGGCCGGTACGGCGATGCCCCGCACCTCATTCGATGTGCGGCGTTCCAGGCTCGGAGGCCGAACGACCTCATCGAAACCCAGCCGGAGACCGGAAACGAGGGGCCCTGACACGCCCTTGATGGACAACCCCACGATCTTGGCGGCATGCTCACGCCGGGGGACGCCCCCCGCGGGTGCCTCAGCTCGCGGGACCGCCGCCGTCAGGGATGCCGAGGCGGCGGGCCACGGTGGTCAGAGCCGTTCCCAGGGGGAGCGCGACCCTGGTGAGGGCATGGGTGTCGCCTCGGGTCGGGTCGCGGTTGATGATCAGAACCGGCTTGTTCTCCTGATGCGCCTGACGGACGAACCGGAGTCCGGACATCACCGTCAACGACGATCCGAGAACCAGCAGTGCGGAGGCCTCACGGACCAGCTGTCGGCAGTGCTCGACGCGCGCCGGCGGAACCGCCTCGCCGAAGAACACCACGTCCGGTTTGAGGACGCCTCCGCAGTCGGCGCAGGGCACGGTGCGGAAGTCCCCGACCTGGGCGTCGGTGAGGTCGGCGTCGCCGTCCGGGTTGATCCCGGCGGCCACCGGGTCGAAACCCGGGTTCGCGGCCTCCAGCCGCCGGGCGAGTTCGCCGCGCGCGCTGAAGGTGCCGCAGGAGAGGCAGACGACCCGGTCCAGGCTGCCGTGGAGTTCCACGACTCCCTCGCTGCCGGCGGCCTGGTGCAGACCGTCGACGTTCTGGGTGATCACGCCGGAGAGGTGGGCGTGCCGTGCGAAGGCGGCCACGGCCAGGTGACCGGCGTTCGGGACGGCGCGGCCGAAGGTACGCCGGCCGAGGTGGCTGCGCGCCCAGTAGCGGCGCCGCGCGTCGGCGCCACCGGTGAAGTCCTGGTAGGTCATCGGGGTGTGCCGGCTCAGGCTCCCGCCCTCGCCCCGGTAGTCCGGGATGCCCGACTCCGTGGAGAGGCCCGCGCCGCTGAGCACCAGCACACCGCCGGTGCCCAGCGCGTCGACGACCGGTTCCAGGTCGGTGGTACCCGGCGGCAGGTCCGCGGCTGGGGTCCAGCTCAGGGTGGGGCGCATGCGCATGCCGCCAGGGTACGGAGTCGGCGTCGGCTCAGGGCCGGCGCAGGTGGCTGCCGAAGAAACGGATGGCGGCAGCGGTGCTGGTCTCGAAGCCGTCGAGGTACGGATCGAAGTGGCCGCCGGGGATGAGGACCAGTTCCTTCGGTTCCAGGGCGCGTTCGTAGGCCCGCAGGGCGAGGTCCGCGGGGGCGACCGTGTCGCCGGTGGCCACGAGCATCATCAGCGGGGTGGGTGCGATCTGGTCGATCCAGTGGCCAGGGTCGTAGGACCGGAAGCGCCGGTTGGACTGGACGGTGACCTTGTTCTCCCACAGGCCTTCCGGTGCGTTGTGCCCGAGATAGAACGCGATGGCGTCCGTCGCCCGGTAGGACGCGGTCGTGGACCCGTCGTCACTGACGAACGCCTGGGTCGCCGGGGGTTCGCCCTGGGCCTGGGCGAGTTCGTCGGCGGCGAAGGACTCCTCCAGCTGTCGCGTCAGGTGCGGCGGTACGCGTCGGCGTCCCGTCTCGGAGCCGCTCACGGTGGGGACCTGTGAGTAGACGGCCTTGATCCTGCGGTCGGTGGCGGCCAGGACGAAGGCGTGTCCGCCCGAGTAGCTGGAGCCCCACAGCCCTATGCGGTCGGCGTCGACGGCGGGGAGCGTGCGGAGGTGCGAGACGACCCGGCGCCAGTCCTCGATCTGCTGGTAGGGGTCGATGTCGTGACGGGGCGTGCCTCCGCTGTCGCCGAAGCCGCGGTGGTCGTGGAGCGAGACCGCGAAACCGGCAGCCGCGAGCTCCCGGGCGATGGGCTCGATGTTGTGGTACTTCGTGCCGCCGAAGCCGTGCGCCATGGTGACGGCCGGATGGGGGCCGGGGCCCTCCGGCAGGAACAGCCATGCGTGCAGCACGGTGCCGTCGGGCAGCCGGATGTGTTCGTCGGTGCGGTTGAACATGGGGTTCTCCTCGGGGGGTTCGATCGGTCTGTGGCGGCCATCTGGTTGCAACTTTAAACCACCACTGTCACGATAGAGCCGTCGGATCGTGAATCGCAATGGACTTCGGACTGTTTCGTGCGACATCGACCGTCTCGACCGTCTTGAGGCGGAATTCACCGGCATCAATCGGATCAATTCGGATCAATGAGGAGAGAGTCATATGCGTACCTACGAAACGATCACCACCGAACTGGCCGACGGTGTGCTGTGGGCGACGATCGACAACCCGCCGCTCAACCTGATCGACGAGCGGTTCGTCGCGGACCTGGTAGCCCTGCTCGACGACTCGGAGGCCGACGGCGGCCCGCGGGTCGTGGTGTTCCGCAGCGCCGACCCCGACTTCTTCCTTCCGCACGTCGACGTCAGGCGGATCCCGCAGTACACGGCCGCGGCGGCGACCTCCGGCGGCCCCGACGACGTCAGCCTCGGCGCGCTGTACCGCAGGCTCAGCGAGGCGCGCCCCGTCACCATCGCGGCCCTGGAGGGCCGGGCCCGCGGCGCGGGGGCCGAGTTCCTCTACGCGTGCGACATGCGGTTCGCGTCCCTGGAGCGCGCCGTGATCGGCCAGATCGAGGTGGGCACCGGTCTCTTCCCGGGAGCCGGCGCCGTCCAGCAGCTCGTCCGGCTCGCCGGCCGTGGTCAGGCCATGCAGGTGATCCTGGGCTCCGAGGACCTGGACGGGCGCGAGGCCGAGCGGATCGGCGTGGTCAACAAGGCCCTGCCGGACGGGGAGCTGATCCCCTACGTGGAGCGTCTCGCGGGTCGCATCGCGGGCTTCCCGGAGGCCGCGGTACGGCTCGCGAAGCGCCGGATCAACGCGGCCGGCCTGGCGCCGAAGGAGGACGTCCAGGTGGACTCGGGCTTCTTCCAGATCCTGGCGCGCGACCCCTCGGGCGCCGCGCGGCTGGGGGCCCTCATGGAGCGCGGTATGCAGGAGCGCTCCCGCACCGAGCTCGAGTTCGGCGCGGCGCTCGGCGAGCTCTGAGGGTCCCGCCCGCGGTCAGCTGGTGGTGCTGCGGATCTCCACGTCGTCGGGGTCCAGGACGCGACCGTCCTGGGCGTGCATCGAGAGGCGGGCGACCGGGAGCCCGTCGCGCCGGTCGACGAGGCTCAGCCGTTCCTCGTCCGCCTCGAACAGGTGCTCCTCGCCCCACTGCCGCAGCGCGACCAGCGGAACGCGCAGCGCCTTCCCCTTCTCGGTCAGCCGGTACTCCTTGTAGGCGCTCCCGTCGGCCGCCGGAGCCAGGGTCAGCACGCCCCGTTCGACGAGCTTGGCCAGACGGGTGCTCAGGATGTTCTTGGCACAGCCGAGGCTGCGCTGGAACTCGCTGAACCGGGTCGTGCCCGCGAGCGCGTCCCGGACGATGAGCAGCGACCACCAGTCGCCGATGTCGCTGAGCGAGCGGGCGATGGGACAGGACTCGCCACTGAGGTCGGTCTTGCGCATGTGCGTCCTCCTCCCGGAGCTGAAGGTTTCAATATTAAACCATGCAGGCGGATCCATGCCCGGGACGTCCGGCCCTCCGCCCCGCCCCATGCCGCCGCGGGGCGGACCGGTCGGGAGACCGGTGCCCGCATGTCAGAAACTCGCCGCCTGTCTCGTCAGACGTGGTGAAGGCGGGTTCCGGACGGAGCCCGCGCCGAAGCCTCGACCACAGGGAGCGGATGATGAACGAGGGGAGCGCGCGCCGTGAGGTCGCGCTGGTCACCGGGGCGAACAGGGGAATCGGCCGGGGCGTCGCCGAGCAGCTCGCCGCGCTGGGCATGACGGTCGTGATCGGGGCCCGGGACCCGCTGCGCGGCGAGAAGGCCGCCGCGGCGGTCCGCGCGACCGGCGGCGACGCGCACGCGGTCGCCCTGGACGTCACCGACCGGACCACCGTCCAGGAGGCCGCGAAACGGATCGAGGAGCGCTTCGGGCGGCTGGACGTACTGGTCAACAACGCCGGGATCAGCGGCTCGGGACAGGTGTCGCCCCAGGACGCCCACGACCAGGTTCCCAGCTCCGTCGACCTGGACATGGTCCGGGCGGTGTTCGAGACCAACGTCCTGGGGGTGATCGCGGTGACGAACGCGATGCTCCCGCTGTTGCGGCGGTCGCCGGCGCCCCGTGTCGTCAACGTCAGCAGCCACGCCGCGTCGCTCACGCTCACCAGCGATCCGGACGGCCCCTTCACCGCACTGCCGCCGTCCGCCGCCTACGCCCCGTCCAAGAGCGCGCTGTCGGCCCTGACCGTGCAGTACGCCAACGAGCTGCGGAGCGACGGCATCCTGGTCAACGCGGTCGCCCCCGGATTCGTCGACACGGACGGCAACAACCACACCGGGATCCTCACGGTCGCCCAGGGCGCCGCGACCGTGGTGCGCCTGGCCACGCTCTCCACGGACGGTCCGACCGGCGGATTCCTCGCCGCGGAGGGGCCGGTGCCCTGGTGAAGGCCGCGGCGGACCGCCGCCGGACGGGCGGTCGGCGCTGGAGCGGGCCCGTACCCCGGGGCCGTACCCCGGGCCGTACGGCATTCCGGCGAACCGGGAGGATCCGGCGTGACACCGACTGAGGAGTTCCAGGAGCTGCGGCCGCTGCTGTTCTCGATCGCCTACCGGATCCTGGGCAGTGTGAGCGAGGCGGAGGACGCGGTCCAGGAGACATGGCTGCGCTACCAGGCCGTCGGCACGCCGCCCGAGTCGCCCAGGGCGTTCCTGTCGACCGTGGTCACCCGGATCTCGATCGACGTGCTGCGTTCGGCCCGCGTCCGGCGGGAGGAGTACGCCGGACCGTGGCTCCCCGAACCACTGCTGACCGACCCGTACGAGGATCCGGTGCGGTCGGCGGAGCTGGCGGACTCGGTGTCGATGGCGGCGCTGCTCCTGCTGGAGCGGCTCACCCCGCTGGAGCGCGCGGTCTTCGTGCTGAGGGAGGTGTTCGCCTTCGGCTTCCCGGAGATCGCGGCGGCCGTGGGCCGGTCGGAGGCGGCATGTCACCAGCTCGCGGTGCGGGCCCGCCGGCACATGGACGAGGGCCGGGTCCGGTTCGACGCGGACCGCGAGGAACGCGAGAGACTCGCGGCCCGCTTCTTCGACGCGTTCCGCGAGGGCGACGTCGACGGCCTGGCCGAACTGCTGGCCGCCGACGTCCGGATGATCGGGGACAGCGGCGGCAAGGCGCCCCGGTTCAAGCCGGTGATCCTCGGCGCCGGGCACGTGCTCCGGGTGCTGGCGGCGTTCGCGCCCCTGGTGATCAGGGGCGGAGGCGTTCTCGAACCGCGACAGGTGAACGGACAGCCCGGCTCGGTCTTCCGTGACCGGGACGGACAGGTCCTCAGTACCTGGGCACTTGACGTCCTCGACGGGCGGATCCAGACGATCCGCACGGTCAACAACCCCGACAAGCTCGCCCACGTCGGTCCGGTGGCGGATGCCCGGCAGGCCCTGCGCGAGGCGAACCGGGCGCGCGGGTCCGCGAACTGACCGGGCGTCACAGCCAGGGCCGGGGAGAATCCGGGCGCGGCCCACCGCGTGCGGCGGCAGTCGGGGTGCGAGTCACTCCAGCCAGCCGCGACGGGCCGCCTGGGCCGCGGCCTGGAAGCGGGTGGCCGCGCCCAGTTCCGTCATCAGACGACGGATACGGCGCTGGGTGGTGCGCTCGCTCCAGCCCTGCGTACGGGCGATGGCCGCGTCCGTGCACCCGGAAGCGAGCAGTCCCAGAAGTGCACGGGTGGCGGCGTCCGGGCCGTCGCCCCGGCCGGCCGGCGGGGTGGTGTCGCGCAACGGGGTGGCGCGTTCCCACTCGGCCTCGAAGAGCGCCTCCAACGCGGCGAGTATGGGCGAGCGGTGGACGAGGTAGGCCACCGAGTGGCCGCCGGTGGCCAGACTGAAGGGGATGATCGCCGACCGGTCGTCGGCGATCACCAGCTTCAGCGGCAACTCCGCCCGCACCCGGGCCTCTTCGCCGGTCCGCACGCTCGGCAGGATGTCGTCGCGCAGCCGGCCCGGCCACGCCACGGCGGCCCGGTCGTAGACGACGCGGTGGGCGACTCCGGTGTGCTGCCGCCGCCGCTGGTTCTCCAGGTCGCTGCCGGGGCGGTTCACGTACGGAGGCCGGTCGAAGGCGCGCACCTGCTGCCGGGCGCTCCCGGTGAGCCGCCGGAAGGCCGAGTTGATGTCCTCGTGACCGGTGAGCAGTTCGACCGCGATGCTCGGGTCGCTGATCCGGTGGGCCTCGCGATGCGTCTCGGCGAGCCGGCGCACCAGGAACCGGGCGGCGTCGAGCCGCCGTTCGCCCTCCCGGATGAGCTCGGTGACGGCCACGTCCGGCGCGGCGGCCGTGAAACGAGGCGGACGGCCCGTCGACTTGATCGCGAGACCGTCCTTCACCAGGGCGGACAGCTGACGGCCGGCCGCCACCGCACCCATCCCGCAGGCTTCGGCGATCTCGGAGGCGCTGCCCCGGGGCAGCCCGACCAGTGCCGTGTAGACGAGCTGCGATGCGTCGCTGAGGCCGACGACGTCCAATTCCAATTCCGGCTCCGGTCTCTGCTCTCCACCGGCCGCCACCTGGCACGACGCGGCCACCGCGCCATCCTCGCGCACGGTCCGCTCCCGCCCGCCTCCGCCCCTGGGGCAGGCGGGGTCCGCGGTGCCGGGCGCCTTTGGTGGCCGATCACCGCCAGCTGACGGAAGTCCGCCACCGCCGTCATCTTGTGCGGGTTCCCGCGGGTTGACAGATTCCCCACGCGTCGGTGCCGTTCAGCCGGCCGACGCCCGATCTTTCCCCGATCTCCTCACGCGAGAAGTGGAGCGCCCATGAAACGGCGGAGACGAGCGGTCGCTCGTGGCGTCGGCGCCCTGGCCACCGCGGCCCTGCTGCTCGGCACACCCGTGCAGTACGCGGCCGCGACCGGTGCGACCGCCACGGCGCCCGGCACCGGTCCGAGGGCCGCGTTCGCCACGTCCGGCCCGGCAGCCGTACCCGGGGCGTCCGCCCTCGGGCCGCTGCGCTCCTTCCTGAAGCCCACGCCCGTACGGACCACGCCGGACAGCCCGCAGCAGGTGCTCGTCGTGCTGGGACCCGACGCCCGGGTGACCGGCGCACAGCGGAGCGGCCGACGCGAGTTGCGGGCCCGTACCCCCGTCACCTCCGACGCCGGGGTCAACTCCGCGCTCCGGCGCGCGCACGCCGTCTCCATCCGGCCCCTGGTCCCGGGACTCACCACCGAGCAGGGCCGCCTCCTGCACACGGCCGCCCGGGCGCGGCTCGGCGCCGCGGCCATCGACCTGTCCAGCGTCCAGGTCGTCCAGCTGGCCGGAGGCGACGCCGCCACCGCCGCCCGGGCACTGGCCGCCACCCCCGGCGTCCGCTACGCGGAACCCGACCTGACCGTCTCGCCGATGAACACCGGCGCCGTGCCCCTGCCCGGGACCGCCGCCGCCGCCGGCACCGGCGCCCGGAACACCCCGAAGGCCCGGCACGACGGTGCGACCGGCGCCGGCGGAATCCCCGGCAACGCCGCCCTCGCCACTTCGACGCAGAGCTTCCTCAACGCCGGCGGTGTCGACGCGACGGCCGCCTACAGCCTGCTCGGGAAGAAGTTCGGCCAGCTGCCCGGCACCGGCGAGACCATCACCAACGTCTCGGTCGGCGACCTCACCGACGAGTCGACGCCCGACCTCGGCCCGACAGGCCCGACCACCGTCGTCCGCGACGGCCGCCGGTACCTGGACATCCCCACGATGCCGCTGATCCCCACCTACACGGCGGACCCCACCGGCGCCCTCGACCCGGCCGGCTCGACGCAGGGGCAGGACCCGGCGCTCGGTGAGGTGCTGCTCGACTTCTCGGTGATGGCGCCGCTGCCGCACGAGGCGCAGCGCCCCGGCATGCAGGGCAGCGGTGACTCCGACCTGCTGGGCATCGCACCCGGAGCCAGGTACCGGCTCGTCGTCCCGCAGGAACCGACCTTCAGCCAGATCGCCGTGGCGCTGCTGGCCGCGGCCCGCCAGACACCACGGCCCGACGTGATCACCGCCAGCCTCGGCTACGGCACCGACGCCTACGGCATGCCCGGCCGCTACCTGGAGGACGATCCCCTCCAGCAGTCGGTGATCGCGTCCATCGTGCGCCGGTACGGCATCACCGTCGTCGTCTCCTCGAACGACGGGACCCGGCTCTACACCAACGCCGCCGTCGGACCGGACGGCGGCAGCACACCGACCGACGTGACACACGAGCCCGCCGGCACCACGCGGATCGACGACGACCGGATGTCGACCACGCCCAGCGAGGTCCTCGACTCCGGGGCCATCGCCGCGGGCGCCACCACGACCGACGACACCCTCGCCGTCCCTCCGCGGAGCGGCGGCGCCGACTCGGCGACCGGTACCTGGGCGACCACCCGGCTCAACGGCTCCGGCGTCTACTCGTCGGGGTTCGGCACCCGCGTCGACGTCTCGGCGCCCGGTGACGGCATACCCGCCTTCGAGCACCAGGGACAGACCGCGCAGTCCGTCGCGGAGGTCCTCAGCGGCGGCACCTCCGCCTCCGCGCCGGAGATAGCCGCGGCCGCCGCGGTCGTGCTCCAGACCTCCCGGCTGACCGGACAGCACCCGTCACCGGACGACGTGCGCTCACTGCTGGAACGCACCGGCCGCGCCGTGCCCACGCCACCGCAGATCGACCGGCCGCTGCACGTGGGCCCGCAACTCGACGTCACGGCGGCCGTCCAGGCCGTACTGGCCAAGGCGCACGGCGGTCCGGTCGCCACCGGGGCACCGCGGATCGTGCGGCTCTCCGTCGCGCACCGCCAGACCATCGGTGGCCTCGGCGGCTCCTACCTGGAGTCCACCGACCCCGGCCGCATCGACCTGGCCGGACCGGGCACGGGCTCCGGCGCGACCGGCGAGGGCCTGGTCGGACCGGTGACGATCGGCGCCGACGTGACCGGGCTGACCGGCCCGAGCGGGCACCAGGGCATCCGGTACGTGCTGCGCGTCGGGAAGCGGGAGTTCACCTCCGCCACCCCGGCGATCCGGCTGACTCCCGCACAGATGCTGACCGCGGCGGGCCTGCCCGTCGCCTCCACGGCGGACCGCCGGCTCTCCCTCACCTTCGAGGTGCGCCGCGGCCACCAGGTACTCTGCGCGGCCCGCCGCGAGCTGACCTTCGGGCCCACCGACGGGGGATACGCCGAGGCACTCGCCCCGGTGGTCCGGCCCGTCGTCGAGGCCGGGCACTCGGTGCGGGTGCACTACGACCTCACCGGAGTGCGCGACGTCGACTCGCCCGAACTCGTCGTCTCCGGAGTCGGTCACTTCAGCCCGGCTGCGGCCCCCATATTCTCCGCCTCCTACACCACCCCGCTGACCGCGCCGAGCGGGACGGTCACCGTGCCGGCCACCGCGTTCACCGCGGGCGGCGGCCTCTACGGGATCGGCGTCGTCCAGAACCCCACCGGCGGCGCCAGGGGCGTCCCGCTGTATGGGGAGTTCGCCTCGGTCCGCGTCGACGGCGGAACTCCCGCGCGACGCCCCGCCGCACCGACCCTGGCCGCCGAGCCGTCCGGTGAGCCCGGCCACCTGCTGGAGATCACCCGGGCCGCCCCCCGGTTCTCCGTCCACTACGACGTCTCCCGGGTCAAGGGCGCGACCGGCACCCTGCTGGAGTTCTCCGCCCCCGGCCCGAACATGTACGGCTCCTACAACCTCGTCGCCAACCAGGACGGGACCGTCCGCGACCACGACGGAGTGGACAGCCCGGCCACACTGCACAGCACGCTGAAGGGCACGCGGGGCACGGCGGGGCTGGACGCCCGGTCACTGAGGCTGCCCTCGTCCGACGCCTACGACCTGCGGGTCTTCGCCCTCGACCGGCACGGCGACATCGTCGGGCAGGGATCCCCGACGTCGCTGCTGGCCTACGACGACGGCCTCGCACCGGACGGCACCAACCTCACCGACTTCGCCGTCGTCCCCGGCGGAACCTCCGTGGCGTCGGTCGAGAGCCCCACCGGCGAGGGCTCGGTCTACGACTACGACGCGGCCGACGGAACCTACGGACGCAAGCTCACCGGCGACCCCGAACACGGCTCCGTGTACGAGGTGTTCGGCGTCGACTCCGCACACCACGTGCTCGTGCTGCACAAGCGGACCACCACCGGCGAGCAGTGGCTGGAGACCTACGACACGAGCACCGGTGCCCTCGTCGGACGTCCCGCCCGCGTCGACGACCAGTACGTCGTGACCGGCGGACGGGTGGACGACGCACGTCATCGGGCCGCCGTGCTCGCCTCCCGCGCCGGGGACCGGGCGGGCTTCGTCCTGCCCGTGGACACGGCCACCGGCACCCCCGGCACGCCCCTCCAACTCGATTCCGCCCCGGTGGCCGGCGCCCCCTACGGCCTGCTCGAACTGGACCGGAAGACCGGTGTGTTCACCGCGCAGAGGACCGGCTCCACCGTCAACTGCCTCGCCGGAATGGGCTCGGGCACGGTGGCGGAGGTCGACCTGGACTCCGGCACGGTCACCCAGAGCCCCGGTGGCACCCCGTGCGCCGCGACCCTCGCGTCCGACGACAAGGGCCACCTCTACGAGACCTGGTACCACTCCCTGAGCGTCAACTTCCCCGGTACCGGGTATCTGGCGCAGCTGGGCGGCGGCGACCCGGTGAGCGTGGGGACGGCACAGGCACCCGTCGCCCTCGCCGTCGACGGTGAACACCAACTGGCGCTCCTCGCCTTCCGCTTCCCGGACCTGAAACCCACCGGCGGCTTCCAGCAGTACGGCTTCACCGACAACAACGCCACCGGCCGCGTCGCCGTCGTCGACCTGAGGACGGGCCGGACGGTGGGCACGGTCAGCGGTGTGGAGTACCCGCAGTTCGGCGCCTACAACGGACGGCTCGACTCGCATCACGAGCGTGCCGTCCAGCTCGACCCGGCGACCCGCACCGGCTGGACGTACGCGGGCGACGGCAGCCAGATCCAGCAGTTCTCCTACTGATCCGGCCCACCGGCCGGCCGTCCCGGGTCCGCGGGCACCCTGGTGCCCGCGGACCCCGGCACACCCGCTCAGGGCACGATGTGGCCCGCGGCGCGGAAGAGTTCGTACCACTCCGCACGGGTCAGCGGTACGTCCGATCCGAGGGCCGCGTCCGCGACCCGCTGGGGTGTGGTCGTGCCGATGACCACCTGCATCCGGGCGGGATGGCGGGTGATCCAGGCCGTCGCGACCGCGATGGGCGGCACCCCGTACTTCGCGGCCAGCCGGTCGATGACGGCGTTGAGGTCGGCGTGGTGCTCCGAGCCCAGGAACGGTCCGTCGAAGAAGCCCGCCTGGAACGGTGACCACGCCTGCACGGTGATGTCGTGCAGCCGGCAGTAGTCCAGCAGCCCGTCGTCACGGCTGACCGACTGGTCCAGGCCCTGCATGTTGGCGGCGACGCCCTGCGCGACGAGCGGGGCGTGCGTGATCGAGAGCTGCAGCTGGTTCACCACCAGCGGCTGCCTGACGTAGCGGGTCAGCAGGTCGATCTGCCGGGGGGTGTGGTTCGAGACGCCGAAGGCCCGTACCTTGCCCGCGGTGGCGAGTTCGTCGAAGGCGCGCGCGACCTCCTCGGGTTCCACCAGGGCGTCCGGACGGTGCAGCAGCAGGATGTCGAGGTAGTCGGTGCCGAGAGCTTCGAGCGAGCCGTCCACCGACTCCATGATGTGCTCGTAGGAGAAGTCGAAGTAGGGGCCTTCGCGGACGATGCCCGCCTTCGACTGGATGACCAGCTTCTCCCGCTGCGCGGAGCTGAGCCCCATCGCCTCGGCGAAACGGCGCTCGCAGCCGTGCAGCTCACTGCCGTACACGTCCGCGTGATCGAGGAAGGTGATGCCGGCGTCCATGGCGGTGGCGAGGAGTTCGCGCACCTCCGCGTCGCTCTTGTGCTGGATGCGCATCAGACCGAGCACGATGTTCGGGACGACCATGTCGGTGCCCGGGAGCTTGAACGTCTTCACGATCGGGTCCTTGTCCGTGAGTGGGTGTGCGCCTCAGGCCGCCGACAGGCGGGAGATCTGGTCCGGGGTGAGCACGACCTCGGCGGCCGCCGCCGAGTCACGGATGCTCTCGGGGCGGGAGGATCCGGGGATCGGCACCACCACGGGTGCGAGGGCGAGCTCCCAGGCCAGGGTCACCCGGTAGACGCTGACGCCCGTCTCGTCCGCGACCTCTCGGAAAACGGCCTGCTGCGCCGAGAGTTCGGGCGCGTTCGCGATACCGCCCAGGGGGCTCCAGGGGAGGAACGCGATTCCCAGTCCGGCGCAGTGTTCCAACTCGCCCAGACTGGAGCGGAACCTGGGCGAGAACTGGTTCTGGACCGAGTCGAGACGACCGCCCAGGATCTCGTTGGCCTCGTCGATCTGCGCCACGGTCGCGTTCGAGATGCCGGCCATGCGGATCACGCCCTCGTCGAGCAGATCACGGATCGCGCCGAGCGAATCGGCGTAGGGCACGCGCGGGTCGGGGCGGTGGAACTGGTAGAGGCCGATCGCCTCGACGCCCAGCCGCCTGGCCGACTCCTTGGCCGCCTGCCTGAGATGGGCCGGGTCGCCGTTCACGGTCCAGCTGCCGTCGCCGGGCCGCAGATGGCCGCCCTTGGTCGCGACGAGCACCTCGTCCGCTCCCGGGCCGTACGAGCGCAGGGCCCGCGCGATGAGCTCCTCGTTGTGTCCGACCTCGCCGGCGTCGCGGTGGTACGCGTCGGCCGTGTCGACGAGGGTGACACCGGCGTCGAGCGCGGCGTGGATCGTCTCGATCGACCTGCGGGCGTCGGGGCGGCCCTCGATGGACATCGGCATACCGCCGAGCCCGATCGCCGACACCGTCCGTCCGCCGATCGTGCGTTGCTTCATCGGATGTCTCCTCCGGATGTGGAAGACAAGTGGTCAGGTCCTCTGTCCGGAAGACCTGCCCGGCCGAGCCTAGGAATCGACGATTCAGAAGTCCAACAGCTGTCGGTCATCGCGTTGAGAAGGGGAACCGATGAATCGCGGGGCGGGGTCTACCGGTAGAGCCGCACACCGCCGTTCGACCCGAGGGCGCTGAGTTCCAGCACGCCGCCGTCCGGAGTGACGTAGACCGTGCCCGAGACGAAGTCCCACTTCCCGGTCCCGGCCGGCAGTCCCGCGACCGGGGTGGCGGCACCCGAGCGCGGGTCGATGGTGACGAGCTGCGCGGAGCCGGACGTGGTCACGGCGTACACCTTGTCGCCCTCGCGGGAGGCCGGGACGGCGAGCGCGGCGGACCGGTGGGTCCAGAGCCTGGCGCCGGTGGTGATGTCGAAGCCGTCGATCGCCGTGCCGCCGGCGACCGAGGCCGGGGTGACCAGGACGTCGCCGATGAGCCGCGCCGAGTGGTCGGCCCCGGTGCCGTTGCCGTCGGTGAGCTCGTCGTCGCCCACGGCCAGTTTGCGGCCGGTGCCGGTGGTGCCGAGCACCCGCACGGCGTCCTGGCGGGCCGTGTGGACGGCGGCCACCAGAGGAGCGCCGGACAGGATGTGCGTCACCTCGGAGTGCGCGCTCTGGGCTCTTCGCCAGATCCGCTTCCCGGTCCTGCCGTCGTACGCGGTGAGGGTGAACCTGGTCTTGCGGTCGAGGCAGAAGTCGTCCACCAGCACGGTGCCGCCGGTGCCCCAGCCGTAGGCGTTGCAGTAGTGACCGCGGGCCTTGTAGCCCCATGCGCGGCTGCCGGTGCGGATGTTCACGCCGCCGAGGAAGTTCTCGCCGACGACGGTGGCGACATCGCCCTGCAGGTACGTCGTGACGGTCGTCGCGGTGGGGTGCCGCGCGCTGGTCAGGGGTATGGACCAGAGGATCTTCCCGCTGGAGGCCTGGACGCCGGCCAGCCAGGTGCAGGTGCTGCCGTCCTTGCCGAAGGCGACGGTGCCGATGCCACGGGGGCCGGTCGTCGGGGACATCGCACAGGGGACGGTGCCGCGTTCGGCGTCGGCGGCGGAGGGAGTGGCGCTCCACACCTGCCGTCCGTCGGTGAGGTCGTAGGCGCGCAGGCCGCCCCGGCTGCCGGCGCGGACGAGCAGGCCGTCGGTGAGCCAGCTGCCGATCAGCGTGTCGTCGGCCCCGGCGGCCGGGGCCTGCCACGCCGGCGTCAGCTGCTTCGCGGCGACGGCGGTCGCGTCCTCCTGCTCGACCAGGGCGGCGGCGCCCCCGCCGACGGCGACGAGGACGGCGAGGGTGAGCGCGATCCGCCCCACCGGCCTGGGCCTGCGGGCTTGTTCGCGGCCGGCGTCCGCGTCCGCGGGGTGGTTCGGCCGCGCGGAGGCGGTGGCGGGGAGGGGACGGGAGACCGCCCGGGGACCGGGCTCGGGAACGGCCTCGTGTGCGCCTTCGCGTGGCTGGGGGAAACGCAGCGGCATGGTGGTGTCCCACCGGGTGCCCAGGGGTGTTCCGTACGGCTCGGCCGACGGGCCGCCGTCCCGGGACGGGTCCGTTTCCGGCCGCCACCGGTCCTCGTACGAGTGCGCCGCGGTGGCCGGCCTGCGGGGCCGGGGCCGGAAGGCCCAGCCGGCTTCCTCCTGCGAAGTCCCCTGGCCCGGCGACGATTCCGTCGTCATCTCCGTGATCCCCCCTGATCGGGATTGGCACCCGCGTGTTCCGGTCGCACCGGTGCGAGGTGATGAGCGTCCTTCTTGTGGGCCTGTGCCCGATGTGCCCTGCCCGCTCCGGGTCAGTCGTTCCTGAACGGATGGCCGAAGCCGCTGCGGCCCGACTCCACCTGGAACGCGGCCAGTGCCCCGGTCGAGGTGCCGATCCGCCAGTCCATCAGCTGGTCGCCGCCCGGCCAGTCCTTGCGCTGGTCGTACCAGACGAGGCCGATGACGCCGGCCTTCGCGGCACCCTGGAACAGGTCCCGGATGTGCGCCGCCTTGTCCGCGCCCTGCGCCACCCCGGTCTCCGCGATCAGGACCGGTTTGCCGGAGAAGTCCGCGACCCGGCGCAGGGTCGGGGTGAACAGGCTGGAGAAGGCGACGCCGTCGATCGGCCCGTAGTAGCCGATGAGCCCGACCCAGTCGACGTAGGCGTCGCCCGGGTAGTAGGGGCGGAGGGCCGCGGTGGTGCCCGAGTCGACGACGTGCGGTGTCCACACCCAGATCACGTTGGTGACGCCCTGTGCGGTGAAGACGTCGTGCACGCGCTTCCAGGCCGCGACGAAATCCGCGGGCTCGGCGTGCCGGGGGCCCCAGGAGTTCCACGGACCGTTCATCTCGCCGGCGAAGGAGAGGGCCAAGGGCCCGTCGTAGGCCGCGACCTGACCCGCGAGGCGGCGGATGTAGGCGTCGGCGGTGCCCTGCGCGATGTCGGCGAGCGACGTGTCGGAGGGAACCAGCGCCATCATCGGCAGCTGCCCGTGCCGCCAGAGGAAGGCGTTGCCCTCGGCGTCGAAGTCGTCGCCCCAGGAGCTGTAGTACTCGCGGATGTCGGGGGCCCGTCCCGCCTCCTTGGTGAAGGTGGTGACGATGCCGTACTGCCAGGGCGTCTTGTCGTCGACGACGCCCAGTGCGCGGCCGGACGGCCTGAGCATGGACGAGACCTGGAAGCGCGCGGCCTCGGTGGCGGCCGTACCCGACTTGGCGCCCCCCTCGCTCCCGGCGTCGCCGCAGGCACCCGCCAGGAAGGCGACGGCGACCATGAGGATGGCGGCGACCGTCGGGCGGTTGCGGCGGGCTGTGGCCATGCGGGAGGTCCGATCGGGCTGGAGGCAAGCTGATCAGCAGGAACTCTACGAGACCCGCGTGACATTCACTGAATCTCCATACTAATCTGGCGGCAAGATCGGGAGCGGGTGGGATGACCTCCTTGCCTCGCATATTGATCATTTCTTCTTACTATTTATTGCTTTTGGCAGCGCCGAGCCGGCAGTTGCACCACGACCAAAGGAAGCTCGAGGCTGTCGATGACCACTGCCTCCACGGAGGCCGAGTCGGCTCCCGTCTTTGTGGACCAGACCGGTCTGCGCGGCCGCCGCCTGCGCGGTCTCGGCTGGCTGCTGGGTCTCGTCTGCACCGGATTCGTGGTCGCGATGATCTCGGGACTCGCGGGAACCCAGTCGCAGGCACCCGCGCTCACCGTCCCCGGCACCGCGGACACCACGCCCCCCGGCCAGTACCTCGACGCGCCGCTCCCCGCCGCCCCCGGCGCCGCCGGGTCCGCACCGGCCACCACCGCGGTGACCACGCCCGACGCCACCGCGTCGGACGCCGGAACGGCGTTGTCCGGCACGGTGGCGTCGAGCCCCGCGACAGCCACCGCGCAGTAGTCCAGACGCGACCGACCAGGAAGTCCATGTCCCGCTCCCGCCGCCAACGCTCCCGGCAGTCCATCGCGCGCCCCCGCCGGCTCGCCGCACCACCCTTGCGCTTCTTCCTGCCGGTGACCGTGCTGGCGACCCTGCTGGCGCTGATGGTCCTTCGGGGCATGGCCAACAACGAGGTCTTCCACGACGAGCGCATCGCCGTCTCGGTGGACAAGGGCACGGTCCCGACCAGCGTGCTGGAGGGCGGGCCGATCGTCGACGCGCGCGGCGACCGGAACACCGAACCGGTCAACTACACGATCCCGGACAAGACCGTCGTCCTCTCCTTCGACGACGGACCGTCCGCCCAGTGGACGCCGAAGATCCTCAAGGTGCTCAAGGAGGAGAACGTCGGCGCCGACTTCTTCGTCACCGGCTCGATGGTCACCCGCAACCCGGAGCTGATCCGGCAGATCGTGGCCGACGGCCACGAGATCGGTCTGCACACCTTCACCCACCCCGACCTCGCGCTGCACTCCGGAACCCGGCTCACCTGGGAACTGGGCGAGACCCAGCTCGCGCTGGCCGGAGTCGCGGGCATCCACTCCAGCCTGTTCCGGCCGCCCTACTCCTCCACCGTGGACGCGCTGGACGACTGGTCGTGGCCGGTGACCCGGCAGGCCGGGTCGGAGGGGTACCTGACCGCCTTCATCGACAAGGACACCGACGACTGGAAGCGCCCCGGCGTCGACGCCATCGTCAAGTCCGCCATGCCCGACCTGCCCGGCCAGGGCGAGATGATCCTGCTTCACGACGCGGGCGGCAACCGTGCGCAGACGCTGGCCGCGCTGCCGGTCATCATCCACAAACTCAAGGCGGAGGGCTACACCTTCAGGACGATCGGCCAGGCACTCGGCACCGGCTCCGCCAACACCAGAGTCACCAGCTACAACCTCTGGGTCGGCAAGGCGTTCCTGTGGTGCACCACGTTCTCGGTACGCCTGCTGCCGTGGCTGGTCGGCCTCCTCGCCGTCGTCGGCGTGCTGGTCATGGCGCGGTTCGGGCTCATGCTGGTGCTGTCCACCATCCACGTTCGGCGCATCCGCAGACCGGGCTTCTCCTGGGGCGAACCCGTCACCGAACCGGTCACGGTGGTGGTACCGGCGTACAACGAGCAGGAGTGCATCGCCAACACCCTGCTCTCACTGGCCAGAAGCGACCACCCCATCGAAGTGATCGTGGTCGACGACGGGTCGACCGACGACACCTCCGCCATCGTGGAGGAGCTCGGCCTGCCGATGGTCCGGCTGATCCGGCAGCCGAACAGCGGCAAGCCGACCGCCCTCAACACCGGTGTGGCCGCCGCCTCGTACGACCTGATCGTCATGATGGACGGAGACACGGTCTTCGAACCCGTCACCGTCCGGGAACTGGTCCAGCCCTTCGGGAACCCGCGCGTCGGCGCGGTGGCCGGCAACGCCAAGGTCGGCAACCGCGACACACTGATCGGTGCCTGGCAGCACATCGAGTACGTGATGGGCTTCAACCTCGACCGACGCATGTACGACGTGCTCAACTGCATGCCGACCATCCCCGGCGCGATCGGCGCCTTCCGCCGCACGGCGCTCCAGCAGGTGGGCGGCATGAGCGACGACACGCTCGCCGAGGACACCGACGTGACCATGGGACTGCACCGGGCCGGCTGGAAGGTCGTCTACGCCGAGAACGCGCGCGCCTGGACCGAGGCGCCGGTGAGCATGAAGCAACTGTGGTCGCAGCGCTACCGCTGGAGCTACGGCACCATGCAGGCGATGTGGAAGCACCGGCACGCGGTGCTGGAGCGCGGTGCCGCCGGGCACTTCGGCCGGGTGGGCCTGCCGTTCGTCGCCCTGTTCATGGTGGTCACCCCGATGCTCGCGCCCGCCATCGACATCGGCATGGTCTACGGCGTGGTCTTCGTCGACGCGTACCGGACGCTCGCCGCCTGGTTCGCCGTGATGGCCCTGCAGGCCGTCTGCGCCTGGTGGTCGTTCCGCCTGGACAAGGAGAAGGCGTGGCACCTGATCACGCTCCCGGCCCAGCAGGTCGTCTACCGGGTGCTCATGTACATGGTGCTGCTGCAGTCCTTCATCACGGCGCTCACCGGCGGCCGGTTGCGCTGGCAGAAGCTGCGGCGCACCGGTGAGGTGGGGCTCGACGTCACCACGGGGGCGACATCCTCATGAGTACCGCGGAACGGGACGCCTTCGGCGTCCAGGACTCCTCCACCGTCGCCCTGCGGGTGATCGACCCCGCCGCGCTGCCCGCGCCGCGCGCCGCGCGGTCCGAGGAACCCGAGGAGGCGACCCCGGCCCCCGCACGGAGACCGGGCCGCGACCGCTACCTCGACCTGCTGCGCGCGCTCGCCCTGGTCCGCGTGGTCGTCTACCACAACTTCAGCTGGACCTGGCTGCCGATCGTCTTCCCGTCCATGGGCGTCATGTTCGCGCTGGCCGGATCACTCATGGTGCGCTCCCTCGAACGGCCGGCGCTGAGCGTGATCCGCGGCAGGCTGCGCCGACTGCTGCCGCCCATGTGGCTGTTCGGCGCGGTCGTGGTGCCGCTCATGCTGCTGGAGGGCTGGGGCCCCCACTACGACCACCACCCCCACTGGTGGTGGGCTGAACTGGCCTACTGGGTCCTGCCGCTCAGCGAGCCGCCGTTCGGGGCCTCGCTGCACACCTTCGGCGGGCACCTGCCCGCCTCCTGGGCCGAACAGATCTGTGTGCCGCTGTGGTACCTGCGCGCCTATCTCTGGTACGTGCTGCTGTCGCCGCTCATGCTCAAGGCGATGCGCCGCCTGCCCTGGGTCACCCTGCTGGTGCCGCTGGCACTCGCGTTCCTCGTCAACTCGGGCCTGGTCGACCAGGCCGGTCGGCTGATGGAGGCCGCCACCGACTTCACCACCTTCGGCGCCTGCTGGCTGCTCGGCATGGCCCACCAGGAGGGGCTGCTCCGCCGGATTCCGCAGTACGTCGTGCCGTCCCTGGCACCGCTGGTGCTGCTGTTCGGCTACTGGTGGCTGCTGCGGTCCCCGGTGGACAACCCGCGCCTCGGGCACGACCTCGAGGCGGTGCCGGTCGCCCAGGCGCTCTGGTCGTTCGGGGCGGTACTGCTGCTGCTCCACCTCAGCCCGTCGTGGGAGCGGTGGCCCAAACCGCTGGAGCGGTTCAACGGCGTGATCAGCCTGCTCAACTCCCGCGCGGTGACGGTCTACCTGTGGCACTCCTTCGCCCTCGTGCTGACCGAGCCGCTGATCGACCCACTGTGGAGCAACGCCTTCTTCTACGATCACGCGCAGTGGCTGCTGGCGAGCCAGTGGACGCCGCTCGTGATCGCCGTACCGCTGATATGCCTGGCGATCCTCCTCTTCGGCTGGGTCGAGGACGTCGCGGCCAAGCGCCGCCCCCGCCTCTTCCCCTACCCGCGCCGGCCCAAGGGGCGCCGGCGCGGACAGGCCCCGTCCGGCGGATCACGAGGCCAGAGGGTCTGACCGTGACCGGTCTCCGAGTCCGAAGCGGGACGGGACCGGGCCCGGGGCCGGGACACGCGCGCCGAGCGGGTGGGCGGGAGCCAGGAGCACGCTCGGCGCAAGCGGCCTCGACGACGTCCCGGCCGGGGGGTCGGCCACCGGCGCAGTCACCGTGGCCCGGAACTTCGGGACACCACGCTCGGGTGGTTTACCCGGCGTGCCCCTCCAGCGATGACATGCCCTCACCTAGCTTCATTCCGTAGTCGTCCGACTACCTTGAGTGAATGGAGAACGCGGATGCGTCCGATGTCCAGGGGCCGACCGGCAGCCGTGGCCCTGCCGTCCCGTCCCAGGGGAGCCCTGCGGCCCCCCGTCTCCCGCCTGCGGACGAGGGCACTGGCCGTGGGTCTCGCCCTGGCGGTGTCCGCGCTGGTGCCCGCGGGTTCCGCCGGCGCGGCTGATCACTATCAGTGGGCCGCGCTGGGCGACTCGTACACCGCCGGCGGGTTCGTCGGAGCCCCGCAGCCCCCGCTCGGCGATGCGTCGCGGGACGGCTGTGACCGCACCGGCGACGCCTACCCCGGCGTCGTCGAGCGGGAGCTCGACGAGTTCCCGCCGGGCAAGCCCGTCCACCTCACCAACGTCAGCTGCGGCAACGCCACCATCGCCGACGTCGCCGACACCAGGCAGACGCCGATCAGCCCGGTCCAGCCCCCGGCCGGAGGCTGGACCGCGGTGGACCCGCAGATCCAGCGGGCGAGGCTCAACGACCAGACCGACATCGTCACCGTCGGTGTCGGCGGCAACAGCCTGCCGTTCGGCGGCATGCTCCTCAAGTGCCTCGAACTGGGCGCGACGCCCGGCAAGTCCTGCCGCGAGTACTTCACCAGTCCTCCCGAGGGGGAGGAGAACATCCAGGACAAACTGGCGCGGGTCCAGGACGAGTACATCCAGATGCTGGCCAAGGTCCACCAGGCCGCGCCCAACGCCAAGGTGATCACCGTCGGGTATCCCGCCGTCCTGCCGCAGGAGGGCACCGCCTGCAACCGCCTCTCCCTCACCGAGCTGGGCGCGGTCAAACACGCCGACGTCGACTGGCTCCGCGACCACGTCCTCGAACCGCTGAACAGCAGCATCAAGCGCGTCACGGACTTCTTCGGTGACCGCTACGTCGACGTCTACTCATCCAGCGTGGGCCACGACGCCTGCCAGCCCGCCGGCACCAAGTGGGTCGAGGGAATCTGCGGCGACGCCGCGGACTACTGGCCCGCCAAGCTCTCCGGCACCCTGCTCAACTGCGCTCCCATCAACAAGCGCGTCACCCTGGTCCACCCCAACGCCGACGGCTACGCCAACACCGCGGCCCACGTCGAACGAGCCATCCGCATCGCCCTCCTCGACCACTGACCAACAGGCCGAACCCGAAAGGAGGGCCGCGTGAACGCCGTCTGCGGATCCCCTCGGCGGATCCGCAGACCGCGGAACCGGGGCGGAGTCCTGGCCGAGTCCACGCGCAGGGGCATCACGGCGGGTTCGCCGTCTCCTCCAGACGACTGACCGATGCTGTTCCCATGTGTGGCTCCGTCTCGGGTGGTTCGCAACGTGGTGGGACGATCCTCTCGCGAGCCGGGTCGCCCTGCGCTTGACGCGGCCCCGTCAAGCCGGTTCACTGCCTTGTTGGTGGAGGCGGGGCGGAGAGGGGCGGTCCCGGGGCCGGCCCGGCAGGGGTCCTCGGTCTGCGCCGTGCACGCCGACCGTCGTTGCCTATCGTGAAATCGAGGCGGGTGCCGATGTTCTCGCGCAGCTCGGACATCGTTGTCAGGTGGCGGGTGCTCGGTGTGCTGGTGGCGACCGCCCTCGCGTTCGCCGGCCTGGTGCCGGTCGCGACACCGGCCTTTGCCGCGACCCAGGTCTGCGTACTGGCCTGCGACACGCTCGACCCCTCCCAGGCCCGCCAGGAGACCTTCCCGGTACCGAACAAGGATCTCAACGGCCGCCGCCTGGAACTGCACGTGTCCGACGCGGACGACATGGCCTGGGCCAGCATCGACGCCGGGGTGACCGGGGACTCCGTGTGGCTGGACCGCTCCTGGGACGGCGGCGCCACCTGGGAGGGGCTGCTCGGAAAGGCGAGCATCCCGGGCACCTGGACCGGCACCAGAACGCTGATGTACAACATCACGGACCCCCGCAACCACCGGCGCGGACTCGTCAGGGCGTGCGGCGACGCGGCCGGGGTCGGCTGCACGAACTGGGTGTATCCCACCGTGTGCGACACCCTGTGCGACGGCACGAGTGCCGGCCAGGCGTCCGGCGACGACCAGCCGGTCCCGTCCACCACCCTCCACGGCCGCACGATCCGGCTGCACCTGGACCAGAGGAACGCCATGGCCTGGGCGAGCATCGACACCGGCGGCGCCGGCGACGAGATCTGGCTCGACCGCTCCTGGGACGGCGGTACGACCTGGCCGGACGGCTCCTCCCTCGGCCGGACCGCGACGCCTTCCGGAGCCACCGGCACCCGCACCACGATGTACGCGACCCGCGACCCGCGCGGGCTCCTCTACGGCGGGGCGGTGCGCGCCTGCGGCCGGGAAGCGAGCCACAGCGACGGCAGTTGCACGGCGTGGGTGAGGCCCGTACCGACGAGGGCGCGCGCGGCGGCGGACGCCCTCATGGCGTCGTACGACCCCTACAACGGCTGGTGGCCGAGCAGTTGGTGGAACTCGGCCGCGACCCTCACCGCCCTGATCGACTTCGCCAGGACCACCGGCACGCACGACTACGACTGGGTCGTCGCGCGTACCTTCGACCGGAACAAGGGTGTCTTCGCCGCCGGGGTACGCAGTTCGGACGCGATCGAGGGCGACTTCATCAGCCGCAGCATCGACGATTCCGGCTGGTGGGCGATCGCCTGGATCGACGCGTACGACCTCACCCACGACCCCCGGTACCTCGACGAGGCCGTCACCATCGCCAACTACATCCAGGGATTCTGGGATCCCGGCACCTGCGGCGGTGGCGTGTGGTGGGACCGGGAGCGGACCTACAAGAACGCGGTGACGAACGGTCAGTACCTCTGGCTGACCACCGCACTGCACCAGCGCCTGCCCGGCGACACGGTGTGGCTCCAGCGGGCGACGACGTCCGCGGCCTGGTACCGGGCCAGCGGGATGATCGACTCATCGGGTCTCGTGAACGACGGCCTCACCTCGGCATGCGCCAACAACGGTTCCACCGTGTGGAGTTACAACCAGGGACTCGCCATCGGCGGCTTCACCGAACTGTGGAGGTCGACCGGGGACGGTTCCCTGCTGACCACCGCCCGCACCCTGGCCGACGCCGCGATCGGCAACCCGGCGCTGACCAGCGGGGGAGTGCTCACCGAGTCCTGCGACGTAGGTTCGGCGTCCTGCGACGACAACCAGAAGCAGTTCAAGGGCATCTTCATGCGCCACCTCGCCGACCTCGCGGCGGCCACCGGCTCCTCCGCCTACCGGAGTTACGCCCAGAAGCAGGCCGACACCCTGTGGACACGGGACCGCAGCCCCCTCAACACCCTCGGCGAACGCTGGGCCGGCGGCACCCCCAACCAGTCCGACTGGCGAACCCAGGCGAGTGCGCTCGGGGCCCTGACCGCGGCGACGGGGTGAGGAACGGCTCCGTCAGGTCCGGGGAGGTCGAGGAAGCCTGTCGTGAGCTCGGGATCGTGCTGGCCCGCACCGGTTTGCGGCTCTTCCACCACTGACGGCGGCCGGTTGCTCCCTCTCGAAGCGGCGGCTTCGGGCGGGGCCGGGAACTCAGTGCCCGGCCGGCGGGTCAGGGCGCGCCGACCGGCCCTCATCCGCCGGATGCCGGTAGTCCGGCACCACCAGCAGGGCGAGCCCCGTGCCGCGTCCCCGGGCGAAGCAGGCGTGTGCCTCGCACTGGGCGTGCTCCAGGGCGGCGGCCCGTGCGGCGTCCTCGCCGTCGTACCGCGTCACGTCGAGCCGCTCGTGGCCCTCCCCGGAACCGGCGGCGGTCTGCTCGGCTCGGAGCGCCGGACAGCCGTCCCAGCCGTGGTACTTGTCACCGCGCTCGCTCACCCAGAAGTACCTCATGACGCGGAGTCTGCCACGAGCGGTCATTTCCGGTCAGCGGCTCGACGATCGCCGCGACGCCCTCTCGATAGCCGACGCCGGAGGCCTACGCGCGGGAGTACCGGGGGAGAACCGTCCGCCAGGACGCGGACCCGAGGGGCGACCGGCGAAAGAGGGGCCTCGGGCATGGTGATCCGGGCTTCCCGAGGGCTACCTGTGCCCGCCCGCTGGTGTGGACGACTGCCGAGTGCTTCGATGGGGCGGTCAGCGCGGGGGTGTGATGAGGCTTCTCCTTACCGATTCCGGTGTCAGGAACGCGAGCATCCGGGCCGCGCTGCTCGAACTGCTCGGCAAGCCGCTCTCCGAGGCCGACGCCCTGTGCATTCCGACCGCGGGATACGGAGGTCCGTACGGGGACCCGGGCGGGCCATGGCGTTTCGTCAGCGGCCGGTCGCCCAGCCCGATGACCGGGCTGGGCTGGCGGTCGGTGGGAGTGCTGGAGCTCACCGCCCTGCCCGGCATCGACACGGAACGCTGGGTCTCCTGGGTCCGGGAGGCGGACGTCCTGCTGGTGAACGGCGGCGATCCGCTGTACCTGTGTCACTGGATGCGGGAGTCGGGACTGGCCGCGCTCTTCCC
This sequence comes from Streptomyces sp. NPDC001068, assembly GCF_042897315.1. Taxonomy (NCBI): domain Bacteria; kingdom Bacillati; phylum Actinomycetota; class Actinomycetes; order Kitasatosporales; family Streptomycetaceae; genus Streptomyces; species Streptomyces sp. NPDC001068. Next base: position 199,888 of record NZ_JBIAYD010000002.1, on the reverse strand, counting down.
CTCGCTGCGCGACACGGTCTACGTCGGACTCAGTGCCGGGAGCATGGTGCTGACTCCCCGTGTGGGGGAGGAGTTCGTCGGCTGGCGGCCGCCCACGGGTGACGACAGCGCGCTGGGAGTCGTCGACTTCTCCGTCTTCCCGCATCTCGACAGTCCCGACTGTCCGGAGAACACCATGGCCGCGGCGGAGCGATGGGCTGCCGCGATGCGGGGCCCGGCGTACGCGATGGACGCGCAGACCGCCATCAAGGTCACCGAGGACGGCGTCGAGGTCGTCTCCGAGGGGCACTGGAAGCTGTTCAACGCCGAATAGTGCGCGGCTTTACCCGATCCGCTCCCGCCGGTCAAGTCACGACCCCTCGGAACGTGACCGTGCGCCGGCCGCGGGGCCTACTTGAGGTGCGGGCCCAACCGGAAATCGGAACTCCGGAAACGTGAACGAGGCCCGGCACATCCTCCCGGTGCGGCGATCCAGTCGTAAATGATCCGCCGGCCGTTGTTTCGTCAGGAGAAATACCATGAACCGTTTCTTTTCGGCCGGCAGCAATTTCCGGTCCGGCGGCCGTGCCGCCCGCCCCGGTGTCCGTTCCAGGCGGCGGGGCCTCGTCCTGGCGACGTTCGCCGCCTCGGCCGCGGTCGTCACCGGAGCCGTTGTCCTGCCGGCGTCGGCCGCGACCGCCGCCCCGATGCCCGCGACGCGGGTGGCGGCACTCGTCCAGGGCGGCGGGGCCGGTGGTGACGGAGGTGCCGGTGGCGGCGGCCTGATCGGTGGCGGCGGGGGCTCCGGCGGCTCGGGCGGCGGCAGCGTCCTTGGCGTCGGAGGTGACGGCGGCAGGGGTGGCAGCGGCGGCGACGGCATCCTCTCCGGGGGTGGCGGCGGTGGCGGTGGCGGCGGCGGTGACGGGGTCATCGGCGGTGACGGCGGCTCCGGCGGTCGCGGCGGCACGGGCCTGTTCGGTGGTGGCGCCGGTTCCGGTGGCTCCGGCGGCGACGGCCTCCTGCAGGGCGGCAACGGCGGCAGGGGCGGCAACGGCGGCTTCGGCGTCCTCCAGGGCGGCAGCGGAGGCAGGGGCGGTGCGGGAGGCCTCGGCGTGCTCTTCGGCGGCGTGGGCGGAGCCGGTGGCGCCGGCGGCGGCAGCATCTTCTGACGCGGACCCCGGCCAGGTGGGGTGGGCGGGCGGAGGGCCGCTCACGGTACCCGCTCCCCACCCCCCCCGATGATCAAGGAACACGGAGAACTCTCATGTCCACAACTCGCTGGCAGCGTCCACTGGTCCTGGCGGTGGCCTCGCTGGCCCTTGCCACCGGTACCGCGTGTACCGCCCACGCCGCGCCGGGTGCCGCCGTCACCGGTCACACGGCCCCGGCCGCCGCCCCGTCCCTGTGCGGGCACGGCGGGGAGGGCGGCCGGGGTGGGGAGGGCGGGAAGGGCGGCGCGCCCGGGCGGCCGGGGGAACCCGGGAAGCCGGGAAAGCCGGGCTGTCTCACGTTCGGTGACCTGCCCGACAAACCCGGGTCGGACCTGTCGGGCCTGGACAAGGTACGGATCGTGCTGGCCGTCGAGTCCGGGAACGCGGACAGGGCCGACGTGGTCAGGAAGTACAAGATCTCCGAGAAGGAGTTCGACACCTGGGACAGGAAATTCCGCGACGGGAACTGGGCCGCGAACTGGGACGCCCTGCTCGGCCTGAATTCACTCTTCGGCTCCTGAGGAATTCAGGAATTCCCCCACCGCTGCTTTCGGATGCTCCAGCCCATTGCGGGCCGGAGCATCCGAAAGGAACGGGAATCGCACCACGGTGCGCCACCGTACGGAAAAACGCCCCGGAATGAGGAAAGCCATGCGTACACGTTCTTGGACCGCCCGCCTCGGTCTCACGGTCTCCGCCGCTCTGGCCGCCGGTGTCGCGGTCGGCGCGACGGCACCGACCGCGTCGGCGGCACCGATGGCGCACGGCCGCCCGGCCCCGGTAGCCGGTCGGCCGCTTCCCGCCGACGGTGTCCCGCCGGGCGCCGGCATCGGCCGGTTCACCGACGCCCGGTTCGGGCCCGTCCGAGCGGGCGACGGAAGTGTGCGGATCGGCGACCGGCTGTGCGCGGGCAGTTGCGACGGCACCGTCAACGGCAGCGACGGCGGCCGTGGCGGGATCTGCGCCGGACTGTGCAACGGCAGCGCGGGCGGTGGCACCGGCACGACCGGTGCGCCCGGCCGTCAGGGTGGCACCGGCGGCGCCGGCGGGATCTGCGCCGGGATCTGCGGCGGCAGCGCGGGCGGCGGTACGGGCGGCACGGGCGGAGCCGCGGTGGGCAGCGGCGACGGCGGCCGTGGCGGGGACGGAGGCACCGGCGGGATCTGTCTGGGCCTCGGCTGCGGGGGCGGCGCGGCGGGCGGCGCGGGCGGCCGTGGCGGCGCGGGCTGACGAGGATCGCTCCGGGACCTCACGTCTCGGGATCTCCGGGATCTCCGGGCAGTCCGGGATCTCCGGGCAGTCCGGGAGGTCCAGGCGGTCCAGGAGGTCCGGAGGGCGACCGGCGGGGCGGCATCGTCTCCGGGCCCGTGTCGGGATCGACCCGCACCCACGGCAGGTCCGTGAACCGCGCGATGATCCGGCGCCAGCCGTCACTGCGTGCTCCGCCGGTGGGAGCGGAGTCGTCCAGCCAGATCTCCGTGCCCGGCGGGAGGTCCTCCGGTCCGCGCTCGGTGCCGATGACGAGGGTGAACTCGGGATCGTCCGGATGGCTCCGGCTGAAGTAGGTGTCGCCGTCCCGCCACGCCTCCATCGCGAAGTCCGCCAGGATCGCCCGCCCGTGCCGGTACCCGGGGAAGAGAAGCAGCAGGGTGTCGCCCCGCACGGGTACCTCGGAGTCGGCGACGCGGGCCGCCAACTCCTTGATGGAGACGGCGGGTTCGACCTGGAGGCCGAAGCCGGAGCGGTGCGAGCCGGTCACGGTGACGATGTGGTAGGGCACGCCCGATCCTCCCATCGCCGTAGGGCCGTTCCGCAAGCCGGGCACCGGCATCGCCCGCCCGGGACGGGAGTCGGCACACCGGCCCGCCGGACGCCCCCGGAAGGCCCCTCAGGCCGGTGTCTGTGTCGTCGTCCCGGACTCCAGCAGTCTCCTGGACTCGGCGACCACCGCCGGGTCGGTCACGAAGTGGGTGTCCTGGTCGGCCGACGACCCGGCGGCGCCCAGCGGGATCCACGCGGCCCGGGGCCGGGGTGCGGCCCGGCGCTTCGCGGAGAGGTGGACGGCGGCCACCCCGGCGGCGGTCAGTCGCGGGATGTCGGCCGGGTGCACCCCGCCGCCCGCCATCACCTCGACCCCGGGTGCGGCTTCGACCATGGCGGCGAGGCGGGCCAGGCCCTGTACGGCCGTCGGGGCGCCGCCCGAGGTGAGCACCCGGGTGAGCCCCAGGGCGGGCAACAGCGCGGCGGCGGCGACGGGGTCCGCGGACTGGTCGATCGCGCGGTGCAGGGTCACCTCGACGGGGCGGCCCGTGTCGTGTGCCGCCGCGGCGAGGCGGGAGACGGCGTTGGTGTCGAGGCCGCCGTCGGTGCCGAGCGCGCCGACGACCACCCCGGAGGCGCCGGAGGCGATCACCGAGCGCACCTCTGCCGCCATCAGGGCGATCTCCTCGGGGGCGTAGACGAAGTCCCCCGGCCGGCAGCGGACCAGTACCTGCACCGGCAGACCCACCGCGGCGACCGCCTCGACCAGGGCCGCGGACGGGGTGAGTCCGCCCAGTTCCAGACCGGTGCAGAGTTCGAGGCGATCGGCTCCGTGGTCGAGGGCGACCCGGGCGCCGGCCACCGAGGTGACGGCGATCTCCAGCGCGGGCCTGGTGGTGTGCGCCCTCACTCGTCGTCCCCGGTGAGCGGCTCGTCGGAGGCCGGGATGACACGGGCCGTCAGGTCCGGGGCCGGCATGTCACGGTCGAAGGGGAACATCGGGCGGCGGATGCGGCGGTGCCCGAGGCGCGCCAGGTCCTGGTCGACCCCACCGGGGGTGAGGGCCATCTTCCAGCCGACCGACATGTCGAACAGCTCGGGTTCGAGGTAGCCGATCTTGACGATCACGATGTCGGCGGAGCGCGGATCGAGGCCGAGGTCGGTGAAGTCGTGCTCGTGGTGGTAGGGCTTGCGCAGCCTGGTGAGGATCGCGTACACGCTGCCGACGCGGATGACGACCTCGGTCTCGGCGTCCCGGTCGCCGTGCCGTATCGCGTGGACCACGCCGGTGAGGGTGACGGGGCCGGCGTGCCGGTCGTCGACGTCGGCGCCGGCGGTGACGGTGACCGTGGCGCCGGTCCCGGCGGCGACGGCGGTGTCGATCGCGGCGGGGCCGGGCACCGAGGCGTAGATGACGGTGGGCCCGTCCTCCTTCTGGAACTCCGGACGTTCCAGGAGCCGGGTCAGGCCCCAGGTGACGTCGCCCGCGCCGCCCGCAGTGGGGTTGTCGCCGGTGTCGCTGATGAAGTACGGCCGCCGGTCGGAGGCGAGCGCCTCGTCGAGGAGTCCGTCGTAGGTGCCGGTCGGGGCGACGAAGTCGAAGTCGTCGCGGGCGTCCCAGAATCCCTGGGCGAGCCGTTCGGCCCCGGCCGTCACCGCCGCCGTGTCGTCGCCGGTGACGACGACGACGGCGCGGTTGCGGGGCTCGTCCGCCCAGGCGTAGCCCACCCAGATCGCCGCGTCGGTCACACCCGCGGTGGCCTCGACCTCGTCGACCGCCGCGTAGACGCTCCTCGCGGGTTCGATCCGGGTGGAGGTCTGCTCGCCGGCCAGCAGGACGGGGACCGGCACCCAGGCCTTGACCGGGCGGGGGCCGCCGGTGACCAGGAGGTCGACCAGGTTGCGCACGGCGCGCTCCTTGGTCTCCATGTGGTCCTCGTGCGGGGCCATCCGGTAGCAGGTGATCAGGTCGCTGCCGTGGGCGAGTTCACGGGAGACGTTGCCGTGCAGGTCCATCGAGGTGGAGACGATCGCGTCCGGGCCGACGGTGGCGCGGATGCGGTCCAGCAGCACCGCCTCGGCGTCGTCGACGCCCTCCACGGTCATGGCGCCGTGGATGTCGTACCAGAGGCCGTCCAGCCGGGGCAGCGCGGCAAGGCGCTCGATCAGTTCGTCGGTGAGCGCGGTCCAGGCGGCGGCGGTGACGGTGCCGCCCGGCAGCGACTTGCCGACCAGGGCGCCGTGCCATTCGGCGGCCTCGCGCAGTTCCTCGCCCGGGGCGAGGAAGGGGTAGCGGTCGAACACTTCGGCGCCCCGCGCGGGATGGAAGGCGGGTGCCTCGGTACGGGCGGGGGAGAAGGTCGAGGACTCGATGCCGAGGCCGGCGACGGCGATGACGGGGTGGGCGACGGCGGTGCGGGTGTGCGTCATGGCTCCTCGTACGGGTGGTGCGCGGTGGATGGGTTTCTCCGGGCGGTTCCGGGCTGCCGGCCGGGCCCGGGGCGGGGCTCCGGCCGTGGACGGCGGTCCCGGCCCGGACTTTCTTCGCTTCCTCGCGGGCTTCGTTCCCGGCGGCGGCCCGCTGCCGAGGGCCCCGTCCCGGTGGGACGCGGCCCGGCGCGGGATTTCCCTTCGGGGGACGGGAGTTGTGGCCGGTGTCAGCCGTTTCCGGGGGACAGGGCGGGGTGGAATCGGTCCGTTCCGGTGCCACCCGCGTCGCCCAGGGCGCGGGCCAGGGCGCGCTGCAGGGCGAAGAGCCCGACTCCCACGAGTCCGGCGTCGGCGCCGAGGATGGCCCGCTCGATGGTGAGGTGTTCGGTCGCCAGCGGGTGGCAGCTCTCGTAGAGCTGGCTGCGCACCGCCGCGACGAACGGTTCGAGGGTGGAGAGGATACCGCCGAGGTAGACGGCCTCCGGGTTGAAGAAGTTGACGTTGGCGGCGAGCACCTGGCCGAGGTGCTCGCCGGCCCTGCGGACGGCGCGGGTCGCCTCCGGGTCGGCGTCGGTGGCGAGCTGGACCACGTCCTCGGTGCTGGTGATGTCCAGTCCGCGTTCGCGCAGGATGCGGACGAGCGCGGCGCCGGACGCCACGGTCTCCAGGCAGCCCGTGTTGCCGCAGGAGCAGGGGATGTCGGCGCCGCTCTCGATGCGGATGTGGGTGATGTCGCCGGCCGCTCCGGTGGCGCCCCGGTAGAGGTGGCCGTCGATGATGACGCCGGCGCCGATGGCAGAGCCGATCTTCACCGTGATCGTCCGCCGGTGCGCGACGGGCCGGACGCTCTGCTCGCCGACGGCCATGCAGTTGGCGTCGTTGTCGACGACGGCGGGGACGCCGAAGCGCTCCTCCAGCCAGGCGGCGACCGGGAAGCGGTTCCACCCGGGCATCCGGGACGGCAGGACGACCGCGCCGGCCGCCACGTCCACGGGCCCGGGCAGGGAGAGTCCGACGCCCCTGAGCCGGTCGCGTCCGCGGAGTTCGGCGAGGGACTCCAGGTGGTCGGCGAGTCTCGGCAGCGCGGCCTCGGGGCCGTCGGCGATCTCGAAGGGGACGTTGGCGACGTCGCGGACTCCGCTGCCCGGGAGCACCACACCGATCCGGGCATGGCGGCCGCCGACGTCGGCGGCGACGGCGAACTCGTCGGTGCTGCCGGCCCTGAGCACCCTGCGGGGCCGGCCACCGGTCGAGGACTGGGTGCCCTCTTCGGCGATGAGCCCGCGCTCGACCAGCTCGGCCACGGTCAGGGAGATGGTGGAGGCGGCCGTGCCGAGGAGTTTCGCGAGTTCGGCGCGGGACGACGCCTGCCCCGACGCGACGAGTTCGAGGACCCGCGTGGCGAGGGCGGTGCCCTTCGGTGCGGTGCCTTTCGGGTTCACGCCCTTGGTGCCCTTGCGGTCCCGTGCACTTATTTCAGTCATGTACGAAGTAACTTCCGCGGTGGTGGGTGTGGCGGAGACAGTACGCCCGTTCCGGCCGACGGGGAACGGCTCTCCTGGGAAAGCCGCGAGCGCTGACGCAGATCAAATCTATCTCAAATCGGTACATAGCTACCGATTAAGGCGCCCGGAACGAGGGGATCGGACTTTTTTCGAGATCGCAGTAACTTAGTTGTTATTCGTTTTTGTTTGTTTGTTCGGCGTGTCCGTCGTTGACTGTCGCCATACGCAGCGCCGACCCCGCGGCGCCGGTTTGGGACCTCCCATGACGTTTGCGGGTTCTTTCACTCTGAGGAGAGCCATGTTCCTTGCTCCCACGGCCGCCGGCCGCCGCTGGGCCCTCGTCGCGGGTGCCGCCGTCATCACCGGCGCGCTGGTCACCGGCTGTTCCGGCGGTGGCACCTCGTCGTCCGGTCCGGCGTCTTCGGACACCATCGACTACGCGCTGCCGGCGAACTTCACGCCGAACTGGATCCTCCCGATCGGCACCGCCGCGCACCTGAACACCAACAACTCCTCCATATCCCAGGCCGCCTGGGAGCCGCTGATCGCGTACGACGGCTCCACCGGCACGGTCGGCTGGAACAAGGACAACTCGCTGGCCACCGACGCGAAGTTCGCCGCGGACAGCAAGAGCGTGACGATCACCCTCGGGCAGCGGCACTGGAGCGACGGCAAGCCGATCACCTCCCGCGACGTCGAGTTCTGGTTCAACCTGGTCAAGGCGAACAAGGCGGACTGGGCGAGCTACAGCCCGGGCAAGGCGCCGGACAACTGGACGTCCTTCAAGACGGTCGACGACACGCACTTCACGATCACCTTCGACAAGGCCTACAACCAGCAGTGGATGCTCGCCAACGAGCTGAGCATGATCCGCCCGATCCCGCAGCACGTCTGGGACAAGACCGGCGACTCGGGTGCCGTCTCCGACCTGGACCGTACCGCCGCCGGCGCCAAGCAGGTGTGGACCTACCTCAACAACGCCGCCAAGAAGATCTCCGGCTACGCGAGCGACCCGCTGTGGAAGACGGTCAGCGGCCCGTACACCATCAAGTCGTTCTCCACCGCGGGCCGGGTCGAGCTGACCGCCAACGCGAAGTACGACGGCGGCGGCAAGGCCAACATCAAGAACGTCAACCTGCTGCCCTTCACCACCACCGAGGCCGAGGAGAACGCCCTCCGCGCGGGCACCGTCGACTACGGCTACATCAACGCCTCGGACCTCGGCCAGGAGGCCGCCTTCAAGGCCAAGGGCTACTCGGTCAAGCCGTGGAGCGGCTGGGCGATCACCTACATGCCGTACAACTTCAACAACCCCGCCATGGGGCCGGTGTTCAAGCAGCTGTACGCCCGCCAGGCGATCCAGATGTCGGTGGACCAGACGACCCTGTCCAAGGTGGTCTTCAACGGCAGCGCCGTCTCCACCTACGGCCCGATCCCGCAGGGCCAGGAGTCGTCCTTCGTCTCGTCCGACCAGAAGAACAACCCCTACCCCTTCGACACCGCCAAGGCGAAGAAGCTGCTCACCGACCACGGTTGGACCGAGCAGGGCGGCACCATGGTGTGCAACACCCCCGGCACCGGCGCGAACCAGTGCGGCGCGGGCGTCGACAAGGGCACCAAGTTCGAGATGCAGGTGCTGTCCCAGTCCGGCTCGACCGTGACCGACAACATGATGAGCGCCCTGCAGTCGTCGTTCGCGAAGACCGGCATCAAGTTCGGCATCAAGACCGCCCCGGTCAACTCCGTGCTCTCGCAGGCCGGTCAGTGCAAGTCCGGCGATGCCGGCTGCTCCTGGCAGCTGTCCTTCTTCGGCACCGCGGGCAGCTGGTACTTCCCGGCCTACCCCAGCGGTGACTCGCTCTTCGCCACGGGCGGCGGCTCCAACTTCGGCAGCTACTCCAACGCCGCCGTCGACAAGCTGATCACCCAGACCACGACGTCCTCCTCGGACGAGGCGGTGCAGAACTACAGCGCCGCGCTCGCCAAGGACCTCCCGGTGATCTGGCTGCCGGAGCCCGACTACCAGATCTCCGTGGTCAGGAACGGTCTCGGCGGCTTCTCCCAGGACTCGCTCGCCAACTTCCACCCGGCCATGTGGAAGTGGACCAAGTAGGCCGGTCGGTGCCCGCGCGGGCCCGGGGCGCCCGGCCGCACCGGCGGCCGGCCCGGGCCCGCGCCCACCCCTCGCGCACCCGCGTCACCCCGGCATCCCTGCCGCGGTGACGCCCCTGTCCAGGTGACGCCCGCGCGCCACAGAGACGAAGCGACCGGAAAACACATGAGTACTTCCTCGTATCTGATCAGACGTGTCCTCCAGGCCGTCGCGGTGATCGTCATCGTGACCATCGTCGTCTTCGGCCTGCTGCACGCGCTTCCCGGCGGCCCCGCGCGCGGGATCCTCGGCCCCCAGGCGACCGCACAGCAGATCGCCGCCTTCAACCACGAACAGGGCCTCGACAAGTCCCTGCCCGTGCAGTACTTCCACTACCTGGGACAGCTGCTGCGCGGGGACCTCGGAACCTCCTACACCCTCAACGAGCCGGTCTCCCAGCTCATCGGCGAACGACTGCCGAAGACCCTGGTCCTCACCCTGCTGTCGGCCGTCGTGGGTCTCGTCCTCGCCATCCCGATGGGCATGTGGCAGGCCGTGCGCCGCAACAAGGCCGCGGACTACGTCATCACCACGCTGAGCTTCATCGCGTACTCCACGCCCGTGTACTTCCTCGGGCTGATCCTGGTGCTCGTCTTCAGCCAGGAGCTGGCGTGGTTCCCCTCGCAGGCTCCGCAGGGCGAGACCCTGGGCCAGGTCTTCTCCGACCCGCAGGGCCTGGTGCTGCCGGTATTCGCGGGAGCGGCCTCCATGATCGCCGTGTTCAGCCGGTACATGCGGGCCGCCACCCTGGAGAACCTCTCCGAGGACTACGTCCGCACCGCCAGGGCGGGCGGCTCCCGGTCCCGCGCCATCCTGGTGCGGCACGTGTTCCGCAACTCCCTGACACCCGTGGTGGCCATGCTCGGCTACTACATCCCCGTCCTCTTCGGCGGTGCGCTGGTCGTCGAGCAGCTCTTCAACTACCCCGGCATGGGGCTGCTGTTCTGGACGGCGGCGCAGTCCTCCGACTACCCCGTACTGCTGGGCTGCGTCCTGGTGATCGCCGTCGCCACCGTCACCGGCACGCTGCTCGCCGACATCGTCCAGCGGATCATCGACCCCCGAGTGAAGGCAGGCCGGGCATGAGCGCCGTCATCCAGCCGGACGCGGTCCCGACGAAGGCGGCCGAGCCGCGAGAGGCCACCGGCGCACGACTCGCCGTCCGGCGCTTCCTGCGCAACAGACTGGCCGTCGTCGGACTCGCCGTCGTGGTCTTCTTCTTCCTGTTCTGCTTCGCCGGTCCGCTGGTGTACTCCACCGACCAGACCCACACCCTGCTCGAACAGGTCAACCTCGCCCCCAGCGGCGGCCACTGGCTCGGCACCGACGCCGTCGGCCACGACGAGCTGGGCCGGCTCATGTACGGCGGCAAGGTCTCGCTGATCGTCGGCCTCGCCGCGGGCATCCTCGCCACCTGCATCGGCACGCTGTGGGGGGCCGCCGCCGGATACGCGGGCGGCTGGATCGACGCCGTGATGATGCGGATCGTCGACGCGGGCATCGCGATCCCCGCGCTCTTCATCCTGCTGGTGGTCTCCGCCATCACCACCCCCGGCCTCGCCGGACTCGTCCTCATCCTCGGCCTCGTGTCCTGGCTGGTGCCCTCCCGGCTGGTCCGTGCCGAGACCCTGACCCTGAAGAACCGGGACTACGTCCTGACCCTGCGCGCCATCGGCGGCACGCACGCCCGGGCGATCCTGCGGCACATCCTGCCGAACTCGGTCTCGACAGTGATCGTCGCCGCCACCTTCCAGGTCGCCGACGCCATCCTGCTGGTCGCGTACGTCTCCTACCTCGGCATGGGGGTCAGGCCGCCGCAGACCGACTGGGGCGGCATGCTCTCCGCCGGTCTCACCGCCGCCTACTCCGGCTACTGGTGGCTGATCCTGCCGCCCGGCCTGGCCATCATCCTGGTGGTGTGGGCGTTCAACGCGATCGGGGACGGACTCCGCGACGCATTCGATGTGAGGGGACGCGGATGACCGCCACCACGAACGGCTCCCACGACCGCGCCGCGGCCCCCGAGCCGATCCTCGAACTCGACGGCCTCGGCGTCGTCTTCACCACCGAGACCGGTGAGATACCGGCGGTCAGGGGCGTGTCCCTCCAGGTCCGCCCGGGCGAGACGCTGGCCCTGGTCGGCGAGTCCGGCTCCGGCAAGTCGACGATCGCGCTCGCCGCGATGGGCCTGCTCACCGCGAACGCCCGCGCCACCGGCAGCGCCGTGATCGACGGCACCCAGATCGTCGGTACCCCGGAGAACGATCTCGCGGCGCTGCGCGGAAGGACCGTCTCCATGGTCTTCCAGGAGCCGGCCACCGCGCTCGACCCGCTCACCCGGATCGGCAGGCAGATCGCCGAGGTGATCCGCAACCACCGCGAGGTGAGTGCCAGGGACGCGGCCGCCGAGGCCGTCGAACTGCTGCGCCGGGTCGGCATCCCGGACCCGGGCAAGCGGGCCCGCGCCTACCCGTTCCAGCTCTCCGGCGGGCAGCGTCAGCGCGTCGTCATCGCCATGGCCATCGCCAACGAGCCCCGGCTGCTCATCGCCGACGAGCCGACCACCGCCCTCGACGTGACCGTGCAGGCCGAGATCCTCGACCTGCTGCGTCGGCTGGCCGCCGAGACCGGCACCGGCGTGCTGCTCGTCACCCACAACATGGGCGTCGTCGCGGACTTCGCGGACCGGGTCGCCGTCATGTACCACGGGGAGATCGTGGAGACCGGGCCGGTCGAGGATGTCCTCCTGCGCCCGGCCCACGACTACACCCGGCGCCTGCTGGCCGCCGTACCCCGGCTGTCCGTCGCCGAGCCCGCGACAGCGACCGACGAACCCGCGGGGACGGGGCCGGACGCCGCCCGCACCGCGTCGGACACGGCGGGGACCGCGCCGGACGCTGAGCGCACCGCGACGGACACCGCAGGGACCGCGCCGGACGCCGCGCACACCGCGTCGGACACCGCGCGCACCGCGTCGGACACCGCGCGCACCGCGTCGGCCGCACGGCCGGCCGCGGGCCCCGGCGAGAGCGTGGGCGAACCGGTGGTCGAACTGCGCGACATCAGCGTGGTGTTCGGCCGTGGCGGGAGCGCCGTGCACGCCCTCGACAAGGTGTCGTTCCGGGTCGGGCCGGCCCAGACCCTCGGCCTGGTCGGCGAGTCCGGCTCGGGCAAGTCGACGGCGGCCCGGGTCGCCCTCGGGCTGATCCCGCCCACCTCCGGCACCGTCTCCCTGTTCGGAACCGACCTCGGCCGCGCCCGTGCCCGCGCCCGGCGCGCACTGCGGGCCGGCATCGGCGTCGTCCTCCAGGACCCGGTGGCCTCCCTCGACGCCCGGATGACGATCGGCGAGTGCGTGGCCGAACCGCTGCGCGTACACCGTCGGAACCTGACCGCCAAGGACCGGCAGACCAGGGTCGCCGCCGTCCTCGACCAGGTACGGCTGCCCCGTGAGGTGGCCCGCAGAGCGCCCCGGGAACTGTCCGGGGGACAGCGTCAGCGGGTCAGCCTGGCCCGCGCCCTGGTGCTCGAACCCCGGCTGCTGGTCGCGGACGAACCCACCAGCGCGCTCGACGTGAGCGTGCAGGAAGCCGTCCTGGAAGTGATCACCGAACTCCAGGGCGAACTGGGCTTCGCCTGCCTGTTCGTCTCCCACGACCTGGCCGTCGTACAGAACTTCGCCCAGCAGGTCGTCGTGATGCGCGCGGGCCGGATCGAGGAGCAGGGCTCCACCGGGACGACCCTGCTGCACCCGGAGACCGACTACACCCGACGCCTGCTGGCCGCCGTGCCGGTGCCCGACCCGCTGGTGCAGCGGGCCCGCAGGGCCGAGCGCCTGGCCGCACTCGCGGCCGGCCGTGCGGAGGCCCAGGCGTGACCCGACCCGTTCCCTCCCCCCACGAACCGCAGGACCCTGCCATGCCCAGCTCACCCCGGCCGCTGTTCGCCGGCATCGACATCGGCGGCACCACCACGCAGGTGGTGGTCTGCTCGGACGACCTGACGGTCCTCGACCGGGCGGAGACCGCCACCCCCGCGCGCGACGGCGGCCGGGCCATGGTCGGCGCCGCGCTCGACGCCCTCGCCCCGCTGCTGGCCCGGGTCCCGGGCCGCCTGGTGGGCGCCGGGATCGGTGCCGCCGGGGTGGTGGACTCCGCGAACGGCCGCATCCTGGTCGCGAGCGACTCCTTCCACGGCTGGGCCGGTTTCGCCGTCACCGCCGCCGTCGAGGACGGCCTCGGTGTCCCGGCCTACCTGGACAACGACGTCAACGCCTTCCTCTACGGAGAGGTCAACGGCGGGGCGGTGCAAGGCGAGACCGACGTCCTCGGCATGACGCTGGGGACCGGTGTCGGCGGCGCCCTGTGGACCAACGGCTCCCTGTACGCAGGCCCGCACGGCGCGGCCGGGGAGATCGGGCACATCCCCGGCTTCGGGGACCTGCCCTGCTCCTGCGGAGGCCGCGGCCACCTGGAGACGCTGGCCTCCGGCCGCGCCGTCGCGGCCCGTTACGCCGACCGCACCGGCCGCCATCGCACCGCCCGTGAGGTGGCCGAGGCCGCCGCCCTCGGCGACGAGAACGCCCTCGCCGTGTACCGGGAGGCGGGAGCGGGGGTCGCCCGCGCCATCGTGATCACGGCGGGCGTCGCCGACATCACCACGGTGGTCGTCGGCGGTGGCGTCAGCCGGGCCTGGTCCCTGCTGGACCCCTTCATCCGGTCCGCCCTCGCCGCCGACCCCCCGGTCAGCGGTCACCCCGTCCGTCTGGTGCGGGCCGCCCTGGCCTCCGACGCAGTTCCCGTCGGCGCCGCCGCCCGCGCGCGCGGCGAACTGGCCGCGAGGCCCGGGGTGACGGCTTAACGACGGCGGTCCGCGGAAATCGGCCCGCAAGAAATCGACTTGCACTTGCAGAATCTCAACTGATTCATGGAAGTTCGAGTCTGACGTCTTGTCGGCCGTTCCTCGGCGCCCTAATGTCCCGGTACGCAGCGGCACGGCCCTACCCGTCGCGCCGCCGTGCACCGAGCTGCCCTCGGTGTCCTCCGCTCCCAGAGAAACGAGAACCCGATGGCGCGACACACCGTCCACGCGAGTGCGGAGCGGATCCGGGACCGCGCGCGAAGACCGGCCCGGACGCTCGTGGCACTGACCGCCGCCGGCGCCGGACTCCTGCTCGGACTCGGCACACCCGTCCCGGCGGCGGCGTCGGGGCACGGTGGCGGCGGGCCGGCCGCCCCGGTGGTGACCCGCGCCGGGCTCGATCCCGCCCTCGTCGCGGGCCGGGGGGCCGCGGTGGACTTCGCCGAGCAGGAGGCGGAGAACGCGGCGACGAACGGCACCGTCATCGGCCCCGACCGCACCGCCTACACGCTGCCCTCGGAGGCCTCCGGGCGCACGGCGGTGCGCCTGGAGCCCGGCCAGTACGTCGAGTTCACCCTCCCGCGCGCGGCCAACGCCCTCACCGTGCGCTACAGCATCCCCGACGCCGCGCGGGGCGGCGGCATCACCGCACCCCTCGACGTCTCCGTGGGCGGCGGCCGGCCCACCACGATGACCCTCACCTCGCGGTACTCCTGGCTCTACAACCAGTACCCGTTCAGCAACGACCCCCAGGGCGACCTGCTGCACCCCGACTGGTGGATCACCGAGTGCGGCTGCGTGCCCGCCGCCACCACCCCCGCGCCCGCCATCGACAAACCGTTCCGGCCGAGCCACTTCTACGACGAACAGCGACTGCTGCTCGGCAGGCGGTACGCGGCCGGCGACACCGTCCGCCTCACCGCGCCGAAGCACAGCGCCGCCGCCTGGACCGTGATCGACCTCCTCGACACCCAGCTCGTCGGCGCGCCGCACGTCGAGAAGCACGCCGCGAACGTCATCGCGTTCGGGGCCGACCCCACCGGCCGGCGCGACGCCGGCGACGCCTTCGACCGGGCCGTCGCGTACGCCGAGAAGCGGCACCTCAAGGTGTACCTGCCACCGGGCACGTACCAGGTGAACCGCCACATCACCGTGGACGACGTGACGATCGTCGGGGCCGGCAGCTGGTACACCACCGTCAAGGGCCACCAGGTCACTCTCGACACGCCCGCCCCCGACGGCTCGGTGCACACCGGGGTGGGCTTCTACGGCAAGGACGCGGCGGACGGCGGCAGCCACCACGTCCACCTCTCGGGATTCGCCGTCGAGGGCGACGTACGCGAACGCGTCGACACCGACCAGGTCAACGCCATCGGCGGGGCGCTGAGCGACTCGACGATCGACGGTCTCTACCTCCACCACACCAAGGTCGGCATGTGGTTCGACGGCCCGATGACCCGGCTGCGGGTCACCCGCACCGTGATCGCCGACCAGATCGCCGACGGCCTCAACTTCCATACCGGCGTGACCGATTCCAGCGTCTCGGACACCTTCGTGCGCAACACCGGCGACGACGGTCTGGCCATGTGGTCGGAGAAGACCGGCGACGCGCGCAACGTCTTCGCCCACAACACCGTGCAGTCCCCGGTCCTCGCCAACGGCATCGCCCTGTACGGCGGCACCGACAACACCGTCACCGGCAACCTCGTGGCCGACCCCGTCAGGGAGGGCAGCGCCATCCAGGTCGGCTCCCGGTTCGGCGCCGAGCCGTTCACCGGACGGCTGAGGATCACGGACAACACGACCGTCCGCTCGGGTCCGTTCGAACTCAACTGGAAGATCGGTCTGGGAGCCATCTGGTTCTACGCCCTGGAGCGGGACATCGACGCCGACATCCAGGTCACCGGCGACCACTTCCTCGACAACACCTACAACGCGGTCATGCTGGTGTCCGACTTCCCGGTGAAGGACAAGTACGCGATCCGAGGCGTCCGTTTCAAGGACATCCAGGTGGACGGCACCGGCACCTCCGTGCTCAGCGCCCGCTCCGCCGGTTCGGCGTCGTTCGAGAACGTGGACGCCCGCAACGTCGGCGCGGTCGGCGTCAACAACTGCGGCTCCTTCAACTTCCCCGCCACCGGCTCCGAGTTCACGGTGAACGACCTCGGCGGCAACGACGGGGGCGGTACGACGGGCCCCTGGCTGGCGTCCTGGGAACTGCCGAACACCATCACCTGCGACGACCGCCCGGCGGTGGTGCCGCCTCCGGCGCCGACGCCCTGGTGAAGGACCGGCACCGGCGAGGAACCCGGCCGTCGTCGTCGTTGCCGTCCATGGTCGTGCCGACGGACACACGGCGCGGACTACTCCCGCGGGAGTAACGGCCCCCGCACAGCGCCGTGCGGAGTAACGGAGGATTCAGACGTCGGCGGGACGCGGGGGCGGGGACCGGGCCGGAAGGCTGGTGCCCATGGAAAGCACTCGATCATCTCGGAAAAGATGGTTGCCCTGGGCCGTACTGGCACTCTGGGTCGCCGTGGTGGCGCTCGCGCTGCCCTTCGCCGGCGCGCTGGGCGGCGAGACGAAGGACGGCGAGGTGGACTACCTGCCGGCCGCCGCCCAGTCGACGAAGGTCGCGAGGATCGTGGCCGAGATGCCGGGCGGCGGCACGACGGACCTGGTCCTCGTCTACCGGCGGGCCGGCGGGCTGACGCCCGCCGACCGGGCCGTCGCGGCGCGTCAGGCCGCCGCCGTGGACAGGGAGTTCGACCTGGTCGGCGGCGCGCCGAAGCAGATCGTGGCTGACGACGGCGGCACCCTGATGGTGCCGGTGGCGATCGCCGCGTCGGAGGAGGACGGCAAGGACGTCGTCCGGGAGGTGCGCACCCTCGCGGCCGACGGACGTACCGGCGGTCTGATCGTGCGCGTCGGCGGGCCGGGCGCCCTGGCCTCGGACATGGACGAGACCTACGGCCGGATCGACGGCATCCTGCTCGTGGTCACCCTCGTCGTCGTGGCCGTACTGCTGGTCCTCACGTACCGAAGCCCCTTCCTGTGGCTGCTGCCCCTGCTGTGCACCGGGGTGGCGGCGGTCGGCGCGATGGCATCCGCGTACGCGCTGGTCGACGCGTTCGGGCTGACTGTCAACACGATGAGCAGCGCCGTCATGACCATCCTGGTCTTCGGCGCCGGAACCGACTACGCCCTGCTTCTCATCGCCCGCTACCGGGAGGAACTGCGCCGTACCGAGAGGGCGTACGACGCGATGCGCCGGGCCTGGCGAAACACCATGCCGGCCATCGTGACGTCCGCGGGCACCGTGGTGGCGGGGCTCGCCGTGCTCCTGCTCGCCGACCTCAACAGCACGCGGGCCATGGGGCCGACCGGCGCGGTCGGCGTGCTGTGCGCGCTGGCGGTGATGACCACGCTGCTGCCGGCGGTGCTGGTGATGCTGGGGCGGCGCGTCTTCTGGCCGCTCATTCCCGCGTACGCCGGCGAGGCCGCCACCCGGCGCGGGATGTACGACCGGATCGGCGGCCTCGTCACCCGGCGTCCCGTCGCCGTCCTGCTGACGGGCACGATCGTGGTCGGCGCGCTGGCCCTCGGCGCTCACGGCCTCCCCGGCCAGCTGCGCAGGGAGGACGCCTTCACGACCCGGCCCGAGTCCGTGACGGTCATGCGGGAACTCGCCCGGGCCTTCCCCGAGCGGAGCAGCCAGCCCGTCACGGTACTGGCGCACACGACGGACGCGCACTCCGTCGTCGCGGACGTGCGCGGGGTACCGGGCGTCACCTCCGCGACCACCGTCCGGGACGCCTCGGGCTGGGCGGAGATCAGTGTCACCACGACGGCCCAGCCGGAAAGCGGGGCGGAGGCCGCGACCATCACCAGGCTGCGCACCACGCTGGGCGACCGGGCCCTGGTCGGCGGCCACAGCGCCCAGGACATCGACACCGCGGCCTCGGTCGCGAGCGATCGCGGCCTGGTGATCCCCCTGGTCCTGGCCGTGGTCTTCGTCCTGCTCGCGCTCCTGCTGCGCAGCCTCGTCGCACCCTTGCTGCTGCTGGGTGCGGTGGTGGCCGTGTGGGGGGCGGCGCTGGGAGTCGGCGTCCTGGTCTTCGGCCCGCTCCTCGGCTTCGCGGGCGCGGACGCGACACTGCCCACCCTCAGCTTCGTCTTCCTGGTGGCGCTCGGGGTGGACTACGGCATCTTCCTGCTGCACAGGGTGCGGCAGGAGGGCGCGGTGATCCCGGCGCTCACCGCGACCGGCGGTGTCATCGCCTCGGCGGGAATCGTCCTGGCGGCGACATTCAGCGTGCTGACGGTTCTCCCGCTGGTGTCCATGGTCGAGCTGGGTCTCGTCATCGCTGTCGGCGTTCTGCTGGACACCTTCCTGGTCCGGCCGTTCCTGGTGCCGGCCGCGGCACAACTGCTCGGGCGGCGTCTTTGGTGGCCCGCCCGGCCGGCCCGGACCGGCGGCGGGCAGACTTGCCTCGTGGGCGGTGTGCCGGAACCGGCGCGCACGCCGGGCGACACCGCGTCCAGCGCCGTCTGAACGGCGGCCGGGCCGCCTCGCCCGGCCCGCCGCTTCCGAACCCGGCTGCGTGACGGCAGCCGGTGATGGCAGCCCGTGATGGAGGGGAATCGTGTCGGTGGTGTCGAAGACGCCTCGCATCACGCGTCAGGACATCGTGCTCGCGGTCGGCACCTGCGCGGTGCAGTCGGTGCTCGCCGTGGCCTCCGGGAGCGGGGGGCGCGGTCCGGACGCGCTGGGCTGGGGACTGCTCACCGGCAGCGCGGCCGTCCTGGCGTGGCGGCGGCACCGGCCGATGGCCGTCATGCTCGCGATAGTCGTCCTGATCGCCCCCTACCACGCGCTCGACTACGTCCATCAGGCCGCGCTGCCGGCCAGCCTCGTCGCGCTGTACTCGGTGGCCGTCGCGGGACCTCGACCGCGGACGTACGCCACCCTGGTCGGGTCCGTCACCCTCATGGCCGGGGTGATGACCGTGGTCGCCGGGCGGGGCGGGGCATGGGACGTACTGCGCGTCGGCGGCTGGATCCTCGCGGTGGTGGTGCTGGGCGACGCCGTGCGGATCAACCGCCGGTACGTCGCCTCGGTCCTGGAACGTGCCGAGCGCGCCGAGCTGAGCCGCGAGGAGGAGGCGGCCCGGCGGGTGGTGGATGAACGCATGCGGATCGCCCGGGACCTGCACGACCTGCTGGCGCACAGCATCACCGTGATCGGGGTGCAGGCGTCGGTCGCGGGGCACGTGCTCCGGGAGGATCCGGAGCTGCTCGACCGGGCGCAGCTGGCCCAGACCCTGGAGGGCATCTCGGACACCTGCCGGGACGCCCGGGCCGAGCTGCGCGCCACCCTGGAGGTGCTGCGGGCGGGGCAGGCGGACGAACGCCCCGGACCGGTGCCGAGCCTGGCGGGGCTTCCCGACCTGGCCAGGGTGGCGGAGGCGGCAGGCCTGACGGTCGACCTCGGCGACGCCGAGCCGCCGGCGGTTCCTCCGGCCGTCGGGGTCGCCGCGTACCGAATCGTCCAGGAGGCTCTGACCAACGCCGTACGCCATGCTCCCGGATGCCGGGTACGGGTCGCGCTGGCCGTGAACGGGGGGCGGTTGCGCCTCACCGTCGAGGACGACGGTCCGCGGGTCCTGGTGCGGGACACGGCAGCCCGGCCGCCGTCTCCGGGATACGGGCTGATCGGGATGCGTGAGCGCGCCCGCAGTGTGGGCGGCACGCTCACCACCGGACCGCGTCCGGCGAACGACGGCTTCGCCATCAGCGCCGATCTGCCGCTGTGCGCGACCCTGGAGGCCACACGATGAACGACGACGCGGCGCGGAGGATCCGGGTGGTCCTCGCCGACGACCAGGCCCTGGTACGCGGGGCCTTCGCGATGCTCGTCGGGGCGAGCCGGGACATGGAGGTCGTCGGCGAGGCCCGAACCGGCCGGGAGGCCGTCGCGCTGGCACGCACCGCCGGCGCCGATGTCATCGTCATGGACATCCGGATGCCGGATCTCGACGGAATCGAGGCCACCCGCCTGATCGCCGCCGACAAGAGCCTGGCCGGGGTCAGGGTGCTGGTGCTGACCACGTACGACACCGACGACCACGTCGTCGACGCACTGCGCGCGGGCGCCGGCGGCTTCCTGGTCAAGGACACCCGCCCGGCCGAGCTGCTCGAGGGGATCCGTACGGTCGCGGCGGGCGACGCGCTGCTCTCGCCCGGCCCCACGGCCCGGATCATCGCCCGGGCTCTACGGCTGCCGGAGGCCGCCGTCGCGCCGGGCGCCGCCGTCTCCGAGCGACTGGGGTCGCTGTCGCCGCGCGAACGGGGCGTCCTGACCCTGGTCGCGCGGGGCCTCAACAACGTCGAGATCGCGGGGGTGCTGCACCTGAGCCCGCTCACCGTCAAGACGCACGTCAGCCGCATCATGGGCCGGCTCGGTGCGCGCGACCGGGCCCAACTGGTGATCCTGGGATACGAATCGGGTCTCGTCGTGCCCGGCAGTCCGGACCGACCGCACGCGGACCCGGACACCGCAGCCGTCGAGCCTTGACCGTCAGGTGTCCGACGGGTGCGTACGACGGTGTGCGGAACGCCGACCGCCGAGGCGGCCGGTGCCCTTCCGCGCCGTACCGTCCGGCAGTCGGCGGTCTTCATCGGGGGAGAGGGCCGCGATGGGCGCCCGGCTGCCCCAGGAAGGCCACGGCGGTCGCCACGAACCGGTCCGGGTCGTCGAGCCACGGGAAGTGCCCGGCTCCGGGCTGGACCGCGAACTCGGCACGCGGGAACAGCCCGGCGAGTTCCGCCGACGTGGACGGAGGGGCACCCGGGTCGACCTCACCGGCCAGCACGAGGACCGGTGACCCGAACCGGGTCAGCAAGGCGCGGGTGGTGTCCGGAGTGAAGGCACCCTCGGCGTTGAAGGCGGCCACGACCCTCCCGTCCAGCCGCTCCTCCTCGGCGGCCCGGTGGGCCCGGGCCGCCTCGTCCCAGCGGCCGTAGGAGAACGGCGCGACGGCCTGCCAGGAGGCCGGGGTGGCCCGGCCCGCCCCGATCGCCTCCAGAGCCGCGAAGGCCTCCGGGAACCACGGCTCGTCCCGGCGCGACCGGACGGTGTCGCGGCGCAGCTCTCCGGAGATCTCGATGCCGACGGCCCGGACGCTCGGTGTGATCAGCGCGAGCCTGCCCACGCGGTGCGGCAGGCGGCTCACGTACTGCACGGCCAGATTCGCGCCGGCGCAGTGCGCGAGCAGGTCCATCCGGTCCAGGCCCAGGTGCTCGCGAAGCGCCTCCAGGTCGTCGACCAGCCGGTCGCAGCGGCAGGAGGCGAGGTCCGCGGGCATCGCGGACCGCCCCGTGCCGCGAAGGTCCGGCATGATCAGGCGCCGGTGCGCGGACAGGCCGCCGAGCTCGCCCAGGTAGGCCGACTCCTGTGGTCCGCCCGGCAGGCACACCACGGGCGGGCCGTCCCCGCTCACGCGACAGGCGAGCCTGGTTCCGTCGTACGAGGTGAAGAATTCCATGCCGGACAGCGTGGGGGCGACGACGTGGGACCGCCTATCGTTCAGCCACAGCTACATGATGGGCGGCACGGATGGCGGTCGAGATCAGGTTCACCGCGGCGTCGGTCGCGAGGGTGCGGTTCGCCGTCTCGCCGCTGGGCGAGACCGTGCTGGCCGTTCGGATCCTGCTGGGCACGGCCGGGCACGCGGTGCACCAGCCGTGGGTGCGCGCCGCGCGGCCGCTGCTGGCGGGCGAGCGTGAACTGCCGCTGCTGCGGGCGCTGATCGGTGGGCCGCTGCCGTCGTTCCTGTTCCCGGTGCCGCCGGAGCGGCTGCCTTCAGTGACGGCCGAGTTGGACCTGCTGCGGGCCACGGAAGAGGCATTCTTCCGGCGGGAGTACGGCGCCGTCGTGGGCGTGCCGGCGGAGGAGGCCCCCGGGCCGGCGGCGGTGCTGCCGCGGCTCGCGGAAGCGCTCCTGCGCTGCCACGACCTCCTGATCGCCCCGCAGTGGGGGCGGATGCGCGCGGTGCTGGAATCCGACATCGGCAGGCGGGCGCTCACCCTGGTGGACGGCGGAGTCCACGCGCTCCTCGCCGGGCTGCACCGGGATGTCGCCTGGGACGAAGGCCAGTTGGTGGTGCACGGACGGCGCACCCCGCACTCGGTGCACACGGTCGACGCGGGCGGTCACGGCCTGGTCCTGCTGCCCAGCGTGTTCAACTGGCCGAACGTGGGCGTCGACAAGTCCCCGGTGGCGGCCGCGTCGATCCGCTATCCGGCGGAGGGCGTCGGTCTGCTCCGGGAGCCTTCCACCGAGGCCCCGGCGGGGCTCGCCCCGGTGCTCGGCCGCACCAGGACGGCACTTCTCGCCGCGCTGGCGGAGCCCCTGACCACGGGGGCGCTCGCCGGCCGGCTGGGCATCACCCCGAGCGCGGTCTCCCAGCACCTGGGCGCGCTGCGCGGCGCCGGTCTGGTGTCGACACGGCGCACCGGCCGCACGGCGCTCCATCAGCGCACGGAACGCGCGAACCACCTGCTGGGCGAATCCGGTTGAGAGTCGCGCGGTGTTCCCCGCCCCCACTGCTCGCAGGGGACGGGAAACTCCGCACGCGGTGCGGGGACCGGACTCGGTGAGCCGTGGGCCCCCGGCGATCAGTGACGGTCCGGCATCAGGAAGACGGGGTTGGTGAGCGCGGCCATGGGGCCGAACATCAGGGCGTCGCCCATCGTGTTGCCCTGCCCCGGCGACCCGTTCGCCATCGGGTGCCGCACCTCGGCGCGGACGTAGGCGGCCAGCGAAGCCGTCGTACGCCACACCACCGTGCCCTCGCCCGCGGCGTTCACCGACTCCTGGTGCATCTGGCCCTCGTCCGTGATGAAGCGGACCGTGCCGTTGGGGACACCCTTGACGTCCAGCCGGATGTCCACCGGAGCCTCGGCGGGCACCGTCAGCGTCTCGCCGATACCGGCCTGGCGGGCGTCGCCGCTGGCGGTGAACGTGAGCTGGACGGCCGAGGATTCGGCGATCCAGCTGCGTCCGGCGCGGATGCCGTCCATGACGGCGTCGGTGCTCAGGTCGTCGGCGAGGACGACGTTGTGGGGCAGACCGATCACCTGCGGAACGCTGTGCGCGTCGCTGTTGCCCATGGCGGGGATCCAACGTCCGCCCGAGCGGACGGCCTCGCCGATCTTCTGGTCCCAGGTGCTGATGGCGTGCTCGTCGTCGTACGTCCACGGGCCGGTCCACACCTCGGTGGCGTCGGCGTCGTCGAAGCCGAACTTCCACTGGCTCGCAACGTAGGCGCAGTACATGTGGGCGGGGACCACGATGCCGCCGGCGCGGCGCACCTTGCGCGCGAAGCGGGGGAACGCGTCGTCACGGTTGCGGTAGCGCCAGTCGATCCAGTCGCCGGGAGGCAGGCCGAGGGCCAGCCAGTGCCCGTTGCGGGTGGTGACCTCCTCGCCGGTGATGATCAGCAGGTCCGCGTCGGCGTAGTCGCCCCACACCGCGTGCGCGGACGACGTGTTGTGGTCGGTGGAGACCATGAAGTCGAGGCCGGCGGCACGCGCTCCCGTCGCCACCTCCGCGGGCAGGCGCTTGCCGTCGGAGTGGACCGTGTGCAGGTGGCAGTCGCCGCGGTACCAGGCGCGACCGCGTCCCTTGGCCCGCTGCGGCGGGTAGTTGGCCGGCGCGGCGGGGCCGGCCGGACCGTAGGTCAGGGTGATCTGCACCTGGTAGTTCAGGCCCTGCGGTGCCACCTGGTAGGGGCCCAGCACGACGTGCCAGGTGCCGTGGCCGACGGGTCCCGGGAGATATCCCGGCGTGGCCTCGCTGTTGCTGATCTCGAACGAGGTGCGGGCGCCGCCGGACCAGCCGCGGAAGCCGCGGCCGCCGAGCGCGATGCCCCGGTCGTCGAAGACGCCGATGTCACAGGAGTTGCCCGGCGTGCCCGAGGGGACGGCCGGCTTGTCGTAGGAGTACGACACGGAGATCTTCTGCACGCCGCGCGGCACGTCGACCGGCAGGTAGACGAAGTCCGCCACGCCGGTGTCCAGGTGGCCGGTGACGGTGCGGGTCTCCACGCCCGACTCCGGCGGCGTGCCCTGCGCCGCGGCGTCGGCACTCGGCGCGAAGGAGACCGACTCCAGGGTGAGGGCGGCGGCACCGGCGGCGGCCGCGGCCAGGAAGCGGCGGCGCCCGGGGGCGCTCACCGCCGCGTCGGTCTGCTCGACGTGGAGGACGTCCACCTCGTGTTCGCAATGTCCGTCAAGACACATGTGCCCTCTTCGTGATGCGTGGTTGCTACATGGATGCGCGCCGACTGTTCAGGTGTGTCGTGAACGGCGGATGAGCAAAGAGCGGCCGGACCGGCAATTGCCGTAGGAATATCTACGACAGCGTGTCCACTCCGTTCGTACGAAGTGACCGGTCTCCGTGTTCGTCACCGAGGTGACCGCCGACGGTCCCCGGATCTTCGCTTCAGGAGCACCGGGCCCGCGAACTATGCTGGTTTCGTGGCTTTGGTGTTCGGTCGGGACGCCGTGCTGGAGCAGGCGTGGGGATCGCTCGTCGGGTGTGATCCGGTACTACTCACAGGGCCGGCCGGGATCGGCAAGAGCGCCCTGTGGCGCGCGTTGGTGGACAGGGCGCATCAGACGGGCTGGACGGTCCTGGCGTGCGCGCCGGCCGAGTCGGAGTCCGCGCTGGCGTTCGCGGCGCTGGCCGACCTGCTCCAACCGGTCGGACACCAGGTGGCCGGGCTGCCCGCACCGCAACGCGCGGCCGTCGAGGCCGCACTGCTCACCTCGACGGTGGACGCCACGGTCGACGAGCGGGCGCTGGCGGCGGCCACGCGCTCCCTGCTCGCCACCGCCGCGGCCGGTGACCGCCGGGTCCTCGTGGCCGTCGACGACGCGCCGTGGCTGGACCCGGCCAGCGAGCGGGCCCTCAAGTACGCGCTGCGGCGAGCCCCCCAGGTGGCGATCCTGGTCAGCGCCCGCGGTGACGACACCGTCCCCGCGCCGCTGGAACTGCACCGGCTGGCCGGGCGGATGCGCCGGATCGACGTGGAGCCGCTCGGGGTCGGGGCACTGCACCACGTGCTGCGGGACCGGCTGGACGTGACGCTCGGCCGGCCGCTGCTGGCCCGTATCGTCCGGGACTCCGGCGGCAACCCGCTGCTGGTGATGGAACTGGCCCGCGCGGTACTGCGGTTGCCCCGGCTGCCGTCCCCCGGCGAGGACCTGCCGTTCTCCGCGACGATGTCGAAGGTGCTGGCCGAGACCGTCGGCGCGCTGCCGACGGAGAGCCGTGACGCGATCCGGCTCGCCGCACTCCTGTCCGTCGCCCGTCTGCGTGACCTGCGCGCCGCCGGGGTGGACCTCGGCGACCTCGACGCGGCGGAGGACGCCCGGCTGCTCACCGTCGCCGAGAGCGCGGTGCACTTCAGCCACCCGCTCTACGCCGCGGCGGTCCGCGCGGACATACCGGCGGGCCTGCGACGCCGTCTGCACCGCCGGCTGGCCGACGTCGTCCCCGATCCCGACGAGCGGGCGCGCCAGCTCGCCGCGTGCGTGGTGGAGCCGGAGGAGGCCGTGGCCGCCGAACTCGAGGCCTCCGCGGAACGGCAGCGGCGCCGGGGCGCGCCACAGATCGCGGCCGGCCTGTACGAACAGGCGGCACGGCTGACTCCCGCCCGGCCGGCCGGTACCCGGGGCCGCCGGAGGCTGGCGGCCGCCCGCTGCCGCTACGACAGCGGAGACTACGGGCCGGCGGCCGAGGCCGCGGAGCAGGTCGCCGAGGCGGGCGACGGCGACCTGCGGGCGCAGGCGTTGCTGCTGCGCGCCGAGGTGGCCTGGAGCGCCGACGAACCGCTCTCGGTGGCGGCCGAGACGGCCGAACGGGCGCTGGCCGCGACACCGGACCCGGCGTCCGCGGCGGCCGGACGTATCCACGCCTACCTGAGCCTGTTCCAGGACTCGCCCGAATCGGCCCGGCGCCATGCCGAGGCGGCCTGCGCGTTCCTGGCCGGCCCGCCGCCCGAGGACGTCGAGCTGCTGTCGGGATCGTTGCTCCAGCTCTTCTTCAACGAGGTCCGCGGCGGGCGCCCGCCCCGGCTCGAATTACTCGACCGGGCACTGGCGTTGGAGGGGGAGCGTCCGTCCTGGCTGGGTGGCACCGTCCCGGCGATCTGGTGGCGGGCCGTCGACGAGCACGACAAGGCGCGGGCTCGGCTGACGAGCATGCTGGAGCAGGCCGTCGCCCTCGGCGACGAACCGGCGCAGCACGAACTGCTGAGCCACCTCGGGGAGACCGAACTCGTCGCCGGACACTACGACGCGGCCGCCCGCACCATCGCCGAGGCCCGGGACCTCGGTGAACAGCTCGGCACCGGGCTGGTGGGCGAGACGTGGCTGGCCGGCCTGCTCGACGCGCACCGGGGAGAGGTGCGGCGGGCCCGGCAGGTGGCGGAGGCGGGACTGCGGCGGGCCGAGACCGTCGACGACCCGTGGGCGCGCCGGATCCACCTCGCCCTGTCCGCCTTCACCGCGCTGTCGGACGGCCGCACGGCCGATGCCGCGGGGGCTTACCGGGCGCTGGCCGCCGAGGCCGACGCGACGGGCCTCGCCGAGCCGCTGTCGCAACGGTTCGAGCCGGACTGGATCGAGGCCTGCGCCGCCGTCGGTGACCTGGACACCGCCCATCACGTCCTCGACCGGCTCGTCGTACGGCACGAGCGGCTGCCCCGGCCGTGGACGACGCTGGCGCTCGCGCGCAGCCGGGCCCTGCTGGCCGCCGTGCGGGGCGAGGACGCCGCCCGGGCCGTCGGCAGCCTGGAAGAGGCCAGGTCCGCGGTTCCCGCGCACGTGCTGCCGCTGGACCGCGCGCGGTGTCTGCTGGTGGCCGGGGTCGTGCACCGGCGCGCCAGACGAAGGCGGGCCGCTCGCACGGCACTTGAGGGCGCGGCGGCCGAGTTCGCCGCGATCGGGGCCCTGGCGTTCGAACGCCGGGCCAGGGCCGAACTGGCCCGGATCGGGGGCCGGACGCCGTCCGCGCCGGAGCTGACCCCCACCGAGGAACGCGTGGCCCTGCTGGCCGCCCGGGGCCGGACCAACCGGGTCATCGCGGACGAGTTGTTCATCAGCCCGAAGACCGTCGAGGCGAACCTCGCCCGGGTCTACCAGAAGCTCGGTATCTCCAGCCGTGCCGAACTGGGCGCGGCGATGGCCCGACGGGCCGGGAACAACCCGTAGCGGAGCGGGGAGAGTCGGCGGCCGCCCGGGGGGCGGCCTTCATTACGTAGGGAAACACCCGATTCGGCGGCGCCCCGTCCGGACCTAGCGTCGTCTTCGTGACCAGCCGACTCTTCGCCGTGGAACGCTACGACGACTCCGGTGGCGGGGCCATGTGGCAACTGCCCGCACCGGTGGCCGACTCCGTGCGCCTGGTCGCCGTCGTACATCTGCACACCGACGAGGTCGTGCTGGCGCTCGTCGAGGGTCCGGACGCCGATGCCGTGGCGGCGGCCCTGGCCGAGGTCGGCTGGCCGACCCATCGCGTCAGCCCGGCAACCTGGCTTTATCCATGGGGGAACCAGAAATGAAGCGCACCACCCTGACCATGTCCCTGATCGTCTCGCTGGCCCTGGGGACCGCCGCCTGCGGCTCCTCGACCGGCACACCGTCCGCCGCCGACCGGGCCGCGGGCAAGCCCTCGGCCGCCCCGGCCGCGCGGGACGACGCGGGCAAGGGCACGCCGCTCGACGCCTGCACGCTGCTCGAACCCGCGGAGGTGACACCCGTCATCGGCAGGAACGACGGCGGCCGGCCCACCTCGGGAGTGGGCGACAGCGTGTGCGGCTGGGAGAACCCGGACACCTACCACTCGATCACGGTGAGCGTCGGCGGCCCGGGCACGGCCGCCTCGGGCCGGCTCGCCGACCAACCCGGCGTCACCGAGGAGGCGGGGCCCGACGGAATCCGCTTCCTGAGCGGCGGAGTCGCGCGGTTCGCCGCGGGCGACCGCGACTGCCAGGTCCAGGTCGTCACCGCGGCCGGCGGCACCGGTGACCGGGCGACCGCCGTCAAGCTCGTCGGCCTGCTGCGCGACCGGATCTGAGAGAGGACGCCCCGTCATGCGCCGCATGTTCATCGCCGTACCCGTGCTCCTGGCCGTGCTCACCGGATGCGCCGGCCAGGGCGCGCCGGCCCCCACCGTCACCGTCACCACCACCGCGCCGCCGCCCGCGACCGCCACCCCGCCACCGAGTCAGGACGCGGACCCGTCGGCCCCCGCGACCACCGCCGTCAAGGCGTGTGAACTCCTGCTGAAGGAGGACGCGGAGACGCTCGCGACCGTCCCGCTCGAGGACGGCGTGGAGAGCCCCCCGACCAGCCCGGGATGCCGGTACACCGGGCCGACCGACGGCCCGCTGGCCCAGGTCGAGATCTACCTGGGCGACGGGGCCAAGAAGATCTACGACATCGACCGCCAACTCGGGCACACCTTCAGGCCCGTCTCCGGCGCCGGCGAAGTGGCGTACGCGGAGGACGACGCGGTCTTCTTCCGCAAGGCCACCACCTGGGTCGCGATCCGACTGGTCCGGCTCAACGATCCCGCCGAGAACCGCGGGCCCATCGAGGACCTCGCGCGCAAGGTGGCGGGGCGGCTGTGAGAAGGGCTGCGGACAGCGCGAGCACCACGCGCGCCGAGGAGTCGCGCGGGCGAGTTAATCGGACCGTGCGGCTCGCCGCCACGGTCGGGGCCCTGCTCCTTCTCGTCCCGCTGGCCGGGTGCACGTCCTCGAACGGAGGGCCGGACGGGGGCCACGGGAGCTCGGCGTCCCCGGCGGGAGGGAACAGCGGGTCAGGAGGTGCGGACGACACGGCGGCGGCCCGTACCTACGGGGCGGCACCCATCCAGGACGGGTCGGTGACCTACCGGCCCGACGTGGTCCTCGTGAAGGGCGGCGCGAGCGCGATCCGGGCCACCGGCCCGGACGGGCTGACCTGGACGATCGACGGACGGGCACCGGGCGCGGCCGAACTCGCGGTCGGCAAGGTCATGTACGTCACGAGCAGAGCGGTCGGCCGGGTCGTCGCGATGCGTACGGACGGCGGCGATCCCACGGTCACCCTGGCACCGGTCGACCTCACGGAGGTCTTCCTCGACGCGCACTTCCACGACGACCTCGCGATCGACGCGCGCTCCACCCTCTACCAGGAGGTGCCCGACCGTCCCGGAGCGGTGTCCGAACCGGCGGCCGGCACCGCGGGCACGTCACCTTCGGTGGACCCGGCCCTGTTCACGGGACGGGCGGGCGTGGCGCCGGCGAGGGCGGGAGCGGTCCTCGCGGTCGGCCGGCCGCGGCTCCTGCCGGCCGACGGCCCGGACCGGCTGCCGCCGGCCCGGGAGAACAGCGTCACCTGGAGCCACGGGGGCTGGGAGGTGCAACCGGAGGCGTCACCGGGACAACTCGGGCTGAAGATCGGCCACGAGGCGGGCGACGGTCTCAAGGTCTTCGTCGACTTCGCGCTGCGGACCAGCGACCTGCGTGTCCGGTCCGACGTGTCGATAGCGAACGGCAGGCTGGGGTCGGGATCGACCTTCGTCGTCGAAGGGGTCGACGGCTTCTCGATCGCCGTCTCCGCGGGCGCCGCCGACGGTGCCGACGACAACAAGAGGATCAGGGTGGAGGTGCCCGTGGAGCTCACCGTCCCCGTGGTGCCGGGGGAGCCGCTGATGTACAGCAACACCTGGAAGTTCGTCGTCGGCACCGCGCTGAGCGGCCGGAACACGACGGTGACCGCCGGTGGCAGGTGGCGGCTGGACGGCCCGCTGGGCCTCGTCGACGGCAAGATGGTCACACCGCACCTGAGTGTCGAGAAATCCATCATGGACTCGATCGGCGGGGTGTCCGTCGGCGTCAGCGGGGTCGCCGCCGCGGTCGAGGCCAAGTTCCAGCTCGGTCTCGGGATTCCCGCCGCGTTCGCCGGTCCCTACGCCAAGTTCGTCATGGACACGGGAGTGACCAACGGCTCCGCGCTCGGCACCCCGCTGGCGCGGTGCAGATCGGCGAAGCTGGAGGCCAAGGCCGGTGCGGGGGTCGGTATCTCGGTGTCGTCGGAGGTACTCCAGGCGCTGCGAAGACTGCTTCCCTCCGGCGCGAAGCTGGAGATGGAGAGCGAAAGCCTCAAGTCGTATTTCAAGGCGTCCCAGATCCTTCCGAAGGTGCCGCTGTGCGTCGGCTCCGGCTGACCCTGGCGGCGGAGGCGGGCCCACGGGAAGGGCCCGGCCGTACTTCGGGCACATCACTCGACTGGACCGCCGGTTCGGGAACTCGACAGTGCGTCACTCACGGGGGGAAACGAAATGACTTCGGACAGGCCGGCGCCGAACGGCGAACCCGGACCGAGGCCGCTGCTGCGCAAGGGCCTGAGAACCGTCGGCGTACTGGCCGCGATGGCCGCGGCGCTGCTGGTGGCGCGGACGGTGCTGGCCCCCTGGGCGTATCCGCTGCCGGGCCGGCCCAGCCTGACCGGTTACTGGCAGGGGCGGATCGTCTACTCGCCGACCGACAGCCGGCAGATCCTGCTGCGGATCCGCTACGAGGAGAACTGCTCCATGGCCTGTTCCATGACCGGCCGGGTCAAGGTGTGCGGGGCCGGCCGGAACACCGCCGGAGATCTCACGGGCGACGTGCACACCTGGAGCGGCCGCCGCTTCTCGCTCTACCTCCACCTGCCCGCGGCCAGGGACGACGTGCGCATCCAGACCCTCGACGGCGACTGGTACGGCGACGCGGTCCGTATGCGGGCGAAGGTCGACTACTACGACGCCGCGGGTACCTGGAGCTCCTCGCAACAACCGCCCGCGCCGGGGGCGTTCGGGATGCGGCGGATCGACGGGGGACATTTCGACGCCGCGTGCGCGAGTCCCTGACGCCGCGTACACGGTGGCACGAGGCCGGGTGCTGGCGCTTGTCACAGGTCACTGATGTAATTGCCCCATGCGTGTTTCATCACTTACGGGTGTGACTGTCGTCGAGGACTGGGTCTCCGGCTGGGTGGTCTCGCGGGGTGCCTCCGATCCCATGCCGCGGCCGTGGGGCTGGACCGTCGACGTGGGGCAGCAGGGCCAGGTCGCGCGGCAGGTGATCGTCGACGCGGACGAGGCGCGCGTGCGCGAGGCCGCCGCGCAGGCCCGGGGGGAGGGATGGTGGCTCAAGGTCTTCCTGCCCGAGCCGTGCGAGGAGCCGGAGACACGGATCGCCGGATGGCTCGGACCGGCGTGGACGTCCGGCGGGACGGCATCCCTGATGTCGGTCGAGCTGGCACCCGCCACGCCCGGTCCGCTTCCGCCCGACTACACGCTGCGCGGCTGGACCCGGGGCGACGTGGTCCGCGTGGTCGTCGCGGCTCCCGACGGATCGCTCGCCGCACGCGGGCAGATGGGCCTGGCTGGGGAGGTGGCGGTGGCCGACCAGATCCTCACCACGCCGGCCCACCGACGCCGTGGCCTCGGCTCCGTCGTCATGCGCGCGCTCCAGCAGCAGGCCCTGGCCGCGGGCGCCACCCGAGGCGTGTTGGGCGCGACGCCCCAGGGCCGAGCCCTGTACGAGTCCCTCGGCTGGCGCACCCGCACGGCCTTCGTCAGCCTCTGCCGCACCGCACCGCGCACGGAGCCGACCTAGCCCCCTCCGACGGCCCACGCCCCGAGCCGCCGCCGCGACGGCCGGCCGACGTCCCCAACCGTGCGGGCCGCTCCCCGCACGGCGGCACTGGAGCCGGCACGCGGAGCAGCGCCCTCGCCAACCGGCGGCTCCGCCGGGCCGGTGAGTCCTCGAACTCGGCCGCGGCGCAGGCCATGGGCCCAGAGCGCTCGCCGCCAAGGGTGCCGGCATGGCCGGACTCGGCCTGTCCGAGGCCCGACTCCCCGCTGCGCCCGGCTGCCGGGTCAGTCCAAGGTCTGCGTCAGCTCGCTCCGGCCTGCCGAGTGAACGATGCGACCGTGCGCCCCGTTGACGATCGGCATGTGCGGTGGGACGTGGCCGCACTCGACGTCGGCGATGATCGGCACGTTCAGACGGCCGAGGGCGTCGAGGACGGCTTCGTGCTGGCTGAGGGAGCTGCTGTCCGGCGCGTTGGTCCGGCCGACGAGCACGGCGTTCGCGTGGTCGAAGAATCCGGCGAGCCTCATCCCGTGCAGGTTCCGGCAGATGGTGAAGGCGTCGTCTTCGGCCGCTTCCACGTACACCAGCAGCCCTTCTGGGGACTGGTCCCGCGTGAAGGCCGAGACGTCGAGGCAGGGCGTTCCCGCGAGATTGCTGAGCGTCTCGATGCAGCCGCCGATCAGCCGTCCCTCGGCTTCGACATCGCCGTCGCCGTCGAGCCGGATCCACGCACCCCGGGAGTCGAGGGTGTACTCGCGTACGTCAGGGAGAGCGGCGTAGTCGTCGAAGCCCGTGCCCCGGTGGCGACCGGGCGGGCTCTGCGTGAACCGGTGGCCCGAGGGTGCGGTGACGATGTCGAGCCATGACAGCAGTCCCTCGGGCACGCGGTAGGGCGTGTCCATCAGGTTGTTGCCGTGAACGGTCGCCGTTCCCGTGAGAAGCGTCAGCGGTGTGATGAGGGTCGAGAGGTCGGAGAACCCGACGAGCCAGGTCGGTTCTGTTTCCCGGAGTTGGCGCCAGTCGAGCAGGGGGATCAGGTCGATCGCGGTCTCGCCGCCCCACGGAGGAACGACGGCCCTGATGGTGGGGTCGGTCAGCATCGACATCAGTTCGCTCGCGCGGTCGGCAGCCGGAGCGCTCACATGCCCGGCGCCGTCCATGCACCGGCCGACGACGACTTCGTATCCCCGGGCTTGTACGTCACGGACGGCAACGTTCAGCCGCTCACGCATTCCCTTCCCGACTCCGCTCGACGGAGCGGTGACACCGACACGGTCACCGGAGCGCAGAGGGCGCGGGTATCGAACTGGCATGCGCCGGATTTTGGCACAGCGCCGTGTCCGGACGACAGCGAGTTCTCTCCGGGCGGGGCGAAATTCCGAGCAGGCTCCCCCAGGGATGCCTTACGGTGGAGTCACCGGCGCGGGGTGGAGCAGCTCGGTAGCTCGCTGGGCTCATAACCCAGAGGTCGCGTGGTTCGAATCCCGCCCCCGCTACCAATGTTCGGCCCCCTCCGACGCACACGGTCGGAGGGGGCCGACGCCGTGCGGGGGCGTCGTACCGCAAGGACGGACGTAGCCTCCACGGATCGGTCAGGGCCTCCGGCCCGCGGCTCGGCGGCCCGCTCCGGCGCTACCTGCCGTGGGTGGACAGCACGTGGAACAGGCGCGGCTGCACGTCGGTCGCGATGGTCGCGGCCTCGTCCATGTGGGCGCGGGCCTCGGGGTTGGCCAGCATCGCGCGGTAGTGCTGCTCGCTCTCCCACTGGGCGTAGTTGATGACGCGTTCGCCGTCCTGGGAGGCGTGGAAGTTGGCGCAGATGAAGCCGGGCTGGCGCCTCATGGTCTCCTCGGTGGCACGGGCGAGCAGCGCGATCAGCTCGGCCTGACGGTCGGGGGGGACCGTGAAGACGTTGATGAGCGTGGCCACCGGACGGGAGCTGTCGATCTGTGCGCTAACAGTCATGGGTCCAGTCCTCCCCGCGCTCGTCCTGTGAACGGCGGCCGGTGGCGGACATTCCTCCAATCGGACCAGTGATCCGCCCCGCGTGCCGGTGCCGATGTCGAGCACGGGCCTTGGTGCCGGGGCGAGTTGAGTGGCGGGCGACCGCTGCCCGGCGCCGGTTCGGGTGAACCTCCACCGCGGATGTTCAGGAACTGTTCCACGATGGCGATGGCCTCCTGCGGTGCGGTCCTCGCGGCACGCGGACGCCGGTCATCGGGCGGCCACGGTCGGCGGGTGGAGCGCGGCGTACTGGCGTGCCAAGGGGCGCCGACGGGGCGGCCGGCACTTCCCGCGCAGCGGTTCGGGGACCACGCCGGCGTCGTGCCGGGGGTGCCGGTCCTTCCTCGCCGCCACCGCGGGCCCCGGCTGTCGGCCGCCCCGGACGAGTCCGGCGCCGGATCCGTCGCGGGACGACTCGGCGACCGACGCGGTCGGAGAAGCCATGCCACACCTTCCTGCGCTGAGTGCGTTATTGCGAGTAGTGTGCAATAAAGTGGCTCCGGACGCGAAGCCGGACTCGCCGCCCTCGGTCGCGTGTCGGCCGGGTGGACGGCGTTCTCGGCTCGCTGCAACTAGCGTGCAGTTGCATATGTATGGCAATAATGGTGGAGGATGTTGGACATGGCGGTTTACACGCTCCCGGAGCTTCCCTACGACTACTCGGCGCTGGCGCCGGTGATCAGCCCGGAGATCATCGAGCTGCACCACGACAAGCACCACGCGGCCTACGTGAAGGGTGCCAACGACACGCTGGAGCAGCTCGCGGAGGCGCGGGACAAGGAGACCTGGGGCTCGGTCAACGGCCTGGAGAAGAACCTGGCCTTCCACCTCTCGGGCCACATCCTCCACTCGATCTACTGGCAGAACATGACCGGCCCGAAGGACGGCGGCGGCGAGCCGCTGGCCGCCGACGGCGTCGGTGACCTCGCGGACGCGATCGCGGAGTCCTTCGGTTCCTTCGCCGGTTTCAAGGCCCAGCTCACCAAGGCGGCGGCCACCACGCAGGGTTCGGGCTGGGGCGTCCTCGCCCACGAGCCCCTCAGCGGCCGGCTGATCGTCGAACAGGTCTACGACCATCAGGGCAACGTCGGCCAGGGCTCGACCCCGGTCCTGGTCTTCGACGCCTGGGAGCACGCCTTCTACCTGCAGTACAGGAACCAGAAGGTCGACTTCATCGACGCCATGTGGGCCGTCGTCAACTGGCAGGACGTGGCCAGGCGCTACACCGCGGCCAAGGAGCGCGGTGACAGCCTGCTGCTCCGCCCGTGACGCCGTAGCCGCGTCGGCGCAGACGTCCTGCTCGTGATCGTCTTCTCAACCTTCACCTGCAGGCGGTAGGAGGAAGGGCCCCGTGAGCCGGATGCTCGCGGGGCCCTTCTGTCGCAGGGTCGGAACTCGGTGGCTAGGCGCTGGGCGCGATGCGCTCCAGCACCTCTGCCGCGGCGGCGAGGTCGCACCCGTCGAGGCGTGAGAACACGTGCCGGCGGACGCTCTGGAGGTTGGTGGGCCACGCCTGCTTCAGTTGCGCCCAGCCCGCGGGGGTGAGCACGGCGAGCCACGCCCTGCCGTCGTCCGGGGACTTGTGCCGGACCACCAGCGACTGCGACTGCAACCGGTGTACGACTCTGGTCATCCCGCTGAGGGAGAGTCCGCACATGTTGGCCAGCTCGCTCATGCGCATCTGGTTCTGCGGCGCCTCGGAGAGGTGCACCAGAACGGTGTACTCGGTGCTGGTGATCGAATGTTCCTCGAGCATGTCCGCGTCGACGACCCTGGGCAGGAACGTCATCACTCTGCCGAGAGCCCGCAGGAAGGCCTCCTCATCGCGGTTGAGGGGCTCGATGGTCGTCGCGTCTGCCATGAGCACAGTGTAGGAGCCCCGGCCTCGTCGACCTTGCGGCCTCGGCCTCGGCCTCCACGGGAGTCGCTCGGAGTCGCTCCCGGGGAGGGACCTTGCGTTCCCTCGGTCTCACCGCACGCCCACCGGTTGAGCGACCGTCAGGGCGACCGGGGGTGGTGGCCCGTCCCCGACCGACGGGGGCGGACACGTCCAGTCCGGTTCCCCGTCGGTCGGACACCGGCGACCGGCGACCGGGGTCAGGCTGCCCGGAGCGGCGCCAGGGCCTTCGACCAGGCCACGACCTGGTCCAGGGTCGTGACGAGCGTGTCACGCTGGATGTCGGCCGGCTTGAACGTGGCGAAGTCCTCGAAGTCGGTGAACAGGGAGAGGGCGACGTGGGCCCGCACGTCGGCGAGCTGCATCTCGCCCGCGATGCCGCGGAGATGTTCCACGGCCCTGGCACCGCCGACCGAACCGTAGCTGACGAAGCCCACGGCCTTGTTGTTCCACTCGGCGTAGATGAAGTCGATGGCGTTCTTGAGCGCCCCCGGCACGGAACGGTTGTACTCGCCGGTGACGACGATGAAGCCGTCGAGCGAACCGATCTTCTCGGCCCACGCCTGCGTGTGCGGCTGGGTGTAGTTGCCGAGGGACGCCGGGTAGACCTCGTCGAGGAGCGGCAGCTTGTAGTCCAGCAGATCGACGATCTCGAACTCGGCGTCGGTGCGCTGGGAGGCGATGTCGTACACCCAGCGGGCGACGGCCTCGGCGTTCCGGCCGGGCCTGGTGCTGCCCACGATGATTCCGATCCTGGTCATGTCCTGATCCTTCGCACGGGGAGAAGCGGCGTGGATGCACGCCCGCTGCGGCAGGAACTGCCGACGAGACTCACATGCTAGATGATTGACGCGTCAAGTAAAGCGCCGAGCAGGTGCGTGTGTGGAATCGTGCCGCGGCTCACACTTCGCCGGTTCCGTGAAGTGTGAGTACGGTCATGTGATTGATGCGACAAGTATGTGGGTGACGCCGTGCTGCACTCCCTCGTCGAAGTGATCACTAGTTTGGACGGTGATGTGCGGCGATCGCGTGACGGTTTGACCTGCGTCCAAGTGGCCGCAGACTCGTTGTGAAGATGTGCGTCACTAGTTTGACTGGTGACTGCGAGCGTGAATTGGTCAGGGCCAACCGCGGTCGGCGGACCCCCGTAGGAGGCTTTTTCATGATCGACAGGCGTACCTTCAACAAGGCCCTCGGTGTCGGCACCGGTGCGGCGGCGGTCTCGCTGACCGGACTCCAGCTGGACGCGCACGCCGCGCAGAGCCGCACCGCGGGCACGTCGCCGGCGCCGGTGGTGCCCACGGTGACTCCGGGTGCCCGCACCTCGTTCGCCCGGCTGAAGCAGGTCCGGGCGGGCGTGCTGGACATCGGGTACGCGGAGGAGGGACCCCGGCACGGTCCGGTCGTGATCTGTCTGCACGGCTGG
Organism: Streptomyces sp. NPDC001068; assembly: GCF_042897315.1. NCBI lineage: Bacteria > Bacillati > Actinomycetota > Actinomycetes > Kitasatosporales > Streptomycetaceae > Streptomyces > Streptomyces sp. NPDC001068. Next base: position 162,964 of record NZ_JBIAYD010000002.1, on the reverse strand, counting down.
CCCTACGACATCCACAGCTACGTCGACGTCGCTCCGCTGCTCGCGGCCCAGGGCTACCGCGTCATCGTCCCGTACCTGCGTGGCCACGGCACGACGACGTTCCTTTCCTCGCGGACCGTCCGCAACGCCCGGCAGTCGGCCGTCACCCTGGACATCATCGCCCTGATGGACGTCCTCAAGATCGACAAGGCGCTGCTGGCCGGCTTCGACTGGGGCTCTCGTACCGCCGACATCATCGCGGCCCTGTGGCCGGAGCGCGTGAAGGGACTGGTGTCCGTCAGCGGATACCTCGTCACGAACGTCGAGGCGCAGAAGCAGCCGCTGGCACCCGAGGCCGAGCACACCTGGTGGTACCAGTACTACTTCGCCACCGAACGCGGCCGCCTCGCCATGGAGAACAGGACCGACCGGCACGACCTGTGCCGGCTCGTCTGGGACACCGTCTCCCCGACATGGAACTTCGACGATGCCACGTTCGAACGCACCGCCGCCGCGTTCGAGAACCCCGACTACGCGGCCATCGTGATCCACAACTACCGCTGGCGACTGGGGCTCGCGGACGGCGAGCGCCGCTACGACCGGTACGAGGGGGTGCTGGCCACCCGCCCCGTCATCACGGTGCCCGCGATCACGCTGGACCCGGAACGCGACCCCTTCACCGCCCCCGGTGACGGCGCCTCCTACCGGGACCGCTTCACCGGCAGGTACGTCCACCGCACACTCGCCGGTATCGGCCACAACCTGCCGCAGGAGGCACCCACCGCCTTCGCCCAGGCGGTCGTCGACGTCGACCGCCTCTGAGGCCGCACCCGGGACGGGTGCCACGGGCCACGCGGACGGGAGGGCCGCCGCACCGGGGATGCGTGGCCGGCGCGTCCGTACGAGGATGGAGGCATGGCATATCCACTCGTGCCTCCTGGGGAGACTCCGCCGGCCGAAGGCTGCATCGCGGAGACACATGAGGAACGCGCGGACGGCGGCCTGTGGGAGCACCCCGCCGTCTGGCTGGGCTTGATCCTCATCGGTGTCGTGGTCGTGGCGGCGTACTTCATCGCGCGCATCTTCCCCATGTAGGCCACCGTCGCGTCCTGCCTGCCGTAGCCGTCGGGCGGGGTCAGTCCGAGGTGAGCGCGGCGCGGTCGCGGGCCGCCAGCACCTCGCCGGCGTGCGCCTCGGCCCGCTCGCGCACCCCGGCGATGGACTCCAGCAGGCTCCGGCCCAGGCCGGTGAGGCGGTACTCCACCTTGGGCGGGACCACCGGGTAGACGGTGCGCGCGACCAGCCCGTCACGCTCCAGCGCGCGCAGCGTCTGGGTGAGGACCTTCGGTGTGATCACGGCGATCCGGTCGCGCAGTTCCGAGAACCGGTGCACTCCTCCGCTGAGCGCGAAGATGATCAGCATCGTCGGCCGGTGACGTGTTCGACGGGACCGGCAGGCCCTATGTGCACACCAGCGGAATGTGGGTGTACGGCGGCGGTGCCGCCATCACCGAGGGCAGCCCCGTCGATCCGGTGGCCGCCCTCGCCTGGCGGCCGCAGGTCGCGCAGGAGGTGCTGAGGATCGCCACGCGCACCGGCATCGTGTTCCCGGGGGTCGTCTACGGGCACGGCGGCGGCCTTCCCGACCTCGTCGCCCGGGCGCCGCGTTCCGCCTCGGGTGCCTTCACCCTGATCGGCGGCGGCGATCAGCGCTGGGTCACCGTGCACGTGGACGACCTCGCCGACCTCTATGTCCGGGTACTTCTGCACGGCCGCACCGGTTCGTGCTGGATAGCGTCCGACGGCAGGAACCCGAGTGTCCGAGCGCTCGGCGAAGCCGCCGCCCGAGCCGCCGGCGTGCCGGGTGAGGTGACCGCGGAGACGGCCGAGGACACCCGCCGGCGGCTGGGCGTGTTCGCGGAGGGGCTGCTGCGCAGCCAGGCGGCGACCGCAGCCAAGGCCCGCTCGGAACTGGGCTGGAACCCCGGCCGTCCGTCCCTCGTCGAGGAGTTGGAGCACGGCAGCTACGCGCCCGGTGGACAGGGCCGGACACCGCGCGCACTCGAAACCGCCGCAGGGGAGGCCGGTCAGGCCGTTTCTTGACGGATCAACTACCTGGGCTTCATGCTTGTCGCGTCAAGTGTGAGCCGACACGGGACGACCGTGTCGGAGCGCGCCGGCCGGGTCCCCTTCCCGGCCGGCGCGTCCGGCCCGCGCCGCCCGGCAGGGCCGGGCAGGTGCAGGTGTGCGAGGTCGGCGTCGACCACGACCAGGACGATCAGGTGGCCGCCGGGACCGGGGCGGTGGATCCGCGAAGGCGCAGTTCGGGTTCGACGAGGATCTCGTCCGTGCTGACGGCGCGGTTCGCGATGAGCGACGTGACGATGCGGGCGACGTTCTCGGCGATCCGCTCGATCGGCTGGCGGACGGTCGTGAGCGGCGGCCCGATGAAGTCGAGGACGGGGGAGTCGTCGTACCCGACGACCGAGACGTCCTTCGGCACGCTCAGCCCCGCACGCTCCGCGGCCCGGTAGGCCCCGAAGGCCATCTCGTCGCTCGACGCGACGATGCCGGTCATGCCCTGGGCGAGCAGGGTCGCCGCGGCCTGCTGTCCGCCTTCGACGTTGAAGTGCTGGCGCACCACGAACTGTTCGGGATCGTCGACGCCGTGGCGCTGCAGAGCCCGGAGGAACCCCTCGACGCGCCGGTCGGCGGGGAGGTTGCCGGTCGGGCCGGCGAGCAGGCCGATCCTCCGGTGCCCGAGGTCGCGCAGGTGCCCGACCGCCAGTTCGGCGGCACGCCAGTCGTCGGTGGAGACGACCGGGGCCTCGTACTCGACGAAACCGCCGTTGATGCTCACGTAGGGGATGCCGCGGGACTCGACGAACTGCACGACGCGGTGGTCCTCGTCGCGCAGGGTGTTGCTCGACGACAGGAAGACGATGGCCGCGACGCCCGCGTCGACGAGCGACTCGACGTAGTCGCGCTCGCGCGGCGTGCCGGGGTACACGGGGCAGATGATCGACGTCAGCCCGAACGGGTTGAGTTCGTTCTCGACGCGTTCGGCCTGCAGGGCGAAGATCGGGTTCTTCAGGTTGGGGGTCAGCATGACGACGAGCCGGTTGTCGAGGGGACGCTCGTAGCCGACCTGCTTCAGCGCCTCCTCGACCGCCTGCCGGGTGGCCGGGGCGACACCGTACTTGCGGTTGATGACCCGGCTGACCGTGGCCTCGCTGACGTCGGCGGCCTGCGCGATTTGAGCGAGTGTCGTGGAACCGATGGGCGCACGAGATCCCTTCCGCCGCTTCGGCGGTTCGGTGCCATTTCCTGTCGTCATCTCAAACCTTCCCGGGTCACGACCCGTACGTGATAGTCCGTCATGTCGAGCGCCGTGGCTCGGGTGTTCACTGTTTCACGGAGCCCGCCAGCAGACCCGCCACGAAGTACCGCTGGAGGAAGAGGAACAGGACCAGGACGGGCACGACCGAGATCAGCGTGCCGGTGAGCAGTTGTCCGTAGTCCGTCGACTGGACGCCGTGCAGTGTCGCCAGGGAGACGGGGACCGTGTAGGCCTCCGGGGTCCGCTGGACGATGAGCGGGTACACGAAGTCGTTCCACTGCCCGAGGAACAGGAAGATGGCGAGCGCCGCCAGCGCCGGCCGCATCGTGGGAATGACGATCTGGAAGAACGTGCGCAGCTCGCCCGCCCCGTCCACGCGCGCCGCCTGGATGAGCTCGTCGGGCACGGACTGCATCGCCTGGCGCATGAGGAAGATACCGAACGGCAGCGCGAGGTTCGGCAGGATGAGCCCCTGGTAGGAGTTGAGCCAGCCGAGCGCGACCATCATCTTGAACAGCGGGACGAGCGTGACCTGCCCCGGCAGGGCCAGCGAGGCGATGATCACGGTGAACATGGCGTCGCGGCCCCGGAACCGGAACTTCGCGAAGGCGTATCCGGCCGTGCTGCACACCAGCATGCCCAGTCCCGTGTACACGGCGGACACCACGAGTGAGTTGCGGAGCGCCTCGCCGAACTGCAACGACGTGAACAGCCCGCTCAGGTTGGTCCAGAAACGGTCGCCGGGCAGGAGCGCCGGCGGCGAGGAGAAGATCTCGCTCGTCGAGTGCGTCGAGGCGACGACGAGCCAGACGAACGGGACCAGCATGAGCACGGCGCCGAGCGCGACGACCCCGGTGAGGACGGCGCTGAGCGACTTCGTCGAGCCGGACTCCCGGCGCCGGTGTCGCACCGGAGGTGATGTGGCGGTCACTGGGCACGCCTCCTCAGGACGAGCATCTGGATGACGGAGACGGCGGTGACGATCAGGGCCAGGACGTACCCGATCGCGGACGCGTATCCGAAGTCGAAGTTCTTGAAGGCGCTGTCGTAGAGGTACATGCCGATGGTGAGCGTGGCGTTGTCGGGGCCGCCGCCGGTGAGCACGTACGGCTCGTCGAAGAGCTGGAGCGTGCCGATCGTCGACAGCACCACGGTGAGCAGGATCGCCGGCCGCAGTCCGGGGACGGTGACGTGCCAGAACTGCTGGCGCCGGTTCGCGCCGTCCATCTGCGCCGCCTCGTACAGCTCGTCGGGGATCGACTGCAGCTGCGCCAGGTACATCACCGTACTCTGGCCCGTGTAGTGCCAGGTCATCGCCATGATGATCGACGCCTTGGCCCAGAACGGGTCGGTGAGCCACGGGATGCGGGGCAACCCCACCGAGGTGAGCAGGTAGTTGATGAACCCGTTCTGGTAGTTGAGGAGCGCGGAGAAGAGGATGCCGTACGCGACGAGTCCCATGACGATGGGGACGAAGTAGGCGACCCGGAAGAACGAACGCCACTTCAGCAGCTTGGAGTTGAGGGCGACGGCGAGCACGACCGCGAGACCGAGCATCAACGGCACCTGGATCACCAGGATCTCGAGTGTGTTGCGCAGCGCCGTCCAGAACAGCGGATCGTGCAGGAGCCGTCCGTAGTTCGCGCCACCGACGAACTCGGTGACGCCTCCCACGTTCCGGGTGAAACTGAGGACCAGGGCGTAGACGACCGGGTAGACCTTGAAGCCGAGGAACAGCACGATCACGGGCGCCAGGAACACGAACGGTGTCGCGCGGGCGCGCAGGGTCCGGCCGGCCGGCCGCCGGCGGGGCGGCACGGCGGCGGACCTGGAGGTGGCGGCAGCCTCCCCGGCCGGGGGCCGGGGGCTGGATTTCGTCGTGGTGGACATGATGCGGGCCGGTCAGTCCCTCGCGGTCTTCCGGCCGGTCTGCTGCGCGAGCAGCGTCGCGGCCTGCTGGAGTGCCGTCCTGGGATCGGCGCCCTTGACCAGGACCTGGGTCTGCGCGTCGTCGTAGACCTTGAGCGCCTTGGGGAAGTCCTTCGTGTAGTGGTCCGGGGGAGTGTCCTGGCTCAGTGCCTTGGTGACGAGCTGGTTGGTGTTGATGCCGAAGTAGGGGTTGGACTCCTTGAAGCCGGCGGTGTCCCACATCGGTTCGTAGCTCGGGAAGAGGCCGTCGGCCTTGGTGATGACCTTCTGCCCGGCGAGCGTCGCCATGCTGTACTTCACGAACTCGTAGGCGAGTTCCCGCTGCTTGCTCGACTTGGCGACGGTGAGGTAGGTCCCGCCGGCGGAGGAGGCCGTGTACCCGCCTTCCTTCATCGCCGGTGACATCCGCACGCCCCACTTGCCCTTCATCTCGGGGGCGGTGCTCGCGAAGCTGCCGACCATCCAGGAGGCGCCCGGCATGATCGCGACCGGCGCCTGTCCCTTCATCTGGGACGTGGTGCCCTGGCTCTGCGGGATGTCCACGACGAGGTGCTTGTCGTTAGCCTCCTTGAGGAAGGTCAGCGCGTTGACGCTGCCCTCGTCGGCCAGGGATATCTCGCCCTTGCCGTTGAAGAAGAACGTGCCCTCCAGGCGGGCGAGCATCTCGAAGAAGTTCGCGGAGTCGGCCTGCGAGGCGGCCTTGTCGACGGCGAGGAGGTCGGCGCCGGTCGTCTTCTTGATCTTCACTCCGGCGGCCAGCATCTGGTCCCAGGTGTGGATCGCGTCGATGTCGACGCCGGCCTTCTGGAAGAGGTCCGCGCGGTAGTACAGGAGGTTGGTGTTCACCTCGAAGGGCATGCCGAACTGCCGTCCCTTCGCGTCCTGACCGCCCTTCCACAGGCCGCTCGGGAAGTCCTTGGCCAGCGGGCCCGCACCCAGGTCGCCGAGGTCGGCGAAGCCGTCGGGGAACGTCTCCAGGTAGTTGCTCATGTAGTCGCCGCCGATGTCCATGACATCGGGCAGGCCCTGGCCGCCGGCCGCCATCCCGGTGGTGATCTTGTCCCAGATGGCGGGGTTGCCGACGTCCTGGACCTTCACGGTGACGCCGGGATGGGACTTCTCGAACTCCTTCGCGGTGGCCTTCAGGCCGGCCGCGGGTGATCCCCAGGCCCAGGCGGTCAGCGTGTTCTTGCCGGCCGCGTCGTCCGAGGACGACATGGAGCAGCCGGTCAGGAGCCCGGTCGACAGGGCGGTGACTGCGGTGAATGCGCCGACCCGGGCGCGCCAGCGGCGACGCGGCGAAGCGGTCATGGCTATCGATCCTCCTCGATCGAGGTGCAGCACTCGGCGTGGTGGGCGTCATCATGACCCGGCTTGCCGCCACCTTGCAAGATTGTCTTGCAAACTTCCAACGCGGATTTGCATACTGATCGACGACAGCCACCGTCACGTTCGGCGGGAACGCCCTCGCACGAAGGAAGTCACGACACCGATGCCACTGATCGCCCCGGACCGCGCACTGCCCACCGACGGGACACCGACACGCGTCGACGCACGCACGTGGACGGTGAAGGCGGCCGAGGGCCCGTCCCGGATCCGCTTCGAGGCACCCGCGGGCCCGAGCGTGCTCCTGGCCCGCGACGAGGCCGGCGGCCGCCGCCTGCTGCCGGACGACGGCTCCGGCCCCGTCGACCTCACCGGAACCGGCGCGTGCTGGCTGCTGCCCCCCGACCCGGGCGCGGCCGAACCCGCCTGGCACGTCACGGGCGAGGGCGTGATCGAACTGCACGGTGACGGCGCGGGCCGCACCCTCACCGTGCACGCCGGCACCGTGACCCTCGTGGCGCACCGGGCACGCCCGCACGCCGACGTCGACGGCGCGGAGTTCGCCCTCGGCCTGGCCGGCGGGGACACCCTCGCCGACGCCCTCGCGGGGTTCTACTGGGGCACCGTGCTGCCCTGCGTCGTCGAGCGGACCACCGCCACCGGCTACCCGGACTCCGACGGCTACGTGATCAGCACCCTCGCCGACAAGTACGTCGGCACCTATCCGGACGTCGACCACGAGTTCCAGATCAAGGGCCGGATCGCGTGGGGCAGCGACACCGACCTCGACGTCGTACGGCGCATGCTCGACCTGCAACTGCGTCTGATGCGCGAGGACCCCCAGCAGCTCTGGCGCGACCCCTGCGCGGTCCAGCCGGACGGCGACCGGGAGTACCACGTGCGCAGGAACAGCCTCGACGGCTCGCGCAACGCCGTCATGTTCCTCGTGACCGGCAACGTCGAGGTGCTCGAGTCCGCCTGGCTGTACTTCGCCCGTACCAAGGACACCACCTGGCTGCGGGAGCGCATCGAGGACCTGGAGGGCGCCGCGTCCTGCGTCGTCGACTGCATGGACCGGCAGGGACGGCTGTGGTCCGACGTGTACTACGAGGACCAGGTCATCAAGGACGGCCGGGAGACCATGGCCGCCTCGCTCGCCGCCAACTCCTTCGAACTCCTCGCCGCGCTGGAGGACGTGCTCGGGCGCGACGAGCGGGCCCGCGGCTACCGGGAGTCCGCCGGACGCCTCGCACAGGCCGTGCGCGCCCCGCTCCCGGCCGGCCACTGGGACGACGCCGGCCACCGCTTCGTGGACTGGGTCGACCGGTCAGGACAGGTCCACGACCACATCCACCTCCTCGCCAACGTGCTCCCGGCGATGTTCGGGCACGCCGACCGCGCCCAGACCGAGCACGTCCTCACGCTCGTCGACCGGGAACTCGACGAGTTCCAGCGGTTCCCGACCTTCCTCGCCGCACGCGTCCAGGACTACACCGACGACGAGATCGGCGACGGCGGCCCCTACGACCTGTGCGCCGCCGGCAGGTACTGGTGCTGGGACGCCGCCTTCTGGTCCTGGCGCCGCGACGGGGCCATGCTCCGGCAACAGCTGGAGACCGTCGCCGCGCAGGGCGCCTCGGACGACTACGTCATGGGCGAGCGCTACGACATGAACCACGTCTACTACACCGACGGCACCGACTGGCACGGCGCCGCGCACTACTACGAGTACCCGTGCGTCTACGCCTGGGTCCTGCTCACCGAATACCTCGGTGTGCGCGCCACCCTCACCGCGGACCTGCGCATCGCACCCCGGGTCGTCGGACACGGCACCGTGACGCTCGGACAGCGGGCCTACGAACTCACCTACCGCGTCGACGAACACGGCTTCGAACTCGTCAACGACGCCGCCCGGCCCCGCACCTTCGAGGTGGACCTCTCGGCGCTCGCGGCCCCCGGCACGGACCCGGCGGCCGCCGCGGAAGCGCGCACGGTCGCTCTGGGACCGGGCGAGTCGGTCCGGTTCGCACTGCCGGGCACCGCCACCGAGGCCGGGACGGAGGACCGCGCGTGACCACCGCACCCGAACTCGGCATCGACCTCGGCACCACCCCGTTCAGCCGCCGCGGATCCTACTTCGCCGTCTCCCGCGTCACCGACCAGCGGGACGTGGGCGTCTACCTGCGCACCGTGCGCGGCGACGCCCGGCACCGCGAGATCGTCCGCCTCCTCCTGGACGGCGGCACCGAGGCCCACTCCCGGGCCACCGCGGGGCAGTTGACCCTCACCCACGGCACCACCCGGGCCGACGTCGTCCTCGACGGGCCGGGCCGGGCCCACCTCCGCGTCCAGGGCGGCTCGCTCACCCTCGACTTCCGCGCGATCTCGCAGTACGACTCCGTCCTCCAGGAGAACGAGCACACCTGGCGGTACATCGACAGCGGGGCCAACCGCAACTACCGCGTCCGCGTCATCGGCGGCAGGACCCGGTTCGACGCCCGGTGGGACGGCGTCCGCAACTCCGAGGCCCGGCTGCGGATCGCCGCGCACGAGGACACCGCGACCGTCGTCGTGGACGAATACGGCAGCGCCGTGCCCACCGGGCCGCTCGCCGACCCGGACGTCCTCGCCGCCGCCGCACAGGCCGACTTCGACGTGTGGTGCCGCACCCACGGCGGTGACGAACGCGACGACCCGGAGATCGGCGACAGCGTCCGCCTGGCCGCGTTCGTCACCTGGGCCGCCCTCGTGCCCCCGGGCGGCGCACTGCGACGCGAGTCCATGCTGATGTCCAAGAACCGCATGACCAACGTCTGGAGCTGGGACCACTGCTTCAACGCCATGGCGTTGTGGCGGGACCCGCGGGCGGCGGCCGACCAGCTCCTCGCCGTCTTCGACCACCAGGACGAGCACGGCTGCCTCCCCGACTACGTCAACGACGCCGGTGTGGAACGCAACTTCGTCAAGCCGCCCATCCACGGCTGGTCCATCGCCCACCTCATCGACCGCGGCGGCCTCGACGACACGGCCGTGGCCGCCCTGTACGAACCGCTGCGGCGGTGGACCGAGTGGTGGTTCGCGCACCGCGTCTACGGCGACGACGGCATCCCGTCGTACAACCACGGCAACGACTCCGGATGGGACAACGCCACGACCTTCGGCGTCGGGGTGCCCGTGCAGAGCCCGGACCTGCTCGCCTACCTCGCGCTGCAGATGCAGACACTCGCGCGGATGGCCCGCCGCACCGGCCGCCGCGAGGAGGCGACGGAATGGAGCCGACGGGCCGACGCCACCGTACGCACGCTGTGCGAACGGTTCTGGACCGGGGACCGCTTCGTCGCCCGGGACACCCGGACCGGCCGGGCCGTCGACTCGCGGAGCCTGCTCACCTTCATGCCCCTGGTCCTCGGCGAACTCCTGCCCCAGGCCCTGCGCGAGACCACCGTGAGGCGGCTCCTCGACGGCGGCTACCTCACCCCGCACGGTCCCGCCACCGAGCCCCCGGACAGCCCGCACTACGAATCCGACGGCTACTGGCGCGGTCCCGTCTGGGCGCCGTCCACCATGCTGCTCGCGGACGGACTGCGCCGAAGCGGGCGGCCCGACCTCGCCGACGACATCGAGACCCGCTTCATGGCGACCTGCGAGGGAGCCGGCATGGCCGAGAACTTCGACGCCGTGACCGGGGCCGGCCTGCGCGACCGCAGCATGACCTGGACCGCCTCCGTCTACCTCTCGATGGCCTCCGAACGCGCCGCCCGCCGCGCGCTCGCCGACCACACCCCCTGTGAGCGTGCGTCATGAGCCGATTCACCGTCGGAGACCGGGACTTCCTCCTCGACGGCGCCCCGCACCGGGTGCTCTCCGGGGCGATCCACTACTTCCGTGTCCACCCCGACCACTGGCACGACCGGGTCCGCAAGGCCCGGCTCATGGGACTCAACACCGTGGAGACCTACGTGCCGTGGAACCTCCACGAACCACGGCCCGGCGAGTGGACGGACTCCGGGGCGCTCGACCTCGGACGGTTCCTGCGGACCGTCGCCGACGAGGGAATGCACGCGATCGTGCGGCCGGGACCCTACATCTGCGCCGAGTTCACCAACGGGGGCCTGCCGACCTGGCTGTTCACCGATCCCACGGTGGGCGTGCGCCGCAACGAGCCCCGCTTCATGCGGGCGATCGAGGCGTACCTGACGCGCGTGCTGGACCTCGTGGCTCCGCTCCAGATCGACGCCGGGGGACCGGTGGTCCTCGTCCAGGTGGAGAACGAGTACGGCGCGTATGGCGACGACGCCGACTATCTCGACGCGCTCACCGCCATGGTCCGCGGCGCCGGCATCACCGTACCGCTGACCACCGTCGACCAGCCGCGGCCGCACATGCTGGAGAACGGCTCACGGCCCGGGCTGCACACCACTGCCTCGTTCGGGTCCCGGTCGCTGGAGCGGCTGACGACCCTGCGCCGGCACCAGCCGAGCGGACCGCTCATGTCGTCCGAGTACTGGGACGGCTGGTTCGACTCCTGGGGGATGTACCACCACACGACGTCCGCAGAGGAGTCCGCCACGGACCTCGACGCCCTGCTCGGCACCGGCGCGTCGGTCAACCTCTACATGTTCCACGGCGGCACCAACTTCGGCCTGACCAACGGCGCCAACGACAAGGGCGTCTACCAGCCCATCGCCACCACCTACGACTACGACGCCCCGCTCGACGAAGCGGGGCGGCCGACGGCGAAGTACTGGGCGTACCGCGAGGTCCTGGCGAAGTACACCCAGGTGCCCGACGAGGTTCCGGCCGACGCCGGACCGGCCCCGACCGGCGAGGTCGCCCTCACCCCCGTCGCCTCCTTTCCCGAGGCCGCGTTCCTGGCGATGCCCGTCACCGCCACCAGCGCCGTCCCCACGTTCGCCGGGACACGCGACGACGCCGTGTACGTCATCCACCGGGCCGGGTTCGAGCGTCCGTCGGTGTCGGTCCTCACCGTGGGCGAGGTCCGTGACCGCGTGCACGTCGTCGTCGACGGGCACCCGGTCGGAGTCCTCCGGCGCGAGGACGGCGAGACCGCCCTCACCCTGCCGCCCGTCGTCGCGGAACTGGTCCTCGTCGTCGAGGACCAGGGACGCGTCAACTACGGTCCGCGACTGGGCGAGGACAAGGGTCTCATCGGCGGCGTGCGCGTGGACGGCGCGCCGGTGACCGGATGGGAGACCGTCGCCCTCACCGCGGACGACATCGTCCGACTCCCGCGTACGGCAGTGGACGTGAGGGAGTCCGGGGCGATCCCGGCACTGACCCTGGCGGCCGGCACGTTCGAGGCCGAGGACGATCGCGACCGGTTCCTCGACGTCTCCACGCTCGGCAAGGGCGTCGCGTGGATCAACGGGTTCTGTCTCGGCAGGTACTGGTCCCGCGGACCGCAGCGCACGCTGTTCGTCCCCGGGCCCGTACTCCGTCCCGGGGGTGAGAACACGCTGTTCGTCCTCGAACTCGACACCGCCCCGGCCGCCGTCGTCCGATTCGTGACCGACCACGACCTGGGACCGGTCGAGGACTGACGCGGTTACGTCGAGGGGCCTCGCCGGTTGAGGCCCGGCCCCTCGACGTGTCCCGGCTCAGTCGGCGAGCCCGCTCGTCCCCCTCACGCCAGGGCGAACTTCTGGGCGCCGGAGCCGTTGCAGTCCCAGATCTGCAGGCGGGTGCCGTTGTCGGTGGCGCCCGACGGTGAGTCGACGCAGCGGCCGGTGACCGGGTTCGACATCGAGCCGTCGGCGTTGGCCACCCAGTTCTGGTAGGCACCGCCGTTGCAGGTGGCCAACTGGAGCTTGGTGCCCGCCGCGTTGACACCGCCGGCGATGTCCAGGCACTTGCCCAGGGAGCGCAGCGTCTGGCCGTTCCAGGTCCACTTCTGGTCCAGCGAGGTGGCCTGCTGGCAGTCCCACAGCTGGACCGCGGTGCCGTCGCCTCCGGTGTCGTCGCCCGCCACGTCCACGCACTTGCCGCCCGGACCGTAGACCGGGGTGCCGATGGCGAACTTCTGGGCGTCGGAGCCGTTGCAGTCCCAGATCTGCAGGCGGGTGCCGTTGGCGGTGGCACCCGACGGCGAGTCGACGCACCTGCCGCTCGTGGGGTTCCTCAGCGAGCCGTCGGTCTGACGCACCCACGTTTGATAGCCGCCGCTGTTGCAGGTGGCGAGCTGCAGCTTCGTCCCCGCCGCGCTGTTGCCGCCGGCGATGTCCAGGCACTTGCCGAGGGTCTGCAGGGTCTGCCCGCTCCAGGTCCAGTGCTGGTCCTTGGCCCCGGACTGGCAGTCCCACAGCTGGACCGCGGTGCCGTCGCCGCCCGTGTCGTCACCTGACACGTCCACACACTTGCCGCCCGGTCCGGTGATCGTCTGGCCGGTCACCGATCCACCGCCGCCTCCACCGGAGCCCGGACCCTTGTTGTAGACGGCCACCGAGTCGACGACCAGCTTGCCACCGGACACCGTGGCCGAGTTCGGGCCCCCGCCGAAGGCGTCCGGGAACCCGCCGCCGATCGCCAGGTCGTAGATGATGAAGAACGGGTGATCGACGGCGTCGGACCAGGTCGTCGCGTCCACCTGGTTGGCGTTGACGGTGAAGAAGTTGTTCCCGTCGAGGTAGAACCGGATCTGCTCCGGCGACACCGAGCGGTCGATCTCCACGGCGTAGTCGTGGAAGCCGGTCTGGCAGCCCCCGCAGGCGCGTTCGCCCGAGCCGATGCCGGTCGACTCGTTGCACGGGCCGCCCGGGTTCACGCCGCAGTGGAGGGTGCCGAAGACGGAGCTGCGGCCGTTGATGTCCTCCATGATGTCGATCTCGCCGGACTTCGGCCAGGTCACACCGGAGCGCAACGGCGCGCCGAGCATCCAGAACGCCGGCCAGTAGCCCGCTCCGTTGGCGGTGGTGACGTTGGGCTGCTGGAGGAGGGACTCCATGCGCACGACACCGCCGGCCGGGGCACCGAAGGACGCCGACTGGGTCTCCACGCGACCGGAGGTCCAGCCGGCCCGCGGATCGGACCCGGAGTGCTGCGCCTGGAGCACCAGATGGCCCTGACCGTCGTAGTAGACGTTCGAGGTGCTGTTGGTCATGGTCTCGATCTCACCGGTGCCGAAACTGCTGCCCGGACCGGTGTCGTACTTCCACAGGCTCTGGTCGATGCCGGTGCCGGACGCGCCGTTGAAGTCGTCGCTCCAGGTGAGCGTGAAGCCCGACGGGGTCGGGGGTACCGCCGCCTGCGCGGTCGGCGTCGTGGTGGCGTTGGTCGCCACCACGACGGCGACGACGGGAAGCAGGGCGAGAAGTCTTCGCCACCTGCTGCCCAAAGGTCGTGCGATCCTCGATCGCATAGGTCTGTCCTCCAGGAGAGAGATTTTCTGCGCCACTCGCTCAGCTGCCACCGGCACACCGGCGACAACACGCGACGATCAGCGGGCAGCCCCGCCCCGGTGCGGTGGCCTGCCGGAATTCCCCCGACGGAACCGCCGTCAGCCTGCGCCGGAGTCGCCGCCGGTGCCCGGGGTGATGCACCAGGACGTGGGTGCGCCCTCCTGGATGTGGCCGTCGACGCGGGCGGCCGGCGGCGGGAACGGGGCGAGGACAACTGCCGCGGTGGCAGCGTCGGCCACGGCCGGTGCGGAACGTCGGGAAACCACGGGAGGCCCTCCCGGAGGATGTGATGGTCAGTCAACAGACTGACAAGTGTGGGGTGTTGGTTCGTGGGGGGGTCTGAGCGGAGGGGACGCTATTGGACTGAACCAATCCCGTCAAGGTGTCGCGGCCCACGAGTCCCTCCCGATGCCTGCCCCACGGCGACTCCCGTGGCGACGGAACGCGGTGGCGGCCGGGCCGGCTTCATCAAAGCTCTGGACACGACCGGCACTTGGTGGTGTCCTGCTGCTTGAAGCGACCCGTTCCCGGCCCGGCGTGAATCTCCGCTTCGGCAAGATGCTCGCCGTCGACGGGATGCGGCGCCGCCGACGCCGCCCTGGTCACCCCGTGCGGGACGACGGTTCCGTCGACCACCCGTGGCGCTTCATCCGATCTCCGACCGGACACCCTCCTGTCCGGCTCGCCCGCGCGAGCCGGATCCCGTCCCGTCTCCCGGCGCACACGGTGCACCGGACCCCCGGCTCATCCAGCGGATTCGGCCTGGGCCTCGTCCGTCGCGGCCGCCTCCTGTTCCGGCGCGTCGGCAGCGGTGTAGAAGACGGAGGAGCCCTGCTTGGAACGGTGGACGCGGCTCCTGGCGACCAGGTTCTCGAGGGTGGTGCGCACCACCTTGGTGTCGATGGTGCGGTCGGTGTGTGCCGACCTGACGGCCTCCGCGATCTCCGCCGCGGACCGCGGTTCGCTCTGCTCGACCACCTGCTGATGGATGAGTTCGACCAGCGTGGGCCCGGCCGGCTTCCCGGCCTCGGACGGGCGCGCCGCTGCCTTCTTGGCCGGCCGCCGCCTCCCGGTCGCGGGCGCGTTCGCCGTCGCGGACGCGGTCTTCTTCCTGGGGGAGGGCACCGTGGCGGCTTCCGCGCTCTCGGCGTCGGCCGGCTGACGGGGCGCGTCCGGGACGCCGAGTGCCTGCCGCATGTTGACCAACACCGTGTGGTTCTGCTGCAGGGTGACCAACTGGTCCTGAAGTACGGCTAGTTCAGCCGTGATGCGGTCCTGTTCCTTGATGTTGTGTTCGAGATCGCCGGTCACCTGGCTGAGGTACTGCGAAGCCAACTCGGTTGCGTGAGCCGTGTTCTCGGGCATCCGTCTCTCCTCGGTTCGTGGCCGGGCCGAAGCGCCGGCGGATGGCTGCGGCGAGTTCGGAACGGAGACGTCGGCCGCAGTAGGCCCCCGATGGAGCGATATTACGGGTGGGAAGTTCTGTTTCCTCTCCATACGCCTGAGAAGTCGCCCTCGGGAGCCCCGACGACCGCTCGTCAACGGCGCGTGCTACTTCTGTTCGAAGGCGCTGAGGTGTCGTCAATCCCTTTGCGGGGCTGCGAAGGCGGTGTCTAACGTGCGGCACACAGGAAACGTGCGGCAGGGCAGCACGGGACGCGAACGAGGAGCGATCGCCGTGGGAGTGATGGTCTCGGTCCGGGGCTGGCTGGAGTGCGACGAGGAACAACTGGCCCGGATCAAGGAGATCGTGACGGCCGACGATCCGGAAAGTACCTACAGCGGGGGCTGGGCCTTTCCCGTCAGGCAGTACAACTTCGTCAAGTGGGCTTTCTACGGCGCCGACATCCGGGCGGTGGCCCTCGAATGGTTCGAGGAGCGGCTGCGCCGGATCGCCGAGATCCCGGCCTCGTTCCAGGACGAGGAGTACGACGAGAGGCCCAGGGGGCTGTTCCTGGTCAGTCACGAGGTGGACGGCATGAGCGAGTGGAGGGTCCGCGACGGCGTCCTGGTGATCGGCCGCCCGGAAGGGGACTACCGCTACCTCGACGCGTAGGGGGAGCAACTGCGGCGCTGTGGACGCCCGGAGCCCCGGCGTCGTACGTCCCGGGCGCCGGGTGGGGTGGTGGTGCCGGGGCAGGCCGCGACGTGCCGTTCGGCACGGCACACGCGAGGCGGGGCCACGGCGTGGTCGGGATCTCCCCGCTGCGCCGTGGCCCCGTGCCCTTCATCCCGTCCAGCGGGTCAGGCGTGCCGGTGCGAATGCCGGTTGCCGGTGACGACGCGGTAGAGGATGAGCAGGATCAGGGAGCCCACGATCGCGGCTATCCAGGTGGAGAGGTCGAAGAACCCGTCGATGGAGTCGACACCGAAGATCACCTTGCCGAGCCATCCGCCGAGGAGACCGCCGACGATGCCGATGAGCATGGTGACGATGATGCCGCCCGGGTCCTTGCCCGGCATGAGGAGCTTGGCGATGGCTCCGGCGAGCAGACCGATGACGATCCAGGCGATGATGCCCACGATGTGTCTCCACTTCCTCGAAAAGCGGCTGGTGTCAGCTCATCGTGTGCACCGATCCGGCCCGAACAAACGTCTCGGCTGGGTCACGGTGCCGCCGGGATGCCATGGGCGGGCGCGCTGCCCGTCACAGTCCGGCGATGTCCCCGACCGCCTTGCGCACGGAGTCCAGTGCGTCCACCACGGCGTTGTTCCGACTCGCGCGCGCCGCCCTGTCCGCCGGCACCAGCCGCGCGGCGACCCGCACGGCGTGGGCGTCCGGGTCACCGAAGGCGGTCCGCGGTTCCTCCTCCGAGTCCTCGCAGTGGGCCGTGACCTCCTTGACCGCCCGCAGGACGACTGCCCGGTCCACCCCCGGCTGCTGGACCAGGCGTACTTGGAAGCGCGCCAACCACTTCTCGCGGTCCTTCTCCCGCGCCGCGTCCGTCGTCCGTCCCGTCTCGTTCTTCTTCGCCACGTGCTCTCCCAGGCGTTCGGCGGTCGTCCGTCACCGACTGGGACGTCGGGACGGCGAAGCGGGTTGCCGGAGGGCGGTCCTGATCTCCTGAGCGGTGCCGGTTCCTCAGACCCGGTCGGGTCCCGAGGGCGGTAGCAGGTCCCGGGACCAGCGGACGGGGTGGTCGCCCGTGCCGTGGGTGAGCCAGGTGCCGTCGCCCAGGGGCCTGAGTTCGTACGGGTTGACCACCTCGATGCCGATCTCGCCGCCGTGCCGGCCCGTGCGCACGTCGATGAGGTGGTGGCGGAACCATTCGTCCCCGTCCTGGGTCTCACCGCCCAGGGTGACGATGGCCGTCTCCGGGGTCAGGTAGCCGCCGCTCCACTCCACGAAGGTGTCCTCCGGGTCGTACCCGAAGGCTTCGACGGGAAGGGTGAGGAGGGTCTCCCCGGTGGGGTGGCGGTGGAAGGCGACATCCCCCTGACCGTGGTCGACGGTCATGAACTGTTCCCCGTCCGGCGCCAGGTCGATCACGATCCGGTCGTCCCACGGGTACGTCATGAACTCCGGTTCGCCGCCGTCCCCGGTCCTACCCCTGAGAACGACGGAACCGTCCTGACCCTCGCCGACGTCGAGGTAGATGCTGCCGTCCACGGGGTGCACGAGATGCTCCGCGCCGTGTCCCACCGTCTCCAGCCCGTGCCGGGCCAGGACCGCGCCGGTGTCCGCGTCGTACACGACCCACTGGTCCGCGCCGCCGCGACGGGCCATCGCGTCCGGCCGGTAGACCCACACCGTCCCGCCGTCCGCCGACAACGTACAGCCAGGCCGGTGACCGTGACGCACGTCCGAGTGCGGTTCGAAGTCCGACGCCCACACGAGGTCACCGGTGCGCGTCAGGCAGACGACCCGATGCAACGTCGTGTACACGACGCGCTCGAGATCGGGCCGGACCGCCGACTCCACGACCTCGTCGCCGGCCAGCGGCCGGTACACGGCGGCGGGTTCCAGGGGACCGAACGCGGCGGAGTCCACCACGTAGGCGTGGATGTGCCCGCCGCGGTGGCGTGTGATGACCTTCGGAGACCGTGCAGCAGTCATCCGCCGAGGCTAGCCCCTCGGCTCAGGCCCGTCACGAGCCGGGATACGGTCCGGAACCGCACGACCTGGCATGTCCGCCGTACTTGGCTAGACTCTGTGCAGAGTTCACCGTTCGCACAGGTGAAACCCGCCGGAGTCGCCCTGTCGCGACGCGTCACCGGAACCGGACCTCCGTCCCCACGACCCGGTCGGAACGACCCGCTCGAAAGCCCGGAAGCGATGCGGTCGACATGATCTTCGCGATGGCATTCGCCGTGCTCGCCGCAGGCAGCAACGCCTGGGGCACGGTCCTGCAACGACGCGCGGCGACGGCCACCCCCGAGTCGCGTTCCCCCTTCGCGCTCGTCCTGGCCCTGGTGCGCAATCCCGTCTGGCTCGGCGGCATCCTCGGAGTGGTCGGCTCGGCGTTGTTCCAGGCGCTCGCACTCAATTTCGGCAGCCTGGCCGCCGTCCAGCCGATCTTCATCCTCGAGCTCCCGCTCGCACTCGTCTTCGGAAGCCTCGTCTTTCACGTCCAGGTCTCCCGGAAGGCGTGGGGGTGCGTCGTCGCCATCTTCGCGGGCTTGGCGATCAGTCTCTTCTCCGCCGCCCCCACCGGGGGCCGGGAGCAGGTGCCCGGCATGTGGTGGATCCCGACGGTCGTCGCCGTGGCCGTGGTGGAGACCGTCCTCATCGGCGTCGGCCTGCGCCGCCCGCACGGCCTGGCCCGTGCCGCCTGCCTGGCCGCGGCGGCCGCCGTCGGCAACGCCCTCACGGCGGCCTTCGTGAAGTCCGCGACGCACATCCTGTCCCGGCAGGGAACCGCCGCCTTCTTCCTGGCATGGCAGACCTACGCCTTCGCGGTCGTCGGCTCGCTCTCCATCATCCTGCTCGGCTACGCCATGCAGGGCGGTCCCCTCATCGCCTCGCAGCCCGCGCTCACCCTCGGGGACGCCGTGGTCAGCTTCTGCCTCGGCGTCACGCTCTTCGCCGAGTCGCCCCGCCAGGGCATGTGGCTCATGCCCGCCTTCCTGGGGGTCGCCCTGCTCTCGTACGGCGTCTTCGTGCTCTCCCGCACCCGGTGCCTGGCGAAGTGCGTCGACCGGGACGAGGGGGACGAGGCGGACCAGGCGCGGGATCGCACCGCGACGACGGTTCTGTAGCCGCCCGGCCGGTCCACACCGCCCTCGGCCCGGCCGCTCCGTACCGCCCTCGGCCCGGCCGCTCCGCGGGCCCGCCCTCGGCCTGGATCCGGCGTTCAGGGCCTGTGGTAGGCGTGTCACACTGTGGGCATGCCGTGGGGTGCGTTCAGGCGGGGGAGGGCGGTGCCGCTCGCGATTGCGGCGCTCTGCCTGGGAGTTGCGGTGGTGGGGGGCTGTTCGCTGGGCGGCGAGATATCCGACGCCCGCACCATCGACGCCGCACCCGTACGGGTCCACGGGGTCATAGACCGCGTCGAGCCGGTCAAAGGGGGCAAGACGTACTGGGTGTCGTACCGGTTCGGGGGTCGTCGGTTCACCACCGCGAATCTTCCGGTGGGTTCAGGTGCCGGGCCGATGGACCCCACGACGGGCTCCTCGGTGTGCCTCGAAGCCTCGGGCGAGCACCCGGGGACCGTACGCCTGTGCGGCCAGCGGTACCCGGGCGGCGACGACCTGATCCCCGCCGAAGGGCTCATCGTGCTGGCAGGTGTCGTGGGCGTCCTGATGGCAGCCGGCTGGATCCTGAAGATCAGGGACACCGGTCGGGACGCGCGGTCGGTCGCGGCCCGCTGACGGCTCCGGGTCCCATGGGCGCCGTGGTTTGCCGATCCGGCAATTTCGCGGGCCGTTCGGCGAGAGCCGGGGCATTGTCGACGACGCGCCCCGCATGCCGGGGCGCGGCAGCTGACCAGCCGTGTGGCACGGCACCATGAGCAACGGGAGGCGTCCGATGGCAGGACACCACGAGCACGGCCGAAGCGGCGCCGACGACGCGCAGGGGGCCGCGGCGATGTTCGAGCCGACGGGATGGGACGAGCGGTACGCGGGGCAGGAGCGGTTCTGGAGCGGCGAGCCCAACCCCCAACTGGTCGCCGCCGCCGAGCGGCTTGCCCCCGGGGCCGCGCTCGACGTCGGCTGTGGTGAGGGCGGCGACGTCGTGTGGCTGGCCGGGCAGGGCTGGCGGGTGACCGGCGCCGACTTCTCGGCCGAGGGCCTTGCCCGTGCCTCCCGGCACACCGAGGACGCGGGCGTGGCCGAGCGCGTCGACTGGTGGCAGGTCGACGCCCGGACCTTCGAGGCCGCAGGCCGGGTGTACGACCTGGTCACCAGTCACTACCTGCATGCTCCCGACGGCGGCATGGTCGACGTGACCCGCCGTCTCGCCACGGCCGTCGCCCCCGGCGGGCTGCTCCTGGTCGTGGGTCACGCGCCCTCCCACGAGTTCACCCAGCTCTCCGAGAGCCACCGCAACGCGATGTTCCTGGCCGCGGAACTCCTCCCCGGCCTGCCGGACGACTTCGAGCCCGTCGCCGTGGAGCAGCGCCGTCGCACACTCGAGCGGGACGGCGGGCCGGTCGAGGCGGAGGACTCGGTCCTGCTGGCTCGCCGCGCGACGCGCTGACGCGGCCCGGACCTGCGACTCCAGGCCGCGCCGCGAGCGCTCAGTAGACCGTGACGTCCCAGTGGTTGCCCTCGTCGCAGTACAGGTTGCCGGAGGCGGCCTGCCACTGCGGGTAGCCGTCACCGCGGTAGCCGATGTAGGTGAAGCTGTTGTGCACGTACCCGTCGAGACACGAGTTGTGTGCCAGGTCGACCTTGTACCCGTTGTAGTGGCTGTAGGTGCCGGAGGCGTGGCCGACCTCCGTGCCGCCGGTGATGTTGACGGCACAGCCACTGGACCGCTTCAGCGTGATCACGGTGTCGACGGTGCCGGAGTTGATCTGGTCGAACGACGTGCACGTCGAGTTGGAGCGAGTGGTGCAGTTGCCGCTGGAGCTCCAGGTGACGCCCGCGGCGGAGAGTTTGGCGGCCGCCGCCGACTGGGTCATCTTGGTGCCGCTGGCCTGGGCGGCCGGAGTGGCGAGGGCGAGGGCGGCCACCGTGAGCAGAGCGGGGACGGCGAGCCGGCGAGGACGGATGGGCACGGAGCCTCCTGAAGTGGGGGAGAGGCGGGACCTGTTGACCTTGCGCCCACCAAGCTAGCGGGATTCGTCGGCGGGACAAGTACGCCTCGTCGCCGCGCGCGTGGCCCCGGAAGCCGCCGGACCGTTGACGGACGTCCGGCGCACATGCGCGCCCGTGATCCTACGGGCGGTGCGGGTGGGCACACTTCGCGCGGCCGGGTGGCGTGCGGGAGGGTGGCGGTCCAGGGTGGGTGGTGTCCGGGAGCGCCGCCGGTGACGCCGGGATCCGGCCGGGCTCGCGGCGGGAAGGGGTTGTCGCTGTGATCGACACCAACGAGCTGGTCGAACGGAATGCCGTTGTCGCCGGTGGCGGGAGGTTCGCCGGTCTGGGGCTCATGCCCAGCGCGGGTCTGACGGTCATCGGATGCGTGGATCCCCGTGTCGACCCGAGCGCAGTGCTCGGGCTCGGGCTCGGCGAGGCCGCGGTGATCCGCAACGTCGGGGGACGGGTCACGCCCGCGACACTCCGGACGCTGGGAATGCTGGCGGAGGTGGTCCAGGCACGCACCGGCGGGTCCGGCCCGGGGATCGGACATTACGCGGTCCTGCACCACACCGACTGCGGGATCACCGACCTGGCCGCGTTCCCCGACCTGCTGGCCGAGTACTTCGAGGTGCCGGCCGCGGATCTGGACGCCAAGGCGGTCACCGACCCGGTGGCGGCAGTCCGCGTCGACACCGAGATCCTCCGACGGCGGCTTCGGCCGGGCGTGTCGGTCTCGGGACTCGTGTACGACGTGGCCACCGGGCTCATCGACGTCGTCGTCCCGGCCGCGGGAGCGGATTCGTGACGTCCGAGCGCGCCCGCGCCAGGCACGGCATGGACGGATCCGAGGTGTGTGCCGGCGGCCGCTCGCCCGGCCCGCGCCGGTGGTCCCGGCGGGAGGTCGTCCCCCGGAATGTGTGACGATCACGGGCATTCGACGGCCGAGGCGGCGTGGTCGGCGCCGCGCGGCGCACCGGGCGCGGCTGTCGACCCGGTGACGCTGCCCGAGGTCGACGAGGTCAGGGTCACGACGATGGTCGACAACACCTTCGACGCCCTGCTGGCCTCCGCCGACGGAGTCACCCGGGCGTCGATGGGCGCCGGGCGGACGGCCGCGCGCGCCTTCGCCGGCGGCGAGACCGTCGCGGGGCTGCGTGCCGAGCACGGGTTCTCCGCCATGGTCACGGTCCGCCGCGGGAACGTCACCAGCACGCTCCTGTTCGACACCGGCGCCTCCCCGGACGCGCTGGCGGTGAACGCCGAGCGCCTGGGCGTCGAGGTCGGCGGCCTGCTGGGCGTCGTACTCAGCCACGGACACTTCGACCACGCGGGCGGCTTCGACGGCCTGGCCCGGTTGCGCGGGCGCTCCGGCCTACCCCTGACCGTGCATCCCGCGGTGTGGACCCGCCGCCGCCTGGCACCGCCCTCCGGCCAGGGTCTGGAGTTGCCGACGCTGTCCCGGGGCGCACTGGAGCGCGAGGGGTTCGAGGTGATCGAGCGGCGGCAGCCGTCCCTGCTGGCCGGCGGCATCCTGATCACCGGCGAGGTGGACCGGGTCACCGAGTTCGAGCGCGGCATGCCACCGGCACACCAGGCCTGGGACGGGGACGGCTGGCGTCACGACCCCACCGTCATCGACGACCAGGCACTCGTCGTCAACGTGCGCGGCCGAGGCCTTGTCGTCGTCACCGGCTGCGGTCACGCCGGGGTGGTCAACATCGTCCGGCACGCCATGAGACTGACCGGCGTGGGCACGCTCCTGGCGCTCGTCGGCGGCTTCCATCTGAGCGGACCCGCCTTCGAGCCGGTCATCGGCCCGACGGTGGCCGCGCTCACCGACCTCGCACCCGAGCTGATCGTCCCCGGCCACTGCACCGGCTGGCGCGCCCAGCACGCCCTCGCCGCGGCCCTTCCGGACGCGTGGGTGCAGACCAGCGTCGGAACCACCTACGCCCTCACCGCGCCGACGGCGGGCGACGCCTGACCAGCTCGCCCGGAACCCCGCCGGAGACCCGATGCGCTGTGCGGTCGCCGGCCTCCCGGATCGTGAGCCGGTCTCCAGGTCCGATCGCGAGCCGGTCCGCGGACCAGGTGGCGAGCCGGTCCGCGGGCGCCAGGTCGTGAGCCCGCCTCGGCGTCAGATCGTGAGGTGGAGGGAGTCCAGTACGGCGGTGACGTCCCGGCGCGCGGATTCGTCCAGGCCGCGCAGGGGACGCGGCAGGTTCGGCTCCGACACCAGGCCGAGGTGCGACGCCGCGGCGGAAAGCACCCGCAGACCACCGTGCCGGCGGAACAGGACCCACAACGGTTCCAGCGCGTCGGACGACTCCGTGGCCCGGTCGGCGTCACCGGCCAGGGCCGCGCGGGCGAGGGCGAGCGCGGTTCGGGGGAACAGGCCGCCCACGGCCGAGTACCAGACGTCGCACCCGGCGTTCAGTCCGCGCACCCCCGCCCAGTCGCCGCTGACCCCGATGGCGACCGTCTCGGGGATCGCCGCACGGAGCGCGTCGATCCGGGCCCTGGCCTGGCCGAAGTCGTCCGGAACAGCGGGGATCTTGACGGACCGGACGTTCGGGAGCCGGGAGATGCGACCGTGCAGTTCGTCGGTGAAGTGCACCTTGGTGGTGCGCGGGTTGTCGTAGACGCACAGCGGCACGGACAGCTCGCGGGTGACGTCCTCGTACAGGCCGAACACCTCGTCGTCCGTGAGCGGTTGGTACGTCACCGGTGCGAGCAGTACCGCCTGCGCGCCGGCCTTCTGGGCGTCCTCGGCCAGAGCCAGGACGTGAGAGGTGCGGGGCGCGCCGATGGCGACCATGACGGGAACACCGTCGGCGGCGTCCACCGCGACCTTCGCGGCGCGGGCGCGCTGTTCGCGGGTGAGGTAGGCGTAACCGCCGGTGGAGCCGAGCGCTCCTACGGAGTCCACTCCGGCGTCCGCGAGCCGGGCGACGAGTGCCGCGTACGCGGTGTAGTCGATGCCCTGCTCGTCGGTGGGTGTGAGGGGAAAGGCGCTGAGGCCGTGGAACATGATGGCTGGCTCGGCAATCGGTCGAAGTGATCCGGGTCGCGGACGGGTGTGCCAGGGGCACGGTTCAGTCGTGAAGCCAGCATGTCACCAGCGCGGGTCGGTCCCGGCGAGCTGGAGCTCGCCCCTCCCGAACGAGAAGTTCTCGTTCGGGACCGGGATCAGGGCGATGAACACGTCGTCGGGTGAGATGCCCAGGGCCTCGACCACCAGTCTGTTGATGGCCGCGGCCACGGCCCGCTTGTTCTCGAGCGGCCGGTGGGCACCCAGGAGAAGGGTGATGATCATGGCGTCGTCGCCGCGCCGCATCCCCATGAAGGCCGGGTCGAGGTACAGCTCGTTCTCGCCGTGCTCGCTGATCATGATGAACCGGTCGCCCTCGGGGATTCCGAGGCCCTCCACCAGCGACTGGTTGAGCGCGTCGGCGAGTGCGCGCTTCTGGTCCGGTGAGTAGCGGCCGGCGGGAACGTGGGCGTTGAAGACGGGCATGACGTGCTCCTGGGGCGGTGGGAGGGTCTCGCGGGCGCCGCCGGCCCTCGTGCGTCGAGGGGGGGCGGGCTTCCTGGCGTGTCTCGCGTTCGCGCGAGGCGGCGGCATGTCCCAGGCTGACATTATTGGTTTAATAATGCAACCAAAGGGGTCGGCCGATTTGCTCGACGGACTTCTTCACGGGGGGCGTGTCCGGCGTACTCCCGGGTCTGTCGGACACCGCCTCGTCGGAGGGGGAGCAGAGGATGCTCTTGTCGGTGCGCGCGGGGCGGGCTCTGCCCGAGGCCCTCAAGCGCGCTGTTCCTCGCCGTCATCCTCGGCCTGGTCGTCCACCTGTCGGTCACCCGGAAGGACGCGCGGGAGCCGGGGCCCACCGCGCGACACGCGCTTTGAGCAGGTGACGGCGGGCGGTGGCCCGCATGCGGACGGACACTGCCAGGGCCGACCGCGGCGACCGCCCCCAGGGTCGCCTCTTCCCACCTGACTCCGGCCCCCGACCCGGGGCCGGAGTCAGGTCGCACTCTCGAACGGAGCCCCCACCGTGGAACGACCGGAACTCCTCACCGATCCCAGCGCGGCGAACAGGACCAGGTCGGTGATGAAGCGACTCCCGGAGGTGACCCTCGCGTTCTGGATCATGAAGATCGCCGCGACCACCCTCGGCGAGACCGCCGGCGACCTCTTCGCGCAGACCCTGGGACTCGGCTACTTCCTTGCCACGGTCGCGCTGTTCCTCCTCTTCGTGGTGACACTCGTCGCGCAGCTCGGAGCCGGCCGCTACCACCCGTTCCTCTACTGGGCCGTGATCCTGTCCACCAGCATGGCCGGCACCACCATGTCCGACTTCATGAACCGGGACGCCGGCGCCAAGTACCTCTCCGGCGGGGCCACTTCGCTCGGCTGGGGGCCGCAGGGCCTCGGCCTCGGCTATCCGGCGGGCGCCGCGATCCTGGTCTCGGTCCTGCTGGCCGTCTTCGCGGTCTGGCGGCTGACCGGGACGACCTTCCGGATCGGGGACATCGTCACCTTCCGCGCCGAGGCCCTGTTCTGGTCGGCGATCCTCGTCTCCAACACGCTCGGCACCTCGATGGGCGACTTCCTCTCCGACAGCTCCGGCCTCGGCTACGGCGGCGGTGCGCTGCTGGTGACCGGGGCGCTCGCCGTGCTGGTCGCGCTGATGAGGGTGCCGGTGGTGCCGAACGTACTGCTCTTCTGGATCGCCTTCGTCCTGACCCGCCCGCTGGGCGCGACCGCGGGCGACCTCCTGACCAAGCCGGCCGCCAAGGGCGGCCTGAACCTCGGCACCATGGGCTCCTCGGCCGTACTGCTGGCCGTCCTCGTCGGCATGGTGGCCCACGCGCAGATCCGCGAGCGCCGGACCGCCACCGCGCAGCCGCGGGGGTGAGAGCCGGTCGCCCCGCGGTCCGACGGGGACGCGCGTCACCCGGACGGCAGGTCGACCAGGAAGCACGCTCCGGCGGCGTGCCCGGGATCGTGGGTCACGTCACCGCCCACGGCCCTGGCCAGTCGCCGGGCGAGCGGCAGCCCGAGTCCCGCGCCGTCGTGGGCGTCGTCGGGGTCGGCGCGGCGGCCGGGCTGGAAGAGGTCGTGGAGGAAGGCTTCCGGTACGCCGGGACCGTCGTCGGTGACGGTGATCCGCACGCCGCCGTGGCGCGGCCGCGCGGAGACGGTCACGGTGGAGCGGGCGTACCGGAGGGCGTTGGCCAGCAGTGGGCTCACCACGCGTTCGAGGAGCGCGGGCGCGACCCCGGCTTCCAGCCGGGCGTCCGGCACGTCGACGGCGGTTCTGATCCGGTTCGGCGTGTCCAGGTGCTGCGCCAGCCGGTCGAGGACCGGTGCGACGGCGGTGGTGCCGGGGGCCGCGGAGGGCGTGTGCGCGCTCTCGCGCGTGTGATCGAGCAGGGTGTCGCAGATCGTGCGCATCGACTGGGCGGCCTCGGCGATCACCTCGTGCGTGGCGCGGGTGTCGGCCTCCGAGCGCGGGCGGGCCCGCCACCAGTCGAGTTCGATGATGATGCGGGTGAGCGGGGTGCGCAGTTCGTGGGACAGCTCGCCGGTCAGCTGCTGCTCGTGCCGCAGCACGGTGCGGATGCGGTCCAGGAGGGCGTCCAACGAGGCGCCGAGGCGGGCGAGTTCGACCGGGTGACGGGCCGCGCCGAAGCGTTCGTCGGAGCCGACGGCGCTCCACTGGGTGGCCTGGTCGGTCATCGTCCGCACGGGACGCAGCGCCCGGCCGACGGCCAGGCGTGTCAGCACATAGGTGCACAGGAGCATGACCGCGTCCAGGACCAGCGACCCGAGCAGCACGGTCCTCGCCGAGTTGCGGAAGGGTGCGAGGTCCAGGGCCGTGACGACGGTGGCGGTGCCCAGGGCTCCCGGCACGGTCCCCGAACACAGGCGTACGAAGCGCGGGTTCACGGCCCGTACGGTCGTACAGAACGGTGATCCGCCGGCGGCGAGCCGGCCGGCGGCCCGGGTGAGGGTGTCGTCGGAGGAGGCCGTCGGCGGCCGTTCCAGCAGCCGAGTCCCGTCGTAGATCCACACGTTGGCGTCGAGGAGGCGGTCGTTGACGCTCTTAACGACCCGCACCCGCGGGCCGCCCGTGTCGACGGTGGTGGCGACGGCGGCCGCGCGGTTGCGCAGTTCGTCGTCCGCCTGGTGCCGCAGATGCCGGTCCATGACGGTGTTGAACGCCACGGTCAGGACGGTCATCAGGAGCGCTGCCGTGGCCAGCGCCACGAGGGAGAGCCGCCCGCGCAGGGTGTGCGGGGCGGGCAGGCGTGGGAGCCGGTTCATGCCAGCCGGTGCCCGACGCCTCGTACCGTGCTGAGGCTCAGGTCGACGGCCGCCTCGCGCAGCCTGCGGCGCAGCCTGCTCAGGTACTGGTCCAGCGTGTTGTCACTGACCTGCGCGCCGTCCGGCCAGGCCGTCCTGACCAGGGCGCGCCGGCTCACGATGCCGCCGTCCGCGGCCACGAGGGCGGCCAGCAGCCGGAACTCCGTCGGGGACAGGTCCAGGTGCGCCTCGCCGGCCGTCGCGCTGTGCCGGGTGGCGTCCAGCGCCAGGTTCCCGGCCCTGACCACGGCCGGCGGCCCGGCACGGCGGAGCGCGACCCGCAGTCGGGCGACGAGTTCGGCGAGGTGGAACGGCTTGGGCAGGTAGTCGTCGGCTCCGGCGGAGAACCCGGAGAGCCGGTCGGTGAGGTGCCTGCGGGCCGTCAGGAAGATGATCGGGGCCGTGAACCCGTTGGCGCGCATCGCCTGGCACACGTCCCTGCCGTCCGCGTCCGGCAGCCCGACGTCCAGGACCACCGCCGCGACGCCGTCGGCGGCCAGCCGCAGGGCGGTGGCACCGTCGGCGGCGGGCAGCGGATCGAACCCTTCGTCGGCCAGGCCGCGGCGCAGCACGTCACGCAGGGCGTGATCGTCCTCGACGACGAGGATCTTGTGCCGCATGGTCCTCCGTCCGGTACATGTGCGCGGGGGCGTGGGGCGAGGCCGGGCGAACGGCACGGCCTGGTCGGGAACGCGGCGTCACGCCCGCTCGTGACCGGTGCGGCGGCGCGCGCGGCGGAACTCGGCGGCCAGCGGGATCAGCGACACGACGACGATCAGGGCCACGATCGGCAGCAGGTAACGGTCGACGTTCGGGATCGACGAGCCCAGCGCGTATCCCGCGAGGGTGAGGCCCAGGCTCCACACGAGCCCGCCGACGACCTGCCACAGCGTGAAGGTCCGCACCGGTACCTCCAGCGCGCCCGCCATCGGGTTCAGCACGGTCCGGACCACGGGTACGAAACGGGCCAGCACGACGGCCTTCGCGTGCCCGTACCGCTCCAGCAGCTCCTCGGCGCGTTTCGCACCCTCGTGCAGGCGCTGCGAGCGGCTGCGTGCCAGCAGGGCCCCGCCCGCCTTCCGGCCGAGCAGATATCCGCACTGCGCCCCGGCCAGCGCGCCGATCGCCGCCGCTGCCAGCAGCGGCCCCAGGGACAGGTGCACGCCCCCGCCCGCCGTGCCCGTGCACAGCAGGCCGGCCGTGAACAGCAGCGAGTCGCCCGGCAGGAAGAAGCCGATCAGCAGGCCCGTCTCGGCGAACATCACCACGCCGACGCCCAGCACACCGAAGGCGGCCAGCAGCGAGTGGGCGTCGAGCACGTTGACGGCCAGCTCTGACGCGAGGGGGAACGGTGTGGTCATGGTCGAGATCCTTTTCCTGCGGACGATCCCACGCGAGCGGTGCGGCGACTACAGCCTTGTAGACCGCACGGGAGAACTGTAGACGATCGAGCGGGGTGCGTGCGGTAGCCGTTCCGGCGCGAGGCGCCCGTATATCAGCAGCAAAACCGGTTTGACCAGGGGATTCGTCGACGCGTTCAGGTTGTGGTCAGGTTCGCCGCACCGCTGTGAAAGTCATTCACCGCAACGCCCAAAGCATTGGCAAAGGCCTCTGTGGCGACGGGAGCCCGCCGTGTCATCGTGCGGGCCATGACCACAGAGCACCTCCTTCACGACCGACCGCTCGCCCGCCACCGCGCCCTGGCGATCAAGGTGCCGGAAGTGACCGTCTACTTCTGGATCATCAAGGTGCTCACCACCGGGATGGGCGAGACCGCGTCGGACTTCCTCGCCCACGTGTTCGGCCCGATACCCGCGGTCGCGCTCGGGGGTCTCGCCCTCGCGGCGGCCCTGACCGTCCAGTTCGCCGTCCGCCGCTACATCGCGTGGGTCTACTGGACGGCGATCGTCATGGTCAGCGTCTTCGGAACCATGGCCGCCGACGTCCTCCACGTAGGCCTCGGCGTGCCCTACGCGCTGTCCACCCCGGTCTTCCTCGTCGCCCTGGTCGCGGTGTTCGCCCTCTGGTACGCCGTCGAGCGCACCCTGTCCATCCACAGCATCCGCACCCGCCGCCGCGAGGTCTTCTACTGGGCCGCCGTCCTCGCCACCTTCGCCCTCGGCACCGCGGCGGGCGACCTCACCGCCACCGCGGGCCTCGGCTACCTCGGCTCGGCCGTCCTCTTCGCCGCGGCGATCTGCGTGCCCGCCCTGGCTCACCGCGCCCGGGCGCTGGGCGCCGTGACCGCGTTCTGGTCGGCCTACGTCATCACCCGCCCGCTCGGTGCCTCCCTCGCCGACTGGATGGCGGTCGGCCACGACAGGGGCGGCCTGGGCCTCGGCCTGGGACCGGTGACCCTCGCCTGGACGGCGGCCATCGTCTGCTTCGTCGGATACCTGGCCGTCTCACGCCGGGACGTGCAGGGCTGAGGCGCCGGGCCCTCCGTGAGGTCGGTCCCGAGGTGTCCGTCGGTGCGGTGGGCGCCGTGGATCAAGGGCCGATGGTGACGAAGGTGTCCGCGATGCGGTCGGCGTCGGTCGGGTGGGCGGCGAGGGCGATGATGCGCCAGGTGCCCGAACCGTCGCGTCGGACCTCGAAGTGCACGCCGAGACGCTCGATCTCGGTGTCGTCGGCGGTGCGGCGCGACCAGATCACGTCGATCCCGGCGGAATGCGAGCCGTACGCGGTCACCCGACTGTCCGGGACCTCGGTGTGGGTGTAGCCGGCGGCCTTCAACGGATCCTGCTGCGCGGCCAGGCACGCCAGGACCGCGTCCGCGTCGGGGCACCAGCCGTGCACGGCCCGGGCCGGGTCGGGGTCGTCGACCGAGACGCTGAGCGGGGGCATCCAGTAGGTCAGCACGGACCGGGGGTCGGCGGACGGGTCCGCGGCCGCGGCGGTCCAGGCGGGGAGGTACACGTCGAAGAACCAGTCGCGGGCCTCTTCGGCCGCACGGGCCGCGATGTCCTCGTACCGTCCGCGCTCCACTTCGTTCCTCCGCCTCTCCGACGGCGGCGGGGAGCCTTCGTCAGGCTGCCGTTCTCCGCTGGTGCGACACGTGTTGACTGCATAGCGTGATCTTATGATCGCAGAAACGGACCGCCCCGCCCTCGACGACCGGCGGTGGAAAGCGCTCGGGGTCTGTCTGACCGCGGGCTTCATCTCGCTGCTCGACGTCTCGATCGTGAACGTGGCCCTCCCCTCGATGGAACGCGGGCTCGGCGCCTCGGAAGCCGCCCAGTCCTGGGTGGTGTCCGGGTACGCCCTCGCCTTCGGGCTTGCCCTGGCGCCCGCGGGACGCCTGGGCGACCTGCGTGGGCGACGGCAGGCCCTGCTGTTCGGCCTCGGCGTCTTCACGGCCGCGTCGGTGGGGTGCGGTCTCGCTTCCGGCGCCACCTGGCTGGTGGTGTTCCGCCTCGTTCAGGGCGCGGCAGCCGGTGTGGTGGCACCGCAGATCTCCGGGTTGATCCAGCAGATGTTCCACGGCGCCGAGCGGGCCCGCGCCTTCGGTCTCCACGGCAGCGTCGTCGCCGTCTCCACCGCGGTGGGCCCGCTCGTGGGCGGGCTGCTGATCCAGGCCTTCGGCACGGACGACGGCTGGCGCTGGGTGTTCTTCGTCAACGTACCCATCGGGGTGGCCGCCCTCGTCGCGGGGCATCGGCTGCTGCCCCGCTTCCCCCAGCCGACCGGCAGGGTCGAGAAGTTCGATCCGCTGGGCGTGCTGCTGCTCGGCACGGGCGTGCTCGCGGTGCTGCTTCCCCTGGTCCAGGAACAGCAGTGGCAGGGACGGGCGAAGTGGGCGCTGCTCCCGGTGGGCGCCGTCCTGTTGGGGGCGTTCTGGGTGTGGGAGAGGAACCTGGGCCGCCGGGGCAAGGCACCGCTGGTCGACCTCGGGCTCTTCACCCTGCGGTCGTTCACGCTCGGCACCCTGATCAGCCTCACGTTCTTCGCCGGGCTCACCACCATCTTCTTCGTCCTGTCCCTCTTCCTGCAGAACTCCGAGGCGTACAGCGCCCTCGGCGCCGGGCTGACGATCCTGCCGTTCGCGGTCGCGTCCGCGGTGGGCGCGGCCTGCGGGGGACGACTGGTGCTGCGCTACGGCCGGAGCCTGGTCGTGATCGGCCTGAGTGCGGTGGTCCTCGGGCTGTTCGGTGTCGTGTTGGCCGTCCGGCAGGTGCCCGGCGAAGGCGTCGGCTGGGCCATGGCACTGCCGTTGGTCGTCGCCGGGATCGGTTCCGGTCTCACGGTCTCGCCCAACACGACTCTCACCCTGATGCTCGTGCCGGTACGGCGGGCCGGTGCGGCCGGCGGGGTGATGCAGACCGGCCAGCGCATCGGCTCGGCCGTGGGCATCGCCGTGGTCGGCGCCGTGTATTTCGCCCACCTCTCCAACCACGGCCCCGCGACGACGGCCATTGAGCTCGGGTTGCTCACCGCCATGGGGATCATCCTCGTCGCCCTGGTCCTCGCCGTGGTCGACCTGCGTGAGCGCCGGGCGCGGCCCGGCGGGAACGACCTCGCGGCGGCTCCGCAGCCGGACGTACGGGAGAGCGGACCCGGCGAGAAGGCGGGCCAAGGGGTCTGAGAACGGGCCCGGGAACGGGCCGGGCCCGAGGCCGGAAGGGCCTCGGGCCGGGCGGTTCTCAGCGGCAGCGGGATGACGGCCGTGCGTCAGCCTTTCGAGGCGCACGGCAGTTGCCGTGCCGCGAAAAGGACCATCGTAATCTTCAGCGCGGTCGAAATGGTCAGGGCCTGCAGGAAAGGCATACCCATGAGCCAAAGTGCCACCATCATGACCGTGAGGACCAGGAGAATCGGGAGCAGGTTTGTGCGCGAGGCCGCGGAACGCAGGAAATTCGTGCGTGTGCGCTGCTGATCGGCCGAATCGATCGCCCCGACGCGGATCTCTTCTTCGTCTACGTGCGGCATTCTCTTTCCTTCCCGCGGGCTCGTTTCCGCTAGCGAGCCTAGGTAGGGCCCGGCCGGGGTGCCACCGGTGCTACGCCGACCACGCCGATGTCGTCCCGTCGATGAAAGGGCAGTGCCCCTTCGCGTCGGTTCCGCGTCCGCGGACGAAGGGGCACTGCCGTTGCACCGGTTGCCGAGAGTGGCCGTGCGGCGGTTGCGGGCGGGCTCAGGCGGGTGCGAGCGCGGGCAGCAGGCGCAGGGCGTTCCCGCGGTTGATGTGGCCGCGTTCCTGTGCGCCGAGGGCGGGATCCGCGTCCAGGGCGGGGGTGGTCACCTCGGTGACCACCCGAGTGGGCGTGGGCGGCCAGTCGCTTCCGTACAGGATCCGGGAGGATCCCGCGGCGGCCAGCAGGGTGGGCGTGGCCGACGGGGACATGGGCGCGGCCGTGTCGTAGTAGAAGCGGTGCAGGTAGTCGCGGACGCGGCCGGGGTCGACGGCGGGGACCAGCTGGCGCCCGAAGACCTCGATGCGGCCCGCGATGTAGGGCAGGTAGCCGCCCCCGTGCGGGAGGATGAAGGTGAGCCGCGGGAAGCGGTCCAGCGTGCCGTTCATGATGAGGCTGAGGGCGGCGCGGGTGGTGTCCATGAGGAAGTCGCACACGAACGGCGGAACGCCCGCGGGGGCGCCGGTGGTGTTCACCTGCATGGGGTGCGTGCTGATCACCGCGGCGCGTTCGTCCAGTTCCGCCATGACCGGGTCGAGGGCGGGGTCTCCCAGGTAGGTGTCGCCCGTACTGGTGCGCGCGCTGACGCCCACGGCCCCGAGCTGGTCCATCCCGTGCGAGACGGACCAGCGGGAGAGTTCGGCGTCGTCGAGGAAGAGGGGCGTGAAGAAGGCGAAGCGCCCCGGGTGTCTGGCGACCAGGGCGCCGGCCGCGTCGAGGGAGACCCGGGTGCTCTCCTTGCGGGCGGCCGCCTCCTTGAAGCGGCCCAGCATGGCGACGGTGAGGACGCTGGTGCGTGTACCGGTCCGGTCCATCAGGTCCAGAGCGGCGGCTTCGTCCCACCGGGTCCACGGCGGCAGGCTGTCGCGGCCGGCGACCCCGTTCTCCTCGGCCCACCGCACCCACTCGGGTGCGGTGTAGTGGTGGTGGACGTCGATTCGTTCGTTTCGTGCGTCGTCGCTCGCACCCGTGCGGTCGGCTATGTGGCCCGGCGCCTGCAGGTCGGTGGACATGTGAGGGCTCCCTACGGTGAAAGGGTCCGGAGGCTTGGGAGAACGGGTCAGCGGCTGAGGATGCCTTCGAGGACGCCCGTCAGTTCGGCCGTGGGGTTCGCGGGGAGGCCCGCGGAGCGCCAGGCGACCATTCCGTCGGGACGGACGAGCACCGCACCCTGCGCGGTCACGCCGTGGACCTCGGCCCAGTCGGCGCCGCCACCGGCTTCGCCGCCTCCGGCGGACGTGGTGTCCAGGTCGAAGTCCGGGCCCGCGCCGACGCGGTAGGACACCAGCGGTACGCCGAACTCGGCCGCCGCCGCCTGGGCGGCCGACTGCCAGGGCCCGTCGGGAACTCCGGAGAGCAGCACGAAGGACCGCTCGTACAGGTCGACGGTCGACTTGGTCTCCCCGTCGTGCACGACGGGCATGTGCGGCGCCCGGGTGCCCGGGTCCGCCTGCAGGTGGAGTGTCTGCGGGATGGTCGGCGCCTCGGTGTCCGCTCCGGACACGGCCGTGGAGAGGTAGCGGTAGCCGAGGGCCACGGTCATCAGGTCCGTGCTCTGGCCAGGGCCCTGCGCGTTGGCGTACCCGGGGTGCTCCTCACGGGCTGCCTGCTCGATGGCCCGCGCGATGGTGGCCAGGGCGACCGGGCGCCGTTCGCTCTCGTAGGTGTCCAGCAGGCCCTCACCCGCCCAGCCGTGCAGCACCGCGGTGATCTTCCAGGCCAGGTTGTGAGCGTCCTGGATGCCCGTGTTGGACCCGAACGCGCCGGTGGGGGGCATCTCGTGGGCGGAGTCACCGATGAGGAAGACGCGCCCCTTGCGGTAGCGGTCGGCGACCCGGTCCGCCGCGTGCCACGGGGCACGGCCGGTGACCTCCACGTCCAGGTCCCGCACGCCGGCGGCGGCCCTGATGTGGTCCCTGACGCGCGTGTCGGTGAAGTGCTCGAGCGTCTGGCCGCGCTCGGGGAACCACGGGATGTGGAAGACCCACTTCTCCTCGTTGTCGACGGGCAGCAGGACCCCGTCGCCCTCGTCCCCGTTCAGGTAGCAGACGAGGAAGCGCTGGTCGCCCACCACCTCGCGCAGGAGCTTGCTGCGGAAGGTGACGCTGACGTTGTGGAACAGGTCGCCCCCGCCGCTCTGTCCGATGCCCAGGCTTTCGCGTACGGGGCTGCGCGGCCCGTCGGCCGCCAGCAGGTAGGCCGAGCGCATCGTGTAGGTCCGGCCGCTCTCGCGCTCGCGCAGTTCGCACGTGACGCCGTCCCGGTCCTCGGTGAAGGAGACCAGTTCCGTCCCGAAGCGCACGTCCCCGCCGAGCTGTCGGGCGTGGTCGAGCAGGACCGGCTCCAGGTCGTTCTGGCTGCACGCGCACCTGTTGGTGGAGCACATGTCCTTCTCGGGAGTGCCGCCGGTGAGCCGGGCCGACAGCCAGCGGCTGTCACCGCCGGACAGCCTGTCCGTCTGCATGATGCCGTGATTGCGGGACAGCGGAGCGGCTGCCTTCCTGATGTCCGGCTCCACGCCGGCGGTGCGGAACAACTCCATGGTCCGCATGTTGTTCCCCCGGCCCCGGGGGTGTTCGGAAGTGGCGGCCCGGCGTTCGGCGACCATGTGGCTGACGCCCAGTCTTCCCAGAAACACCGACGCGGACAGTCCGACAAGCGAACCGCCCACGATCAGTACCGGCACCATTTCTTCGTCGCGTCTGTCCACGGCCGTCCTTTTCCATTGACCCGGCGGAATGTGGGGCAGCGAATCGCACTCATGGCGGCCCTCGTTCCGAACCTGTCATACGGCCACCGGGTCGGCAATCGAGCCTTACCTCAGACGGCGTACTCGTCAGGTGCGTGCCCTTACCGTGCCGATGAGGTCGGCCAGCGTCAGAGTGAATCGCGTTTTCCCGCTACGAGGCGCGTCAATGCATTTCCTTGTTGCAGCGCTCGGCCGACTTGTGCCACCGCGGAAAGAGAAGAAGGAAGGGCCGTCGATGACTCAGTTGCAGGAGCAGGAGACCGCGGACGAGACAGCCCGGGCAGTGGACGCGGCGTCCCGCGGGTGCCCCGTGTACCGGTCCAACCCGCACCCGCTGTACCAGCACCTGCGGGAGAACGCGCCGGTCTCCCGTCTCACTCCGCCCCACGGTGTGGACTCGTTCCTCATCACGCGGTTCGAGGACGCGAAGGCGGCGCTGGCCGACCCGCGGATCAGCAAGGACATGTACGCGGCCATCGACGCCTACCGTTCCATCTTCGGCGACTCCTCGATCGCCCTGGACGACAACATGCTGTTCGCCGACCCGCCGAAGCACACGCGGCTGCGCCGGATCGTCAGCCGTGCCTTCGTCCCCCGCCGTATCGAGGCCCTGCGCCCGCGGGTCCAGGAGATCACCGACGCGCTGCTCGACCGGTGCTCGACCCTGGAGCCCGTCGACCTGCTGTCGGCCTTCGCGTTCCCGCTGCCCCTCCAGGTCATCTGCGAGCTGATCGGCGTGCCCGAGGAGGAGCGGCAGGAGGTCCAGCGGCAGTGCAGCGTCGTCGCGCGCACCGGATTCAGCAAGAAGGACAAGGACCGGCTCAACGAGGCGGAGACCGCGCTGCGCGAGTACTTCGAGGTCCTGATCGCCCGTAAGCGCAAGGCCCCCGAGGACGACCTGCTGAGCGTGCTCATCCAGACGAGCGACGAGCAGGAGTCACTGACGGACGGCGAGTTGCTGTCCACGCTGTGGGTCCTGCTGTTCGCCGGCCACAAGACGACCGCCTACCTCATCGGCAATGCCGTCTACACCCTGCTCACGCATCCCGAGCAGCTCAAGCAGGTGATCGAATCGCCGGAACTCCTCCCGAACGCCGTCGAGGAGATCATCCGCTTCGAGGGCTCGGTCGAGAACGCGACCTTCCGGCACGCGCTCGAGGACATCACCATCGCGGGGACACTCATCCCCAAGGGTTCGCTGGTGCAGATCGCGGTCACCTCGGCCAACCGGGACGCGGCCGCGTTCGACAGCCCCGACACCTTCGACATCACCCGCCCGGGCGTGCAGAGCAACCATCTGGGATTCGGTACGGGGCCGCACTACTGCCTCGGCGCCCCCCTGGCCAGGATGGAGATGCAGATCGCGCTGACCTCGCTCTTCCAGCGCTTCCCCGAACTCGCCCTGGCCAAGCCCGCCGACGAGGCCAAGTGGCTGACCGTCCCGTTCCCGGCGTTCCGCGGCCTGACGGAGCTGCCGGTGGCGCTGTCCCCCTCCAGGCTCGTGAACGACTGGGCCTCCGGGATGCCCCGTACCGACTGACTCCCCCCTCACCGCCGCGCGAGCACCCGGAACTCGTTGCCGTCGGGGTCGGCCAGCAGCACCGTGCCGCCCCCGACGCGCGCGGAGTCGAGACGCGTGGAGTCGAGACGCCTCGCGCCGAGGGAGAGGAGCCGTTCGACCTCGGCCTGCTGGTCGCCGTCCGGCGCGAGGTCCAGGTGCAGGTCCCTGCCCGGGTCCGGCATGAGCGGCGGACCGCCCCACGTGAGCTTCGTACCGCCGTCCGGTGACTGGACGGCGGTCTCCTCGTCCTGGTCCCAGACCAGCGGCCAGCCCAGCGCCGCGCTCCAGAAGTAGCCCACCGCCCGCGAACCGTCGCAGGCGAGCGCTCCGAGGCGGCCGCAGCCGGCGAGGAAGTCGTTGCCCGGCTCGATGACACAGAACTCGTTGCCCTCGGGGTCGGCGAGCACCGTATGGGACGCGTCGGGTCCCTGGCCGACGTCACAGTGCCGTGCGCCGAGTTCGAGCGCCCTGGCCACGGTCTCCTGCTGGTCACTTGCGGAGGAACTGGGCAGGTCGAAGTGCAGCCGGTTCTGGGCGGTCTTGCGGGACTCGGCCGGACGGAAGCCGAGGCGGTAGCCGGCGTCGTTCCCGGACAGCAGGGCGACGCCGTCGAAGGAGTCGTCGGCCTCGTCGGCCCGCTTGAGTCCGAGGAGGCCGGACCAGAAACGCGCCAGGTGCTCGGGCCGGTGCGCGTCGAAGGATATTGCGAAGAGTCGGCTGCTCATTGCGCCACGCATCCTCGGTCCGTTGACTGCCGACGGCCGGCAGGGCGCCGTCCCGGCGCCTCGACCGGGGATCCTACGGGCGGCCCGCCCGCCGCCGCAGCCGAGTTTTCCTCAACCGCGGCGGCGAGGTCCGGTACCGCTCGGTCATGGCCGTCCGGCGCCGGAGCAGCGGCCGGGAGCGCGGACACCGCATCCTGCTGCGGGCGCGACATGTGGTCGCCGTACCATCGGAAGACGATCCACAGGTTCCGTGACATGGCCTGATGCCCGCCTGCTGCCGTGCACCGCGACCAGCGGTGCGGTCGTCGAGGGCGCCGGCCCGGGCGGGGAGCCGACAGCAGGGACAGGCAACGTTGAGCGAGCAGCGCGACCCCACCGCCTCCGCAGATCAGGGCGCCAGGGCATTCATACCGGACAGTTCCACGCTGCACCGCCGTCGCCGGAGGGCGGTCAGGCAGTTCGCCCTGTGCGTGATCGTGCTCGTTCCCTGGACGGTCTACCTGGCGGTCTCGCTGCCCGACCGCTTCGAGGCCCGGTACTGGCCCCTGGTGTGGGTGGGCTTCGACATCATGCTGCTCGTCTCGCTGGCCGGCGCCGGGGCGGCGTTCTGGCTGCGCCGGCAGGCCCTGGTCCCGCTGTCCTTCGTGGCTGCCACACTCCTGGTCTGCGACGCCTGGTTCGACGTCTCCCTGAACGTGGGGCGAGGGGACGTGTGGGGAAGCGTGGCTTCGGCCGTGCTGGTGGAGCTGCCGCTCGCCCTCCTGCTGGTCCTGCGCGCGCGACGGGTGCTGAAGGTCTCCGCTCGGCTGGCCTGGCAGCGGCTGGGGCTGACCGGTGAACCCCCGCCGCTGTACAGGATGCCGCTGTTCGTCGCCCTGGCGTCGTCACGCGTCACCCGGTCGGACGTGGAGGACGGCAAGGGCGGCGAGGGCGATCAGTGTGACAAGGGCGAACAGGACGGCAAGGGCGACAAGGACGCCTGACGGCAACTGGCTCGGTCGAGACTCCCACGGGCAGGGCGCGGTGACGCCGGGTATCAGGCTGTCGCGATCGTCATCGGTGCGGTGGGGGCTGGGCAGCCGAGGCCGGGTGGCGGGGGGCTGGGCGGCCGGGGCGACGCGCCGTCATCCACCCGGAATCCGGGACGCCGTGTCTCCCCGGGCCGTTCCGAACCTTTTATTGAACGCGTTCAAAAAATGGGGCTACGCTGATGTCGAACGAAGGAGCCCTGGAGGTTCGATGAAGGTAGTGCTGCCCGGAGGAACCGGACAGGTGGGCGCGATCCTCGACCGCGCGCTGACGGCCGCCGGCCACGAGGTCACCGTGGTGACCCGGCGTCCCGTGCGAGCGCACGACATCGGATGGGACGGGGCCACGCTCGGCCGGTGGGCGGCGGCGATCGACGGCTGCGACGTGGTGATCAACCTTGCCGGGCGCAGTGTCTCCTGCCGATACACCCCCGAGAACCTGCGAGCCATGATGGACTCCCGGGTGGACTCCACGCGGGTCGTCGGCCAGGCCGTCGCCGCCGCCGCGAGGCCACCTCGGGTCTGGCTGCAGATGAGTACGGCGACGATCTACGCGCACCGCTTCGACGCGGCGAACGACGAGGCGACCGGAGTGATCGCGGGCTCGGAGACCGGTGTGCCGGACTACTGGGCCTACAGCGCCGAGATCGCGCGGAACTGGGAACGGGCGCAGAGCGAGGCTCCCACTCCCGAGACCCGCAAGGTGGCGCTGCGTTCGGCGATGGTCATGAGCCCGGACCGGGGCGGTGTGTTCGACGTGCTGTCGATGCTGGCCCGCCTCGGACTGGGCGGGCCGGTGGCCGGCGGCGCCCAGTACGTCTCGTGGATCCACGACGAGGACTTCGTGAGAGCCGTCGAGTTCCTGATCGCCCGGGACGACATCGAGGGTCCGGTGAACCTGTCCGCACCCGGTCCGCTCCCGCACCGGGACTTCATGCGGGCGCTGCGCACGGCCTGGGGTGTCCCGGTGGGGCTGCCCGCGACCCGCTGGATGGCCGAGGTGGGGGCGTTCGCCCTGCGCTCGGACACGGAACTGCTGCTCAAGAGCCGTCGCGTGGTGCCGGGCCGGCTGCGTGCGGCGGGGTTCGAATTCGCCTGTCCCGAGTGGGAGCCGGCCGCCGGAGACCTCGTGCGGCGGGCGAGGCTGCTTCGCACGGCCTCCGGGCGGGCCCGCGGATCGAGCGGCCGAGCCCGGG
Source organism: Streptomyces sp. NPDC001068 (assembly GCF_042897315.1). NCBI lineage: Bacteria > Bacillati > Actinomycetota > Actinomycetes > Kitasatosporales > Streptomycetaceae > Streptomyces > Streptomyces sp. NPDC001068. Next base: position 123,023 of record NZ_JBIAYD010000002.1, on the reverse strand, counting down.
AGGCGACCACCGGAGCCGGAGCGGAGGAACGGCGCCGTCCCGCGGAGTCCTGATCGTCCTTCGGGAACTCCCTCCCCCTCGGGCCTGGTTGACCGTCGCCGCCCGCTGACACCGACGGCGGCCGCCGCGCCGGGGCGTCCCAACTCCGGTCCGGCACCGCCTTTTCCGCCCTGGTGACCGCTCAGACGTTTCTTCCTGATAATTTCAGCAGCGCGGGTATCACCCTGGTGGTCACGTCAAGTGGCTGTCAGAGTGGGGTTGTTGGCAACTCCTCGGGAGGTTGGGCGTGAGCGGGGCCCGTTCCAGCGCCGGCGCGGCGAGAAACCCGCGCACGGTTCGTGGGTGTTTGGTGGAGGACATACGGATACGGGCCGTACGCCAAGTCCCCGACCACGCCTACGCCGTACCGCGTGGCGGGTTGCCGAGAAGCAGCGAGAGCGCGCCGGTGAACCGCGTGAGGCTCCGGCAACGGCCGCGCGCTCGCACGCTGACGGAGCGGGAGGACGCTCCCTACGGGCAGGCGCCCCACTCCGGAGGTCGCGTGCCGGACCGGCGGCCGACAGCCCCGGCCGGACCGGCGCCCGCGTGCGTGCCGGAGGGCCCCGCCGTATTCGTTCGCCGGCCGAGGAGGGCCCGGCGGAACTCTTGGCCGCCGGGTGACCGGCGGCAGGTGGAAGGGACGACGACACCGGTCCCGTTCCTGGCCTGCGGGCCGTCAGACACACGCGCGAAGGGGAGAACATGACCACCAGCCAGGCCGGCCGGGAACTCGACACGAGCAAGGCGCACTCGGCCCGCATGTACGACTACTTCCTCGGTGGCAAGGACCACTTCGAGATCGACAAGGCGGCGGCCCTGGTCGCCGCCGAAGCGCACCCCGGCATCTACGTGACCGCCCGCGAGAACCGGGCGTTCATGCACCGGGCCACCGGGGTCCTGGCGCAGGAGTACGGCATCCGCCAGTGGCTCGACATCGGCACGGGCATCCCGACCGAGCCCAACCTGCACCAGGTCGCCCAGTCGGTAGCGACCGACGCGCGTGTCGTGTACGCCGACAACGACCCCCTCGTCCTGAAGTACGCCGAACGCCTCATGCGCAGCACGACCCAGGGCCGCACGGCCTACGTCGAGGCCGACATCAGGGACCCCGACGCGCTGATGAGCGCCGTGGAGGATGCGGAGGTGCTGGACTTCGACCAGCCCATCGCCCTCTCCCTCAACGCGCTCATGCACTTCATCACCGACCCGCACGACCCGTACGCCATCATCCGCCGGCTGCTCGATCCGCTCCCCGTCGGCAGCGCCCTCGCCATGAACCACTGCACGCCCGACTTCGACCCCGTCACCTGGAACAAGGTCGCGGAGGTCTACACCAAGTCCGGGGCCCCCGTGCAGTTCCGTTCGCACAGCGACGTTCGCCGTTTCTTCGACGGCCTCGACCTGATCGAGCCCGGCATCGTGTGCTGCCACCGTTGGCGGCCCACCGTTCCGGCCGACGGCACGGAGCCCACGGACGCTCAGATCAGCCTGTTGGCGGGCGTGGGCATCAAGCGCTAGCCGGGCCGGCCGGCGGTTCGAGCGGCCGGACTCCCGCGCCGGTCGGCCGAGTTGCCGGTCCAGGGGCTCAGCCGGTGCCGGGCTGCCGACCCCGCCTGCTCCAAGGATGCGGAGCAGGCGGGGATGAAGGCGGACGGCGCCCGGGCAGGGCCGCGCATTGCGTGCGCCGCCGCCGGTCTCCACCGCGATGTTCCCCCGACCGGCCGGTCAGGTCACGTCCGTGGAACGAGGCGGAACGGAATGGAACGCCGCAACAGGAGACGGGGTTGGACCTCTCCTGGGAGACATGGCGTGGGTATCTCACGAAGAACGCTTCTGACGACGACCGGTGTGAGCGTGGTGGCGGCGGCCATCGACGCCGGCGGTTTCCGTGCCGCCGCCGAAGCCGCGACCTCGGTCGGCACCGGCAGAGCGGCGGCGGCCGCGTCGGACGCGCGGATCGTCACCACGTGGGACCAGACGGTGCAGCGGGCGAGTTACGCCCAGGGCGCGGGATACCAGCGGCTCGTCGCCGGGCCGGGGGAGCCGCACACCATCCGTACCGATCTCTGGTCCCGCTTCGGCCCTCCGACGCTGGCGCTGGCGACGTTCGCGCAGATGACCGACCTGCACATCGTGGACGACCAGTCGCCGGCCCGCCTCGAGTTCATGGACCGCTACGCCGACGCCGGGGCCCCGCACTACGGCTCGTACCCCACCGATTCGGCCTACCGGGGCCACGAGTTCCTCTCGACCCAGGTCGTCGACGCGATGTGCCAGGCCATCGCCGGGATCGGCAAGGGCCCGCGGAGCAGGAAGCCGCTGCAGTTCACCATCGTCACCGGCGACGCGATCGACAACTGCCAGCACAACGAGAACCGCTGGTACATCGACCTGCTCGACGGCGGCCAGACCATCGTCCCGGACTCCGGCCAGATCGGCCTGGACCAGAGCTTCGCCGGCGGCGTCCTGACCGGCGGCGGCACCGCGGACGACCACTACTACTATCCGTCGGTGCCGCCGCAACAGGTCCCCGGCAACCGGTACACCGGCACGTCTGGGCTCGGATTCCCCTATGTTCCGGGGCTGTTGAACGCGAGCGGAGTGGTGGGCGCGGCTCGTCGCCCCTTCGTCTCGCACGGCCTGGGCATGCCCTGGTACGCGGCGTACGGCAACCACGACGGGCTGTGGCAGGGCAACGAGCCCATCGACAACAACCTCATCGACGTCCAGGGCATGACGACCGGCTCGTCCAAGACCACCGGTACCTCCGCCGACCTGCCGGACGACTACAGCGACCTCGGCACCTTCGGCAAGCTGATGGTCGCGTGGGAGCTGGAGGGGACCCGGGTCGCCGCGGACCCCAACCGGCGGCTGCTCACCCGCAAGGCGTTCATCCAGGACCACTTCAACACCGCGGGTCTGCCGGTCGGTCACGGATTCCAGGGCGTCGGCGTCGACAAGGCCTACTACGCGATCCCGTCGGGCTCCGGTGACCTGGTCCGCTACATCACCCTGGACTCCACCAACACCAACACCGACGGCTTCGGCTCCGGCGCCGCCGGCGGGTCGATCGACACCGACCAGCTCAACTGGCTGGAGCAGCAGCTCAGGGCGAACAGCTCACGCTACATCGACACCAACAACCGGATCGTCACGCAGAGCGGTGTGCAGGACAAGATGTACGTCCTGTTCTGCCATCACACGCTCAACACCATGGACAACCTCGACGACGGCATCTTCGGTGGCATCTTCGGCGACCGGCACACCGGGGACGAACTCAAGTCGCTGCTGCTGCGCTATCCGAACGTGATCGCCATGGTCAACGGGCACACCCACGCCAACAAGATCGTCCCCCATCCGACGCCGTCCTCCAGCCCCATATCCGGCGGCTTCTGGGAGATCTCCACGGCCTCGCACATCGACTGGCCGATCCAGAGCCGCATCATCGAGATCATGGCGAGCCCCGACGCGCAGAACGCGGGCGAGTTCGGCTCAGCCGCCGGCCCCGCCACCATCTCGATCTTCACCACCATGGTCGACCCCGCCGCGCCGCTGTCCTTCGGGGGTGACACCAGCACCCCCGCGCAACTCGCCTCGCTGGCGCGGGAGCTGGCCACCAACGACCCGCAGGAGGTGAGCCACGGCATCACCAACCGGATGGGCGTCAACCAGGACCGCAACACCCAGCTGCTGCTGCCGGCGCCCTTCCCGCTGCACGCCCCGCACCCCCTCGGTTCCCCGGTCGCCGCGGCGCGCAACAAGGACGGGCGGCTGGAGCTGTTCGGCACGGACGCCCAGGGCAATCTGTGGAACACCAGCCAGCAGACGGCCGGCGGCAGCCTGCAGGCCTGGACGAAGCTGGCCGCCGGCCCGGGATGGCAGTCCGTCACCGCCAGTACCCACCAGGACGGCCGGGTCGAGGTGTTCGCCATCGACCAGAACGGCTACGTGACCCGTCGCGCGCAGACCAGCGCGGGCAGCAGCACGTACACGGCGCCCCAGCAGTTCGACTCCGGCTTCACCTCGGCGACCGCGGTCCAGGACCAGTGGGGCGGCATGCAGGTCTACGCGACCCGCGCCGACAACACCATCCGCCACCGCTGGCAGGACTTCCTTAACGACGACACCCCTTCGAACGGCTGGTTCACGCCCTGGACCCAGCTCGGCGGCACCGCCATCCAGCTCGCCGTCGAGACCGGTGCCGACGGGCGTGCCGTCCTGGTCGCCATCAAGGAGGACGGTCTCCTCATCCAGCGCCGGATGAACGTCCCCAACGCCCAGACGGAGAGCGAGTGGGGCGGGGTGCTGCCCGTCGACGGCATCCTCGACTCCGTCGACATGGCCCGGAACCTCGACGGACGTCTGGCGATCTTCGGCACCAATCCCGACGGGATGCTCTGGCGCCGCTTCGAGACCGCCCCGGCGAGCGGCACATGGCAGTCCTGGGCCCAGATCCCGACCCTGTCCGGCACCACCACCCTGCGCATGCGCCACGTCTGCGCGGAGCGGAACGGGGCCGGGAAGATCGAACTGTTCGCCGTCGACGACACGGGCACGCTCTACCACAGCTCGCAGACCGACGCCAACAGCACCACGTGGTCACCCTGGGAGTCGTGCCAGTTCCAGCTGCGCTCCACCCACACCTTCGTGGGGCTGTGACGAGCCCGGACCCGGCGACACCGGGCCCCTCCCGTTCCTCCGCCTGAACGCAGGCGCCGGCCCCACCGCACAGCGGCGGGGCCGGCACCTGCGCCCTGCACCGACTCCGTTCCGCCCTACTCGGTGGCCGCCGTCGAAGGGCGTCGAATCTCCAGGACGACGGCCGTTCCGGCGACCGTTCTGTCCTCGTGCATCGTGATCACCTGTCCGGGCTCGAGGTGCTGCCACCGCGAGGGGTCGAGAGGAGCGAGCCGCACCGAGGACCGCCCACCAGGCGCCAGGAAGGGCATGAACTCCACCCAGATTCCGGCGATGTTGAGAGCGGGCTCGCCGGTCGGGGTGCGATTTCCGATGTTCCACATCGGTCGCAGAACACCGGCACCGTCGAAGGGGCATTGCCGTCGAGACGTAGAGGCCGGCCGCAGGGTGAGGTCGGCCCGAATGATGCCGTTGCGGGTCTCGCAGCAGCGCCAGTGGCACCAGGCCGCGCTCCTCTCCAGGCGCATCTGCTCGGCTGCGGTTGCCATGGTCTCCCAGAAGCCGACCGGGAGCGAATGGACGTCGCCGAGTTCCTCCAGCAGCCCGAGGGCCACCTCCCACTCGTCTTCCCCGAGGTACTCCCAGACGTCCCGCACCGTGATGTCGTTCTCCGTGGCGATCTCCTCGGGGACAAGCAGAGTCGCGGCTTCGAGCAGCTTGAGGACGTCCATCCCCCGATTCTGGCCCAGGGGCTCCTTAAAGTCCCCAGCTGTCGCTGTCCTGGACGCCTCCTCGCAGGCCCCACTCGTCCAGGCCCGAGTAGATCAACGCAGTGCGGCCCCGCGGATAGGAGAGGGCCTCGGCCTCCCCCGAATGGATCGCCACAAGCGAGTCGGCTCCTCGCCACCAGGTGTCGGCCAAGCCCCTCACTTCGCGCACCGGCTCGTACCCGTCCAGCACGATGCCGTCGACATCGTCCCCGGTGACCTTGACGATCTGCTTCGCGCACACGGACGCGTGGTGAGCCAGCGCGAGTGATTCCACCCAGCCGGCGACGGTGGCATGGAGGGGCACCCACCCACCCGCGTGAATGCCGAACTCACCCGACGGCCCGATCATGAACGAGTACGGGACGGCGGTCCGCTGCATCCCGGCTTCGAACGACCACCCAGCGGAGGTCGAGCCCTCGGGCGAGTCCGCCTGGAGGTACCTGGGGCCGCCGTCATATCGCGGTGAGGGGGGCAGTACCAGGCCACCCCACTGCTCCTCGTAGGCCGCCATCCGGTCGATGACCGCCGCCGGGACGTCCCGCTCCAGCCACCACCGCCGGTGCTCCTCGATGGGCCGGATGTCGACCTTGACACCGTGCGCGCGGACGAACGACCGGGCTCGCAGAGTCAGGCCATCAGGAACATCGTCGAAGAGGTTGAGATTCACCGGGCTGACGCTACCCAGTACCCGGGGGATCGCCGACGGTGGGCCGCTCATCGCCCCCTGCGGGAACAGGGTCTGCACTCCGTGCAGGTTCAGTTCCGGATCACGCGCCGTCCGCTTCGCGACCGTGCGCCGCAGGTCGTGCGGGAACGGTACGGACGTACCGTCACGTGGGCCAGTAGGAGCACCGTAGGCCCGTGTGCACGGCGTGGCGCAGGTGCTCGCCGATGAACGGGTCGGCGTCCGTGACCCGTTGCATCACGCGGCGGATCGCCTTGCCCACGGCGATCCGTGCTCGTTCGTCCTCCTCGGCGAGGCGGTGCCGGCGCCCACCCGGTTCTGGGGCGGCGGCCGACCGGCCCACCGGCCGCTCGCGTTCGCGGCCCGGAGCGTCCTCGTGCTCGTCCCGTGGCTCCGGATCGGCCTTCCCGGTCCCGGCACGCTCCGAGAACGCGGTCCTGCCGGCCGCCCCCTCAAGGGCGGTCAGCCCCGCCACCAGGTCCACGGCCCGGATCTCCTGACGCGGGTTGGAGATGAGGACCGCGAGGTGGAACATCCCGATGCCGTGCTCGACCAGGACGCTCCGGCCGCCCAGAGCGATCCGCCATCTACGGCCCTGACGGACACAGGTCGCCTCCGCCTCCGACGGCTCGTCCGCCGCGGTAGCGGGCGGCTCGTCGCCCCGCAGCGCCGCGGCCTCCTCCGCGGCGGTCGCCAACTCCCGCCTGGCGGCCACGTCGTCGCCCGGACGGGCCCGGCCGGCGAGGGCCCGCGCGAGCAACTGCCGGGACGCCATGACCGCGGGCCAGTGCGCCAGGGCGAGGTTGTGCCGCACCGCCGTACGGAGGTGTTCCACGGCCCTGTCCAGATCTCCCGTGGTCAACGACGCGACCCCGAGAGCGTGCTGCACCGAGCCGAAGCAGGTGACGGCGAGGCTGCCCGCCATCGGCAGGTGGGCGAACGGCTTGAGCAGGTCGTACGCCCGTGCCGACGTCTCGACGTCGGCAAGCAGGTGGGCCGCCTGCACGACACCGTTCATCGTCACCAGCCAACTGCTGGAACGCGGCAGGCCGGAAAGGTCGCGGCCGCACAGGGTGGCCAGCGCGCCGACCGCCGTGCGCCGGTCCCCGGCCACCGCCGCGGCCACCGCGAGCGCGGCCAGGCCATGATTGTCGACCGGGCTGAGCTTGGGAGAACGCACCAGGTCCCGGAGGAGCGGCAGCAGTTCCGCGACGCGTCCCTGGTACCACCGGATCGTCAGCAGCTGCCCGTCGAGCCAGACCGTGGCGTCCACGTCACCGGCGGCGGCCCCGTGCTCCGCACACGCGCGTGCGAGTGTCTCGGCCTCGTCGAGGCGTCCCGCCCGCACCGCGAGCATGACCTCGATGGCGCTCACCACGAAGCCGACCGCGAGGTGGTCCCGCTCGGCCAGCAGCTCCCGCAGCTCGGCCAGGCAACGCCCCGCGTGCGGATCGCCGTCGAGGAACAGGTCGACCGTCTGCCACAGCAGGCCCATCAGCAGATCGCTGCGGCGGGACGTCCGGAAGCTCTCCGCGACGAGATCGACCGACAGTCTTCGGCGTAAGGCGCTGTGATCCGGGCCGAGCACGCAGTGGTGGGCGAGGCTGAGGGCCTCGGCCCGCGCCACCGGATCGGCGGTCAGCCCGGCCTCGTCGAGCAGGGCGAACATCGCGGCATGCCCACCGGTCCGGTAGTCGCTCTCACCGGCGAGGCGGACCCGCAGGCGCAGCGCGAGGGGGGAGTCCGGGGCGAGCAGCGACAGGGCGTGAAGCAGCCGTGACCGCAGCAGTGCGGACCCCGCGACGGTGCGGTGTTCGTGGACCCAGAGACCGCCGAAGCCGAGCGCGGCCATGGCCATCGCCCGGCCGTCACCCGTCGACTCGGCGCTTCGGTAGGCCGCGTCGAACCACCGCCGGCCGGTCCGCAGGTCACCCTCGTCGACGAGCGCCCGGGTGGCCGCCGCGAGCAGCGTCTCAGGGCCGCCCGCCGGCTCGGCGCCGCGTCCCGTCGGGCCCGGACCGTCCTCGACCGGTGCGTCCATCGCCGTCCTGGCTCCACTTCACTTCCCGGCGGGCCGCCTTCCCGTCCGGCGCCTTCCCGCTGACTTCCGGTATCCACCGATACCCCGACGCGGCCGGTGCGACAGATTCCCGGCCACGCCGGATTCTGCCGCACCGGCCACCGCACCCCGGTGACCGGGAGCGTCCTCCAGCGGCCGGGACCGGGGGCCGGACCCGGGTTCTGGAGGGTCAGGCGGGCCAGTAGGAACAGCGCACCCCGGTGCGCACCGTGAGCCGCAGATGTTCACCGATCACCGGATCCGCCTCCGCGATCCGGTCCAACGCCCTGCGGATGGCCTTCCGCACCGCGACCCGCGAGCGCTCGTCGCCCTCGGGAAAGCGGCGGACGCGACCACCCATGCCGGTGGCGCCCGCCAACTGGCCAACCAGCCAGTCGTGTTCGACCCGTGCGGCAGCGGCGCGCTCCGGTTCGCCGGCCGCCTCGAGCTCGTCCAGTTCGGCGCGCAGCCGGGCCAGCCGGTCGCGGTACTCCCGCGTCGCCACCTGGTCCAGTACCGGCTGCCCCGACAGGGCCGTGTGCTCGGCGGCCCCGTTGAGCGAGGTCAGACCCGCCACCAGGTCGACGGCGCGGATCTCCTGACGCGGGTTGGCGATCAGCACCACCAGATGCAGCATCCCCACGCTGTGCTCCACCAGGACCCGGCGCCCGCCGAAGTCGATCCGCCACTTGCGTCCCAGCCGGGTACAGAGCAACGCGGGCTGGACCTGGCCGTGTCCGCCCCGTCGGCCCGCGCCGTCGCTCCCGTCGGGCTCCGGCGACGCCGGCGGTCCTTCCTCGGCCGCCACCGCGAACTCCCGGCGGACGGCGTCCGCTTCGGCCTGCCGGCCGTTGCGTTCGAGCGTCTCGGCGAGCCGGTCCGCGGAGGCCCTGACCGCGGGCCAGTGCGCGAGGGCCAGATTCTGCCGTACCGCGTCCCGCAGATGGGCCACCGCCCGGTCGACGTCTCCCAGGGTCAACGCGGCGACCCCCAGGGCGTGCTGGGCCGAACCGAAACAGGCGATGGCGAGGCTGCCCACCATCGGCAGATGACCGTAGGGACTCAGCAGCTCGTAGACCCGCGCCGCCGTGGCGGTGTCGTCGAGGAGGTGGGCGGCCTCCGCGACACCGTGCATCGTCACCATCCAACTGCTCGACATCGGCAGGTCACCGAGGTCGCGGCCGCACAGCATGGCCAGCGCACTGGCCGCCTTGCGCCGGTCCCCGGCCGTCGCCGCGGCCACCGCCAGCGCGGCCTGCGCGTGATCGTCGACGGCGCTCAGCGTGGGGGAGTTGACCACCTCGCTGAGAAGCGGCACGAGTTCGACGACCCGGCCCTGGTACCAGCGGATGGTCACCAGTTGCGCGGCATGCCAGACCGTGGCGTTGACGTCACCGGCGGCCACTCCGCGTTCGGTGCACGCCGCGGCCAGGACCTCGGCCTCGTCGAGCCGCCCCGCGCGGACGGCGAGCATGACCTCCATCGCGCTCACGACGAAGCCAACCGCGAGATGGTCCCGCTCGGCCAGCAGACCGCGCAGCTCCGCCAGACAGCGCTCCGCGTGCGGGTCACCGTCCAGGAACATGTCGACCGTCTGCCACAACAGGCCCATCAGCAGATCGCTGCGGCGGGAGGTGCGGAAACTCTCCGCGACCAGGTCGGCGGCCAGCTCCCGGCGGAGGGCGCCGTGCCGCGGGCCGACCAGGCAGTGGTGGGCGAGGCTGAGAGCCTCCGCGCGCGCCATCGGGTTCTGCCGCGACCTGGCCTGTTCGAGCAGCGCGAGTACCGCCGAGTTGTCCCTGCTGCGGTAGTCGCCCTCACCGGCCAGCCGGATCCGCAACCGCAGCGCCAGGGAGGACCGCGGGTCGATCGACTCCAGTGCCCGGCGGATCTGCGACTCCAGGAGTACCGAGCCCGCGACCGTCCGGTGCTCGTGCGCCCACAGGCCGCCGAAACCCAGGGCGGCCACCGCCATCGCGTGTTCGTCGCCCATGGAATCGGCGAGCCGGAAGGCGCGTTCGAAGCGGTCCCGGCCGGTGCGCAGGTCACCGTCGTCGACCACGGCGAGGGTGCCCTCCGCGAGCAGGTCCCGAAGGTCGCCGGACCGGGGGGCGCCGGGTCCGGCCGGACCGCGTGCGTCCCGCACAGGCGCATCGACATTGTTCACGGCTGTGCTTCACTCCTGGGTGCACTCGGTCAACGCCAGGGGAGGCCGGCCGGACCGCCGCGTCGGTCGTGATCGGTGGCCTTGCCACAGGCGGGGGACGACGGTGTGTGAGCCTAACGCAGAGTCCGTGACGGGGGAACAGCCATGACCTGTACGGGATGTGGACATCGCGCCACGTGCGGCTTCGACGGGGCCGAGCGCGACGGCGGGCCCGCCCACGGCCCAAGGCCGGGGACCGGCCCGTGTGATCCGCGAGCCCTCCGGTGGAGTCGCCCGGATAACCGGCTCTCGCGTTGTCCTCTCCCCGGGTGAGGTCTAGCGTGGAAACGGTGATTCGGGCCATATGTCGTGGGGCATCGCGCCGTCCAGGAAGATCTCACTCCGGCTCTGCGGTGTTCCGCAGTCCCGCGCCGAACGGCGCTTGGAGGTCGATGTGCTTCCCACGCACCACAGGACAGCCACCATCCACGGGCAGAAGGTCTTCTACCGCGAGGCGGGACCGGGTGACGCCCCGGTCGTGGTGCTGCTGCACGGATTCCCGAGCAGCTCGCACATGTTCCGCCACCTGGTACCCGCCCTCGCCGACGACTACCACGTGATCGCGACCGATCACATCGGGTTCGGACACTCGGCCATGCCGAAGGTCGACGCGTTCGGATACACCTTCGACAACCTGGCGAAGGTCACCGCGGGGTTGCTCGAGCATCTCGGCATCAACCGCTTCGCCGTCTACGTCCACGACTACGGCGCGCCCATCGGGTGGCGCCTCGCGGTCGATCCGGCCTTCGACGTCACCGCGATCATCTCGCAGAGCGGCAACGCGTACATGGAGGGCTTCGCCAAGCCCTTCTGGGACGACCTGTTCGCGTACGCCACCGACCCCGGTCGGGAGACGGAACCGGGCGCCAGGGCGAAGTTCAGCCCCAGCACCACTCGTTGGCAGTACGAGAACGGCGCCCCGGACCCGAGCCTGGTGAGCCCGGACACCTGGACCCTCGACCAACTGCTGCTGGAACGGCCCGGCAACGACGAGATCCAGCTGGCGCTGTTCCGCGACTACCCGACGAACATCGAGGGGTACCCGCGGCTGCAGGAGTACTTCCGGAAGAGCCAGGTGCCACTGCTCGCCGTATGGGGCGAGCGGGACGAGATCTTCGGGCCGGACGGCGCACGGGCGTTCTCCCGTGATCTGCCGGACGCCGAGGTCCACCTGCTGCCGGCCGGTCACTTCGCCCTGGAGACACACCTGGACGCCATCAGCGGATACATCCACGGATTCCTCGGGCGGGTCCTCACGTGAACGCGGGCCGTGCCCGACCGGCGACCGCGTCGATCCTCGACGCACCGGGCCGCCCTCCCACGGAATGAACGCGCCGTATGGGCGGGGCCGCCGGCCGCGGTCCCGCCCACACGGTGCCGTCCCGGGCGACTTCCCGGGGTGTCACCTCATCGCAGACCGAAGGCCCTGGTGATCGTCTGCGAGACGGTGTTGCCGGCGCTGTCCCTGGCGCCCACCCGCAGGGTGGCGAAGCCGGCCCCCCGCGGAGCGCGCAGGTTCGTCCGCCATCCGTCACCGCACCGGCTCAGCTCGGACCGCTGCCAGGTCGCACCGTCGTCGTACGACACCTCGACGGACGGCTTGCCGATGGCGGCGGTGGTGCCCGGCAGGTGCGAGGCGGTCACCGTCAGCCCGGCGTGCCGGTCGGCCCGGCCGGACCTGTCGGTGTCCACGCCGTAGTCGAGCTGGATCAGCGGCAGTGACGCCGCCGACTCGCTGCCGGTCGCCGCGGAGGTGAAGTCCCACTCGGTCAGGGTGTGCGTCGAGTAGGGGGCGGCCCAGGCGCCACGGTCGTTGTCGAGGACCAGCCGGTAGGGCAGCCGCTCCGCGGCGAGCCCGGGAACCTGCAGGTACTCGGCGTTGCCCCAGTCGAGCTGCTGATCGCCCTGGTAGAGCGACATCCAGTCCCTGACGTCGAAGTTCGCGCCGGCCTCGCCGACGTGGCCGGCGCCGGAGTCCCCCCAGCCGGGCGCGGTGATGTACATCGTGTCCAGATAGCGCACGGGCTGATAGTTCACCGGGCCCATGCGGGGCCGCTGGATCGGGCCGAACCAGCTCACCTTGCCGGTCTCGCGCGCCGAGTACCGCACCGGTTCGATCGAGTGCTGTCCGGTCTCTCCCTGGATGAAGGCGTCGTCCAGCCAGGTGGTGCCGGAGGTGACCCAGTCGGTGCGCTCGCCCTGGGCGGGCGCCGTGAGCTGGTTGCCGACGGCCCAGCCCCGCCAGACGTCCGGGCGGAACTCCATCGCCTTGCCCTGCCGGTAGTTCCGGAAGGAGACGTTCACCCGGCCGAGGTCGCCCGGCTCCTCACGCCAGGACGGATCCGCCGGGACGGCTCCGGTCCAGTGGTGCACCACGTCGTAGACGTAGTCCGTCGTGGGATGCGAGGTGACGCTCAGCGACACCGCGCCGTGCCGGAGCGAGCCGATCAGCTCCGCGCCCTGGTCGGCGGTGAGCGTCGCCACCGTCACCGGTGCCGGGCTCTCCGGGCTCCAGGGGTTCTCGTCCCAGGGCTGCAGACGGCCGACGCCGTCGTTGACGACCAGCAGCAGCCGGGCACCCGCCGCCGCGGCGGCCGCCGCCTGCGCCTTGACGCCCTCCGTGCCGGCACCACGCACCACGACCGCCCTGCCCCGCACGTTCTGCCGCGCGAGCTCCTCGGCCGTGCCGTCGCCGGCGAAGACCGCCGTCAGGTTCCGGGTCCCGGCGGGAAGCGGCGTGGCCGCGCGCTTGACCAGCGGGTCGTCGAAGGTGGTGGATTTGGTGCTCACGGTCAGCGCGGGCTGCTCCAGACGGAAGCGGGCGCCGGCCTCGAACTCGCCGTCGGTGACCTTCCTGCCGGTCGGGAGTGCCCAGACGCTGTCGTACGACGGGTCCGGCAGCATCGACGTCTCCACCAGGCTGTCGCCGTAGGACCGGTGGGCGTCCAGGCGGGGCGCTACGGCGGTGGTCTGCCGTGGCACGTGCGCCAGGATCCGGCGAGCCTTGCGGCCGTCCAGCGTGACGGTGCGGTCCTGGTCGAGCTTCACGTCGTTGAAGGCGAGCAGCGCCATGCCGCGCGAGTGCGGACCCCCGGCGCCCTGCACGTCACCGGTGAGCCAGCCGCTGTAGCTGCCGACGGGCAGCCGGGCCGTGCCGGTGCCGGACGCGTCGAGGTCCATCACCGTGAAGAGGTGCTCGGCGCTCAGGACGACCCGGCCCGTCAGCGGCTTGCCCGAACGGTCCTTGGCGACCACGGTCAGATTCTGCCGTTGGCCCTCCCGGGCCGCGCCGATCAGAGTCCGGGCGCGGACCGCTCCGCTGCCGTCCGTACCGGTGATCATGGCGCTGACCGACTGGTCGCCGCCCAGCTTGTCCAGATCCGCCGTGAGGGTCACCGTGGCGGTGCCGTGGGCGGGCACGGTGACGTGGTCGGCGGACAGGCTGAACAGCCCTGCCGGGACGGTGCCGTCGACCGCCAGGCCCAGGGTGGCCGGCGAGTCGCCGACGTTGGTGTACGTCACCGTCCGGGTGTCGGTCTGTCCCGGCTTCGGCGGCCACGTGTAGAAGCCGGAGTAGGCGCTCGTGGTGGCGAAGAGCGTGGTGTGTACGGCGGCGAGTGCGTCGAGCCGTCCGGCGCCCGCCTGGTACGGGGTGTACGCCGGAGTCGCCTTGGCGCTGCTGACCAGCGCCTCCTTGAGCTGAGCGCCGGTCCAGTCGGGGTGCTCGGAGGCGAGGAGCGCGGCGGCACCGGCGACATGCGGCGTCGCCATCGACGTACCGCTCATCGTGGTGTAGTAGCCGGAGCCGCGCTTGTAGTGCGAGCGCGCCGCGACGATGTCCACGCCCGGCGCGGTGATCTCCGGCTTCAGCCCGCCGTCGCCGTCCCGCGGGCCCTGGCTGGAGAAGTCGGCGAGCGTGTCGGTGGAGTCGACGGCGCCGACGGTCAGCGCGGAGTCGGCGGCACCGGGGCTGCTGATGGAGTGCGGGCCGCCGTTGCCCGCCGCGATCACGAACAGCGCGCCCGTCTCCTGGCTGAGTTCGTCGACGGCCTGGCTCATCGGGTCGCTCTTGTCGCCGGCCCCGCCCAGACTCATGCTGATGATCCGGGCCTTCTGGTCGCGGGCGGCCCACTCCATGCCCGCGATGATCCACGACTCCTGGCCGCTGCCCTCGGAGTTGAGCACCTTGCCGACGGCCAGCCGGGCGCCGGAGGCGACCCCCCGCTCCTTGCCGTCGGAGGCGCTGCCCGTCCCGACGATGGTCGACGCGACATGCGTGCCATGGCCGTTGTAGTCGGCGATGTCGTCCTCGTCGGGAACGAAGCTGGCGCTGTCGGACACCTGCCCGACCAGGTCCGGGTGCTCGGTGTCCGCGCCGCTGTCGAGCATCGCGACCTTCACGCCCTGGCCGGTGTCGCCCTCCGCCCATACCTTCTGCGCGCCGATCTGCGCCGTGGAGTCGGCGAGGTCGGCCTTCACCCGGCCGTCGAGCCACACATGAGCGACGCCGCCCGCCAGGGACGGCTCCGCGGACCGGGCCGCCGCGCCGGAACCGCCGGTGAGCGCGGCCCAGAACGCCGGTGCCTGCCCGTGGTTCTGGGCGAGAGCCGCGCCCTGGATGCTGTCCAGGCGGCGCACGTCGTCCGAGCCGGCCAGCTTCGTCCGGGTGCGGGCCTTCGCGGCAGCCGCGGTGTAGCGCACGATCAGCGGCAGTCGGGAGCTGTGGGCGTCGTCGTAGCCCTCGGCTATCAGCCGCGTCACGTTGAAGAGCTGCTTGTCGAGCTTCCCGGCGCTCACGTACGGCAGGGCCGAGTCGGGGTAGACGTAGGTGGCGCCGTCCAGGACGGCGCGGTGGAAGCCGGTGGTGGCTCCGTTCGCGGCCTGGAACGAACGCACGACGGTGCCGTCGGCGGCGGTGCCGATGGTGACCTTGTCACCCGTGATCAGGGTGACGGTGTGCGTGCCGGGGCTGCCGGGGGCGTGGTGTCCGGCGTCGTCGTGCGACACCTCGGCGGCGGAGTACGCGGACTCGGCGGCGGTCGCCGGTAGGGCGCCGAGAGCCAGCGCGGCTGCCACGGCGAGGGCGATCGGCCCGGGCCGGGGGATGGGAACCTTGGGCAAGGAAGACTCCTGAGACGCGGCGGAGAGCGGAAGATCACTGGATCCTCCGGCCGCCCCTGCCGTCGTTCAAGGGGTCGCACGCGGCGGTCTTGTGCCATGGCGCAGTTGCGCCGCGGGGAGAGACCGTCGGCGGTCACATCTTCTGTACCTCGGCCGATACCGTGAATCCTTCTCGGCGACAGGCGTCGAGGACCGTCGCCGTGGCGTGGGTCCAGAAGAAGTAGCGGTGGCCCTGGACGGTGCGGAATCCGACACCTTGTGTAGCAAGGCGGCCGCGGCAGGGGAAAATCTCGACGATGTCCTCCGGTGTGCCGTCCAGCGGACGCGCTCCGGACAGCTGCCACATGGGAGCGAACAGGCGCATCCTCAGGCGCAGTCGCCCCGGGTCGACGGTGAGTACGCCGAACGGCCAGGTCGCGTTGAGCCGTCCCTCACCGAAGAGCGTTGTCGGGAAATTCGCCCCACCTGTCATCTGCATCCGCCCAGCATCCCCAAGGCGGGCCAGTGGCTCTCCATCGGGGTGGCATCTCGGTTCCTTCACCATGAAGATCACTACCTGCGGCGGGCGTACTAGTCTCATCGGCCATGAAGCAGCGGCAGCAGAAGAAGCTCTCCCACCGCCTTTTCGAGGCGGTCCTGTCGGCTGACGCCACGAGCGTGAAGGACCTGCTGCGCCGGGGGGCGGATCCGGCGAGGAGGAACACCGACGGCACCACTCCGCTGTACCTGGCATCCGTACAGGGCGAGGCCGAGGTGGCCCGACTGCTCATGGAGGCCGGGGCCTCTCCCGACGCCGAGAGCAGCGGCCCCGGCTCGGAGGGCACGCCGTTGTGCGCCGCTGCCTGCTGGGGGCACGTCGCGACGGTCCGGGAACTGTTGGCGCACGGCGCCGATCCCGGCCTTCGCGAAGACCACGGCGTAGGCTGGTCACCGCTGGACTGGGCGGAGAACGGTCCCCACCCCGACACGGCCGAAACCCTGAGGGCCGCCGGGGCACGGGCGACGGCGAAGGCCCACCAGGTTCCGTAACAGGCGGGATCACTCACTCGCCTTCGCCACAGGCCACCGGCCATGGGCCTGTGTCCGTCCTGCCGGTGTGTGTTTCGGATCCGGTGCGCGGAGCGATGATTTCGACCGCGGATCACAGTCCGAGCTCTGCAACCGGCGGATGGGAGTGGAGATGGGCAAGCTGCAGCAGGTGGCCGACGGCGTCTGGGTCCGGCAGAGCGAGTGGGTCTGGTCCAATTCCGTCGTGGTGCGCGGGGAGGACGGTCTGATCATGATCGATCCCGGCATCAACGGCTCCGAGTTGGACCGACTCGCCGATGACGTCGATGCACTCGGTGTTCCGGTCATCGCCGGGTTCGCCACTCACCCCCACTGGGACCACCTCCTCTGGCATTCCCGGTTCGGCGATGTGCCGCGCTACGCCACCCCGGCCGCCGCCCGCGTGGCCGGCCAGGCGCGGGAGCGGGCGCAGGCCATGGCGGCGGAGAGCGCGGCAGGCGTCCCGCTCGACCTGGTCGCACTGGTCACCCCGCTGCCCGCGGACGGCGGACCGGTGCCGGGCGAGATCATCGAGCACCAGGCGCACGCCATGGGCCACGCCGCGGTCCTCCTGGCGGACCGAGGCGTCCTGCTGGCCGGCGACATGCTCTCCGACGTCCTGATCCCGCTCTTCGACATTCGCCAGGACGGCCAGGTGGGAGCCTACGAGGCCGCGCTCGACCGGCTGGGTGAGGCCGCCGCTCGTGCCGATGTCGTGATCCCCGGCCACGGCGCCGTCGGCACGGGCCCCGAGGTGGCGGCTCGCATCGCCGCCGACCGTGCCTACGTCGACGCGGTCCGGCGAGGATCGGAACCGGTCGACGCGCGCCTGGGCCCGCACGCGGACTGGCTGTTCGCGCCCCACCGGTCGAACCTGCAGCAGCCCAAGAACTCCTGACGAGGTCTCTTGCGGTGCGATGCGGGCCGGGATCTTCTGCCACGAGGGGGTCGCGCCCGCCCGGTCCGGTCGCCGCCTCGTGCCGGGCGTCCGCTCGGTCCCGGTCGCTGCCTCGTGCCGGTTGCCTCGGGGAGTGCGGCCCGAGCGCTCGCACGGATCGGTCCTGCGGTTGGCCTCCGGTGTCCCGTCAGCCGTAACCCTGCTTGATTCTCAGGTGGATCGGCCCCCGGAGAACGGGGCTGGGCCGGTACGGCGGTGGGTCGGTTATCAGCCGGGGGTGGTCGAGTCGCCGTGCCAGTTCGGTCAGCGCGATCTGGGTCTCCCGGCGGGCCAGCGGGGCACCGAAGCACAGGTGGATGCCGCTGCCGAACCCGAGATGCTGGTTGTCGCGCCGATCCGGGTCGAAGCGGTCGGGATCGTGGAAGCGTCGCGGATCGCGGCTGCCCGAGGCCAGCATGAGCATGATCTGCGAGCCCCGGGGGATGACGGTGTCGGCGACCGTGATGTCGCTGTACGCGGCCCGCCAGGGAATGATCTGCACCGGCGGTTCGTAGCGCAGCAGTTCCTCGACCAGCGGCACGACGAGGCGCGGTTCGTCGCGCAGCCGTCGCAGCACGTGCGGGTGGCGCAGCAGCGTCAGCATGCCGTTGGCGATGAGGTTGACGGTCGTCTCGTGGCCGGCGACGAGGAGCAGTTTGGCGGTGGCGACGATGTCGTCGTCGGCCATCCGGCCGTCGGGCCCGTCGTCGTTGGCCAGCCGTGAGAGCAGGCCGTCTCCCGGCCGACGATGGCTCCGTTCCACCAGGTCGGCGAGGCACCGGCGTAGATCCCTGCGCGCCCGTACGCCCTTGTCCCGTTTCTCCTTCGGATCGGTCTCGGGGTCGTAGTCGACCGAGTCCATGAGGTCCCTCACCCACAGGTGGAACATCGGCTCGTCCTCGGAAGGCACCCCGAGCAGGCGGCAGGTCACGGTGACGGGGAGCGGGACGGCGAAGTCGTCGACGACGTCGATCCGCTCCCTGCCCGCCAGTTCGTCGATCAGGCCACCGATGGTGGTGGTCAGGAAGCCTTCGAAGCCGTTCACCAGACCCGGGGTGTGCGGAGGGCCGAAGTGACGGGTCGCCAGGCGCCGGAGGCGGTCGTGCCCGGGGGAGTCCATGTGGATGAACGACGACGCGGCTCCTCCCTCGGCCGGAGGCATCGGGCTCGACAGGTTGCGGACGTCGGAACTCAGATGCGGGTCGTTGAGGACGTCCTTGATCTCGCGATAGGTGCTGATGACGTAGCTGCCGTCCTCCTGCAGGGCCACCGGAGTCCTGCGCAACTCGGCGTACAGCGGGTAGGGGTCGGCCCGGGCCGAGCAGTCGAAGATCCGTCGCAGCGTTCCGGGCATGGTCCCCCGGCGGCCCTTCTGCCCGTGCCCGTCCCCGTTTGCGTCCTCGTGGCCTGACCGATGGGGATGTGCTCGCCGGTCCTGGTGCGGAGGTGTGCGGCGGTGTTCACCCGGGTCATGGCCGGTGACGACCGGCGTGGCACCCGGCGCGAGCGCGGCGGGGCCGGGGAAGCGGACGGGGAGCGGATTCGTGTCCGGCGGCCGGTCCGGTGTGGGACCGGGAGGCGGGAAAGGTGCGGCCGTCTCGACCAGCCGGCGGTAGTGGTGCAGCCACTTGCCGTTGTTGAAGCTCACCGCGGCGGTGACGTGTCCCCGGTAGCCGTATGCGGCGACGAAGCGGTGGTCCTCCAGCGATCCTTGGGCGACGACCACTTCGTCGGCGACGGCGGGCACGCCGACGGATTTGATGTTGACGCCGAACTGGCTCGACCAGAACATCGGGACGGACAGGTGGGTCCGGCGGTCCGTGCCGGAGCTGACCATGTTGTGTGCCGCGACCTCTGCCTGCGCGACGGCGTTGGCCCAGTGCTCCAGTGAGACGAGTGGGCGTGCGTAGGTCGGACTCGGGCAACGGGCCACGTCACCCGCGGCGAAGACGCCGTCGGCGACACGGCCGTCGACGCCCAGGGCACGGCACCCCGCGTCACAGGTGACTCCCCACCCGTCCGCCGCCAGTCCGGAGTTCCGCAGCCACTCGGTGTTGGGGATGCTCCCGAAGGCCACGACCACGACGCCGGCGTCGACCGTACTGCCGTCGGCGAAGTGAGCGCGGCGAAACCGGCCCCGCGCGTCGCCCTCCAGCCGGGTCACGTCGACGCCGCACCGCAGGTCGACACCATGGGTGCGCTGCAGGCCGGCCGCCACTTCGCCGATCACGGTGCCGAGCGCCCCGGCCAGCGGGGCCGGCGCGAGTTCGGCGACGGTGACCGCGATGTCCAGCTCGCGGCAGACGGAGGCGATCTCGGAGCCGGTGAATCCGGCGCCGATGACCAGTACGCGGGACGGCCCGGCGGCGAGGGCCCGCCGCAGTCGCTCGGCGTGCTCGCGCGTGCGTACGACGAACACGCCGTCCAGGGCCGCCTCCGACGCCACGGGCCAGGGCCGGGCCCTGACCCCGGTGCAGATCAGCGCCCTGTCGAAGGGAACCTCCCGTCCGTCGGCGAGGCGGACGTGCTTCGTCACCAGGTCCAGGCCACTGGCGGGCACGCCCCGCAGCCACCGCGCGTCGACGGCACGCCGCCGGGGCAGAGCGGTGCCGTCGGCCGGCACCCACCCGGTCAGCACCTGTTTGGACAGCGGCGGCCGGTCGTAGGGCTCGCCCGACTCGTCACCGATCATGGTCAGCGACCCGGTGAATCCCTCGTCGCGCAGCGTCTCCGCGGCCCGCAGCCCCGCCAGCGAAGCCCCGACCACCACGATGCGGCCCTCGCGCCGGAACGTGTGGAGGTCGTCGGCCCCGGTCATGACGGTGGGGCCGCCGCCGACGGGTGCCGTGCCTCGGGCCGGTCGGCCGGGTTCGCCCGCACGGGGCCGGCGGCCGCGGATCGCGGCACCCGGTCGTGCCGGGCCGCGGCGGGGGTCGGGTCGTGGCCGAGTGCTGCCTCGCGGTGCATCGGGAACGCCATCGGAGCGAGGGACGCGCGCTGTGGGTGTCCCGCGCACCGGGAAAGATCGGCGAATGTTTTCACCCCGGCCTCCCTGCGGAGTGGAGTTCCGGACCTTCAGGCCGGCGTCACGGCGGGCGCGCGGTGACGGGCAATGACGTCGAACAATCAGCGTAACAGCGGCAGGGCTCCCGTCCCGGGACTCCGTCGCGGTGTGCCTTCGGGTCGTGTGCGCACGGCAGCGTGATCAAATGAGACATGGCATCGTCCTGGACCGGTCATCGGGTACGTCTGCGCGCTGTGGAGCCCGACGACTGGACGGCGTTCATGCGCTTCGCGGAGGACGACGGGTGGCCAGGCAGCGGGCTGGATCTGCCACGGTCCGCCGAGAGCCACCGTGTCGGGGCGAGGGAACAGGCCGTCGCCGAATGCGATGACGACCGCTTCCTGCTGGTGGTGGAGGCGACGGCCACCGGAGAATCGGTCGGCACCGTCGGTTCGCATCGCACCGGCCGTCGTTCGGGCTGGTTCGAGTGCGAGGTCAGGATCGGCGCGGAACATCGACGTCGGGGATATGCGACAGAAGCGGTGGAGTTGCTGCTGCGCTACATGTTCGGCGAGCGGCGCTATCACAAGTGCCTCGCCGCGGTCCTCGCCCACAACGAGGCGTCGCTGGCCCTCTTCCGGCGGCTCGGCTTCACCGAGGAGGGGCGCTTGCGGAAACACGTCTTCTTCGCCGGCCGGCATCACGACCTCGTCCTGATGGGCCTGCTCGCCGAGGAGTTCCGCGGGTGACACACGGTGAGCGCACCGTGAACCGGTCTGAACCGCGTGTTCAGTGGCCGACGCCCAGGGCCGTTCAGTGGCCGACGCCCAGGGCCGCCGTCAGTCGCGCACGGTGGCGCGCAGCCGCAGGCCGACCGTCGCGAGGCCCTCGAGGGTGCTGACCTGGTAGCCGGGCTCCGGTCCGGGGGGCTCGCTCAAGTGGCAGCGGCGGGCGGTCTGCGCGGTCAGGAGCGTCAGCATCGTCATGGCCAGGGCGGCTCCCTCGCAGCCGTGCGGCCCCGTGCCGAAGGCGAGGAAGACCCCCGGTCCCGCCGGCGAGTCCGGATCACCGAGCCAGCGCTCCGGCCGAAACCGGTCCGGCTCGTCGTACTCCCGTGCGTCCCGGTGGGCGGTGTACGGGCAGACGAGAACGGTGGACCCGGCGTCGATGGTGTAGTCGGCGAGCTGGGTCTGTCGGGCGGCACGCCGTGTCAGCAGCCAGCTCGGCGGGTAGAGCCGGAGGACCTCGCTCACCACTGCCTGGGTGTACGGCAGACCACCGAGGTGGGCGCTGGTCGTCGCGGCCGGGTCCGCGGGCAGCGAGGCGGCTTCGGCCGCGACCCGGTCGGCGGCCCGGGGGTGCCGGGCCAGGTGCAGCAGGATCCATCCGGCGGCCCGGGACGGGGTCTCGAAAGTGGCGACGGTGATGCCGGGGAGCGTGTCGAGGACGGCCTCTTCCGGCAGCAGGCCGTAGTGCGGGGAGGGCCGGAGCATCTGGCCCAGCATGTCGTCACCGAGTCGGCCCGACGAGCGGCGTCGCCGCACGACGGGCCGCAGGGCGTCGGTGAAGGCGATCTGCTGCCGGGTACGGAACCGGCGGGCCGGCGTGGGGACCCAGCGTGGCCACATCCACCGCGAGGGGCGCACCAGGGCCTCCCTGGCCAGGAAGAGCTGCGAGGCGTACGGCAGCAGGGCGGGAGCGTCTTCGGAGAAGAGGTAGCTCACGCCGATGTCCGCCAGGGCGTGCCGTACCAGGGGCAGAATCTCCACGTCCTGGAGGGTGGGCAGATGGCCGGCGAAACGGGCGGTCCGGGGTGCGATCTCACCGACCCGGTCCGCGACCGCCTGTGCCCGAAGTCCACGCATGCGCGCCGCGTGAGCGTACGAACGCTGCTCGGGTGTCGGTGCCCCCTCCGGGCGCTTCAGCGGCGGGAAGAGCGGCGCGGACGCCTTGGGGAAGTCCTGCGCGCGCCGCAGGACGGCCTCGCACGGCCCGGCAGCGGCGGCCACGTAGACCCCCGGCTCCAGTTGCCATACGTCTCCGCACTCCTCGGCGCCGCGGCGGGCGCACGCCAGCCGGTCGCGGCTCCAGGCCGCGAAGCTGCCTCCGGCCAGCCGAGGCGGCTCGTTCCTTCCGCCCATGAGAACGTCCCTGGCTCCAGCGCCTGTCCAGGCCGATGTCGTCCGGATGAACGCTCGAAGCCGACGGGCGCCCTCGGTGCCCGCCGGCAGTGAGATCAGTCCCTAGTCGTCACCGGCGTACGCGTCCCATTCGTGGGCCCCGTACGCGCCGTAGTGGCGCGTGAAGGACAGCTTGCCGAGCAGCCTGGCGATCATGGTGAACTCCTCTCGCCTGTGGGCAGCACCAAAAGCCACACACGACATATTGCCACATACGTCATATATGCGATACGGGACATGTTCCGGCCGCCGGGAGTGGGAGTGGTGGTGCGAGAGCCCCCGGGGCGGTCCGGCCGATACCGGATCGTTCGTGCCGCTCCGGGGAGTTCAGGCTTCGACGAGATCGCCGGGCGTGGGCTCGTGTCCGGCGACGGCGGCCGTGCGTCGCCGGGCCAGCACTCCCGAGTACCAGTAACCGCCGATCATCAGGGCGATGAGGACGAGGGTCTCGGTGCTTCCCAGCACCCAGGTGGAGAGGCCGGCGGCCTTGTCGGCGATCCTCGGCAGGTCCTCCTGCGGGATCACGGTCGCGGAGTGCTTCGCCGTCTCGGCCTGGAACGCCTGGTTGCGCGCCGAGCCGTGCAGGAACGGCGCGACGAAGAGGAGCGCCATGCCGAGGAGCGTCTCGACGGTGACCACCGCGGGGAACTGGCGCAGCAGGATGGTGCCCAGCGGGCGTTCGTCACCGCCGGCCCGCAGCGCGTCGATCCGGGGGTGCAGCCAGAACTGGTTGAAGACGCCGAGCAGCAGCAGGGTTCCGAAGATCAGGATCTTCACGCCCAGGACGCGGCCGTACATCGTGGTGAACAGCTGTGACGGCCCGTCGACGTGCTCCCAGTACAGGAACAGCCCGGACAGGGTGATGGCGGTGACGCTGCCCATGGCGGCGGCGGAGAAGCGGCGGATGGCGGGTGACCAGAAGGCGGCGCGTGCGGTGGGCGGCACGGCGCCGGGGACGGCCAGCAGCGCCAGTCCGGCCAGTCCGCCCAACCAGACGGCCCCGCCGAAGAGATGGAGCATCCACATGGCTGTCTCGAAGACGGTGCGACCCCAGTCGTCGGGTGCCGAGTCCGGGAACTTGGTGGTGCCCAGGGCGATCAGTCCCGTGCCGAGACCTGCCGCGAGCAGACTCGTGCGCATGCGGCCGACCGTCGCCGCACGGAAGGTGAGAGGGGCGGTGACTGCCGCGCCGACGAGCAGCATCGTCACCTCCAGGCCGGACAGCCGGCCCGCGCCGGTGCCGTCGTAGAGCAGGTTCCACGCGTCCCGGTAGTGAAATCCGCCGGCGTCTTCGGAGTGGGCGAGATCGGTGAGCACCGCGGCGGCCGCGAGCAGGGCCAGGGCGAAGGCCGCGCGGGCGAGTCGGGTCGTCACCGCGCCGAGGGTGTCGGCGCCGATCCGGCGTGCCGCCGGTCCCGCGGCCGTCAGGGCCAGAGTCGTCACCCCGACCAGTCCCATCAGGGTCACCCACGTCGCCCACGCCACGGCACTGTCCTCGAACGGGCCGAGCGGGGTCGACGGTGCCGGTGCCGCGAACAGCGGCGAACCGGACGACGGATCGGGCAGGGGCATGACTGGCCACCTCTTGAGAGCGGGGAGGGTTACAAGAGCGACTTAGGTTAGGCATGCCTTATTTGAAGCGTCAACTGGTTGAGTGTGGCTCCGACATCGCAAGGGGTGTCCGCTCACGGTCGCGGCCCCGCCCGCGCCGGAGCGACGGCAGCGGACCGGACGACCACCGGTCGCCCGGACGCCCTGGACGGGACGGGCGGGGGAGGGGATGGGACGCTGGAGGGAGGGGCCCGCGAAGGGAGTTCCGAGTGCCTCTCGTACGGTCCGGGGCGCTCGCCCTCAGCCTGGCGACTGTCTCCCGGCGCGTGCCGGCGCGGCTCGGCTCGACGGACGCGGCGCGGAACGGTGCGCGGCGCCGGGCGGCGGTGGCGCCGTACGGACCCGGCCCGTCGGAAACAGGCCCCTGCGCCAACCAGGAAGGCAGGTACGTCCCATGCGCACGTCGACCCGTATCGCCGGTGCTCTCACCGGCCTGACCCTCACCCTCGGTGGTGCGGTCCTCGCCGCCCCCGCGGCCCGGGCGGACATCCCCGCCTGCACCAAGATGGCCGAACTGGCCGGTGCCGGCGCTTCCGACGCCGTCACGGCGGCCTGCGGCCGTGGCGTGGTCGGAGACCTGCAGACTTGCGTGACGGGGCTGACCGGGGCCGGAGTGGCGGGCGGCGCCGCGACCGGTGCCTGTCGGGCGGCCGCCCACGAACCGCGCTGACCGACAGACCGGGGGAGTCGCCCTCCGGCACCTCATGCCTGTCCGCCCCGCTGCGGTGTGCGGTGCCCGGCCCCGCGGCCTTGCCGAGCGGGCCCCATGCGGAGCGCCCATGCTGAGAAGGAAGGCGCCGTCGATTCGAGGCATGTCCTTCCCGAAGGCCGGACGAGGGCGCCTGGGAGGAGGAGCACACCATGCGCGTACGAAGAATCCTGGGCCTCGCCCTGGCCGCGGCAACCCTCGTCGGCGCGAGCCTCGTCGGCGCCGCCGGCGCCGGGGCCGCCTCATACCCGAACATCTCCAGGGACGACTGCACGGCCGCCGGCGGACATGTCGTCGCCCGCGCCTACGCCGGCGAAGCCTGCGCGCTGCCGGACGGAACCACGCCGGCGATCACCTGACCGGTCGGCGCACGGCCGGGCAACCGGTCCGGCCGGCGCACCCGGCGCGATGCGCACGGAGTCAAGTAACGACCCCCGCACCACCGTCGGGCGGATCCCCGCCCAGCTCCGCCGCGCCCCGCCCGAGTTGTGCCACCCCGTCGCACCCTGACGTGCTTGCGAGGATCGAGCCTTCCCTCTCGCGCGGGCGGTGATCGCGCCGGTCCGCGTGGAGCGCGCTCCGCCCTGTCCGCGGCACACACGACCCGCGCTCCGCCCCGTCCGCGGCACACACGACCCGCGCTCCGCCCCGTCCGCGGCCCGCACGACCCCGCGTGAATCGGCGACCGGCACGCGGACTTTGACCTTCTCCGCTCTCCGGAGTCGACGAGACGGCGCCGCAACAGCACGACCCGAGGAGCCGACCGGCACGGCAACCGCCGATCGGCTCCTCTGTCGTGCGCCTCGACGTCCCCCGGACGACTTCTTCGTCCGGCCCCTCCAGGGCACCGGCCGCAACGCCGAATAGGGGACCAACACGGCCTACGGGGATCGGACTTCTCCGGTGGAAAGTTCGACGCCGTCCAGCTCGTGCGGTCCGTCGACCACGGGAGTACCTGGGGGAGACACGGAGCTGATCAGCCCCGAGGGCGTTCCGGACCCGTACACCCGCGGTCTCCCGGCCGGCTGACACCGCCGGCCCGGACCGCCGCGGAGTCCTCGGCCGGAGCCCGGGGCGGACTGGCCGTGGTCGGTGATTCCCCTGCTGCTGGGGTCGGTTGCGCAGGCCTCCGGAGAGCGACCTTCCATTCTCCGGCTGTACGGCCGCGTGTCAGACGGCAATCTCCGTCCCGTACGCGGAGGGCGCTGTCCTTGGGGCGCCGCTCGACTCCCCTTCACCCGCAGAGGTCGTCACGCCATGGCAGAAGTCAATCGTCGCAGGTTCCTGCAGATCGCCGGCGGCACCGCCGCTTCCGCGATCCTGAACGAGAGCATCGCGCGAGCCGCCGCGATCCAGGCACAGGTCTCCACCGGCACGATCCAGGACATCGAGCACATCGTCGTCCTCATGCAGGAGAACCGGTCCTTCGACCAGTACTTCGGGACGATGAAGGGGGTGCGCGGCTTCGGCGATCCGCGGCCGGTCCTCCAGGACAACGGCAAGTCGGTCTTCTACCAGTCCAACGGGACGAAGGACATCCTGCCCTTCAACCCGCAGGCCAACAACCTGGGCATGCAGTTCGTGGAGGGCCTCAACCACGACTGGGCCGGTGGCCACCAGGCCTACAACAACGGCAAGTACGACAAGTGGGTGCCGGCCAAGACCACCACGACCATGTCGTACATGACCCGCAAGGACATCCCGTTCCACTACGCCCTCGCCGACGCCTTCACGGTGTGCGACGCCTACCACTGCTCGCTGATCGGGGCCACCGACCCGAACCGCTACTACCTGTGGTCCGGCCACACCGGCAACGACGGCGTCGGCGGCGGCCCGGTCCTCGGCAACCAGGAGGCCGGCTACGGCTGGAAGACGTACCCCGAGCGCCTGGAGGCGGCCGGCGTCTCGTGGAAGATCTACCAGGACATCGGAGACGGCCTGAACGCCGCCGGTTCCTGGGGCTGGATCAGCGACGCCTTCCGCGGCAACTACGGCGACAACTCGCTGCTCTACTTCAACAACTACCGCAACGCCCAGCCCGGCAGCGCCCTGTACGAGAAGGCCCGTACCGGCACCAACGCCAAGGCGGGCGACGGGTACTTCGACCGGCTGCGCGCCGACGTGGCGGCCGGCACGCTGCCCCAGGTCTCGTGGATCGCCGCCCCGGAGGCCTTCAGCGAGCACCCGAACTGGCCCGTGAACTTCGGTGCCTGGTACATCTCGCAGGTCCTGGACGCGCTGACCGCGAACCCGGCGGTATGGGCGAAGACGGCGCTCTTCATCACCTACGACGAGAACGACGGGTTCTTCGACCACGTGGTTCCGCCCTACCCGCCGGCCTCGGCCGCGTGGGGCCTGTCCACGGCCGACGTCTCGAAGGACCTGTACGCCGGTGGCGGCGGTTACGCGGCCGGGCCTTACGGCCTCGGCCCGCGCGTCCCGATGATCGTGGTCTCCCCGTGGAGCAAGGGCGGTTACGTCTGCTCCGAGACCTTCGACCACACCTCGGTGATCCGCTTCATGGAGAAGCGCTTCGGAGTGCAGGAGCCCAACATCTCCCCGTGGCGTCGCGCGGTCTGCGGCGACCTGACCTCGGCCTTCGACTTCAGCCGTACCGACGCCTCCCCGGCCGCCCTCCCCTCGACGGCCGGCTACGTCCCGCCGGACCACAACACCCACCCGTCCTACCACCCGGTGCCGCCGGCCACGGGCACCCTGCCGAAGCAGGAGACCGGCACCAAGCCGACCCGCGCCCTCGGCTACAACCCCTACGTGGACGGCAAGGCCACCGTCTCCACAGGCCAGTTCACCCTGTCCTTCGCCGGCGGACCAGTGCTCGGCGCCCACTTCCACACCACCTCGGGCAACCGCACGGACGGCCCCTGGCCCTACACCGTCGAGGCGGGCAAGACCCTCTCGGACACCTGGAGCACCAGCAGTTCCACCGGTAACCAGATCAATCTCACCGCGTGGGGCCCGAACGGCTTCCTGCGCACCTGGAAGGGGCCGACGAAGACCGCCGGCCCCGAGGTCACGGCCCGGCACGTCGCCTCCACCGGCAACCTGGCCCTCACCATGACCAACTCCGGCGCCGCCGCGGTCAACCTCACCGTGACCAACGCCTACGGGGGCACGGCCCAGACCTTCAAGGTCGGTCCCGGAGCCACCGTCACCTCCACGGTGGACCTGACCGCCACGAGCCGCTGGTACGACGTCAAGGTCGTCTCGGACGCGGACAGCACCTTCCTGCGCCGCTTCGCCGGACATGTCGAGACGGGCGCCCCGGGCGTCTCCGATCCGGCGATCAGGACCGCCTGACCCGGTCACCCGCTCTGCGCGGCCCCCGTCGTGCGCCGCCCGCCGGCCGCGCGCCGCCGACGGGGGTCGCGCCCGAACGGTTCCGTGGGCGCCGGATGCCGCGTCACGGGTGGAATCGCCACCGGCCTTCCGAGACGACGTCCGGACGGCCGTCCCGGACTCGGACGGCCGTCTCGTCGTCGATGAAGTAGATCGGGAAGTCGGCCCGGGCGGCGATGCTGTCGGCCCAGGCGTCGTCCCGTTCGGGGAAGTCCGGCGAGTACAGGTGGGGCTTGAGGTACCAGTCGAAGAGACCGAACGGCGGCTCCACGGTCGTCGCGCCGAGCGCGTGGAGGTCCGTGGTGTCTCCGATGACGTCGGCGGAGTGCCCGGTGAGGTGACGGCTGAAGATCATCGATCCGGCGCTGACCCCCACGTAGACCCGGTTCTCCAGCGCCTCCAGGAAGCCCTCGGCCAGGCCGTTGCCGGTGATGCTGCGCGCGAGGTGGTAGTGGTTGCCGCCCTCGACGTAGACGACGTCGGCGTGGAGCAGCCGGTCGACCACCGTCCGCCGGGGCAGGCCGTTCAGCTCCAGGATGTCGAACTCCCGCCAGCCGAGGCCGTGCAGCCGGTTCATGTCCCGGAGAACCCAGCCGTGGTCCCCGGGTTCGGCGACCGATGCCGTGGGAACGAACACGACCTTCGCCGATTCGAACGGCTTTCCCAGCATGTCCCGCAGCGCGTCGCGCAGGGTGTCGTTGCGCAGGCCGCTCGCCGTCAGCAGAAGGTTCATCGAGCGAGCCAATCACGGCAGGGAGGTGCGCGCAACGAGCCCGCGATCATGACCTGCCGCGTCACGAAGGGCCCGCCAGACGTCTTCGACCGGGAGAGCGGCAGGTGATCACCGGCAGGTGTGTGCCGCCCAAGCCGACACCGTCGTCAGATCTCAGGCGACCCGTCGGACCGGCCCCCGAACCGATCGTGCGCGGCTTGGAGTCGCAGCAACTCCTCCTCGAACGGGTGCTTCTGCTGCGTCGTTCCGTACGGCAGCGGCAGCGGGACCCTGGATCCGTCGCGCAGCACCGCGACCGCCCTCAGCCGTTCGCCCCTGCGCCCGCTGTCCGCCCACTTCACCTGCGCCCGCTCGATGCCGGCGACCTCGATCCAGGCCAGGCGCCGCCACCGCAGCACGGTCCGGAAGCGCAGCCCTCCCCGGTCGGCCACGAGCCCCCGCTGGAACCCGACGGTCGCGCAGCCGATGTACACGACGACCATGGCCGCGGCGGCAAGGCCCGCCACCACCCTGACCCGGCTGTGGGAGAGGGCGATCGCCGACCCCACCGCGAGCACCGTCAGCGCCGCCAGCACGAAGTGGGCGCGCTTGGTCCACCACCGCAGGATGAGCTCGTCTCCAGGAGTCACAGCCTGATTCTGACACCGGAACACCTGTGCCCCACCCCGGAACCGGCAGCCGCCGCGGCCCGTGGGACGGGTTCGCCGCGTCGCCTGTCACAGATGGGGAGGCTGTCTTGTCATTGCGGATGACAGTTCTGTTTGGAGGAACACATGAGTGCCGACCACACGCACCTGCCCCCCGGGGTCGAGATCATCGCGACCCGGCCGGACGCGGCGTCCGGGATCCCGGAGGGCGCCGAGGCCAGGACCGTCAGGGTCACCCTGAACCCCGGTGACCCGGGCGCACCGCCGCACCGGCACCCCGGGCCGATCTTCGGCTATGTGACGGAGGGTGAGGTCCTCTTCGAGCTGGAGGGGCAGCCGCCCCGGGTGCTCAAGGCCGGCGACGCCCTGTTCGAGCCGGGCGGTGACGTGATCCATTACCAGGGCGCCAACAACCTTCCGGACGCGCGCTCGCAGATGGTGGTGACCATGTTCGCGCCTCCTGGTACCCCGATTCTGACCATCGTCGGTGCGGAGGAACTGGCCGAGCGCCGGCACCTGCGGGTCTCCCGACCCTGACGACCGCCGGACGCGGCTCCCTCGACGTGCGGCGTGTCGTCGCTGGTCAACGGGGTGCGGGACGGTGCGGGCAGCCGAGCCGACGCAAGCGGACTGTCCGCTCGTCCCCGAGCCGCCGAAATGGGCACTTCGGCGTTCTT
Organism: Streptomyces sp. NPDC001068; assembly: GCF_042897315.1. Classification (NCBI taxonomy): domain Bacteria; kingdom Bacillati; phylum Actinomycetota; class Actinomycetes; order Kitasatosporales; family Streptomycetaceae; genus Streptomyces; species Streptomyces sp. NPDC001068. Next base: position 92,603 of record NZ_JBIAYD010000002.1, on the reverse strand, counting down.
TCCGAAGTATGGGCGCTGGCGTAAAGGTGACTTGACGTCTGCTGGACAGGGCAGACTGCTGACCTCGCCGGTCGGCGGCACCACGCTGTCCTCCCATGAGAGACATGAACAGCAGGTGGCGTCGCGGGGGCAGCACGCCCCGGCCTCGGCACATGGCGGTGACCGGTGCCCTCGTGGCGCTCCTGGCCGGTCTGACCGCCACCCCCGGCGCCGCCCAGGAGCACGGCCCCCACAACGCGCGCACGGAGGCGGTCGCGCGGCCCGGAACCGCCCGGTCGCCGATCACCTCCCGGCACGAGGTCACTCTGATCACCGGCGACCACGTCACGCTGGAGACGGACATCTCGGGCAGGCAGAGTGTGACGGTCGCGCCGGCCAAGGGCCGCGAACGGACGGCGTTCATCAAGCGCCAGAGCGGCCGCGACTGGACCGTCATACCGGCCGACACCCTCCCGCTCCTCGCGACGGGGCGCCTGGACAAGTCGCTGTTCAACGTCTCCGCCCTGGTCCGCGGCAAGTACGCGCAGCGGTCGAGCCTGCCGCTGATCGTCGAGTACGCCGGTGACGCGGCCACCGCCCGACGGCAGTTGACCGCCGCCGGTGCCGACGCCGTCCGCCCCGTCGGCGGAACACCCTTCGCGACCCTCGGCGAGCACTACGCGGACGCCACCGGGTTCTGGAAGGACATCGCCCCCGGCCGGGCGGGCACCACCACCTTCGGCGCGGGCGTGCGCAGGGTCTGGCTGGACGGCCGCTCCAGGATCCAGCTCGACAGCACGGTGCCGCGGATCGGCGCCCCGCACGCCTGGGAGAAGGGCTACACCGGCACCGGCGTCAAGGTCGCCGTGCTCGACACCGGTTACGACGCCGGCCACCCGGATCTCAAGGGGCTCGTCACCGAGTCCGCGAACTTCACCACCGAGCCCGACACCGACGACCTCAACGGTCACGGCACCCACGTGACCTCCACGGTCGCCGGTTCCGGCGCGGCCTCCGACGGCAAGTTCAAGGGCGTGGCGCCCGGCGTGCAGATCCTGTCCGGCAAGGTGTGCACCGCCGACGGCAACTGCGACAACTCCGACATCGTCGAGGGACTGGCCTGGGCGGCGCAGCACGGCGCCAAGGTGATCAACCTGAGCCTGGGCGACACCGACACGCCGGAGACCGACGCCCTCGAGGCCATGGTCGACACCGTGAGCCGCGACTACGGCACGCTGGTCGTCGCCGCGGCGGGCAACAACGGGCCCGGGAAGGTCTCCTCGCCCGCCTCCGACGACCGGGCGCTGGCCGTCGGAGCGGCCGAGGAGGACGACGACCTCGCCTCCTTCAGCTCGGTCGGCCCGCGGGTGGGCGACTCCGGTCTCAAGCCGGACCTCATCGCCCCCGGCGTCAACGTCGTCGCCGCCCAGGCCGGCGGCACCACCGCGGACGACGGCTACGTCGCGATGAGCGGCACGTCGATGGCCGCACCCCAGGTGACCGGTGCCGCCGCCATCCTCTTCCAGCAGCACCCGGACTGGACGGCGGAGCAGGTCAAGCGCCAGCTGATGCAGTCCGCGACCGGCGGCAAGGAGCACGGCGCCTACCTCCAGGGCAGCGGACGTGTCGACATCGCGCGCGCGGTCGACCAGGACGTCAGCGCCGACACCACCTCGGTGGACTTCGGGCTGGTCCGCTGGACCGACGGCACCCGTCCCCCGGTGACCAGGACCATCACCTACCGCAACCCGGGCGCCGCACCGGTCACCCTGCGGGTGACGGACAACCCGAGCAGCGGGAAGAAGGACGTGCCGGCTCCCGCCGGAGTGTTCCGGCTCAGCGCCGACACGGTCACCGTGCCCGCGCACGGAACAGCGGACGTCACCCTCACCGCCACCCCGGAAGCCGCCCCGTACGCCGCGTACAGCGGTGTGGTGGCGGCAGACACCGCGGACGGCCGGGTGTCGGTGCGCGTCCCGTTCGGCATGGACGTCGAGCAGCCGTCGTACGACCTGCGCATCGGCATGAGGAGCCGCACCGGTGCGGCACCCGACAACGCCTACCTGCTGGTCAACTCCGCCGACGGCAAGGCGTACGAGGTCGAGGCGCTCGGGAAGAGCAGCACGGTGGTGCGGCTGCCGAAGGACACCTACTCGGTGAGCGGCTTCTACTTCGACGCGTCCTTCACCGAGGGCACCATCGTCGGGGTGCCGCAGGTCGTGATGGACGCCGACCGCCAGGTGACCATCGACGCCCGCCGGGCGAAGCCCGTCACGGTGTCGGCGCCGAGCCGCTCCGCGCGCATCATGTCGGCCGAGATCGGCACGATCAGCATGGCCGACCAACTGCTCTCGGTCACCATGAACAACGCGATCGGCACCGACCACATCGACGGCGTGTACGCGGTGCCCACGGCCCGGTCCAAGGACTCGAAGTTCACCTACCTCGTCACCAGCGTCTGGGGCGAGCCGACCGGCCCGGACGGCAACCCCGCCTCGGTCTACTACCTGACGCGGCCGGTGCACGGCGCCATCCCGGCGGATCCCGCCTACCACCCCAGCAGGTCCGAACTGGCGAAGGTCGACACCACCTTCGCCGCCACCACGCCCGGGACCACGGCCACGCGCATCGTGTGGACGTACGTCGACAACGTCCGCTTCAGCGGCCGGGCGATGGAGGGCATCCCCGTCCCGGCCCGGCGCGTCGACTACTTCTCGGCGGGCGACGGCCTGCGGTGGCAGACGGCCTTCGACCAGAACAGCTTCCTCGACCCGAACGCGCACGGGCAGAGCTACCTCAGCGACCTGCACGGCTACCGGGCCGGCTCCCATGTCGAGGAGCGCTGGAACGGCGGCGTCCAGGCCGTCGGTCTCTCCTCCCAGATGGCCGCCTTCCGTGAAGGCGACACGATGTACCGTCCCTTCCAGTCGGCCGCGAACGGCAACCTCGACCTGGTGGCCGACACCACCTCCGGCCTGCCCGAGGTGAAGCTGTGGCGCAACGGTGAACTGGTCTCCCAGGACTGGAGCATGAGCGACGTCCCGGCCGACGCCACCCCCGCCGACTACCGCCTGACGGTCGAGCACGACCGTGACCTGGCCCCCAGCTCGGTTTCCACGAGCGTACGTGCGGAATGGCGCTTCCGGTCCGGGACCACGGCGACCAGGCAGGCGCTCCCGCTGTACGCGGTCCGCATGGCACCGCGCCTGGACGAGTGGAACCGGGCCGAGGCCGGCCGTACGGTCGACATCCCGGTGCTGATCCAGCGGACGGCCGGCGCCCCGGCGTCAGCGATCCGTGTCTTCACCACCGAGGTCTCCTTCGACGAGGGCAGGACCTGGCGGTCGGCCCGCGTCAGCGGCTCCGGAACGCAGCGCACCGTGACGGTGGACCACCCGCGCCGCGCCGCGGGCGGCTCGGTCAGCCTGCGCGTCCACGTCGAGGACGCGGCGGGCAACTCCTTCAAGGAGACCGTCATCAGGGGCTACCTGCTCAAGTAGTCGCCCGCGCGAGCCGTCACGCCGTGGGCGGCCGCCGCCGCGAGCAGTGCGGCCCGGCCACGCCGGGCTGCCGGACAGGGCCCACCGGACACATCCGGTGGGCCCTGTCCACGTCCGTGGCGCGTCTAGGGGCCGACGTGCTCAGAGCCAGTCGCGGCGGGCCGCGTGCCAGCCCAGCTGCATCCGGGTGGCGACACCCGCCAGGCTCATCAGGCCCTGGATGCGCCGCTGGACGGTGCGCTTGCTGACCCGCAGCTGTCCGGCTATCGCCTCGTCCGTCATGCCGGCGACCATGAGGGAGAGCAGGTGCCGGTCCTCGCCGACCGGCGAGGCCGGGTCCGTGAGGCCGGCGCCGCCGATCTGACCCTCATCGGTCACCCGGAGCGGGGCACCGATCTCCCAGTGATGTTCGAACAGGGCGATGAGCGCGTCCAGCAGACTGCTCTCCCGCACCACCGCCGCCCGCAGTTCGCTCGGGATGCGGGAGGTGCCCGCGGCGGCCAGCGGCAGGATCGCCACCGAACGGTCGGCGATCGCCATCCGCAGCGGCAGCCGGGGAGTCGCCCGGGCGACCTCGCCCGCGCGCACGCCCTTGACGACGTAGTCCACCGAGTCGGGGTCGTCGAAGTACTCCTGCTCGTACAGGGCCCGGTAGAGCACACCCCGCTCGAGCGCGTCGAACTCCTCCTGATTGCTCTCCGGGGACATGGCCACGTACTGGGCCTTCACGAACCACATCATCTCCCGGCCGGCCCCGTACTGGAGCTGCCGAAGATGCTGGCGCAGTGCCGCCGCGCCGGTGATGATCTCGACGGCCTCGCCCGTGCTCCGGGCCCATGCGCCGCGGCGGTGTGTCTCCGCCAGTTCGTGGACGACGGCCCGGGTCTGTTCCAGGGCGTCGAAGTGGCGTTGCAGCCGGGGCATGAGGGCCACCTGCGGCGGCACGGCCGTGAACCACTCGGGACTGTCCTCGGCCGCCGACGCCAGGCCCTTCTGCTCCAGCGCGCGGAGCAGCAGCAGTGCGCTCGCGACGTCGAGGGCCGAGCGGCCGGAGATGTCCCGGGCGGACGCCGTACCGGTGGCGACCAGGAGGCGGTACACCTCGCTCTCGTCGGCCGTCAGGCCCACCGTCTCCAGCATGTCGCTACCTTTCTCACCGTCCGGGGCGCCTGCACCGTGGTTCCCGTGGCGGGAACGCGGTCGGCCCGGCGCATGATGCCACCAGCGCGGCGACCGGACACCGCGACGTTCGTCACCTCGGACACCAGCACACCACGGTCACCTCTGCCGCCTCCGATGCCGACTCCGTAGGGACGGACGTGGAGCCGGTCCGCCGGCCGCCGGGGTGGGCACGGGAAGTCGAAAGCCCGGCCTAATCGATCGTCGCCGGGCCCGACCGGTCCCAGCCGGGCACGAGGTCCTCCCGGTGGACGTCCTCACCGTGGACCCGCTCCCCGCAGGTCTCGCACACGGTCCGGGTGACCAGTTCATGATCATGGTGCCTGATCCGGCCGGGCGGTTCGGTGACGACCCACCGGTCGCCCCAGCCGATCAGCTCGCGGGTGATGGCACCCAGATCACGCCCGGCCTCGGTGAGGTAGTAGCCGCTGTAGCGGGCGTCGTCCGGCAGCGGGCGCCGCTCCAGGACTCCGCTCTCCACCAGGGCCTTCAGCCGCGCGGCGAGCCGGTCCGTGGGAGCGCCTGTGTTCCTGGCGATCTGCCGGAAACGATGGTTGCCCAGCATGATCTCGCGGATCGCCGGCAGCGCCCAGCGGTCGCCGATGACCTGGAGGGCCGCGGCGAGGGAGCACGGGCGCCCCGCCAGGTCCCGGGGATCGATACGTGTGCTCATTTCCCCATTGTGACGCGAGGGGGTTTGATTTCCAAATCACCCTGTGCTTTGGTGGCCGCATGTCCACGATGCTTCGATTTTCAAAGCACCCACGGGTGGCCGCCGCGGTCGTCCTGGTGGCCGTCTTCATGACCAACCTGGATCTGCTGATCGTCAACGTCGCGCTGCCCGCCGTGGGGGAGGACTTCTCCGGGAACGGCGGTGCGGCGGCCCTCGGATCACTGTCCTGGGTCCTCAACGCCTACGCGATCACCTTCGCCGCGCTGCTGGTGGTGGCCGGCCGCGCCGGTGACCGGATAGGCCAGCGCCCGGTCTTCCTCGCGGGGATCGCCGTCTTCACCCTCGCGTCGCTGGGCTGCGCACTGGCCCCGGACCTGGGAACCCTCATCCTGGCCCGGGTGGTGCAGGCCGCAGGGGCCGCGGCGCAGATCCCGACCTCCCTGGCGCTGCTGCTCGCGTCGGTGCCGGCCGAGCGCCGCACCCGGGCCACCCGCGGCTGGGCGGCGATCGGCGGGCTCGCCGCGGCCGCCGGCCCGGTCGTCGGCGGTCTGCTGACCGAGCTGGACTGGCGCTGGGTCTTCGCCGTCAACCTGCCCATCGGCGTGGCGGCGCTCGTCCTCGGCCGGTCCGCGCTGCCGAAGCCGGCCGCTCGGGAGAGCGGACCGCTGCCCGACCTCCTCGGCGCCGTCCTGGTCATCGTCTCCATCGCGTCGCTGTCCGGGGCGCTGGTGCAGGCACCCGACCAGGGCTGGACGAGCCCCGAGACCGTGACCCTGCTGGCCGTCGCCGTGCTCGGCGGCGCCGCGTTCGTGGTCCGGTCCCTGCGGCACCCCCGTCCGCTGTTCGAGCTGGACCTGCTGCGGCTGCCACGCTTCGGCGCGGCGAACGCCGGCAGCCTGCTGTTCGGTGTCGCCTTCTCGATCATGCTGCTGTCCAACGTGCTCTGGTGCCAGGAGGTCTGGCACTGGAACGCGTTGCGTACCGGGCTCGCCCTCGCCCCCGGACCCGCGCTCGTGCCGGTCGTCACGGTGCTGACCACCCGCGCCGCACAGCGTCACGGGCACGGACCACTGGTCGCGGCGGGCGGCGTGCTGTTCGCGGGTGGCATGGTGTGGTTCGCGGCCCTCGCGTCGGTCACACCGGACTACGCCGTCGAGCTGCTCCCGAGCCAGCTGCTGACCGGTGCGGGAGTGGGCCTGGCCCTGGGCACGCTGGTGGCCGCCGGTGTCCAGGCGGTACCCGGACACCGCGCGGCGACCGGATCGGCGCTCGTCAACTCGGTGCGCCAGATCTCCGCCACGCTGGGCGTCGCCGTCCTGGTCGCGGTCGTAGGCTCCCATGTCGACGCCGCCTCGACCCGCGACTTCCGGGCCGTCTGGTACACGGCCGCGGCACTGGGTCTGGCGACGACGGCGGTCGGGATACAACTCAGCCGCGGCCGGGGTCGACCGGGACCCGCCACGCCGCAGGAATCCGAGGCGACGGGGCGAACCGTGCCGCAGACCTCCTGAACCGCCGCGAGCCGGGACTTGAGTGAGTGTCAGGTCCATCATGCCCGCTCGGACGTGATCTGCGGTAGGACGGAGCGCACGTCCGTTTGACCTTGTCCCGGGTGGTGGCCCGCCCGCAGACTCGTCGTCATCCACTCTCCGACGTCCGTGTCGGCATCCGTTCCCGGGTGCCGGTGCGTTCGTCGTGCTGTCCCGTCGTGGGACGGGTGCAGGTGGGGGTGTGCGAACGGAGGGGGACCGATGGACAAGGACATCGTCGTACGGGCGAGGGTTCAGTTGCTCAGCGCCAACCGGCGGGTGGTGCGCGGCACCGAGGGGTTGCGGATCTACCGCCTGCTGACGCAGGTCCAGCCGGAGGTGTACGGGTCGAAGCTGGCGTACGTCCTGGTGGAGGCGAGCATGTCGGCGCAGGTTCTCGAGATGCCCGGGCAGCGGCTGGCCCTGTTGGACGAGGCGATCGCGGTGGCCTCCGCACTGGACACCGCGAATCCCTACCGGGACATGGTGCTGGGGAGGGCACTCGCCGCCAGGCGGGAACTCGAGGAGCGGCGGACACCGGAGGTCTGACGGCCACGTTCTCCCGGAGCGGGCGGCGCCGTCGCCCGCTCCCGGGTGTGCCGCACGTGGCGGGAGCGGTGTCGTCGGAGCCGGGTTTCCCGAGTCCGACCGAGCGGATCACCGTGCCGGAGCACGCGCACCGCCGAGCCGGAGCCGGCCCGAACGGCCCTGTCGGGAGCGGCGGGTCCCGGTCAGGCCTCGCCGTGCGCCGGCGGTGCGGCCGCCCCTCCGCCGGCATTCCGCTCCGCCGCGCGCCTCAGTGCCTCGTCGAGCGCGGCCTGCCATCGGCTGTCGACCTCCGCGGGCCTCTGGTACCCGCACTCGACGCGGTTCCCTTTCCCGTCGACGATCTCCGCGTCGGGACCGCCGTTCTCGATCCAGACGGCGACGTTCTCGATCCCCGCCGCCCGATCGTCGTCACCGACGAAGTAGGAGACCGAGAAGGCGAGTTCGTCGCCGCTGTAGTCGGAGCGAACCCGGAACGCCTCGTCCGGCCTGAGCCATCGGTCCTCACCGAGCGGCTCGAGCCACATGATGAGCCAACCTTCGGAATCGTTGCGCACATCCATGACGGCCATGGCCACACCCTAAGGCCCGGGGGACGTCGGTGACTTCCGGCCCCGCCGCCTCAGGCCGCCGCGAGATCCTGTTCGGCCCAGATGGTCTTCCCGTCGGCGCCGAACCTGGTTCCCCAGCGGTCGGTCAGCTCCGCGATGAGGAACAGACCCCGCCCTCCCTCGTCACTGGAGCGCGCGTACCGCAGGTGCGGCGCCGTGGCGCTGCCGTCGGAGACCTCGCAGATGAGCACCTGACGGTCGCGGATCATCCGCAGCCCGAAGGGGCCGCGCCCGTAACGGATCGCGTTGGTGACCAGCTCGCTCACCACGAGTTCGGTCGTGAACGCCGCCGCGTCGAGTCCCCAGACACACAACTGGTGCTCGACCAGGCTGCGGGCCGTCGCGACGACGGCGGGATCGGCGGGGAACTCCCATGTGGAGACGTTGTCGTCGCTCAGGCGCTGGGTGCGCGCCAGCAGCAACACCTCTCCCGCGGAGCCCGGAGGGGAAGACGAAGAGGAGGGTGAGGAAGCGGAGGAGGATGCGGAGGCGGCGCGGGTGCTTGCCAGCACCTTCTCCTTCAACTCCTGCAACGGTGCGGTCGCCGCTGCCGACAGTGTCCGCATCAGGCGCTCCTGAACGTCGGCAGGGGAGGCCGCATCGCTGAAGGACGACGAGAACACCAGGGTGCTGCCCGCCTCCAGACCGAGTTCCTCGGCCTTGGCACGCATGTCCGCGGTGCCCAGTGGTGGGCCGACCGCCGCCGGCGGCACGTACAACTCGCCGTCCGGCCGGGCGACGACCGGCAGCCGGTGCCCCGCGCTCGACATGACCAGGCCGCCCGTGGCCGGGTCGTACACGGCGTACACGCACCGGAGGTCCATGGCCGCCGCGCCGCCCCTGTGATCGTCCGGGTCGGGGGCCTGGAAGCCCGAAATGCTCTTCACCACGCCGTCCAGGCGGGCCAGTACCTCCTCAGGGCTCAGATCCAGATGCGTGAGGGTGTGCACCGCCGCTCCGAGGCGGCCCACGGTGGCCGCGCCGCGCAGTCCGGCTTCGTCCGTCGTGGCGAGGACCAGCGCGACGCGGGCGCCCGAGAGGGGAATGACGTCGAACCAGTTCGCCTCCGACGAGGTGGGGGCGAAGTAGTGCGCCGTCTCCACGGCGGCGTGGTCGACGACGCCCTGCGGAGCGAAGTCGCGTTGCATCCCGCGGGCGGTGTCGTGCTCACGCGTGTACTGCCGCGCGTTGTCGATGCACAGGGCGGCCCTGGAGACCAGTTCCCCACAGGTCATGACGTCGAACTCGGTGAACGGATCGGTCAGCCCGAATTTGTAGAACGACACGAAACCCAGGACCGTCCCCCGCGCGGTCACGGGCATGACCAGCGAATACGCGGAACGTCTGCCGCCCGTTCCCCGGTACAGCGGCTCCCCGTCGTCGGCCGGCAGTTCGGTGACCTCGTGACGCGGCTCGGGCGTCCGCACCAGCGAGGCCACCGAAGACGGGTAGGGGAGCCCGGGACGTCCGGAACCGGCGAGGTCGAAACGGTCGCAGGCGAAGCGCATGCCGACACGCAGGAGGTCTCCGGACGTGAGAACGGGCGGCGGGGAGGCGGGCGACGTGGGGGCCGGGTCCTCCCCGGCGAGTACCGGCGCGAACAGATCGACGGCGATGGCGTCCGCGAGGCCGGGGACGCTGACGTCGGCCAGCTGCTGTCCGGTCTCCATCACGTCCAGCGACGTCCCGATCACCGAGCTGGCCTGCGCGAGCAGCGCGATGTGCTGTTCGGCGCGACGCTGCTCCGTGATCTCCACCGCCGTGGTCGCCAGTCCCAGGACGTCTCCGGAGGGATCCTCCAGCCTGAAGATGGAGGTCCTGAACACGTGCTCGTGCTCACGGTCTTCCGGCGGGCGGCCGCGCTTTTCGAATTCGATCCGCGGGACGCCGGTCTCCAGGACCCGTCGCATGTCGATCTCGAAGGCGTCGGCGTTGGAGTCCGGCCAGATCTCGTCAGGGGTCCGGCCGACGGAGTCCTCGTCGAAGACGCCCTGCATGCCCCGCGCGGCCGGGTTGAAGCGTCGCAGCCTGAGTTCCGGGTCGTAGACGCACAGACTCGTGGGAGAGCGGTTGAACAGCGCGTCGAGGACGGCGTCGTCCACCGCCCGTGCCGTCGAGATCTCGGTCATGGGGGTGAGAGCCACGTTCCAGCCGCCGGGATGATCGGCGGCGGGACAGATGCGGACCTGGAAGGCCGCCGTGCTGCCGTCGCGGCAGCGCAGGGCGACCGGCGCCTCCCGGCCCCGGCACGCGCGATCCGGTTCGTCCGGCCGCGCCGCCTGCCGGGCGGCCAGGAGGTCGCAGGCCGCCCGGCCCTCGACCTCCGAGGCCGTGAAACCGAGGCAGCGCTCGGCCGCCGCACTCCACTTCGCGATCACGCCGAACTGATCGACGACCACGTCAGCCGTGGTGGTGCCGGATTCGAGCGATTGTCGCGGTGTCTCGTCTGTGGCGCTCACCTCAGCCACTTCCCTCCATGCCCCGGCCAATTCAGCATGGCAAACGTCGGTGTGCCGGGCATCCGGGGCCGGACCGGAGACGAGGGCGCGGTGCGGGGCGACGGGCTCGTTGAGCAACGGCGCGGGCCACGGGGCGGGGGCGCCGGGGTTCCGGGCGGCATCTGGAATGCTCACCGTCCGACACCTCGTCCGTGTCAGGGAGGCGCTCGCGTCCGTCGACGGCCGGGTCGCCGTACTCACGCATGGAGACCGCCGGGAACCGCACCCGCCCCCTCCGGGAGACCGGTGCGGCTCGCGGCCGAGGTCGCCCGGCACGGTGGTCACGCCCGGCTCTCCGGGCTGCGGCTCCGCTCCGGCCGGGACGGCTTGGACTCGGATGCCTGACCCGTGGACCAACTGGTCAGGAAGGCCAGCGCCTCGGCGGAGTGGGAACCGGGTTCGGCGGTGTAGACCAGCAGCGACTGATCGGATCCGCCCCGGATGTCGAGCACCTGGAAGTCGAGTTCGAGGTCGCCGGCCACCGGGTGGTGGAACCGCTTGCGGCCCTGCCGCTGGGCCCGGACCCGGTGACCGGACCACCACGCGCCGAAGTCCTCGTCCCTCAGGGACAGTTCGCCGACGAGCTGGGCGAGTCCGGGGTCGTCCGGGTAGCGCGCGGCGTCCATGCGCAGGTAGGCCACGCACTCCTGCGCCACCTTCGCCCAGTCCGCGTACAGCCCCCGGACCCGCGGGTCCAGGAAGGCCAGCCAGATGTGGTTGCGCTGCCGCGGGGGCAGCGCGCCGAAGTCGGTGAAGAGTGCCGCCCCGAGCCTGTTCCAGGCGAGGACGTCCATGCGCCGGCCGAGGAGCAACGCCGGTACGTTGACCAGACCGTCCAGCAGGACCCGTGTCGCGGACGACACCTGCTGGCCCTTCGGTGTCGCCCGCGCCGACCTGCCCGAGACGGCCGCCTCGTCGGCGAGGCGCAGGAGGTAATCCCGCTCGTCCGGTTGCAGGCGCAGCGCGTCGGCCAGCGAGAGCAGAACCGAGGGCGACGCGGATCGCACCCGCCCCTGTTCGAGGCGCACGATGTAGTCCACGCTGACGCCGGCGAGCGAGGCCAGTTCCTCCCGGCGCAGTCCGGGCACCCGGCGGCGGCCGACCGCCGGGAGCCCCAGCTCCTCCGCACTGACCCGGGCCCGGCACGCCCGCAGGTACTCACTCAGCTGAGCCATCGGACCCTCCAGAACTCCGCCGGGTCCGGGACACCGCCCGGTCGTCCCGGACCCCGCTGTGCCGGCCGTGCCGGGATCATCCGCGTACGGCGACGTCGTCGTGATCCGTCGACAGCGCGAGGTACCGCCAGGCGTCCGCCTCCGCGGTGAGGTCCGCGATCTTCTGCTCCATCGCCGCCGCGCAGTCGCTGCCGAGCTGTGCGCGCAGCGGGGGCGCGTCGGCGTCGGCGAGTTCCAGGATGGCGGTGGCGCCCTTCACGGGGTCGCCGGGCTGGGAGTGGTTGAGACCCGGGACGATGCCGCGGACGGCGCCGGCCGACGTCTCGTAGTCAGGGATGACCCGCTCCTCGACGTGCAGGCTCGAACCGTCGAGGAAGTCGGTCCGGAAGTATCCGGGCTCGACGACCGTCACCCTGATCCCCAGGGGTGAGACCTCGTCGTGCAGGGCCTCTGACAGACCCTCGACCGCGAACTTCGTCGAGCAGTACACGCCGAAGCCGGCCGCCGCCTGGAAGCCGCCGACGGAACTCAGGTTGAGGACGCGGCCGGCGCGCTGCGCCCGCATGACGGGGAGGACGGCGCGGGTGACGTTGAGAAGCCCGAACACGTTGGTGTCGAAGACACCGCGGGCGGCGGCGTCGGAGGTCTCCTCGACGGCGCCCAGGACGCCTCGTCCCGCGTTGTTGACGAGAACGTCGATCGCGCCGAACGCGTCCATGGCGGCCCTGACCGCGGCGGCCGCCTGCGCCTCGTCGGTGACGTCCAGAGGGACGGCGAGCAGCCGGTCCCCGTGGCCGGTGAGCGCCTGCTCGATGTCACGCGGCCGCCGGGCGGTGGCCACGACCTTGTCGCCGCGTTCCAGTGCCTGGCGGGCGATCTCCAGGCCGAAGCCCCGGGAGGCGCCGGTGATGAACCAAACGGTCATGGGAATTCTCCATCACGAGTTTTTCTGTGGTGTGCAGTCCAATCGTCGGCCGACGGCGAGCGGTCAGCCAGGGAAGGATTTCCACAGGATGCGGTTCCCGTGTCCACGGGCGGCAAGCAGGCGGACCAGGCGTTCCGGTTCTACCATCGGACAGATACCGCTCCGGGCGGTGAAAGCGTTCCCCTGAGCTGGATATCAAGAGCTGGATATCAAGAGCTGAGGCGCCATGAAGTACGTCGAGACCGCGGCGCGCCCCGGAAAAGCAGCTTCCGGCACTCCCGATGTGGACGTCGCCCTGCACGTCAACGGCGATGTCTACCGGCTGCGGATCGATCCACGGGTGACACTCCTCGACGCGCTCCGTGACCACCTGGGTCTCACGGGTGCCAAGAAGGGCTGTGACCAGGGAGCCTGCGGGGCCTGCACGGTCCTCGTCGACGGACGGCGCGTCGTCGCCTGCCTGGCGCTCGCCGCTCAGTACGACGGGCGGGAGATCACCACGATCGAGGGACTGTCGGACGGCGATCGACCGCACCCGATGCAGGCCGCGTTCGCGCGGCACGACGCGTTCCAGTGCGGCTACTGCACCCCCGGGCAGATCATGTCCGCCGTCTCGCTGCTGGCCGAGGGCCGGGCGGGCAGCGAGGAGGACGTACGCGAGTTCATGAGCGGCAACATCTGCCGCTGCGGGGCGTATCCCGGTATCCGAGCGGCGATCCGCGAGGTCGCCTCGGAGGCCGCCAAGGAGGCCGCCTCGGACGTCGCCACGGAGGCGGCCTCGGAGGTTGACACGGAGGCGGCCTCGGAGGTTGACACGGAGGCGGCCTCGGAGGTTGACACGGAGGCGGCCTCGGACGTCGCCTCGGAGGGAAACGATGCATCCCTTTGAGTACGTGCGCCCCTCGGCGGCCGACGAGGCGGTCGCGACCGTGTCCCGCGACCGGCACGCGTCGTACCTCGCGGGCGGGACGACCCAGCTCGACCTGATGAAGGACGGCGTCCTTCGCCCCGAGCGGCTGGTCGACATCACGAGGCTGCCGCTCCGGGGGATCATGCACACGACCACGTCGGTGCACGTCGGCGCGCTGACCACCATGGAGGAGCTCGCCGCCGACCCGGTCCTCGCCGAACGGCTCCCGTTCGTCCGCGAGGCCCTGCTGCTCGGCGCGTCGCCCCAGCTCAGGAACATGGCCACCATCGGCGGCAACCTGCTCCAGCGCGCCCGGTGCCGGTACTTCAGGGACCCGGCGGTCGCCGCGTGCAACAAGCGGACACCCGGATCGGGGTGCGCCGCGTTCACCGGAACCCAGCGCATGCACGCGATCCTCGGCACCAGCCCGCACTGCGTCGCCCTGCACGCCTCGGACGTCGCCGTCCCGCTGGTGGCGCTCGACGCGGTCGTCAGGGCGCGGGGCGAGGACGGACCGCGTGCCGTCCCGCTCACCCGGTTCTACCTGCCGCCCGGAACCACCCCCGACGTCGAGAACATGCTGCGGCATGGCGAGCTGATCACCGAGGTCGAGATCCCCCTGCTTCCCGAGGGCACCCGGTCCCACTACCTCAAGGTCCGCGACCGGGTCTCCTACGAGTTCGCGCTCGTGTCCGCTGGTGTGGCCGTGCGCCTCGACGGCGACATGATCACCGAGGCCCGGGTCGCACTGGGCGGTGTGGGCACGATCCCCTGGCGGGCCTGGGGCGCGGAGAGCGTGCTCCGCGGCTGCCGGGTCGACGGCGAGAACTTCAGGGCGGCCGCCGAGGCGGCCCTGGAGGGCGCCGTGCCCCTGCCGGGCACCGCGTTCAAGGTCGAGCTGGCCAAGCGCACCCTGGTGCGCGCCCTGGAAACCGTCACGGGAGGCCGGCCATGACGACCCTCGAAACCCCCACCACCGTCGGACCGGGCCTCGACCGGGTGGACGCCCCCCTGAAGACCACGGGGACGGCCCACTACCCCAACGACTTCAGCTATCCGGGTCTGGTGCACGCCGCCCTGGTGGGCAGCACGATCGCGGCCGGCCGCATCCGGGCCATCGACGCCTGCGCCGCACAGGCGGCGCCGGGCGTCCTCACCGTCATCACCCACCTGACCGCGCCCCGGCTGGAACGCGGACCCATGACCCTGCTCGGGCAGTCCCCGCCCGCCCCGCTGCAGGACGACCGGATCCTGCACCACGGCCAGCACGTCGCGGTCGTGGTGGCGGACAGCCCGGAGCGGGCCCGGTACGCCGCCTCCTTGGTGCGTGTCACCTACGAACCCGCCGAACCGCTCCTGGACGTGACCGACCCCCGGGCGGAGACCGTCGAGAACCCGTGGGGGCTGGACACCCGGCGCGGCGACGTGGCCGCCGGGCTCGACAGGGCCGACGTGGTGATCGAGGGCGACTACACGACCCCGGACAACACCAACAACCCGCTCGGGCTCATGACCACCATCGCCTCCTGGCACGGCGACTCCGTCACCGTCCACGACTCGACCCAGTGGCCGCACAACGTCCGCACCTCGATCGCCCGGATCTTCGGCATTCCCGAGAGCGGCATCCGGGTCCTCGCGCCCTTCGTGGGCGGCGGCTTCGGCGCCGGACTGCGGGTGTGGTCGCACACCGTGCTGGCCGTCCTGGCGGCACGCGAGGTGAGGCATCCGGTCGAACTGGTCCTGACCCGGCCGCAGATGTTCACCTCGGTCGGCCACCGCCCCAACAGCGTCCAGCACATCAGGATCGGCGCCACCTCCTCCGGTGACCTCGTCGCCGTCGAACATCACGGCCTCTCCTCGGTCGCCATGGAGGACAACGACTACGAACCCGTCTCCCACTGCTCGGCGGTGTCCTACGCCTGCCCCAACGTCGTCACCCGCGACCGCCAGGCCAGGCTCAACATCCCGTGTCCGGGATCCATGCGCGCGCCCGCGGAGGCACAGGGGAACTTCGCCCTCGAGTCCGCGATGGACGAACTGGCCCACACCCTCGGCATCGACCCGCTCGAACTCCGCCTGCGCAACTTCGCCGAGGTCCATCCCGTGCTGGGGCTGCCGTGGTCGAGCAACGCCCTGCGGGAGTGCTACGCCGTGGGCGCCGAACGGTTCGGCTGGTCCCGCCGCACACCGGGGATCGGCTCGATGCGCGACGGCCGGTGGCTGATCGGCCACGGCATGGCGAGTGTGTCGTACCCCTTCTTCCAAGTGCCCTGTCAGGCGCGGGCGTCGCTGCGCCACGACGGCTCGGCCTATGTGCGCAGCGCCGCCACGGACATCGGAACCGGCACGTACACGGTCATGACGCAACTGGCGGCCGAACTCCTGGGCCTGGACATCGGGAAGGTCCGCTTCGACCTCGGCGACTCCGACATGCCGTACGCGCCGATGGCCGGCGGGTCCGGGCTGACCGGGGCGCTGGCGAACGCCGTACGCACCGCCTGCCGCAACCTCGTCGGGGAGTTCCTCCAGGTGGTGCGGGACGACGACGCCTCCCCGCTGCGCGGCGCGGAGCCGGACCGCGTGACGGCCACCGACGGGCGACTGCACCTCGTCGGCGACCCCGGCGCCGGCGAGTCCTTCAGCGACATCCTGGCCCGTCACGGACTGGAGGAACTCAGCGCGGACGGCCGCAGCACACCGCCCGACGCGCGGCGGCTCGGCATGGCCACCGCGGGCGCCTTCGGCGCCAAGTTCGTCGAGGTGCGCATCGACCCGCAGCTCGGACTGTTGCGGGTGGCACGCGTCGTGTCGGCGATCGACGGCGGGCGCATCCTCAACGAGAAGACCGCCACCAGCCAGATCGTCGGCGGCACCGTCGGCGGCATCAGCCAGGCGATCTTCGAGGAGACCGTCACCGACGCCGGGACCGGACGCATAGCCAACGCGACCTTCGGCGACTACCTGATGCCGGTGAACGCGGACATCCCGGACGTGGAGGTCGTCTTCTGCGGCCGGCCAGACCGGGCTAGCGAGGTGGGGACCAAAGGGGTCGGCGAGGTCGGCCTGGTCGGGCTCGCGGCGGCCATCGGCAACGCCGTGCACCACGCCACGGGCCGCCGCCTTCGCTCGCTTCCGTTCACCATCGACCAGCTGATGCTCTGAGACGGCGCACCGAGCGTCTCATGTGCGGCGCACCGAGCGTCTCGATCGTGCGGCGCACCGCGCGTCTCGATCGTACGGGGCGCACCGAGCGGCTCACCCCGCGCTGTTCCGGGCCCCGGGACGCTCGGTACTCCAGCGGGCGAGCGGCAGGAGGGCGGCCACCAGGCTCTCGCCGTCGGGTGCCAGCCGGTACCGGATCTGCACGGGAGTGCTGGGAATCACCGTGCGTTCGACGAGGCCCGCGGCCTCCAGTTCCCTCAGCCGCTGCGACAGCAGACGGTCGGAGATCCCGTCGATCATCGCGCGGTACTCGCCGAAACGCCTGGCGCCCCGGCCGGCGGCCTGCAGTACGGAGCCGGTCCAGCGGCGGCCGACGAGTTCGAGGGTGTCCTCGAAGCGCGGGCAGGAGTCGTCGTGAATGGTGCTCACTTACGAAAGATTAGTTACTTACGGGCAGCTTTGTCGAGGCGCGTCCCCGGCGCAGGGTGGACGCATGACCGACTACCGACGTCCCCTCTCCTTCGGTCTGAGCCTCGACCCCACCGCCGGGTCCTGGGCGCAGACCCGGCAGCTCGCGCAGACCGCGGAGCGCCTCGGCCTCGACCACCTCGCCGTCCAGGACCACCCCTACCAGCCCGACCACCTGGACGCCTGGACCCTGATCTCGCATCTCTCCGCCCTCACCGAACGCATCGGCTTCGTCACGGACGTCGCCGATCTCCAGCTCCGGCCCCCGGTGATGCTCGCCAAGGCGGCCGTGTCGCTGAGCGTGCTCACGGGCGGACGGGTCCGGCTCGGCGTCGGCGGCGGCGGCATCCCCGACGCCATCGCCTCCATGGGCGGCCCGGCGCGACGCGGGCCCGACATGGTGGCCTACGCCGAGGAGTCGGTCGAACTGCTGCGCAGGGCCCTGAACGGCGAGGTCGTCGAGCACCACAGCCCGTACCACTCCGTCGGCGGCTACCAGGCCGGGCCGATGCCTCCCCGGCCCGTCGAACTGTGGCTCGGCGCCCAGAAGCGCCGCATGCTGACCGTCACCGGGCGGCACGCGGACGGCTGGATCTCCCCCCTCAACATCTACGTCACACCGCGGGAGGTGCCCGCCCGGCAACAGATCATCGACGAGGCGGCCGTATCGGCCGGCCGCGACCCCCGGACCCTGCGGCGCGTCTACAACGTGATCGGCGCGATCGGCGGCCCCGCGAGCGGCCCCGGACTCGTCGGCGACACCGCACGCTGGGTCGACACCCTCACGGAGTGGGCCGTCGACCTCGGATTCGACACGTTCGTCCTGTGGCCCGTGGCCGAACCGGAGCGCCAGGCCGCCCTGTTCGCCCACGAGATCGTCCCGGCGGTGCGTGAGCAGGTCGAAGCGATCAGGAGCGCCTGGTGAAGGACATCCTCCGTGCCGCCCCGGCCCGGCTCGCGGGCAGGATCGTCACACCTGACGACAAGCGCTACCCACGCCTGCGGTCCACCTATACGACGGTGGGCCGGCCTGCCGCCGTGGTGCTGCCCGAGTCCGCGGACGACATCGCGGCGGCACTGCGGACCGCACAGGAGGCGGGGCTCCGGGTGGCCGTCCGCAGCGGCGGCCACGGGCTCGCGGGCACCGGAACCAACGACGACGGGCTCGTCATCGACCTGAGCGCACTGCACCGGGTCGACGTCATCGACCGCGGCGCCGGGCTGGTCCGCGTCGAGGCGGGTGCGCGCTGGGCCGGGGTGGCGCAGGCGCTCGCCCCGCACGGCCTCGCCATCAGCTCCGGCGACCACGGCAACGTGGGAGTCGGAGGCATCGCCACCGGCGGCGGCGTCGGTTGGCTCGTGCGACGGTACGGGCTCACGATCGACCGGGTCCGGGCCGTCGAGGTGGTCCTCGCCGACGGAACGGTCGTACGCGCCGACCCGCAGACCGATCCCGACCTGCTGTGGGTGATGCGCGGAGCCGGGGCGGGCGCCGGGATCGCGGTCGCCTTCGAGATCGAGGCGATGGAACTCGGCGCGGTCGGCTACGCGCATCTGGTCGCCGCGGTGGATCCGGCGGGGGAGACCCTGCGCCGCTGGGCGGACGTCGTCACCCGAGCCCCACGCGAGCTGTCCACGGCGGTGATGCTGGCCCCCCAGGGCACCACCGCGGCCGCCTTCATCACCGCCGTCGTGGCCTCCGACGACGAGGGGACCGTGCAACGGGCGCTGGCGCCACTGCTGGACATAGGCGAAGTCGCCGTCCAGCAGGCGCGGATGGTCCACTACACCGACCTCGTGCCCACGGCCCATCTGCACGACAACGCGGCGCAGATGCCGTCGAGCACCACCAACGGCATGCTCACCGGCGTCTCCCGGGACGCGGCGCGCGCCCTGGTGCGCGCCACGACCGCCGCGGACCCCGTCCTCGTACAGCTGCGGTCCCTCGGCGGCGCGACCCACGATCCCGACCCCGCCGACACGGCGTTCGCCCACCGCCACCAGGACGTCCTCGTCGTCGCCTCCGCGTTCCCACCGCACGACAGGGCCCGGCTCGCCGCCGGCTGGGCGCATCTCGCACCGCATGTCGACGGCGCCTACGTCAACTTCGAGTCCAGCCCCGGCAGGGCGACGTTCCGGCGGACCTACCCCGGCATGACCGGCGACCGCGTGCTCGACCTGTGGAAGCGCTACGACCCGGAAGGCGTCCTGCGCCCCCGGCCACGGCCGCCCCTCCCCAGGTGATGGCGGTCGTCGCCGCCGGACCGCCGACGGCAGCCGTTTCCGCCGCCTGCCACGTCGACGGCACCAGGACGGCCGCCCCGCCCGGGCCCCGCGTCCGTCAGGTCGCGACCAGTTCCCAGGTGTCCACCGCGAAGTGGACGGTCATGCCGTGGCGTTCGTACAGCTTGGGCGCCCCGGTCGCGTTCGCGGTGTCCACGCCGAGCCCCACGGTGTCCCGGCCGCGCGCGGCGAAGGCCGCGAACGCGTGCCGGAGCAGCAGTCCGCCGAGGCCCTGCGCACGGGCCTCGCGCAGTACACCGATGCTACGGATCCACCCCATGGCCTCCCGGTCGTCCTGCGCGACGAGGAAACCCGCGTCCCCCAGCGTCCCGGTGCCGGCGATCCACACCAGCGACCAGTCGAGCCCCTCGGCGTCGATGTCGCTCAGCCACTGCCGGTAGGTCCGCGGCCGGAAGTCGAAGTGCCCGACGAAGGCCGCCTGGTGCAGCGCGTACACGGCTTCCCGGTCTCCCTCACCGGAACACGGCCGCACCCGGACGCCGGCGGGCGGCTCGGGCCGGAGGCCCTCGGCGGGTTGCAGGGTCTTCTCCAGCACGTGGTACCGGCGTACGACGGTCCAGTCCCGCGTCCGAAGCAGCGCCTGGTCGATGGTGGGCGTCGCGTTGAGGTACAGGTGCAGCACGGCTCGGCGGGCACCGTTGGCCCGGGCCATCTCCAGCGCCCTGGCCTCGAGGGCCGCCAGCAGCACCCGCCCGGCGTGCTGCTGGTCGGGCAGCACGTAGTGGTCGGCGTCGATCCGCTCGCCCTGCGACTTGTCCCACACCAGCGCGTACGCCACCAGCCGCTCGCCGTCGAAGGCCAGCCAGGAGTCGCGTGACAGGTCGCTGCCGGGCCGCTTGAAGTCGGCCTCCACCGTGTGCAGGTCGGTCTCGGGCCGCCCGATCTCGATGCGGTCGATCTGGTTGAGGAGTTCGGTGACGGCCGGAGCGTCGGCGAGCGTGGCGGGCCGCACGAAAGGGGACATGGGGCCAGCCTGCGGGAGGAGACCGCGCGGCCACAATCGAGTTTGCCACCGCAGCGTGACCGAGGCGGGGCGGTCGGCCGGCTCACAGCTCGTTGCTCCGCGCCGCACGGCGCCCCGTCAAGCGGGTGCCACCGGGCGGGCAGGAACCTCGAAGAGGAGTTCACGGCCGTCCTCCTCGTCCCACTGCTCTCCGACCTCGACGAAGCCGAACCCCGAAATCGCGGCCAGGGACGCCACGTTGTCGGGGCTGATCGCCGCGCGTACGGTCGTGACCGCGGTCTCGGCCGCCGCCCTGCGCAGCAACTCGGTCAGCGTGGACCGGGCGTATCCCCGTCGGCGGAAGTCCGGAGCGACGGAGTAGCCGATCTCGACCATGCCGGCCTCGTCAGGTGGTCCGTGGAAACCGGCGTGCCCGACGACGAGGCCGTGGTCACCGACGACCGCGTGCCGCACCATCCACCGCGCATGCTCCGGATCGGCGGCCATCTGCTCGAGCCGCAGCCGCCACAGCCACCGTGCGCTGTCGGTCACGAAGTACCCGCTCAGCGAAACCCCGGCCACCCTGCCGGCTTCGGACAGGTCGCCGTCGAGCAGGGCGGACATCACCCGACCGGACAACTCGACGAAACGCACGCCCCTCGGTCCGCCCGCGAGAGGCCCCCGGCCGTCGGCAACATCGTTCACCCACGGATACTCACCGACCGCTCCTGCCGGCGTCCAGCGCCCGGCCGCCCGAGAACTCCGAAGGCAGGCAGCCGACTTCGGTGACGGGCTCCGGACCGCCGGTCACACGTAGGCCACCACCCTCGCCCTCGGCTCCGATCCCCTCTTCGCTCACCGGCCCGATCCGGAAACTCGTGCGGAGACGCCGCGGTACGGCCGCCCTCGGACACACCGACGCACACCTCTGGGCCTTTCCCGGCGCCCTCGCGGGACGCCCGATGAGAGAGCGACTTCTGGGCGCCGGCTCGACGGGATCGGGCTCGGAGTTCGTGCCGGCCGCAACGTGCAGCCGAACTCGCTCGAGCACATGAGCACGGGACAACCTCAGGAGTCGCTGAGTCGAAGAAGGGCTCAGTCCCACGTCGGTCAAGGAGACTTGACCGACGTGACCGATGGAGCCCACCGATGCGACATGGTCTTCGTCTGCTCGGCAGCGGTTCAGAGTGGCGGGACCTGTGTGGAGTCGTGGCTCCACACAGTGAGGGTGTCGGGATGATCGGGGCCGAGCACCTGCACCATGGCGGCCAGCAGGGTTCCAGTGGTGGTCTGGTCGCCAGTGTAGTTACTCCAGTAGGCGATCTGATGGCGGTTGGTGCGAGTGTGCGGGTGGTCGGGGCCGAGTACTCGAAGGCGGTCGGTCAGGAGCTCCTCGAACTCCTTGACCGCACCGTCTGGGTCGCCAGACATCGCTCTCCAGTAGGCGAGACTGCCTCGGGTGATCATTGTGTGCGGGTGGTCGGGGCCGAGTACTCGAAGGCGGTCGGTGTGGACCGCTCGCAAGGCGGCCAGCGCGTGGGAGGGATCCCCTGCTGCGCCCTGCCACCAGGCGAGGTTGTTCCGGGTGGTCAAGGTGCGTGGGTGGTCGGGGCCGAGTACCCGCACGAGGTCGGGGAGGAGGGCACGAAACCCGTCGACCGCGCCGTTGGGATCGCCAGCGAGCCCTTGCCACCAGGCCAGGTCATTCCTTGTGATCATTGAATGCAGGTGGTTGGGCCCCAGTGCCCGCTGCCGGTCAGCGAGCAATGCTCGTAGCGCCACAGCCGCCCCGGCCGGGTCACCCGCCTTTCCCCGCCACCAAGCCAGGTCGTTGCGGGTGGTGAGCGTGTCGGGGTGATCGGCGCCTAGCAGCCGCACCATGTCGATCAGCAGGGCTTCGAACGCGGTCGCAGCCCCAGCGGGATCGCCGGACTCGCCTTGCCAGTAGGCCAGGTTGTGCCGGGTGGTGAGGGTGTCAGGGTGGTCGGCCCCCAGCACCCGCAACCGGTCCGTCAGCAGGGCTGCGGTGGCGGTGAAGGCGCCGGCGGCGTCACCTGCCTCGCCCCGCCACCGTGCATGGCCGGCACGGACGGCGAGAGTGTGGACGTGCTCGGTGCCGAGCTGCTGCACTGCCGTGGAGACCAGGTCGCCGTAGTAGGTGGCGGCCGCCGAAACCAGACCGGACTCACCCAGACTGATGCCGGCGGTGAACAGTACGCGGTGGGCACCGGTTTTGGCGTTCCACAAGGCCAGGCCTGCTGTGCCGCGCAGGGCTGTTGCGTTGGCTCGTAGCACCTGCCCACGGGAAGAGTCGCACTCAATGTCCGGCCAGATCGACACGAGAGCATCGGCTGCGGCCGTCGCCAACGCGATGGTGTGTCCCGGTTCCGTAGACTCGCGGACCGCACGCTGGATCAGGGCGTGCACGCGGATGGTTGGATCGACCGGATCGAGTGAGAGCAAGCTGAGACGGTGCAGGCTGTGCAGTACGTCTCGCACATCATCGGCCTCGACTGACTCCGGGGAATTGCGGCGGCCGTCGAGATAGGTGGTGACCCCGGCCGTGGTCAACACCTCAGCTGGGATCGCGTTGGGGTCGAGCAGTGCTGCCAGCTCCAGGATGGGGCGGCCCAGCCCTCGTGGGGGCAAGGTATCGGCATGGTCGATGGACAGGGACCACGTGGCAGCAACGGTGGCTCGGTGCTCATCCGGGAGAGCTGCGGGCTCGGGGGTAAGGTCCGCCAGGCCCCTGCGGGCGTCCTTGAGGCGGCGCCGATAGTCAGCGCAGGTCAATCCCCGATCGAGGATGTATGCCCCGGCCTGAGCCAGTGCCAGCGGTAGATGTCCGAGATCTTGTGCCAGCCCGTCGGCCTCGGCGAGCTGATCGCCGTGACCGCCCAGCCGGGCGCTCAGGTAGGCCGTCGACTGTCTGGGCGTGAATAGACCCACCTCCACGACGCACCGCCCGCTCGACAGGGCAGCATCACGGCGACGAGTGGTGACTACCGCTCGGCCGGAGGGGACCGTCGGAGGCCAGAGCCCATTGAGATCCGCGGGGGTCTGCAGGTCGTCCAGCACGATCAGCCATCGTCGGCGATGCGGTTCGGACAGCCATGCGAGGAAGCGCGCTGCACCCTGTTCGGGGTCATCGTCCTGTAGTCCAGTGACGTCGGCAGCGGCCTGCGCGTAGGCGATGACGACGGCGTCTCGAGACGCAGCGGTCACCCAGAGGAGAAGGTCGACCTGTCGCGCCCGCCAGGCACGTTGAGCGAGAGCTGCGGCGAGTTGCGTCTTGCCGACGCCACCCATTCCCGACAACACCTGCCACACCACGGCGGCATCGCTTTCGGTTGCCATGAACGCGTTTAGGTCGTGGTCAGCGGGGCGCGTCTGGCGGCAGTCGGCCAGCAGGGGCAGGACCCCCACCTGGTGTGGCCACGGCTGCGGCCGGTGCGCCGCTCCGGTGATGCCCTCAGCCGTGCGCGGTGCAGTCGTGGTGCGGTGAGCGCCTCGGGGGCGGTGGCTGTCGGCGTAGCGGTCACGCCAGGTGTCGAGGTGAACTTCCGTGGGGTCGAGTGTGATGGAGGGATGGCGGGTGCGGGCATGCCGGGCGCAGGCCCGGACGAACGCCTCTACTGTTTCGAGGCGTGTGGGCTTGCCGTTCAGCAGGTTGCCGAAGGTGGATCTCGATGTCGCGGATCCTTCGGTCTGAGCGTGCCGGGCGAGTGTTTCCAGCGATGGATACCCGACCAGAGCGTGCAACCGTTTCAGGTTGTCGAGCATCCGCATTCCCCCCAGAAGCGGTCGCGTGCAAGAGACGTCTTTGGTGACCAGCGTCCAGATTTCCAGGTTAGCCGAAAGTGGCCGCTCCCACGCTCACCGTAAAAGCATCGGTTCTCTGAGCGAAGGAGCTCGCGATGTCGTTCACGACGATCACTGCCTGGACAGAGTCAATCTGGACGGTGCTTCCCCAGATCACGATGCTATTGAAGTTCGTGACCGCGGCTGCCAGCTTCTACGTGTCCTGCCCACCGGTGCACCGGCGGTTGCGGCAGCGATCGCGCACGACCGGTGAGGCCACCGACGTAGGTGAGGACACGCAGCAGCGGGGCCCGGAGGGGAGCTGACCAACCTCGGAGGCGCAGACTTCGTCACCAATCTGAATTATGTGGGCTTGGACCTTCCTGCCCGAGGGTTTTCAGACAACTGACGGATCCAACCTCACGCGCGCTGTCGAGGAACTGCTACGTGACCAGCTTGACCTTATTGGCTTGGGGTCGAAACGGCATTCGGATAAGGTGCCCGGATGGCTTCTCAGGGCTTGTTGCTGCCGCGTCTGACACCGGCCGCCTCGGGAATATCGTCCCGGTCGATCGCCGCGCTGCTGGATCGGCTCGAAGCACGATCCGTCGAGTGTCACTCCCTCATGGTCGTACACCACGGTCACGTCGTGGCCGAAGGCTGGTGGGCGCCGTACTCGGCCGAACGCCCGCACCTCCTCTACTCGCTGACCAAGTCCTTCACCTCGGTCGCCGTGGGGCTCGCGATCGCCGACGGGCTGCTCTCACTGGACGATCGGGTGGTGCGCGTATTGCCTGATCACGTCCCGACCGGCATCTCGGAACACGGAAGCCGCATCACCGTTCACCACCTGCTGTCCATGACAGTG
Organism: Streptomyces sp. NPDC001068; assembly: GCF_042897315.1. NCBI lineage: Bacteria > Bacillati > Actinomycetota > Actinomycetes > Kitasatosporales > Streptomycetaceae > Streptomyces > Streptomyces sp. NPDC001068. The sequence goes on along the minus strand of NZ_JBIAYD010000002.1, from coordinate 67,532 downwards.
GGGTACCCGACGGACAGCCTCGCCGAGGCCTGGGAGCTGGAACCCGACGACCTGGTGAAGGGTTTCCTGGGCCTGTCATTCGCCGAGGCCGAGGGAACACGGCATACCTACGACAACTCGACCACCTTCATCCTGGCCCGGATGGTGGAGCGGGTGACGGGCCGCGGTCTCGCGGAATTCCTCGACGAGCGCCTCTTCAATCCGATGGGCGTCGACCACGCGGAATGGGACCGGGTGAAGAGCGGTGCCGTCTTCGGATTCCACGGACTCCATCTCACGACCGAGGCTGTCGCCGCCTTCGGTGAGCTGCTCCTGCGCGGAGGGGTGTGGGGCGCCCGGCAGCTCGTCCCGCGTGAATGGGTGGAGCTCGCGACCCGACGGCAGATCAACTGCGCGCCGGACGAGGAGGGAGGGAACAACGCCGACTTCTCCTGTGGCTACGGCTACCAGTTCTGGATGTCGCGTCACGGGTACCACGGCCACGGCTCCTTCGGACAGCAGTGTGTGGTGGTCCCGTCGCACGACCTCGTGGTCGCCGTGACCGCCCAAGGAGAATCGCAGGAGGTTTTCGACGCCCTGTGGGAGTGCCTGCTGCCCGCCGTGAACCATGCGGGAAACGCCCGGGACGACGAGATCCTCGCCCATCGGCTGCGGCGACTGTCATTGTCGCCGGTGCCGGGTTCGGCAGGCCCGGCGCATTCGGTCGGCGCGACACTCGACGCCTCCGCTGAGGGCTCGGCCCTGCCCGACGGAACGGGGGTCATCGTCGATCCCGCCGACGGCGGATGGACCGTACGGTTCGAGTCGCATCTGGACGTAGAGGTCGGCCATGGCCACTGGCGGGAGAGCTCCCCACTTGGCCGCCCCGTCGCTGCGGCCGGCGCGTGGCAGGGCCACACGTTCGTCGCCGATCTCTATGTCGTCACCACCCCGCACCGGGTTCGGTTGGTCGCCGACGCCGAGACGGGGACCGCGTCGGCGACTTGGAGCACCGTACCCCTGACCGGCCCCAGCCTGGAGTTGCACGTGCGGTCGCCGCTGATGACACGGCCCGATGTCGCGTAGACGTGGCTTGGTGCGTATTGATCGTGCCGCGGGCGTTCATTCCCAGACGGTCAGTTGGAAGCCGCGTTCATGAGGTCGAGGGCGCTGTGCTGCCGGGCGGCGTCGGTGGAGTCCAGGGGGCCGTACCAGTGGAGGCCGTACTGGTCGAGGGCGTTGCGGTCGCCGCCGTAGGCGAGGTTGGCCTGGCGTTGCAGGTAGGCCGTGTAGGGGTGGTCGGTCAGCGCGGCGTTGAGCTGCGCCAGGCCCCGGACGTCGGCACCCTTGAAGGAGGGGCCGTCGGCTCCGCAACCGCTTCCCTCGCAGGGGTCCTTGAGGATGCCGTCGGCCGTGTTGAGCAGGGACGAGGTGGTGTTGGCGTCGGCGATGCGCCGGGCGGTGTCCAGCAGGCCGCTGTCACCGGTGGCGGTGCGGAGTTCGGTGAGGGCCGCGACGAGGACGCCCTGGTTGTAGGACCACACTGTGGTGTCGCCGGTCTTGCAGGTGGACAGCGACAGACCGTCGGAGACGGTGTTGGCGGCGGTGACGAGTCCGGTGCCCTTCAGCCACGACCAACCCGCCCGGGCCCGTCCCAGGTAGGCGGTGTCACCCGGAAGCCGGTTGTGCAGGGCCGCGTTGAGCTGGATGTAGAGGGAGTTCGGGATGGCGTTCTTCGTCGACTTCGCGGTGCTCCAGTACACCCCGCCTCCGCAGACCGAGTCCCAGTACGACGCCATGTGGTCCGCGTCCGCCCGGGCGGTGTCGAGATAGCGGCTGTCCCCGGTGAGGTCGTAGGCCGCCACCCAGGCCAGGCCCCACCAGCCCGTGTCGTCGATGTAGGCGTTCCTGAACCGACCGCCCTGGGCGTTGACGTTGAGGTCGTACGTCCGTCCGACGGCGTACTGGTAACTCGTGATGCCGGTCGTGCGGATGTTGCCGATCAGGGAGGTCAGCGCGTTGGCCGAGTTCCACCAGCCGGTCGTCGCGAACAGCCCGGTGCCGTAGTCGTAGAACTCCATGAGGGCGGTGGCCGCGGCGCCCCGCCGGTCCGCGGCGTTCCAGGTGGTACGAGCCCAGGGTGTGCACGCGATGTCGGTGCGGTCGCCCGCCTTGCCGCAGGCCCGCAGGGCACCCACCCCGTGGTTGTTCCAGTCGTCGGCGTTGTACATGAGGGTGCGCCATCCCCGCTGACCCGACGGAACGGTGGTGTCGCCCAGCCGGCTGCCCGAACTCCAGGTGCGGCCGCCGTCGAAGGACCGGTCGAGCCAGACTTCGTCGGTCGGGCTTCCGTTGTCGATGGAGGCCCAGCCCATGTCGTCGGCGTCGTCGAGGTGCAGCGTGATGGAGCGCGAGAAGAGGGTGGTGGTCACGGGCGTCCGGTCGCCGGGGGAGAGCGCCGGGTCCCTGCCGTCGCAGTACTTGTCGCACACGGTGCCGGCGGCCTGGGCCACGCCGGGCCCGAGGACTACTGCTGACATCGTTGTCAGTGCGCTGAGGGCCAGCGCGGTGACGACGTTGCGGATACTGTGCATGTGGGCTCCTGTGGGGGACGGCGCGCCATGCTGTGCACGCGGGCGGGAGCGTGCGGGGGGTGCTGTCGTGGTCGGTGCCGACAGCTCCGCCCGTAGCATCGGAGTACCGCATGCCCCTGTCAACAGTCTCCGGCCGGCGTTCTCGAACGGCCCCCGCGACACGGGACGACGGCGGGGCGTTCCGTCAGCCGGGGCGGGCGGCTACCACGGTGCGGCCGTGTCGGGTGCCATGCCCGGTGCGAGGCCTCCCGCGTGAGCCCTGCCGGGAGCGGCGGGTGAGTCCAGGGAGAGACGGGAGACGATGCGGTAGCGGTCACCCCGGTAGATGGAGTGGACGTATTCGACGGGCCGGCCGGCGGAGTCCGAGGTCAGGCGCTCGAACAGCAGCGCGGGGGAGAGGTGGGGAACCTCCAGCAGCTTCGACTCGGCCGGGCTGACGACGGTGGGCTCTATCGTCTGTACGGCCTTGCTCACCTGGACCTGATGCCGCTCCCGCAGGTGCTCGTACAGGTCGCCGGCCTCCAGCTCGCCCGCGGTGAGGGCGGGCGCCGTCGCCGCCGGAATGTGCAGATGCTCGATCGCCATGGGGGCGCCGTCCACGAGGCGCAGTCGCGCGGCGTAGATGATGTCGGCCGCGGGCGACACGTGCAGTCTGCGGCCCACACGGGCGCCGGCGGCGTGGGTGGTGAACTCCAGCAGGCGGCTCGACCAGGTGCCGGACGCCTGGGGGAGGGCCATGCCCGCCGAGTCGGCGACGAGTTCCTGGGTGATCTTCTCCGGTGCCACGAACATGCCGCGGCCGTGTCTGCGGACGAGCACCCCCGCCGCGACGAGTTCGTCGACCGCGGCGCGCAGGGTCGGCCGGGAGACCTGCAGGCTGTCGCACAGGGACCGTTCGGAGGGGATGGCGTCCCCGGGATGCAGTGACTCGGTGAGCTGAAGGATGTGGTCCCGTACCCGTTCACGCTTGAGGACCGCTCCTGAACCGTCCGCCTTCATGTAGACCGCTCCTGCCCCGCCGTCCGAGAAATTCACCGGCACCAGTCGGTGCGGTCTTTACCACTGACTGCCACTGGTCAGGTGCAGTGTAGTCGCTCATCGGCCCGGTTGGTGAAGATCCTTGACTGGTGATGTGTCAAAAGTGCCTTGGGCGTGGGGGGTTGACGCCTCAATTGGTCTATGCCACCTTCATCCACCACTGACAGGTCACCTGTCCAGTTGTCCAACTGGTCAGGTCTCTTGGTGTCATCCCTTCAGAGGTGAACTGTGAAGCTCCGCATGCTTGCAGGTGTGACCGCACTGGTGATCGCCGCAGGACTCAGTGCCTGTGGCGGCAACTCCGGATCGTCCGGGGACGGCACGACCACGATCGACGTCTGGCTCATGCGCGACAGCGTCTCCGCCCGGTTCCAGAAGGAGTTCGTCGCCGGATTCGAGGCCGCGCACCCGCGGATCAAGGCGAAGGTCCAGATCCAGGAGTGGGACGGAATCGGCGAGAAGGTCACCGCGGCACTCGCCAGCAACGACGCACCCGACGTCATCGAGACGGGCAACACCCAGGTCGCGCAGTTCGCCCAGAGCGGCGGTCTGCTCGACCTCAGCGACAAGGTCGGCGAACTGGGCGGCGGCACCTGGCTCAAGGGGCTTGCCGAGCCGGGCGCGTACGAGGGCAAGCAGTACGGCATTCCGTACTACGCCGCCAACCGCGTCGTGATCTACCGGACCGACCTGTTCAAGAAGGCCGGCATCGACCCGGCGGCCGTGAAGACCCGGGACCAGTGGATCGCGGCCACCAAGAAGCTCAACACCGGGCACAACCAGGGCATCTACCTGCCGGGCCAGATGTGGTACGCCCTGGCGGGGTTCATCTGGGACGAGGGCGGCGACCTCGCCGCACAGACCGGCGGCTCCTGGAAGGGCACCCTCGACACCCCGCAGGCGCTGAGCGGAATGGACTTCTACAAGCGGCTCCAGGCACTCGGCAAGGGCCCCAAGGACTCCGACGAGGCGCAACCGCCGCAGGCCGAGGTCATGGCCAAGGGCCAGGTGGCACAGATCATCTCCACTCCCGGCGGAGCCAACGTGATCACCGAGAACAACCCCGAACTCAAGGGCAAGCTCGGCTTCTTCCCGATTCCGGGGAAGACCGCCGACCATCCCGGGTCCGTGTTCATCGGCGGTTCCGACCTCGTCATCCCCGCCGCATCCGGCAAACAGGACGCGGCCTTCACCTTCGTCAAGGACCTCACCGGAGACACCTGGCAGCGCAAGCTCGCCGCCGCCATGAGCTACGTGCCGAACAAGACCAACCTCGCCGACGCGGTCGCCTCCGACCCCGGCGCCTCCGCGATGGCCGCGGGCGCCGCCGTCGGCCGGGCGACGCCCAACACCCCCGGCTGGGCCGCGGTCGAGGCGAAGAACCCCATCAAGGACTACATGACCGCGGTACTCACGGGCGCCGACGAACAGGGCGAGGCCGCCAAGGCCTCCGCCGCGATCACCGACGCCATGAAGGGCAGTTCCTGAGCCGCGACGGCCTGCGCCGCGTACCCGCGGCGCGGGCCCCCGCCCGCACACCGACAGGAGAGGAAGCCGTGTCGATCGTCCACGAACGGAGCGCGGCGCCGGCCGGGAACCGGCCGCGCGGGCCCGCGCCGTCCCTCGCCCGGCAACCAGGCGGCGACGAGGGCCACGACCGCGGCGGACTCTGGCCCTACCTGCTGATCGCGCCCACGGTCCTGGGCATGCTGTACCTGCTCGCCTACCCCCTGGCCCGAGCCGTACTGATGTCGCTCCAGGACTTCCAGCTGCGTCAGCTCATCTCCGGTCACGCCCGGTTCGTCGGACTGCGCAACTACGACACGCTGCTGACCGACGCGCGGTTCTGGCAGGTGGTCCGCCGCACCTTCGTGTTCATGGCGGTCAACGTCGTCCTCATCATGGTGCTCGCCACCCTCGTCGCCCTGCTCATCGAACGGCTCGGCCGCGGGTGGCGGCTGGCCCTGCTCAGCTCGCTCGTGCTGGCCTGGGCCATGCCGGTCATCGCCGCCACCACGGTCTTCCAGTGGCTGTTCCACTCCGAGTTCGGCATCGTGAACTGGTCCCTGAAGCAACTCGGCTTCACCTCGTTCGACCGCTACCCGTGGTTCGCGCACGGCCCGGCCGCCTTCACGATCCTGGTCCTGCTGATCGTCTGGCAGTCGGTGCCGTTCGCGGCCATCACCGTGTACTCGGCCCTGACCACCGTTCCCACGGAACTGTACGAGTCCGCTCGCCTCGACGGAGCCTCGGCCGGCCGTATCTTCCGGGCCGTCACCTTCCCCATGATCCGCCCGATCTTCATGCTGGTGTTCTCGCTCGAGGTCATCTGGACCTTCAAGGCGTTCGTGCAGATCTGGGTGATGACGAACGGGGGACCGGGGGACGCCACCACCATCCTGCCCGTCTACGCGGTCCAGACCGCCCTGTCCAGTCAGCGCTACGACCTGGGCTCCGCCGCCTCCATGGTCACCGTCCTGCTGATGGCGGCCGTACTCGTCCTCTACTTCCGCCAGATGTTCCGCCAGGAGGGCGAGGCCCTGTGAGCACGCGACGCCCCCGCCTTCGACGGCTTCCGCTGCACGCGGCGGCCACGGCGACGATCGCCGTCTGCCTCTTCCCCGTCTACTGGATGGTCACCACCGCGTTCAAGCCGAACCGGGACATCCAGTCCGACACCCCGCAACTCTGGCCGCACACCTGGACCCTGGAGCACTTCCGGACCGCGGTCGGAGCCCAGGGATTCGCCCTCTTCTGGCGCAACAGCCTGCTCGTGACCGCGAGCGCCGTCGTGCTCGCCCTGATCGTGGCGCTCGGGGCGTCGTTCGCGGTGGCCCGCATGCGCTGGCGCGGCAGGCGCCAGTTCATGCTGATGGTCTTCATCGCCCAGATGGCACCCTGGGAGGCGCTGATCATCCCGGTCTACATCATCTCCCGCGACACCGGCATGCTCGACCGGCTCCCGACCCTGACCCTGGTCTACTTCATGATGACCCTGCCGTTCACCATCGTCGTGCTCCGCGGGTTCATCGCCGCCATCCCCAGGGAGTTGGAGGAAGCGGCCCAGGTCGACGGCTGCACCCGCCGCCGCGCCTTCCGCCACATCACCTTTCCGCTGCTCGCCCCCGGGCTGATGGCCACCTCCCTGTTCGGATACGTCACCGCCTGGAACGAGTTCGCCTACGCCAACTTCCTGATCATCAAGCAACAGGACAGCCGGACCCTGCCGGTGTGGCTGTCCTCCTTCCAGAACGTCTTCGGCACGGACTGGGGCGCCACCATGGCCGCCTCCACCCTCTTCGCGCTCCCCGCACTCGCCGTGTTCCTGCTCCTGCAGCGCCATGTGACCTCCGGCTTCGCCGCCGGCGCCGTCAAGGGCTGAGCCTCCTCGCCCATTCCCGCACGCGACCCACGGAGATGAGCCGTGCCCACATCCCCGCCGCACACCGCGCTCGTGCCCCGACCCTCCAACGCCCGTTTCACCCACGGTCACTTCACCTTCGGGCCAGACACCAGGCTGCGCGTCAGCGCCGGCGCGGAACCCGCGGCCGACCTGCTGCGCGACCTCCTGTCCCCGGCCACCGGCCTGACCCTCGGCCACGCCGTCGACGCGGCCGTCGTGTTCCATCTCGACTCCGCGCTGACCGGCCTGGGCGGCGAGGGATACGGGCTGACGATCGGGCCGAACTCCGTCCTGCTGCGCGCCCGGGAGCTCACCGGGCTGCTGCGCGGAGTGCAGACCGTCCGTCAACTCCTGCCGTCCGAAGCCCTGATGGCAACCCCCCAGCGTGGCGTGCCGTGGACCCTGCCCTGCGCCGAGATCACGGACCTCCCCAGCCGGCCCTGGCGCGGAGCCATGCTCGACGTGGCCCGCCACTTCCAGCCCATGCCGTATCTGCTGCGTTACGTCGACCTGCTCGCCCTGCACAAGATCAACATCTTCCATCTGCACCTGACCGACGACCAGGGCTGGCGCATGCCCGTGGCGGCCTACCCCAAGCTCACCGAGATCGGCGGCCACCGCGCCCAGTCCATGGTCGGCGCGAGCGGCGACCGCTACGACGGCACCGCCCACGGCGGCGCCTACACCAGGACCGAACTCGCCCGACTGGTCGACCACGCGCGCGCACGCGGCATCACGGTCGTGCCCGAGATCGAGATGCCCGGCCACGCGCGGGCCGCCCTGGCCGCCTATCCGCACCTGGGAAACCACCCCGACCAGGTCCTCGACGTGTGGACCAGATGGGGTGTGTGCGACACCGTCCTCGGACTCCACGACGAGGTGCTCGACTTCTGCCGCACGGTGCTGGACGAGGTCATGGACGTCTTCCCCTCGCCCTACATCCACCTGGGCGGCGACGAGTGCCCCCTCGCCGAATGGGAGCGGAGCCCGGTGGCCCACGACCGGCTGCGCGCCACCGGACTGGACGGCGCCGCGGCGCTGCACGGATGGTTCCTCGGCCAGGTCGGCGCCTTCGTGACCGCCAACGGGCGCCGGCCCGTCGGCTGGACCGAGACCGGTACCGAACTGCCCCGCGACTTCACCGCCATGGTCTGGCGCGATCCCGTGCACGCCGTCGCCGCCGCGACCCGTGGCCACGACGTGGTCAACGCCTACCACCGGGCCACCTACTTCGACTACCCGCAGAGCGACGCGGCCGACGAGCCCGCCGGGCAGCCGGGAGCGGTCGTCGCACTCCAGGACGTCCACGGCCACGACCCCGTGCCCGACGGCCTGCCCGCCCGGGCGGCCGCACACATCCTCGGCACCCAGGCGCAGTTGTGGACCGAATACGTCACCACCCCGGACCGCATCGAATACCTCACCTACCCCCGCCTGTGCGCCCTCGCCGACAACGGCTGGAGCGGCCCCACTCCTTGGGCCGACTTCGCCACCCGCCTGCGCGGTCACACGGCGCGCCTGAACGCCCTCCAGGTCACCAGCCATCCCTGAACCGCCCCACAGCACACTCCGACAGCCAGGCCGATCCGAGAGGAACGCCATGAAACCCCACACCCCCAGCCGCAGATGGCGCGCCGCCGCAGCCGCGGTGGTCGCCATGGCCACCGGGACCGCCGGCCTCGCCGCCCTGTCCGGCACGGCCGGCGCCGCCGGCGCACCCCTGAGCGTCCAGTACCGCACCAGCGCCACGGGCGCCACGGCGGACCAGTCCGAACCATGGCTCAAGGTCAGGAACACCGGCACCGCGAGCGTCCAGCTCTCCGGCGTCAAGGTCCGCTACTACTTCAAGTCCGACTCCAGCAGCACGAGTTACCGCTTCGCCTGCTCATGGGCGGTCAAGGGCTGCGCCAACATCACCGGAACCTTCGGCACCCTGGCCAACCCCACCGCCACCGCCGACCGCTACCTCGACATCGCCTTCACCTCCGGAGCGGGCAGCCTCGCACCCGGCGCCGACACCGGAGACATGCAGCTGCGGTTCTACCGCGCCGACTGGCAGACCCTCAACCAGGCCGACGACTACTCCTTCAACGGCGCCCAGACGTCGTACGCGGAGTGGCCGAAGATCACCGCGCAGCTGTCCGGCAGCACCGTGTGGGGCACGCCCCCGGCAGGGGACGACCCGACCGGCCCGACGGACCCGCCCACCGATCCTCCGGGCGGCGGTCAGAGCCTGTTCGACGACTTCAACTACACCACGTCCAGCGACCCGAGGATCTCGGCGAACGGCTGGAACGTCCGCTCCAACTCCGGCGGACCCGGCGTACCGGGCGCGGCCTGGGCCCCGGAGAACGTCACCTTCTCCAGCACGGCCGGCAACTCCGTGATGAACCTGCGGACGTCGACCTCCGGCACCGCGGAGACCACCAAGCAGACCGAAGTGGCCACCAAGGCCATGAAGTTCAAGAACGGCACCTACGCCGCACGCGTGAAGTTCTCCGACGCCCCGGTGTCCGGTCCGGACGGCGACCACCTCGTCCAGACGTTCTTCACCATCAACGACCTGACCGCCCCGATGGCCGACGACTACGCGGAGTACGACTTCGAGTACCTCCCCAACGGCGGCTGGGGCGAGCCGTCGAACATCCTGTACACGACCTCCTGGGAGACGTACAACCCGGACCCCTGGCAGGCGGTCAACCAGCACACCGAGGCACGGCAGAGCTACGCGGGCTGGCACGACCTGCTGCTCACCATCGACAACAGCAGCATCAAGTACTACATCGACGGGCAGCTCTTCGGCACTCACGACGCCGCCTACCTGCCCGAGCGGCCCATGTCGATCAACATCAACCAGTGGCTGATCGACCTCGCAGGCCAGACCGCGACCACACCCCGCGCGTACGACGAACAGGTCGACTACGTCCTGCACGTCAAGGACCAGGTGCTGACCCCGGCCCAGGTCTCCGCCAAGGTCAGCGCCTACCGTACGGCCGGAACGACCTTCGAGGACGCGGTTCCCGGCAGCTAGTCCGACACGTCCGCCGTGCCCGTTCCCACCCGAACGGGCACGGCGGACGCGGACGCGGGACGACCGACGCGCCACACCTCGCCCGGTGACGGTGATGACAGGGTGACCGCGCGAATCAGTCGACCCGCACGGCGGCGCGGGCGAACGTCACGTTGGCGACGAGGAAGCTCTGTGGTGGAGCGCCCGGCTCTGATCCCCCGTGACCTCCTTCGTCATCCAGATGCCGTAGGTGATGGCCGCGACGAAGCCGCACAGGAACAGTCCCCCGCCCGGGAACATGAGCTTCGTCCAGCCGAGTTGGCCGGGGAACAGGGCATGTCCCGGTCGCGCCGTGTCGTAGAGGACGGTGACCCGATCGCCCGGCGACAGCCCGTCCGGGGCCAGGAAGACATCGTCGATCGTCGCCCGGACGTCGTGGACGCCGGTGGTGCGGACGCTGATGAAGGAGGGGCTCTGGCGCATCTCGGGTTTGACGTACCTGGCGTCGACCACTACCGCGGGAACCTTCTCGGCGTCGGCGAAGTGCACCCGCGCAAGTACGTTGTCGAAGCCGATGAGGAATCCGGCGGTCATGAAGACCAACCCGACGAGCAGGCACAGCGTGTAGCCGAGCGCCCTGCGGACGCGCTCGCCGCCCTGAGGCCTGTAGACACGTCCGCGCCCCACGGCGACGGGCGTGTCGCTCCGTCGAGCACCTCGCCGCATGTCTCCCCCGCAGTCGACAGTAATCCCATTGTCCTGCCTGTAGGGCGAGTTGACCCCGAGAGCTCGAAAGGGACGGGCCTTTGGGGGGGGCGGTGGACGCGGATCAGCTCGCGACGCGGACCAGCAGCATGGCGATGTCGTCGGTACGCGAATGGTGGGAGCAGTCGCCCAGAAGGGATTCGACGAGGACTTCGACGTCGTTCCCCGAGGCCTTCGTGAAGCGGTTCGTGAGGTCGGCGATGGCGTCCGCGATGTCGATGCCGGGCGCCTCCACGAGGCCGTCGGTGTAGAGGGCCAGCGTGGTGCCCGCGGCGAGCGGAATGTCCACGAGCGGGTATTCGGCGTTCGCGACGACACCCAGCAGCGGTCCCGGCGGGACCATGAGGGCCTGGGCGCGGCCCTCGTGGTGCAGGAGCGGCGGAGGGTGTCCGGCGGTGGCGAGCTGGGCGCGGTGCCGGGCGAGGTCGAGCTGCACGCAGAGACAGCTCGCGAAGAGGCCGGGGTTGAAGTCGCACATGACCTGGTTGGTGCGGGCCAGGAGGTCGTCCGGGCTCATGCCGGCGATGGCGTGGGTGTGTACGGCGGTGCGCAACTGGCCCATGAGGGCGGCGGCTTGGACGTTGTGGCCCTGCACGTCTCCGATGACCGCCGTGGCGGTGCCGGGACCGTTGCGGATCAGGTCGTAGAAGTCGCCCCCGATGTCCATCCCGCGGGCCGCGGGCAGGTACCGGGCGGCGACCTGGAGACCGGGAACGGTGGGCAGTCGTTGCGGCAGCAGGCCGTTCTGCAGCGTGCGGGCGAGGTCGTCCTTGGCCTCGTGGAGGCAGGCTCTGTCCAGGGCCTGGGCCACCAGCCCGGCCATGGAGACCATGAGGTTGCGCTCCGCCGGAGGGAACTGCCGAACGCGGTCGAAGGACAGGACGAGGATTCCCACCGGCCGGCCCCGGATGATCAGCGGCAGGAACGCCCAAGCGTTCCTGGTGCCGTGTTGGACGGCACTCGGATAAGCCCGCTTGAACTCGGTGAAGCTGCTGAAGAACAGCGGAGTGTGCGCGGTGAGCGCCATCGCGGGCGGGTTCGCGGACGACAGGAGGTGGCCGTCGAACAGCGAGAGGAAGTCGGTGGTGTAGCCGCGCTGGCCGACGACATGCAGCCGTCCTTCGCGGGCCGCCATCAGGATCAGACCCGCCGCCCCGAACGCGGGCAGCAGCCGATTGGCGATGGTCTCGGCCACGTCCTTCACCCGTACCGTCTCCGTGAGCCCGGCGGCCAGGTGCATCAGCTGATGGAAGAGTCTGGACTCCGCCTGTGCCGTCGGAGAGGGGACGTGACGCGCCCGGCCGGCCGGTGAGGTCGGGGACGGAACGGTCATGTGGACGCTGACCCCCGAGGCGCCGGGGTGGAGCTCGACGGACAGGGGTTCGGCCCCGGCGCGGCCGGCGGTGAAGTGCACCGGTCGGTGACCGATCAGCGTCGCGCGGAAGCCGTCCTCGAAGGGGGTGTTCCCGAGCCACCGCACGCGTTCCCAGGGGCGTGTCCCCAGCAGGTCGGCGGCTCGGATGTCGAGCAGTCCGGCTGCCGCGTCGCTGACGAAGGTGGTTCTGCCCTCCAGGTCCAGGGACATCGCCCCCGGCAGGCGGTCCGCGTACTCGTACGCCGCCAGGGCTCTGGTCGGATCGGGAGGGGTGGACCGGTCCGCGTCCAGGACCAGCGGATGCTCTCCGGGGAGCACCGGATCTCCGCTCAGTTCCGCCTGCTCCAGCACCTGTCCCGCACGGTCGCAGTACGCGTGGATCGCCGCCGTCTGCCGTGCGCTCAGGTGCCTGGGATGCGAAGGGGGCCAGAGCAGGCACACCGCCCCGTACACGGTCTCACCGGCCATGATCGGTGCGGCCGTGACCGCGTGCTCGGGAACCATGAGCGCGAGCCGCGGATAGTGCAGGGCGAGTTTCTCGGAGTCTCCGACCCACACCAGACGTCTCTCACGGGTGGCCTCGGCCACCGGGATCGACTCCTCCACATGGATCCGTGTCCAGGGAGACAGGACCGTCCAGGACGTTCCGTACAGCATCGACAGTTTGAGGACCGGCTCATCGGGTGCCAGGAGGAACAGCATGGCGCTGGTGGCGGCGGTTTCCTTCGACAGCCGGCGGAAGCGGGCGGCCAGCTCTGTCGAGGCCTCTTCGTGGCCCGAGGCGGCAGCCGTCACGACCTTCACCGACTTTCCTGGAGGCGGGCCGCGCGGTCAGTGGCCGTGCGACCGGGTGGCTCCGGCGTGTGTGACGGGCATGGGCAGGTTCACTCCGGCCCGGTCCGGCTCGCGGTTCACGCCCGGCCCGCCGAACGATGAGTGAGGTATATGAGGACGTTAGCCATTTTATCCATTGAAGGTCGCGAAACATTTGTTTCGCGCCGTTTGTCGCCCGCGCATGGGCCTCCGGAGGGGGCTCGCCCGGATGCGCTGCTACGCGCCCCGCGCACCCGGGCCGACGATGTGCGCGAGCCGGCGCCAGTGGGCGCGTGGCGGGGTGTCCCCGCCTTCTCCGGTGATGACCTGCAGGGCCAGGTGATCGGCGCCCGCCGCGTGGTAGGCGTCCAGGCGGGTGCGGATCGCCTCGTCCGTGCCCCAGACGGTGAGCGCGTCGACCAGGCGGTCGCTGCCGCCGCCGGTGAGGTCCTCGCCGGTGAAGCCCAGACGCTCCAGATTGGCGGCGTAGTTGGGCAGCTTGAGGTAGTAGTCGAGGAAACCGCGTGCCACCTCACGTGCCCGGTCGGGGCGGCTCTCCAGCACCACGGTGACCTCGGGAGCGAGCAGCGGGCCCTCGCCCAGCACGCCCCGTGCCTGTTCGACGTACTCGGGGGTGACCAGGTACGGGTGGGCGCCCGCGGCCCGGTCCCTGGCGAGCCGCAGCATCCTCGGGCCGAGCGCCGCCAGGACACGGCGCTCGACCGGCACGGGCGTGCCGGCGGCGTCGAGGGCGTCGAGATACTCCACCATCGTGGAGTAGGGCCGCCGGTAGTTCTGGGCCAGTTGCGCGTGGCTGGCCCCCAGACCGAGGAGGAACCGGCCGGGGTGGGCACGGTCCAGCTCCGACCACTGACCGGCCACCGCCGCGGCGGCCTCGTACCAGATGTTGAGGATGCCGGTGGCCAGGACGACACGCTCGGTGGCCCCGGCCAGTCGAGCCGCGTGCCGCACGCTGCTGTTGCCGCCGAGCCAGATGGCGCCGAAGCCGAGTTCCTCCAGTTCGGCGGCGGCCGCCGGCAACTCCTCCTGCCGTGAGGGGTCTTCGGAGCGCAACTCGTGGCTGAAGATCCCGTGGCGACCCGTGGCCTGCCGGGGTGTGGTGGGGGCTGGGGTGTTCATCGTGTGCTCCTTGCCGGGAGGGCCGCGCCTTGCGGAGCCGCGCTCCGGTCTGTGGTCCTCGGACCCCGAACACCTGGTAGGTGGTCGCGCTCCGGGTACCCCCTCGGCGGGAGGCCGCGCCTGCCGCGCCGTCGACGCGGGAACGGCCGTGTGCATTCCCCACACCGTTACCGCACGGCGGCTCGTCCCGGAGGCTTCGACCCGGGCGGCGGGAGACCTGTCCACCGGTCGGCCGTCACCACCACGCTCATGAACCCGAGGTCTCCTGAGTAAACCTGGACTCCAGGGGAGGTCAAGGTGGCCTTTGGTTTCCTGGTATAGAATGAGGTCATGACACAGAAGGACGAGTCGGTGGTCATCGACCCGAATCGGCCGATGGACATCCTGGACGCGGCCTGCCCCAGTCGCGACGTGTTCGTGAACCTGGCGGACAAATGGGCGCTGCTGATGCTGGCGAGCCTGCGCGAGCTCGGTGCCCAGCGGTATTCGGGTCTGCAGCGTTCCCTCGGCGGGATCAGCCGCAAGATGCTGTCCCAGACCCTGCGCACGCTGGAACGCGACGGCCTGGTGCTCCGCAGCGTCGACCCCCAGGCGAGTCCGCCTCTGGTGATGTACGGGCTGACCGAACTCGGCACCGAGATCGCCGAGGAGACGAGGGCCCTGTGCGCCTGGACCGAGAAGCGTGCCGCCCAGGTCCACGCCGCACGCGTCACCTACGACGAGCGTCACAGCACCGACCAGGTGGTACCGGCCGACTCGTGAGCCCGCGCCGGGACGGCTCCCGGTGTGCGGGTCGGGTCCCTTGGCGCCAGGTCGCCGCAGGCGGGGTCGAGCCAGGGCTCGCCCCGGCGGACGTACGCGGGGTGGACGGTCGGTCCTCCCCGCTCGGTGAAACCCGGGGCGTCGAGGTCAGCCCCCGTCCGCGACGGGCTCCAGAACGAAGAGCGGGATGTCACGCGCTGTTCCGGCCCGGTACTCGACGAACGGCGGGTACGCGGCGTCGGCACGCGCCCACCACTCGGCCTTCTCCTCGCCGTGCAGCTCGCGGGCGATCATGTCGCGTCTGACCGCGCCGTCCCGCACCTCGACGAGGGGGTGTGAGACGACGTTGCGGTACCAGGACGGATGGGTGTCCGCACCTCCGTTGGAGGCGGCCACCGCGTACGAGCCGTCGTGCTCCACCCGCATCAGGGGCATCTTGCGGATCTTGCCGGACTTCACGCCCTTGGTGGTCAGGATGATGACCGGCAGGTCCAGGAAGGTCCCGCCCTCCGCGCCGTCGGTGGCTTCGTACTGCGCGACCTGTTCGCGCACCCACTCGGTGGCACTCGGCTCGTAGACACCGTTCAGAGGCATCGGTCGTGCTCCTAGTCGTTCTCGGGGTGGGGGCCGCGTGGATCGCCGCGGCCCGGGGGCGGGGGCGCCCTGCGCCGGTCAGGCGGCGGTCGGCGCGGTCCGGCCGGCGGCGAACGCCGCGGCCTGGGTGGCCACCCGCGCTCCGAGGCGCTCGGCGGTGGCGATGTCGGCGTCGTGCACCATGTCCACGCCGCCGTCCTGCGGGGTCTGGGCGCCCGCGCCCACCCAGAATCCGAGGCGGTTGAGATCGCTCTCACTGGCCTGGAGCGCGTTCCAGCCGGGGGCCAGGCCGAGCCCCACCCAGATCATGTGGTGCTGTGCGGCGAAGGCGGCGAGGAAGTTCAGCGTGTTGAGCTTGTCGCCGCTCTTGGACGCGGAGTTGGTGAAACCGGCGGCGATCTTGTCCGCCCAGGTTCCGCGGAGGTACCGGCCGCTGCTGGCCTCCGCGAAGGCGTGGAAACCCGCGGATGCGCCGCCCATGTAGGTGGGGGTCCCGAAGACCACGGCGTCGGCGGCGTCGAGCAGGCTCCACTGCTCGTCGGTGATGGTGTCCACCGCGACGAGGTCGACTTGCGTGGCGGCCTTGCCGGCTCCGCGGGCGACCGCCTCGGCGAGGACGGCGGTGTGGCCGTAGCCGGAGTGGTAGGCGACGACGACGCGCGTTTCCGGGGATGCGGGGGATGCGCCCTGAGACATTGAGGACTCCTTTGGGGGTGTGGTTACTAAAGTAGACCACATCTTTTTTGGTGTCCACATATGGAAAAGAGGCCGGGTTCCGAGGCGTGGGTGTACGGGGTCTCAGCCGACGGGACGGGTTCCGCGCCGGAGGGGCATGACCGGCAGTGGCCGCCAGTCGGCGGGAACGTCGTGCATGATCAGGACGCAGTCCGGCGTCGCGCTGCCCGGCGGGAACCGGTGGGGGTCCTCGAAGAAGGACGACCGGACGGAACGGATCCGGCCGGCCTCCACCCGCCAGGCGTCGGTCCGCAGCTCGATGCCGTCGAGGTGGCCGCCGGCGGTGGTGGCCGAGAGGCCCTTCGCCCCGTCGCGGAAGAAGCCGGAGGCTTCGGCGAGATCGCCGAAGAGTTCGCTGCCGTGCAGTTCGGTGGTCGGTTCGACGGTGACGTCGACGCGGGTGTCGCCGTCCCGGGTGGCCAGCGCGACGCGTATCCGGCCGGGTGTCTCGTGCACCCGGAAGTCGGCGCGGCCGTGTTCGCCGGGGAAAAGGCGGCCTCCGGCCCAGGTGTTGACGCGTGAGGCGGAGTCGCGGCGCGGGATGTAGACGCCGGTCTCGACGCCGTCCGGTCCGTCCCATTCGACGGCGATCCGGTGTGCCGCGTTCTCGCTGCGCAGCCCGAACGCCTGGGGTGCCCAGGCGGGTCGGACGCGTCCCAGGCGCAGCAGGCAGATGCCGGCGACGGCGTGGCCGTGCACGAGCTGCGGGCGAAGGGGGCGGGGGAGCAGGCGTGCCGCGGCATCGGGGGCGACGCGGTAGTTCACCAGTAGCCGGCGTTCGATGACGCTGGCCAGTCGCGGTTGTCTCATGACTCCTCGCCGTGGGCTTCGGGGCGTCGCCACGCGGTGTGGCGGAGGACGATCTGTTCGGGGCATACGGCGCTGAGGAACCGGCCGACGGAGGCGGCCAGGCGGTCCTCGGCCAGGGTGTAGAGGATCCGGTTGCCGTCCCGCCGCTCGGTGATCAGGCCGGCTCCCTTGAGCACGCCGAGATGCCGCGAGACGGAGGGTGCGCTGATCGGGAACCTGGCCGCGATCTCGCCGGCGGCGAGTTCACCGCCCCTGAGGTCCTCGAGGATCTGCCGCCTGGTCGGATCGGCGAGGGCGCGGAAGGCCCCTGCCTCGTTCTGGGCTTCTGTCACCGACCACTATTTAGCATCTTGGCTAAACATCTAACAAGACCGGGTGCGGCCTGCGCTGCCCGGCGCCTCGCCGCTGCTGCCGGCGCGATCGTGGCCTTCTCGACGCGGCGAGGCATGCTGTAGGCGGCCTGGCCCGCGCGGCCTCACATCCGGGATCTGAGCACGTCGACCTCACAGCCCGGCGCGAACGGGTCGAAGCCGTGCTCGGCCAGCCAGCGAACGGCCAGCAGGCTTCGCAGCGACCACCACCCGCGGATCACGTCGAGGTCGACGTCGGTGCCGTAGCCGGCTACGAGGTCGGCGAGGTTCTCCTCATGTCCGAGCGTCAGGGTCGCGAGGTCGAACAGAGCGTCCCCCGGTCCCGCCTCGGACCAGTCGATGATGCCCGTGATCTCCTCGCCGACCGTGAACACGTGCGTGATCTGCAGGTCGCCGTGCGTGAACACCGGGGTCCACTGCCGGAGCGCGGCCTCGGCGACCAGGCGGTTGCGGGAGACGAGGTCGGCGGGCAGGACGGCGTTCGACACGAGCCGCTCGCACTCGGCGTCGAGATCTGCCGCCAGCTCGTCGCGGCTTCGGCCGGGCCAGGGCGGCAACGGCGCGTCGTGCAGCCTCCGGATGGCGGCTCCCGCCGCGGCCCACGCCCCCGGCGACGCGGGCGACGGTTCGCCGAGTCCGCCCAGAGCCCTTCCCGGGACCGCGGCGATCGCGAGCACGGGCGGCTTGCGCCACAGGATCTTCGGGGTCGGCACCGGCGCCAGGGCCATCGCCCTGACCTCGGCGTCGATGCGTGACTGATCGGCGTCCACCTTCAGGAACACGTCGCCGACGCGGAGGGTCGTGCGCTCGGAATGGGCGACTACGACTTCGACCTCATGCATGGAGGACGAGTATCCCGGCGGGGACCGTCGACGTCACCGGGTTTTCCGTGCGCATCGCCCCGGTGCGCGCCGACGAGGGGTACGGCGGGCGCGAACCACGGTCGCCCCGCCTCGATACGGCATCCGGGCGATCACTCGGGCGTGATCGGCCAGAAGTCGGCAGAGGTGGGGGAGAGTCCTACCGGGAGGCGCTGGTGCCGGCGCTCCGGACCCTGGAGGAGGCGATCGTATGAACGACAGCGGTGACGGCGACGAACATGTGCCCGTGCTGGTTGCCGGGGGAGCGCTCGTAGGACTGTCCGCATCACTGTTCCTCGGGCGCCTGGGTATCCGTCACCAGGTTGTCGAACGACGCACGACGCTGTCGGAGCACCCACGCGGCCGGCGCACCAACATGCGGACGATGGAACTCTTCCGGACCGCGGGCATGGAGCCGGCGATCCGCCGGGCGGCGGGGACCCTGTCCCACAACCGGGGCATCCTCCGGGTGGACACGCTGCACGGCGAACACCGGGAATGGCTGCAGCCGCCGGTCACCGGCAGGCCGCCGGAGGACGGCCTCTGTTCGGCGGTCCGCTGCGACTGCCCGCAGAGCGACCTCGAACCGGTGCTGCTGCGGGGCGCCCGGGAACTGGGCGGGGACATCCGGTTCGGCACGGAGCTGATGTCGTTCACCCAGGACGGTCACGGGGTTGCGGCGGTCGTCCGCGACACGCGGTCCGGTGAGTCCCGAACGCTGCGCGCGGACTACCTGCTCGGCGCCGACGGACCACGCAGCACCGTGCGCGAGCGGCTCGGCATCGGCCAGTCGGGACCGGGCGTCCTGTTCCACCGCCTCAGCATCGTCTTCCGCAGCAAGATGCTGCGCGAGTTGGTGGGGGACGACCACTTCGTCCTGTGCTACGTCACCGATCCCGCGGGCCAGGGCGTGCTGCAGCCGGTGGACGACAAGGAACGCTGGATCTTCCAGCTGCCCTGGTCCCCCGAGAGGGGACAGACGGCCGAGCACTTCACCGACGAACTGTGCACCGAGTACATCCGCGCGGCGGCCGGAGTGCGCGACCTGGACATCGAGATCACCAGCAAGGCACCCTGGTGCGCCGCGGAGCGGCTGGCCGACTCCTACCGGGACGGCAGGGTGTTCCTCGTCGGCGACTCGGCCCACGAGATGCCGCCGACCGGGGCCTTCGGCGCGAACATCGGTATCCAGGACGCGCACAACCTCGCGTGGAAGATCGCCGCCGTACTGCGCGGCTGGGCGGACCCCGCCCTGCTCGACACCTACGAAACCGAGCGCCGCCCCCTGGCCCAGGCCATCAGCGCCCGGTCGACCTTCCAGGCGCGCAGCGACCAGAGCTCCGGTTACACCGCCAGGAAGTCGGCGGGCTACTCCGAGGTGCCGATCACGGTGGCGCTGGGCTACCGCTACACGTCCCCGGCGGTGGCCGGTGGCGGCGGGCCCGTCGTACCGGAACTGCTGAGCCTGTGTGCCGACCCGGGCAGCCGCGCTCCCCACATGCAGGTCGTACGGGACGGCGAGGTCCTGTCCACCATCGACCTGTACGAGAACTCCTTCGTCCTGCTCTGCGGGCGCCCGGAGTGGGCGGAAGCGGCACGCGGGGCGGCCGGGCGCCTCGGTGTGCCGCTCGATGTCCACCTCATCGGCAGGGGAGCCGAATACGACCTCGACCCGGGGGAGGGGCCCAACTGGTGGACCGTGCACGGCACGACACCCGAGGGCGCGGTCCTCGTACGCCCGGACGGCTTCGTGGCCTGGAGGACCGGCGACGGACCGGCGGCAGGCGGACGTGAAGCGGACGACCTGTTCCGGCGGCTGCTCGGGCGGTGAACGACGCGGGGTGACACGGGCGTGCCGGATGATGGGGCGGTGCACCTCCCCTACGTCCACCGTGTCACCAAGTACGATCCCGCCGACCGTGACGAACGCGGGCACTACACCGGCGACGAGGACACCGTCAGCGATCACGGCGAGGTCGAGGCGTCGTATCTTCGGGCGGTCGCCGTGTTCGCCGCGGACAGCGGTGTCGATCGGCTGGCCGTACGTGAACCACAGGTCTCGGGCCTCGCGCGCTTCGGTGCGGAGCCTCCGGGGGACGGCTTCGGGCTGGACGGGCTCTTCCCCGGCGGTCTCGCCGGAGTTCACGACGGGGCGGAGGTACCGCTCGCCATCGCCCTGGAACTGGTGCGGGCCATGTTGCGGGAGGACGGCGTCTGGTGCCGCCTGGAGGTGGAGGGCGCGTTCGCGGTTCACGTGGGCTGGGACCAGTACCTCTATATCGGCAGCAGCCGCCCCTGCGAGGCGGCGTTGGCTCACACCCGGCGGAGCGGACTGTTCCCAGAACGCCTGGACGCCTCCCCGTACGCCTTCGAGGCCGAGGAGGAGGAGGTCGTCCAGCGGCCCGCCGACGACGAGTTCTGGGCCGACGTGAGCGTGGAGGTCGCCGACGACCGTGCGGGAGTTCTGGAGGAGACGTACGCCGACGGTGGTTCACGATGGCACCGCCTCACCAGCGACACCATCGGCGCCGTTCGCGCCGCACTGGCTCCCCGGGCCCGTCTCGCCGTCTGGCCTTCTCTGTCCGCCGATGTCGACGCCGTGCTGAGAACTCTGCCGGCCGACGGCCTCGTCGAGGGCGTGTGGGAGGACGCCGAGGGCACCCTCCACAGTGCTGTGGCCGACGAGGAGGATTTCCCTGAACTGATCGCGCGGATGTCCGGTGCTCGTGCCGCCGCGCTCCTGTCCGTCTACGCGGGTGAAAGTGTCCCCCTGTGCACCGCTGTCCTGCCCGACAGCGACGGAGTCCTACGAGCCCGCTGGCGAACCGAGCCGACGCCGGGCGACCGCGACTGGGCACGTCGTCCGACTCGGGGTTGACCGATGCGGCCGGCCGGCGGGTCTCCGCCCGGCGGTCGACTGCCGTCCCGGCCATGGCCCACCTCGCCGGACGGGTCGAACCGAACCCGTTCTCCCGGGCGCGCGTCGCGCACCGGCGGCTGTCGTGGTGACCGGGAACCCGAGTTCCGTGACGCAACCACTGGGCCGGTCAAGGTTATTGACGCCGTGTCATCGACGATGGTTCAGTGGCTCAGCCACTGGACCACTCAATGACCGGGAGCCGAGGTGGAGGCACTGCCACGCGAGACGATCGTCGACGCGCTGGAGAGGCGACTGCGCGAGGACACCCTCGCCGAGCCCCGGATACGGGAGTTCCCGCGTCTGGGCGGGGCGGGGCTCCTGCCGATACCGGTCCCGCACGGCCCCGACCGGATCGGTGAGATCTCCGAAGACCGGCGCGGTGCGCGGTGAGCCCACGCGGGACGGTGTTCAGGGAGACCCTGCTGGGCCGGGTGCGTCTGGCCGACGAGGACCGCGACCACCCGATCCGGTTGGACCTGCTGGTCCGTGCCGACGGCATGCCGCTGTTCCACCGCACGACACGGGCGGACGTGACCGGACGCGTACGCGTGGCGGGACGCGCCGACGACTCCGAGGCCGTGGGTGACCTGGAGACCGTACTCCTGTCGCGCGACTGGATCCGTTACCGGGTCACCTTCACCATGGAAGGCCGGCGCCTCACGCTGGTCGGCCGCAAGTCGATGGCGCTCACGCGCCCGCTCGCCTCGCTGACCGTACTGCCGTACACCCTGTACGAGAACGGTGACCGCGTGGGCGAGGGCACGCTGCGCTTCCCCCTCGTCACCGGCCTGCTGCCCTTCCTCACGAGCTTCCGGTTCCCCCGCGCCGACGCGTCCCCCGCCGGCCGGCATCTCCCGCCGCGCTGGGACGGCGCGGCGGGCCGCACCGAGGTCTGGTACACGACCCTCACCGATCCGGCCACCGACAGCGGGATCTGGCTGCACCACGAACTGGTGGCGCCCGCCGACGGTTCCGCCGCCTACGCGCACGGCTGGATCGCCGTCTTCCCCAAGGACGGTCCCGTCGAACACGCACGCTTCGGCCCCGTCCCGTGGACGGCGCGTCCGGAAGGCTTCACCGCCGAGGGGATCCGCGTCCGACCCGGCCGACTCACCGGCGCGGCGGGGGCGTTCACCTGGGCGCTCACCGAGAGCCCCGAGGGCCCGCCGCTGTACACGTTCCCGCGCTGGTCCTGGCGCCGACCCTGGCTTCCGGCCTCACACATGCTCCCCGCCACCCGCTCCCGCTACAGCGGAACCATCCGGTACGACGCCGGTGAGCTGCGGTTGGACCGGGCTCCCGGGGCCGAAGCACGCATCTACGGCCACGGCAACGCCCGCCGCTGGGCCTGGCTCCACGCCGACCTGGGCGGCGGTGACGTCCTGGAGATCGTCGCCGCGGTGTCCATGCGACGCGGACTCGACAGGCTGCCGCCCCTGGTCTTCCTGCGCCTGCACCGGAACGGCCGCAACTGGCCCCGGCGCGCGGAACGTTCCGCCGTGGGCTGGGCGGGCGTCGGCCGGTTCCGCGCGGAACTCGGCCTGCCGGAGTGGCGGGTCGAGGGCCGGGCGGGCCTGAGGCGCATCAAGGTGACGGTCACCCAGCCGCCCGACCGGACTCTGACGCTCGGCTACACCGACCCCGACGGCTCCGCCGCGGTCTGCCGCAACAGCGAGGGCGCGGACGCGGTGGTCAGTCTGGAGCGCTGGTGGGGCACCTGGCGCCAGGAAGCCGTATGGCGGCTGTCGGGTACCGCGCACGCGGAGGTCGGCGACCGATGAACCATCGCGATCCACCCGCCCCGGGACCGGCGCCGTCGTCATCGTGCCCCGGTCACCAGTCGTACCACCTCCACTCGTACCCCCTCAGCTCCTGAGCCGAGTGCCCCACCCCCGGCCTGCCGGTCCCAGTCACCGTCGGCCCGCCCCGTGCGACACCACACCTTTCCGCGTCCAGGAGGTCCTGTGTTCCCCGTGCACCTGCGCACGACCGCGGCCGGCTTCGCGATGGCCCTCGGGGTCTGCGCCGCGCTGTTCCCGAGCCACGACGCATCCGCCGCCCCCGCCGAATCGGCCACCGCCGTCCGCGCGGCCCGGACCGTGGACCCCTCGCCGGTCCTGACCTCCTCCGACACGCCTGCGGTCGGACCCTTCGCCGAACCGGGCTTCGCCGCCACGTGCACCTGGCACAACTTTGGCGAGGGTGAACAGCCGCCCCTGTGGCTGATGTTCACGAACCCGCTGTGCGTGGAGTACAGCAAGCGCGACATCACCTTCGACGACGGCGGAGCCCTGCGCTTCCTGGTCGCCGAGCCCTCCCGGTTCGCGATCACCATGCTGACCTGCCGCTACTACCAGAAGGACCACTGGAGTGTGCAGGCCACCAACGGCGCCGTACCGTACGTGGCGTGGGACGGCCAGTACTGGTGGGACAAGACCCACCGACGGGCCGGCGCCCGCCTCACCCACTTCAGGATCAACGGACAGACCGCGGGCATCGGTGACGCCGTCGCCGCCCTGCGCGCCTCCGACTTCGACAACCTGGCCGACGCGCTGTCCGACTACGGCCAGGAGGCCGGAGAGACCGGTCTGACGGTGGCGCTGCCGTACGACCTCGGCTGCGCGCTGATCGGCTGACCGGCCATGTCCACCCCCAACCGACGAGCGATCCTCAAGGCGCTCACCGCATCCGTCGCCGTGCTGGCCGCCGGGGAACTCACCGTCACCCCTGCGGCCGCCGCCGCGCAGGCCTCCGAGAACTGGACGACACAGACCCTCGGGGCCTTCGCCGACACCCTCATCCCCGGCGAGCACCGGTTCTCCGGTGACCAGGTCTGCGCCGGGGCGGTCACCGGGCCGGGCGCCGTCCAGGCGGGCGTCATCGACGTCATGAACTCCCCCCAACTGCCGCTGGCACCGCTGCTGCCGGAGATCGCGGCCCTGCTCGACGCCCGTGCCATCTCCTACGCGGCGGTCCGGCTGATCTGGCTTTCCCCCAGCCGGCCGCCCTTCGTCGACCTCTCCTTCTCGCACCGGACCAACCTGGTCGCCGGCCTGTTCGGGTCGGGCGATCTCGACGAGCCGGTCTGGCAGGTGATGAGCCTGATCGTCGGCATCGCGTTCGACACCGCGGGCCAGTTCGACACGGCCGCCGCCCTGGCCCAGGGGCATCCGGGCCTGACCTGGCTGAAGTTTCCCAAGCCGAACCCGGACGGCCGGTGGCGGTTCGAGGACTTCTCCTACGGACGCCGGCTCGCGGCGCTCCACCCCGCCACGACCCCTTCCGGGAGCCCCGCATGACCGAGACCACGGACGTCCTGGTGATCGGCAGCGGCTTCGGCGGAGCCATCCCCGCGTACTACATGGCCGCGGGCGGAGCACGGGTCACCGTTCTCGAACGCGGACCCCGCTGGGGTGCGGACCAGTTCAGCCACTCCATGCGCCTGGGCACCTACAACAAGATCGTCGACGTGATCCGCGGCGACGGAGTCTCGGTGGTCGCGGGCAACTGCGTGGGCGGCGGCAGCGTCGTCTACTTCGCCGCCTCGCTACGGGCACCGTCGTACGCCTTCGAGCGCCACGGCGGCATCGGGCGGCGGATGTGGCCCGCGTCCATCAGCCGCGCCACGCTCGACCCGTGGTACGACCGGGTGGAACAGGCGCTGCCGGTCGCCCGCACCGGCTGGTCGGACGTCTCCTACGCGGGCGGGGTCCTTGCGGCCGCCTGCCAGCGCGCCGGGCACACCTGCAACCCGGTGCCGGTGGCGGTGGACACCGCGACCTGCACCAACTGCAACTGGATGCTGTCGGGCTGCGCTTTCGACGCCAAGCGCTCCATGCTGCTCAACTACCTTCCCGCGGCGGAGGCGCACGGCGCGGTCGTCCGGCCCTTGCACGAGGTTCAGCTGATCACGCCCTCACTGGAGTCCGGCTACCGCTACGCGGTCGCCTACACCGTCCTCGACCCCGATGACTACACCTGCACCGCGAGCGTGGGGATCATCCACGCCAAGGTCGTGGTGCTCGCGGCGGGCGCGGTGGGCACGCCGGTGATCCTCCAGCGCTCCGCGCTGCCGCTCGGCGGCATACCGGGGGCGGTCGGCCGCTACTTCTCCGGCAACGGCGACCACGTCAGCGTCGCCGACGTGGACGAGGGCAAGGCGGGGTCGCTGCTCGGACTCTCCCGCCCCGACGGGACGGCCTACCAGGGGCTGCCGATCGGCCGGCCGATCACGTCCGCCACGTACGACTACCTGGATCCGTCCGCACCGGAGTACAGCCGGTTCATGCTCCAGCAGATCTACTTCCCGCCGCTGACCAACGTCCTCGCCCAGACGACCGGCTCGCCCGGCTGGTTCGGCGTCGACAAGAGGCAGATGCGAGCCCGCTGGCCGTCGTGGCTCACCCTGCTCGCCATGACCGAGGACGACAACGAAGGCACCTTCGGAGTGGCCCCTCCCACCGGGAGCTTCATCCGCCTGGCACCCGGCCTCGGTCAGGGCACGATGTCCTTCCATCCCACCGCCCGGACCCGCCAGGCATGGGACCGGGCGGACACGGCGCTCCGCGGAATCCTGGAGAAGGACGGCCTGTCCCGGGTCCGTCCCTGGAGCGAGGCCCTGGCCGGTACGGTCACGGCCCACCCGCTCGGGTCCGCGCGCATCGGCGACGACCCGGCCACCAGCGCGCTGGACGACAGGCACGAACTGCGCGGGCTGCGGGGCCTCTTCGTCACGGACGGCTCGGCTGTTCCGGCCTCGCTCACCGTCAACCCGTCACTGACCATCGCCGCACTGGCCGAACGCGCCACCACGGGGATCGCGACCCGCGTCGCCGAGGCCGGAGTGGCCATGACCGGGGGTGTCCCGCTGCCCGGCCGGTAGACCGACGGAAGACTCCGGGCCGCGCGCACGTGGGCAGGAGGATCGGCGGCGGCGCGGTCCGGTGCGGACCGCGCCCCGCGGTTCCGGCGGGGTTCCGGCCGGGCGGCTGACCGAGAAGGCGGGACGCGGGCCGTATAGCATGGTGCTACGTGACGAGGCCGAGGGTGCCCGCTCCCATCGCCGCCGAAGGTCACCGATCTCAGCGGCGACGCCGCACCCGCGGACACGGTGCGCTGAACAGCCCGGCTCCGAGCGATGACGACGACTCCTCGGAGAACCCGGTGCGGCTCCCGTCGCGACCGAGCTCGGGTGTTGACCCCAAGGAGAAGACCATGGTGCATCACCACAAGCGCAACCGGCAGGTCGAGGGAGATCCGGACCGCGATCACGGGCGCGGTATGCCCCGGCGGCCCGACGAGACGGAACTGGAGCGACGTACCGAGGAGGACCGGCGCGAACTCGGTCTGCGTGCGGACGCGCCCAAGTCCGCGAACGCGCAGTACGAGGAGATCGAAGCGGAGGTCGACCGCCAGGCGGGCACCGGCGAGGTGCGGTCGGGTCCCGCCTCCCGCAAGGAACGCAAACCGTTCCCGCCGAGCCACTACGACGGCTGAGGGCGCTACGCGATGTGACCGGCCGGGCCCGCGGGGGAGTTGGGGGCACGTCGGTACGGGGGTCCGGCAGCGGTCACCTGCCGCCGAGGGGCGGTGAACGGCACGGATCGGAACAACCGTATCGATGATATTTAAAAGAATCGTAACGGTGTTAAATTGGGCAGATGCAAGACCGGGCCGTACGCACCCAGCAGCGGGTTCTGCGCGCCGCCGCGGAGCTCCTGAGCTCGCAAGGACGTGCGGGTATCTCGACGCGTGCGGTGAGCGCGGCCGCCGGAGTGCAGCCGCCGACCCTGTACCGCCTGTTCGGTGACAAGGACGGGCTCCTCGACGCCCTCGCGGCCTACGGTTTCCAGCAGTACCTGAAGGAGAAACAGGCCCTCGAACAGACCGATGACCCCGTCGCGGACCTGCGCCGTTCCTGGGACCTGCACGTGGAGTTCGGTCTGTCGCGCCCCGGCTTCTACGTGCTGATGTACGGCGAGGGCCGCTATCGCGGCGGCATGCCGGGAGGGCTCGAGACCATCGCCATCCTGCGCCGGACCCTCGGCCGGGTGGCCGCGGCCGGCCGGCTGCGGATGAGCGTGGAGCGGGCCACCCAGCTCGTCCACGCCCTGGGCCTGGGTGTCGTGCTGTCCCTCATCGCCACACCGCCCGCCCAACGGGACGCGAGCCTGCCGGTGACGGCCCGTGAACAGGCACTACGCATGATCACCACCGCCGGCACCGACGGGGAACCGGGCGCGGACCGTGACCTGGGCACCGGAGCGGACCAGGACCCGGGCACGGCCAGGGACCCAGGTACGGAGGTGGCGTGCCGGGCCGCGGCCCTGCGTGAGGCGCTGTCCCGGGGCGGCTCCACCCCGATGACGCCGTCCGAGGGCGCGCTGCTGGCGGACTGGCTCGACCGTCTCGCCGACGCGGGCCCCGCCGGCCGGCCGGCACCCTGAAGGAGGGACGGCGCCGATGGCAGGAGCCAGGATCACGATGCCCCAGGCCGGGCCGGAGGCGGGCCAGTCGGTCGGCACGGCCATGGCGGTGGTCGACGCGCGCGGCGTGGTGGCCGCGTGGAGCGCGGAGGCGGAGCGGCTCAGCGGTGTCGCCGCCGCCGAGGCGACCGGGCTCTTCGTCGGACGGCTCCTGGCGGACCCCGAGGCGATCCTGAGGGCGCCCGCCTTCACCGACCCGAGCCGCCGGGGAGAGGGCTGGTCCGGGATCGCCGGCCTGCGCGGCGGCGACGGCTCGCCACGGGACGTGTACCTGCGGGTACACCCGCTCACCGAGCGCGGCGGAGGGGTGCGCTGGCTGGTCATCGCGACCGAGATGACGGCCGTTCCCTCGTGGCCGATGAACGGCGCCGGCGTGCAGGCACTCCTCACCGGGGCGCCCATCGGCATCGCCGTACGCGACACCGAGCTGCGGTGCACCTGGGTCAACGACGCACTGGCGCTGCAGGACGGCATCCCGCGCGAGAAGAGGCTCGGGCGCCGGCTGACGGAGGTGCTGCCGGGACCCGAGGCCGAGTCGGTCGAGGCGGTGATGCGACTGGTCCTGCGGAGCGGGAAGCCGCAGGTCGACCACGAGTACCGGGCGTGGATGCCCACGAGGCCGCAGCAGGAACACGCGTTCTCGACCTCGTTCTTCCGCCTCGACGACGCGGACGGGCGCACGTTGGGGGTGTGCGTGATGAGCGTCGACGTGACCGACCGGCAGCGGGCGCGCGAACGCCTGGCCGTGCTCAGCGAGGCCAGCACGCGGATCGGCACCACGTTGGAGGTGATGAGAACCGGTCAGGAACTCGCGGACCTCGCCGTGGCCCGCATCGCTGACTACGCCACCGTGGACCTGGCGGAGACCGTCGCGGAGGGCGAGGACTCCCTGGCCCGGGTCGGCTCGACGAACGGCCGTGTGCCCGCGTTCCGCCGGGCGGGGGTCGCCTCGGTCCACGACGGCGCACCGGAGTCGCTCTGGTCGCGCGGCGAAACCGTGTCCGTGCCCGCTCCTTCCCCTTTCATACAGGTCCTGGCCTCGGGCGAATCGCATCTCGAATCGGAGCTGAACACCACACCGGGCGCCTGGCTGGAAGGAGACCAGGAGCGGCTGGACAAGATACGCCGTTACTGCATGCACTCGCTGATGATCGTGCCGATCCACGCCCGCGGCGCGGTGCTGGGCGTCGCGGTCTTCGTCCGCATGGGGGACTCCGTGCCCTTCGAGAGGGACGACCTGCGGCTTGCCGAGGACCTCGTCGCCCGTGCCGCCCTGTCCCTCGACAACGCCCGCCGCTACGTACGCGAACGCACCGCAGCCCTCGCCCTCCAGCGAGCCCTGCTGCCGGGCAGGCTGGTCGGCGGGGTGGCCGTCGAGGTGGCGTCCCGCTATGTTCCCGCGGACACGGAGCACGGCGTGGGCGGCGACTGGTTCGACGTGATCCCGCTGTCCGGCGCCCGGGTCGCCCTGGTCGTGGGCGACGTCGTGGGCCACGGCATCAACGCGGCGGCGACCATGGGCCGCCTCCGGGCCGCGGTGCACACCCTCGCCAACATGGACCTGTGCCCGGACGAGCTGCTGGCCCACCTCGACGACACCATCTCCCGCCTCGGTGTGGAGGACAGCGACATCCCGGAACGCGCCGCCGCGGAGTCGGGCGCCACCTGCCTGTACGCCGTGTACGACCCGGCCACCCGGCGCTGCACGATGGCCCGGGCGGGTCACCCGCCCCCCGTGGTGATCTCGCCCGAGGGCGAGGTGTCCGTCCCCGACCTGCCCGCCGGACTGCCGCTCGGGGTCGGCCCGGCGTCCTTCGAGTCCGTGGAGGTGGAGCTGCCCGAGGGCTGTGTGGTCGCCTTCTACACCGACGGGCTGGTGGAGACCCGGGACCAGGACATCGACGCGGGGATAGGCCGGCTGGGCACCGTCCTCGCGCGGCCGGACCGTCCGCTGGACGAACTCTGCACAGCCGCGTTCGCCACCCTCGTGTCCAGGGCGCTGGAGGACGACGCCACGCTGCTCCTGGCGCGGCCCCGTTCCCTCCTGCCGTCCCAGGTCGCCACCTGGGACCTGCCGAGCGATCCGGCCGTGGTCGCACACGCCCGGGCCCTGGCCACCGCCCAGCTGATCGCATGGGGACTGGAGGGGTTGGTCGCCACCACGGAACTCATCGTCAGTGAACTGGTCACCAACGCCGTACGCCACGGAGCCGGTCCGATCACCCTTCGCCTCATCCGGCACGAGGTGCTGGTGTGCGAGGTGACCGACACCAGCGACTCGGTCCCTCACCTGCGCCACGCCCGTCCGACCGACGAGGGCGGGCGCGGACTCTTCCTCGTCGCACAGCTCGCCAGCCGGCGGGGCACCCGCAACTCCCCGTCGGGAAAGACGGTCTGGGCCGAACAGGAGATCAACGAGCAGTCCTCCTGAGCCCGTCCGCATCGAACCGCCCCCCGTTCGAACCGCTCGGCAACGCGCATCAGTGCATCGTCCGTTCGTCGTGGCCGCCCCGCGTCGCGTGATCACGGACGGACTTCGTGACGCCTGCACAGGCAGGGAGCAGGACCGGGGCCCGGTGTTGATGCGGAACGTCCCGAGGTGATGCAGGCTGGAACCGGAGGGCCGGACGACGGGGCGGCGGCGCCTCGGACCACACATCCGGCGGACACACGCGCCAGGACTCGGATATCGCACTGGGAGCGTCAGGTGGAGATCAGGAACACCGACACTGCTGTGGTTTTCATCGACCCGCAGAACGACGTGCTGAGCGAGGACGGAGCGGCCTGGGAGGTCGTGGGCGCGAGCGTCACGGAGAACAGAACCGTCGAGAACATGGAGAGAATCTTCGAGGCCGCGAAGAACGGCGGCTACGAGGTCTTCATCTCGCCTCACTACTTCTACCCGACCGACAACGGGTGGCGGATGAACGGGCCCCTCGAGTCGAGCGAGCTCAAGACGCACACGTTCGCCCGCGCGGGACAGCTCGACCTGACCGGGTTCGTGAACTCCGGGGCGGACTGGCTGGACCGCTTCAAGCCCTACATCGAAGACGGAAGAACAGTGGTCGCCAGCCCGCACAAGGTATTCGGGCCGGAAACCAACGACTTGGCACTGCAGCTGCGCAAACGGGGAATCCAGCGGATTGTTCTGGGCGGGATGCTGGCGAACATGTGCGTCGAGTCCCACATGCGGCATCTCATCGAGGAGGGTTTCGAGGTCGCGCTGGTCAGCGACGCGACCGCCGGACCACGGCACCCCGAGTGGGGTGACGGCTATCAGGCGGCGATCGTGAACTACCGCTTCTTCGCCCACGCACTGCTGACGACCGACGAAGTGGTCAAGGCCATGCAAGCCTGACTTCGGCAACCGCGCCCGCGCCTACGGGTGCAGTTTCTCGCCCTTCGCCAGCATCGCCACGTACGTCTCTATGCGACGTGCCCGGGTCTCGGCCTTCTTGGCGTCCTGGATCCGGTACAGGATCGCGTAGCGGTTCTGCCGGTCCAGCGTCTCGAAGAACGAGGCCGCTGCCGGGTCGGCGGCGAGGGCCGCCGCGAGGTCGTCCGGCACCGTGGCGCTCTTCGCACTGTCGTAGGCCGCCTCCCAGCGGCCGTCCGCCTTGGCGCGGTCGACCTCGGCCTGCCCCGGCGCACGCATCCGGCCCTGCTCGACCAGGGCGGCCACCTTGTCCCGGTTGATCTTGGACCACCTGCTGCGCGGCGTGCGCGGGGTGAAACGCTGGAGCCACCACTGGTCGTCGAGTCCGGCCTTCTGGCCGTCGATCCAGCCGTAGCAGAGTGCCGCGTCGAGCGCCTGGGCGTAGTCCAGCGCGACGATTCCGGGGCCCTTCTTGCGCAGCTTGAGCCAGATGCCGGGCGAGACGGCGTGGTTCTCCCCGAGCCATGCCTCGAATGCATCGGCGGATTCGAACGCGACGATCTGCAAGTCCTGAGTCACCCCAGCAGCGAACCACATCCGGGCCGGTCGTGGCGACGTATTCGGACCCGGCCCGGCTCCGGCCGCTGATCAGTGTTCGATTTCCGGGGCCGGATCGTCCCGGCTCGTGGCCGGCCCTGCCGCCTGACCGCCCGGACCCCGCCCCAGCCGGGCCAGGGCCGCCGTCACGAGGGCGGCCGTGCCGGTCTCCAGCGTGAGGCGGACGCTGGGCAGGTAGCGGGGCGAGTGGTTCGCGGGCAGGGCGCGGAGTTTCTCCGCCGCGTTCGTGCCGGGGGCGGCCGACCACTGTGCGGGGCCGGTGGCGCCGAGCATCCAGTAGGCGCCGCGGATGCCGGGCCGTCCGTGGAGGTGAGCACCGGCGCCGGTCAGCAGGGGGAAGTCCTCGGTCGCGGTGCTGCCCGGCCAGCCGGTGACCCGGGCGGCGCCGAAGTGCGCCCGGTGGGCGTCGCGGACGGCGGCTGCGAGGCGCGGGTCGGGGAGTGTGACGCCGGAGCGGGTGAGCGGGGTGACGGCCGTCCGGGGCGGCAGGGCGGCGGCCGACGCCTCGGCGTGGACCACGCGTTCCACGGCGGTGACGGCGCGGTCGAGTGCGGCCTCGCTGAACGCGCGCGCGGTGATGTGCAGTTCGGCGCGGGAGGCGATGACGTTCCCGGCGTGGCCCGCGTTCCCGGTGCGCAGCGACGACGCCGTGACGGTGAGCCGTTCCGCGGGATCGGCCTCGCGGGCCGTGATGGACGCGAGCCGGGTCACGACACCTGCGGCGGCGAGCAGCGGGTCGGCGGTGAGGTGCGGGGTGCCGGCATGGCCGCCGTCGCCCTCGAAGACCACCTCCAGTGTCACGCTGCCGGCCAGGACGGGGCCGTCGGAGTGCGCCACCATGCCCGCCGGGAACTGCGCGGTGTGCTGGGCGATGACCTCGTCGGGCGGGGTGATCCGCTCGTACAGGCCGTCCTCCAGCATGGCCCGGGCGCCGCTCAGCGTCTCCTCGGCGGGCTGTCCCACCACGAGGAGGGTGCCGCGCCACCGGTCGCGCCGGGTGGCGAGCCAGCGGGCCGCGGCCGCCGCGCACGCCAGGTGGGCGTCATGTCCGCAGGCGTGCATCACCGGGACCGTGCCGCCGCCGGGGCCGGGCGCGGTGACGGTGCTGGCGTAGGGCACGCCGGTGTCCTCGGCGACGGGCAGGGCGTCGAGTTCGGCGCGCAGGAGTACGGCGGGGCCGTCGCCGTTGCTCAGTTCGGCGGCGACGCCGTGGCCGCCCACGTCACGCAGGACGCGGAAGCCGTCCGCGGCCAGCCAGTCGGCGAAGCGGCCCGCGGTGCGGCTTTCGGCGCCGGAGAGCTCGGGATGGCGGTGCAGGTCGAGGTACAGCTCCGCGGTGGGAGCCAGCAGCGCGGCGAGGCCGGGGAGGGCGGGCCTGGCGGGGGCGGACCGTCCGTGGTCCGGATCGGTGCCGTGTCCGTGGCTGACGGTGGTCATGGGCGGGTCTCCTGGGTGGGGTGTCAGCGGGGTGACAGCGGACGGCGAGGGCGGTGACGGCGGCGCCGCGTAGAAAGGGAGGTGCCGCAAGGCCCCCTGTTCCAGGGGTCGTTCGGCGCATGACCGGGCGGGGCGGTCCCGTCGCGTCCGGCGTCAGGTCCCGCGTACCAGAAGGAGTCGTCATGGCTGACAACACCCTTGCCTCTCTCGCCCAGGAGATCCTGGACCTCGAGTCCGAGACCTTCGAGATCACGGACTACTCGGACGCCAGCGAGGTCATGCTCGGCTCCTCCACCAGCTGCTCCTCCACGAGCACCTGCTCCAGCACCACCAGCACCACCTCCTGCACCGCCTGACGTTCCTCGTCCGGCTGCGAAGGTCCCCGGCGTGTCGGCGTGCCGGGGACCTTCGGCGTGTACGGGCCGGGGCGCGCGGGACGCGGCGGTGCCGCCGCCCGTCACGAGCGCCCGTGGCCGTCAGGGAAACGGGTGGGGCACGAGCCGCAGGTCACCGTCCCCGAGCGGCGCGGGCACCAGGCCCGCGCGATGCGGTGCGGTGCGCAGCCGCGGCATGTGCGGGGCCCGCTGGCGCAGCCATCCGAAGTCGATGGGCAGGAGCCCGGGAGCGAGTGTGGCGACCGTACGCAGCCCCATGCGGCGCTGCTCGGGTGTGGTCTGGTCCACGGCGATGACATCGCAGCCGGCCGAGACCAGCAGGTCGCGCAGAAGCGTCAGGTCGTCACGGAGGTCGCCGGTGCGCGGCCGCTGCTGCTGCCATCCCCCGAACAGGTCGGCCAGCGGCGCCACTTGCGATGGGAAGAGGTAACTCCTCGCGTGACGTCGCATGGCGGGCAGTCCGAACAGGGCGGCGTGGTCGGGCAGATGCTTGACCAGGTCGAAGTCCTCCGCCATGGCGGCGAGTTCGGCGGGCCGCTCGGCGACCTGCCGGGGCAGGTGCGGGATGTAGGTCAGGATCTCCGAGATCGCGGACTCCACGGCCGTCTCCGGGTCGAAGGACGCGCCCGCCGCGAACGCCAGGGTGCCGGGCCCGTCGTCACGGCGGACGGCGAGGCCCGTGACGACCGGCAGCGGCAGGTCGACACGGTTGTCGAAGACGTGGACGTCGTAGCCCTGCAGCGCGGCCCGCGCCACCATGGCCCGCACCTGGGGGCCGCGCAGCGAGTCCAGGTCGATCTCCGGGAGCGGCAGACCGCCGTACCAGCCGAGCAGGAAGGCGTCCCGCTCGACGAGCTCCAGCAGGCCGAAGAGGATGGCCTCCTCCGGGGAGCCGCCGGTGGCACAGCCGTTGGAGCATTCGAAGACGAAGTTGTCCTCGCGGGTCCCGGCGCTGTAGTAGACGAGCCGGGCCGGGACGAGCACCGGCCGTTCGTCGCGCAGGGACCAGCCGGTGACCCACGGGATCGGGCGGGCCGGGTCGAACGGCTCGACCATCGGATCCTCGGCGTAGGTGCGCGGCCCGTACAGGCCGCAGTCGCGCGGGTCGAGGGCACGGTCGCCGAGCTCGTCGAAGGAGGCCGTCGTGACGGGGGCGCGGTGGCGGCGGTGGGTGCCCGCGTAGCGTTCCAGGCCCTCGAGGAAGGCCAGATCGCGGCTGCGGGCGAAGGAGTTGGCCTGACCGCTCCACGTGACGTCGGTGAGTCCGGCGTAGCCGCGCATGAAGACGCTGCCGGCGACGGGCGCGGTGGTGGGGGAGGTGACGTCGATCCAGGTGCCGCCGCCGAGCACCCCGCACACCGGGTTGGCGAGGCCCTTCACCGGCAGCGGGTGGTCGGCGGGGCGGCGCAGCCGGTAGACGTCCGGGTGCGGTTTGGGGCGGGCGGCGAGCGGTGCCACCATGGCCTCCTCCGCGGCCTGCCGCGCGGCCTGTTCGGTGAGCGGCCGGCAGTGCGGGCACATCGGCTCCGGCACCAGTGGGAAGGTCCGTACCCGCAGGCTCTCCAGATCGAGTTCGGTGACGCGGGGGAGGGCGGCGTCGGGGCCGTCCGGGGTGTGCCGGGCGGCGCCGGAGGCGATGAGCCGGTGCAGGGACCAGACGGCGTCCACCGTGTGGTCGGGCAGTGCGGGCCAGCGGCCGGCCGCCGTGGTCTCGGAACCGGTCTCCAGCGCCTCGCGTTCGGTACGGGTGCGCAGCCGCTGCCGGCGCATGGCCAGGCAGGTGCCGCAGGCCGGCCCGGCGTCCCCGGTGCCGCCCCAGGGGCCGAGCAGCACGGCCTGCGCGGTGAGGTGCACGGCCGCCGTGTGTGCGGACACGGCGTGGCCGGGACGCTCGCCGTGGGGGCCGACCTGGTTGACCTGGCCGACCTCGCCGACCTCGCCGACCTCGCCGATCTGGTCGACCTGGCCGGCCTCGCCGGGCACGTCGGTGCCGACCGGTACGCCGCTGCCGACCGGTACGCCGCCGGCGACCGGTACGCCGCTGACGTCCTGTGCGCCGTCGGCGACCGGTACGCCCTTGCGGCCCGGCGAGTTGGTGTCACCGAGCACATTGGCGTCGTCGATCCGGGACACGGCGGGAGCGGGCAGGCCGGCGGCCCCGGCTCGGGCCGCCAGCCGGGCCTGGAGGTCCGCGCGGGCGGCCTCCAGGGGGGAGATGGCCGCCGCGGGGGCGGTGACGGTGGTCATGGCCGGTTGCTCCAGCGGAAGATCCGGGTGGCGATCAGTCCGAAGACGACGGCGAAGACGGCGAGTCCGGCGCAGTCCAGGCCGATGTCACCGAGGTCCCCGCGGCCGCCCATGGCGTCGGTCAGGCCGTCGTTGAGGTAGTGCAGCGGCAGCACCTTGGCGACCGTGCGCAGCCAGCCCGGCATCAGGTCGTCGGGGAAGAACGATCCGGACAGGAACGCCATCGGCACCATCACGATGTTGGCGATGGCGGCGACCGCCTCCGGGGTGTCGGCGACACTGCCGACCACCAGACCCATGGTGAGGAACGCGGTGACGCCCAGCACCAGCAACGGCAGCGCCGCCCACCAGGGCCCGTTCAGCCGCAGCCCGAAGAACGGCAGCAGGGCGACGGCGGTGAACAGCACGGCCTGCACGAGGGCCACGCCCATCGCGACCGTCCAGCGGGAGGCGAGCAGGGTGCGCAGCGGGGTGGGGGAGCGCCAGATGAGACGCAGCACGTCGTCCCGCCGCCACTGCATCAGGGCGAAGCCGACGGAGAACACGGCGGCGTTGCCGACACCCCAGGACAGGACACCCGGGCCGATGTAGTTGATGGACGACAGACCGCCGTCCACCTGCTGACCCCGGAAGATGAGGCCGAAGAGGACCAGGAAGGCGAGGGGGAAGGCGAAGGTGAAGAAGAGGGTCGTCCTGTCGCGCACGCTCGCGACGTAGGTGGCCCTGGTCAGTGCGGCGTACGCGCTCAACGGTGGTGCTCCGATCCGGATCCGGTCAGCTTCAGGTAGGCGTCCTCGAGGGTGGCGGTGCGCACCGAGACCGTGGAGATGTCCACGAGGTCGCCGAGGGCGGTGAGGACGCGGTTGGGGGCGGTGGTCTCGATGACGAGTTCGTCGCCCTCGACGGTGGCCCGGTCGACCCCGTCCAGCGCGAGGGCCTCCTTCGCCGTGAGGTCCGCGGCGGGCAGCAGCAGCCGGGCGGGCGCGGCGAGCGAGCGGATGAGACTGCGGGGCGAGTCGAGCGCCACGAGC
Source organism: Streptomyces sp. NPDC001068 (assembly GCF_042897315.1). Classification (NCBI taxonomy): domain Bacteria; kingdom Bacillati; phylum Actinomycetota; class Actinomycetes; order Kitasatosporales; family Streptomycetaceae; genus Streptomyces; species Streptomyces sp. NPDC001068. The sequence continues at coordinate 30,774 of NZ_JBIAYD010000002.1, read as the reverse complement.
CGGCCCGCGGCGATGATCGCCACCCGGTCGCACAGGGCCTCGGCCTCGTCGAGATAGTGGGTCGTGCAGATGATGGTGCGGCCCTCGGAACGCAACGAGCGCAGCAGCTCCCACAGTTCGCGCCGGGCCTCGGGGTCGAGGGCGGCGGTCGGCTCGTCGAGGAAGATCATCTCCGGTTCGTTGAGCAGCGCGGTGGCGACGGCGAGCCGCTGCCGCTGGCCTCCGGAGAGGTGGTCGATCCGGGCGTTCTCCTTCTCGGTGAGGCCGACCCGCTCCAGCGCGGTGCGCGCCACGGCCGGGTCCATGCCGTAGAGCGCGGCGACGGTGCGCAGGTGCTCGCCCGCGGTGAGCCGGGCGAAGAACGCCGACGCCTGGGTCTGCACACCGATCCGGGCCAGCAGCGTGGTGTCGCGCGGCCAGGGGCTCTGACCCAGGACGCTCACGGAGCCGGAATCGGCCTCGCGCATCCCCTCCACTATCTCCACCAGGGTGGTCTTGCCCGCGCCGTTGGGGCCGAGGATGCCGAAGAACTCGCCGTGTCGCACGGTGAGGGAGACGCCGTCGAGAGCCGTCACCTCCCCGTACCGCTTGGTGACGCCGTCCAGGACGACGACCGGCTCGGTCCCGGTGCCGCCGGGGACGGCCTCCGTCTGCGTGTCGGGTCCGTTCATCTCGCCTTTCCTTGGGTGCTGTGACGGCTCCGGGACGCCGGCGGCGCCCTCGGTGTCCGTCCGCGCCGGGGCGGACTGCCCCGGCACACGTTCGATGGGTACGGCGGCGGGCCGGGCCGGCCGCCCGGCGTGAGCGACGCCGGGAACCGCCGCGGGCGCCGCTGTCGGTACGGCCGTCGGTACGGCCGTCGGACCGGACGTGGGACCGGCCGTCAGACCGGAGGTTGGACCGGCCGTCAGACCGGAGGGTGGACCGGCCGTCGGATCGGACGTAGGACCGGCCGTCAGACGGGCCGTCGGAGCAGACGTCGGACCGGCCGGGGCGCGGCGGGCGCGCAGGGTACGGCCGAGCGTGCCGAGTGCCCACAGCAGCAGGAGGGCGCCGAGCAGCGCGGGCGGCATCCACCAGGCGAGCGTCGCCAGGCCGTCCGGCAGGACGGCGCGCAGCGCCGCCCCGCACAGCACGAGCAGTCCCGCGCACTGCACCGCGGTGAGCAGCGCGAAGCCCCCGTACACCAGGCGCAGCCGGGGCGGGTAGGCGCCGAGGCCCGGGCCCCGGCGCAGCGCGGCCCGCACGGCGAGCGCCACGAACGTGCGGCTGCCGGCCGCGAGATCGGCGACCCCGAGCGCGTGCCCGAGCGCCTTGTAGCCGTCGAGGGGTGGCAGCGGCAGCAGGTTGGCGAGGCCGGAGACCGCGCCGAGCAGCAGCAGCGCGCCGAGCGCGGGCCGCGCGTCGGCATCGGACGGCAGAAGCGCCCACACCGGGTAGAAGGGCACCAGGAAAAGGACGTTGGCGAAGACCCCGGCGCAGGCGGTGGCCACCTTGCGGCCGCGTCCGCCCAGGAACTGGACGTCCTCGATCTCGCAGTAGAGGTAGGTGGCGCCGAGGATCCAGCGCAGCCCGATCTCGGTGACCCGGCCCTGCCAGGCGCGCGCGGCCAGGCCGTGCGCCACTTCGTGCAGGGCCAGGCTGCACCACAGGACGCAGCCGACCGCGAGCAGCAGCACGGGCTGACGGGCCGTCTGCCCGGTCTGTCCCCACAGGGTGCGCCATTCGACCCCGACGGCCGTGAGCAGCGCGACGGCCAGCACGACGAGCACGCCCAGCACGGCGGGCCGCCGCAGCGGGGCGGTGGCGCGGTGCAGCCGGTCCATCAGCGCGGGCGCGTCGGCGACCAGCCGGGTCCGTCCGGCCAGCAGCCCGCTCGGCCGAGGCGTCGGCGACACGGCGGCGGACGGCGTGGCGGCGCGCGGCGTGGCGGGTGCGGCGGCGCCGTCGAGGAGGCCGCGGCCGTGCAGCAGCCGCAGCATCTGACCCCACTGGGCCTCGCCGAGGCGGGTGCCGAACTCGCCGGTGTACTCCCGGCCGATCTCCTCCAGCGTGCGGGTGCCGTCCAGCCTGGCGATGAGGAAGTGCTCCTTGGGACCGACCTCCAGGCGCTGCCCGGTCCGTGGGTCCTTCAACAGGTGGATGCGGGCCGCTCCGCGCACCAGGCTCGGGCCGGCCACGATGTCCGGGCGGACGCGTGGCCGGGCCGCGAGGAAGGCGTCGGCGCTCACTCCCCACCGCCCGGGGCTCTGTCGCGCAGGGCGCGGGCGAGGACGTAGGAGAGGAACGCTTCGTCGCGAATGGTCATGCCGAGCCGGTTGTTGGTCATGTGCAGGTACGGCGAAAGCAGCATGGGCAGCGCGTGCGCGGGGTCGGTCGCGTGGATGTCCCGGGTGCCGTCCCACGACCGGAAGGTCAGCTCGCCGGCCTGCGCCAGAGCGGCGGCGCGGTCGCGGAGTTCGGCGCAGTGCGTGGCCCAGCCGCGCAGGAACGCGGGGAGGCGGTGCGGCTCGCCCGCGGCCACCGCCTCGCGGATGTGCCGGAACCGCTCCGGAAGCCGGTCGCCCATCGCCTCGTAGGCGCGGTCGTAGCCCTGGTCGGCGGTGAACGTGGTGCCGCTGAACGCCTTGTTCCAGAACGTGTGGTAGCCGTCCAGGAAGCGAAGCAGGGACTCGTCGTCGGCGAGGAAGGTGCCGGCCATGACCATCATCAGCTGGGCGGACAGGCCGAGCAGCACGGTCCGCAGGTGCAGGTTCATCGTGCGGGCGGCCTCGATGACCAGGTCGCTGGAGTGCTGGAAGTGCCACTCGGCCAGCTCGATCCCGGCCGGGCCGCCGTACTTGCCGTACTCGGGCTCGTAGGGGCGCTCCTCGAAGGAGTTGTTGGGCCGCAGCTTCATCCGGCCGTCCTCGCCGAGGAATTCGGCGCGCTGCTCCTCGCTGTACTCCAGGGTGAAGAGGGTCTCGTAGAGGTCGGCGAGGAAGCCGGCCTTGACCTCGTACAGGGCCGGGCGCCCGCGCAGGAACTCCTCCAGCGCGGCGCTCGTGCGCTCCCGCACCGGCCCGGCGTCCGCGGCCCGTCGCGGCTTGAGCCGCAGCCGCAGGTGGGGGCCTTCCAGCCAGTAGTTGATGAAGAAGTACCCGTCGAGCAGGCCCTCCTCGGTGAGGGCGTCGACCAGCGGCCTGACGCAGGTCAGCAGCAGCGGGCGGGGGCTGGCCGCGTAGAACACGTGGACGGCCAGCCACTCGCCGGGCATGTCGCCGCCCGCCTCGCCGGAGGCCGTGTCGCGGGCGGCCGCGTCGGCCGGGGCCGTGTGAGGAGCGGTCACGTCGGCGAGGGCCGTGTCTGAGGCGGTCGCCTCGGCGGGGATGGTGTCGGAGGCGGAGGCGGAGGCGGGGATGGTGTCGGAGGCGGAGGTGGAGGCGGAGGTGGGGGCGGGGTGGGGTGCGGTCATCGGGTCGGGTCCTCTTCGGGCAGGCCGGCCGGGCCGGGCAGCATCTCGACGGCGAGTTCGGCGACGTGCCGGCCGTGCGGGGAGGTGACGTACAGCTCGTCCTCGCCGGGGAGCATCTCCTCGAAGACGCACCGGGCACGCCTGCCGGCGAGGAGACCTTCGAGGGCGGTGAGCGACAGCGGGCTGTCGAAGTCGACGTACTGGGGTTTGGAGCCGCCGAACCAGGCTCCGCCGCTCTCCTCGCCGTCGGCGGCCTCCTCGTGGACGGTCGCGAAGACCCGGCTGGGCATACCGTGCCGGGTGCGCCAGCGTTGCCAGGCGAGGTACCAGTCGCTGTCGGCGGTGCCCGGCGCACGCCCGGGCAGGCTGCCGCCGGCCGCCGCCCAGGAGCGCCGCTGGAGGACCAGGGAGTGGTGCCGGACTCGGGGCCGCCGGGTGACGCCGTCCTCGGCCGGGCCGGCCGGCACCCCGCGCCAGACGTCCAGTACGGAACGGGCGGTCGGCGAGAACAGCAGCAGGGTGCGCGGGATCTCCGGCAGGACCATGGGGACGAGGTAGCCGAGGTACAGCGGGACGACCTCGCGGCCGAGGCGGCCGGAGCGCAGGATCAGCCGGTCGCTGTCGGCGTCGTGGACGGCGTACAGGTCGTCCAGGTGCAGCTGGGCCTCCTCGGGGGCCGTGCTGTTCTCACCGGGGCAGACGATCTCGTAGTCGGTGAGGGCGCCGTGCAGGTTGAGGTTGGTGGTGGCGTCACCGGCGGTGATCTCGGCGAAGACCGCGCCCGGCGGGCACAGCCGTCGCAGCTCCTCGCGCAGCGCCGCCGTCAGCCCCGGGCCGCCCGCGCCGTCGAAGCAGTGCGTGAACCGGGTGAAGGGGAAGCACAGGCCGCCGAAGGAGTCGTTGAGGACGGCACGCAGTTCGCCGTCCGTGCGTCCGGGCTGGAGGAAGTGGCTGTAGGGCTGGAAGGCGGGCGCAGCGTCGCCGAGTGCCCCGGCCACGGCCTCCACGGTGGCGTCGTCGAGAACGAACTCCTCATCTGAAGACGGGTGTTGGGCCCAGCCGGTACGCATCCGGGCGGTGAGCGCGGACCGGGCCCGGTCCAGGGCGGTGATCTCCGGCATGCCGAGCCAGTTCTCCTCCGGGGCGTGGCTGCCGTCCGCGAGGAAGTCGTCCTTGGTGGCGGTGAATTGGAGGTACTGCCGGAAGATGTCCTCGTGGAAGTCGTGGACCAGGCGCAGCAGGTCGTCGCAGCGTCCGCCGCGACCGTACCGGGCGAGGAAGAAGCCCTTGAGGGTGAGCCGTTGCGGCAGCGCCACGTCGAATGCGGGCAGGATCCGCCCGATCGACCGCAGCGGGCCGGCCAGGCCGGTCCACTCGCCGAGGTCGGCGGAGGTGGTGCCGGCGGAGACGTCCTCGTAGACCAGGGTCTGCGGCAGCGTGGGGTGTTCGGCGCCCAGCTCGGTCTGAAGCGCCGTCAGGTCGGTGCGCAGTGCGGTGAGCAGGTTCCGGCGGGTGTCCAGGTCCGCCGCCGGGTAGCGGTTGACGATGCCGCCGGGGCCGTCGAGGCGGGCGGCGAGCGCGTCGGCCCAGGGGCGGTCCAGGCCGCGCAGCGAACGCTGGAAGGCGAGCAGCGGGTCACCGCTGTGCACTCCGGTGCCGAGACCGGGCAGTTGGAGCATGCCGAGATCGCGCAGGGCGGTCAGGTAGTGCTCGGCCTCCTCCGGTCCGGCGCCGGTGGTGGCGGTCAGCCAGTGCGCCAGGTCGCCGTGGCGCAGGGTGCCCTCGTGTCCGCGCAGCAGGGCGAGCATCCCGTCGAGGGTGCCCTGTCTGCGCAGGAAGAAGAGCCGGTCCTGCGCCGCGTCGAAGCTGACCGTGGCGCTGTCGTCACCGGCGCTGACCGCCCGCTGCACGTAGCGGACGCGGTCCTCGTCCAGCTTCCAGCCGGAGGCGAGGGCCACCGGCAGGTCGGCGCGGCGCTCCGGGTCCGCGGCGACGAGTTCGGCCAGCCGGGTCAGGACGACGACGTTGAGCCTCGGGTGCCCCTTCCAGTCGCCGCCGACCGCGGTGGCGACCGGCCCCGCAAGCCGTCCATCCGCCGAGGCGGCACTCTCGAAGCCGCCCAGGGCCACGCCCGTGAGGGTGCTGAACGGGCTGGTCTTGCACGCGGTGCGGTACAGGTAGGAGAGCAGCGAGCGCTCCATCTTCCGGGCCCGCTTGCCGGGCACCGGCGCCGGGTCGGCGGCGAAGGCGTCGAGCCGCTCCTCCAGGGTGGGCGAGGCCAGCAGCAGGCCCCGGCGCAGCCGGTCGTCGCGGGCCAGGTCGCGCAGCGCGGCGCGGGTGCGGGCCAGCGCCTCCGTGAGGACGGCACCGCCCTCGTCGCGCAACCGTTCCCAGCGCACCCGGGCGTCCAGCCAGGCCGTCAGATCGGCGGCGGTGGCGGGGTCGAGGCGGGCGGCGAGGGCGCGGGCCGCGTCCAGGTCGCCGGGCAGCCGGTTGTTGAAGACCTGCCGGCGCAGGCCGAGCAGGCGGCGGCGCAGCGCGGCGTCCTCGGTGGCGCCCACCGCGTCGGCGAGCGGATCGCTCAGACGGGCGCCGAGTTCGGTGAGCCTGTCCTCCTCGGCGGCGGTCCGGGCGGCCCAGCCGGCCGCATCGGGAGCGCGCAGGGCGAGGACGGTGTCGGCCGGAAGACCCGCGACGCGCAGCATGAAGCGGCTGTGCAGGGCCGCACGCCCTGCGGCGGGGGCGGGGGTGTCGTGGGCCGGGGTGGTGGCGGTCGGGCTCACGCCCTCCTCCTTTCGGGTGGGGTGTGCCGCCGCCGCGCCCCAGGACGCGGGACGCCGGATCGTCGTCCGGCGGTCCGGTGCGGGCGGCGGCACGCGGGTCACGGGGCGACGATGTCGTAGCGGTAGTCGGCGGGGCGCGGCCGTTCGTGGCCGATCATCATGATCAGCAGCGGGATCTCGCCGCGGTCGGCGAGGCGGAGTTCCTCCTCGTAGGAGACGCTGTCGAAGCCGAGGGCGACGCCGCAGGCGGTGCCGGACGCGGAGACGGCGGTGTAGACGGCCTGGGCGGTCGCGCCGACGGCCGCGTTGACCAGGCGGTAGCCGCGGTCCCCGACGGCGTCCAGCACCGCGTGGGTACGGGCCACCGGCACCAGGACGGCGGCGGCCTGCTCCAGGTTGTAGTTGGCGAGGAAGTAGTTGTCCTGGAGGAATCCGGTGTGGTCGCCGGCCTTCATCAGCACCAGGTCCCCGGTGTCCCGGTCGTACTCGTAGAGACCGGCGGGCACGTCGCGCACGTGGTTGACGAAGACGCACAGCCTGGTCAGCGGAGCCGCGCCGGGCGTCTCGGTGTCGCTGTCGAGGGTGCCTGCGGCGACCGCGGCGCGCAGCGCGACCGAGAGCCGGTCGGCCTCCAGGGGAGCGGCGGCGCTGAACCGGCCGAAGCTGCTGCGGCGTTCGCGAAGCGCCCGGCGCACGGAGGTGTCCAGCGGCGCGGGCTCGGGCAGCGGGCAGCGTTCGCCGGCACCGGCGGCCGCGGCCAGCGCGGTGTCGAGAACCCCGGACCCGGGCCGCTCGGCGGCACCCTCCAGGGTCGCCTCGTGGATACGGCGCAGGGTCGGGAAGGCCAGCAGCCGGCGGGACTTCTCGTCGGGCACCCGGCGTACCCGCACCTCGGGCGTGCGGGGCGCGTCCCGCTCCGCGGACCGCCCCGCCCAGCGCAGCGGTACGACGGCGAACACGCCGTCCTCCTCGGGGTCCAGGCCGAGCAGCCGGCCGAGCCGTGGCTCGTCGAACCACAGGGCACTGCCCAGGTGCAGGCCGTGCGCACGGGCCCACATCCGCCAGGTCTGGAGCAGGGCGCCGACGTCCATGGTGACGGCGTGGTAGCAGAAGCTGTTGTACTTGAACGAGTTCTGCCAGAACGTCACCCCGAGCACCAGGAACTGGTCGGTGCCGGCGGCCTCCGGCAGGTCGCCCAGCGCGGCCCGGACCTCGCCGGTGACATCGCCGGACAGCAGCCTGGTGACCCGGTGGCCGGGGGTGTCGTAGTAGTAGACGCCCGGCGTGAGCGGGCCGCTCGCCCCGCTGATCCAGTGCACGCCGACGGGGTAGAGGCCGCCGCCCGAGGCGGTGCCGCGCGACCAGTTGGCGTGCGGGTGGAACGGCAGGGAACCCAGGTCGGTGTTGGCCTGGACGGCGAGGCGACGGCCGGTCAGTCCGTAGGAGTCGCGCAGCATCGCGCCGAGCAGCGGCAGGGTGAACGCGCCCGTGCCCGGCTGCCCGAACAGGCCGCGGCCGAGGGTCGCGTCGTCCGCGCAGCCGCCGTCGGGCAGCGGGAAGGACGGCGCACCCGGGAAGAACTTGCCCTTGCGGGGGCGGTCGGACCAGTCCGGGACGAAGTCGGCCGGCTCCATGGGGATCCTGCCCCGCCGCATCACCGCGGTCGCGTACTCATGGGCGTATCCCATGGTCACTCCCTCTTCTGCTCGTCTTGGTGGCGCCGGCGGCCCGGGCGGCGGGCGCCGGCGTGGGGATGGGAACGGGGTCAGGGGAAGGGATGCGGTGCCGGGTTGAGGTCGCCGTCGGTCAGGTCGTCCGGCCGCAGCCCCGCCTCGCGCAGCGCGGTGCGGGCGCGGGGCATCAGCGGGCCCCGCTGGCGGCTCCAGCCGAAGTCGATCGGGAGGAGGCCGGGCACCAGGACCTTGACCGTGCTCAGGCCGAGGGACCGCTGCTCCGGCGCGGTCTGGTCGACCACCACCACGTCGAACCCGCGCGCCGCCACGGCGGCGACGCATGCCGCCACGTCGTCGCGCAGATCACCCCTGACAGGCGGCACACCGGACTCCGAGGCGCCGGGCGTACGGGGCCGGCCGGGTCCCGAGGCGGCGGGCCCCGGTCCCCACGTGAGAGGCATACCGGACCTGGGCGCTGCGGTGACCGGCGAATCGGGCCCGTGCGCCGAGGTCACCGGCACGCCGGGCCCATACCCCGAAGTGATTGGCACGCCGCGCCCATGCCCCGAAGCGAGCGGCGCTCCCGGCCCGTGCCCCGGGGCGAGCGAGGCGAGCGGGACCCGCTCGCTGTCGTCCCGGCCGCGCAGCAGGAAGTCGGTGTACGGGCCCATCTCGGGCAGCCCGTACAGCAGGGGGTGGTCGTGCAGGACCCGCACCTGGTGGAAGTCGGCGGCCATCCGGCGCAGCCTGCGTTCCTCGCGGGCCGTGCGTCGGCGCAGGTTGACCGAGTCGGTGGCGATCTCGCACAGTCCGGAGGCGAGCGCGGCCTCCGGGTCGAGCGAGGCGCCCGCGCCGAAGCACAGCAGTCCCTGCCCGCCGTCGACGCGTTCGGCTACCGCCGTCACCACCGGCACCGGGAACGTGATCCGGGTGTCGAAGAACCGGGCACGGTAGCCGTACATCGCCAGCCGGTCGACCATGGCGCGGGTCTCCGGCTGGGTGCTGCTCGCCGGGTCGATCTCCGGCAGCCGGACCCGGCCGAACCAGGACAGCAGGAAGGCGTCGCGTTCGACGGTCTCCATCAGCCCGTGGTAGACGGCCTCGGTGAGACTGCCGCCCGAGGCGCAGCCGTTGGAGCTCTCCTGCACGAAGCGCCGTCCGATGCCGCCGGGCGCGTGGTAGTACGCCACCACCTCGGGGACGAGGACGGGCCGGGCGTCGCGCAGCGACCAGCCCCACACCCACTCCACCGGACGGTCGGGCACGAAACGCGGCACATCCGGATCGGCGGCGTGGAAGGCGTCGGAGTACAGCCCGGTGGTGCGCGGGTCGACCGCCTCGGCACCCCGCGCGCGGAGTTCGTCGAGAGAGGCGGTGACCGTGGTCCGTTTGGACCGGGCCCGCATCCCGGCGAACCGCTCCAGGCCCTCGAGGAGTCCCACGCCGACGCTCGTGCCGTACGCGTCGGTGTGACCGCCCCAGTAGCACTCCCGCAGATAGCTGCCGGAGCGGGTGGTGAACGCGCCGATCGCGGAGGAGGTGGAGGCGGAGGTCAGGTCGGGTGCGACGGACGGGCCGAGGACCCCGGTGACCGGGTTGGCGAACGCGGCCGGCGTCAATCCGTAGGCGTCCGGCGGGCGTTGACGAAAGCTGTCCGGGGCGTGCTTCGGCGCGGACTCCAGGACGATCCGAGCCCCGTCGGCGGTGTCGTCCGTGGGCGTCCCGCAGGTGGGGCACTCGCCGTCGGGCACCAGGGGGAACCGGGAGACGCGCAGGGTCTCCAGGTCCAGCAGCCACACCCACGGGTGACGGCCGGACTCGGGCACCCCGGCGCTCGCCGCGACGAAGGCGGCGAGGGCGGCGAGGGCGTCCGCCACGAAGGCGACCCGCCACGGCGGGGTCCCGGTGGCGACGGGCTCCCCGCCGAGTTCCAGCGCGTCCCGCAGGAACCCGGCGCGTACCGCCTGCCAGCGGCGCGCCAGGCACTGCGGGCAGCCCTGGCCCGCGACGGCGGAGCGCGGTCCGACCACGGCGTGGTGCCCGTACAGGCCGACGGGAACCGTGTCAGGCGCGAAGTCCGCTGCCTCCGAGGCCAGTTCGTCCCGGACGCCGAGCCGCGTCACGACGGCCCGCGGTGTGCCCGGGTGCCGTCCGGCGCGGCCCGCGAGGGCGGCGTCGACCGCCGCCGCGAGGTCGGCGCACACCGCCTCCCACGGCCCGGCGGCCGGGTCGGCGGCCGCGGGCCCGGCCTGGGCGCGCGGCGCCACGGTCTCAGTGGGCACCGTGCTCCTCACCGGTCAGCAGGACGCGGACGGCGTGGACCTGACCGGCGGCCAGGTCGGGCGCGGCCGCGGTCACGGCGAACGCGTCCCGGCCGGCCGCGGCGAGCCCGTCGAGGACGGCGGCCCAGGTGGTGGCGTCCCGGACGGCCGGCGAGGTGCCCTCGGTGACGAGGGCGGCGGCGTCCAGGTCGGCCCACAGCGGGTCGCCGGTGTCGGCGGGACCCGCGGCGCGCCGCAGCTGCTCGGCGCCGAGCAGGTCGCGCAGCGCCTCCAGCACGGCGTCCCGGTGCCGCAGGCCACTCCCGGCGGCCCAGCGCATCTCACCGGTCGCCGGGTCGGTGAGCCGGGCCAGCGCGACGGGCAGCGGACCTCCGCCCGCGGCGGTCAGGTCGAGGATCTCCGCGGCGACGCCCAGGTTCTCCGCCGAGCGCAGCAGGAAGAGGAGTTCGGGGTCGTCCGTGAGGGACTCCGGGTCCACGGTGCGCACCGGCGCGGTGCGGCGGAGGGCACCGCGCAGCGCGTCGTGGGCGAGGGCGGTGCGCAGGGCGCGGACGAGCGCGGCGCGCGGGCTGCCGGCGGCTCCGGTGCCGGCCGAGGTCCGCTCGAAGAGGCCGGAGTCGTTCCAGCCGCCCAGGGTGCGCACCGCTCCGGCGGGCACCAGGACCGTGCGCCCGTCCAGCAGCGAGGTGGCCTCGGTCCAGTGGGCGACCCGCTCGGCGGGCGCGTGGAGTCCGCTGGAGAGGGCGAGCGCGGAAGGCGCCACGCGGTCCCACTTGCCGAGGGCGGCCTCCAGCGCGGCGGCCTCCAGCACCCGGGGCGGCACGACGTGTTCGGCGTAGACCTCGGCGGCCCGGAACAGCGCGGTGAGGCGGGCGCCGGCGACGTGGTGGACGTCGGTGGCGGATATCCGGCGCACCCGGCCGGGCGCGGTGCCCAGGCGGACCGTGCTCACCTTGAGCGGGGTCTGCTCCCACTCGTCGTCGGCGTACGCGGTGAAGACGCCGGCCGTCTCCCGGACCAGGACGTCCCGTTCCTCCAGCGCGGACAGGGCGGCGCGGGCGGTGTCCTCGTCGGCGGCCCCGCCGACCGGCAGGGCGCCGGAATCGTCGTCCGTGTGCGGCGCGCGCAGCATCTCGCCCGGAAGACCCACGGCCTCGGGCGAACCGGTGTCGGGCGCCTGGCAGAACGGGCAGCGCGGGTGCGGCAGCAGCGGCTCGGACAGCACGTCCAGGGAGTCGAGGTCCTGCACGATCACCTGGTTGCGGGTCTCGGCCGGCAGCGCCTCGGTGACCAGCCGGAACACCTCGAAGGCCAGCAGATTGCCGAGCATTCCGGCGAGCGGGCCGGCCAGGACGCGCGGGGGAGTGCCGAGCGGCGCACCGGGGCCCACGGCGGCCCACAGGTCCGCGCTGTCGGCCGCGTCGGCGCCCGCGCCGAGCCGCAGGGCGGCGCAGCACCAGCAGCCGGGGGTGCCCGCCGTCATGACCGGGCCGACGACGGCCCGGTCGCCGAACGTCCAAGCGCCCAGCAGCCGTCTGCCCGCGGGCACGCCCTCGCCGAGCAGCCGGAGCATCTGCCGGTGTCCGGCGGCACCGGTGACCAGGACGGTGTCCCAGCCGTCGAGATCGTCCCAGCCGTAGGTGCCGTCGTCTGCGGTCCCCTGGCCGGCCGTCCGGTCGCCGGGCTCGGGCAGGCGCGTCAGTTCAGGAGCGCAGCCCGCCTCGGCGAGGGCGGCGACCTCGGCGTCCAGCTCGGCCGTCCCCTCCACACCGTGCAGCTCTCTGCTGAGGACGCCGGGGGCGCCTCCGTCGGTGACGGCGATCGCGCCGCAGCCGTTGCGCAGCAGCCCGAGCGCTGCCCAGCGGGCGAGCGCGTCGTCGCCCAGGACGGCGACCGGGGTGGAGCGAAAGCGCAGAAACCTTTCGGCAGCACCGTCGGCGTAGTGGTCGAGATAGTCGAGCTGGTGGGCGAAACGCTCGGCGACCTGCGGTGCGAGCACATCGACCGGGGGCCGGGGCGCCGCGTCCCGCGCGAAGCCACGCGCGTAGAGAGCGCGCACGAGTTGGACGACCATGTCGCGCTGCTTGTCCCCCAGGCCGGCGCACAGTTCCTCGACCCGCCGCTCACCGTCGAGGTGAGGGACCATCAGCGCGGCGAAGCGGTATGCGGACTGCGTGACGACGTTGAACCCGCCGTGGGCGTTGTGGAACAGCACGCCGGACGGGGTCCGGGTGAAGAGCACGTCCCTGCGGATGCGGGGCCGTGACTGCGCGATCTCCTCGTACGACGAGGGGGTGTGGGCCATGGGTTTCGAAACCTCCGGGGAGCAGCAGGGCGGTCAGCCGACGGCCGACGGACGCAGGCCCGTCGGGTCGTACGGGGCGGAGGCCGCCAGGTTGGTGCCGGCCGCCTTGACGAAGAGGCGCAACAGGTCGTGGACGAGGTAGCGGTCGGCCGGGCCCTCGTGGAGCAGTCCGGCGTCGACCAGCGAGCGCAGGACGAGAGCTCCGGAGGCGGTGCCGGCCGACCCGCCGGGATCGGGAGGCGGGGCGTGGCCGGCCGCGGGCGGGGTGCCCGCGGGGGGCAGTGCGGGGGGCCCGCCGGACGGGTCGCCGCGCAGCACCGCCAACTGGAGGCGGCGCAGCGCCGGTCCGGGTTCCACCCCCAGCTCCCCGGCCAGGTGGTCGTGGATCCTGCGGTACTCGGCGAGGGCCTCGCCGCGCCGCCCGGAGCGGTACATCGCCTCGATGAGCAGGGCGGAGAGTCCCTCGTGCCCGGGGTGCACCTGGACGGCCTCGCGGGCCTCGGCGATCAGCTCGCGGTGCCGCCCGAGGCGCAGTTCGCCGTCGAAGACCCGCTCCACGGCGAGCAGCCGCTCCTCCGCGAGGCGCGGCACCTGGTCCCGGTGCAGCTCGTCGGAGTGGACGTTGCCGAGGAGCGGCTCCTTCCACAGTCCGAGCGCGGCCCGGGCCAGCCGGAGCGCGGCCTCGGTGTCGTCCTCGGCGTACGAACGGGCGAGCAGACCGCGGAAGTGCAGCAGGTCGAGGGTGTCGGCGTCGGCGTGCAGCCGGTATCCGCCGGGGACCGCCTCGATGGCGTGCTCGGCCACGCCGTACTTGGCGAACAGCCGCCGCAGCCGCAGTACGCAGGTGTGCAGGGCGGACTTGCCGCCGGCGGGCGGGCTGCTGCCCCAGAGGACGCGCTGGAGGAAGCCGGTGGAGACGACGGAGCCGGGGTGGAGCAGGAGGGCGGCCAGCAGCGAGGCCGGCCGGGACGGCGTCAGTACGACCGTCTCTCGGCCGTCCGTGATGGCGAGCAGTCCGAGCACCAGGAACCGCGGCCGGCCGGGGGCCGGTTCGGTGGTGAGCTGCTCGGAAAACGCGCCGTCGCTTGGTTGAACGCTTGTTTTTTCCACAGCCTCTCACATCATTGGGGTGATTGATGCACCAACTGGGTCGCAAAGGGACGCACTTGTCCGTACCCGGGTCGCAGGTCGCGAACAAATGCGTTGCCGGGACGGGAACTTAGAAGCGATTTCGCCGTGAGTCCAGAGGGGGAAGCGAAACGTCAGATGACTTATGCGAAAGGAAGTGGGTGTGGGGAGCAACGAGGTTGGCCGGTCGGAGCCGGGGGCATACTGTGTGCCTGGGTAGCCGCCGTGCTCCCTCGAAACCAGACTCAGCGGAGGAACACCCATGCCGTGGTGGGGCCTGATACCGGTCGTATCGATGATCACCGGGCCTGTCGCTCTTTACATCATGACCCGGCGCAAGCGGGACACACGCGGCACGGACGAGCGTTACGAGGCACTGTCGCGCAAATACACCGAACTCCTGGAGGAATCCACCTCCGGAGAACTGCCCAACGGGCGGGGGCGTTACCCCGACGACCACTGAGCCGCGGGGTCACCGTCGCACCGGCTGCGGGCCGGCGCGACCGGAGCCCGCACAGGTCTAGACCGGTGAGCATGTCCGTCCCCGCGTTCCCGCAGGCGGCGGGGCCGTCATGGCATCCGTCATGGCCCGGGAGGGCGGGGGCGGCCCAGGCGAGTACGCGTGAGGCGCAGTGCGTGCCGACGGGCCACGTCCGATCGTGGGCCGCCGGAAGGTGTCTCTTCGTGTCTCCTCGCAGGTACGGAGACCTGCGAGGAAACCTGTGCGGAAACGGGCGCGACGGGTCTCGGGCGGACCGAGGATGTACCGGGGCGTGCCCGTTCGGGGACGCGGGGACCGTGCGGGGCCGCGCCGCCCCCGCAGCGCCGTGAAGAGCGCACTCGCCTCCCTTTCCTCCCACCCCGTACCGCGATGGGCATGGCCCTGCGCGGAGTTGCGTGAGGGGCTGTCCGAGATGCTGCTTTCCTCGTGAGGCGCCGCATGTTCCTCGGGCGTCCGCGACGTCCGCGACGTGCACCCGAGCGGCAAGCGGTTCCTCGGTGCTCGAGGTGGACCGCCCCTGGCGGAATCGCGCGCGCCATTTCCGTGACGAATGCCGACCGGCGTGCGGATTCCATCACCTCGGACGGTACTTCCGTCAGGGCTTTCCGGCGTCGGCGAGACATGAGCATTGTTCAAATTCCGGAAACGGAACGCGGGCGTCGACGGTGGATGTGGAAGAACTCTCCGACTCGGCCAGAGGGCTGAAAATCCGCGAAGGGAGAAACGGACGCCTACCTTCCGTCTTTCCCTTCGCGCATCGACCGTTCGCTCGCCGAAAAGGCGTTCCGAGTCACCTGGCCGTCCCGGACGTCCGAAGCGGACGTCGCCGCGATGACTGGCTCCGAGCCGCCCCCACGGGAAGCCCGAGGCCACTCGCCGCCCTCTCCCGGAGCCGGGAGGGGAGCCCCCGATGTCATGAGGTGACGGCCCTGGCGGTACGGCGATCGGCTCGTCGTCCCGACCGTGCGGAAAGGACGCCGGGCCCTCCGGCGTCGAGCGTCAGGCGCTCCGGCATTGGTAGAGACCGCTGGCACCGTGAGCGTGGTCGGCCGGGAATCGGTACGCCACCAGCGGTCACCAGGCCCTTTCCCGTGCCGAGGTCCGTGGGTCGACGGCCGTCGGACAGGTCGGACTCCTTCCTTCCCGGCATACGAAGGCCGAGGCTGTGGATCGCCCGCGTGGAACAGCCCGTGTGCGGCCACCTGGCGTGGGAGCGGCTTGATGTGCCAGTGACAGTGGCCCGCAGGGACTGAATGTCTTGATTTGCTCGACTTTGCGACTACTCATAAGGTCAGGGAAACTGACCTGCTTCACGCATCCGAGGGGCCTGTTGTGGCTACTGTCAGTGACGCCTTCTACGGCATCCTCCGTCACCACGGAGTGAAGGCGGTGTTCGGCAACCCGGGGTCGAACGAACTCTCCTTCCTCACCGGCCTCCCGGACGACATCCCCTACTACCTGGTGCTGCAAGAGGGCGCCGCGATCGCCATCGCCGACGGTTTCGCCCAGGCGTCGGACACGATCGGGTTCCTGAACCTGCACGCGGCCTCCGGCACGGGCAACGCGATGGGCTGTATGACCAATACGGCGGACTGCCACACCCCCATGGTGATCATGGCGGGCCAGCAGGCACGTCGCTACGTGCCGGTCGGCGCGATGCTCACCAACGTCGACCCGGTCAAACTCGCGGATCCGCTGGTGAAGTGGTCGGGAGAGCCACTGCGCCCGCAGGACGGTCCGGCCCTGGTCTCCAAGGGCCTGATGCTTGCCGACTCCGCGCCGAGGGGCGTGGTCTACCTCTCCGTCCCCCTGGACGACTGGACCGAGCCCGCCGAGGAGAGCGCGCTGAAGCAGTTGCTCGATCGCGGCGTGGACGGCGCCCCGGTGGTCCCGCAGAAGGCGCTCGACACCCTGGTCCAGGCCCTCGACGGAGCGTCGGCGCCGGTCCTCGTGCTGGGACCGGGCGCGGACACCGAGGAGGGGTTCCGGGCCGCCGTCGCGCTGGCCGAGCGCGCCCGCCTCCCCGTCTGGATCGCGCCCAGCCCGCCGCGTTCGCCGTTTCCGACCCGGCACCGCTGCTACCAGGGCCAGTTGCCGTCCGCGGCGGGCGCGATCGCGGACGTCCTGGCACCGTACGACGTGGTGGTCTGCGTCGGGGCGCCCGTGTTCCGGTACCACGCTCCCAGCACGGACGACTTCCTGCGTCCGGGCGTGCGCGTGTACGCGGTCACCGACGACCCGGACGAGGCGGCACGGGCCCCCTTCGGGCGTATTTCGGTCGGAGACCCGTCCGACGCCCTGGTGCGGATCGCCGAGGCCGCGTCCCCGAGCCAACGCCCCTGGCCGGCGGAGCGCACGATCGCCGAGGCGGACACCGGCGGACCGCACTTCACGACTGAGGCCATCCTCGACGCGGTCGAGGCCGGCAAGAACGACGACACCGTCATCGCCCTGGAGTGGACCTCGTCCGACCTGGTACGAGACCGGCTGACCATCACCCGGGCGAAGTCGCTGTTCTACTGCGCCGCAGGCGGCCTCGGCTGGGGACTGCCGGCCGCCATCGGACTGCGGCTCGGCAACCCCGAACGTCCCGTCGTCGCGCTGATCGGGGACGGGGCGATGCAGTACACCCCGGCGGCGCTGTGGACCGCGGCACGCCACCGGGTGGCCGTCACGTTCGTCGTCTGCACCAACACCAAGTACCGCGCCCTCCAGGAGTTCTCGGAGATCCTGCACGTCCCCGAGGGCGACTATCTCGACATCTCCGGCCTCAACGTGCTGGACATCGCCCGTGGTTACGGCGTGGAGACGCACCGGGCCGAGTCACTGGAGGACCTCACCGAGTACATCCGGAAGGGGATGTCGGCGACCGGTCCCCGACTGGTGGAGATCCTTCAGCGGTGACGGACGGGTTCTGTTCCCGAGGCACCGGGAGAGGCCGCCGGAGCCGACTGGCGACGGCGGCGGAATCGGACGGGTCGAGGGGCAGCCGGACGCCGGGCATCTGACGGCCGGTCTTCCGGGCGCACCGCGTGTACTGCGGTCGTGAGGTGAACTTCCCTGCCCACACTGCCGTGCGTTCGTCGCCGTGCGGTTGATCCCCGGCGGCCTCGGTCCGCTGCCCGCCGTCAGCCATAAGTATGCAGATGTAGACTTGCTATCGGGAACGTCTCCCGACGTTGCCGTCATTCGATATGTCCAAGAAAGAGAACACGGCATGGACCTGAAGCTGAGTGGAAGACGAGCGCTGATCACCGGTTCGAGCTCCGGGCTCGGTGAGGCCATCGCGAAGATGCTGGCGGCCGAAGGCGCGACGGTGGTCGTTCACGGGCGGGACAAGGACCGTGCGGAACGGGTGGCCGGGGAGATCCGCGCGGACGGCGGTTCGGCGACCACGGTGCTGGGAGATCTCGCGAGCGACGAGGCCGCGACCGAAGTCGCTCGCGCGGCGGCCGAACGGGGCCCGGTCGACATCCTGATCAACAACGCGGGCTTTTACCGTCATCTGGGCTGGTCGGAGGCGACTCCCGAGGAGTGGCTGTCGACGTACGACGTCAATGTCGTGTCGGGTGTGCGGATGATCCGGCACCTGGTGCCGCGCATGCGTGAGCGGGGCTGGGGGCGTGTGGTGACGATCGGCGGCGGCCTCGCCTCCCAGCCGATGAACACGCACCCGCAGTACAACGCGACCCTGGCCGCCCGGCACAACCTCGCGGTCTCGCTGGCCCGTGAGCTCAAGGGCACCGGGGTGACCTCGAACGTGGTGTCACCCGGCGCGATCCTCGTGGACTCGGTGAAGGACCTCCTCACCGGAATCGCGCCCGCTCGCGGATGGGGCGAGACATGGGAGGAGATCGAGCGCAGTTCCGTCGAGGCGCTCATCCCGAACGATCAGGGTCGGTTCGGTGAGCCGCGCGAGATCGCGGCGGCCGTCGCCTACCTGTGCAGCGACTATGCCCAGTACGTCAGCGGAGCCACCCTGCGGCTGGACGGCGGACTGATCCGCTCCGCGTTCTGACGCGGGCGAGGGCGCCGGGCCACTCCACGGTCGGTCGCCCACTGGTCCAGGTGAGCGCCTCGACCCGTCGGCACCCTCTCGATCCCGCCTGTCGCGATTCGCGATAGTGAACGCACTCCCGAGGTGATCGCCGTCGACTCCCTACCGCGGGGGGCGGTCGGCGGCCGGATCCGCGGGCGGTGCGATCTCACGCGGGCCGACGACGGGCTCGAGCATGTCGCAGACCAGATCCGCGAGGTCCGCGTTGCCGGCCGACGCCAGAGCGGTGGTGCCGACCATGGTCCGAAGCAGCCAGGTGCCCGCAACCAGGGCGAGGCCGAGCTGCGCGCGTACGTCCGCGTCGGGACCGTCGAGCAGCCCGGCGAAGCGGGCGCCCACGTGGGACTCGATGCCCGCGCGGAGGATGTCCGCGGCTTCGGGTTCCGCGGCTGAACGCAGGAGAAGAAGGAACGGGTCGAGCCGCTCGGCGTCGGGTGCGGTGCGCTCCGCGAGGTTGTGGGCGATGGCGTGGGACAGCCCTGCCGGATCGTCCCCGACGATCGTCGGGGGACCGAAAGCACGTTCGACGGCTTCGGCGAAGAGGTTCTTCTTCGATCCGAAGTAGCGGTTGATCATCATGGCCGTGACCCCCGCCCGCTCGGAGATCTGCCGAACGCCGGCCGCGGCGTAGCCGTGCTCGGTGAATTCGATGATCGCGGCGGCGAGAATGGCTTCACGCGTCGCGGCGCTGTCGCGCTTCCGAGCGGGCTGTGCGGCACTCATGGCAGCGAGCATACGGTGAGTGATCGCACGGTCCGGCCGAGCGGAGCGAACGAATCCTGTATCGGCGTGAGCCCGAGTCCTGGACGACAGGTCGCTCGACGCGCTGAAGGCCCCCGCCGGCCCTGCGGGTCCAGGACCAACGGCCGAGTCGGCGCGCGGATTCAGAGGCCGGGTGATGGCCTGCGGACGATGTGCGGGGGGTGGGTGCCTCCGACGACCTCGATGTCGTCGGGGGTGATCTCCTGACGGCACGCGCCGCACACGGTGAGCGGGTGAAGCTCCGCGCCGCAGCCGTGCCGGAAGACCGCCTTCGGCTCGTCCTCCGTGGCGTGGCGTTCGCCCCACTCCTTGAGGCCGAGTATGACCGGTATCAGATCCGATCCGGCCTCGGTGAGGTGGTACTCGTAGCGCGGCGGATGCTCCGAGTACTGCTTGCGCACGATGACGCCGGCCTCTTCCAGCTTGCGGAGCCGACCGGTCAGCAGCGTTCGCGGCGCCCCTGTGAGGGTCGCGAGATCTGAGAAGCGGTGGAAGCCGTACACGAGCTCGCGCAGCAGGGGCAGTGAGTGGCTGTCACCGATCACTGCGAGCGCGTCGCTCATCGAGCACGGCCGCGGACTTGGTAGCGATTGTGGACTCACCCGGTCAGGGTACACCGGGCTGAGTGCGGAATCTGGACTCAGTCCGGAGCGGTGAAGGTGCCTTCGTTGCGGATGCCCAGGCGTCGGGCGGCCCCAGCGGTGTGCAGGGATCATCCGTTGCCGGGCTGTGCCGCCGGAGGCGCGACATCGGTTTGCTTTTCAAACCGTGATGTGTATGCTGATGTCAGTTTGACATTCAAACTGTACTGGTCCGGGAAGTCACCTCCCCGATCGGACCAGGCTCCGGTGCCGTGCGGGCGCCGTCCGGAAGGGCGTCGAGAAGATCCGGATGCGGGTTGGGGTGTTCGGCTGGCCGGCCCGCTGGTGACGAAATGGGTTTGCTTGCCTGTCGGTTCGATTCGACCATTCGCGATTTCTCTCACCGTGCCACGATCCGAATGGATGGTTTGAGTTTCAAACCGTGCACTGTTACCGTTCCTGAGCGAGTTGCAACTAATAACGAGACATCAGGAGTTGTGTACGGTGAACAACGCGCAGAGCGCCACCGTCGGGGAGAGCCAGGACGCTGTCGGCGACGGTTCCGGGGGTGAGGCCCCCGTGGACAACCGCCGGGCCGGTTGGATATTGGCGCTGGGCAGCCTCGGAGCCTTCGTGGTTTTTCTCGACACCACGATCGTGAACATCGCCTTCCAGACCATCAGTCACAGTTTCAACACCACGGCCGGGCATCTGGCCTGGGTCCTCAACGCGTACAGCCTGGTGTTCGCGGCGATGCTCATCCCGGCAGGCCGGGTAGCCGACCGCTACGGGCGCAAGAACATATTCATCGTGGGTATCGCCGGATTCGCGCTCATGAGTGCGCTGTGCGGGCTGGCGCCGAGTGCGGGAGTCCTGATCACGGCCCGCGCGTTGCAGGCGGTCTTCGCCGCCCTCGTCGTGCCGTCCTCACTGGCGCTCGTCCTGCACGAGTTCCACGACGCGCGACGTCATGTGGCGATCGGCGTCTGGGGCGCGATGGCCGCCGCGGCGGCAGCGGTCGGTCCCACGCTCGGAGCGCTGCTCACCGAGTACGCGTCCTGGCGCTGGATCTTCCTGGTCAACGTGCCGATCGCGGCGGTGATCGTAGGTCTCGGCCGAGGTCTGCTCCACGAGTCCCGTGACCCGCAGGCCTCGGGCCTTCCCGATCCTCTCGGAGCGCTCCTGGTGGCGGCGATTCCCGCGCTTCTCAGTTTCTCCATCATCGAGGGACCTTCTCGCGGATGGTCCGACGCGTGGGTGGTGATCGGATTCGTCGGGGCGGCCGTGGCTCTCCCCGTGTTCCTGTGGCGTACGTCCAGGGCCGCACGGCCGGTGATGGATCTCGCTCTTTTCAAGGAGCGTCAGTTCTCGGAGATCAACGCCGCGACGCTGCTGTTCTCGACGGCCTTCTTCGGCCTTCTGCTGGCCAATCTGATCTTCCTGCAGACGCAATGGCACTACACGGTACTGCGTGCGGCGCTCGCCAGTTCGGCCGGACCGATCGTCGTCACCGTCGTCGCACGCTCCACGACCAAGCTGGCCACCATTGTCGGACATCGACGCGTACTTTTCGCCGGCGCCGTCACCTGGACCATCGGCTGCATCGGATTCGCCCTCTTCGTCGACTCGTCGCCGCACTGGGTGGCCCACTGGCTTCCGTGGACCCTGCTCACCGGGCTGGGTATCGGACTCACACTGCCTGTGCAGTCCGGTGCCGCCGTCGCGAAACTTCCCCCGGCGCAGTTCGCCGTCGGATCCGCGATCAACTCCAGTTTCAGGCAGCTCGGGGCGGTTCTGGGAGTCAGCATCTTCGTCGCCCTCCTGGGAAATTCGAAAATGGGTCCTGGAGCGGATAATTTCCGGCACATCTGGTGGGTCTTCGCGGCTCTCGGCCTCGCCGCGGGCGTAGTCCAGGCGCTGCCTCGTGCGAGATCGGTCTCCGCACCCTCCGGGCGTTGACGGCCACGCCGTCCGAGACGGAAACAACCCTGCCCGAGATCTCGCGTTCGGATCTCGGGCAGGGCCGCGGTCGGCGCCAGGGCGAGCGTGAGACGACGGACCCTCAGGAAGGCGAACCCGCAGTCACGTTCACGAGCCAGGAGGTCCCGAACCTGTCGACACACTGTCCGTGCAGCGCGCCCCAGGCGGACTTGGCGAAGGGCACCGTCACGGTTCCGCCGTCGGAGAGCCGGTGCCAGTAGGCGGTGAGGTGTGTCTCGTCACCGCCGAGGGCCACGGAGAAGGAACCGCCGGCGGAGTGTGCTTCCGGGGACGTGGTGTCCGATCCCATGAGGATGACGCCGTCGGCGCCCTTCAGCATCGAGTGAGCGACCAGATCCTCCTGACCGGCGTCCTGCGCCCGGTGGAGATCGGCGTACGTGGTGATGTCCAGGGTGCCGCCGAAGACCGAGTGGTAGAACTCCATCGCCGCACGCGCGTGGCCACCGAAGTTGAGGTAGGGGGTGACTCGAGCAGTCATGTGCCATCCTTGATTACGGTTTGAGTTTCAAACCGTAGCAGAGTGTGCGGTCCACCCCAAGGCGTCCTGCGCGACGCTTCCCCCGGGCCCTCCGCCGTGTAGAAACCGAGGTCGCGCGGGTTCGTGTCGGATCGAGGTCCGCAATGAGCGGTTTGATATGCAAACCGTAAGTTGTTACGCTGAAACATGTCCGATTTCCCCGTAGTCCCCGGAAGGCCCTGCGCGGCCGCGGCCACCCTGGAGCTGGTCGGCGACCGATGGTCGCTGCTGATCGCCCGCGAGATCATGTTCGGCAACCGGCGCTTCAGCCAGATCGCCCGCAACACCGGAGCGCCGCGCGACCGACTGGCCGCGCGGCTCAAGTCCCTGGTGGCCGAAGGAATTCTCGAAAAGCACGAATACCAGGCCACACGCTTTGAGTACCACCTCACCGAGTCGGGCAGGGAACTCCTGCCCCTGCTCGTCAGCCTGCTGGCCTGGGGCGACCGCTGGGCCGTCGCCGAGCCGCCCATGACACTGGAACACCACGGGCACCGGGTCCGGCCGACCACCGTGTGCGCGGAGTGCGGTAACGCCGTCGGCAGCGGGGATCTCCACTGGGTGCCCAACACGCCGGGATGGTCGATCGCGGGACCGGAGTCCTGAGCCGCCTGGAGGCGTGGGGTGACGTCGTCGACGTCCAGCGGACGCACCGCTCCCGACGCGGGCCACACCGATTCTCAGTGGCCGCGAAGGAGGCGAAGGGGGCGAAGGGGTCGCGGGCCTGATCCCCCCCGTGACGGAGCGGTCAGCCCAGGTAGAAGTCCTTGCGGGCGGCCACGAACTCCTCGATCGGCTGAGGGGCGATGCCGGTCACCCGCTCGACGCCGTCGGCCGTACGGTCGTAGCGGTTCTCCCGGTGCAGGCGGCCCATGGCGGCGATGTGGCGCTCTATGTGCGGCGGCAGTGCCACCTTGGCGAGTACCTCCGCCTCCCACCGGGCCGGCGGGACGTCCACGTAGCGCACCTCGCGGCCGAGGGCCCGGGTGAACTCCGCTGCCAGTTCGTTCATGTCCACGGAGCGTGGCCCGGTGAGCTCGTAGACCTGCCCGATGTGCGGAGCCGGGTCGCCGAGCACGGTGGATACGACCCGTGCGACGTCGTCCATGGCGACCGGTGAGGTGCGTCCGGCGCCGAACGGCAGGGCGATCGTGCCGTTCTCCTGGATGGTCCGTGCGGCCAGCGACGTGAAGAGGGGGTTGTCCAGGAAGGACGTGGGCCGGACGTGGACCACCGGCAGGCCCGACCAGTCGAACACCTGCTCCGCGAGCCAGTGCAGCCGCTGCTGGTGCGACTCCGCGGTACTGGTGGCGGTCATCTGCGACACCGTCATCTGGGACAGGTCGACCAGGGCGTCCAGCTTCCCGTACTCACGCGCGACGGAGGCCACCATCGTGGCCGCCAGCAGGTGGTCCGGTGACACGCGCATGGCGAAGTACATCCGCGTCACGCCCCGCAGCGCGGCCGCCACGGAGTCGGGCCGGGTCAGGTCGCCTACGACGACCTCCGCGCCGAGCCTGCGCAGCTCGGCGGCTCGCTCGTCATCGGTGCGGACCATGAACCGCACGGGCACGTCCTGCTCACGCAGTCGTTCGAACACAGTGCGGCCGACGCCGCCGGCGCCGGGGATGAGAACGAGATCATTGGTGGCCATGAGTTGTTTCCTTGGTGAGTGATCGGATGGGTGTGCCGCGGCGTGATCGCAGGGTCAGCCGCTGTCGCGGTGGGTGTCGACGGCGGACGCCGCTCACGCAACCGCCGGTTCGGTGGATCAGGACTCGTCGTCGGCGAGGAAGTGGTCGGCCACGGGGGTGCCGGCGAATGCCCTGTGCATGAGGCGGGAGAAGAGCAGCATCGCGTTGCGCGGACGGTGCAGCACCGCGAGGTGCTGGGCCTTCCCGGCGGCGTTGCGGGTGACCGTCACGACTACCTTCACGGGCTCGCCGTGGACGGAGGAGTCGTAGATCTCGAGGAAGCCGCCGTCGCCGAAGTCACCGGCGTAACCGAAGTCCTGGTGGCCGTACAGTTCGCGGGCCTTGATCACGATGGAGCGGACCGTCTCGGCGCCGTGTGCCGTGCCGTTCATCGCGGCGCCTTCCAGGGTGGCGTCGTCGGCGAGGTTGTCCAGCCACCACGGGTAGTAGCTGAGGCCCTGGCGGGCGGCCTCGTCGTCGGGTGTCTTCCGCATGTGGGGTCTCCTTCGGCGGTCCCGGCCGGTGGCGGGACGTGGGGGGTGGGTCGCCGGAGCGGAGGGGCGCCGATCGACACATGCGAGCATATGCTCCTATTTGCATGCCGGGCAAGTGTCGGGAACGTACGCGACCGGCAGGGCCGCGCACTGGAACGTGCGGAAGGTCCCGTCGCCCCGGCGTCCGCCCCCGTCCCCGAGACGGCCGGTCGACCTCGAAACGACCTGTGCAGACGACTCATCGGCCCGGGGCACGGCCTGGCGCGGGCTCGTCCGCTGAAACTTCAACTCCGTTGCCAGGCGCGAGAGGTTGTCGCGGCGAAGCACGGCGCTACGTGGGTTGCCCGCGTGACGGCAGTTCGCGTCCGGAGCGGGTGGGGAGGTTGCTGACTGCGAGGCTACGAGGTAGGGCGATACGGGTTGCCGCCGGGCGCCGGTTGGTCATGCCACCACGGCTCCGGCGGAGGCACGGGAACCCAGTCGGGGCCGCGGTGATCCATCCACCACCTGCCGATGCTGTGGAACTTCTCCTCGAAGTCGCGGTCCCGGTTGAGGAACCCGGTGATCGGCGCCCGCAGGCGGGTGCAGCGGCCGCCCGCTTCGTAGATCACTACGGTCTGGCTTCCGAGGAGTGACTCGATATGGATGGCTTGGACGTTCGACCATGGGACGGTCCTGCGGCGGAGGTTGTACACGATGGCCGCCGACGGCGTGAGAGAGACGCCCAGGCGCCGCGAAGTGAACAGCAGCACCGACAGCAGGACAGTCCACATGAGCAGCGTGTCGATCAACGGGAGAGTCGTTTCCCCGTCCAGCCAGAACAGGATCTGGACAACTGTGATGACGAGGGCGGGTGCCACGGACGGCAGACTTTGCAGGGGCGTCAGCCGATACCGGATGCTCTCCGCCGATGTCGTCGCGGCCTGCCGTCGCTCCACAGAACCCCGCCCCTCAAGCAACCCGCACGGCGTTGATCCAACACCGCCAAGGCAGCATGGCTGACCGGGGACATGGTGTCCACCTACAGACGCCAAAGACTACGTTGGCGCCGTCCGCAGCTCGATCCCCACCGGCCGTGAGGCGGGGGCGCGTTCGTTTCGAGCGCCGCCTCCGCCGAGCGCCGGCCGAGCGTCGCAACGGGCGGCCGAACCGGCGGCCACACCGGATTCGTCCAACGCCGACGAGCCGCCGGTCGGGCAACCGGCGGCGCTCCGCGCGCTGTTGGCACTCCGCGCATCCGTCTCGCACGATCAGGGCGTTTGACCCCCAACCACCTGGCACTCACAGTCTGTGCACTGCAGGGTTACCTCCTGTGACGGGACGTCAGTACAGGCGCCCGCACGATCAGGAGGAGAGACATGCGAGCAATGACGGCCCTCACCGCCGGTGCACTGGCGCTCACACTCGCCGCCGGAGCCGGATGGGCCGCCCAGGCAGCCCCCGAGCACGCTCCCGCCACCAAGCCCGCTCAGACCCGTGTCGTCGACGGCTATCAGATCGTCACGCTCCCCAACGCCACCGTGCCGAACTTCCAGCGACGGGTGGCGTACTGCCCGTCCGGCAAGCACGTCATCGGCGGCGGGGCCGAAGCCCAGGGCAACGACGCCATCCTCGTCGGCAGCTTCCCCACCTCCGATGGAACCGGCTGGATCGGCCTCGGCAGGCAGAACGCCTATAGCAGCGTCGGCATCAGCGTCTACGCCATCTGCGCCAACTGACGTCTCCGGCCCCACCAGCGCCCTGCCCCGGACCCCCGGCGGCGGGGCGCGCCCCCCTATCGCGTGGAGTACTCGGGACCGCCGCGCAGGGCGTGTTCGAGATTCTGCGTCAGTTCGGTACTGGGCGGGTGGTCTCCGGCGTTCTCGAACCCTGGACGGCGGTGTGGCCTCGTACGCCTGGCACGTCTCGTCAGGACCGTCCCTCTGGAGGGGCACCTCATGTGTCCGCCGCGTACGTATCCGCGGGCTGTTGATGTGTTGTGTTGCCGGTTTGCCGAGGGTGGGCGAGAGCCTTCGGGAGGGGGCTGAAGGGGAGGGCCGGGGTTGTTGGTTGCGTGCGGAGGGGGTTGAGCCGGTGCGGCGTGGGTCAGGGCGCGCCGCACCGGCGGTCAGGAGGCTGCTTCGGCGGGCAGCGGATGGGCGTCGGTGGTGGTCGCGGTGCCGGCAGGGGTGTGCAGGACTCCGGCCGCTGCCGCGGCGACGGCGCAGAAGAGGGCCGGAAGCAGGAAGGTGTGGTTGAGGTCCATCAGATGGGTCATCCAGCCGATGACGGCGGGACCGGCGAGCATGCCGATGTAGCCCAGGCCGGCGACGCGTGACACATTGGCTCCGGCCGCGGCCGGGTCGGTGTGTCCGGCGGCGCTGAACAGTTGGGGGACGCACCCGGACAGGCCGAGGCCGAACAGTGCCCAGCCGGCGAGGGCCGCCGGGATCCACGGGGCGAGAGCCACGAGCGTGATACCTCCGGCGGCCAGGGCTGAGCCGTAGCGCAGCACGTTCACCGGCCCGAAGCGGGCGCAGATGGCGTCCGCGAGAAGCCGGCCGATGGTCATGGCGGCGGCGAAGGTGCCGTAGGCGAAGGCGGCCGTGCTCTCCGGTGCGCCCAGGACGGTTTTGAGGTGCAGGGCGCTCCAGTCGTTGGCGGCGCCCTCGCACAGCATGATCAGGAACGCCAGGACGGCCAGGAGCCAGATCCTTCTCGGGACGGCCCGGCTGCCGGGCGCGGGCGCGCCGGCTCCCTGGTGGCCTGCGGGGGAGGGGGTGATGGCGGGCAGCAGGCCGCGTGCGGCCGCAAGGGCGACGGCGATACTGAGGACCCCGACGGCGGTGAGCGCGGCGGGCACGCCCAACCCGAGGCCGAAGGCGGCCGCGCCGGCGAGTGCGGCCAGGACGCCACCGACGGAGAACGTGGCGTGGAAGGCCGACATCACCGGGCGGCCGTAGGCGCGTTCGACCTGTACGGCGTGGGCGTTCATGCTGGCGTCCAGGGTGCCGTTGCCGAAGCCGAAGGCCAGCAGGGCGGCTCCGAGGGTCCAGGGCCGGTCGGCGAGACCGGGCAGTACGAGGGTCGCGCTGCAGAGCACCGCGGCGCCCGGGACGACGACACGGGAGCCGATCCGGTCGCACAGCCTGCCGCCCAGCTGCATGCCGGCGAAGGCTCCCACCCCCAGCAGGACGAGGAAGCCTCCCAGGGCCGCGTGGCTGATGCCCACGCGTTCCTCGACGGCGGGGATCATCACCACCCACATGCCCAGCAGCGTGCCGTTGAGGATGAAGTACACGAATGTCACGGCGCGTGCGACGCGCAGTCCTCTGTCCATGCCGAACACCATAACGAACATGGTAGATGTTTGAAACAGCTTCCTTCTCACACTGTAAGTGTTCGAAGCTGATGGTGTTGAATCACGGCTATGAGCAGCACTGCGGAACGGCATCGCCTTATCGCCCAGCAGGTCCAGGACGCGGGGACGGCCACCGTCACAGACCTGGCGCGCCTGACGGGCGCCTCCGAGATGACCGTCCGCCGCGATCTCGACCACCTCGCGGCGCAGGGGGTTCTGGAACGGATGCGCGGCGG
This sequence comes from Streptomyces sp. NPDC001068, assembly GCF_042897315.1. NCBI lineage: Bacteria > Bacillati > Actinomycetota > Actinomycetes > Kitasatosporales > Streptomycetaceae > Streptomyces > Streptomyces sp. NPDC001068. Next base: position 2,965 of record NZ_JBIAYD010000002.1, on the reverse strand, counting down.
TGCCCGCACACTGCTGCTGCGGGGTGAGGAGCCGCCGTTCGCCCTGCGCGTCCACGAGGCACTCGAGGCCAAGCGCCGTATCGCCGCCTCGGTGGCCTCGTCCGTCACCGACGGAGAGACCGTGCTGCTCGACAGCGGCACCACCTGCCTGGAAGTCGCACGGCTGCTGAGGGGACGGAAGATCACGGTCATGCCGCTGTCGCTGCAGGCACTCGCCGTCCTGGCCGAGAGCCCCGAACCGACCGAACTTCTGGTCCCGGGCGGCCGGCCGCGCGTTCCGGAGGGAGCGCTCGTGGGACCGCTGACCCTGGCCTCGCTGGGAGCGCTGCGCTTCGACACCGCCGTCCTGGGCTGCTGCGGCCTGACCGCCGACGACGGACTGACGGCCTACGACCTCGACGAGGCGATGGTGAAGAAGGCGGCCGTCGCGTCCGCCCGCCGGGTGATCGCGGCCACCGACGGCAGCAAGATCGGCCGCACCGCCCGCGCGTACGTCGGCCCGCCGACGATTCTGCGGGCGGTGGTCACCGACGCCACCGCCGACCCCAGCCGTGTGGCCGCACTTCGGGAAGCCGGCATCGACGTCACCATCGCCTGAACCGAGCAGGCGTCCAGGCGTCGACGCGTGCAGGCGTCCCGGCGTGCACGCGCGCATGCGGTAGTCCAGGCGCCGCGTGGATGCCTCGGGACGCGCGCCTGACCGTGGACGCGGCTGGGCCGAGATGTCAGCGCACTTGCCGCACGCGCTCCAGGTAGGCGACCAGCGCGGTCATCTGCTCGGCGGTCCAGGGCAGTCCCCGACTGAACTCGGCGCTGTTGTCCTGCCACATCTTCCGGGCCGCGGCCTTGGTCTGCTCACCGGCGGCACCTTCGGCATGGAACGCGGATCCGAGTTCGTCCCAGCGCCGGACCAGTTCCTGTACCCGCGGATCGGTCACGGGGGAGTCGTCCTGGACGTGGCTCAGGAGCTGCTCGACCAGTCCGGCCCAGCGGGTCCTGGCCTCCTCGACGGACTCCGGGCCGAGTCGGTCTCTGCGGTGGGCCAGTTGGTCCCGCTGTTCCGGTGTGAATGAGGTCTCGAACACTGAGAGCATCTCCAAGGTCGCCATGAACTGGTCCGGATCGGGCATCGAGGCGTCGTCGAGTTGCCGCAGCAGTCCGTCCAGCCGGAGCTGGAGCCGGTGGATTCGCGTAGCCTGCTGCTCCAGCGCACGCAGCTGCCTCGCCAGCAGCTCGCGCAGGGTCGGCAGATCGTCCGCCGGGCCGGCCAGCGCGTCCGCGATCCCCTCCAGCGACAGCCCGAGTGTGCGCAGTGCCCGCACCCGGTACAGCCGCCGCAGGTCAGCCTCGGTATAGCGGCGGTGCCCCGACACGGTGCGCTCACTGGCACTCAGTAGGCCGATCTCGTCGTAGTGGTAGAGCGCGCGAACCGTCACTCCGCTCGCCCGCGCGACCTCGCCGATGCTCCACCGGCGTCCGGTGCCGTCTTTCCCGATCACGACGGCCACGCTAGAACCTCCCGCCACGGGAGATTCAAGCCCGGCGCCCCCGCTACCCGCAGATGCCCCACTCGTCCAGCAGCTCCCGAGGCTGCGTCAGGCTCCGGCGGGCGTGTTGCTCGCGGCGTGCGCGTCGCGAGCGTGCCGTTCTTCTTCGGCGATATCCGGGTGGACCGGGTCAACGCCAGAAGGGGCCGACCGTCATGACGGTCGGCCCCTGGGCGGCCCTTTCGCGGAAGTTCAGGTCACCAGCGGTACCAGCGACCTCGGCCGCCGCCCGCGGCGGGGGAGCGCATCACGAATCCGAGGACCCACAGGACCAGCACGGCGACGGCCACCCACCACAACACGTTGACCGCGAAACCAGCGCCGAAAAGTATCACTGCAAGGAGTAGTACAAAAAGCAAAGGAACCATGACTGTCGACCTCCTGACCTGCCGTATGCCCCTGCGTTTCTCCTTCATGCGGAGCGGGCTTGTTGTTTGCGATGGGAGAGCCGGGGCACTAGCGGGTTACCGCGACAGCGGCACCGAAGGATATGAGGAGGCATTTTCCATGACTGCCAGCGAGAAGGCCAAGGCGAAGACCGAGCAGGCCGCGGGGAAGGCCAAGAAGGCTCTGGGAGACACCATCGGGAACGAACGCATGGCCGCCGAGGGGCAGATGGAGAAGAGCAAGGGCGACGCCCGGCAGGCAAAGGAAAAGGCCAAGGACGCCTTCAAGCGGTGACGTCCGTCTTTCTCATGCAAAAGGCCTCCCTGCGACGAACCGGGGAGGCCTTTTGCAACTGCGGATTAGTAGGCGAGTCGACGGGAAAGCCGAAGGCAAGGACAACAAACGGGATGAGCTTATGGTTACCCCGCTGAAGAATCGGACGTCGGACGAACAGGAACCCGCCCTGCCCCTGCGGTTCGACGCCGCCTGGAAGTCGACGGACGTGTCGGTCGCGGACGCGCGGGCCGCCGTGCGCGCGCTGCTGGCGCGGGCCGGTCACCATCCCGGCCACCGGCCGAGCCAGGACGCCCAGCTCGTCGTCAGCGAGCTGGTCACCAACGCGTTGCGGCACGCGCCGGGCCCGGGCGGTCTGGCCCTGGAGGTGTCACCCGAGACCGGCGTGCTGCGCATCGCCGTGCGCGACAGCTCGCCGCGCCCTCCCGTACTGCCCGGGCACGACGCCCGCCGGGTCGGCGGACACGGCCTGCACCTGGTGATCCGGCTGTGCGGCAGGCTGCAGACCTTCGTGCACGGCACCGGCAAACAAGTGGTCGCCCACTGCCGTCTGCATCCGCCCGGCGCACCCGAGCACGGGAGCCTCTAGTACGCGACCGGGTGGCCCGAGCCCGTGCGGCCCGGGGCCCGGTAGCCGCCTCAGGTGAGCATGCCTTCGCGGAGGCGGGTGAGGGTGCGGGACAGGAGCCGGGAGACGTGCATCTGGGAGATGCCGAGGCGTTCGCCTATCTGGGCCT